>JAEKNX010000015.1 GCA_016839055.1 Spirochaetales bacterium
ATACAAGGATGCCATGAATAGGAAGGTATCAAGTTTTTAATTTATCTTACCGGGACAAAGTCGCTTACGATTGACATCTTTTATATATAATTACAGCAATTCTGATATGTTGTGCCCATTGTCAAGTATTTTCTAAGATATATCCATCGCTTCTCCTGTATTTATCAGTAATGCCATTGAGGAGAAGAAAAGATAGAGAAACGGATAATCCGGCGATTGACAGACTGATGTTCGCGGATTGGTTACCAGCAGTGCAATGTCATCGTCGGGAGCTTGCCTCTGTCTAAATGCAAGGATAGAGTTTATACTACCTTTAAGAATTGCTCGAGGATTCTCCTTTCCCAAGATCGTTTCTCTATCCATCTTTCTCCTCAAAATTTAATAATTGTTCACGCTATTCGCTCTGTTGCCATTCCCCAAATGAAACCGCTTAACTCTCTTGCTGTTGCTGCTACAGCTTTCTGGGATTTTTTCCCATTAAAAACAAGTCGTTGAAACTTCCTACTCAACCTTCTTCCCGCTTTATCGGCATAGCAGACAATTTCTGGCGAGAATCCTTTCCGCCGTTGGGTTAACCTTTTAGATGGTTGGTAGTATCTATAATGCCATGCCGATTCTATCAGTGGTCGGCGAAGCCGGATGTTTCCGGCCTTTGTTAGCCCGCCTTGTCTTCTATGGGATCCGCTTGACGCTTCAGATGGCACCAATCCCAAATACCCCATAAATTTTTCGGCGGATGCAAAGCGTTTGAAGTCACCTATTTCGACAATTAAAGAAAGTGCTGTTAATGTTCCTATCCCTTTCAAACACATTAACTTCCCAACCAGTGAATTATACTGTTCTTCCTTCGCAATCTCTTCTATACGATTATCTATTAGGGTGATTTTTTGCTCTAACTCCTCCATAGCTATTAGATAGTTGGTAAGCGTTTCTCTTTGTAAGGGCAGTAGATTATCTATATTTTTAAGCCACCTTCGGTGTGCTCCTGTCCAGTATGTTCCATCTTTGTAAATATAACCGAGTCGGGATAAAAAACTGAGAATCTGTTGTTTTTTCCGTTTTAGATCCATTTTAAAATCATCTCGCATTCGCAGATAATCTCGTACGGACTCATCTTGATGAGTGGGGACATGTACAGGAGTTAGCATCCCTGCACGAAGATTCCGAGCCAATGATTCTGCATCACGAGTGTCGGTCTTTATATGATCCCCTGCTTTTCGCGGTATTAATCCGGGCGCTGCTATTATGCAAGAGATTCCCATCTCTACAAGCAGGTGGTAATGATAAAATCCTGAAAATCCGGCTTCATAACAACAATACAATCGTCCTTTCTCCTTGAGCTTCTTAAAGTAAGTCCTTAGCTGTTGCTTATCATTCTTCTTTTTAACCACGATAAATGGCTCTGTCTCATCTTCTCGAAAAACTACAATTACAATCCAATCTTTATGGACGTCCATTCCTACGTATAATATACTTTCCATAGTGTCCTCCTGGTATTTACGGTAATGCTACCACAGGTAGTTAAATCCGTGGTTTAATTCCACGGGGGGCACTTCATATTGTCTAACCTCTTTGCCGTATGTCGAAAAGTTCTAATTCCCGCTTCCGGGACGTCCGTATTTCTGAATTTGGCTGCCTTTGTATGCCGCCACTGGGGTCAGCAAGGGCCGACATTCGGGGGAATTGCAGTCAAATTCAGAATTGCTGGTGCACCTTCAAATAACTGGCGGATTTGCTCTAAATAGGATATAATTAGAATTGAAGAATTGCCTCCGGGTCCTAACCGGAGGCAACGATTTTATCGCCTGATGGGTTCAGACGATAGTAAAGGTTTCATCCAGTGATGCTCTGCGAAGTTTGTGATTTCCGAGTCGTGTCGCAACTTCGACAGAGTACTCACCGGTGCCGAGGGCCGGAATCAGGAAGTGAAGCTTTTTCGCCGTATTCACCGAAATAATTTCGGTTCTAACCGGCGTGTCGTCCTCTCCTACCCAGAAGATCCCTTCATCGAGCGCAGCCTCATCATATTTCAGATTTAATCCCTGAAAAATTAACAGATCATTCCTGTGCATCTTATTATCCGCCGGTTTAGACATATTTTCTATGTTGATTACAGCAGGATATTTCAGAGCATTTTCATGGACCCTTTCTGCCTGAAGATTCTTTATAATGTTAGAAACAAAATCCTTGTACGGTCTGAAAAGAACCTTAAACCTGTGGTTGTTAGTACTCGCGCCCGGCCTGAAGTCTTCGTCCAGATTTTCAAAAGAACCTCTGATAGAAGGCTTGAAGGTACCGAAAGGCGTTTTAACCGTCATTCCCCGGGCAACATAATACTCAATACCCTTAGCAAACTGTGCTATTGAAAGACGATGATCTTCCTTCCGGATAGCCGTATTGAACTCCATATAATCAAGAAGCATTTCAAAGGAGATTCCCTTAGGCTACCGGCAGAAACTCGTTTTCCGAAGCATGTTAAGAAAGTTACCGTTCGAGTAATTGGAGATACCAGAGTAATCTCACCTGTAAAAAAGACTTGGGATGATTTCTTCTTATCTTCTGATAAAACTGTTACTGATGATTTTATAATAGAAAGAGCTTCTCAATTCCAACCAGAGAGAGAATCTTTTTGAAATGCTGAAATTTATGCTCGATACAAACATTGTTATTTATGTGATCAAACGACGACCTGTCGAATTGATTGATGTATTTAATAAACATGCTGATCAGATGTGTATAAGCAGTATTACCCTTGCAGAGCTGATACATGGTGTTGAAAAAAGCTCAACCCCTGAGAAAAATATGCAAAGAATAGAAGACTTCATCTCCCGCCTTGAAGTATTATCCTACGATAATGAAGCCGCAATGCATTATGGTGATATTCGAGCGGATCTTGAAAGAAAAGGAACAACTATAGGTGTAAATGATCTTCATATAGCGGGACATGCTCGAAGCCGCGGTTTGATTATAGTCACTAATAATACAAAAGAATTTACAAGGATTGAAGGATTAAGAATAACCGACTGGACAGTTGGCGATAGCTAAAACATACAATCACTCCCTCCGGAATCCTGCCAGTCCCGTATTTTAATTCCAACGGGGAAGATTTCATGCACTGATTTTAGAATAATGATGCTGAAGTCCTCCTAAGATTCGCTTTTTTAAATTTCCGGTGTTCGTGGTAATTTCTCAATGCTAAGAGTGTAGCCTGATCCATACATGTCGTATGAATGACGAATGGTGCTCTGCTATAACTAAAGACCATAGCGAATGCATATAGTTTCTGCTTTCTTCCATAAACGATTCTTGTCCCGTGAACCTTCCAGTCCACCTGAGCCTGAAAGCTGGGTTCTATTTCAAATAAGAAGTGGAAAAATCTGCGGTCGGAATCAGTAAAGGTAACCCCGTAAATAAGTGCCGATAACGGGAAGTTTTCTTTGCCATCACGATGCCTGAATATGGGCTGTACCTGCTGTGCTGTTTTCAGGTTTAGACTATTTAGCTAAACGCAGTGTTCACCCCGAAAATTATATGCATTTCCGTGAACCACCCCATATCTATGCCCAAGTTTTCCGTGGTTAAACCACTCAGATAAATCAAAAGAGCAGTATCATCAACATCTTACTTGGACAATCTTAAAAAAAAGTACATGGATGTTTGCCGCAGGCAAACTCCCGAGGAACCGGAGGCTCTTTCAGAGCCTATGTTCCTCCGCGTTACGGACTTGAAGGGCGCAAGGTGCCGTTGAAAAATACAAGCAGTTGATTGCGGTGGATGTTTTACCGAAGGTGAAAATCCAGAGGAACTGAAAGTTCCTCCAACCCCGTAAAGGCCGGACCCGAAGGACGACTGCGTCGTTCGCAAGGGAACGCCCCCAATAGCAAACATAACCACCGGCATCTGGACCATACCCGCAGAACCCGGACGAATAGTACTAATAGCAAGCTATTCCGAAACTCACGAGGTAACAGGTGAGCTCTACAAAGAAGGCTACATAATAGACATAGACAACATAACCGGCGCCTACGTAATGGGAGTAGAGGGAGCAGAAGAGCCCTGGTACCGAACCGGTGTAAGCTTTTGTTATTCGAATAATTCGGAGTGAGAACCTATTCTATAAAGGAATAATTCATTAGCTTCTTTATCCTGTAGGTAAATAAGCAACAGATCCGGCAAGATATGACATTCCCGGTAAATATTATAATTTCCGCTTAATGTGTGCTCTCTGTTTTGTTCAGGAAGAGCGGCAGGTAGTGTTAGTTGTTCAATGATCCATTTTATTTTGGTCATATCACTTTTTTTTCTGCCGGATTTTTGAATCCGTTTTATGTCTTTTCTAAATTGTGTAGACGTTTTAATTGAGTACATTGATTAAGAATCAATACCTAAATCATCAAAAAGATCATCAGCAGAGTCGTAAGCTTGCAGATTATCTCGGGCATTTTCTACCTCTTTAATAGCTTTTACAGTATCTTTGTTTGGGTAGTGCTCAAGTTTAAGGAAATGAAGATAATCTAGTAAAGAATCCACTTTCTGATCTGGAAGACCGTCGAGTTCTGAAATAATCCGATTTTTCATGGATTGATTCATGAAATCACCACCTTTGTTTTCATAAAACTAAGCATTAGAATAGTTCTATAATAAAAATATACAATGCACTGAAGATAGGTTCAAGCATAGTATTGTAAAATTTGACAAAATTATAGAATCAAAGCATTTACAAGGATTATCGTTGAAAAGACTGATACAGGTCTACCGGGAAAAGTAGCTATAACTTATCCATAAAAGCCTTCTGGGCTCGTATACACGGCAGCGATACTGGCGTCAGTAGTTGACTAATTTGATTCGTATAATTTTTTGTTATTCCCTTTTCTCCGGTTATATATTATTCTTATAGAGGATTATGAAATATGAAAAATATTGCAGAAATCAAAACATATTTAACCGATAAAAAACCTCTCCTTCTGAAGTATGGAATTACTGAAATTGGAATATTCGGTTCATATATTAAGGGCTTAGCAACATCCAAGAGTGATATCAATAGATATTCAGAGACCTTCAACTATTGGGCTGCTTGAATTATTAGAAATTGAAAATCAACTGTCAGAAGAGTTAAACACAAAGGTAGATCTTGTTATAAAATCTGATTTAAAACGTGCAATTGGTTCGCAAATACTCAGAGAAGTTCAATATATATGAAAAAGGAATATTCGGACTCTCTAAACGATATCGTGAAATCCATGAACCTTTCCCAAAAATTTATTAAAGATCATACTTTGGATTCATTCAATAATGATGATAAAACGAAATTTGTTGTTATCCGTTGTCTGGAAATAATCGGTGAAGCTACAAAACGGCTACCAGAGATTCTAAGAGAAGCAAATCCTGAGATTCCATGGAAAGCTATGACTAAAATACAAAACCATCTTTTCTGCCTTTTGGTATAACCTGCAAACTATGCCCGATATTTCCGTGAACTACCTAATATCTTTGCTATGCACTTCCGTGGTTAATCCATAGTGGTTAAATCTATCAGAATTAAACAACTAAGACTAAAAAAACCTAAATACTTGAGTTAAGATGCTTTATGAAATCTGGAAATTTTATTTATGTTTGAGTCTTTATTTTCTGATAAAGCTTCAAGCTCATACCGACTCTGCATATTCATCCAGAACTCTGCTGAGTTGCCAAAGAATTTTGAAAATCTCAAGGCGGTATCGGCAGTGATTTTCCGCTTACCCTTAATAATCGCAGCTATTCTGGGAGGATCTACAAAGATGCTTTTTGCCAGTGCATACGGCGTTATTCCCATGGGATCAAGAAATTCTTCTTTCAAGACTTCTCCGGGAGTTGATAATTCTATTAATTCATTTTCCATAATATCCTCTTGTTAATGATAATCAGTAATTTCAACATCATAGGCATTTCCATTGTCCCACCTAAAGCAAACTCTCCACTGGTCATTAATTCTGATACTGTATTGACCAGCTCTGTCTCTTTTCAAAGCTTCAAGTCTGTTTCCTGGAGGAATTCGCAAATCATTAATATCTATTGCATCTTCAAGAAACCCAAGCTTTCTTCTGGCAACTTTAAAAATATCACTCGGAAAACCTTTAACTCTTTGACGTTGCCATACACTATTTGTGAGCTCGTCTTTGAAGCTTTTGATCATAATATATAATAGCACGATACACTAATAGCGTAAAGCGCCAATAGTTTAATCAAGCAATTCTAATTCCCGCTTCCGGGGCGTCAGTAGTTCTGGAAGCGGCTGTCTTTGTATGCCGCCGCTGGGGTCGGCAAGGTCCGACATTCAGGGGAATTGCAGTCAAATTAAGAATTGATGAGTTTAATCAATTCTATCTTAAAGTTTAACGCTGTGACCACCCACAAAGCTCTACCTAATATTACCGTGAAACACCACCGGAGCTTCGCTGTCTACTTCCGTGGTTAATCTATTTCATTTAAATCTAAAGAGCAGTATTAGCAATATCTTACTTGTATAATCTAATTAAAACACATGGATGTTTGACGCAGGCAAACTCCCGAGGAACCGGAGGCTCTTTCAGAGCCTATGTTCCTCCGCGTTACGGACTTGAAGGGCGCCGGAGGCGGTCAAATAAAAGCCAAAGGCTTTTATTTGACGGGACACCGTAAAGGCCGGACCCGAAGGACGACTGCGTCGTTCGCAGGGGAACGCCCAGAATCGCAAAAAAATAAAACCAGCCTAGCATGATGTTCGACCATTGATATAAACCATACTTTAGAAGCTTATTCTTTCCAGGAAGAGGAAAGATCCGTACTAATATAGAAGTAAATGCAATATATAGTTGACATAATGGAATGTATATATTACAATTGCCTTGTAAATATGACATATGGAGGTGATACTTTGGGCCTTAATAAAATAAAACTGGCTAGAATGGAAAGAGATATCACACAAACTGAACTTGGAAAGCTTTGCGGAGTAACCAGGCAGACAATAGGACTGATTGAAACCGGCAAATATAATCCGACGGTTTCATTATGTGTCAGTATCTGCAGAGCTTTGGGAAAAACACTTGATGAACTATTTTGGGAGAAATAACAGATGAAAGGATCACCATTTAAAGCAAGGATAATTTTAATGGGAGTATTAAACATTGCCGCAGCATTCGCCATAATACTGAGCCGGTTTATTGGGGGGAATGCAGACTATCTTCACGGATTCGGTTTTGGATTATTGGCCGTTGCCTTTCCTATATTGATATTTTTAATAATCAGAAATAAAGACAAAGAATACAGAGAAAATCAGGAACTTAGTCTGAATGATGAAAGAGTAAGACGTAATTGTAACCGAGCCAATGCTCTGGGCTTCAAGCTCCAGTCACTGCTTATAATTGCTGCTGCCGTTGTTTCTTATTTTTTCGAAATTGAACTGTATTATATTGTATTAGGTATTGTCCTTGTTGCGGTCGGATTTGTAAAAATCTACAATAGAAGACTGAATAAAATAGCATAAATACTGATGCGCCGCAGAGTATTTGCTCTGCGGGTTCCCTATATGTTAATACCTTATGGTGTATAATATGACTAAGGAGAGATCAGAATGAAAATCACAAAATCTGATTTTATTCGCCGTCTTTTTATTCTCAGTTTAATTTTATCATGTACACTGCTGTTTACCGCCTGCCGGTCAGTAAGTGAACTTGCTTCCATTCCGCTCAATGATTATGAGAATATGTTTATCGGGAACTGGAAACACGTACACGGTATCGGGAATGTATGGAATAAGAGCTTCACCGACGACAGGTCTGTCTATTGTACATCGACAAATCTGATTTGGGGCGATGGTTCAGCTCATTACCTTTGGGAAGCCGATGCTGAAAACCTGTTCTTCTATGAAACTGATACAATTTTTCTTAAGCTGGAAGGTTCCTACCTGTATTTTTTTAATGAAGATTCCACCCTGGTAATAGATGGTAATATCTACGAATTACAGCCCTGAAGGCGGATGTTTCCTGTCTGCTATCAATACAGAGGTTTGATCAGTTCCTGCTGTCATTTATTCGGGGATAGACTGAAAGAATTCTCCTTACGATATATCATCTGGACGGCCCGAATGCCATTCGCCATTCAAGGCTCAAGGTGATAATGGATGCTGGAAAATGCTTCCGGAGTCCGATGAAAACTATTCCACTTATTCTGCATTATATTCCTAATTTCAAAGTAACCTATGGACTCTCATATTGCTATCTGATATTGAAATCGATAGAAATGATCATAGAGTTAGAAAACCTCTATCCATTATCAAAGAACATTTCTATGATAATGACACACAAATCTATTCCTTAAAAAAAGATCATTTCCCCATTCCATGCTTAAACGGAAATATTATCTATCTTGACGCCTACTTTAATAATGGTGTAATCAGCCGGGAAAGTCAGGCTGCCGTCAGTTTCTTTTCGCATCATCAACGGTTTGATGATGGAGAATATATTTTTCCTGAAAGTGAATATTGCTCCAATAAAAGCTGTTATGGAAAACATACTTGCTACTAGGGAATAATTAAACTTTTCAAGGGCCTTTCTTTTGTGCCCGAAAAGATGAGAACTGATCCGATGAAATCATTGCTAAAGAAATGTGTCGAATTTATTCTGCTTCATAATGTGTGCTTTCGTTCAAAGGATAAAGAAAGGATAATGATAAACAAAATAGACAAACTGACCTTCCCTAATATGTATAAGAGTGACTTTCTGGAAATTCTCTGGCTATTGATGAGAGAAAATATCAAATCTGATACTATAAATCCAGCGATAGATTTATTGAAATCAAAAAGATTGAGCAATGACAACTGGAATCTGGAAAGGATGGCGAATAACCTGACAACTACTATTGGTGTAGTAAAAAAAGCAAACCAGTTTATTACGAAAAAAGCATCTGAGGTGTTAGACTATTATATCTAAGCTAATTTATATTCAATGCCTGGATTAAGAGGCATGAGTCCTCGGTCACCCGTGGCTTCGGAAGTTAATAACGACTGCTTTTAATAATTAATCATTAAAAATGACAGTAACGACATTTCTACAAAACAGGCTTGACAACTCACTGAAACAGATGTATATTACGGTAATGACATTTCTGTAAATGGTGGTGTTTGTTGAAAGAAAAACTTAAAAATATAGCGACAGTGCAGGTAGGATACTCGTTCAGATCTCGATTGGAAGCTTCATACAGTGGTGATGTTGCAGTTATCCAAATGAAGGATCTTCTTCAGGATAACACGGTGAACTGTGGTGGATTGATGAAGATTGATATGGAGGCAGTTAAAGTACATCACCTTGTACAGAAGGGCGATTTGGTTTTCAGATCCCGCGGCCAGGTAACCACAGCCTCGGTTATTCTTGAAGATCCGGGTAAAGCTGTTGTGGCTGCACCTTTATTAAGGATAAGGGTAACAAGACCTGAAAAGGTACTGCCTGAATACCTGAATTGGTATATAAGTCAACGGGATGCACAGGCTTTTTTTACGAGTAAAGCCGATGGAACAGTACAGAAGATGATCAGCAAACTAACTATTGAGGATCTGGAAGTTGTTCTACCTTCTCTCGAACAACAGAAGAATATAGTCGAGTTGGCTTCATTGTCTTCCCGGGAACAGAAAATCTTGAAGACGTTAGCAGAAAAACGACAACAATACATTGAAATAATATTAATGCAAATAGCAAAAGGCTGGCCGGAAGCAAGCTTCCTGCTCGCCCATGCAACCAGGGGAATTGAACATGGCTAGTAAAATTGATCAGAAAGATATAAATAATGCGGCATGGGCCGCCTGCGATACCTTTAGAGGTGTTGTAGATCCTGCACAATACAAAGACTATATCCTGGTAATGTTGTTTTTAAAATACATCTCGGATGTATGGCAGGATCACTACGAAGTGTATAAGAAACAATATGGAGATGACGAAGAGCGTATTCTTCGAAAACTGGAGCGGGAACGCTTTGTTCTGCCTATTGTTAACCTTACTGAAAAGAATGACGATACCGGTGTTGAGACTATTTTGGATGAGTTTCAGGCTACCTACTATAGTCTCTATGAACGAAGAGCGGCATCAAATATCGGTGAACTAATAAATATTGTCTTGGACCACATCGAGGAAGCAAACAAGAGCAAGCTTGAAGGTGTTTTTAGGAACATAGATTTCAACAGCGAAGCCAGTCTAGGTAAAACGAAAGACCGGAACCGGCGGTTAAAACAGCTTCTTGAAGATTTTCATAAACCTCAACTGAACATGAAACCAAGTCTTGTTTCTGAGGATGTGATTGGCAACACTTATATATATCTTATTGAACGGTTTGCTTCAGATTCTGGAAAGAAGGCGGGCGAGTTCTTTACTCCCCTGAAGGTTACGGAGTTAGTTGCCAGATTGGCTATGCCTAAACCAGGCGACCGTATCTGCGATCCCGCCTGCGGGTCAGGAGGCTTGTTAATTCAGGCCGGTAAACAGGTCGGCGACCGTAACTTTGCCTTGTTTGGACAGGAGTCAAACGGTAGCACCTGGGCGCTTTGCCGTATGAATATGTTTCTGCACAGTTTTGACAGTGCCAGAGTGGAATGGTGTGATACCCTCAACAGTCCTTTGCTTGTGGAAAATGACCGGCTGATGAAGTTCAACTGTGTGGTGGCTAACCCTCCGTTTTCTCTGGATAAGTGGGGGGCCGAAAATGCTGAGAGTGATCAATACAACCGTTTCTGGCGCGGTGTACCCCCAAAGAGCAAGGGGGACTGGGCTTTTATCAGTCACATGGTGGAAACGGCACTTGAGAAAGAAGGCCGTGTCGCAGTTGTAGTCCCTCATGGGGTTCTCTTTAGAGGTGCCGCTGAAGGACGAATCCGAACAAAACTGATAGAGGAGAATCTTCTAGATGCTGTGATAGGCTTGCCGGGTAATCTCTTTCCGACAACTAATATTCCTGTAGCAATTCTTGTGTTTGACCGTTCACGCGAAAAAGGCGGTGCTAAGGAAGCTTTAAAGAATGTTCTTTTTGTGGATGCCAGCAGAAACTTTTTATCTGCTAAAAACCAGAACAATCTATCCGAAGATCATCTCGCTGAAATAATGAAGACTTACACTGATAGAGTCGAAGTGGAAAAATACGCACATTTAGCAGTTTTTGAAGAGATAAAAGAAAACGACTTCAACCTCAATATCCCCCGTTATGTTGATACTTTTGAAGAGGAAGAAGAAATCGATATCGATGCCGTTCAGATAGAGATTGATAGATTAGAAAAAGAGCTGATTGACGTTCGTGCAAAGATGGCAGAGAAGCTCAAGGAGATTCAGAGGTGAATAAACAGGCGATACTGTTGAAACAAGCTCGATTGTCATCCGTCCCATATAAATGGGATATTGTGAGAGTTTCTGAAGCTTGTTCTATTAGGAATGACTTACGAAAGCCTATTAGTGTAGATGAAAGAACGACGATACAAGGCATTTATCCTTATTATGGTCCAACAGGAATTCTGGATTATCTCAATGAATTTTTAGTTGAGGGTGAATTTGCTTTGATCGGTGAAGATGGGGATCATTTCCTTAAACCTGATGAGAAACCACAAACTATTTTGGCACAAGGGAAATTTAATGTAAATAATCATGCACACTTGATAGAGTCAACTGCAATCTGTTCTGCACAGTGGTTTTCGGTATTCTTTAAGCATAGGAATATCACTGATTTTCTAAGCAGACAGGGCGCAAATAGATATAAGTTAAATAAAGCTATATTAGGGAAATTACCGATTCTTCTTCCACCGCTTTCTGAGCAAAAAGCCATTGCTGATTTGCTTTGTATTTGGGATAAGGTCATCGAGAAAACCGAACTGCTGGTTCAAATGAAGAAGAGAAGGTTAAAAGGGCAAATACAAAAGTTTATAAGTCAGCGATGTGATGTATGGCCACATGTTAAGCCAAAGAAAATATTCGATACAATCACAGACAAGAACTTCCCAGAAGAAGAACTGCTTTCTGTAACTCAAGATCATGGGGTTATACCTCGAAGCATGTTGAGGGGGAGAGTCATGTCTCCAGAAGGAACAACAGCAGGTTACAAACGTATTAAGCGTGGTGATTTTGCAATAAGCCTTCGTTCATTTCAAGGTGGTATAGAGTACTCCAATTATCAAGGTATTATCAGTCCAGCGTATACCGTGTTGCGGCCAAAAATAGAACTTAGCAGTGATTTTTATCGGCTGTTTTTCAAATCTTATATCTTTATAGAAAAATATTTGAATCTTGCAGTGATTGGTATTCGTGACGGTAAACAAATTAGCATTCCAGATTTTTTAAGTATTAAGATTCCTGTTCCGCCAATTGAAGAACAACATCGTGTAGCTGAGGCCTTGAATGTAGCTCAACAGGAACTCGATATATTGAAAAAGTTGTTAAATAAATACAAAACTCAAAAACGTGGGTTGATGCAGAAGTTGCTTACTGGGGAATGGCGGATTAAACCAGAAATATTAAATAAGTATAAGGAGATTTAATTATGTCTAAAGGTAAGAATCAATACGTTGTGAATCATGATGATGGTTGGGCTGTGAAAGGTGAAGGTAACAGTAAAGCAACAAAGGTTACAAAAACACAAGCAGAAGCAATAAAGAAAGCAGAAGATATTGCGAAGAACCAACATTCTGATACCAAGATTCAGGGTAAGGATGGTAAGTTCCGAGCAGGCAATAGCTATGGGAATGACCCTTGTCCACCTAAAGATAAAAAGTGAGGCGGTCTATGCAAATAAAATTCACGAACTATAGACCTCAAGTCTTGATTCCTTTTATCGGACTTTTATGGACCATTTCTTCATGGGCTCTTTCTGGACTATGGGGATACGGTGTTCTTCAAGGTACTGGGCCGACTGCTATTGTGATGTTGTTTTTAGCGGCTTATGACAATTTGCTTTGGAAATTACCCATATTAAACTTAATGAATACAATCCCTAATTTAAACGGAAAATATATAGGGGATATCTCTTTTCACTGGAATGGACAGGATGGGGACAAATCCTGTAATTTGGAAATCAAACAGACCTGTTCAAATATTAAAGTTAAAAGCATTTTTAATAAAGAGGATGAAAATGATTCCCAATCAATCAGCACAGAAGCATTCATAAAAACTGATGAGGCTGGAGATCGTCATCTATACTTTTATTACCATAACCGTGGGTCATGTAAAGATGGGGATACCCTTGATCCTCATGATGGGATGAATGTTCTTGAAATTCTTAAGGAAGAGAAGGTTGTAAGACTTAAGGGATATTATTTTACAAATCGCAACCCACAAACAAAGGGTTGTATGGAAGTAACTAAAAAAAGTGGAGGAAATAAATAATGGATACACATAAACTTTTCTCAGATTTCAATTCTATAATTTGCTTGAATGATTCAAAAATAAGCAAGCTGAAAAGTAACCGAAAAGCACTTAGAATAAAGATTCGTGATCATTTTAAAGAAAAAGAATGGGGAGCGCCAAAATTTTACTCACAAGGTTCTTTTTCGCTAAATACAAATCTTAATCCAATTAAGAAATTCTCTGAAGATGGGGATATAAAAGAAGAATACGATCTTGATGATGGTGTATATTTTATTTGTTCAGTATCAGAACGTAAAGAACCTGCAACATATCATGACCGAATTAAGAAAGCTGTCGAAGGGCATACGGTTGAAGGTGTTACTGATAAAACAACATGTGTTCGAGTAGTATATTCTGATGGCCATCATATCGATTTACCTTCCTATTGGCTTGAAAACGATGGTGATATTCCTCAGTTGACGCATAAATCAAAAGGTTTTACAGATAGTGACCCAAAGGAATTTAAGGATTGGGTGGAAAAAAAAATAACTGATGCTTCAGGTAATGGCCAACTGCTTAGGATTATTCGTTATTTAAAAGGATGGAAGGATTATCGTGAAGATAAAAATAGCAGTTTGAATTTGCCTTCTGGTTTCATTCTCACTATTTTGGCTTGTAATCATTTTTCAAAGAATAGTCGAGATGACTTATCCTTCAAAGAAACAGTTAAAGCTATTAACACAGAATTGGACTCACAATTCACTTGTTATCGCCCGACAACTCCCACAGATGAAGAACTTCTTGCTAAATTTTCTAAAGATACCGTTATGAATGAGCTAAACAATATACTGAAAAATGCGCAAAGCGCAATTGATTCAGATTGTGAAAAAGAATCTTCTGAATTCTGGCGGAATGTTTTTGGTGACCGTTTCCCTTTGGGAAAAGAAAGTGATGATGACGATAATCAATCGAGAGTATTAAAATCTGAAAGAACTAAGGTAAGTGCACCCTGGACATCCTGCTAATTCAGAAAGACTTTCAAGAGATTTCTCTAAATTATCCTGCTTTAAATTGTAGTTTTAATCGCGGTATAGTTTGGGGAACTCTGGAGTTTGCTTGTTCCTATGATAATGAAACAAACGAAATAGTATATGATGATTCATTTGATAATTTTATAAGGGATAGCTATGAAATCCGCATTGATTTTAATCAATATGATTTTTTTGGATTTCCTAAAATATTTGAAGAGTCCGGAGTAATAAAGAAGTTTGCTTTTAAAGATAATATAAAACTTGAAGATCTTCATATAAATACAGTGGACTGTGATAGTTGTTGTCTCGGAATTTTCCCTAAATATAAGTGGGTAGGTGTTACACAATTTATTAAAGATAAGGTAATTCCATTTTTTTATTGGCAATCTTATAGGAGACTTATAGGTGAAGAACCGTGGCGAGGATTTGCCCATGGCAGAGATGGCATTCTTGAGGCTATGATGCAATCTCCAAATGAAATTACAAAAGGGAACAATCGCAATTTACCATGCCCTTGTGGAAGTGGTCGAAAATACAAAAAATGTTGTTTGAGGCGGGATGAGCATCTGAAATGGGTATTAAATAAAAATTATAAACATGGAGAATAAGATATGGATAATTATGACAAACTCGACAAGCTAAAACAACAACTCGACTCATACCGGCCGTTGGCTTCTGAGATAGTGAATAACCTGCATGAGGATCTCGTCTTGCGCTGGACATATAACTCCAATGCTATTGAAGGCAATACCTTAACCCTAAAAGAAACCAAGGTCGCATTGGAAGGAATAACCATCGGCGGCAAAACTATGCGGGAACACTTTGAGGCCATCAATCACCGTGAAGCCATCTATTTTGTTGAAGAACTCGTGCAGAAGAATGAACCATTAACCGAATGGCAAATTAAATCAATTCATCAATTGATTCTAAAGAATATTGATGAACCTAATGCCGGTGTATACCGAAAAACCAACGTAATTATATCCGGTGCCGATCATATTCCCCCTGATGCCCTTCATGTTGAAAATGATATGAATGCTTTTATTTCTTGGTATGAAAATGAAGCTGGCACTTTACATCCAGTAGAAAGGGCAGCACGAGTTCACGCTGATTTTGTTAAGATACATCCCTTTGTCGATGGGAATGGAAGAACATCGAGACTTCTGATGAACCTGGAATTGATGAAGGACGGGTTCCCCCCTGTGGTCCTGCCGGTTGAAAAACGACTGGAATATTATGAGGCTCTGGATACTACTCATACAAAAGGTGATTATAGTCAGTTTTTATCTCTTATTGCTGATGTAGTAGAGTCAGGTTTTAAACCTTACTGGCATGCTCTGGGTGTAAAACCATGACTTCTTTTTCTTTTGATGAAAAATATCTTTCCCAAAATCCGGCTCTGCATCTTCTGGTTAATCTGGGGTATGAATACATTACACCGGGTAAAACACTAAATGAAAGACAGGGAAGAACATCCAATGTGCTTCTGGAAGGTGTTTTAAGGAATCAGCTAAAAGAAATCAACCGTATACGCTATAAGGGCAGTGAGTTTCTTTTTAGTGAAGAGAATATTCAATCGGCTATTCAGAAACTTAAAAACATCAAATATGACGGTCTGCAGCAGACTAATGAAGCGATTTATGACCTGCTCACCTTGGGGACTGCAATGGAGCAGGCTATAGAGGGAGACTCAAAAAGTTTTAACTTGAATTATATAGATTGGCGCAACCCACAGCGCAACAAGTTTCATATTACTCAGGAATATTGTGTTGAACGTTCCAGAAGCTCAGAAACTGCCCGTCCAGATATTGTTCTATTTGTTAATGGTATTCCATTTTGTATTATCGAATGCAAGGCTCCAAATGTGGAAGTCCAGCAGGCTGTTTCACAATCTATCAGAAATCAGAATGATGACTATATCCCAAAATTATTCACATATTCACAGCTGGTACTGGCAATTAATAAGAATAATGCAATGTATGCAACAACAGGGACAGCTGCAAAATTTTGGAGTATATGGAAAGACTCTCAGATTAAAGAAGACAGTTTTGAATTTACACAGCTTCAGGAATTTGTAAATAAGCCTCTTGGCGAAAATGATGTTTCCAAAATTACTAACCATATTGGTTCTAATCAAACTTCAATAAACGTTGATCGTCTGGTAACTGAACAAGATAAGTCCCTTTATTCTTTATGTCGTCCTGAAAGACTTCTGGAACTGGCATGGAAGTTTACCGTTTTTGATGGTGGGATTAAAAAGATTGCACGTTATCAGCAGTACTTTGTTATCAAGGGAGCACTTAACCGTATTCGGGACTTTGACAGCACAGGTTCCCGTAAGGGCGGTATTGTTTGGCATACGCAAGGTTCAGGGAAATCACTAACCATGGTTATGCTGGCACGTAATCTGGCCTTGGATACGGACATATTGAGTCCGCGCATTGTACTGGTCACTGACCGTGATGATCTAGACAGGCAGCTTGGAAATACCTTTGCAGCCTGCGGTCTTGAAGCTAATAGAGCTACATCCGGTCGTAATCTACTTGAGCTGGTTGCTGAGAAACAATCGGGCATCATCACTACACTTATTCATAAATTCGACAAGGCTTATACATTAAAAAAGTATAAGGATGAATCATCCGATATTTTTATTCTTGTGGATGAAAGCCATCGTACCCAGTTCGGCTCCTTTTCTGCCCGCATGCGGCAAATGTTTCCCAATGCCTGTTATCTGGGATTTACAGGAACACCTCTGCTTAAAAAAGAAAAAAACAATTTCACGAAATTTGGAAAACTTGTTGAACCCCATTATTCTATAACACAGGCTGTCGAAGATGGCGCCGTAGTTCCTCTCCTTTATGAAGGAAGGCATGTTGAAATGACTCAGAACCAGGAAGCTGTTGATTTATGGTTTGAGAGGCATACACAAGGTCTTTCGAAAGAGCAGCAGGCCGACCTTAAACGCAAATATGCCAGGGCAGAAATGCTCAATAAAGCTGATAAGGTCATCTATATGAGGGCGTTTGATATCAGTGAACATTACCGTTCAAATTGGCAGGGAACCGGATTTAAGGCCCAGCTTGTTGCTCCGAATAAGGCTTCTGCCCTTCAGTATAAAAAATATATTGATGAGATCGGTTCAGTGTCGTCTGAAGTAGTTATCTCTTCACCTGATATGCGTGAAAGTTTTGATGAGACTGATGATGAGCCAACTGATGAGGTTGTGAAATTCTGGCAGAAGATGATGAAGCGATACGGTAAAGAAGAAGAGTATACGAAGCAGATTATCAATCAGTTTAAACATGGAGATGATCCAGAAATAATGATAGTAGTGAGTAAGCTCCTGACCGGTTTTGATGCTCCACGCAACATCGTATTATATTTATGTAAAAATCTGAAAGAACACACCCTGCTCCAGGCAATAGCTCGTGTGAACAGATTGTATGAAGGTAAGGATTTTGGTTTTATTGTCGATTATGCCAGCGTACTTGGTGAGTTGGACAAGGCCCTGACAATGTATAGTGCATTCGAAGGCTTTGATGAGTCAGAAATAGTAGGAACACTCTCTTCAATAAATAGCGTAATTGATAAACTACCGGAACGATATTCCGATCTTTGGGATCTTTTTAAATCTGTCAAGCATTCGACTGATGAAGAAGAATATGAAATGCTACTGTCAGATGATGAGCTAAGAGATGAGTTTTATATCCGCTTAGCCGATTTTGCTAAAAATCTTGCAATCTCAATTTCATCAGACAAATTTTTATCTGACACAGAAGACATCACATTGGCCAGGTACAAGGCTGATCTTAGAAGATTTCAAGTTCTGAAGGCTTCAGTCAAGCTTCGGTATGCCGAAGCAATTGATTACAGAGATTACGAGCCTAAAATTAAAAAGCTGTTAGATACACACATTCAGGCTGATGAAGTTATTCAGCTGAATAAACCTGTAAATATATTTGATGACCAGACATTCAGTGAAGTAAAAGAGGAGCATGGAGTATATGGTGTTAAGAAGAGTACCGCCTCCAAAGCTGATACCATTGCTCACGCAACTAAAAAAGCTATCACAGAGAGAATGGATGAAGATCCCGCTTTTTATGAAAGTTTCTCAAAGCTGGTCCAGCAGGCTATAGAAGATTTTAGGGCTAAAAGAATCTCTGATTTGGAATACCTTAATAAAGTAGTAGAAATCAGGAATAAAGTCGTATACAAGGAACATGATAACGTTCCGGATATCCTGTCAGGGAATGAAGATTCAATAGCATATTATGGAGTTTTAAAACCGTTTCTTGAAACGCATGACTTGGATGGAGTCGATCTTGAAGTCATTGCCGCAGACGCCGCAATTGCTATCAATAAAATTCTTGAAGAACATAAAAAGGTTCACTTCTGGTATGATGAAGATGCTCAAAAACAGGTAGTAAACGAGATTGACGATTATTTTTATGATGAACTGAAAACAGAGAAAGGTATTGAACTTTCACTGGAGCAAATGGATTCAATCATTGAGAAGGTTCTACAGGTGGCAAAACATCGGAGTTACAAATAATGGTGGCTCTTCAAAATGAAAAGAGGTCAGTAATCTATGGCCGAAAGACAATAGATTACAGTCTTTTTTATTCAAAGAGAAAGACAATGGAAATCGCTGTTCATCCCGATAGCACTGTTATTGTAAAAGCACCAATGGACTCTGATATTCTACTTATTGAAAAGAAGATAAATAAGAGAGCACGATGGATTCTCAAGCAAATAAATTATTATAAGCAGTTTACTCCGAAGACACCTGTGCGATGTTATATAAATGGAGAAACCCATCTATACCTTGGCAGACAATATCGCTTAAAAATCGCACAAGGAAATGAAAATAGTGTCAAATTGACTAAAGGTTTTTTTCAGATTACCTGTCGTGAAGAACCCACTCCTGAAATTACAAAAATGCTACTCCAAAAATGGTATTTAGAGAAAGCTCATATCAAAATCAACGAAAGTATGGACCGCTGTTGGTCTAAATTTTATAATTTTCCATATTCCAAACCGGTAATTTCAATCAAACGAATGCAGAAAAGATGGGGTAGCCTGTCTGGAAAAGGCACAGTGACCCTCAACACTGATCTCGTTAAAGCTCCAAAGGAATGCATAGATTATGTTGTCACCCATGAGCTATGCCATCTCAAATATCACGATCATAGTAACGAGTTTTATAAACTTCTTGACTCAGTGACTCCGGGATGGGAAAAAATAAAACACAAGCTCGAATTGAGAATGGTGTAAAAAATAAATGGAAAAGACCCTTGTTCAAAAGTTCATCCGTGAACTTTTGAAAATATTACAAGAGTCGCCGGTTACTAAATATAACAAGCAAATATGCGGGTCCGGCCATTTGCCCTTCACCAAAACTGGCTGTTGGCCAGTTTTGGTGAAGGGCAAACCGTTTAACGGGGAGAAATAATAATGGAACATATAAAACTACCTGAACCTCAAAAAGAACTCGAGTTTCCTTTAATGAAGGCATTAGAAATAAGACGAACAACAAGGAAATGGACCATTACTCCCTGTCTCAAAGCAGGAAATATCAAATCTATTGTGGGCGGCCTGCGGCATCACGAAAATTAAATACGGAAAGGTTAAAAGTAAAAGAACAGCTCCCTCGGCATGTAATTCACAGGAAATCAGAGTCTACATTCTATTGAAAAATGGAGTATTTTTATATAACGAAGAAAATCATGAATTAATGGAAATTATCCCGGATGATATTAGAGAAAATATCGGTACTCAAAAAATGATGAAGTCAGCCCCTTTGGGTCTCGTTTTTGTTGCAGATTTATCGAGAATGAGAAGCCCTCTTTTAAAAAAGAAAGAGGCGCAGCAGTTTTGTGCCTGGGTTGATACTGGATTTATCAGTCAAAACGTCTACCTGTTTTGTGCTGCCTCAAACCTGGGGACGGCTGTTTTATCATTAGTTGATAGAGAGAAACTGCATAAGCTGATGGAATTGGAAGAATATGAGAAGATTGTGTTAACACAGGTTGTAGGACATTTATTATGATGGGTTAAACAGTATAAATGCGTTTGCATATCAGTAACCTGTTCCATTATAATTGGCACAGATGCAAGAAACAATAAAAAAGCCGCCGGGCATTATTGCCATAATATCCGAGATTCTATCTCAAAACCTCAACACTCTCTTGAGTGAACCCGTGAGGGTGAAGGTTGAAAACCTGAGCTTTGATGTCTTTCAGTCTGAAGCCGATAAGATAAAGGCCGGCAGGTTTATGTACGTTTATACTGAAAGTGATCGCGCGGTTATGAACCTTCTGCTGCCTGAGGCCGCCCAGAAAATATTTTTCAGTAAATTCCCCGATTTTAAAGGCAAGGGGAAGGATGATGCGGCCTTAACGGAGCTGCTTAACCGTATTTCCGGAAATCTGCCGTATCTTTGTGCTGTAAAAGAAAAAGGGGCACAGAGCAATGTTTTTACTTTGCAAAAAGCCTATACCATCGACTTAAAAGACCAACTGCTGTGGGATGCCTCGGAGTGCAATGTTTACAGGTGTTCTGTCTTTGGTGTTGTTTTTTACCTTTCTCTCAATATTGAGTTGCAAAAAGCTATCGAGCTGTTTCTGAAAACTGATCCGGGTTATAATAAGGCGTTAAAAACCATGATCTCGTCTGAAAAAGTACTGAAAGACGGGCTAACGGCCGTGAATAATTCAGATATTATAGTTAACGTAAAAAATCCCCTCGAATTTATAATAGGCAGTTGTTTTCTTCCACGGGAAGCCTACATAGGGAAAAAAGACACATCCGTAGTTTTCAAGGAAATAATCGCAGCCCCAAAACCGGCCTCCTATATAAATGACGGGATGATATGGTATCGTTTCTGGATTGAATCCGCCGGAGTAGAGTATTCAATTTTCTACAGTGTCGATGTAAAGGGTCAACAGAAGAAATATTTTCAGTTTTTTAAGCAGCTGTTTACGGAGATGGTAAAACATACGTCTGTATTTTTACGCGGACAGTTGGGCTTTGAACGGGCAGGGGGCAAAATAGTTTCACCTCCGCCGGCTGAGGATCTTGAAGATGTTATTATTTTAAATGCCAACATCAGCTGGGAAGGCAATCGAGTCGTGACGGGTATTTTTATTCCGAGGCGATTGTTCTCCGGCTATCTATCTGCGTTTTTGGCGCCTTGGGAAGTTGAAGTCTTGAAAAAGAATAAATTTTCCGCTCTGCTGTTTATTCTTTCAATTAACTCGACAATATTCGGGAAAAATATTGAGACTTTTTACCGGCAGACTGGATTGGGCCGTGCCGATGGGAAGATTCCGCCAATTGGCGTCTCGAAGATATTGGCTATTCTCGATACCTCTCACGCAAGCAGGCTTGTACAGAATTATTTTCTATCAAGCGGCGGGTCACTTCTTGAGTTTCAGTCCCTTTTTCTGTACCAGTATAATACCTCCATCGATGAGGGCGCAAAGGTTGGGCGGGATGCATTATTCAATAAGGAAGAATACAAAAAATTTATTCCAAAGGCGCTCCACGCTGATTGGGATCTCTGTTCCACCACATCTGCTACCTATGAAGAACTTTTGGCCCTGAATGAAAAAGCGCTGAGGGGAATTTATACTGCAATACAGGATGATAAACTGCTTATGCCTTATAAAGTATCTTACGTGCTGTATAATGAATTTCAAAAGCCGCTAGATGCAAGGTTTAAGGCCGAGATTAGCAGACTAATTGAGGAAGACCCCTGGCCGGCTTTAATTGATATTATTCCCAAAAAATCTGGGCAGCAGGTTATTTCTGCGACCCCAAACTCAAAACTCGGAATGGCCCTGGTTCCAGGAAGGCCGGAGGTGAGAGAGCTTGCTCATTTTATGAGTAAGACGAAACGGCAGGAGCTTGAAGAAGAAGTCCGCATAAATACTAAAAAATACGATAAGGGCAGTCTTCCTGCCGAGAAAGTTTTTAAGGCGATGGAAGAACTTCTTGAAATACTAGACAAACTCGCAAACCCTGATGATGAAATGGTTTAGTGAGACTTCAAATGCCTTTTGGTGTGCTTATATGTGGAATGGCCCTGAGGGGAGGACAGCCTTGAATGAAAACTTCACCATCAAGCTCTACCATTTCAGAAAGGACTTCTCTGAAAGATGAAATGACAAAACAAGGGAAGCACCACAGAAGGATGCTTCCCTAAAATGAGAATAACAAAAAGAATCCAAGATCAGTAATGGCTTATATAGATAAACTTGGCTTAGATGTATTGATAGAATTTAAATACAACAATAATACCTATCCTACTGCTGATACTTCAGCAGAAATCTCCGGAGACCACCAATTCAGCTTTTGTGCGACTATAATTGCACCTATGCTGCAAGGAATGATTGAAAAGAAGGGGAGAGGCAGAGTCCATCCTGGAATTTTTGAGGTGAGGCCTATAAGAAGGCCGGCAACTCCTGCTTGTGCAATATTAGAAATTGAAGCAAGCCCGGAATAAACGAATCCGCTCATTTCCGGATCAGCAACTTCCATCGAAAGTCTACCGCCGGGTACAAAGGAAGCCCCCATACAGAATCCGAAGAATCCCATAATAGCCCATATGAGCCATTCGCTCATCCCCGGTTTTACAAAGAAGAATGTCCCAATTGAAAGCCAGAATAGCACCAGGATCGGAACGACAAGTTTTTTCGCACCGATTTTGTCAGAGATTTTCCCAAAAACAAGAACGCCGGCCATACTTGCTAAAAACGCAGCGGCAGCTTTTACGGAAATTTCCGCAGTTGTGAACCCGCCTACTTTTATAAAAAGAGTGAAGATAAATGCATAGATTCCGGGTCCTGCATTGAACAGCAGCACAAATATGATTGTGTACCATATCTGTTTATCCTTAAATAATCTGGAAATTGCTTCTTTGTCCTTCTTCCAGCTTCTCTTTTCATTGGAATTGAACTTCGGTTCTTTAATAAACAAGGCACTTACACCCTGTAGTACAGCAAATGCCCCAACAATGTAGAGTGCATATTTCCAGCTTATTGCAGCTGCTATACCCGCAATAACAATGGTTGCAATCACCGAGCCAAAATTTCTTGACGCCCATGCAGTTCCATTCATCATTCCAAGCTTGTTCGCAGGGGTAACATCAATTGATAAAGCATCGAGTGTGCCGTCAACAAGAGCCCAACCCCAGGAAAGTACGAGCATCGTTCCTACCCATAAGGTGCCATAATCCCATAGGTTTGCAAGGAGTATGAAAAACGGGATATAAATAAACGTACCAATTAAAATATATGGAACTCTTCGAAGTTTTCCAATCGGTACTCTGTCAGAGAGCAGTCCTGTAAACATTTTTAGATAATTTGGAAGAATTACGAGAAAGTTAACAAGGGCAATTCTTGAAACACTTAAAAGAAATACCTCGTTCATCATGTATGACTGATAAACATTCATTGAAGTTTGATAAATTCCCTGGAAGGCATAAAATAATGCTACTACAAAGAAGAAACTCATCTTGAAATTTGCCTGTTTTATTTCCTGAATTTTTGTTGATGTCACTATTTTACTCCTGAAAAAGCTTTTATATCATGCTCAGCAGCGATTTGTGCAAAAGCACCGAAATGCGTATTCTCGGCAACACATTCTTTTAAAATCTCAAGGCCCCGGTCTATCTCGCCCGTGTAAATATAATATGCTGCTACTCCATATAACTGGCTAATCTTGACCATAGGGCGGTGATATTCATCAGCTTTCTCAGGATGGATAACGCACATATCCTCATATGATAAAAGTCCCTTATAGAACTTGATTCTTCTGTAATAACCTACATTATCTTCAATCTTAAGATTATCAGATACCTTTAAAATTAATTCATCAGCTTCGCTCTTATTGCCCATGCGAAGTCTGATAAGATAACCCCAGTCGCTTGCAGCAACTATATCTTCATCATTTATACAGTAGCCGAAGGTTTTTTTATTCATATCAAGCGCCAGAGGCAAATCATCACAGAGGTAGGCTGCCACCGCGCAGTGGTAATAGATGTTGAAACCTGTAGTCTCCGGCGGAATCGGTAAACGATGTTTTACTCCGTCTGTTTCCATTTCCTCAACTGGAGCACCTGCAGCCTCAAACAGTTCTACGGATTTTTTGAAATCGGCAAGGGCTTCATGAATCTTGTGGTGCGATAAATACCTATGACCTCTGTGCCTATATAGACGATAAGAGTCCGGAAAGCGTGCGATTCCCTCAGTAAACACTTCGCGGGCTTTTTGAATACGCTCTCCATATCCAAGTATTCTGCCGTACCAGATTGTAAATCTTTCATTAGGATTTATCTTATAGCGCAGAAAAGTTTCAGCATGCAATATTTTAAAAAGCATCTCCAACCTGGGTTTCAGTTTTGTATTATCATCATCCAGATCATTCCCTAAAATTGATTTACCAACAACTGCCATATTATCTCCTCTTTATTTTTGATTCAGTGGATTTTTTTCTTTATATCGCTGATCTCCGCCTGCGAGCATAACATCAAGATTTACCAAGGCCTCTGTAATGTTTTGTTTTTTCATGGAAGCAACGAGCCGCTCATGAGAGCGCACAACATCCAGATATGTATCCGGGTGATTTTGAAAATATTGTTTTGTTACGGCTTTGGCGAACTCACTGAACTCGTTGAAGGCTAAACGATAGACTATATTCCCTGATAGTTTTACCAGGTGCCAGTGGAAACGATAATCAAGATCTGATGCAAGTTCCAGATTTGCAGAGCTTATCGTTTTGATTCTATTTTCTTCAGATATGATAAGCTCAATTTCATGAAAATCAGCCGCGCAACTACTTTCACAAGCCTTTCTGACACTTTCAGTCTCGATAAGTTCTCGTGCCTCAACTATATCATTGAGTGCCTTAAAACCAAGCTCTTTATTATCTGAAAACACCATGTCGGAGATCACCTCAATTTTTCCATAATTGAGATAATCATTAATAATATTCATTTTTCTTTTTTTAGACAGGATATATCCCTGGGAGACAAGCTTGGCAATTGCAACGTTTACAACTGCGCGGGAATAACCATATTGCTCCGATAATTCCCGCAGAGAGGGCAGAGGAGTGCCAATACCAAATTCACCCTTAAGTATCTTTGTCTTAATTAGTGTAATAAATTCTTCAGTTAAATCCTTTTCCATTTCTTGCCTTTGTATTATTTCCTGGTAATACCAGTTGATATTACCAGGATTGTATTATAATCCTGATCCAGTGTCAATTACCTGCTAATATTATCAGCAATTTTAATTTTGACCTCCGGAAGCCCCTTTTATTCCCTGCAGCTTTATACGCAGCCATGTGGTAAGTATTCAATATTTATCATCTGCCACTTCTTTGGGTACTGCTTGAAATAAAAAATGCTGTTCAATTTGAACAGCATTTTTTATTATTCTTTGGTGATTATAAATATTTTTAAAGCAACCAATACTTCTACCTGGCTCCGGCTTTTTCGAACAAGCTTACAAATTCCACGAAAGGAACCCTGCGGGCAAGACCCAAGGCTGTAAACCCGTACTTTTCCTCTTCGTGATTTACATCAATACCAGCAGCCACGAGGGCTTCAAACTTTCCGATATATTGGTTTATTATCCCATCATAATCATTGTTCGTAGTATAGCCTTTATTGGCCGATAGCATGTTGTGAATCAGGATAGTTTTATCATAATTGTTGATATGATTGACATCAGCCCCCAGCTTGATAAGGTATTTTACCGAATCGACGTTGAGCTGCATGAAAAGCGGGGTAGAGCCCCCATTATTTTCAAAATCAATGTCTGCACCTGCAGCCACTAGATCTTTTACTATGGCAAAACTATTTGTTTTAAACAATGCTGTTGAACCGAACTCGCCGGGAACATTTATTCCGCAGTCTTTCATTGAAAGGAGTATCAGAACACGTGATTGATGGTTAATAATTGCCGCATTACATAAGGGAGTATTTCCGTAACTGTCAGGACCATTAATCTCTGCACCATGGGCTAGCAGTGCTGTGACGATTGTCTTATATTCGGCATTGGTGTGTTTGCTCTCTGGATTTGAAGCAATGATATTGAGTGCATCATCGCCGATTTTATTGTCAATCTGCGCGTCAGCACCGCCTTTAAGTAATTCTTCCATTAATAAATAATTATCTAACCTCGAAGTGAGCATGAGCACCGAATCTCCCCCGCTGTTGTGTGTTGCATTAAGATCATAACCTGCGGCGGTAAACAGCTTGATTGTTTGAATAATATCATCTTTACTTACCCAGAACAGCTCTTCCATCTGATCTTTTGTAATAGGTATTTTCTGTGATTTAAGAATATCCATATATTCTTTTTTCTGGCCGTTCGATAAAACAGTAGCAGATTCGGTACACCACATTTCAAAGGCTGTCCGTTCTTTTTTTGACACTATCTGAATATCAATCCCTTTTTCAATAAGCCATTGCTGGATTTTTGGTTTTTTTGCATAAAAAAGCGATGTATTTCCATCATTGTCAGTCATGTTTATATCGGCACCGTAGGAGAGGAGCAGACCGGCCATGTCAAGGTCGCTGTTGTTTATAGCAGTAGTTAATGCTGTGCAGCCGCTTACTGCGCGCGCATCCGGACTAATTCCATTTTGTAGCATCGTTTCAACACCGGCGGTATTTTTTGTAAGAACAGCTCCTACAAGGGCTTTTTCTTCTTCTGATGGTTGATACTGGGTGCTCATACATGATGTCAGCATCACTAAAGTAGTAAAAAGGGCTAAAAGAAAAATTGATTTTAGTTTCATTCCTCGATATTAGATTATTTTATCAACAGATACTACTAATTACTTCTGAATAATTACTATTTGGTTACTTTGCCGCCATCTTGGCCTTCATTGCGGCAAACTGTGCAAGGGCGGTTGAAGTATCGAGAACTTCATCCGGTTCATGAAGAATGATCAGCTCGGACGGTATTTCATCTATAAAGCGTGATGGTATTGTTTCTGTCACTTCACGCATGACTCTGCGGTTCCGGCAGGAGGTGATAAACAATTTTTCCCGGGCCCTGGTTATTGCAACATAGAACAGCCGGCGCTCTTCTTCAATATTATTCGGATTCTCTTCCATAGCCCGCGCGTGGGGGATAATGTGATCCTCCACTCCAGGCAGGAAGACAACCATGAACTCCAGGCCCTTGGACGCGTGTATTGTCATAAGGTTGAGCTTGCCTTCCTCCTCCTCATCAACATCATCACGGGTTACGAGGGTAATCTTGTTAAGATAGTCGTAAATTGTCGGCTTGATGTTGTCAGGGTTGCGTTCCCAGTTTTCGAAAAACTCGATGAATTTCTGTACGTTTCCAAACTTCCAGCGGGCTAGTTTCTCATTTTTTGAGTTATCGGTTATGAGATAGCCCCAGTAGTCAATTTCCTCTATGAGGTTGCGCAGGGTCTTACCCATATTTTTCCCCGTAAGGAAACGCTCGCGGTATCCGTTTATAAGATCCAGGAACTCGATGATGTGGCCCCGGAGGGAGTCTTTCAGTGAAGAATCCTCAGCGCGCGTAATCAGGGTCATTGCCGAAAATATCGAACATTCCTGGTGTTCGGCAAGCCCCCTTATCTTCAGCAGGGTGGTATTCCCAATTCCGCGGCGCGGGGTGTTGATTATCCGCAGCAAATTCACATCATCATCAGGGTTCGACGCAATCCGCATGTAAGATATTATATCCTTTATTTCTTTCCTCTGGAAAAAGCTCTGTCCGCCTGAAACCTTGTAGGGAATATTATTTGACAGAAACTGTTCTTCAAGAACCGCTATCAGGCTGTTTGTTCTAACCAGCACTCCGATATCATGAAATTTTATACCTTCTTCCTGAGAAAATCTGTATATAAGGTCGCTTATAAACTCAGCTTCTTTGATTTCATTTTCCGGATAAAAGATTTCAATGGATTTTCCGCCGGCAGCTCCTGTCCAGAGTTCCTTTTCCTTACGGTTTGTATTGTTCGCAATTACATTATTCGCCGCCGCGAGTATGTTTTTGGTAGAGCGGTAATTCTGTTCGAGTTTTATCTCAACCCGCTCAGGAAAGTCCAGCTCGAAATTGACTATATTCTGATAGTTAGCTCCCCGCCAGGAATAAATGGACTGATCATCATCTCCGACAACACAGACATTTCTATTATTAATTGCAAGTAGTTTAACCATATTATATTGGGACATCGATGTGTCCTGAAACTCATCTACCATAATATATTTATATCTGTCCCTATAGGCGTCCAGGACTTCAGGATGCTTCTCAAAAAGAATCTGAGGAAGGACTATCAGATCATCAAAATCAACCGCGTTATACGCGACCATATGGTTCAGGTACCTGTCATAGAGTTTTTTATAAACATCATTTGTGTTGTCCCATTTTTTACGGCCGGTTTTAATTTCCGAAATCAGGTTATTAACCATATACAGATCCAGGTTCTCCCCGCCCATACCTGTGTGCAGGGCGGCTTCCTTAACGGCCGCGTTCTTATCGGCTTGATCGTAAATTGTATAGTTTTCTCTATAACCTTCGAGGTTATTAATAGATTCACGCAGAATTTTAACACCGAAAGCATGGAAGGTTGAAACAGTAAGCTTATTCAGTTTTTTACCGGTCAGCTCCTTAATTCTTGCCTCCATTTCTCTGGCTGCCTTGTTTGTGAAAGTGAGCGCAAGGATTGATGACTGCGGAATTCCTTTTTCAAGCATATGTGCTATACGGAAGGTGATCATTCTTGTCTTGCCGCTGCCGGCACCCGCGATTATAAGTACCGGACCTTCTGTAATAGAGGCAGCCTTACACTGCATTTCATTGAGTTCTTTTTCGAGTTGTATTGCCATTTAGATTATATCCGTTTAATAAAAATTGATGCCGCGCCTATGCCGAACTGCATTACCAGAGAAACAATCAGACCGGACATCAGGGCGCCGAAGGCAACCGCAATACAGGTCTTCTTTCTATCGAGACCGAGAATCCAGGCTCCGAGGGTTCCGGTATAGGCTCCGGTAATCGGCAGAGGGATGCCGACAAAGAGCATTATTCCTAAATATCCGTATTTATTGACCTTTTCCGAGATTTTAGTCCTGGCCCTTATTACAAGCTTGTCAAATAGATTCTTATACCACTGCCATCTGTAGAACAGCTTATGGAGCGAATCGAGAAAAAGATAAACCAGGGGGCCGAGCAGTGCATTTAAGATAACACAAAAAATGAAGGCAAACACAGGATTAATGCCGTTCAGGACAGCATAGGGTATTGCCCCGCGCAGTTCTGATATAGGAAGCAGGGTCAATGCCGTTGTTATTAGGATGGTCTTTAAGTTCATGAGCTATACTAACAATTCAGCTCTTTATAGTCTATCAGATGCTTGACGAAATTATAAAGTAGTGTAAGTGCGTGTTGCGTGGAACATCCGCGGGCTCTATTTCACATTACCCCTTTTGTGAAAGGGGATCTTTTTACTTTAATGGCGTCCTCGGGGCAGACCTCATGACAGCAGAAACAGCGGATGCACTTCTCATAATCAATTAATATCATGCCCTCAAGCTTGAGAGCATCAGCCGGGCATATTTTTACACATTGCCCGCAGCGTATACAGGTATTTTCTATGAATACAGGTCTCGGTGACAGGGCAATTTCAAGTTTCTTCAGAAATCGTGGAGTAAGAAACTCTATAAGCTGGCTCGGATTGCCGGTGAGGCTGATTTTCTTGAAGTTATGAATTTTAACATCGGAGACTGAAAGCCCAAGAACCTCAGGATCAGATGATGATTCAAGCCATATCCCCCTGTCAATAGCATCCTTGTTTACGGGAATTATATCCGGATCATAGCCTATTATCCTGCAGGCTGTAATGTCGAGAGCGAGAAGATTTGATGAGGCAAGAAGCAGCCCTGTCTGTCTCGGGAAACCGCTTCCAGGGCCCGGGCCTTCCATCGAAACAATTGCGTCCATGAATGCAAAGGCTGGTTTTACAGCGGTATGAAGATCAACAAGCATCTGGGCAAAACTATGTCTTCCGGGAAACATCATGTGGTACGGACTCTTGGATAATCCGGGAATCAGCCCAAACTGGTTCTTAATGGCCCCGGTGAAATACATCAATTGATGGGTTTTGAGCTTTGGAAGACTGATTATAAGATCAACCTTGTCAACAATATCGCTGACCATGAACTGATTAACCATTCTGTACTCCGGACTGTTCCTCAGAACCGTGCCGTGTGAGAAGTCATACCATGTCACCCCTTCTTCCAGGCAGACATCACTCAGACCGCATCTCTTCGCCCTGAATCCGGGTTTCTGAAAACCGGGGGAATCACCCGCGTAGATCTCCGAGGCGCCCAGCTCCTTCATCAGCCTGATTGCGGCCCGCAGAAATTCGGGATGAGTCGTGACGGCCTTTGAAACATCCGAATCAAAAAGGACATTGGGTTTAAGCAGTATTTTTTTACCTGTGACATTAAGGGCATCATTCCCGCCGCAGAGGGCGAGAGATTCCCGCATAACATCAAGGATGACGTCGGCATTGTATTCTTCACATTTAAGAAGTGCAACTCTTGTATTCATCTGAGGATGTTACCAGATAAGCTTATTATTGAGAAGTAGCTGCAAGTTCTCTTTCGAGGGCTGAACGGTTATACCATGGAATATTCCAGTCCTCATCCCGGGTAAGAAGAGTCATCGATAGGTTCTTAAGCGGTGTTTTCCGGCCGTTGATTTTCCCGTCGCTGAAAACTCCGAGTACCTCCATTATAAAGCAAGCATGTGAGACAATGATTATCCGCTTTCCCTTATGTCTTTCGGAAATAGCGGTGATAATCTTTTCGGCTCTAAATTTGATGTCATCAAGCTTCTCAGCGCCCGGTATGAGATTGCGGTCCGGGTAAACAAGCTTTCGCTCATCTATGGCCATGCCCTCTGCGTCGCCGAAATCACATTCGATGAGATCCGATTCAATTGTTATTGCTGGAACACGAACAGCCTTGGAGATAGTCCTTGCTGTTTCAAGAGCACGTTTGAGCGGACTCGAGTATATAATATCCCAGCATTCTTCTTCGAGGTATTCGGCCGTGACAGAAGCCTGTCTTCTACCAATTTCATTAAGAGGAATATCGCTTCTGCCCTGAATTTTAAACTGGGCGTTCCAGTCGGTTTCCCCATGTCTGATTATGCATATTTCGGTCATATGACAAAATACAGTTGCATTACAATTGCGTCAAGACTCCTGCTGTGTTTACAGCAATTCTAATTTTTAAAGGATTCTTCTATTGAGTTTTCTAAATTCTGATGGAGATGTATGGTAGGTTCGTTTGAAACATTTGGCGAAGGTATAATAGTCTTTATAACCAACCGAGGAGGCAATATCAGCAACCTTATACTCGGTCTGCTCCAGGAGCTCGCAGGCTTTTTTCATACGGAAATCTATCAGGAACTTCTGGAGAGAATGACCCGTCCCTTTTTTAAAAACAGTTGAAAGATAGCTGGCGTTAACTCCGATGTGATCAGCAATTTCATACACTCCGAGGGGGCTTGTATAGTTTTTGTCCAGGAATAATTTCACTTCATCAATGTAGTCAATCTTCCTCAAAAGCCTTGCAGGCTTTTGGCGACGTGAATCTGCGAGCTCTGCGAGAATTTCAAGAAGATAGGATCCTGCTCGAAGAGGAATAATTCCCTCCGTCTTTTCACTGCCCATAATTCTTAGTTTATTCATACAGCCGGTTATTGTGGTATTGTTTAATGAGCGGTATTCAACCTCCGAAGGAGAGAATCCGAATGACTTAAGATTCTGTACCAGGCCGGGTCCTTCAAAGCTTACCCAGGAATAATCCCATGGATCATCATCAGATGCTCTGTAGTAGTGCATCTGGTGCGGGAAGAACAGGAAGCCGTCGCCGGAGTTGAGATTAACCTTCCTGTTCATTGCCCGGACAGAGCCGCAGCCCTTATGAATGAGGTGAAATAGAAAGTGGCTGCGAATTCCTCCGAACCTGTGGCCCGGCGGACAGGCCTGCCGACCTGAGTAAAGAATATTATATGAAAAAGGATTTGAACTTTTAAAAAAATGAGTGTTATACTCCAATTTTCTCTCCAAATAGAATATTTATACATAAAAATTCATATATTGACATGATATATAGAATTATGACATATCGGCCCGGCATGATCCATAGTAAATAATTTATGGGGGAAAAATTAAATTATGAAAATATCACTAAAAGAAAAGACGGCCTATTCGGTGGGCAGTATAGGAAACAATCTCATAAATGGCATGATGGGTACATACCTGATTGTCTTTTATACAGACTATATGTTATTACCGGCATTTACAATTTCCATCCTTTTTTTGACTGCGAAGATCTGGGACGGGATTAATGATCCGATAATGGGCATGATAATAGATAATACGAATACCAGGTTCGGTAAGTTCAGACCCTACCTGCTTTTCATGCCTTTGATAGTCGGGATTTTTACTGTTTTATGCTTTGTTAATCCGGGATTAGGCACAACCGGGAATACTGTATGGGCCTTTGCTACCTTCATTCTGTTCGGGATGGGCTTTACCGCGATGGACATTCCATACTGGTCAATGACGCCTGCGTTAACCCAGGATATTGATGAGAGAAGTAAGATTGTAACCATGTCTAGGACCTTTGCCATTGCGGGATTCTTTATAGCTGTAGTCGCGGTCTACCCGATCTTAGTTGATTCTTTCGGGGGGGGGAATAAGGGATGGACTCTGACAGCCGCTCTTTTTTCGGTTATTGGAATTATTCTAACCCTAATAACTTTTTTCAATACGAAGGAACGGATAGTTGTAAAAAGAAAGAAGCGTCAGAGCCTCTCCGACGTCCGAATGCTGATGAAGGCCAATACGCCCCTCCTTATTCTGATGCTCGCCCTCTTTGCCATCGAGGTTTCGAATATTACAAAGATAGTTTTTCCTGTCTACTACTTCGAGCACAACCTTCAAATGAAGGGAATCCTTCCTGTTTTCCTGGGAATCTATGCCCTATCTACTCTAACCGGCGGGATATTATCACCCTTTATCTCAAAGAAGACGGGAAAGAAGACATGCGCCATAGCAGGGGTTATTGTTATGGGTCTGTCCGGATTTCTCCACTATTTCAGCGGTTATTCATCAATACTGCCGATTATTGTATTCAACGGAATAGGAGCCCTGGGTTTTGGAGCCGCCAATATTGCAATGATGTCTATGCTCACTGACACGGTTGAATATGGGGAATGGAAAACCGGAAACAGAGCCGAGGGCATGGTTTACTCTACAAATGTCTTCAAATCAAAGATGGCGGCAGCTCTTGGCGGGGTCATAGGCTCGGCGGCTCTGGGCGCTTTTGGATACAAGGCCGGGATTGCTCTGCCTGAGAGTACACTAAGCGGGTTACACCTCATGATATCACTAGTACCGGGAGCTCTAGCCCTGGCCGGTATTTATCCCTTACTAAAATACAATCTTACAGAAGAAAAATATGAAGAGATTCTTAGAATGAATACGAGTATGAGGGAGGAAGCATGAAAGTAACAAAGGCATGGCTTTTGGATATGAACGGTAAATGCTATGAGGCCGAAACCCTTAAAGAGGGAGAGACTCTGAGCGTGTATATAACGCCCAGCGAAGGCCTAAAAGCCAGGCGGATGTGCGTTGAGTTTGATATTGATATTAGAGAAAAAAGAGTTTTAGCTCATGGATTTCAGTCATGGACCGAGAGTTTTGTGGCGGATAAAAACTCATGTATTAAACCGCTTAACTTCCTTGCCTCCTCACTTTTAAAAATGGATAGTTACGGTGATTATCATTTTTATAGATCCAAGGGGAAGAGAGGGACTATCCATTCACACGAATACCTCAGAGTCTTTGATGGGCCGGAATGTGATGAGAATGAAATCTTTTTCGCCGGGAATCTGCGTCCTGAGCATTCCTATGGAATATTTGAAGTGGACTTTATTGGTAACAAGGTCACATATTTCACCGATCTCGAAGGGCTTGAACTGGAGGCGAATGTCGATTTCACCGGAATTGACCTATACCTAGGGACAAAAGCCGAAATGTATTTTGACTACCGGAAGCTTTCATGCGGAAATCTGAAAAGATTAACCGGTTGGACGAGCTGGTATAATTATTACACAAAAATAAGTGAGAAGATCCTCTTTGATAATCTTGATAATCTTGCCGAGAAAAAGGTGAAAATCGATGTTTTTCAGATAGATGATGGGTTTCAGAAGGCTGTAGGCGACTGGCTGGAGATTAATGATAAATTTCCGAACGGAATGAAGGCTATTGCGGATAAGGTTAAAGAAAAGAATATGAAGCCCGGGCTCTGGCTTGCGCCTTTCTCCTGTGAAAAGACCTCGAATATTTACAAAAATCACCGCGAGATGCTTATCAGGGACGACAGAGACAGGCCGATTGTTGTCGGATTTAATCCGGGCTGGAGTTACTTCTTTTATGGACTCAATATCTATAATTCCGGAACCCGTGATTATCTGAAAGAGGTTTTCAGCACAGTTGTTAATGATTGGGGCTATGATTTTTTAAAACTTGATTTTCTGTATTCAGCGGCAATCAGGCCCTATCCCGGAAAAACCCGGGCCATGGTCATGCATGATGCGCTCTCGTATCTCAATGAAATCCGCGGCGACGCCCAGATGCTCGGCTGCGGCTGCCCTATAGGCGTGGCCGCGGGGATGATGGAATATATGCGAATAGGCGCCGATGTAGCGCCCTATTGGGAAGACAAGCTGCTGAAAACGCTCTCCTACAGGGAACGCGTATCGACAGCTGGCAGTCTTGTGAGTACCAGGAACCGCTTCTTTCTGAACAAGAGAGCATTCATGAATGATCCGGATGTCTTCATCCTCCGTAATACAAGTGAGATAAAGATGACAGCCCAGCAGAAAAAAGAACTGTATGATTGCAATATGAAATACAGCGGTATGATCTTCTTCTCAGATGATGTTAGCAGTTATGATAAGGATACTCTGAAGCTGGTGAAAACCGGATTTGCAGGGGTTAAATAAAAAGCAGCTAAATAAAAGGGTATACAGGATAAATACTTTAAGATTTAATTGGGGCTTAAATCCTCCTGCTATACCCTTATAATTTTTATTTTCATATTGAAGAAATCATAGAGCTGGTGCATATTCAATGAATGGACACAGCCATGAAAAAGAGCAACAAACAGAGTCTTACTATAATTCTGTTAAATATTACTTTTAATAATAACATTCCACGCATCCATTTCTATTTTAACGGAAAGAAGCAAGATGCCATTCTTGGAAACCCTGAGGTTTTAAGCGGTAATCTGATTCCCGGAACAGAGCTGACAATTAATCTTTTTAAGCCCCGGCTTGAAAATGAGGTAATGTCTGTTGCAGAGCTGGTAGTAAATGAAGCTGATTTTCTACCTGATGAGCTCTGCGATATGATAGCCAGTCAGCCTCCGGTACTATCAACATTCTTCGGCCTCATATCCACTCCGGTAAATGAGATGGGCAGATACTACATGCTCCGTGATCACAACGCCGATGGTCTTTTATTCTGTACTGGAATCTACTACCTGAGAAAGGGAAGGGCACGCTGCCTTGGCTTTGACGGGCAATGGGCGTTCAGGTATAACATTGTTGAGAATTTCTTCTATGCGTCCACACGGCCCAAAAGCGAAATAAAAAAATGGAAACATCCGAGCCTGCGCCTTTCAGAGATCGATGAAGAAGTATCGATTAAGAATATGAACAGGAAGTTCAGAAACAACGCGTCAGGCTGGCATAGGTATAACTTTTTTTTCACAGACGACTGGTCGCTTGAGTTTTACTTGAGGCAGGCCCGCCTCGGCTTTATTGCGATAACGCATTCGATTAACGGGAAGAGGATGCTGACTCCTCAGCTTCAGCGCGAGTATGCGGTACTTGACTGGGACAGGCTTATAATAGACAAGGGCGTTAGAAAGATTCTACGCAGCGGCAGAATAAAAGAAGAGGGCATTCACCTCCGCATAAATTCCAACCCGGACGGCGTTTTGGAGCAGTTACGCGGGGCCTGGAAGAAGACCTGGATTACTGCTGAGTATTCTGCACTTATTCAGCAGCTGACAGAAAACCTCAAGATTAAAAGAAATAAAAACTTCAGAATCTGGGGCGTAACCCTTACCGCCGGAACTGAGAACAAAATAATAGCCGGCGAACTTGGTTACTCAATAGGCAGAACATACACAAGCCTGTCAGGATTCTTTCATCGCTCAGACAGGAAATACAATAATTTCGGTAAACTGCAGATGGTAATGCTTGCCGAGGTTCTGATGAAGGCTGGCCTAGCCTTCTGGAACCTCGGGCAGCCCTATATGGAATATAAGCTCAAACTCGGCGCCGAGGTTGTTCCGAGGGGGCTTTTTCTAAAAAGGTGGGACAAGGCAGCCCGGGGACGGACTCCCGACTTAAGCAGGTGAGAAATGTATATTAAAATTATTATTGGCAGAGGCGCTTTACTGATTCTGAATATTCCATTTGAACAGCTTTTTAAACAGCGGTGAGGTCTTAACCAATGCTGTTTTCGAAAATTTCCTGTTGTCCTCCGGCAGGAACTCATGATCAATGAGGCCAAATTGTGCGCAAAAATACTTGAGAACAAGCTTGCTGTATATGTTTCCTGTTATGCTCATGCTTGTTTCATCGTCGCCAAAAAAATTCTTCAGCAGCGCATCATAGAAGTACTTGAATATTTCGTTTTCATCCTCTCTGCCGTTTCCCTTGTTTTTAAGCAGGTAGAGTGAGAACAGCACCGAATCCTGAAATATTTGAAACGGATCGGTATTTTCATAGCTGATTAGAAAATCCCAATCAAGTTCTTCTGTATAAAATACAAGAAGCTCAAGGTATATCTTCGTCCACAACTTATCAAGATATTGTTTAATTCCTTTATTAGTGAATCTGCAGGTAGTCTTTCCGAAAGTCATATAGCCTGATTCGGCAAGCAGCATTGCAATGACATGAAGGCCCTCATAATCATCAGCCCTGTTAATCCGGACTCTACTGCTGTCAAGACCCGTAACCCGTTCCCAATATTTTTTGCAGAAATCCGGCTTCAGCCTTCCGGTTGAGGTGAGCTTCAGTGATCCGGATCTTTCAGCTGACTCAATAAACTCATCAAAGAAGGCTTTTACCCGTTTAATAATTGGAGTTTCTATTATATCCTCTTCCGTAATCTCTGTGTTGAGCTTAATAATCTCCTCATTATCGCTAATGCTGAGAGTGAGAAGATTATGCACTTGCGCCGGACTAAGGCCGAGAAACTCCTTCAGTTTTCTGTTGTTTTGGGTTTCGACTTCGGCTCCGAAAAATTTATTAAGATCGCCAATTGATTCAAAGTTACGGCCTTCCGCCTTCGCATTAATACCGCTCATAAGGTCTGTCGCCGGATTGGCGCGCCCGAGAAACTCCATCAACGACGGGATATGCGCATCATCAGGCAGGTTTTCACAGTAATTAGTATAGCGGGCAAGATCTTCATCTAATTCTGCCACTGAGCTGAAACCACCCATGGCCGCCATTGCATCAGAATCAATTCCGCTTCTGTCACCCTCGCCCTGCCGGGAACTCGGCGGAAAGGGGATGATGTTTGAGCTGAGACAGCAATGTTTGTATTTTTTCCCGCTGCCGCATGGGCAGGGATCGTTTCTACCTGTTTTCATGGTGATAATATATACTTCCAATAAATAATAATAAAGTGAACGGATAAATATTTTAGCAGCGGATACTGTTTTTTTAAAATGCAGAGAGCTTGTCGCTTGGATTTTTTTTGTTTTCACCGAAAACTTCAAATGCGCTGTTTTATAAGCTTAAAAAGGCTGGGCCTATGCCGGCGCGGAGGTTTGAGGCCGCACCGAACAGATTTAACCTGTTCGGTGCGCGGATCCTGAAAATATCATGCAGCCTTATTTTTAATGGTGAACTTTTTATTCTCACTGAAATAATTTAATACCATTATTAGAATCAGAACTCCACCCCAAATTAATGAGATGTAATAGCTGCTTATGTGAGGAAATCTATTAATACCTGTTTCAAGCATTCGAAGAAGAATTATTGCAAGAATTACTCCGCTTATTTTCCCTTTGCCGCCTAGCGGATTAACCCCGCCTAAAACAACTATTAGAACACATTGGAGTGTATAAACTGAGCCGTAGTCAGCTCTGGCAGAATTATAGTTTGCCAGCATTATCATTCCGCCGAGGCCAGCACATATACCTGATAGCATGTAGGTTTTAATTAGAAGCTTGTCGGTTTTAAGTCCGCTATACTTTGCCGCTTTGAGGTTTGATCCAAGCATATAGATCTTGGTGCCGAATACAGTCTTTGAAAGAATAAACCAGATAACTACTGCCATTATAATAAATATTAATAATTGAACAGGAAAGATTCCTCCGATTTTGTTATTTATCAATTGAGAATATGTTCTGGAAAATTTGCTGACAGCATTTCCGTTAGTGAGAGCCATACAGACACCGCGGAATAATTCGCCGGCGCCCATTGTCGCGAGAATTGCAGGTATCTTAACTTTACTTACAAGAAGTCCGTTAAATAATCCTGCGGCAGCTCCGATTACTATGGCCAGAACAAAAACCAGTGGAATTGCATATGGCGGAAGACTACCGTTTTCACTGGTAAGAGCTAAAAGTAGAAAAGCATTAAGTATAGCTGTCATATTTGCTATACCAACAATAGAAAGATCTATTCCGCCGGTAATCATGCACAGCATAATACCAAGTGCCATTAAACCGAATTCAGGGAACTGCGCCGCCATAGTCTGAAAATTTAGCAAGCTGTAAAATTTGTTGAATTTTGTCAGTGCAATAAACAGCATCCATACAATAATCATCACTATAAGACGCTTAATATGTTGATCTTTTTTAAAGTAAGAACCAATGTTTTTAAAATTAGTTTTCATTAACGACCTCCCTTCTGCTCAGTAGTTTTTCACGCTGAGAGTGGGAACTCCGCATCATCTGATAAGCGCTCACACTTGTTCCCAGAATTATCAGGGCTCCGGTAAAAACACTCTTGAATGATGTTGGAACTCCAATGAGAATGAGAGAATTTTCGACTATTACTATCAGCAGGGTCCCTAGAACACATCCGAACAGGGTTCCGCGGCCTCCGGTTATCAAAGTTCCGCCAAGAACAACACCCGCTATTATATTCATTTCCATGCCAAGCATATTGGTCGGATGACATTGCTGCATCATACAGGTTCTTATTACGCCGGCTAAACTGGCAATCATGCCGACCATTACATAAAGCATGAACTTCGTACGCTTAACTCTGAATCCGGCCCTTATTGCGCTGACTTCACTTCCGCCGATTCCATATATTCCACGGCCGAACATGGTGAAACGGAGCATGAAAAATACCGCTACGGCGACCAAAATGAAGGCTATAAATGAAGTAGGCATTCTGCTTGTCAGGCCGGATATAGAATTAGTAGCAGTAAATAAAGAACTTTTTCCGAACTCCTGCATACCAATGGGAATAACAGTCAGCTGCTTGGAATTCAGTGCCCCCTGCATTACTCCTTTAAATACGCTGGACGAGCCCAGGGTAACAATCAGAGCGGGAAGATTTAGAATACTTATAAATAATCCGTTAAACGCACCAAGTACAGCTCCTATCAGCAGAGCTATGAGTATAGGAATCAGTATTCCGCCTTGGTAATCCATAACTAAGAGCAGTTTTGTTGTAGCATAGGCACTTAAAGAGGCCAGGGCAGGAAAAGATACATCGATACCGCCGGAAAGCAGCACAAGAAACGCACCTATGGCAAAAAGGCCCGGCACAACCAGAGCAGAGCTGATATCTACAAGGTTGTTAGGGGAAAAGAACTGCCCGGATCTGATTTCAATCAAGACACAAAGAGCCAGCAATACCAAAAAAACATAAGGTTCATTACGCCGGAATATTCGTTTTATTGTAAATGGCAATGATGTTTGCACAACCTTCTCCTTTTTACATCATATATGAAAGTATTGCCTGCTCATCGGATGTTTTTGCATCCAGATCTGAGACAATCTTTCCTGATTTCATGACTAATACTCTGGAACAGTTTTCCAGAATCTCCGGCAGATCATCAGAGATGATTATTACCCCTAATCCCTTGTTTGCAAGATTTTGCAGGATCTCATGGATATCGTGTTTTGAACCTATATCAACACCAACGGTCGGGCCGTTAAGGATTAAAATATCAAGATTACACGCCAACCATTTCGCAAGGGCAATTCTCTGCTGGTTTCCGCCGGACAGGGTCTGGCATTCATTATTTGGATCTGGTGTAGCTATGGAAAGTTCTTCCACCCAAAGCTTTATTTCTTTTTCTCTTTTCTCATTATCCAGTATTCCGGCTTTCCCGGTAAACTTATCTATCACTGAAATTATAATATTGTCCGCTATACTCTGTGAAAGAAATAATCCCTCAGTTAATCGATCTTCCGGGACATAGCCGATTTTATTTTCTATTGCTGCCTGCGGAGAGTCAATTTTTACAACCTTTCCATTCAGTTCAAAGGTTCCGGAATCAATTTTATTCATACCAAACATGGAAAGAGCTAGCTCAGAACGCCCGGAGTCCAGAAGACCGGTAATTCCAAGTATTTCTCCTTTAAAAAGGCTGAACGAGATGTCTTCAAGTTTTCCGCTAAGGCTGATATCTTTCGCTTCAAAAATAGGTTTCTTACTAATTTCAGCGGGAATAAAATGCTTTGCTTCAAATTCCCTGCCTGTCATATGATAACTGAATTGATCAGTATTAAGACTGCTGGTTTCGCCTTCGGCTACTTTTTCACCGTTTCTGAGAATTGTAAAATTCTCTGATATCTCAAAAACTTCGTTTAATTTGTGAGATACAAAAAGTATTGCAATACCTTGATCTTTTAATTTTAAAATAATCTTAAAAAGCTGCTGAACCTCTCTCTTCGTCAGAGCCGTTGTGGGTTCATCCATGATAATAAGTCTGGTATTAAACATTAATGCCCTGGAAATTGCTATCATCTGTTTTTCAGCAACAGTCAATGAGCCGACGTCAAGATCAAGATCAATTGAAAAGTTAATCTTGGAAAGGGATTCTTCAGCGATTTTCCGCATCCTCTTCCAGTTAACGAACCGTTTATTGTCGGCTAATTCACTATTGAGTGCAAGATTTTCCATTACAGAGAGGTTGGGGAAGACTGAAAAATCCTGATATATAACCTGTATGCCGTTATTTATCGCTTCAATTGGGGTGATTTTATTGTAAGTTCTACCACTGAATTCAATATGACCTGAAGTCGGCGCATAGACACCGGAAATTACTTTTATTAAAGTAGATTTACCGCTGCCGTTTTCTCCGGCAAGGCAGTGTATTTCCCCCGGCTTTAAAGAAAACGAAACACCCTTTAAAGCCTGAACCCCGGCAAATGATTTATAAATATCTACGGTCTTGAGTAAGCTCTCCACCATAAAAACCTCCAGATGATAAAATGAATATAGAAGACTGCCCTGTTGCCTTAAAAAGGCAACAGGGCAGCAATAAGATTAGATGAAATTAGAAGCCGAAATCGTATACATTATCTGCATTTATTACTATCCAGCCTTCACCTTCAAGTACAGTTTTGGAGCCGGGTTTGAACTTCATGTTTGTATAGCCGTCAACACCTATGTCAACAGTTCCGGAGACTTCTGCGCCTTCAAGAACTTTGACTGCGAGTGCAACCATAGCTTTTCCGGCAAGTGCGGGATCCCACAAAGTAAGTGATTTAACAACTCCACTTTCAAGAAGTGCTGCATTATCAAGAGGCATTCCTGTTCCTGATGTAAAAGCTTTTCCAGTGAGACCAAGCTCTTCGATTGCTCTTGCAACGCCCGGAGCATCATAACTTGATGTGCCCATTATGCCCTTAAGACTAGAATATTTCTTAAACAGCTCTTTAGCAGCATTATATGCAACATCACCATTATCATTAGATTCTACTCTGACCTTCTCCTGAAGAAGAGTCATTTTTGGGTATGCAGTTTTCTGGTGTGCAACACCTGCATCAGCCCACTCGTTGTGTGAACCGTTTGTGAGGGATGCTACCATAGTAGTATAAACACCTTCACCGCCCATTGCTTCAGCAAGGTTGTCCATAATAAATGCACCGTAACCTGCGTTACTGAATGCTTCAATGTCATAATCAACATTTTCCAGATCAGCACCTTCATGGGTAATTACTACAATGCCGGCTGTTCTTGCCTGGGCAAGAACAGGTTCGATTGATTCTAAATCAACAGGAACAACACAGAGAGCGTCTACTCCCTGAGCGATGAGGTCCTGAATCAGTTTTGCCTGAAGGGTAGCATCGATTTCTGCAGTACCTTTCTGGTATACATTCAGACCAGTTTCTTTAGCATATTCCTCGACCCCAACATTCATTCTTACGAACCAGGGATTTGAAGAGTCTTTGGGTACAACAACAATTTCGTATCCATCAGAACCTTCAGATTGTCCTCCAGCAAAGATCATTGGAACTACTAATAAAGCAAGTAATACAATCAGTATGCTTTTTTTTCATAATCATTCCTCCTATATGTTTTCATGATTTTAACTTGGGTATAGTCAGAAGTCAACGAAAAATAAATTATTTTAGTTTATTACTTTATATCCAATTATTTTCAGTTTTTATGGCTAATTAAAGCGATATATAATGATTTTCCTAAAAAACTAAATTATTTTAGTTTTTTAATTTAATTCATTTGACAATTTATTCTTACCATTTTATTCTGTTGCTATGGGAATAAAAGACATTGCCGATAAAGCCGGCGTATCACAGACAACTGTATCGCTTGCATTAAACGGCCGAAAAGGTATAAGTACCAATACACGTAACCGTATACTTATAATTGCAGAAGAGCTCAACTACAGAGTTCCTTCTAATAGAAGTTATGTATATCCTTCAGAAGGGGTAATCATTTTTGCAAAAGTTTATAAACATGGATTAATTTTAAACAAGGATCAAAACATATTTATTCTTGATTATATTGATGGAATCAACCCGGTAATAAAGGACGCAGGCTATACATTCGAAATACTCGATCAGCGCGTTGAGGACATCAATACTTTTATAGATGTAATTAACAATAAAAATCCTGAAGGTTTGATATTTCTCGGAACAGAGCATAACAATGAAGATATCAAATTATTATCCAGGCTGAAAATTCCATACCTTGTAATAGATGCTTATTATGACTTTTTGGATACTCATTTTATTGACATGAATAACTCTCAAGGAGTTTATGAGATTTTAACCTATCTGACTGATAATGGTCATAAGAATATAACAATGATTTCATCAGAGCAGCCAACGAGCAACCTTAAAATGCGGGAAAAATATTTCATATCATTTCTTGATAACTTCGGTATTAAAAGTGAAGAATCTGTTTATTCCGTATCTCCAGGCTTTGACGGTGCCTATGAAGGTATCAAAAAATGGATCAGAGTTAAGGACGATCTCCCAGATGCACTTTTTTGTTATAACGACGTGGCCGCATATGGAGTTATAAAAGCATTAAAAGAAAAAGGTATTCGTGTACCTGAAGATATCTCAATTGTGGGTTTTGATGATCTGCCCACATCCGCAATGATTGAACCGCATCTGACAACAATAAGAGTTCCGAATAAACAGATTGGCGAAATTGCCGGGCGATCTATCATCGAGAAGATTTCCAATAAAAAATCTGAAAAAACCACAGCAACACTGGTGAATGTTGAGCTGATTAAGAGAGACAGCGTTATTAATAAATATGATAAAATGGAGTCACGGAATGAATAAATATTCAATTATTCTAGGTAATCTTGGAAACACATGTGATCGTTTCCTTTCTTCAGGCTATAAGGAACAACTTCCTAAAGAAGAACTAATCAAGCAGGCTGGAGAAATTGAAGGAGTTACGGGTGTCGAACTAGTTGGAACCTGGGATGTTACAATAGATAATGCCGAAGAAGTCGGGGAACTGCTTGATAAAAATAATTTAGAATGCGTATCAATAATTCCAGATCATTTCAGTCAAAAACGATGGGGCCGCGGAAGTTTAGCAGCAAAAGACGCTGCAATCAGGGAGCAGGCCGTTGATTATACTTTCGAATGTGTAGAGATAGCTAGAAAACTTAATTGTAAAATCCTCAATATCTGGCCCGGACAGGATGGTTATGATTACATTCTACAATCAAATCTGAGACAAGAGCGAAACTGGCTGATGGAAAATATAAAAAAAGTCGCAAAACAATCGCCGGATATTAATTTTGCACTGGAATACAAACCGAAAGAACCGCGTAATTTTTCTTTTATGGCCCGAGCTTCAGACACCCTTCTGTTAGCAAAGGAAACCGGGCTTGATAATGTCGGCGTATGCATAGATACCGGACACGCTTTGGTCGCCGGTGAAAACATTGCCGAATCAATAGTTATTCTTCAGGAATATGGTAAAAAGTTATTTCATATGCACTTCAATGACAACTACAACTCATGGGATGATGACATGATTGTGGGCTCAGTTCATTTTTCCTTATATGTTGAGACATTATTCTGGCTTCATGAAACCAATTATTCCGGTTGGCTTTCAATGGATCAATATCCTTATAGAGAAGATGGACAGGGAGCCTTGAGGGAAAGTGTTAGATTTCTGCAGATGATTGAAAATAAACTCAACGATGAAGTCATTCAGGAAATCAGGGAACTTGTAAATACCGGTAACGCGGTAAATAGCCAAAAATGGCTGCGGGAAACTTTCTTCAAATAAGCCTCGCCATTTTTTTTTGTTTTTTTATCTGATATTCGGGAAGAATGTCTTCCCGAATGCAGTACTTTTCTTTAAAGATTCTGTCTTGAAATGATAATTTGACGAATAAAATCCTGGTATAAATCCTCATCCGAGGTATCGCCGCTGACTGAATAATAGACTGAATCGTCACTCCAGCTCCAGCTTGTCACTCTTGCTATTTCCGGTTCTCCATCAAGTGCATGGATACGCATGGCCCATTCCCTTGTCCTTTGTACCGGTAATCCGAGGTTTACAGTTTCCTTATTAATTAGAACGTTGGAATTTTCGACGAACTCGTTATCATCCCGATCCGGCGAGAGTATTATTTCAAACCTTGTATCCGGGTTTCTGTTTAATTCATCGGTATTATAAGATACATGCAGCTTCCTTACGAGATTACCCTTGAAAGCATATTCTTCGATGGTTTTAGTGAATATATTTAATTCCGTGCTGGATTTTTCAATATTGATAAAGTCGGGAAGGGTTGTAGAGAAACCCAGTTCCTTAGAGAGGGATTTAAAATTTTCCTGGTCACGGTACTTCCAGACAGAAACTGGAATTGATTTCATCTGCTTCAGTTCCTCAGGGCTGGCACTCCGTTTCTCAAGCTCCGGTATTTGGCTTATCCGGGCAGAGTCCGTACTTGTTTTTTAAAAAAACCAGAAGGAATCCTGTCTGTCATACCAGGAGTCAAGATATCTCTTTTGATGCTCAGCCATGAGATATTCTATCTTATCCTGCTCATCCGCCTCCCATTCTCCGCTCATTGAACTGCCGCCTGGAGTTTTATAGCTGATGCACCAGGAAATATTCTTTATATTTACGTCATTTCGAAATACTAGCTGATTGTTCTCTGGTTCAAAACTATAATCATAGCCGGCAATAGCGAGACGATCTTCGAGTATAACGGCAAGAGCTTCTTCTTCCTCAATATCATTCAGGACAAAGGTGTGAGGAAATAATACATTTCCTTCTATACTGGCTACGTATTCTTGAAAAGGGATTTCTTTAAGTATTCTTAGCTCAGTGGTTGCAGGATCATAACTCCACTCACCGCAGGCCAGTTCAATTTTTCGGGAACGGTCAACAAGATTAACAATAATCACCGATTGAATCTCATCAAAAACCCAGAGGGTATAGGTTTCTCCATTCATAGATCTTCCGGTATTCAAGGATATGGATGTGTCATTATTAATCGCCGGCGTAGTCGCGCATGAGACAATAACACTTCCCGTCGCGATGATAAACATCGCCCAAAAAGGTAGTACTCTGCATATAGATTTTATCATTTTAGTAGTCTCCATGATGCAAGGTTATTGTATTAATAGAATTCACGGTATCGTCCATAAGTATGATTTCAGGATTTCCTGCAAAGTGAAGCAGCCTCAAGCCTGTTTTTTGCCCCTGTTTTCTCAAAGATTGTCCTGATATGCGTCTTTACAGTTGAAAGTGAGATGAATAGTAAGTCCGCTATTTCTATATTTGTCTTTCCTTCTACAAGAAGCTCAAGAACTTCCTTTTCCCTGGGGGAAAGATTGTACCGTGCGGCTGCCTCATGCAAATCTTCCTTTTTACGGGAGAGAAACCAGATTCCAGTGAAAAATGAACCCACTATAAATGTTAGCAATCTAATACTTATGCTCAGAGTGCCGGACAGTATTGACAAAAGGTATAGTGTTCCCGTGCATACCATCAAAGAAGCCCAGCAGAACCAGATTCGTCCTGCTTCTGTATTTTTATTGTCAGAAGTATTCCTCCGAAGACGGGTGTATAGAATTATAACTCCAAGAATCCAGATAATAACATCGGTGATCATCGAAAAAGTCTGCAGGATCTGGATAGGATTATTAAACAGAACAAGAAATGAAAATATAGGAACAGGAATAAAGGACAAACAAAAAGTCATGTAGTAACTTCCGATGATTCCCGATATTGGAGTTGTTATGCGCAGAGCGAAAAAAGAGGCGCAGCATAGGAAGAATACACCAACAGCGAGTAAAAACCTGTAACACGAAGAGCCTGGAAAATGGTCAAACCACTTTGGGGTTCCCCAGCTATACAGAAGCCCGGACAGTAAATATAAAAGAACGGATGTGAAAAATAGAAGAGCCAGAGTGGGTAGTCTTTTAGTTTCATGAATGCGGGTGTTATTCATAATTGACCTTATTAATTGATTTTATACATTACTAAACGTTGAAACCACTTCGAGTATATCACCAACTCTTCAATATGACGACAATCATATGCTAATAAGCGTTGGATTAATAAGCTATAAAGACCTACAAGCTTAAACCGATTAACCCTGATTATTCACTTACTTATGATCTTAAATATATGTTAAAAGATACCGAACCCAACTACGTTGAGAAAATATATTTAGAGATTTCCGCTTTGGGATTTGTTCTGGCAGTCGATGATATTACCTCCTATGAAAATGCTTCAGATTATGAAGAGGGGAATTATGCAAACCTGCTTTTAAAACTATCCGCTTGGGATATAGGGGCAGGCAGAATCGTTATTGAAAATCCTGATGCAATTATAGAAGAAAAGATCTATTTTGATTAACGAGATTACATCTAACCTTTTAGATAATATCTCTGCCTTTGTCTATTATTTTTCCTAATAATTTTACAAACAGTGTTTCATGGCGGCAGCTTATTGACATTAAAATTGGAATTCACATAATCAAATCTCAGGAGGCATGATATGTATCACCCGAGATTTAAAGGTAGTCATTATGAGATGGGACAGAAGTTCGGAAGAATAATTAAGAATGCGAAGGTAGTTTTTCCTATTGCGCTAGACGAGTTTCAGTTGAATTACGGCATAGAAAGCGGCAGGCTTTTGAAAAAACATTTTCCTGAAGTCACCGAAGAAATTAGAGGAGTAACCGAGGTTACAGGAATTGACAATGAGCTTTTTACAGCTTGGATGATGTGCATGGGTTGTTGTCTATACAACATAGACGAAGAGGCAAATATCGAAACAAGGGGCTGTACCGCATTCTGTTTTGAAGAGAACGGGAAGGTGTTCTATGGCAGGGATAATGATCTTCCGCCGTATTTTAAAAAAGGCAGCAAGAGTATCTTTTATAAACCGGAAAAAGGTAATGATTTCATCCTGAACACCTCATCGTTTATAAATGGTGAGGAAGGTATTAACAATCATGGACTTTCTGTAGCAATGACTTTTGTAATGCCTAAAATTGATGAAATTAAACCTGGGATTAACTCAATATTTATTGTGCGCTATCTACTATAAAAGTGCGACGATGTCGATGAGGCAATAATTGCATTAAATAACCTGCCGATATCTTCAAGTTGCAATATTCTTTTAGCTGATAAACAAGGGGAGATGGTTATTGCCGAGTGTAATCCCTCAAAAATTCACTTAAGACATCCCGAAACGGGCGTCGGCGCCAGAAGGTTTTTAATAACTGTAAACCATTTCACTTCAGAGGAAATGCAAATATACGATGCCAGTTCCGGTGATGGGGAATACTTATCAGCCGACAGATACGATACTGCCTTTGACGCGTTAAAGAATGAAAAACACGATAACGCGGAATATTTTGCAAAAGATATTTTAAGTGGTAAATACGGCTTCATGTGTCAGTATAAGAAGGAAACAAATTTTGATACCATCTGGTCGTCAGTTTTCAATCTGACCAGCGGTGAAATATACAGGGCCGAAGGCAATCCGAAACGAGTTAAATATATAAAAGACGACAGATTTTTAAATTGTTTAAAAACCTATTAATGCTTGAACCTGTCAAACTCGCTGCGTACGCGTTAATGACCCAGAGAAAAGCTTATATCTGTTCTCTGGGTATCGCCCGGTAAAATACCTGACTTGATTACTATATTAAAAAAATTATATAATTTTATATATGACAAAGAAGATTTTATTAGTCGAAGACGAAGCAATTATTGCTATGAATGAAATTTTAATTCTTGAAGAAGCCGGTTTCAATGTAAGTCACAGCCTGAGCGGCGAAGAAGCTGTAGAAATTATAAAATCAGATAATGAGATATCTCTTATTCTAATGGATATTGATCTGGGAAAAGGAATTGACGGAACTCTGGCCGCGAACGAAATATTGAGCCTTAGAAATGTCCCCATCATTTTCTTAACGAGTCATAATGAAAAAGAGATGGTAGACAAAGTAAAAGACATTACGAAGTATGGGTATATAATCAAAAACTCGGGAAAGTTCGTACTGATAGAATCAATTAATATGGCATTTACCTTATTTGAAGCGAATAACGCCCTGAGAAAGAGTGAGATAGAAAACCGTGAGATTGTCGAGAGCCTAAATAGCGCTGTACTGAAATTCAATCAGCGGGGTGAAATTATTTATTTCAGCAGGAGCGCGGAACGGATTTTCGGCTATAAGGAAGCTGAAGTGCTCGGAAAGAGGAGTGTTGACACTATAAATCCTGAAATTGACTTCGAAGGCAACAGTCATTCGGATATGATGATTGATATTTTTAATAGCCCGGAAGGTTATCAGCTCAAAGAAAATGAGAACCGAACCAAGGACGGCAAGCGCCTGTGGATGAAATGGTATAATAAGGCTGTTTATGACCATGATGGGAATCAAATGTATATACTATCCGTCGGTGAAGATATTACCGAAAGTCTTAAGAATAAAGAACGCCTTTTAACATCTGAAAAACTGTTTAGAGATGCTTTCAATTTCACCCCCGCGATTATGACAATATCAAGATTTTCAGACGGAACATATTTAAAAGTAAATGATCACTTTATAGAGGCAACAGGATACTCAAGGACAGACTGTATTGGCAAAACCTCGGTAGAAATCGGACTATTATCTGCGGAAACAAGACGGCGGAGCATCAGTATTATCGATAGAGAGAATCCCGCAAGACAAATTGAACTGGAGTTTGGCTGTAAATCAGGGAAAATGTTAAAATGTAAATATTCGGGAGTCTTGATTGAAGAAGACGGCGAGCTGCAGCTCGTGTCTATGGCTCAAGTTATTGAATAATCAGTATATTCACGTTCAGAAAGCAGTAATAATCAGTTTTGGAATTCCAGGTTTAGAATTGGGTTACATGAAGCGAACATAAATACAATGTTACATCATGCAAGACCAGGCTAAGTAATGAAAAATTTAGAGCAAAAATTTTTAGGTATATATTTTATATGAATCTATTTAACATTTGCTAATAATGATAGTTACATGATAAAATCACAAACAAGATAAGTAGAAATAAGGTTAATACTCACTCTTCTAAGGCAACTAAACGGGAAAAATATTTATTAGTGTATTAGCTATTTGGGTACGATGTTCGGCCTAAGCAAAATCTTTGAAAATTCATCCAATTGCATCTGAGTACACTTTTTTCAATAGGGAATAATTGAAAAAATATATTAAAAATAGAATTTTGATGTAGTGTTGATAAGATAGTTATTTATCCAAGTTTATTGGAATATCTAAGGCTGTATTCTATAGAGTGCAAGGGTATCAGGAGAAGAAATGAATATTGATATTAAAAAATTAAAGAAGGATGTAATCGAAGATTATTTATATTTCTTTGATAATTTCGAATTTGCTGAACATTCAGATTGGAAAAAATGCTATTGCTATTCATATCACTTTACTGGCTCAGCTGAGGAATGGGATATCGAAGGAAGGAATAGAGCAAAGGCAATAGAATTAATAAATCTTCATCATATGCGAGGATATCTCGCATATGATGAAGGAAAGCCAATTGGATGGTGTAACGCTAATGATAAAAATAATTATGAAAGGCTTAAACTCTCAGAAGAATTATGGAATGAGAGTAAAGAAAAGATCTGTTCAGTAGTATGCTTTGTTATCTCTCCTGAGTATAGAAGGAAAGGAGTAGCTACAAAATTATTAGAACGAGTTTGTAAAGATTATAAAGAAGAAGGATATGATTATGTAGAAGCTTATCCTGATAACAAAGCAATTTCGAGTGAAGATAAGTATAATGGTCCAAAATCATTATATGAAAAGAATAAATTCAAAATTTATAAAAAATTAGAAGAATACAATATTGTGCGAAGAGAATTATGAAATAGTTCAAGAGATGATTAATGTCTTGAAACATAATAAAAAAACTGGAGAGAAAATTCCTCCAGTTTTTTCTATTTTTTTAACTTTCCCGGTTTGTCCCCGCGTGGCCTCAGAAGCCTGACCCGAAGCGGCAAGCCCAGGGTACTAAATCCTGAGTGACTCGGTCCATCTGCCGGCGTCATTTTTTTCCATTTTATCTGCTGCCATGCTGAAGTTTCTCCAGGCTGAACGTTCTTCTTCAAATCTTCGGATAACAAGCCCCTCATCAACATCATGCAGGAGGGGGATGAGCTCGGATAGTCCTTCTGCAAGGTATTCTTCGGCCGCCGCCTCATATCCTTCTGCTGATTTCTTGAACATCAGAAACATCCAGAGAAAGAATGCCTGGACCTCTGATAGCGGGGATGCGTAGACCGATGGAAAGGGACGGGTCTTGTCAATCACATCGAGGTGTCCCATAAGCTCACGGAAGAGGATCATACGGTAAATATCGGCCACGGTACGTCCTACTTCGCTCCGGTGCTCGGAGGCTGCAACAGATGCCTTGTAGTGAATTATTCTTAAGTGAGGGTTGAATATTCCCTGAACACCATTGTTTATAACCGAGTAGTAAAACTGCTGATCCTCAGCTCGTCCGACCATTGAGAATCCCATGGGTACTGCTTCTCGCAATGTGCGGTTGTCAACGCCGTATCCTCCGCCCTTAACAAGAGGGTGTGATATGAAATCTTCGAGTCTTTCGGCCCTGTTGAACAAGAGGGTTCCCTTCGCCTGGGCCGCGCCCTTGTTGAAGAGAAGGTTGGGGCCGCGGAGATCGTCATTCGGCTTTACTTCGGGAGTTCTTATGGCCGCCGCGTACCCGAGACTGTCAAGATCTCGGGAATCAACATATTCGCCGATGTTAAATCCCAGTTTGATCTCCTTACCGTCAGAGTTTGCAGCCGAGCCGCCCCAATACGGGTGGGCAAGGTGTTCAAACCAGGTCTTGCCGGTGGCCCTTTTAAGGTCGCGTGAATGAATCCCCTCATCGGTGTCGAGTTTGAATCCTGCCCTTATTCCGTAGGCCCGCTCGAAGATCAGCTGCGCGTATTTTAATGCGCCGAAGTGACAGGCATATTTTCCCTGTACCGTGAAGATTGATGCGGCATTTCCCAGGTTGCTGTCGAGTTCTCTGGCCTTGTTCTCCGAGAGGAGGAAGCAGTCGAGGTTTGTAAGCTTGAGGCCGCCCACGACGGAATTGAGCCACTTCTCGCAGATTACATCGAGGTCTTTATGGGTAGTGGAGATTGATATTAGTACCTTAAGATTAGCATCTTTAGAAAAGACTCCGCAATCCTTCTCATAGCCTATATCCTCATCGAGTTCAGAGAGGCATTTAATCAGTTCGTGTGCATCTCCCCGGGTGAATATTGGGACCGGATGGTCGTAGCCGGCTATCTTCTCAGGGTCGGTTTTCATATAGGCCTCATAATCTGAGGCGAGTTCAGGCTCCGTGCCCTCGGGAGCTCTCGGGCCTGCAGGCTCGTAAAGGGAGTTCAGCTGGATGATTATCTCATTAGGCCTGTAGGGTTTCGGGTTCGCTTTAACCTCGGAAAGCTGCCAGCCTCTGTAGATCTCCTCATCGGAGACTACAAGGTCGGGCGCCCAGAGTTCGGAAATAGCCCTTGCGCGGAGAAGGGGATCGGCTGAAGTAAGGATTATCTCGGCGCGGCTTCTGAAAAAGTCTGTATCTTCCATGCCTGAGTAGTAATCCGTAAAGCTCGATTTAATTTTGTTGTAGAAATAACCGACAGGCTCTTTACCCGGCAGAATCGTCTCAGGATTGGTCCCTTGAATAATGGCATCGAAAACACCTTGTATTTTACTAGAAAGGCTGCCCTTATCAGCCTCGGACAATGATGTTCCGCCGAGGCCTTCAATCCCTCCGCCTCCGATGAATTGTTTGAGGCATTCCCTGTATATCTTTTCTGCTTTATAAGTCATAGAAACTCCGATAGGTATTCGTTCTGGGAATTATAACCGATAAGAACAGAACCCGCAAACTTAGTTTTTTCTGCGTGAAACTGTATCCCTTGCGTATCCGGCTGATTTTACCCTGATAACTGGTAGCGGTTACATCACCCTTGAAGTCACCGGACTGGCGGCCCTCAGTGGAAGTACGATTATGTATGGAGCCTCCGGTATTCAGTCGGGACAGTACGAACGGATTGGAGACGGTAATACGATAAACAGTTCAACCATGACGATGATAATGTCAAACGAAGGCACCAATTTTAAATTTACAGGTGCAACTACCATAGCAAGAATGGGATGTGTTATAGACGCAAACGATAACGATTTAGCGGACGACGGTGATTATGTCGGCGGAGTCTACAACTATTTGATGGCAGGGAGTACGGTGCTGACGCTTAATTATAATCCATAGTGAAGGTTTATCTTCTCTGTATCTTAATACTCAAATACCAGACGGCTTTCCTCTTCGTCCATCATAATCATAAGCATCGGAAGGTTTACAAGGTAGTTGTCTCCGAGGTCAACGAGATCTACCGAAGTTTCCTCGCCGTCTGCTGTATAGATGTAGGCACGTGATGCGCTCTTCAGAAGCTGCTTGCTTATCTGAACCTTGTATTTTGCGCTGGAGAAGATAGCCGCCGCCATATCATCCATCGACTCGTCAGATTCTTCTTTTTGAGCCTCTTCTGAATTGGACATCGCAAGCAGAATTTCCATGCCTCTTTTTGTAAGCCTCGGCGCCATCGGAGTTTCCGGAGTCGGCTGATAGTTACGCGGAAGGGTGAACGTGAAAAGATATCCGTAGTCGATATCAGAGTCGACAAGTCTTGCCTCAATATTTGTTGCTCCCGGAATCAACTCTGATATTTCCTCCGGATCCATAATTTCATCCTCGAAGGTTTCCTCGACTGATTCTCCCTCACCGCCCATTTCAAATAGACTCTTCGAAATAGTTATCATGAAGCTGAGTTTGATATTACCCTGTTTATCCAGCGTGATGTACTCGATGGCGTCAAGACATGAAGTGAGCATGATGACAATAAGAAGGCCTGTGACTGTTAATAATATTTTCTTTTTCATATTAATATTATATCACGGCACTGATAATTTGACTTTGTGAATTGAAGAATAAAAAATATACCCTTCAGGAGTTATAGTTCCATGAGGGGTTCCAGGCAATAAGGCAATATTAGGGCCGTGAGATAACACCTCACAGCCCATTGCTTATCTGCCGTACCGGCTCTGTGTTTGTCTTCTGTTGGAAGGATGGGGCCTGTGGCCCTGTCCCCGGTTTGAACCACCGCGTCCGCCGGCATTACGGCCGAAGTTGCTGGGCGGCGGCATTGTTGAGTTTTTAGCATTATCTGAATGGAAGGGATGTTCAGTCTCTACAGGTACCGAACTTCCAAGGAAGTTATCTATGGCCCGAAGGTATGCCCTGTCCTCTGCGCAGCAGAGTGAAATAGACTCACCGTCTGCACCGGCTCTCGCGGTTCTTCCAATTCTATGAACATAAGTCTCTGCTTCCATCGGCAGATCGTAGTTAATAACGTGAGTTATGTCATCAACATCAATGCCTCTTGCCGCAACATCGGTTGCAACCAGGACTCTGTACTCACCTTTCTTGAACCCGTTGAGGGCTTTCACTCGCGCGGCCTGGCTTTTGTTGCCGTGAATGGCAGCGCACTGAATCCCAGTGGATGCAAGAATCTCCACAACCTGATTAGCCACATGCTTCATCTGGGTGAACAGGATCACTTTTTTAACCCGCTCATCTTTCATGATGGACTTAAGGAGTGCTTCCTTATTGCTTTTCTCGACGAAAAGCACTTTCTGCTGAATCCGTTCAACTGTAAGCTGTTCTGGTGCTATATCTATTCGAACCGGATTTCTGACCATAGTATTGGCAAGTGTAAGCATTTTGGGCGGCAGTGTTGCCGAGAAGAATAGCGTTTGCCTTGCCTCAGGTATTTTTACCAGTATTCTTTTTATGTCGTGAATGAAACCCATATCGAGCATTCTGTCAACTTCATCGAGGATGAGGACTTCGATCTGTTCCAGGTGAATAAAACCCTGCTGCATAAGGTCCAGAAGGCGACCGGGTGTAGCTATGAGTATGTCAATACCGCGGTTTAATGCTGCAACCTGCCGTGACTGGTTTACGCCGCCGAAGATTACCGTATGGCTTATCCTCATATAGCGTGAATAAGCTTTGATGCTGTCACCTATCTGCGCGGTGAGCTCTCTAGTTGGAGCAAGGATTAATGCCCTGGGCGTACCCCGCTCAAGTCGTTTACTGTTTGCAGCAAGCTTCTGAAGCAGCGGCAGCGAGAACGCAGCGGTTTTACCAGTGCCCGTCTGGGCGCTGCCCATGAGGTCTCTGCCTTCTAGGAGGTGCGGAATTGCCTGCTCCTGAATAGGGGAAGGATCGATGTATCCGGCAGCAGCTATTGCTTTCTGGAGATCCGGTATTACCGAAGTAAAGACGCCTTTTAGAGTCGAAGTATCAATCGATGGAGTAATTGTGTGGACGGTCCGCTTATAGTGCGGATGTTTTTGTTGAGTATTATCTATCATATGTTTCCTGGTCCGGGGTATTACAAATCTCTACCCGCCGGACACCTGGAAAAGAAGAGGCCGCAATAATCACGGCAAAAACGATATCAAGCCCAATCGGCTTAATCATCAGCATAGTAACAAATTAAAATGTAATAATCAAGAGCTGCGCGGGTTATTGATATTGAGGTTGTGAATCAGCCAGCATTTATGTATTTTACTGCCGGAGAAATCCAGCGGAATGGTTTCACCTGTTATATCATTATAGCGGTATTGTCTCATTGCCGCCCTGTCGAGGGTGAATTTCTTGTAGTTAGTTGAGAAGACAATCATACCCTTCTTTGTCAGCAGTCCGGCGCATTTCTTAATGAGTTCGACATGGTCGCTTTGAATGTCGAACTTGCCGTCCATCTTCCGGCTGTTTGAAAATGTCGGAGGATCGAGAATGATCATATCCCATTTAGTCGTCTTTGCAGCTACGGCATCATCGATGAACTTGAGAGCATCGGCATTGATGTAGGTGTGATTCTTTCCTGTGAAATTATTGAGTTCCATATTCTTCTTTGCCCAGGCAAGGTAGGTATTGGACATGTCTACTGTAGTAGTGTTTTCGGCGAAACCTGCCGCCGCATATACTGAAAAAGTTCCGGTGTAGGCAAAGAGGTTCAGCACCCTCGCGTTCATGGAGTTGTCGCGAACCAGGACACGGGTGTTCCTGTGATCAAGAAATAAACCGGTATCAAGGTAATCCGATAGGTTAACCGAGAATGACAGGCTGTTTTCTTTTACTATTAATTCTTTCGCGGCAGTGTCGTATTTATTGTACTGCGAGCCGCCGGTCTGTTTTTTCCGGTACTTGAAAAAGATGTTCTCGTCTTTTATATACAGAGTCCTTCCGGTAAGCGAAAGGACGGCATCAATATCATCCTGAGATACATCATCTTCATTCTCAAAGCAGGAGGTGTGCAGGCAGTCCTTGTATATGTCCAGGGTGAAAGGCAGCCCGGGCAAGTTACAGTTATAAATTCTGTAGCATTCAATCCCGTTTTTCTTCGCCCATGGGCGAAGTTCATTGTGTTTCTTTTTAAGGTATTTCCCAAGCTCGTTGAGCTTCTGTTCATTAATCATCGGTGTATATTACCATAATTTTTTAATCATAATCAATTCCAGCGATCTTGTGCCCACGATTTTTGTTGATTAACTGTCATAAAGCTCCAGGCAATAAACCGGCTGGTTTTCTGTCCTTGCTGCATGTTTATTACTTCAATCTGTTTAACATCCTGAGAGTTAAGCATCTTTTTTAGCAGAAGGATATTATCTGATTTGGAAACAAGGCTCGTAAACCAGCAAACCTGCTGAGCAAACCCGGCACTCTCTTTTATCATCTTTCTTAAAAATGTAATTTCTCCGCCCGGATAACAAAGTTCTGAACTCTGTCCGCCGAAATTTTTTAGAGAAAGAGGGGGTGTACTCTTGTTCTTGTTGAGGTTGCCCCATTTTCGCTGGTTTACAGCTTCAGCATCAGCGACGGATGAATGAAAGGGGGGGTTACATATTGTAAGTGAAAATCTATCGTCATTCCGTATAACACCTATAAAGATTTTATCTTTATCCTTCTGCTCTACGAGATTTATAAGCTCGTGAAGGCATGGATTGGACTCAACAATTACACCCGCTGCCTTGATAGCAACAGAATCTGTATCCGTTGCCGTAAACTGCCAGCCATAGCTCTGAGATCCGATAATGGAATAAATACAGTTTGCCCCGGTACCAATGTCCAGAACCTTCACTCCGGTGCCCCTCGGCAGAGAGCCCTGGGTGCACTTAGAGAGAAGATCTGCAGCGTAATGAATATAATCGGCCCGGCCCGGGATGGGCGGGCATAGATAACCAGATGGAATCTGATAGTACATAATATTGTAATAATGAGCGAGCAGGGCTTTGTTCAGGCAAAGAACAGCGCCTGCGTCACTAAAGTCAATGGTGTTATCACCCGCGGGATTGGGTTTTATATATTCCTGGAGCGGAGGACAACTGATAGTTAAGGCAGTGAAATCGTAGCGCCCGCTATGAGGGTTTCGAGGGTGAAGTGTTCCTTTTGCCATTTTTTATAGACTCCATGTTTTATTCGACGACATATCAGAGTAGATTGTAATCACTTTTAGCGGTAATAAATAGGGTTTATTGATTTTCTTGGATTTTAATGTGATTTTTCGTTATACGTTATATAATTGGTAATATACGTTATATTTTTGCGGAGGATGATTATGAAAAAATCAATGTTGATACCTCTCAGCCTTTGTCTGCTATTTTTTACCCTGGTTCTTTCCTGCGACGATGAAACTGCAATCCCACCGAACCTCTCTACTATTTTAGGCATAACTATTGATGAGGCAGCCTTTGATGCGGCTGAAATCTTTGATTTTGGTTTGATCGAAGCTGAGAACGACAGCAAGACGGTTAACCTGAACCTGATCAACACAGGCGATGCAGATATCACCGTAACAGCCGTTGAACTCTCTGATTCTACAAACTATTCGCTTACAAAGCCTGAGCTTCCCCTTACCACGGTTGCCGGAGGAAGTGCCGAAGCATCGGTAACCTTCAGTCCAATAGCCTCCGGTGCATTTTCGGCGACAGTGAGTATCACTGTCGAGGGTTTCACTGACCCCTTCGTGGTAAACATTACCGGAGAAGGGAATTATCCGCCTACAGTTCAGTTCGGAATTGAGGTTACCGGCGCCGGAACTGCTGCGGCAAACGGATTTTATACGCGTAACGGATTTAAATCACCAAATGCTGACTCAAGACCTCGATATGATAAGGCCGGCAGTACAAATTATTATTGCTATATTTATTTCAGTGCCTCCGGTGATATCTGGTGTATTGCCGATACATTGAATGCAGCAAACTCCTTAGAAATTTATCCTGAATATGAATATCCGGATAGTTTTATCCCGCTAGTACCGCCGGCAAGCGGCTGGACTACGAACGAAGGACTCGACGAGCCTCCTACTATTACCCGTTACGATATCACCGGAGTATATAATTATGATAATGAGGAACTGACGGCCAATTATTTTTTCAGTGACGCGGACGGAGACGCCGAGAACACCGCTGCAGCATCCTTCCAGTGGTATAAGTCAGCAATTGTTGACGGTACCTATACTGCTATTGGCGGAGCCACTGCTAAAACCTTTACCCCGAATGAATCCGCTATTTTCCTGAAGGTGGCAGTTACTCCCGTTGCAGCTACCGGTATTACTGCAGGCACGGCTACGCTTAGCAGTGCTACTGCAGTGATTATACCTTCAGGACCGCCGCCGGATGTGTGAAAAAGGCGTTTATCTGCCGCATAAATCACAGTTGCCGCAGGTTATCTCATCCTTGAAGCCGAAATATTCTTCGATTGCCTGCCTGCGGCATGAATCATTTCTGAAATACTGAACAATCACGAGCAGTTTTTTCTGATCCCCAAGCAGCTTCTGCTCCCATTCATCCTTGTCGAGCAGCTGTTTCGGCAGTTCGTCCGTAAGGGTTTCAAGATTACTCTGTTCAAGCGAGCCGGAGGTTACTCCCCAGCTGGCAAAGAGGCTTAAACCCGTATCAAGCCTGAAATCGAAACGGTTCTTAAAGAAAAGTTCATTTTCAAGGTATTCGCGACCGAGGGCCTGTATCTGCACTCTCCTGCTTTTTAGAACTCCAAAGAGCTTTGCAAGAAAATCCGAATCAGGGTTGGACCACTTTATAAAATCCATATGAATCGTATGATCGTCCTGCGAATAAAGCATTCGGCATAATGATGGCCTGCCGTCGCGTCCCGCGCGTCCTACCCGATCTCTTCATTGATTTTGACAAATTCTTATTAACAAGGGTATAATAGAAATAAGTAACTGCATTTTTGTTTACAACAGTTCAATATAGCTGTTCTAAGTTATTACATTATCATTTAATAAGGAACAGCTAAATAAGGAGACACCATGAAAAAATTTTTGGTTGTCAGTATAACCTTGATTTTGAGTTCGGTATTAATAACGCTGTTCTTAGGCTGTCCACCTGAACCTCCGGCAGAAACAACTTACATAGTAACCTACGAAGGGAATGGGAATACCGGTGGAAGTGTGCCGGTCGACAGCACCACTTACGTGGAAGGTGCGACGGTCATTGTTCTGGGAAATACAGGCAGCCTGACCCTAGCCGGTTATCAGTTCTCCGGGTGGAACACTGCATCCGACAGCAGTGGGACTACTTATACAGAGGGACAGAGTTTTACTATGGGAGGTACTGGAATAACACTTCACGCTCTGTGGACAGAGCCTGAGTTTTCTGCAGCAACAGCCGCCGAGGATAACCAATGGTGGTCGGTGACCTACGGCAATGGGCTTTTTGTCGCGGTGGCCAGAGACGGTACCAACCGTGTTATGACCTCCCCCGACGGGATTACCTGGACGGCTCGCACGGCAGCCGAGGATAACCAATGGTGGTCGGTGGCCTACGGAAACAGTCTGTTTGTAGCTGTATCTAATAGCGGTACCAACCGTGTTATGACCTCTCCCGATGGTAGCACCTGGACGTCTCGTTCCGGTGTCGATACAATCGAGTGGCGCACGGTGACCTGCGGAAACGGGCTCTTTGTCGCAGTGTCCATTGATGGAACCAACCAGGTGATGACCTCGACCAATGGTATTACCTGGACACCCCGATCAGTAGCCGAGGCAAGCGGATGGTACGCGGTAACTTACGGTAACGGGCTTTTTGTCGCAACCGCCATTAGTGGAACAAACAGGGTTATGACTTCTACTGACGGAATAACCTGGGCAGCCCACCCGTCGGCGGAGCAGAACTGGTGGGTGTCGGTAACTTACGGCAATGGGATCTTTGTTGCGGTATCATTTGACGGAGACAACAGAGTGATGACTTCGACTGACGGAATAACCTGGACCTCCCGCATGGCGGCCGAACAGAATTATTGGTACTCGGTTACTTTCAGCGGAGGTCTCTTTGTTGCGGTATCCACCGATGGAATAAATCGGGTAATGACATCTCCTGACGGGATCAACTGGACGGCTCGTCCGGCAACTGAGGAAAATCAGTGGCATGCGGTGACCTACGGCGACGGATTCTTTGTCGCGGTTGCTAGTACTGGAACCAACAGGGTGATGTATGCTCCATGGGCACCTTGAGATTAGTAATTATATTTAGTTCTGTAGTTGAAGTTTTCCGTGGTAAAGCAGATGAGGTACGCCTTTTGTGTCGAGTAATTCCGAAAAACGTTCAAGCGTTTTAATTAATGCAAAATAAACTATTCCGCTGCCGCAGCGGACGGAAGCTGGCGTGACTGAAATATGTCTTAACTATGTTATTGATATCCATGTATGAAAAACAATATATGACAGATAATGTAAAAGAATCAATGAATATGCAGGCTTAAGCTCGGACAAAAAAAAGACCCTCGTTAATACGAGAGTCTAATACCGAAGACCGGACTTGAACCGGTACAGCCGTTACAGCCGGGGGATTTTAAGTCCCCTGTGTCTACCAATTCCACCACTTCGGCACTGGTATATGAGAGCATACTAATGAATTGCGCCGGCTTGGTCAATAATCTCCAGTAATAATCTTCATGGCAGTATCAGCAAGTACAAGTCCGAAGATACCCGTTATGGTGGTCAGACTACCCATGATTTTCGTACTGTGATTTGTGCCGGAAAGCTCATCGCTGTCCTCACCCGGTCTCGGGGGAAGCGGGGGTTCAGTTGAATATACGCATGTAATGCCGCTTTTTATTCCGCGCCTTCTGAGGTATTTTCGCATAAGCCTGGCAAGCGGGCAGTGCGCTGATTTAAAGAGACTGTCAACACGGACGGCAAGCGGGTCGGTTTTTCTGGCAGCCCCCATTGATGAGATGACGGGGATGCTGCTGCGCGCGCAGTAGGTCAGCAGTTCAAGTTTCGGGTCAACGGTGTCTATTGCGTCGAGCACAATGTCCGGGGGAGACTTCAGGATTTCGGGGATAGTATTAACATCTGCAAATTGTTTGACCCCGGTTAATCGGCATTTTGGATTTATATCCAAGAGACGGGCAATAGCTGTATCAACCTTGTTTTGTCCTAGGGTGCTTTCAAGGGCGAAGAGCTGCCGGTTTATGTTGCTGAGGCTTATATCGTCGTAATCAACGATTATAAGGCTTCCTATACCGCTTCGAACCAGCGCTTCGGCTGCGAAGCTGCCTACAGCCCCCGCTCCGAATAGTACGGCCGATGAGGCCTGAAGCCTCAAGAGTTTTTCGGTGCCCAGTAATTTTTCAGTTCGTGAAAATCGTTCCATTATCCCATATCCTCGCGGCAAGTTCTGATTCAGAAATCCCCAAAATTCCCGAGGCTTCATTATAGATATTTTTCAGTTCCTGTAAATGAGATACGGCAGAGAATCCTTTGCTTCCGCAGATCATGTCAGATTCAATGAGCAGCCTGTCAAGAGGAACCGCTTCTATGACCGGATAAGAGCGCTGCGGATTTCTAAGAGACAGGGAGGAAATCGATATATAGGCCCCATATTTAAGAAGATGCTCAAGAACTTCTTTTGATCCGTAGAATGAATGAAGAATAAACGGCTTTTTGAGAGGGACGTGTCTTTCAAGGATATTAAAGAGAAGCTGCCAGGATCGAACACAGTGGACTGAGACGGGCCGCGCGAGGCTTGAGGCTAGTTCAATCTGAACCCGGAACAGGCTAAGCTGCCTGCCTATATCCGGTTTGTACTGCGGACTTGAGTCGAGCCCGGTTTCGCCGATTCCGGCCGATGGAGAGGCTTTGAGTATACTGGAAAGCAGCTGCGCCGAGAATGATTCATTCCGGACGTGCCAGGGATGGAGGCCGTAAAAGGGTATCACATCTGTTGAGTGTTCGGATGCAGATTTGACAGCAGAATAATCAGATGGACCGGTAGAGTTTAGAAAAACCCTGCCAATCTCGGTTGAAATTGAAAGAGCCGAGCCAAATGCTATATGCAGATGCGCGTCCTGATACAAGGTCAATTTTCCTTTACAAATTCTTTATCCATCGATTCCCGTGACTTCAGTGTGTTGCATGTTTCACAGAAGAAACTTACCGCGCCGCAGCTGGCGGCAACTGAAGGCAGGTTTTTACAGACCTCACAGGTAAAGGTTACCTTCCATTTTGAACCGCAGGATTCGCAGCTATAGTGGCTGCCTTTTCCGTAGATATCTTGGCCGCATTCTGGACAGGTCATTTTTTCTCTCCCTCTTTGATGTTTTTTTTCATCGATAATTTGCATTAGTACTTTTCGTTTACTATACTTTTATATTGTAAAGCATAGTGAAATGATAAAAAAGTAGATTGATGAAGTATCGTATTTTTTTAAATGCTATTTACTCTAGCTGATCTTCTCCAATCTGAAAAGGAGAATAGAATGGTTATTGATGACCTGTTAGTCTCGTTCCTTGTACTTATTGGTGTTCGCTTTATTGCTTTTCTAATGTTTATGGTCCTCTTTTTCAAGTATTTTAAATCAAAATACCTGATTCTATCCCTCGGCTGGCTTATTTACATGCTTGGCCCCATACCTGACGTAATCAGCAATGCAAGCCTTACCCAGAGTCTTCACCCCTTCTTCGGTTTTTCCGCTGCCACGGGGACTTCTTTTCTGATGATCTCTGTTATCCTGTATTACAGGAATATCTCTCTGAAGATAATAATTCCGATTATAAGTTTAATAGTACTAGTCTTAGGACTATTAATTCTGATACTTCCGGAAATAAGCGGAATGCTGGCAACAATTTCGCAGGGATTATTTCTTATTGGGATCCTCTTTCTTGTGATCATCAATTGGATTCTTTTTAAGGCTGACAAAGCAAAAGGGAGCTACTTCTGGCTTTGCGCAAGCCTCGTATTCGGATTATTTCATGCATTTGGATTCAATTTATTTTACATATCGGTTCCGCTTTCAATAAAGTTTGTTTTGACATTTCTGATAAATATTTCATTTCTTGAGTATTTCATATATATGGACTGGGAACAATCTTCTAAAAATCTTCAGGAAAGTGATAAACGTTACAGATTTATTTTTAATACGGCACCAGTTGCCATGTTCGAGGAGAACTTTGACGGTGTTAGGTCAATTATTACAAACTACAAAAAACAGGGGATAAAAGATCCTGAAAAGTTTTTTCTTGAACATCCGGAAGAGATGAAGAAGATTCCCCACATATTCGAAATTCATGAGGTTAATCAGCAAACGCTGTCCCTATTTAAGGCTGAAACGAAGGAAGAGCTTCTTAAAAATATTGATAAACTTTTTTTAGAAGATACTTATAAGGCACTGGTAAAGTCGATGTTGCATATGCTGAATAAGGGAGGTTATTCCTCATATGAAACGGTTGTACAGACACTCGACGGGGAAAGGCGGGATGTTCTGATTAACTGTTATTATTCTGATAAGTCAAACCTAAACAAGAATAATATAATCAGCATGGTAGACATAACCGAAAAGAATGCGGTCCAGAAAGAATTAGAGTCCTCGCTGCGTGAAAAAGAAATTCTTATTCAGGAAGTTCATCATCGGGTTAAAAATAATCTTTCAATAATATTATCAATTCTAAGCCTACAGTCGAGGAATGTTGATGATGCAAAGAGGAAGGACCTCATCCAAAGTATTGAAAACAGAATCTCCACGATGGCGCTTGTGCATGATCAACTATATACAAACCGAGATTTGAAAAGTATTGATATAGCTGACTTTATCAGACAGCTTACCGATGAGCTTCACATGAATATTTATAATGAAGAAAAGCCAGTCCGAATTGTACTGGAAATTAAACCGGCCAGGTTCAACCTCAATCTACTTTTTCCTCTTGGAATGATGATAAATGAAATAGTTTCAAACTCCTTTAAGCACGCCTTCGATAATACAGCTGATCCGGAAATCCGGATCAGCTTATCATCAGACAAGCGAAATTATTATATCCTATCAATCAAAGACAACGGGGAAGGTTTTTCTAATGAGTCTGATTTTAAAGATGCTGAGTCATCCGGGTTCATCGTTATTAACGCTCTTGCAAAACAGATTGAAGCAGAATTATCAGTGAATATGGAAAATGGAACAGAATTCAGGCTGGGTTTGAAAACGCGGAAATAGTAAATAAAAAATAATTTTCTCCCAAAACCTGAGCCTCTAAAAAGAATTAATGCAAAAAAAAACAGATACTCTGTTAAGAATATCTGTTTTTCGAGCCGCCTAACAGATTCGAACTGTTGACCCCGAGATTACAAGTCACGTGCTCTGGCCAGCTGAGCTAAGGCGGCAATTACGATAGTTAAATCGTGGTGGTAAGTTACATTTTTTTATTTGTTTTGTCAATGGAAGCTGTTTTTAAAATTGCTGATTTCAGTCCTGCCGCCATAGGTTAAAAATCTAAAGGATTTTTAATAAAAAGGCTTGTCAAAAGAAAGTATTTATAGTACAAAGTTCTTGAATCATAAAGCAGTTGCTGCTTACTGTTTCAAGAGGGGAGGTTCCCGAGTGGTCAAAGGGGGCAGACTGTAAATCTGTTGGTTACGCCTTCGAAGGTTCAAATCCTTCTCTCCCCATCGGGCTGTTCATTTTTGGACAGCCTTTTTTTTTATACTTTTTTTGTTTTTATTTGTAGCTTATAATAGTTGGTGATTATGTCAGAAGAAAATTTTTATGAGAACGGTTTAAGATTCGAATGCCAGAAATGTTCAGCATGCTGCAGGCATGATCCAGGCTACGTTTTTCTCACACAGACTGATCTTGACGCTTTGGTGACTGAAACCGGACTGAGTGAGGCAGACTTTCTTGAGAAATACTGCACCATGATAGATATCGGCGGTTTTAAAAGAATAAGTCTTATAGAGAAAAAGAATTATGACTGTATCTTCTGGAAAGACGGCTGCAGTGTTTATCAAAGCAGGCCCGTACAATGCAGAACTTTTCCATTCTGGATCTCCTCTTTGGAAGACAAGACAGATTGGGATGAGCTTGCGTTAAGCTGCCCCGGCATCGGAAAGGGCGGAATCGTTTCAAAAGAAGAAATTGAAAAAAGAATAGCAGAAAGGCAGAAAGAGCCAATGTTAACGGTATAATATAGAGTACCGGAGAGTGTACATATGAAAGTAAGATTTTGGGGTGTCAGAGGTTCAATTCCTACTCCTATTAGACCTTCGCAGCTTCAGAGCCGCATTGCGGCCATAGTTCAGCGTATACAGCCGTCTGATTTGGTTTCACAAGAGAGTCGTGATGCCTTCCTCGCGGGAATCCCCCCCTACCTGATAGAAACTATCGGCGGAAATACAACCTGCATGGAAATTAGATTAAAAGACAACTCCTGCATTATTATAGACGCCGGTTCAGGTATCAGAGAACTCGGAATAAGCCTCCTCAAGAAGAGAGATAAGGTGAAGAAGTTTCACATCTTCTTCACTCATTTTCACTGGGATCATATCCTGGGGCTTCCTTTCTTCGATCCGGCTTATATTCCCGGTTATGAGCTGCATTTTTACAGTCCTATAAAAGATCTCGAACATCATCTACGTGAGCAGATGAAATTCCCGTATTTTCCAGTTACGATGAATGAATTTGGAGCCGATCTTATTTTTCATACCCTTGAAGAAGAAATACTGAAAATTGGCGACGCTGAAATTACCTGGAGAAGGGTAAAGCATCCGGGCGGCTGTTTTTCATACAAAATCAAGGAAGACGGAAAAACATTTATCTTTTCTACTGATACAGAACTAACGGAACGTGATTTTAAACGCAGCAAGGAAAACACTGAATATTACTGTGGAACAGACCTGATTGTCGTGGATTCGCAATATACTCTGGGTGAGGCTATCGAGAAATATGACTGGGGACATTCCTCCTACAGTCTTGCAGTTGATTTTGCCGCCGAATGGAAGATTCCTAAGCTTGTACTCTTTCATCATGAACCGAAATATGACGACAAAAAAATCTATAAAATACTGAACTCCGCAAAGTGGTATGAGAAGCATATTGAAAACAGCAATCTTGAAATCTATATCGCAAAAGAGGAGCTTGAGTTTACGCTTTGATCATAGTAGAAGGACTCCGGGCTGCCGGTCTTTATTTATTTTTAAAAGGCAAAGAGGCTGAGCTGGACGCACATATGAGTGGTCTGGTTTCAGAAATTGAAGGCTACCTTTATGACAGGTTGTCCATCGAAGAGATGGAAAATCTTGAGAAGCTGTATGTTGAACAAAATAACAATCTAAAGGGTAAAATCTGATGATTTTAAAAAGAGGGAATTATGAAGTCGAATAAAATCTTCCTGTTTTTGATTTTAATGTTAATCGCCGCAGCAGGTGTATCTGCAGATGGTAACGAGATTATTGACCTGCTGAAATCACCCGACATTCTTGCAGATGGCGGCAGCTACACATCAAGCCTGTCTCCAATGGCGGATATCGTAAATCCTGCTGCCTCAGGGGCCCAGCAGCGTACGACCTTGAATGCAAGTTTTACTGCTCTACTTGGTGATCAGACTGCTTCCGGTTACAACGGGTCGGCATTTAATATCGGTATTACTCTTCCGACGAGAAGCGGCGTCATAACTGGTTCCGGTTTTATTGTCGCAACATCAGCTCTAAGTGAACTTAACGCGGGATTTCAGGGAGGCGTAAATGCTTCTTTTTCCAAAGAGCTTTATCCTGGGCTTCTTGCCGGAGCAGGCATAAACCTGTGTTTCGGTGAGAGCTGGTCGGCAACAGCCGATCTGGGGTTTATTCAGGATCTCGGCGATGTCGGGATAATGCAGAATCTGAAATGGGCAATAGTCCTGGGAAACATGGGATACAGCGGTTTTTCAGCCACTGATTCTCCATCGGTCTTTACTCCTGGTCTAGGTGCGGGTTTTGACCTGATTAACATCGAGGGTATCGAATGGGCAGTGAATGCCGATCTGAATTTCCCGTCATTCAGCAATATTAAATTCAACCTCGGAACGGGACTATCTTTGTTTGATTTTGCGGGCATACAAATTTCCTCTGCGGCAGATCTCAATGAGCTTATTTCCGGCGATATCTCGGCTTTGATACCGGCATTTGGCATTTATTTCAATCTGCAGACCGATTTTGAGAGCGATGGGCCCGCCGAAAGCGGATGGTCAAAAAATGATATAAGAACATCGGTAAGCGCAGCGCCTCTTGCCAACGGACTATGGGCGGCGGGAGTTGGAGTGACTGCAAATGTTGGAGTAATTGATCAAGCTGCGCCTTTGATAGAGATTGACCTGTCAGGCTATACCGACGGACGAGACGAGAAGGCTGATATGGAGCCTTCTGATGATGAAGAACCTGAGGAGACCGGCGAGAGTGATGATGTATCATTTCGCTGGAAGAAAGACTCCGTAAAATCATCAGCAGGACGCTATAAGAATGTTGTTGCGAATGGCAATGATAAGGTTGTCCTGAAAAGCAGAATAAATAATGGAAATATCAACCAGGGTCCGGAAGGTGAACAGATAATAACCTATCTTTCTCCCAACAATGACGGGGTTAAGGATTATATGGAGATTCCTGTTAGCATTCAGGATTCCAGATATATTAAGGGTTTCGCATTCATCATTCAGGATGAGCAGGGGACCGAGGTTAAAAGAATAGAAAACAAAGAGAAGCGGCCCGAAAACCTGGGCCTTGCAAATTTCTTCGAACGGCTTTTTTATGTTGAAAAGGGCGTGGATATTCCGGATTCAGTAAGATGGGACGGAATAGATGAGGGCGGAAATGTTGTTGAAGACGGTTTTTACCGTTTTTTTATTGAGGCATGGGATGATAACGGTAATAAATCTGTTACCCCTAAATATGGCCTTGTAATAGATAATACACCTCCTCGGCTTGAACTCGTGACTCCGCCTGATAATGATAAAATATTCAGCCCGAATGATGACGGCAACAAGGATATCCTTGATATCCTTCAGGACGGTTCTACCGAAGATAAATGGACGGCCGTTATTAAGAGTGCCGACGGAAAGGCGCACAAGAACTACATATGGAAAAACGGCTATCCACAGAAGTTCAGCTGGAATGGAAAGGATGATAAGAAACTCCTAGTTCCTGATGGCGTTTATTTTTACTATATAGAAGCTGTAGACCGGGCCGGAAACCGCATTGAGGGTGAGATATCAAATATAATCATAAACACTCAGTCAACGCCTATCTCTCTTTCGGTAGATGCGTCCAATTTTGCCCCGGGAATAAAAGACAGCCGCAATATGATAACCTTCGTCCCCGATATTCCCGTAAAATCAGGGATTTCAGAATGGAGTTTCAAGATAGCCAGTGATTCAGGACTTACCGTCAAGGAAATAAAGGGCACAGACAAGATTCCCGCCGTTTTTGAGTATAAAGGTGAAAAAAACTCCGGCGGATACATAAGTGAAGGCGGATACAAGGGATATCTGGATATCAGATACACCAACGGAAACAATCCGTCCGCCGTATCACCGGGAATTATTGCAGATACTACAGCGCCGTCAGCATCGGCAAAGGTTTCACTCAGGGTTTTCAGCCCTAACGGAGACGGTAATAAGGATCAGATTATAATCTATCAGGAAACATCTATTGAAGATGTCTGGTATGGTGAGATTACGAAAGAAGGCGGCGATTTAATTCAGAAATTCAAATGGGTTAAGAACGCAGTTTCATCATTCGAGTGGGAAGGATATACTGAAGAAGGAACTCTCGCAAAAGACGGAGAGTATGTATACCGGCTTTATACGGCAGATCAGGCCGGTAACAAGGGTGAATCCAGCGCTGTCAGTTTCAGACTGGATACCGAGGAGACTCCGGTAATTCTTACCGTAAACATGGAAGCTTTTTCTCCAAACGGGGACGGCGTGAAGGAGAATATCAGCATTGCAGCGGTGTTGAATGTAAACCAGGGAATACAGTCCTATGCTGTCAGCATTATTGACGCCGGCGGTAATACCGTAAAGACAATTACCGGACAAGGAAAGGTGAAAGACAGCATCAAGTGGGACGGCTTTACTGATGAGGGCCGAAAGGCTGCTGACGGCATATATAATGCCGTTATTAAGGTTGTATATGAAAAAGGTGACGTCTCAACCGCGGCAACCCGTGAGTTCCGACTGGATTCGGTATATCCTGCGATTACAGCCGAGAGCGAATATACCTTATTCTCGCCAGACGGCGATGGCAACAGGGATTTCATTACAATTAAACAGCAAAGCAGCCGCGAAGAGCTTATTTCAGCTCTTATAAGCGACAGTAACGGCAAGATCGTACGTGAGTTTTTCTGGCAGGACCGGATCGGCAATATTGAATGGAATGGCACAGACGTTAATGGAAACAAGATAGCAGACGGGAAATACACTTATTCCATATCGTCGGAAGATAAAGCCGGCAACAGGACCGAGCAGAGAATTCAGGATATTGAAGTCGACACAAGAACAGCAAACGTCTTTGTAACGGCCTCCGATAAGGGATTTACCCCGAATCAGGACGGGGAAAGTGATAAAATTGAGTTTTCTACCATTGCAACCCTTAAAGACGGGGTAAGGGGCTGGGAACTTAATATTCTTAAAAACGGTGAGACTCCGGTTAAAAGTTTTGTAGGGGAAATACTTCCTGAAAAGATAATTTGGGACGGCCGCGGCGAGGATGGCCGTGTCACAGAAGGTGACTTCAGCGCGCGCTATAAGGTCTATTACTACAAGGGGAATGAACCGGTATCGGTAACAAAGAAATTTGCTCTCGATATTTCGGCACCCGAAACAGTAATTGATATTACACCCAAACCATTTTCACCGGATAATGACGGGGTCGATGATGAGTTGTCAATATTCATTTCGGTAACTGATCAGAGTAAGATTGATTCCTGGGCTCTCGAAATTGTAGACAGAGAAGGTAATGCGTTTACGTCTTTCGGAGGGAAGGGCGCCCCTGCGGCGAAAATACAATGGGACGGAATCGGTAAAAACGGCGAGCTGGTGCTTGCCGCCGAGGATTATCCTTATAAACTCAGGGTTCGTGATGAATACGGCAATGAGTCTATAAAATACGGAATCATCCCTATTGATGTTCTGGTTGTTATGGAAGGTAACAAATTAAAGATTAGGATAGCAAATATCACCTTTGCACCAGACAGCGCGGAACTCCGAAAGGATGATCCTGAAATAAAAGAAAAGAATATATATGTTCTTGGAAGGCTTTCAGAAATCCTGCAGAAATATGAAAGCTACAAGATTCTCATTGAAGGTCATGCTGTAAGCGTATTCTGGGCGAATACCGCGAAAGCCGAAAAAGAACAACGGGAAGAACTTCTTCCACTATCGAAGGCCAGGGCGGAAACTGTAAAATATTATCTTGAGCAGCTGGGAATTTCCGGTGCAAGAATGTCAACCGAAGGCATCGGGGGCCGTCTGCCGATTGTTCCGCACGGTGATCTCGACAACAGATGGAAAAACAGAAGAGTAGAATTTATTCTTCTAAAGTAGATGATAGGTTTTTAATGAGAAAGGCAGCTGTAATTCTAATAATACTCGTAATTTTAATTATATCCGCGGCAGCGGCTGGGGGGGCTATTATTATAAACATAAATAAGGTCCCGCAGTCCATGCCCGGTGAAACTATGTTCAGGGTAAGCAGTGGAGACACTGCTTACCATATTGCCGGTAATCTTGAAGACTCCGGCTTAATAAAAAGCAGCAGGTTTTTTGTTTTTTATTCAAGATTTCTCGGAACAACAGGATCGATGAAATCAGGACTTTACCGTATTACAGGGCATATGACGACAATTAACATACACACTAAGCTCATAAGCGGTTCTGAGGAACTCTATCCGGTAACTATTCCGCCCGGACTGACGGCGCGAAACATAGGTGAAATACTGGAAAAAGAGGGCATCACCGGGGTAGAGGATTTTCTTGAGATAGTAGCATCCGAAAATGCTGAGGGCTGTCTTTTTCCTGATACTTACAATTTCCCGAAAGACTATCCGGCCGCCAAGGTTGTGGAATATATGAAAGAAACCTTTTTCACCACACTTGAGGCAATATATCCTGAATATGAAAACATGGATGAGGTCGAAGTCAGGGAGAAAATAATAATGGCGTCGATCATAGAGCGCGAATACAGGAACGCTGATGAAGCCGCGAGAATAGCATCAGTATTTTATAATAGAATTGCCGAGAATATGTATCTTGGTTCCTGCGCCACTGTAGTCTGGGTAATCACCGAGGAACTCGGTAAAAAACATCCTGAAAGACTGCTGTACCGTGACCTGGAGATCAGCTCTCCCTATAATACCTACCGGAACAAGGGGCTTCCGCCAGGGCCCATCTGTAATCCCGGCAAGACTGCTCTTAATGCCGCGTTTAATCCTGAGAATACAGATTTCCTGTATTTTCTACTTGAGGATCCCGAAAAAGGGACACATCTTTTTTCAAAGAGCCTATCGGAACATAATAGATCCTACGAGCTTTATATAAAGGTCAAATGAGTAATAACGAAAGGGAAGAAATAAATTCAAAGCTTAACATAATAGATATCGTAAGCACTCATCTTACACTGAAGAGGGCTGGGGCAAGGTACGTCGGTCTCTGTCCATTTCATAATGAGAAGACCCCATCCTTTACAGTTACTCCGGAAAAAAATCTGTTTTACTGCTATGGATGTCATAAGGGCGGTACTATTTTTGATTTTGTGATGGAGATGGAGAATATGGACTTCCCTCAGGCGCTTAAGTTCCTTGCCGATAAGGCAGGAGTCGAGCTCGGAGGAAGGCATAAAGAAGACAGCGGAGATCGAAAAATACGAGATGCTCTAAAGGAGTTATACCGGAGAGTATCCGGCAGTTTTCAGTATATTCTGATAAATAAACCGGAGGCTGAAACAGCCCGAGATTATCTGGTTAAAAGAGGATTAACTCTCGAACTCATTGAGGAATTTCAGATAGGCTGGGCTCCTGATGATAGAAACTGGCTGCTGAAATTTCTCAAATCAAAGGGTTACTCGAATGAATTCCTTACAGAAAGCGGACTTTTTTCCCAGAGAGGCCTATCTTATCCGCTATTTTCAGGGAGGGTAATGTTTCCGATTATGAATAATAACGGGGAAGTAATTGCCTTCAGCGGAAGGACTTTAAAAGATTTTGGTCCGAAATATATAAATTCTCCCGAAACAATTTTATTTTTAAAAAAGAATAATTTGTACGGTCTAAACAATAGTATAAAAAAAATTAGAGAAACCGGTTATTTTATTCTTTGTGAGGGTCAGATGGATGTTATTGCCTATCACCAGGCAGGAATTACGAATGCCGTGGCGCCATTAGGCACTGCTTTCACTTCTGGACAGGTAAGAATCCTCAAGCGCTATGCTGATAAGGCCGTAATTTCATTTGACGGGGATCAGCCAGGACAGAATGCTGCTCGAAAAGCAGTAATGCTTTTCGAGCAGCATGAAATAACCAGTAAGATTGTCAAACTTCCGGCAGAGGAAGACCCGTCAGATATCCTCGTGAATAAGGGGGAAAAGGCATTGCATAAAGTATTAAAATCTACTATAAATAGTTTTGATTATATTCTGGAAAATGCGATAAATTTATCAGATATAAGTACGCCCGAAGGCAAAGAAGAGATTCTTCGGAGTATGAATGACTATCTTGGTAGTCTGACATCCGAAGTACGGCGTAATAGTTGTATGAATGAAATTGCAGAAAGACTTGGAGTGAAGTTCAACTCTGTTGAGAGGGATTTCATGAGAGGGGGTCGTCAACCCGAAAAAGAAAAGCCGGGGGAAAATAAAATACAAAAGAAAAAAGATGTCTCTGTAGAGTTGTTTCTAATGATTGCGGTAGTAGTCAACAGAAATAGTTATGAATTTGTCCGCGGAAGAATCAGTATTGATGACTTGAAAGATGCAAGAGCCAGAGAAATTTATATTGCTCTGGAAGAGAGCTTCAGGAATGAAGAGACTTATCTTGATTCCGTTTTAAGCCGGATTGAGGATCAGCAGCTTGTTTCGCTGATTGCGGAAAAGGTGACGTCGGACGAATTCAGTATAAACAGCGACGAATTGATAAAGGATACTGTAAAAAAAATAAAGAAAAGTAGTTTATTAAAAAAAAGAGAGGAAATTGTTAAAAAACTTAAAAACATCTCGAAAGATAGTGTCGAAGATGTAAACGAGATAGACCTTCTTTCAGAGAAGATCTTTTTAGATCAGGAAATTGAAAAACTAAGGTTGGGAATATAATGTCAGAAATGCAGACCGAACCTGCTGTAGAAAAGCTGCTGGAATATGCAAAAAATAAGAAAAGTATAACGTATGACGAGATTAATGATATGCTTCCCGATAGCATTGTTAACTCCGACAAGATCGAAGAAGTTATTGCTCTTCTTGAAAAAAACAAGGTGGGTATTGTTGAAGATTCATCAACACCGGGGCCGCCTGAAGAACTCGACGAGATACTAGAAGATGAAGAAGATGAACTTCCTGAAGACGATGAGGACGAAGAAGATTCTGATGACGAGGAAGAGCTTGAGGAAGCCGAGGCACCGAAAAAGCGAATCGTTTACAATGAAAAAGAAACATCGATAGATGATCCTATAAGACTCTATCTGCGCGAGATAGGAAAAGAAAACCTTCTTACGGCAGAACAGGAAGTTGAACTTTCAAAACAGATGGAAGAGGGTGAAAATATCATCAAGGTAATAATTAAGAACTCCGGAATGATAATCCCCGAGTTTAATAATCTTATGGTAAAAACCTTCTCCAAGGTTGACCCCCGTGATCTGGATCTCAGTAAAAAAGAGGTCTCGGAATTTCTTGCAGAAAGAAGAAGATTAACCCAGTTTTATCGTGAGCGGCTCAAAGATATAAGACCGCAGCTTCGCAATTATATGGAGTTAAAGCACAGCATAGTCGAGAAGGGTGGAGACATCCTGAATGACGAGGAACTTGCCAAAAAGCGTAAGGCAATGCTGAAGAAGATCAAGGACATCGATATTCATCAGGAAGAAATTCTGTATTTTTCAGATAGATTTACAATCGCCGCCGAGAAAATCGAAGGATATCAGAAAAAGCAACAGAAGATCGAGCGAAGACTTAGAGTCAACAGTATGAGAGAGCTTCGGAATTTAGGACGCGGACTTGCCCAGGCAGGTACACGCCGTGAACTGGAAGAAGAGCTCGGAATGTCAGCTGAAGAGATAAAAGAAAAGATCAGACAGGTGCAGGTGGCAGACAAGAAGCTGACCCAACTGGAAATCGAGTTCGAAGAGAATATCGACCGGATCGCCGAGCGCTCTGAAGAGATTGGCCGCGGCCGAATAATGATGAAAAAAGCCAAAGACCGACTTATTCAGGCTAACCTGAGGCTTGTTGTAAGTATAGCTAAGAAATATACAAACCGAGGGCTGCATTTTTTCGATCTTGTACAGGAAGGTAATATAGGACTGATCAAAGCTGTTGAGAAGTTTGAGTACCGAAAGGGTTATAAGTTTTCTACTTATGCAACCTGGTGGATAAGACAGGCTATTACCAGATCTATATCAGATCAGGCAAGGACAATCAGGGTTCCTGTTCACATGATTGAGCAGATAAACAAGGTCGTCAGGGAATCACGGCAGTTAATGCAGCTGTTAGGGCGTGAGCCCACAGATGAAGAGATTGCCGAAAGACTCGGATGGTCTGTTCTGAGAGTCAAATCAGTTAAGAATGTAGCGCGCGAGCCGATATCGCTTGAAACGCCGATTGGCGAGGAAGAAGATTCTCTGCTTGGTGATTTTATAGAAGACAAGGATGTTGAAAATCCGGCCAATCAAACTGCCTTTAAATTACTTCAGGAACAGCTGCAGGACGTACTCTGTACGCTTCCTCCGAGAGAGCAGGAAGTACTGAAAATGAGGTTTGGTCTTGAGGACGGATACTCGCTTACACTGGAAGAAGTTGGCTTGTATTTCAATGTAACAAGAGAAAGAATTCGACAGATCGAGGCTAAAGCTCTCAGAAGGTTAAGACATCCGAAGAGAAGCCGAAGACTCAAAGATTATATAGACAACTAAGATTTAAATCTTTTGATTAACAATCTTTGATAGAAAGGGGTTGCCGAATGAAACAGGACATTTTTGAAAAACTTAAGGAATTACAGGATATTCTGTCTCAGAAATACGAGATAGAAAGAGATATTAATGAGATACCAAGGGCGATGGTAACAAAAACTGAGCTCTTGAATCGTCTCAAGAAAACCTATATCGAAAAAAATGACAAGGTAGAGGGTACCAAGAAAAGAATTGGGATTCTTCGTATTAAACTCGCTGACGCGGAAGCGCTGAGAGAGAAGTACGAGAAGCAGATGGACGAAATCAAGACCCAGCGCGAGTACGAGGTTCTAGATAAGGAAATCAAGGATGCTACCGAGAAAGAGCAGGATTACCGGAAGGATATAATTAAATCCGAGAAAGATCTTGTGGAATTTAAATATATGCTCGAGAGAGATGAGCAGCTTATAAAACAGCAGGAAGATGATCTTTTTTCGGAAGAAGCAAAGAACAAGTCGGAAAGCGAATCTAAAATGCAGCTGCTCAAAGACCTTGAAGAACAGGAAAAACTGACCACGCCTGAAATGGATGAAGAAATCCTCTTTAAATTTGAGCGTATTATCAGATCAAAATCCGGTATTGGAATAGTTCCTGTAAAAAATGCAGTATGTTCCGGCTGTCATATGATTCTGCCGGTTCAGTTCGTTAATGAAGTCAGGAAGGGTGAGGAAGTACATTTTTGCCCTTACTGCAGCCGTATTCTTTATTTTGAGGAACTGGAAGCAGACGATACTTTTGATATGACCTTCCTCTCGGATGATGAACCAGAAGGGCTTGCCGACCTTGAAGACGACGATGAAGACGACGATTTCTAGGGATTAGTTTAAATTAGATTTAAATCAATAATTGGCAAAAAAAAATAGTTATGTTAGTATAATGTGACGGGTTGGATAGCCGCTTGATTGTTTTTACTTAGGTAAAAACAGTTGAGAGGAAAGTCCGGGCTCCGAAGAACATGGTGCCGGGTAACTCCCGGGCGAATCAATCCACAGCTTTCTTTGAAAACTGCGGATTGATTTGACAGATAGTGCCGCAGAAAATATACCGCCATGTGTCCTTTGGGCGTGGAGTTTGCATGCAAACTCCTAATGACTTTGCATGCAAAGTCATCATGGTAAGGGTGAAAAGGCGGGGTAAGAGCCCACCGCTTCATTGGCAACAATGAAGGCAAGGTAAACCTCACCAGGAGCAAAGTTAAGCAGCAGAGGATTGTTCGTCCAGAAGCTTTCGAGACCTAGTCGAGAAAGATTAAATCTGCGGGTAAACTGCTTGAGTTCGGAGGAAACTCCGCGCCGAGATAGATGGTTATCGGCTGCCGGCTTTACGGCAGACAGCTTACAAAACCCGGCTTACAGGCCCGTCTTTTTAAAAAAATTATAAGGCTGTTAAATGATTCTACCTGGAGATAGATATAAGTTCAGCGGTAAAAAAAAACAGAGCAGGAAGCCGATATTAATAATTACGGCCGCTGTTATGATTGGCGCAGTAATTACCGCTGTAATTATTTTAAATAAATCACAATCAGAAAACGGCTTTTTTAATATTGCCGAGGAAGTCACAACTATTGAGACTCTCTGGGAAAATCAGCACTATGAAACAATTAATGAAAAATGCGAAGCACTTCTATCTATCGATCCTATGAATCAGAAGGCGCTAATATATAACGGATTCTCCTATTTTTACAGGGGCACCTCACAGTTTTCCCTTGAAGAAAAAATACCTCTCTTTGATGATGCACTAGTAAATCTCAGGAAAGCCCTGCTTATCTGTAATGATGCTATACGGGGAAAAGTTCAATATATAATTGGAAAGTGCTACTATCAGAAAGGGAATTTCTATTCAGATCTTGCAATAAAATATCTGGAAGAATCAGTAGAAGCCGGGTATACTGGTGAGGATACTTATGAATATCTTGGTTTATTGTATTCAAGGCTGAACAAGTATCAGGAAAGTGCCGATTACTATATTAAAGCCATAGAGGGAAATCCTACTGATATGCTTTATCTTGTACTGGCACAGACCTATTATCAGCTTGGAGAGATTGAAAATGCCGAAGAATATCTGATCTGGACATTGAATAAAACAGCAGATTTCAGTGTCGAACAAAAGGCCAGATACCTTTTAGGAAATATCTTTGTTGAAAAAAAAGAATACCTGAAGGCTGAAAAAGAATACAGAATAATATTGGAAAAGAATAATAAAGCTGCTGATGCTCATTATTATCTTGGAGATATTTACGATAAAATAGGTGACAGTGCAAAAGCCAGATATGAATGGAGAAAGTGTCTTGAGATAGATTCATACCATTACGGGGCAAGGCTGAAACTATATGGATAAAAGAACTCAATGGGAGGTTTTTAATGGGATTTCGAAAATTCATGGATGCTTTTTCATCTGATATTGGAATTGATCTTGGAACTTGTAACACACTAATTCATGTCAGAGGTAAGGGTATCGTTCTTTGTGAACCTTCCGTTGTAGCAGTCGAGCGAGGCACTAAAAAAGTCGTCGCCGTCGGTACCGATGCAAAAAAAATGCTCTGGAAAACACCAGGAGATATTATTGCAATTAGGCCACTGCGTGACGGAGTTATCGCAGATTTGGAAACTACAGAGAAGATGATAAGACATTTCATCTCCCGTGTTATTCCAAGACGTCTATTTATCAAACCGCGAATGGTAATAGGTGTTCCGACATGTATTACCGAAGTAGAGCGGCGAGCGGTCGAGGAATGCGCCCTGAAAGCTGGAGCGCGCGAGGTAAAAGTTATTGAGGAATCACTGGCCGCGGCTATAGGCGCTAATATGCCTATTTTTGAGCCTGCAGGCCACATGGTCTGCGATATCGGAGGCGGTACTACCGAAATATCAGTAATTTCTCTCGGGGGTATGGTTGTAACCAGGGCAATTCGAATAGGCGGTGATGAATTTGACGAAGCCATTATAAAACATGTCCGGAATGTTCATAACCTGATAGTCGGAGAGCAGACCGCTGAGAGCCTGAAAATAAAAATCGGTAACGCCTCTCCGGATAAGAAGATAGAAAAAATGGAAATCAAGGGAACAGACGCAATAACGGGACTGCCCCGAAGACTTGAGATAGACTCGGTTGAGGTCAGAGAAGCCCTTCAGGATCCGATAAACGGCATCATAGAAGAGATTAAAGCTACTCTTGGGCTGACTCCTCCTGAACTGGCAGCGGATATTGTTGAGCGTGGAATTGTGATGACAGGCGGTGGCTCTCTTCTGAAGGGAATGCCGAAACTCATATCCAAAGTAACCGGAGTTCCTGTAATTCTTGCAGAAGATCCGCTGCTCTGTGTTGCAAAGGGTGCGGGAATGTACTTCGAACATACAAAAGATCTTTCACGCAGGACAATTTATAATAGTCTTGACAGATAAAATAAATGTCTGATTTCATTGATTTTTTAAGAAAGAATAAAGATATCAGTCTCCTCGTGCTATTAATCCTCATCTCGGTAATCAGTCTTGAACTGAACACCGAGATGAGGACTTTTCAACCGGCGAGAATCGGATTTTCAATTGTCTCAGTGTTTCAAAGAGGCGCCGCGGGTATAGGCAGCTTTTTTGCAGATACTGTTAATTCAATTAATGAGCTCAGTGATCTGAAAGACCAGTATGAACAGCTGCAGACAAAACTCGTTGAATATGAAGAAATTGAACGAAATATCGAAGAGCTGAAAAGCGAGAATAAATATCTGCGCGATCAGCTTGGATTCTCAAAAACAAGTCCCTATCAGAACATCCCGGCGGAAGTGATAGGTAAGGATCCAGGAAATACCTTTCATTCGATAATTATTAATAAAGGTCGTGTGGACGGAATAAGGCGGGATATGCCGGTTATCGGCTTGCAGGACGGTTATCACGGCCTTGTAGGCGAGATAGCCCAGGTTGGCGAGTTTACATCAATAATAATTCCGATATATGATGAGACCGCCTATGTATCGGCAAGGCTGCAGGAAAGCCGTTATGAGGGACTGATTAACGGAAGCGGCTATTCAGACTCAATATTAAAAATGAATTATGTTACGAAAATGGCCCGCGAAAATGTCAAGTACGGCGATTTTGTAATAACCTCCGGCATGAAATCGATATTTCCGAAAGGAATTTATATCGGACGGGTTACAGCCATCGAGGGTAAAGACTGGGATACTTCGCTGCAGCTCGAAATTGAGCCTATAGTGGATTTCACTAAACTCGAATATGTTTTTGTGCTCACCAAAGGAGGCGCCGATGAACAGGAATAGTCTGATAGGCGGAACCCTGCTGATAGCCGCCTTTGTTATCCTTCAGTCAACACTGCTTGGTAAGCTGGCAATAAACGGCGTAACCCCGGACTTTGCACTGATAATCCTCGTGTTTATCTCGAACAGTTCCGGCCCCGTCAAGGGTCAGGGCCTTGGATTTATAACCGGCTTGGTGCAGGATTTGATAAGCACGAGTCCGCTTGGGTTCAACTGTCTTGTGCGAACTCTCATCGGCTTCATTTACGGTAAAATAAGGGGAAAACTCTTTCTTGATTCCATTCTGCTGCCGGTTCTTTTTGTGTTAAGCGCAACCCTGTTCAAAGAGTTTTTCAGCAGCCTGCTTGTGCTCCTATTCATGCCAGAATCAGGAATAGGATTCTTTGACAAGGCTTTTCTCATTGAACTGGGACTCAATGCCTTCTTCTCGCCCTTTATTTTTGCGCTCGTCAAATTTCTCAAACTTTATAACACAAATTACAGGGACGGCTATTAATGCCGCAGAAGTTTATTATTCCTAAGAGCCGTCTGCTTTTTCTGATGATTTTGATAATAGGCTCAGTGGTGACCTATACATTCTATTTAGGCAGCATGCAGATAGTAAACTTCGGAGAGTATCAGCGCAGGGCCAAAGACATAGCAAGCAGAGAAGCCGTCCTCCTGGCCCAGCGTGGAGAGATCTATGACCGAAACAGTGATCTTCCCCTTGTGATGAATATCCCTTCCTTCGCGCTATATGCTGTCCCCGGGGAAATGACAGTTGAGCAAAAGGAAAAACTAATAGTAAACTGCTCCGAATATCTCAATATCGATGAAAACGAGATAAGAAAGAAAATACCCCTTGATTCCGAAGGCAACTTTCTTCCGGTTGAAATAAAAGACGCGGTTCAGTATGAAGATATAATTTTTATTGCAGAACACATAGACGAATTTCCCGGCATCAGCTGGCAGAGTAAACCCATAAGAGGTTATCCTGAACCAGGTTCTATATCCCATATCCTGGGATATGTAGGGGATATTACTAGCGAAGATCTACAGATTCTCTATAACAAGGGCTACAACAGGAACTCCACAATAGGAAAAAGCGGGATAGAAAAGCAATATGATCTCCTGCTTCGGGGTGAAGACGGAAGCAGGATGAGGACCGTGGATGTTAAAGGCCGGAGGATTGAAGACGATTTAAAGATTATACCGCCTCGAAACGGTAATAATCTTGTTCTTACAATAGACAGGAAAATACAGAAACTATGCGAGCAGGCTCTCGGCGAGAGAATAGGGTCGGTTGTCGTAATGAAACCGTCCACAGGTGAAGTCCTGGCAATGGTTTCTTACCCCTACTTTGATCCGAATCTTTTTTATACCGACAGGAGTAAGGAAGTGTATACGAAACTGTCTCTTGACTCGAGGTTCCCATTTATTAACAGGGCAATACAGTCAAGTTATGCTCCCGCATCCACGTTTAAAATTATTATGACTGCCGCGGTGCTGGAAGAGGAGGCTTTTTCGTTGACAAGCACCATCAATTGTACCGGAGAAAAAAGGTTTGGTGATCGTGTTTTTAAATGTCATAAGCATAGCGGTCATGGGCCGCTGAATCTGTCTTCGGGCCTTGCTGAATCATGTAACGTCTTCTTCTATACAATGGGAGTTGATTATTTGGGAATCAACAAGATTGCAGATTATTCCAGAAGGTTCGGTTTTGGAGAATCTACCGGAATTGACCTGCCCGGAGAGGTAGAAGGTCTTGTTCCGACCCCTGAATGGAAAGAGGATGTGTATCATACCATTTGGGTTGGTGGAGACACTGTGAACGTTTCTATAGGACAGGGCGCTCTGAATGTTACACCTCTTCAATTGGCAGTTTCGCTGTCGATGATAGTAAACGAAGGTGTTGCTTACAAGCCTCATATACTAAAGAGGGTAGTTGATTCATCTACCGGAGAAATCATCTCGGAAGTTAAACCTGAAATTCTAAGAAGATCAAATATCAGAAAGGAAACTTTCAGAACGCTACAGGATTATATGCGCGGAGTGATAACTGACGGTACGGCAAGGTATGTAATTACAACGAAGGCCGTAGAAATGGCAGGGAAAACCGGAACTGGAGAGATGGGCTTCGAGGATAAATGGGATTCCTGGTTTGCGGCCTTTGCGCCCTATGGCAGCTCCGATCCTGATGAGCAGATTGTTCTAGTTGTCAATGTTGAGGGTGCTAACAACTGGGAATGGTGGGCTCCTAAGGCTTCCGATATGATAATGCAGGGAATATTTGCCGATCAGAGTTATGAGGAAGTTCTTGATGAATTTGACCGGAGGTGGTATATCAGAGAACTCAAGGCCCGGGAAGCGGCCGCGGCCGCTGAAGCTGAAGCGGCTGAAAGTGAAACACAGGACAGCGTGGCTCAATGAAATCAAGATCATTTTTCAGATTCGATCTGATAATCTTTTTCGCGGCAGTCGGATTATCGATAATAGGCATACTCTTTATTTACTCAAGCGGAATATCCTCCGATGGAGTGCTGCAGAATAATGAATATATCAAACAGATAGTCTGGGCTAGCATAGGAATCGTAATAATGATTGTTTTGTCGTTTTTTGACTATGAAAGGCTGAGATCACTTTCGTTTTATATATATGGAGCAAATATCATTCTCCTCCTTATCGTCCTATTCTCTGGAGATGTGGTCAATGGTGCTCGTTCTTGGATAAGCATCAGGGGAATAGGTTTTCAGCCCTCGGAGTTTATGAAAATTTCACTGATTCTAAGGCTGGGTGTATATTTCGAGGAGAGCCGTAATAAATATTCAGATTTTATCCGGTTTTTATTAGGCCTTATTCAAGCTGCTATCCCGATGTTGCTTGTAATCATTCAACCTGATATGGGTACGGCTCTCGTTTACTTCCCGATATTTCTAACTATAGCATTCGTTGCAGGTGTGAAAAAACGTTATCTGTTTTTTCTTCTCGCCGCGGGCTTTCTTACAGTCATGTTTTCATTGATTCCCGCATGGGATCATTATATTATCACGGAAAAATCGGTAGAGCTCACAAAGGTTTTTACCGATCCTAACCTGATGATGATTGTGATAGGTTCACTTATCTTCATCCTTGTACTAAGCGGTATTGGGCTGCTTCTCTATAAAAGGAAATATTTTTACTGGATCGGTTACGCAATAATTATTTTGATAATAGCATGCAGTCTGGCTATGGGAACGAGCAGCTTTATAAAAGACTATCAGCTGAAAAGACTGATTATTTTCATTGATCCTCAGATTGATCCCCAGGGAGCAGGCTGGAATATGATTCAGTCAGTAACAGCTGTAGGTTCCGGAGGAACCTTCGGTAAGGGTTTTCTTAAAGGAACCCAGAGCCATTACAGGTATCTTCCTCAGCAGTCTACAGACTTTATATTCTCTATAATATCCGAAGAGTGGGGTTTTATAGGATGTCTTGCCGTGTTTTTGCTTTTTCTGATAATCATGATAAGAGGTCTGTATATTCTTCTCACGGCCAAGGATGAATTTGCCCTCTTTGTCGGATGCGGTATTATAGGCATGATCTTTTTCCACTTCATTGTCAATATCGGAATGGCTATGGGCATTATGCCAATAACAGGTATTCCGCTGCTGCTGGTTTCCTATGGCGGATCATCCATGTTTACGACTATGATTGGACTCGGCTTGATTTCGAGTATCTACTTGCACAAATATAAATACTAGGTTAATTTCTTTTCATATGAGTAATATAAACCCTGTAAAAGAACTGAAGAAACAACTTCTCAGTATAAATATACCTGGCCGTTATGTAGGTGGAGAATTTGGAACAATAATTAAGGAAAACGCGAATCTTAATATCGCACTGTGTTTTCCTGATTTATATGAGATTGGCATGTCAAACCAGGCCGTGAAAATATTATATAATGTTATCAACCGGCAGACAAATGCCTGCTGTGAGCGTGTTTTTTCTCCGGCTCCAGACATGGAAGAGCTTCTGAGGAATAAAGACATACCGATGTATTCGCTTGAGAGCGGGCGGCTCATAAGGGATCACGACATTCTCGCATTTACGGTAGGCTACGAACTGGCCGCTACTAATATCCTGAATATGATAGATCTAAGCGGCATTCCGCTTAAGAATAATGAACGTAGCAGCAATGATCCTCTGATAATCGCGGGGGGGCCTGCAGTAACAAATCCGGTCCCGCTTGGAGATTTCATCGACGCGGTGTATATTGGAGAAGCCGAAGACGTTTTTGTCGAAATAGTAAAAAAACTCGACGCCCTTAAATCCTCAGGTGCCAGGCGATCTGAGCTTCTTGAGGAAATTAAAAGTTCTGATTATTTCTGGTACAAGGGGAAGCTTGAGGTTACAAAAAGGGCGATCTGGAACGGATTTGGAGAAACAACCTCTGGCTCCGGGATGATAGTCCCATCAATTAAAACCGTCCAGGACCATGGCGTTGTCGAGATTATGCGCGGCTGCCCGAACGGCTGCCGGTTCTGTCATGCAGGAATATTCTACAGACCCTTCAGGGAGAAGGGCGTCGATCTGATTCTTTCTGAGGTTGACTCTCTAATTGCTAGCTGCGGATACAGGCAAATTACACTATCATCACTTTCAAGCGGAGACTATCATAATATAAAAGATATAATCCGCATATTGAATTCCCGATATCAGCATCAAAAAATTTCATTCTCATTCCCTTCTATCAGGGTAAACAGTTTCACATTACCGCTGATAAGTGAGATATCAAAGGTAAGAAAGAGCGGGCTGACCTTTGCTATCGAGACACCGTCTGCCGTTCATCAGCGAGGACTCAACAAGGAAGCGCCGATTGAGAGAATTATCGAGATACTTAAAGAAGCAAAAAGAATGGGATGGAATAAGGCCAAGTTTTATTTCATGCTTGGTCTTCCGTTTTTTGAGAATGAAGATGAGTCAGATTCAATAATTGACTTCCTGCGAGAAGTAGGGCGAGAATTAAAGATGCTGTTGAATATAAATATCGGCACCTTCATTCCCAAACCGCATACGCCTTTTCAATGGTCTTATCAGCTAAACGAAACCCAGGCCTTGGACAAGATAATGAAAATAAAGAGGGCCCTGCCTGACCGTTTTTTCAAGGTTGGATACCAGTCGCCGTTCATGTCATATCTCGAGGGCGTTATAAGCCGCGGAGACGAGAAATCCGGAGCTCTCATAGAGAACGCCTTCAGAAAAGGCGCGAGGCTCGATGCCTGGGAAGAACATCTTCAGAAAAATATTTGGAGAGACGTCTTTGATGATTCCGGCTGGAATGTCGAGGCGGAGATCTGCAGGCGAAAAGATCTGGATGAAAAACTTCCGTGGGACAAAATTAATCTGAATGTCGGTAATAAGTTTTTAAAAGATGAGTATAAAAAATCTCTTGAAGGGGAGATGACCAGCGCCTGCACCGTAAATTGTGAGCATCCCTGCGGAGCCTGTACATCCGAACATGAGCTCAAAGAAAATTTTGACGGAATAAACACTGAAGATTTTATGGAAAAAATCAATCCGACCGAAACGGTTGAAACTGAAATCATCAAGATGTTATTTTCTTTCAGTAAATATGAGAAAGCATCTTTTCTCTCACATATAAATGTAATGACGGTTTTTGAGAGGGCTTTCCTTCGCGCCGGCCTGAATATTAATTATTCAGCGGGATTTAATCCTAAACCGAAGCTGGAATTTGCAAATCCGCTTTCTCTGGGATTTGAGTCGCAGGAAGAAATTGCAGCCATCGAACTTATTGTCGCTGAAGGCCTGGATTCCGTGGTAATTGAGAAAGAATTTGCTGATAAAATGAATAACTCACTTCCCGAAGGGATGAGAATTATTAAAACGAAGATTATAAAGACCATCGGCTCCATGGAAACCGGAAAGAAGGTGAAAGCATTAATGGCTGCCTACTGCGGTGCTGAATATGATATTGAATGCATTCACACTGATTCACTTAATATTATTACATCAGCCCTGAAAGACAGGGGGATGGAATTCAGTTATGATGATAACAGGAAAATGATTCTTCTTAAGAATGTTATCAGCGGGGAAATTAAACTTATAAACCTGTTTAAATTCATGAAGGAAGAACTTAATCTTGAGAATCCGTTTGAATACTATAATATTACCAGGATAAAGAATTACTGCCTTCCACTTGAAGGCAGTGAGAATCCTGTTTCATTTTTTGAGTATTACAGCTGATTCAGTGCCTTAAGACTGATTTTAGCCTCATTCCAAAGCTGCTCCATCTCTTCGAGATTTGAGTCGGTTAGTCTCCGGCCGTCTTCCTTCAGGCGGGATTCAATATATTTGAACCTTGCTGTGAATTTTGTATTAGTTCTAGTGAGGGCTGTAGACGGGTCCACCTTAAGAAATCTGGCGATATTAACTATTGAAAACAGAATATCGCCAATTTCTTCTTCGATGTTGTCAGAATCATTATTTGACACGGCTACTTTTAATTCGTCGATTTCCTCATCGAGCTTCGACATTACATCATCAATTCTATTCCAGTCAAACTTATTCTTTGCAGCCTTCTTCTGAAGTTTAGTAGCCTTGAGTAGGGGAGGATAATGCTTCGGCACTGAATCAAGAACTGAATCATCATGCTGTCGTCCTTCAACCTTGTCCTTAATCTCTTCCCACTGGTGAAGCACCTTGTCAGAGGTATCGGCTTCCGACTCAGCGAAGACATGAGGATGTCTCCGGACGAGCTTGCTGCAGATAGATTCAAAGATATCGTCGAAACCAAAAATCGATTTCTCCTCATACATGACTGCAATGAAAGTTACGAGTAAATAAATATCTCCAAGCTCTTCACAAATATGCTCATTATCATTTTCGATAATAGCATCGAGGCATTCATAGGCTTCTTCGATTAGGTTTTCCTTAATGCTGTCAGGAGTTTGTTCACGATCCCATGGACAACCGTCTGGACTTCTTAGTCTTGTAATAATGTTATAAAGCTGTTCAAAACCTTCTAAAGGTGTATTATTATTCATACAGTAATTATAGCATAATAAATCGATTTACTAAATAGGGGGCAAGCTCGAGGCTCAATATGATAAACAACATTAACCTGTATGAATAAAGATACTATAAATGAATGGTACGTGGTACGAGACACTAACCGGCGGGCGCCACGGCCTCTACGTTAATAATATCCTGTGTGAGTAGACAGAATATATATTATCAGAAGTTGTAAAGGCTCAAGAATAATCCCCCTGATGTGTGGAGTTTTGTGTTAGCCCCCAATTAAATCTTCTATATCAGTTGTTTTCTACTGACTTACTGTAAAAAAACAATAATGCCACAGATCCAACAGATGGCCAGAATACTCCGATGGTGAATACCCTTTCGAAGAAAGTAATAAATTTAAGGGGATCGAAGGCCACAAAGACATCAAGCAATCCTCCGAAAAAAGATCCTATTACACCCGTAAGAAGACAAAAAAAATAACTATTCAGCGATTTCTTTTTAAAGAAAAAATAAAACAGAAAAGAAAATAGCATTCCAATAACAACATAAGTAAGGGCAAGATTAAAATAAAATTTCATGCTGTATTAACTCCTAAAATATTTCCTGCAAATTCCTGCACAAAGCAGCACCGGATGGCAGGCATTAGAGGTGAAGTTTACCAATGGTAGGAACTTCACCTCTAATAAAAATCATCTGTCAGGCTACATTTAAATTTGATAGTACCGAGGTATACAGGCACACTATATACTAAAGATGTAATATCATAAGTATCTCTGCCGAACGACATTATATAATAAGAAATATAAAAATAATAATCCGATATGCTCAGATCAGCTGAGCTTACAGTACTTGGCAGATCACTGTCGTAGATATCAAAACTTCCCAAGCCGAACTGTTTCTGGGTATAGGTCTCTGTGCCTGCGCCTGAGGGGGAATCATTATAAACCCAGCGGTAGATATACGGAACAGAACTATAGGTGAATGACGAGAGAAAAGGTTCTGCAAGATATGTCGGACTGACATCCTGCTGGAGATTGAATCTAATCCTGTAGTCCTGATTCAGAAGTGATGAGTCGGGTGAAAATGCCGGCCGGGATGAGTCATGGATGAATGAGGCCGCATCAGTATAACTGGTCGAAAAGAACAGGCGGCGAAATCCAAGACTGTTCAAGGTGTTAAAATCGGCCCCTGTAGCGGTCATCGATGTAATATCATTCTGATAACGCGCGGCTGAGCCGGATAGAGGATCGTATATCTTATAATACACCTCGTAACCGTTAAATATTGACAGGTTGTTCTGATACGCATTGCTGAAAATAAGATCCTGACCGTTTGATGAGTCTCCGGGATTATCGCGAGTATAGACTTCTGAGGGAGGATATAAATATGAATATGACGGAAGTCCGCAGGACGCAAATATCAGAACCGGAAAGATGAGAGAAAAAAGCACCCTGCTCTCTCCGATTCGTTTGTTGAAAAATCCTGTCAACTTTCTAAATAATATCAATAAGCTCATAAATTAATACAGGCTTATTTTTACCTTTAACTCTGATATTGTCAAGCTCACGGGCAATAACCTTCTCTTTCACCAGCCCGTAAGTGTATTCACTGATTATAATGTTTGTACGATACTGCTTATTAGTTCCCTCGAGTCTTGCCCCCAGGTTTACATGGTCGCCTATCAGCGTATAGTCCATTCTCTGAGTCGAGCCCATGTTTCCAACGGTCATTATACCTGAATTGATGCCTATTCCGATATTGATCTGTTTTTCAGGAGGAAGTTCCCCATTGAGCTTCTTTAGTGCTACAAGCTGCCTGACCGCGGCACAGCAGGCTCTGTAGGCATGGTCTTCCTGCGGCAATGGTGCTCCCCAGAAACACATGATTGCGTCACCCTCATACTTATCCAGAGTGCCCTCTGTGTCCAGTATAATGTCGGTCATGGCGGTAAGATACCTGTTTAGAAGCTGTACAAGCTCCTGTGGCGGCATTAATTCGGACAAGGTAGTAAAACCTCTAATATCAGAGAAAAAGACCGTCAGGTTCTTGTCAACGCCGCCGAGTTCCGGGGGATTTTCTATAATCTGGTCGACTACGTGTGGACTCAGATATGTTCCGAACATGCCCCGGATTTTCTTCTTATCCTTCTCTTCGGTCATCGCCCTGTAGGCGATGATTATAAAGAAGGTCAGGACAATTGCCGATGCAGGCTCGGGAAATGAGATTATATAGTTATAATTATCGAATATATAACTCGCACTGAAGAACAGCGCAAGAATGAGTCCGAGGGATATAAAAAGTGACGGTAAGGTAGAAAATCTCGCTGAAAGGATTGATATCGCCAGAATGGAGATGGCAAGAATAAGATAATTCTGCCACGGCGGTGCCTGTTTCAGAAATTTTTCCATAATTATTGTGTTCAGGGCATTAGCGTGAATCTCAACTCCGTACATCAGGCCGTAGGGGGTAGTTTTCTGATCGGCAGCTATCCCTTTTGCAAAGGCTCCGACCATGACAATTTTATTTCCCAGGGCCTTTGTCGGCGGCAGCCGGCTGCCTTTTAACGGCGGATTAGATGAATATCCGGAATAGGATCTTACAGGATAGGTCTGTTTTTCACCGGAGGCTGCAAAAGATGGGAAACCCATGAAATTAATCAGCATCTTGCACTCATCATCGATGGGAATTCTAATTTTTTCGACGGGATGGCTGACTTCTTCAGTTATCATAGCCCCGTCCTCATCAAAAACCGCCGGAGAATCTACAATTCTGTACTGCTCCCAGTTTCCGCTTTCGATATTGAAGGCCTTAGGAGAAGAGATGAGAATATATTCTCCTATCACTATCTCCAGATCTGACAGCTTCATATTAAAATATTCCAGTGAGAGAGCCAGGGTAATTGACGGCATCAGCCGGTCTTCATACTTCTCGATTATATAATATGAATCATCAGGCTCTCCGTCATTGTCTTTATCTATGGTTTTAAGCGGGGCCTTTTTCTTCATCTTATTTGTCACGTTATTTAATTCATTTTGAGTGAGCGGATAATCAATATTATGTTTAATTCCAAAACTGTCGGTCCATACAAGACGCTCAAAATTATCCCGGTTTAACGGATAGTCGATGGTCATTTCATCAAGACGCAGAGTCTCCAAGAGTCTGCTGGATTTTCCAAGGAGGGGCTGCCGGCGGTATATATCATCATGATCTTCCTTGAAGTTCGCGTGACCGTAGCCTCTGGCTGCCTTGGAATACGGTGCAAGCGGAGGCTGAAGACCATAATAAGCCGGAAGATCCCACCAGGGGCCGGAGATATCCTCAAGCTGAATCTCTCCGTATTTTTCATAGAGGAGCCGCTGCCGGTAATAATACTCATCATAGCTTCCGGACGGAGGCGGAAATTCGTCGAGAAATGTTTCAAGAAAAACTCTATCATGTTCCTTGATTGCATCAATCAGAACGCCGTCATGAGTTGCATTACTGTCAACTTCGCCGAACAGGAGGTCAAGAAAGACGGCGTTTTCCCGTTCATTCTGATTGCTGATTCTGGAGAGAGAATTCAGAAAATCAGCATGACGCCACCTTGGAAAAGGCCATTTACCGAGACGTTCGAGAGATTTAAGGTCAATTCCGACAATTAAAATATCGGGAGATATATTCGGATTGAAGCCCTCATAGCTTACGCCTACTTGAAGATCTTCTTCAACCCTGTCAGTACGATATTTAAAGAAAGTATCAAGCATACTTGAATCAAGACGTTCAAATACTACCGTAAACTCCGATAACAGAAAAAACGCAATAAATACAAGAGCACCTATGATAAAAGAAAAGTTTTTTGTCTCTAAAATTTTCAAACGATTTTTTTTCGCACTCATTTATCAATCTCCAGATCCGATCAAAGTTAAAAATCTACGGAGCATAACCCGTCAAAAACTATGAGATTTCTGACAGATTCACTTTCTAATTATTACCTGAAATAAGTTAAAATAAAAGCCTTTTTTACGGGCAAGCTCTTAAAGAGAAAACGGCAGGAGTAATCCCCTGCCGCCTGCACTAATGATGATCGTAAATTACAATAAAATGATGCTTTTCAGCTGCCCATCTGAATGATTCTGGTCCTGGCAAAAGAAGCCCATCCGCTTCCGGGATATTTATCAATCAACATATTATATGCGTCTATCGCTGCCCCTGAATCATCAATCTGCTCATTGAGTCTTCCGATTGAGAGCATTACCCGCGGTATATCAGGAAATATCTTGTCGTATTGAGCGAAAATATCAGTATATATCAAAAGAGCGTCTGAATACTTACCAGCGTTCTCATTTGACAAGGCGGCGAGCATTAATGCAATAGGTGCCAGGTAGCTATCGCTGTTAAGGGCGGCGGCTTCGAGAAAGATCTCCGAGGCTGAGTCCCAATCCTCATTCTGGAAGGAAAGGCTGCCCTTTATATAAATTGCACGCTGAGCCGCGAAAGTTGAACCGTATTCTTCTGCGATTCTTTCGGCTTCTCCGATTATTTCAGTTTCCAGAGCAGCCTTATCGGCTTCTTCGGCAGAGAGCCACTGGGTGTATTTCTCCTGAATTACCTCGACACTTTCGGCTGATATGTTTGCCTTTCGTTCGGATATTGAGTCCATTACAGCAACAGTAATTATTATAACCGCGGCCGCTGCTAATAGTATCCTTAGCAGTACTTTATTTTTTACGAGAAAAATTGAAAGACCGGTAAGAAACTTGTCTTTACCTTTAAGTTCAGTTTTATGTTTATTTTCAGCCATTGTGGTCAATACTCCTTAATTATTTAATTCTTATTTATTATTCATATCAAGCTCTTTAATCAGCCTGGATAAATAAGTTCTCTGTATACCCAAAGTTCGGGCTGTTTCCGTCTGATTCCAGCCGTTCTGTTCGAGAGCCTTCCGGATAAAATGTTTCTTAAAGGTGTTCAGTGCATCTTTAAGTTTTTTATTCTCATATTCATCATTTTCATTAAAGTTGTTTACCAAAAGAAGATGTTGAGGTCTGATAACGTCATCATCGCAGATTACGGCAGATCTTTCAATAACATTTTCGAGTTCACGGACATTTCCGGGCCAGCTGTAACTCATTAATGCGTCCAAAGCTGCGCTGGAAATATCTGTTATCTTTCTTTTTAGTTCATGATTAAATTTCCTGAGAAAGAATTCGGCCAGAATGGGAATATCGTCGACGCGTTCCCGCAACGGTGGAATATAGAACGGAAGGACGTTTAGCCGGTAATAAAGATCCTTGCGGAACTTTCCATCTTCAATAGCCTGTTCGATATCCTTATTTGTGGCGGCAAGAACTCGCACATCAACTTTAGTAGGCTCACTGGCCCCAACCTTCTCAAATATCATGTGCTGGACAACCCGGAGCAGTTTACTCTGAAGATTAAAAGGAAGATCTCCTATTTCATCAAGAAAAATTGTCCCGCCGTTAGCAAGTTCGAACCGCCCGCGCCTGTCCGAGGTAGCGTCGGTAAATGCACCCTTAACATGACCGAAGAGTTCACTCTCAAGCAGATGTTCGGGAAGAGCCGCGCAATTAACCCTAATAAAGGGTCCGTCGCTGCGTTTGCTGTTTAGATGAATCTGTTCTGCAAACAGCTCTTTACCCACTCCGCTCTCGCCGAGTATGAGTACCGAAGAATTCGTCCCGGCTATTTTTTTTACGAGTTCAAGCTTCTCTTCGATTATTTTGCTGCCGCTGATAAAAGGATGGTAGCCCTTGTCGACGTTTATTTTATCCTGAAGCAATATGACTTCATCTCGGAGCTGCTTATAAGAACGGGCATTTTGAATTGCCAGGGCCGCCTGAACCGCGAAGCGTTCAAGCCAGAGCAGGTCATCATTGGTAAAGTTTTTTTTATCAAGCCGGTTTATAATTTCAATAACCCCGACACATCTATCCTTAATTCTCATCGGAACTGCAAGCATTGAGGTGGTAGCATATCCTGTCTTGGTATCAATCCTTTTCTGATGCCGCTCATCCTTCTCAACATCATTGACAATGAGGCTGGTATTGTGTTTTGCTACCCAGCCGGCAATCCCCTCACCCATTTTCAGCGAGAATTTCTGAACCTCGGTTCCTTTGGGTCCCAAAGAAATCTCAAAATACAGTCTGTCAGTTTCATGATCAAGAAGGAGAAGTGATGACGACTCGCCATAGGCAAGCCGTGATGCGGATTCGAGAATATGAGTGAGAAGCGCCTTGTCATCCGTGTAATTGGAATTAATTAACGTATTAATCTCAATTAAGGTTTCAAGGCGCTCAACATCAATAGAAGCTGCCTGCATAGGAAACTCCGCTAGGGGACATTATTCGTCCTGATTTCTTTTGTCTTTAAGCATATCGCCTAATGTAAAGTTTCTTTCTTCCTCGCTGTCATGGATATACTTTGAGAGTTCAGCACGCTGAAGACTCTTCTGGTATTCCCTTATAGACATTGACAGACGCTGGGTGTCGGACTTTATCTCGGTAACAAGTGCTTTTACCTTATCACCTACGGTGAACTTCTTTAAGAGCTCATCTTCATCAGGTCGGTCGGCTCCGGGCTCAGCAAGATTAAACTTGTTGATAAGTCCCTCGATTCCGCCGGGAACCCTTACGAATATTCCGAAGTCGGTAACATTGGTTACTTCGCCTTCAATTACACTGCCTCTGGGATAAGATTTTTTGAGTGCGTCCCATGGATCGTCTGAAAGCTGCTTAACACCGAGTCTGACTCTTTTTGTATCAGGTTCAATGGAAATAACAACTGCTTCAATTTCCTCGCCTTCTTTAAGTACTGAAGAGGCATTTTTAATCTTCCGGGTCCATGAGTAGTCATCAATATGAAGGAATGCATCGATTCCCTCTTCCAGCTCGACGAAGGCGCCGGAGTTGGTAACTTTCTTGATAACTTTTTTCAGAGTCATTCCAACAGGATATTTATCTCCGAGTGAATCCCAGGGATTTTCAAGAACCTGCTTCAGACCGAGAGAAATACGTCCCTCATCAAGGTTGAACGCTAGAATTTTTGCTTCGCATTCATCACCGATGGACAGTATTTCCTTCGGATGATTGACCCTCTTGGTCCATGAAAGTTCTGATATATGAGCAAGCCCTTCAATTCCTTCCTCGATTTCGATGAAAGCGCCGAAATCTGTAAGTTTTGTGACCTTGCCCTTAACGACGTCGTCAATATGGTATCTATGCTCGAAAGTATTCCACGGATTGTTCGAAAAATGCTTTAGAGAAAGATTGATCTTCTTGTCATCAGCATCAATCTTGATAACTTTAAGTTTAATAACCTGGCCCTTCTTAACATAATCCTTTGGCTTGGTTACATGACCCCAGCTCATGTCATTGATATGAAGGAGTCCGTCAAAACCGCCAAGATCGATGAAGGCTCCGAATGAAGTAAAGCTTTTTACAGTCCCTTCGATATCATCACCTATTGTGGTGCTTTCGAAGAACTTCTTTTTTGCTTCTTCGGCGGCTGATTCTAAATACTGACGTCTTGAAACAACAATCCTCGCTTTCGCTGAACGGCTGAACTTGTCAATAATGAATTTCGACTTGAGGTTCATGTACTCTTCCGGTGTCTCTACCCGGATTACATCAATTTTTGATATTGGATTGAAGGCTTTTACATCAAATCCCAGATCAACTTCAAAACCACCCTTAATAACTTTACAGACTTTACCATCTATTGGTGTCTTTTTTTCGGATGCCTCTTCCAAGTTTTTCCAGAATACCCTTGAATCCGCTTCTTTCTTAGAGACAACAACCTGGCCGCCTCTACCCTCTTTCTTTTTAAGAATAACACTTACTTTATCCCCGATTTTGGGAGGTTCACTAAACTCTTCAAGGGAGATTTTTCCTTCCGATTTATAGCCTACATCTATAAAAACCTGATCCGGGGTTATTTCTATTACTGTTCCCTCTATCAGTCCGCCCTCTTCGATGTCCTCGAAGTTCTTCAGATATTCTTCCTGAAGGGCTAAATTGTTATTGTCGGCAGTTACATCTTTGTCTGTCATAATCGGCAACTATCTCCTAGATCCTTGTTTTTCGTTCCTGAATTTTACCTAATACTTTCGCACAAACTTCATCTATGGTCAAGTCCGATGTGTCTAAATAAATTGCATCACTAGCTAATTTCAGGCTGCCTACCGGCTTGTTTTTATCTATCTCATCCCTATTCCGGATGCTTTCTACGAGCTCCGGAAAGGTCTGTGAACTGGTGCCCTGGTCTAGTCGTCTTCGGGCTCTAATTTCAATTGATGCATCCATATAAAACTTTATTTCAGCATCAGGAAAGACAACCGTTGAGATATCTCTTCCTTCAACGACTATATCAAGATTCAAGGCTGTTTTTCGGAGAGCTTTGGTCACAATCTCCCGGACGGCGACAATAGCAGAATGCTGGGCAACCCATCTGTCGACCTCGTCAGTATGGAGCTGGACATCTACATCCTGTTCATCAAGATGTACTCTGCCGTTAATTATTTCAATATTGAGTTTTCTGCTGTTAGAGGCTATAGCATCAGAATCTTCAGGATTTATTCCGAGTTTAAGAGCCGAAAGAGTAACGGCCCGGTAGAAATTCCCCGAGTTGAGATAGAAAAAACCGGCCCTCGCTGCGATATTTTCGGCTATAGTACTTTTCCCTACGCCGGCTGGTCCATCAAGGGCAACAATCATCCGCGGACATCTCCTGTCTTGAGAAGCCTGGCTACTTCCGTTTCGGTAAGAAAACGGTACTCGCCGTTTTTAAGGCTGCCAAGCGAGATATTCCCAATTCGCGTACGGTGTAGTTTTTTTATCTTAAATCTCTTGGAATTGAAGAGATTTCTAATCTCCCTGTTTTTTCCTTCACGGAGGGTCAGGCTGACCCTTTTGGGCATCTTGAGGTTGTATTCTTCGATTTTGTACTTTACTCCCTCAATGCTTACCCCTTTTTTCCACTGATCCAGCATTTCTCTCGGAATATCCTCGCGTGTTTCAACGAGGTAAGTCTTCAGAATGCCCGATGATGGATGAGTAACCTTCTTGGTAAACTCTCCGTCATTCGTGAAGAATATCAAACCGGAAGACATGAAGTCCAATCTCCCGACATTATAAACACGTCCGGACCAGGCCCCCTTTACGAGGTCTATGGCAAGCGGACGACCCTCAGGGTCTGAACTTGTACAAAGATAGCGTACGGGTTTATTAAGGGCTATATAGATCATCTTTTTTGCCGTATAGACGAGTCTTCCGTCGAAACTGACTTTCTCATCGGTAATTCTGGCACCTTGATGAATGACAATTTCTCCATTAACACTAACCCGGCCGTCGGAAATATATTCTTCACATTTTCTTCTTGAGCCTATTCCCGCTTTGGCGAGAAAAACCTGAAGTTTTATGCCTTTGTTATCATCTTTCTTTTTATCCATTAAGTTCAAACCTGTCGCTCTGGACGTCATCTAATTTAGGCAGATCGGAGATGCTGCTGAGTCCGAAAATTTTAAGAAATTCTTTTGTAGTTCCAAACTGAACCGGCCTGCCCGGAACATCCTTCTTGCCTACCTGCTTAACCAGATCACGATCGGCAAGCATTCTAATCATGTTATCAGCCGAAACTCCGCGGATATTCTCAATCTCACCCTTTGTTATAGGCTGAGAATACGCGATAATCGACAAGGTTTCCATGGCTGCCCTGGAGAGTCTCTTATCGTTTTTCTGTCCGTAACGTTCCTTCAGAAAATCCCAGAGCCTGGGTTTTGGAGAAAGCGTATAGCCTCCAGCAAACTGAATAATCTCCAGCCCGTTTCCAGGTTCATTATATTTTGTGTTAAGCTGCTGAAGTGCTTCTTCGACAACTTCCTTTGGAAGATCAGTAATTTTCATGAGGGTTTTTATTTCAACAGGATCTGTCTCAAGAAAGAGCACTGCCTCAATAAGCTCGCTCTCACTATTCAAATTCTTCATCTGTAACATCCTCCAACTCTCCTGTTTCCTGTTCTTCCCTCTTCCTGATAGCAATATCTCCGAATAGTTTATTCTGAAATATTGATATCCTCTTCTGCTTCACAGCCTCGAGAATAGCAAGAAAAGCACAGACAATATCCATTATGGAATTTTCTCTTATGATAAGATCTGTGAACCTTATTTCATTTCTATCCTCAAAAAGTTCGTACATGAGGGTAACTTTTTCATTGATACTTACCTCTTCATACATATCGATAATTCTTTCGGAGGATAATGAATTTATAATAGTCGAGAAGGTCTGAAAAAGATCCCAGATATCAACCTGTTCCCAGAGACGCTCATCTTCAGGAAAAGGCAGAGCCCGCTGTTTCTTGGTCCGCTCAATCCGCCATTCCGATTCGGTTTCTTTTTCGGTCATCAGATCGGATAATTTCTTGAACTTCTGATACTCAATCAGCCGCTCAACTAGTTCCTTCCTGGGATCCTCGAGTTCCTCATCAACATCAATCTCCACAGGGAGAAGCATTCTGCTCTTTATATAAAGAAGGGTTGACGCCATTACGTAGAACTCGGTGAGATTATCCAGACTGATGGATGAAGCATATTCTATAAAATGAATATACTGCTCAGTTATCTGGGAGATCGGAATATCATAAATGTTTATCTCGGATTTTTTTATTAGAAAAAGAAGAACATCCAGTGGGCCTTCAAAATCATTGATTTTAAAATTATTATGTGTGTCGCAGACTGGGTTTTCCTCCATGAACACCAATATATCTTTTCGGCCGTAAACAGTCAATCAATATGAAAACAGAATCGTCAGTCAATTAAGACGGCTGATCAGCTGATCCTCAATTTCAGCTATGTATGAGGCATAAGGGGCACCGTTTACGGGGTCGATAAGGTCGGGAGCAATCTCAAGCAGGGGGACGAGGGCAAACTTCCGATCACGCAGCCTCTCGTGAGGAATCACCAGTAGAGGCGGATTATTCAGAACCAGGCTGCCGAACAGTAGAATGTCTATATCAATCGGCCGCGGCCCACGCCGCTGTTCACGGCTTCTATCACGTCCGAGACTGTCTTCGATGAGATGAATGGCGGCAAGCAGCTCCTGCGGGCTTCCGCGAAACTGGCCGCGGCAGACAGCATTGATGAACTCCGGCTGCTCTTTCACATCCATAGGTTCGGTTATATACAATGATGACAGACAGGCTCCCTCGAGCACCTCATTCTTGAGGTGCTCGAAGGCTTTACTGAGATTATCCGCCGGATTTTTTATATTCGCCCCCAGACCGAGAAAAACAGTCTGGGGGCAATTCCAGGATACATTATTTTTCACCCGCATAAGGTTAAAAGAGACCTGCGGCTGGGGTTTTTTCCGCCTCCGGCGGAGTTTTCTCAAGATTTTCAGCTGATATGTTATTTTTCACATCCGATGTCTCATCATCAACTTTTTTGAACATTATTTCTCTGAGTTTGGTTTCTAAAGTTAAAGCCGTATCAGGATTATTTTCAAGAAAGAGCTTGGCATTTTCACGGCCCTGGCCTATGCGTTCTTCGCCGTATGAATACCAGCTTCCGCTTTTTTCTATGAGCTCGTATTTAATGGCGCCGTCCAGCAGACTTCCGGTTTTGGATATCCCCTTTCCGAAAATAATTTCAAGTTCGACCTTCTTGAAGGGGGAAGCAACCTTGTTTTTTACAATTTTCACCCTGACACGGTTTCCAATTGCATTATCGGCACCCACGGTAATGGTTTCAATCCTTCTGACTTCGAGCCTCAGGGATGAATAAAACTTAAGCGCGTTACCGCCGGTTGTTGTCTCAGGATTTCCAAACATCACGCCGATCTTCATTCTTATCTGATTAATGAATACCAGACAACAACCCGACTTTGATATTGTGCCGGTGAGTTTACGCAGCGCCTGACTCATCAGCCTTGCCTGGAGACCCATGTGGGAATCACCCATATCGCCTTCAATTTCAGCCTGAGGTGTTAGTGCGGCAACCGAGTCCACTACTATGATGTCTACGGCTCCCGACCTTACCAGAGATTCAACTATTTCAAGAGCCTGTTCTCCGGTGTCGGGCTGGGAAACCCAGAGTTCATCAGTATTTACGCCGAGAGCTTTGGCGTAACTCGGGTCGAGGGCGTGTTCGGCGTCTATGAAGGCAGCAATTCCACCTTTTGCCTGTGCTTCAGCAATTGCATGAAGCGCCAAAGTTGTTTTGCCCGAAGATTCCGGACCGTAGATTTCAAGGATTCGTCCTTTCGGGTATCCGCCTACTCCAAGTGCTTCATCAAGAAGAATAGATCCGGACGGAATGGAATCGATGTTCAAATCAACTCCTTTTCCGAGTTTCATAAGAGAGCCCTTGCCGAATTGCTTTTCAATCTGAAGCTTGGCAGCCTCGAGTGCCTTGTCTTTCTCAGCGTTATCAGTAATTACCTTTGTTCCAGGTACGCTATTTGATTTTTTAGCCATAGTTATTCTCCTAAGGATGATCCCTACCTCCCTTTTACCATAAAAAAATCATGATGATTCAGGAATATTCACAGTTCAAATTAAATTATGCTAATAATATCTTTGAGAGAGGAATCAAGTCAAGGATAATAGTTTGTCAGTTCGGTATTTGGTGGCGAATTTAGTATTAAGCTGTCTGTTCCGGATAATACTGAACCTGAAATATTGTATCCTACTGTAAACGGTGAATTGCGGTTCCCTGCAGGGATATTCTTTCATCCTCATCGAGGAGAATTTTTCCAAGTAGTTCAATCGGCTGCTCCGGCCCTATTCTGATTGCGAAATCGAATTCTGCTGGAACTATGCCGTCGAGCGTCTTCTGCTCATGGTATCCGACCAGGAAGTCAAAACTTATCTTCTCTGTCGACTCGACGAGATTAGTAACCTTTCCTTTCCAAAGAATATAACATCCTTCATAGAGAGCAGGCTCTGATACAACTTGAGCATAGGTGAAGTTATCGCGGAAACTGGTAAGTTTCGGCGGCGCGACATATTTAGACAGCAGTCTAGCCCTGTCTTTGATATATTCGGAGGAATTGGAAAGAAGAATCATATTAATCTCACGCAATGCAAGGTTATCACGAAAATCATAAAGATAATCCTGAATATCCTTCAGTTTCTTACCGATTTCTTTCTCCGTCAGAATATAGGTATGACTACCGCTTAGTTCGATGAATTCTTTTCTCTCATCGAGGCTGATATCGGGTATTTCCGGTCTCGCCGACTCCCGGCTGCCTATGATGAAGTCCATATTTTCCAGCAGTCCGAATAGAAAGTTTCTTGAGACAGGTATAGTAAAGGACACGGCAAGAAGCAGGATTACCGGTATAATAATGCCCGCTGGTCTGAATGACTTTCTTGAGCTCTGCTGTGGCAGGAATTTTATAATCTTATCCTGTGACGATATTCCGGTAAACTCGTCTGTATCGTTTGTTTTTTTTAAATAATTGAGACCTCTGGCGGCATAGGTATTATTCGGATCAAGGTCGATAACATCGAGCCAGATTCTAAGAGCATTTCCGGTGTCGCCTCTTTTTAGATAAATGGCGGCAATGCCGAGAAGTGTCCCGACATCATCCTCCCTCAAATCTACAGCTCTGCGGAGATAGGAGAAAGAACCCCCATAGTCTCCCTGATAGAGACAGGACATTCCAAGTATATAATAGAAATTAAAATTATCCCTGAACCTGAAAACCTGAGGCTCAAGAATTTTTATGACATCTGAGTATCTGCGTTTAGTGAATAGCTGATAAGCATCTTTGAGAGTGTCGGCCATTACTAATCTTCGAATTTCGCTTTTGTTTTTTCCAGGGTCTCAATCATCACCCGGAGAGTAGCCAATTCATTTTCTGTTAAGGCTTCATTGCTTTCGAGGAGCCTGTCAATATGTGTTATCAGATCCTCGGTAAGGGTCAATTCATTTCTAATTGAATTTTCCTGACTCACAATTCTTCCGCTGGTGTTTTCAGAGGCCACCCTGTTGTACAGATCATCGAGAGAAGAGTCTGCCGCAGTCTTAGAGGTTGTAGAGAAACCAGTAGGAGACTTATTCCCAAGCACGAGGGTTATGACCCGCTTGCTGCCCGATGGAATCCGGATAGGCTCATAGTAATGGCTTACAGCCGAATCGTTGATTGAGTACGGTAGCAGATTAAAATTCCTGCCGTCTTTAATATTCAGGGTCCAGCCGCTTTCATCGAGTCTTTTCCAGTTTGCGAAGGTTATTCTGTCGGGGGACGTAACAACTTCATTATCAAGCATCACAAGCAGTCCTATCTCAGAGTCGGCAGCCTCGGCAGAGATCCAGTAGTCAGGGAGCAGACCCTTAATGGTGGATTCTGATTTAATAACTGAATTATCACTTAAAAAGAAATGACTTTCCCCACGGTTAGTTTCGCCAAGGTAGGTATCAAAAAGATATTTCATTCCTACTGAAAGACTGTCTTCAGAAATGTTTTCAATTTCAAGTTCAATTTTAATTCCATCGGCAATACTGCCTCCCGGCGAGGTAATAAAGGAAAAACTTTCAGTAACCTTCAGCTGTTTGGATTTCCATACAAAGGAGGAGCCTGATCTGGTATTTACGATAGACTGTTCATATTCAAATGTGTCCCCGAGCCGCTGCAGTTTATTGTTGACTATCAGTATTATGCCGCTTGTTCTCGGATCCTGCCTTAGAAGAAGAGAGGTATATTCTTCTGAGGCAAGTTTGTTCTGATAAAAGATTGAAATACGGCCGCTGCTCTCATGAAGAATCAGTTTGATTCTCCCCTCCTTAAGCTCGAGAGCGTTTATATTGAGAGTAAGGACGCAGCCCAGCATTATTAATGCAATATATACTTTTTTCATCAGTTACTCCCTACACTGCTCAGATATTTCAGATAATAGCTTTTAATTTCCAATGCTCTCGACTTTATTTCGAGTAGTTCGATTTTTTCATCGTTTCCGAGAATATCGGACGGCTGCGAGCTAATCGCCTGATTTTTTTCTTCCGGACTAATCTCAATCACCTTCGTCTTCGATTCGGCTATTTTGTTTTCGGCGCTCTCAAGTCGATATTCGAGTTCGGCAATCTTTCTCTTGAGCGCCATTATCTCATTATCCTTATTTCTGACATTCGACTGAAGATCCAGCATTTCAAGAGAGAACGTACGCCCCTCGGCGGCATCAGGATTTTCTGAATCAAGAAGCGACAGTTTTTTCTGATAACTGTCCAGGGCATTCTCGTAGGTCTTCTCACGAACCTGGAACTCTTCGATTGCCTTAAGGTATTCTTCATGAGTCAGTTTGAGCAGTTCAACGAGTGATTCTTCCCTGTATTTCTGCTCTATCATTGACAGGCGGTAATTAGCCGACTCGACCTTATAACTTGACGGATAATTGTAAATTATATGAGAATACAATTTTTCAGCATCATTAAGTCTTCCCAGGGAATAAAGAGATTCAGCCGTCCAGAAATATGCGTTAGCAGCAAAGGGTGAATCAGGATAATTTTCCAGGAAGCGGTAACTTTCCTGAATGCAGTTTTCATAATCATCCTGCAGAAACATAAGTCGGCCTTTCTGATACACGGCCTCCTGATAATACTTATGCTGTGGATAATGCATTATGAAAAACTCAAGGTTATCTTCGGCGTTATCAAGCTGTCTTAAGGCCATATAGGACTTTGCAATCCAGAAATAAGCGTCAGAATGAATATCCTTCCGGTTTGTATTAATTATTACATCTCTGAACCAGCTAAGGCTGCCGCTATAGTCAGCATTACTGAAAGCTGCGATTCCCTTTTCTAGGTCGCTGTTTTCTGCCGGAGCGGTAAATCCGGGAAATATAAAAACAGCAAGAAAAACTGTCGCCAATAATATTTTCATTATGATAGGTTTCAAGGTCTATACTCCTCTGTTGAATTTCGACCTTTTTCCGTTATAGATAAAGAATTAAATCCTTCCTTTTAGTATTAAAACTTCTTTACAAGGATCCTCAGCGCCGAAAAAAGAACTGCCGCTTACGGCAGCATCAAGACCCGCTGCCCTGACGAGGGATGCTGTCTTTCGGTTTATTCCGCCGTCTGCCGAAATAAGATATTTATATCCGTACTCTTTCCGAAGATTCGCAAGTTTTGCTATTTTATCTACACATTCGGGAATCATCTCCTGACCGCCGAATCCGGGGTTAACCAGCATGACGAGCACCTGATCAACCAAAGGAAGAAGCTCTTTTATCGCATCAACCGGAGTTGAAGGTATTATGGAAATTCCTGCTTTTATTCCTAGTTCCTTGATATGCTGAATATGTCTGTGCAGATGGATACTGCTCTCGAAATGAATAGTGATGTAATCAGCTCCAGCCTCAGCAAAGAAATCAATCTGGTTTTCCGGCCTTTCAACCATAAGGTGCACATCAAGAACAAGATTGGTAAGACCGCGGATGGATTTAACCATTAGATGGCCGAAGGTTATTGCCGGAACAAATTTACCGTCCATCACATCAAGATGAATCCATTCACATGTTGTCGATTCAATCAGTCTAACTGCTTTTTCCATATTGCAGAAATCGGCGGCAAGCACCGACGGGGCTATAATCATTTCGTTCTTGCTCATGATAATTACATTATCAAAATTGGGATAAAGATGCAATCTGACCATCTTTATTAATGGGAGGAATTTAAAAAATAGAAAATCCTGAAATTACAATTATTGTTCTATATGAAAAAGGACATCAAACTTTGGCTTACCGAATTTTCCTGTGCTGATTGACTAATAATTTCCACATGTTATAATGAAAGACGCACATGAATAATGCTATAAAGATATCTCTCCTCGATGAAGCGTATGATAGTTTTAGAAAGGGCCTATTTGGAGAGTCAGGTAATATATTAGAAAAAGCCCTCTCGATTGATTTTGAGGATAACAGAATCATATGCGCTCTAAAATGTGCGAATTTCTGGAAAGAAAAAGAAGATAGACTAGAATCTATCTCTGAATACTTTGCCAAGGGTGAATTTCTTCTTAAAGAGTGGAAGAACTTCTCCGTTTTCATCGATGGTTTCAGCGAATCGGACGAAAAGTGCCTGAATACAATAAGGCAGTGGTGTTTTGGCACCGCGCTGAAGGCATACGAAAAGGTATTCTATGATTCCGGCGGTAATGATTCAGAAATTCTATTCCGAATCGGCCGTTGCTATAAGTGTATCGGAGATTATGAGAATGCTTTAAACTTTCTGGAGAGAACATTCAGGCAAAAAAAAGAGGATGCGGCGGTCATTGCCGAACTTGCCGACTGTTACGCGCTTATAAATGAGGTTAAACCGGCAAAGATATTTTTCAGGGAGGCATTTTTTCTTAATCCGGCGCAGATAGAATTTGCTTTTCTTGAATCGATGATGATTGAAAGGCTTGTTTCTCAACTGAAGGCTTTGGGAATTTATAAACAGGGAATCAATGAATGGCTGCCTGTCTATGGTGTTATCTATGGAGTTTTTAATATAAAAAGAGAGTTAAAACCTCTTGAGCTTGGAAAATTAAAACAGTCGATTTTTTCTTATGAGAATAGATTGGAGGAAAATGATGATGCTCTGCCTGAGATAGAACCCAGGCTGCTGAATTCATATTTCAGGCTGATTGACCATTATATATGTGTCAGTGAGTCGAGAGAAAAAATTGAAGATATTTTAAGAAAAGTAAAAAGACTCAATAATGAGATCTTTATGGAGTATATTAACTAGTCAGGAGCGAATAATGTCCGCAGATTGCGTAAAAACTATTAATGAGATTCTTAATGAAGAAAAATGGACGCGAGCAACTCTCAATAATTACACAATTAATAATTTTAAAGAACTTGATGCCTTAATTAATCAGGCATATGAAGATGAATTACAGGCTGATGTAAAAGAATTGTGTGATGAACACCTTACACATACGAAAAACAGTATTATTGCACTATACATTTCCGGCATCCTCAGCCTGCGCCGTCAGATGATCGATGATAGTAACCTTGTTCTTCTTATCACAATTTTTGCTGATAATCACAAGTGGAATATAGTAGAATTTCTGTGTAACAGGATTCTTGAATTCGGAGAGAATAAATATGCTCTCCGAACCCTTGCCGATTGTTACGAGAATGAGAATGAAGATAAGAAAAAACTAGAGGTCTGGGAAAGATTAATCAAGGTGGATTATGAAGAAGCCGAGATTGTTAAAATTCTCGCGGACAAGCGCGAAGAGGCAGGCGATATAGACGCCGCCGTCGAGCTGTATAAGAAAGCGATTCACAGATTTATCAACAAGAAACTTTTCAGCAGCGTGAAGGAAATATGGGCAAAACTCATCGCCTACTCTCCCGAAGAAATTGACTTCTTTGACCATGTTGACCGTAAAGTCAGCACAATAATCAGCACCGAACGTGCCTCCCAGCTTCTTGAAGAACTGTATACTTATTACAAGAAACAGGAGAACTGGAGCAGATGTATTGATATTCTCAAAGAGATACTCGTGTATGATTCAAAGAATACCTGGGCGAGAAAAGAAATAACTGACTGTTATAAGGCTAAATACAGTTTTCACAGCCAGCTGGATGAATATGTCCGACTCTCAAATTTAAATCAGAGCTGGCGTAATGTCCATGACGCCATTGCTGATTTTGAAAAACATATTTCTTTCGACATCGGCAGCTTTGTAAGTCATAAAACCTGGGGAATAGGTAAGATTAATAAAATCAGCGGTGATGAAATATCGATAGATTTTGTTAAAAAAAGAGATCATACAATGTCGCTGAAAATGGCGGTCAATGCCCTCACGAGTCTTGCTAAAGATCATATTTCGGTTTTAAAAGTAAGAAAGAAAAAGGATGTCCTTAAAGAGAAGATTAAGAAGGACATTCCCTGGGCGCTCAAGATAATAATCAAGAGTTTTGACAACGCGGCTAACATGAAACAGATTAAGGCCTCCCTTGTCCCCAGTGTCCTGACTCAAGGTGAATGGTCCAGCTGGAGTACTTCCGCGAGAAACATTCTGAAAGAAGATCCTGTCTTTGGAAACCATCCTGATAAGGCTGATGTTTTCATGGTAAGGGAAAAGCCGATATCAAAAGAAGAAAAGCTTTACAACAAGTTCAAGGCCGAGAAAAATTACTTTAACAAGATTAAAGCGCTCGAAGATTTCATAAAGGTAAGCGACCCTGAATCAGATTATTTCAACGAGATGTTTTCCTATTTCGCTAATCTGCTTAAATCATACACAGTAGCAAGTGATCAGGTTGTAGCGAGCTTTTTTGTTATTAAAAAATTAGTAAAAGAGTACCCGTTTCTGAACTCGAATGAATATAATCTCAATTTTCTTGATATGATGGCAACCGTAGAAGATCTTGAAGCAGTATATGTTGGTATTGATAATCCTGAGATTCGCAGATTGTTTCTCATCGAATTAAAGCAGCAGGAAGACTGGCCGGAAATCTACGTAAAGCTTTTCCCCAAGTCTATGTCCACTTCAATTATTGATGAACTGGCTTCTTCAGGTTACAAGGACAAGATTGAGGCACTCTTTAATAATATTTCGGACCGTTACCGTGAATTACGCGAAGCATTTATCTGGATTGTCAAGAATTATGTGACTGAGAAATGGTGTGAGAAACATGGTATAAAATATGAGAAAATTCTGATTAATATGATTCACCTTCTTGATATAACCTTTCGCGAGATTTCCGATAAACGTGATGTCAGCGACAATAGAAGACTTAACAAGCAGATTCAGACATATTTAATCAAGGATACTAAACTTGGAACGTACATTGAATCGGCTGATGAAGATTCAGTAACAAGACTCTATACACTAATTTCCGATGTTAAGGACCTTGATCCTGCAATTAAAATGGTACTCAAGGACATGATTAAAAAGCGGTTCGATGAATTTAAGTTCTATGACGAGAAAGCTTCAAAGGCAAATATCAAGAAAGCGGTCAGAGGGCTTCTCGTTACAGAGAAAGCTTTTAAGGCCAAACAGAAGGAACTCAAAAATATTCTCGAAGTTGAGATCCCCGCTAACTCAAAGGAAATAGGGGCCGCTATTGATTTAGGCGACCTCAGTGAAAATGCTGAATACAAGGCTGGAAAAGAAAAGCAGGAGCTTCTTCAGATATCTGTGGGGAAACTCAGAGAGGATCTTGAGAAAGCACAGATAGTTGACCCCAAGAATGTAAAATCCGTGAAGGTTGCCTTCGGTGTCACGGCTGCACTTAAAAACAATATTTCAGGAAAGAAAGAATCCTTCTCCATCATGGGGCCCTGGGAATCTAATCCTGCAAAGAATGTTATATCCTATCAGTCACCTTTTGCCGGAGAACTTCTTGGACATACCGTTGGAGAGAATCTTAAATTCGTAATAAACGAAAGGGAATATGACTATCTGATTGAGGATCTCACATTAGTAGATTTCTGATAATTCGGAGATGATATGAAAAAAAGTATAATTCTGATTTCACTCTTGGTATTAATTCTGTCGGTTCCGCTTTTCGGTTCCGACAGAATAGATATGATTGTTCTGCTCGATAATTCAGTAAGTGTTCTGCCCTATTATGACGAGATACAGAATTCTCTTCTGGGGCGGATTGTTTCTGAACACCTTGCACCCGGCGACAGTTTCAGCCTTATTACTTTTGCTGATACTCCCGAGGTCGAAGTCTCCCGTGAAATCCGCGGCCGGGACGATATAGAGAAAATTCTCGCATATTCCCTTCTTCTGCAGCCGATGGGAACCCATACGGATCTCATTATGGCGCTGCGTTTTCTCTACAGATATACCCTTGATCTGCCGCTCAATAACAGAAAGAAAATTGTAATCCTCACCGACGGTATTCATGATCCGCCTGAGGGTAGTCCGTATTTTCACCGGAGTTCGGATGAGACGCGGAAGGAAATACAAAAAGCAGCCGAGGATATCCGCCGTCAGGGATGGGATGTCTCGATCGTTGAAATGAACAACCATCCCCTACCCGAGTTTCAGGCCGATTTCGATGAAGATGCCGTGTTGCAGGATTCTCATGAAGATGCCGTGTTGCAGGACTCTCATGAAGATGCCGCGGTTCAGGACTCTCATGAAGATGCCGTCCAGGATGAGAATAGACTGAATGTGATGGATGAAGTAGCCGCTTCCATCGGCACCAAACCGGCCCCATTTGACTCAAACGAAGAGGATATGGCTGGAGTGGCACTCGGAACCCCTCTTGTTAGTTTCCCATCCCACCTGGGTACTTTTTCAGGTAACCTGAGTGTTCCGCTGAATATTCAAAACCGGTCAAATAAAGCAGTCTTTTTTAGTATTTCGAAGGCTAAAGTTGCAGCAGGAGATCTCCTTAAAAAGAAAGTATCCGTTGAGATAGGCCCCGGAGATACAGAGAAAATCTCGATTGAGCTGGTTCTTCCTGACGGTCTTCTCGAGGGTGAACAGCATCTGACCGTTAAGCTTGTTCTTGTTGACGGGGAAAGAATAAGTCCTGATACTCTTGATCTGAAATTCTACTATCAGCCTAAAAAAGGCTTGATTGGCAACGTGGATAAAATAATGGATTGGAAGATCCTTGCCGCTCTTATTGCCTTGATGGTCGCTGTTATCATTATTATTATTTTAAAGAAAGCGTCATCATCCGGAATCTTTTCAATGAAGGCAGCCGAGGATGAGACCATCCCTGCCCGCTTGGATGGAAAAGCTATAATTCACACCAGGCTTGATGAAGAGCAGGTTGAAATCAGACATCACGAAGAAGATCTTGCCGTCATGAGTCTGACTAATCCCGATTCTTCGGATGAAGTTCATATTGTTAAGAAAAACCGGCCAATTCATATGTTTGTCTTCGGTCAGAACACCAAATCAGGTGTATCTAATGTCAAATGGCTGGGAATACACCGAAAGCGCACTATAGGTGGCTCGTCGCAATGCTTTTTCAGAATATTCTTAGTGAAAGTGCCGCCTGTTATAGCCGAGATTGAATGTTCGGGTGATGAGTTCATCTTTCACCCCAAGGCGCTGGGATTTTTCCCTGAGCTCAAGGGATCATTAAATCCCTGTCTGAATAAAAGAATCAAGGTTGTCACACCAGATGATAAAATATTTTTCATCGAGTTCAGGCAGTGGGTTTCGAAGCTGGAACAACTTAACCGGCTTCTTACAATGACAAAACAACCGGGTAAGCCGGACATGGATTTCTGATTTATAGATTCTCCAAAGCCGAGAGCGCTGCTTTTCGGACAGCATTATTAACACCCTCTTTCGTAAGAGATTCCAGCCGCTCTTTCTGATCCGATATTCGGTTAAGCTGAACTCCGCGTACTCCGTAAATTTTAATTGCCACATCGTTGTGATCCAGCATCCTGGCAAATATTTCCTTAAGACCGGGATGCTCAGCCTTGCTAAGAAATTTACATGTGTAGGAGAGAATGACGGAGGAATCCTTCTCCCATTCCTCGGCAACCACTTTCTTGATAATCTCGAGGGAGGCCTGAAGATCTTTTTCGATTATTATTTCTGCCGCCTTCGTCCTTATTGACTGAGCCGTAGTATTTTTTGAATAAATATCTTGAAGAAAATCAAGCCCTTCTCTTCCGCCTATCTCCCCTATGGCCGCTATTGCAGCGAGTTTTACGTTGTTCTCAGGGTCTTTTTTTGCCTTGTAAATCAGAATACCCACCGAATCGATGCTTTTTTTCTTTCCGAGGGCCTCGGCCGCGGCAACCCTCACCCTCCAGAAGGAGTCTCTGAGTGCCTGAATTATAGTTTCCTCAACTCCGGCTGAATCAAAACCAGCTAGTGCCTTGATGGCATATGCCCTTAGATAGGTGTCTTTATCGATGAGGGCCTTATTAATAGCCGGCAGAGCATCCTCGTGCCGGATCTTGCCGAGAGCCTCACAGGCGGTCCAGCGCCACGACTTTTCCTCATCGACATCCTCAAGTATCTCAATGAGGGTATCCAGCGCACTCTCAGACTCCATATCGCCCAGAGCCCTGATAAGGGATGGTTTGAGTTCATCTGGAAACTCATCATCATCGAGGTAATCAAGAAGAAGTTGAGCGGTTTCCTCGGAGCCGCATTTTCCAATAGCGGCAATAGCGGCCGACGCCAGGCTTTTATTCTCATGATCAAGAAGCTTCGAAATCAGCTGCTCAGAATCTTTACCGGGATATTCGGAGATATATCTGAGGGCGGAAGACAGGGTGTCATAATTTTGATCTTCCCAGTTGCCGAGGATCTTTTCAGCCGAGGGGACGGCATCTGGATATTCGATGGAAATGAAATATTCTACCGCCGCCTTCATGATATCAGGATTTAGGGTGCTAGCGTAAATAGCACCTACATCAGCGCTTAGTTCTTTATTTTCCTCGTCCTGAAGTTTAGCCAGAAGGCTGATGAGTTCGGAATCAATACCGTACTTAAGTATCTCCCGTCTTTCCTCATTTAGAGATTGAATTTCATCTTTTTTTTCATCAGCCGCCGGCTGGGAGGTTTCCTCAGCAGTAATGGAAAAGGAAAACAACATAAACAGTACTGATATAAAAATGATTATTTTTCCCATAGATTACCTCTTCCTCGAAAGAATATCCTGTAACATTTCGATTCTAGTGATTTTATACATCGAAAGAATCAGTATTACGCTTCCGATGAATCCGCCTGCCAGAATCAACAAATTCCGGAGCGAGCTTCCGTCCATCCACCAGCTTCCTGTAAAATGTTTCAGAATGAGGAGGAATAGGATTAGAGGCAGCATCGACAGGCCGATCTTACAGAAAGTCAGCATAATTTTACGAACATCAATCCCGCCTAGACGCCTATTAATCAGAAATAAGAGAATTATAAGGCCTAGGGTGAAGGCAATAGTATTTGCAAGGGCGAGACCGCTGACTCCCAGTCTGGTATCTTTAAGCCATAGGGAAAAAATAATATCCACTAGGGCAACAATTCCGGTAATTGTGAACGGAATGCGGTAGTTTCCGTCAGAATAAAAGTACCTCTGAAGAAAATTATAAGCCCCGGTGCTGAGCAGACCGAGACTGTAGGCAGTTAAAACCCCCGCAGTCATATTAGTATTTTCGGCAGTAAACATGCCGCGCTGAATGGTTAGGCTGATCATCTCGCGGCCAAATATAGACAGAAAAATTGCCGATGGAATGAGCAGAGCTGCAAGATATCGGATGCCGTACTGAATTGTATCCTTGAGTCCGTCATGATCGCCAATACCAATCTGCCTGGACATCTTTGGAAACAGCACGGTGGAAATTGACGCAGAGAATATGCCGTATGGAAACTGCCAGTATACAATAGCATTGGTCAGGGCCGATGTACTGCCCTCCGATAGTCCGGATGCAAAACGAAACGCTATTGTCTGAGTAATAGTCAGGATCGAACTGGTAGCCAGCACAGGCAGCCATTGCTTAATTATTTTCCTGAATTTCTTGTTTCGAAATGAAAAATTCGGTCGGAAGTCGAATCCGTATTTTTTAAACTTCGGAATTTGAAAGATTATCTGGGCAGCGCCGCCTCCTAAAACTCCGAGAGCCATTGAGAAAACCCCAAGCTGCTTATGAAGGAATATTATTGAGCCTATGACCGATACCGAAAAAAGAATCGGAGTGACAGCTGGTATTAGGAAATGATTTGAAGAGTTCAGCGCTCCCATTATTACCGCGCTGATGCTGATAAAAAGTAGATAATTAATAAACCATCTAAACAATCTCACTGAAAGATCAATCTGCCACTGTTCGGTAAAATCAGCCAGCACTAGTCCAATAAGAGGTTTGGCAAAGATTATGCAGAGTATACAGAACGGCAGCAGGAGGACAAACTGAAACGAAAGTAGATTACGGACTATCATCACTGGTTCTGATTTGTCTACAGGATTCCTGACTATTGATTTTGACAGAACCGGAATGAAGGCGGATGAGAGTGCGCCTTCCGCCGAAAGTTTTCGGAGATTATTTGGAATCGAAAATGTCAGATTTATGACATCCGCTATTCCTCCGGCGCCGAAAAGTGCTGATATAACTGCTATTCTAACAAATCCGAGAATACGGGATGCCAGGGTGCAGATCATCACAGTTAATGCGGATCTTGCAGTACTTTTCTCAGCCATCCTCAGCCGGCCTTACCTGTTGAATTTTTCGAATTGTAATTCTTCAGGAAGCCAGCCTTGAAAGCCATGAACTCTCCCTTTCGGATGCTTTCCCGGATATTGACAACAAGATTATTCAGGAAATGAAGGTTGTGCTCAGAGGCCAGCATGGGACCGAGCATCTCTCCCGCCTTGAAAAGATGTCTTAAGTACGCCCGTGAGTAATCAGTACAGGCATGGCAGGTGCATGTGGAGTCTATTGGTTCATGTGAGGAGGCGTGAACCGCCTTCTTGAGAGATATTGTGCCTTCAGGAGTGAATACAGTACCGTTACGGGCAATTCTGGTTGGAAGCACGCAGTCAAAAAGATCTATCCCGTTCTCGACTGCATCGAGAATATATTCCGGAGTGCCGATGCCCATCAGGTAGCGCGGTTTTTCTACCGGCAGAAACTCTGCTGTATATGATAGAAAGTCACGGAACTGATTGTATTCCTCTCCGACTGAAAGACCGCCGATAGCCGTTCCCGGCAGATCAAGCTCAACTATTTCCTCGGCGCTTCTCTTACGAAGATCCTTGTAGAAGTTTCCCTGGACGATTCCGAAAAGAACTCCCTCGTAACCCGGCTTTTCCTTCAACCATTCTGTTCGGCTGCGCTCTGCCCATCTGGTGGTCAACTCGAGCGCCTCGAGTGCTTTCTTATAGGTTATCTCCGGCGGCGTGCAGACATCGAGCTGCATCATGATATCGCTCATGAAGGCTTTCTGAAGCTGTACTACCTTTTCCGGAGTCAGTGTGTGATAAGAACCATCGATGTGTGAACGAAAGTAGACACCGTCCTCTTTTATTTTTCTAAAAGGCGCCAGTGAAAAAACCTGAAATCCACCACTGTCGGTGAGAATATTATGTTTCCAGTTGCTGAATTTATGAATTCCGCCGAATTCTTCAATAAGATCCATTCCCGGCCTGAGGTAGAGGTGGTAGGTATTAGCAAGAATTAGCTTAAAACCGGTCTTGTCCAGCCTTTCATGATGAAGTGCCTTAACCGCGGCATTTGTTCCGACCGGCATGAAAACCGGAGTCTCAAGGCTGCCGTGAGGAAGTTCGATAATACCGTTTCTCGCCTTTGAATCGGAATCGCTATCTGTTATCGTAAAGTTCAATACAATCTCCTTTGGTATTTTGTGTGACTATGAATGTGCCCAACGGTATGTAAACAAACCGGCTATTGTAAAAAATAAAAACGGAGTCCAGGCACCCGCCGCAGGTGAAATATAACCGATATTAGCGAAGATTGCCATTATCATCTGCATTACGTAAAATACAACCGAAACAATGAGACTTGTCAGCAGGCTCATAAGCAGTATGTTTTTCTTAAAACGTCCGCCTACCGCGCTCGAGAGAAGACAGACGATGAAGGGGGTGAGCGAGAATGAGAACCGCCGATAATAAGTGGTCAGAGCCTCGGTGTACGGCAGGCCGGCCTTCTTAAGCGATGTTATCCATGCTCTGGCGTCACCTATTCTCATCTCATCAACATTTCTTACGCTTCTTCTGAAGGTAAAAGGAATTGTATTCATGAGCGGATTTGAATATTCATCGGAATAATCGATCTCATAGAAACCGGTCTCCTCTTTGAAGTAATATCTTCTGCATCTGTGAAACTCCCATAGCCCTCTCTCCGCATTCCAGTCGGCCCATTCGCTGTTTATGGACTGCACCAGATTGCCCTGAGAATCCTTTTCGATAACGATTATATTGGAAAGTGTAATATCCTTATCATTATAGAAATCAGCGCTGTAGATTATCATACCGTTTCTGTCGATTACTGTAGGATTACTATTGTTCAGAGAATCTGATTGGCGAAGCAGCTGATGAGATAATTCATTTTTCATACTAAAAGTCTCGATGACCACCTTTTCTTCAAAGAAAAAAGAAGAAATACTGAGCAGGATGCCGAGTACAAGAAGTGAGGTAACAAACCTGAAAAGGGAAATCCCGGATCCGAAAACCGCTATCAATTCATTATTAGCATAGAAATTTCCCAGAGTATAGGAAACAGCGAATAACAGTGACATAGGAAGAGAGAGGTTGATGCATTTGGGGATATAAAACATGAAAACCTGAAGAATCTGGAAGATCGTAACCTCATTGTTGATGTACCGCCAGAGATTGGCAAATAGATCGACTAATTCAAGGATGAGGACAAAAAATAAAATTGCCATCAGGAATATGGGAATGAAGTTTCTTATTACCATTCTGTCTATTGTTCTTACCATTTACCCTCCATCATGATCTGAATTTCACAAACGCGGAGACTGCCGCGGCTCCTACTATTACAAGATCAGGCATCCACATGGCAAGCAGTGCCGATGAATTGTTCTGTATCCCGAATGTCTGACCGGCAAACAGCAATCCCCAGTACAACACGGCAACAAGAAGGCCAATTCCGAACCCGACCGACCGGCCGCTTCGTTTTGTGAACATCCCTACAGGAAAAGCGAATAACACGAACGCGAAACAGGCTAACGGAAGAGAAAATTTCTTGTAATATTCTACCAGATATATCTGAAGAGATCTGTCGCTGATATCTTTAAGGCGGCGGCTTGAATAATCCTGTCTGGACGATTCAAGGAATTTATTACTCCGTAGAGGAGGCGGTATAGCGCTCTGATAATAATACTCCGCCTCCATGGAGACAGCTGCGCGATCTGCTGCCTGCATATTTTTCATCTTCTTCACATCAAGAAGCTCTGTTTTTTTATCAACCTCAGTCTTAACATCACGCGAGCTCATTTCTCTAGGACCGGGGGATCTTATTGAAAACGATATGTCGCGAAGAAGTATATTGTAGGTCATGGATTCGGAAGACATATAGTTGTAATCATTTTTTTTTTGTTTATTGAATGTCTGGATAAAGACATTGTCGAGATAGAGGGAAATAACGCCATTCTGTTCCTCAAGCTTGTTAAGTGAGGCGGAATCTGCGAGAATTATCCTCTTGTCCTTTTCCGGAGTCTTGTCGATTATCACGATATCAGAGATTTCCTTATCGTGAATATTTCCGGTAATTATCGTTGTTCTCTGATATCGCTTTATTGAATAAGGAGAAAGCTCGAGTTCCGGATTTGAGTATAGAATTTCCCGGTAGAGTTGGCTGAATTTTATGGTCCCGAGAGGGAGGAATATGTCGTTGATGATAAAGCTGCCGGCGGAGAACACTACTCCGAGTATAGCGATCGGAATAAAAAGACGTGAATACGGAATTCCGCAGGCCTGGAGGGCCAGGATTTCATTGTCGGAAGACAAACGGCCTATAGCCATCAGGGCCCCTACAAGGGCACCAAAGGGAAAGGCAAATGAAACTATCGCTGGAAGCGAATAAAACAACAAGCGTAGAACCGCGGAAATTTTTATGTTCTTTGAAAGTATCTCCTCGGCAATCAGCAGAATCTGATTGACGAAAAAAATAAAAAAGAAAAAGAGAAATGCCACAAAAAATGAAAAGAGGAATTCTCCGGCTGTATATTTATAAATATTAGTAAATCTTCTTGCCACGTATTTTAATTTTAACCTGTTTTTCCTGCTTATTCCAGCACTAGATATCAAGATTAAGAAAGTGCTGATTTATTTCAGTCGCTGATGCCGGTAGAACCGAAACCGCCTGCCCCGCGGACAGATTCTGTAAGATCAAATGTCTTTTCAAACTGGGCTCTGACTACAGGGGCGAATATAAGCTGTGCTATTCTGTCTCCGCGCCTGATTATGAAATCTTCTTTTCCAAAATTTATTAGAATAACCTTAACCTCACCTCGGTAGTCGGCATCTATGGTGCCGGGAGTATTTAGAACAGTTACCGCTGATCTGGCGGCAAGGCCTGATCTGGGTCTGACCTGTGCCTCGAATCCGGGAGGTATTTCGAAAAACATACCCGTAGGTACAAGCTGCTGAATGCCGGGAGTAAGCACGATATCTGCAATAACATCGGCCTTCAGATCGGCTCCTGATGCTGATTCGGATGAATAGACGGGCTCGAGTTCCGAACTACTCTTGTAGTGAACTAGTATTTTTTGCATCTTTAACTCCTGATTAAAAAAATACCCGGCTTAGTTTATACTTTACCGGGTAGTTATTATTTTCTGAGTAGATTATGTGTTCTTCTTTTCAAGATCTTCTTTGGCGTCGATGTAACTGAGGTTAATCCGCCCCATCCTGTCAATTTCAATGATCTTGACGGGAATTTCCTGATTCATCTCGAGTACTTCGCTAACCTTGTTGATTCTTGCGCGTGAAAGTCTTGAAATATGACATAGACCTTCTTTTCCAGGAAGGAACTCAACGAAAGCGCCGAAATCGACAATCCGTTTAACGGTTCCGGTATAAATTGACCCAATTTCAGGATCCTCAACCAGACCTTTTATAGCCGCAAGAGCATCTTCAGCTGCCTTACTGTTCTTACCTGAAACGGTTGTAGTGCCGTCCTGTTCGATATTGATACTGACACCGAATCTCTCTGAAAGAGTCTTGATGGTTTTTCCACCCTGCCCTATTACAGCGCCAATCTTGTCTTCAGGAATTGATAGTGAAATAATTCTAGGTGCGAATTCTGACACTGTTTCATTTGGCTTACTAATGGTTTCATTCATAATGCCGAGAATGTGCATTCTTCCGCGTTTTGCCTGAGCGAGCGCTGTTGTCATTATCTCAGAGCTTACTCCGGAAATCTTGATGTCCATCTGGAAGGCGGTAATTCCTTCTTCGGTACCACAGACCTTGAAGTCCATATCACCGAGGTGATCTTCCTCACCGAGGATATCTGAAAGAACAACTGTATTCTCCTTATCTGTGATAAGGCCCATTGCAATACCTGCAACCGGCTTCTTGATTGGAACACCGGCATTCAGAAGTGAAAGGGTTCCGCTGCAGACAGTAGCCATTGAGGAAGAACCATTTGATTCAAGAATCTCGGAAACTATTCTAATAGTATACGGAAAATCTTCTTTACGTGGAAGAACACCTGCAAGGGCACGCTGAGCAAGATGCCCATGTCCTATTTCGCGTCTACCGGTTCCCATTCTTCCACATTCTCCAACCGAGAAGGGAGGAAAATTGTAATGAAGCATAAAATTGTTATAACGTTTATCACCGTCTATATCATCAACCATCTGCTCATCGAAAACAGTTCCGAGTGTTGTAATACCCAGACTCTGGGTTTCACCCCTGGTGAACAAGGCTGAACCGTGAGCACGATCGAGAATTCCGATTTCGCATGTTATTTTTCTGATATCTTCGGGGCCACGTCCGTCAGTTCTTACCTTTTTCTCAAGGATTGACTTACGAACGATTGTGTATTCAATTTCTTCCATTAGAGCATCAAAAAGCTTCTTCTGGTCATCGGTGAAATCACCGCAGTATTTCTCACGGGCCTCAGTAATGACACTTTTAATGGCTGCATGGCGGACAAATTTTCCAAGTACAAAGCATGCTACTTCCATTTTCGGATAAACATCGGCGTGGATATCATCTCTGTTTTCAATTACGATAGTACTCTCTGTAAGAGGAAGTTTCTTAAGACCGCATTTAGCAACGAGTTCTTTCTGCATCTTACAGATGCTGTCGATTACAACCCTTGCTTTATCAATTGCGCCGAGCATGAGTTCTTCTGAAACTTCCTTGGCCCCGCCCTCAACCATCGTGATCCCCTCTTCGGAACCGGATACGATGATATCGAGATCAGAATCTTTCATCTGCTCAAAAGTAGGGTTAATTACATATTTTCCGTCCAGGTAACATACCCTGACAGCTCCTACAGGACCTTCAAATGGAATATCAGAGATACTCACTGCTGCGAAAGAGGCAATCATCGCAATAACATCTGGCGGATTGATCTGATCGGATGAGACAACGGTCGGTACAACCTGAATCTCTCTTCCAAAAGACTTATGAAACAGAGGGCGCATAGGCCTGTCTATTAAACGGCAGACAAGGATTTCCTTATCTTTAGGTCTTCCCTCTCTTTTTAGAAATCCACCAGGAATTTTCCCGGCGGCATAGTATTTTTCGTTATATTCAACCTGAAGAGGAACATAATCTAGGCCTTCAACTGGTTTGCTTCCGCAGCAGGCTGTTGCAAGGACGGCAGATCCGCCGTATGTAGCGTAAACTGATCCGTTAGCCTGCTTTGCCATCTTACCAGTTTCGAGAACCAGCTCTTTTCCTTCAATTTCCAGACGTACTGTATTAATCATAAATTATTCCTATTTAATTACTTTCTGAGATTAAGTTTCTTCAGAATTGCTCTGTATGAATCAAGGTCATTCTTTTTAAGGTACTTAAGAAGTGTTCGTCGCTGACCAACCATCTTTAGAAGACCTCTTCTTGAACCATGATCTTTTTTATGCAACTTAAAGTGTCCTGTAAGGTCCTGAATTCTCTCAGTAAGCAGTGCAATCTGAACTTCTGTTGAACCTGTATCTTTATCATCCTGTCCGTATTCTGTGATAATTTCCTGTTTTCTTTCTTTTGTTAACATCATCTTCTCCTACAAAAGGCTATTAAAAGTTAGTGTTTCTACTTGAAAATCAGGATAATCATCAAATGTAATCCTGTCTTCAAGAATATTTATTTTTGCGGCAAAGGCATTTCTACCATTTGCAAGGTCTACAGCATATCTACCCCGCAGTGGTATAACCTGTTTTATATCATTCCTCCTGATTAGAGGAGAACTGGTTCCTTTTTTTATGTCAAGACCTTCAAGGTCAAGTTCATGCTTTCTTCCAAGAAGGTTTTCGACAGTGCTGAAGTCACCCTCTTCAACAGCAATTCGAATTCTCGTGCTGCTTACAGGCACTCCGGCTGATATAAGCGGTTCGACAATGTCAACTTTAACTCCCATCGGCTCAAGCATTTCTCTTGCCTGAAAAGCGGTTGTGTCCCCCATGTTTCCAAGCTTATGATCTTTGCCTAAAACAAGATGGCTAAGATTGAGATGCTTTATAATATAAGCAAAAAAATCCCTTCCTGACAGTTTACTGAATTTCATAGAAAAGTCAATCAGAATAACAGTCCAGCAGCCGACATCTTCGAGCAGTCTGAGTTTCTGCCGGAGAGTCGTTATGTCTCCCTTAAAACTGTCAGGCCTCAGAAGCCGAAATGGGTTCCCGACGAATGTAGCCAGTACAGGCTTAAGATTAGCCTGTGATTTCAAGCAATCCAGGAGCTGATAATGCCCCAGGTGCACTCCGTCGAATACTCCCGTTGTAAATGATACAGGCTCATCAGATTCAATTCCGTCGGCCGCAAAATCGTCCCAATCAATAATTCTCATTACGATTCTCTTTCAAGCTGCTACAAATATATAAGAATACTGGCCTGATGTTTTTGTAATACAGGCTAAAAACATCCCATTCGAAAAAATAGCGTATTTACCGTCTTCGGAAAGTTTGTCGATAAAAAGATCATCGGAGAGCTCTTTACCGGTTCTTATCCAGGACACACTCTTTTCTTCTACTTCAGCCAGCCTGAAAAGGCCGGGATTAAACTCCGTAATTCTGTGAAAAACAGATCGTCCGGTTATGAGATCAGTCTTCGGATTAAATTCAGTATCGGAGACTCCGCAATCGGTAGAAAAGGGTCCGACTGACAGGCGTTTAAGCTCCGTAAGATGAGCACACGAGCCGCAGGCTTTGCCGAGATCCCGCGCGATTGATCTAATATATGTTCCCTTCGAACAATGGATTCTGCACCGCAGATAGGGCTTTTCCCATCCAATAATTTCAAACTCATAGATGGTAATTTCCCGAACCGGAAGTTCTTTGAGTTCACCGCGGAGAGCCCGTTTATATGCCCGCTCGCCGTCTACATGCACTGCAGAAAAAATCGGAGGGCGCTGACTGATCTTGCCCCTGAAATCATTTATTTTCTCATTGATAATTTCTATATCCGGAGGCATGCAGGTCTCTGTTATCTTCCCTTCTGGATCGAGGGTCTCTGTTGAAACGCCAAATTTTATTTCCGCCTCATAGACTTTATCGAAATCGGTGAAGACGGGATTAAGTTTTGTAAATTTTCCGGTCAAAACTACTAAAAGACCTTCCGCGAAACGATCAAGAGTCCCGGTATGACCGACTTTCACCTTCTCGCCCTGCTCTTCTTTGAGCAATTTTTTAATATTGCCCAATGCTTTAAACGAGGTTATCCCGGCGGGTTTATTTAAAAGCAGAATTCCGTTTATATCAGTCAACGTCGCTCTTAGGGTTTTGCGGTACAATATTCATCGCATCGAGTTTTTTCGTCATCTCAAATCCATCTTTGATTGAACTGTCGAAGATGAATTTCAGTTTTGGAGTTGTACGTGTATGCATCTTTTTTCCAAGCTTGCTCTGGATAAAACCGGAGGCATGATTCAGAGCTTCGACGCTGGAAATAATTTTCTTCTCATTTTCGAAACCGGAAATATATATTTTAGCAAAGGATAGATCGTTAGAAATATCAACCCGTGAGATTGACGCCAGCCGACTGATTCTGGGGTCCTTTACAGTACCCTTCATAATCAAGTCGCTGATGAGTTCACGGATCATATTCTCAACTCTCTGTAGCCTGAATTCCGCCATAACGTTCCTTTCGGCACCGAACCTTAAAGGTTACGGGCAGTTTCCTTTATAACATAGACTTCAAAGATATCGCCTATCTGAACGTCAAGGTAGTTTTCAATTCCGATACCACATTCATAACCGGTTTCAACTTCCTTCGCGTCGTCCTTAAATCTCCTGAGTGAGGTAATCTTACCTGAGTGGAGGATGACACCTTCACGAATAACATGGGCGCTCTCATTCCTTCTAATTTTTCCACTTTTGACATAACAACCTGCAATAAGACCAATCTTCGGCACCTTAAAGACTTCACGTACTTCAGCTGTTCCGAGGGTTTCCTCAGAAAGTTCAGGAGCAAGCATCCCTTCCATCGCGGCCCTAATATCTGCAACCGCATCATAGATAATGTTGTACTTTCGAATATCAACCTTCTCTCTTTCAGCTATTGCCTGAGCCTTAGCCGTCGGTCTTACGTGGAAACCGATAATTATAGCGTTCGATGCCGAGGCAAGGGTAACGTCATTCTCGACGATAGCGCCGACTGCAGAATGTATAGGAGTTAGTTTAATCTCATCAGTACTAAGCTTCTTGAGTGAAGTCTGTAAGGCCTCAACCGAACCGTGAACATCACCCTTAATAATAACCTTGAGTTCCTGAATAGCACCGTCCTGGATAGAATCATAGAGATTATCCAGGGTTATCTTAGTGAGGTTCTCAGCCTTTCCGAGTTTCTCGAGTTCCTGACGTTTCTCGCCGACCATCCTGGCCGTTTTTTCATTCTCAGTAACCTGAAAAGGTGATCCTGCGCTGGGCAGTCCGGTAAAGCCGAGAATCTCTACCGGCGTTGCCGGTCCGGCCTCGGTTATCTTGTTTTCCTTGTCATCGAAGAGCGCTCTGACCTTGCCCGGGTAAATACCGGCGACAAAAGTGTCTCCAACCCGGAGGGTTCCGCGCTCAATAAGTACAGAAGATACAATACCGCGGCCCTGATCAACCTTAGATTCTATAACCTTACCTTCTGCTCGGCAGTTTTTATTTGCTTTGAGCTCAAGAAGCTCTGCCTGAAGAATAATGGTATCAAGAAGTTCTTTAACACCGGTACCCGTAAGCGCCGATATCTCGTTAAAAAGAGTAGTTCCGCCCCAGTCTTCAGGAATAAGATTGTATTCTGAAAGTTGCTGTTTAACTCGGTCAACATTGGCCTCGGGAAGGTCGCATTTATTTACCGCAATTATAATAGGAACCTTTGCCTCTTTAGCATGGTTAATGGCTTCAATAGTCTGAGGCATTACTCCGTCGTTTGCCGCTACCACAAGGATAACGATATCCGTAACCTGAGCCCCTCTGGCTCTCATCATTGTAAATGCTTCATGACCGGGAGTATCGAGAAAGACGATTGCGCCCTGGTCGAGTTCTACCTTGTAAGCACCTATATGCTGGGTTATTCCACCATGCTCACCGGCGACAATGTCAGTTTCACGAATCGCATCGAGAAGTTTTGTTTTACCATGATCTACATGACCCATGATGGTGACAATCGGAGATCTTGGTTGAAGATCCTCATCGATGTCTGTTTCGCTTTCAATAAGAGTTTCATCGTAGAGAGAAACTATTTTTACCTTGCAGTTATACTCACCCGCAAGTATTTCGGCAGTTTCCGCATCAATTTGCTGATTGATTGTGACCATCATGCCCATTCCCATAAGCTTCCCGATAAGTTCAGAAGCTTTAAGGTTCATCTTTCTGGCGAGGTCGGAAACTGTGATAACTTCCATCATCTCAATTTCAGAAGGCACAGGGTTTGCACGCTGTACAGTCTTCTTCTTTATATGAAAATCTCTCTCAAGATCTGTTCTCTTCCTATAATCAGCTTTTTTCTTTGTTTTAAAAACCTTTCGTCCAGGTGTTTTCTTGTTTTCATCTGCTGTTGCCGATGAAGTGCCTGGTTTTCCGCCTGGTCCGCCTGGTCTGCTGCCTGGTCCGCCTGGTCTACCCTGGTAACCGCCGCCGCCGGCAGGTCTTCCACCCTGGTATCCGCCGCCACCGGCAGGTCTTCCACCCTGGTATCCGCCGCCTGCAGGTCTGTCGCCCTGAGGTCTATTGCCCTGGTATCCGGTACCGGCAGGTCTGTCGCCCTGAGGCCTGGTACCCTGGTAACCGGTACCGGCAGGCCTGTCACCCTGAGGTCTATTACCCTGGTATCCGCCGCCCTGTCCCTGGTATCCACCGGCAGGCCTGTCACCCTGAGGTCTATTGCCCTGGTAACCGCCGCCCTGGCCCTGGTATCCGCCGGAAGGTCTATCGCCTTGAGGTCTATTGCCCTGGTAACCGGTACCTGCAGGTCTGTCGCCCTGAGGTCTATTGCCCTGGTAACCGCCGCCCTGGCCCTGGTATCCGCCGGAAGGTCTGTCGCCCT
>JAEKNX010000004.1 GCA_016839055.1 Spirochaetales bacterium
GACGGACAAGACGGACAAGACGGACAAGACGGACAAGACGGACAAGACGGACAAGACGGACAAGACGGACAAGACGGGAATGACCCCGGCCAGATGCTTGAGAGGCAGCAGGATCTCAGCGGCCGCACGAGAAGCGGGGACGGCACCGCTTCGGAGCTTGCCGATGAGCAGAAGCAGCTGCAGAAAGCTTCCGAGTCGGCCGGCCTGAATGACGCGGCTGTCAGCCAGAGCAAAGCGGCTGAAGCCCTTAAAAAGGGGGATCGCGAAAGAGCCGCTGAATACCAGGCGGCGGCCGAACATTCGCTTTCGGCTGCCGGGCAGCCTTCTGCCGAAGCCGTCGACAAAGTCGATGATAAAGCAAGTGACGGCGAGGCTGAAGACATCCTCAATCAGGAAGCCGAGAATGATGAGCAGCGAAACCGACTTGATAAAATGGGAGGCATTACCGATGCTGAGCGGAACTGGTAAAAAACTCACTCTGATTATTCTGATATTCCTGATGTCTGTCGCCGGACTGTCGGCGCAGAGCCTGTCTCTGTCTGCCGAGCTGGGAGAGGAACAAATTTGGCTTGGTGACTCTGTTGTGCTTACACTTTATCTTCAGGGAAGCGAGGATGCCATATCCCCTAATCTGGATATTCCGGAAGTGAGGGTTGAACCTCTGGGCGGAACTGTCCGGAGCAGCAGATCCATTACTAATATAAACGGCAAGGTCAGCGAAAACATCCGCAAGGCTTATGTTTATGCATATAAGCTGACTCCCAAAATAGCGGGGCGGATTATTATTCCGAGCATTGAAGTTAATATAGAAGGTGCAAACCTTATAAGCCGACAGCTTGTTCTCGATGTGAAGCAGCCTCAGCAGTCTGATGATTTTAGACTTGAACTTGAGTTTGACCGAAGCCGGGTATACCTGAATGAGGAATGCAGTCTTAAGGTGAGATTCCTGTATGGGCAGAGTCTTCGGACTCTTGAAATATCTATACCTGGTCTTGAGTCTATGCCCTTTAAGAGTGATACAGGAAAAGGAAACAATGAAAGTTATGAAATAAACCTTAACGGCAGTCCTGTTATATTCAGCAGAGAGGATCAGGGGGATAAGGCCGGATTATCGGCAGTACTGAAAATCCGGCCGGCGGCTGCCGGACGCATCTCGCTGCAGAATGCAACGGCTTCATTTGAGAGAGTAACCGGCTATCAGAGGGTGCAGGACTTTTTCGGCAGGACTCAGCGGCAGGAGGTCTACGGCCGTTCCGTGATTGCAGGCAAGTCTGCAGCTATTCAGGTTCTGCCTTTTCCGAAAGAAGGTCAGCCGGATGATTTTTTCGGTTTATCCGGTCGGATTTCTATGGAAGTAAGTGTCGAACCCTCTGAGGTCCATATTGGTGATCCTATGACCTTGAGTCTGGCTGTTACAGGAATGAATAATACCGATATAAGAATTCCGCCGCTTGGCGGGTATCTCGGAGAAGGAATTGATCTTCCTGATACGCGATCTTCGTCCCGGGTTGAAGGACGCAGTAAAATAATCACGCAGACTGTGAGAATTAAGGATGCTTCGATTAAGATGATTCCGCCCTTGAGCTTCAGTTACTTTAATACCGAATCCGAAAACTATGAGTATTCTTCTTCTGCAGCTGTTCCAATCCGGGTTCTTGATACAAAGATTGTCACCTCGGCGGAGATCGAAGGCTCGGACCCTGGAGGGGCGGAAGACAAGAAAATTCTGCTTGAGAGAAAACGTGAAGGAATCTACTACAACTACAGCGGAAAAGAACTTCTTACATCAGACAGGATAATGATCGATAGACTCACTGATTCTGCTTTGATAAAGATTCTGCTTCTCCTTCCGCCGGCGGTCTTTCTGATAATATTGATATATACAGGACTGCTTCCCCAGGTCAGAGCGCGGGCGGAAGCCCGAGTGGATCGGCGCAGGGCCTTGAGACGGCTTCTGAAAGCATCCCGGAAAGCCGGAACAGATGACCCGAAAAGTTATATCAGGGATTTTGACCGGCACCTATCAGCTTTTCTTAAAGCACACGGAGATGCTCAGGATGAAACCCGTCTGAAAGATGTCATAGAACAGATAAACTCTGTTCTCTATGGGAAAATGGAGATTTCTCCCGAACAGGCCAGGGCCGTTGCGGCAACGGCGGTTGAAATTCTTGGGGCAAAGGAGGAGCGAAATGCATAAAAAACTCCGATTTTTTACTTTAATATCAATAATAATTCTCACCGCCGGTAATCTGGGTGCAGAGACCATGACCGATAGTGAAGCGCTGCTTTCAAGCGCGGAGGCTGCTTTCAAGGAAGGAAACGAGCTTCTTCTGACTGACCCTGCAGCAGCTAAAGAGTTTTACCGGGAGGCAGTGAGTTATTACAATTCAATCATCAGCGCTGGGACGGTTAATTCGGGCTTGTATTATAATATGGGGAATACCTATGTGCGGCTCGATGAAATTGGTTACGCAATACTTAACTACCGCAAGGCTCTTCTTTATTCTCCGAACGATGCACAAATTAAAGATAATCTGGATTATGCAAGATCTCTTCAGAAAAACGGATTCAGTATTAACACCGAGAACGAGATTCTTCATATCCTTTTATTCGGTCACTATCTTCTGCCGGCAATGTGGAAGATGATTATATTAATTGCAGCAAACCTTGTTTTCTGGTCGTCGCTGATAACAAGCAGGCTAGGAAGAGCGTTCATAAAGACTGCTGTTGTCTCGCTGATTATTGCTTTGGCTATGGGCGGATCCTTTTTCATTGATATACGCAGTTCAAAGATTATGCATGGGGTTGTTACCAAAGATTCAACCATAGGCCGTTTGGGCGACAGCCGCAGTTATGAATCTGCATTTGACGCTCCCTTATACCAAGGTGTCGAGTTTGCTGTAAAGCAGCGGCGGGTAGGCTGGATTCTCGCGGAGTTGCCGAACGAAGAGCTCGTCTGGCTTGAGGAGGCTGACTGCGGTATTGTCGAGGAGATAAAGGGGAATTGAGTGAGGTAATTTTAAGAGGTTAAAGCATTATAACCAAAACAATTCTATCAGCTTCAGAATAGATCCAGCTGGCGGCCGTCGATTATTGAGTCAAAATCCTCACCGCCTGCAAAGAGCACACCGTCGGCTATGGGTCTTATCTGCTTCTCGATATAATGCGCGTAATCCACGGTCCCGCCGTCCATTCCAACAGGTGTGGGGCCGGAGGCGGTCATTATATAGGATATTTCGTGGAGATTCATCTTCCATTCCGGGTCAATCTTCCTTGCCGCCTTGATATGAGGGGGGCTCGTTTTTATATACTTGTCTTTACCTTGTTTTATCCGTTTTCGGTATACAATTTGATCATCGTAGCGGCCGTCTTTCAGATCTTCTACAAATCCCCTGATCCATTTTTTCATATCTTCCCCGCTGAAGAAGCGACGGAACAGTTCTTTTTGAAAGTTTTTCGCAAGTTCGGTCCAGTCGGAACGCACTGTTTCAAGTCCCTTGAACTCAATCTCTCCATTCTCAAGGAGGCCTGCATATCTTTTTCTCGCTCCCTCATTTGAATTGCGCATCGGCGGCAGGAAGAACTTGGGATAATGCTTTTCAAACTCGATCTCGAGCTGGGACTCTACACCCCAATCCTGTGATAGTATCCGGGTGAAATAGATGTTCACATCATCAGCCAGGCGTTCTCCGGCCTCAGAAGGCTTGTTCTTCTCCTCTTTAGTCAGGGAAACAAAGACAGAGTCGGTATCTCCGTAGATGACAGTATAGCCGCGATCCCGCAGATATTCGGTACAGGTTTTCAGTATCCATTGTCCTGTTCCGGTTATTGCCGTCGGGAGATCCGGGTGGTAGAAGCGGCAGCCTGTTGTTCCCATAACCCCGTAGAAGCTGTTTAAAAGGATCTTTACTGCCTGAGATAGATACTCATCTCCGTCGGTCTTTGCGCGAGCCCGTTTGCCCATGAGCTCTTTGAGAAAGACCGGAAGAATGTGTTCAGTCCGGGAGAATGCAATGCCTTCGGGCGTCTTTACAGTATGGGTGGCTGATTTCATCCTCGAGTAGGGATCGATGAAGAAGGTTCTCATAATAGTGGGGTAAAGGCTTTTGAAATCCAGGACAACAACGTGAGGATAGAGCCCGGGGGCTGAGGTAAATACATGGCCGCCGGCCGCATGGCCTCCAGGGATGACATCGGCGGTATCCGGAGCAACAATGCCCTTTCGGTGGAATTGCGGCAGCATGAAATGATCGAAGGCGGCGACAGACATATGTACCTTGTCAACCTGAAGACCTGTTATCAGACTTCGGGTTACAAGCTGATCGATGATGGCGGTTTTCTGAAAAATCTCTGTTACAAGCACCGCATCCTCGAGATTGTAGTAGGCGAGTGCTTTCTTGTCCTCATTAAAGCGCCTTTCTATTTCGGCTACCTTATCCTCATCAGGAGTAATGTCCTTGCCGCGGCCGAGCAGTTCCTGCGCTACAGTTTCAAGTTTATAGTTTTCAAATTTATAGAAGGCTGTCCTGAGGGTTTGGGGACCGTCGATTACCAGGCGACCTTCTATCTCGGCGGAAAATAATCCGCTGCGTTTTTCATTGATTCTTAATTTCCTGAATCCCCTTCCTGTTTTGAGGCTTATTCCATGAACCGCCGCGCGGGTTTCAAGAAACTTCAGGTCGAAGCCTATCACATGCCAGCCGATAATCAAGTCAGGATCATGTTCGCCTATGAAGCGAATGAAGCTGTTAAGTAGAACCTTCTCGTCGGAGCAGAAGGTTATCCAGTTCTCTCCGGGCGGCTCAGATTCACCCCGCATCAGGACATGCTTTACCTCTGTGCCGCCGGTAAGGTGAAAAGCGATAGAATATATGCTTCCGTCGTTTCCTGTCTCTATGTCAAAGGAGAGCCATTTAAGCTCAGGTCGGTAAACCGCCCCGGTTATTCCGGGGTTATGAAATATGTTGAGATTTCCGTTTTTATACGATGTTCCCTCAATTTCTATGCCGCCATTGATGTATCGCTCCATCAGGAAACGGTCTTCTGCTCTGATATCCGATTCATATAATCTGATACCGTTTTCCTTAAGCCGGCGACGGCAGTCAAAGAAACTATTAAGAGAGTTGAAATAGAGTGCATCAACTTTATTATCTGCAAAATCCACCATGGCAAGTTCTTTTCGTTCATATTCGGATGTGTTTTCGATTGGAAAATTTCTGTTCACGAAGAACAAAGGCCGGTGTGGTGAAAATATTAATTTAAACGGCCCGTTGGAACCCGTGCCGTAAAAATGAAGTTCACATTTCCCTTTAATGTCCAGGCAGTGAGATGTCAGAATGAATCCAGTTTCCTTAGTCATAATGACATTTTAGCAGATAAACCTGATATATGCTCCTGTCAGTAAAAAAATGGTAGCGGTTATTTACAGGCCCGTTCTATAATTAACAAAATGCATAATTTCCGCTGAATGTTGGAGGATCCTATCATGATTGAAAAAGACAGCCTGCAAAGCACCGAGCACCGCCTGAGCGGTGCCAGAGATGGGAAGTCTGCATGACTATGGGTGACAGCTGGGCATATAAGCCGGACGAGACGGCCTGGAAGAATCCGGTCGACCTGGTTGAAAATCTCATGAATGTGGTCAGCCGCGGCGGGAACTATCTTCTCAATGAAGGCCCGACTTCAGATGGAGTTTTTTCTCCTGAAGCGGTAGAGCGGATGCAGTATGTCGGCAGGTGGACGCGCAGAGATGACAAGGGTTTTTTGCATGTTTTTAAATGGCCCTCCGACGGCAATCTCAGCATATCAGCTAAAGTCCGGCAGCGGCGGGTTCTGAAACTGCCTGAGTGTACGGCGCTTCGGGCCCTGATCATAATGACCGTCAGTGCTGTCCTTTTTGGAAGACTTCTTCTGGACGGTCTAATCTACCTGATCAGCCCTGAAGGTTTAAGCAATTGGGCGTACATTGCAGTAAAAACGTTCTATACCGGAGCTGCCGGCTCCATAGCAGTCGTACTTGCCCTGTGGTCTGTCGTCAATGATAACCGATGATGGGAAAATATCAACCGACTCTGGAATCTATTACAAACCACAGTCTTCCCGACTGGTATGATGATGCCAAGCTTGGCATTTTTGTCCACTATGGTCTGTACTCCGTGCCCGGCTGGGCTGTTGTTTCCGAAGGTGACATCATTGCGTCATTGAAGAAGTCCGGCTGGGCCGGGAGCCTGCCTGTGAACCCTTATGCCGAATGGTATCTCAATACCCTCCGGATTAAGGGCAGCCCCACCGCAGAATATCATAGAAAGACCTATGGGGCAGAATTTACTTATGATGATTTTACCGAAGGCTTCAATAAAGAGAATGAGAAGTGGAATCCTGAGGCCTGGGCCGTGCTTTTTGAACGGATAGGAGCCCGCTATGTTGTCCTGACGAGTAAGCATTGCGAGAGTTTTAATCTCTGGCCTACGTCTTACCCAAACCCGTTTAAGAAAAATTATACCGCAAAACGTGATATAGTCGGAGAGCTTGCCTCTGCGGTGAGATCACATAAAATGCGGATGGGAATTTATTATAGTGGCGGTTATGACTGGTGCTTCAATATTAAACCTATCACAACGGCCGCCGATCTGGGACTTAGCGTCCCGCAAAGTCTCGAATACGTGGATTACTGTACAAACCACTGGCATGAGCTGATTGACCGCTACCAGCCGTCGGTTATGTGGGGCGATGTCGGATATCCTGTAAAGGCAGATATTCCCGAACTCTTTTCTCATTATTACAACAAGGTTCCCGACGGAGTTATAAACGATCGCTTCTACCAGGTGGATCTCGGTCGTATGGGAAAACTTATGCGGCTTCCCGGGCTTCGAACCTTCGTGGATCGGACTCTTACAAAGGCATTTATTGAAGGAAAGACGACTGCCCCGAGCCTGCACTCCGACTTCACAACGCCCGAGTATACCAGTAATCCGGGCCTGCTTGAAAAAAAATGGGAGACATGCCGCGGCCTCGGCTATTCATTTGGATATAACCGAAACGAAACATCAGAGCATATGCTGTCAGTCAAAGATCTGGTTCAGATGTTTGTCGATATTGTCAGCAGGAATGGTAACCTCCTGCTTAACGTAGCTCCTATGGCCGACGGTACAATTCCGACCCTTCAGCTTCAGCGGCTGGAAGGTCTGGGGGAATGGCTCGCGGTAAACGGTGAGGCTATCTTCGGTACCCGTCCGTGGCATACCGCTGAAGGACAGACGCGTGAGGGAATTGATGTCCGCTTTACCCAAAAAGCTGACACACTTTACGCCGTTCTTCTGGGCACTCCTTCCGGTGTATCTGTCACACTCAAAGACATGTGGGCTGACCCTGAGATGGAGGTGAAACTTCCGGGGACCGACATTCTCCTTGGCTGGAGGCAGGAACGAGACGGCATAACAATCTTATTTCCATCATCACCACCGTATAGCCCGGCACTGGCACTTAAGTTAACACCAAAACCCTCGAAGGTTGAATCCTGATTAGAATGTAGTGAAACTCCAGACAGGGCTCTCGGTTGTAATGCCTATGCTGAACTCATACGCAACCTTCCAGTAATAAGTAGTACCCGCAGTCAGTCCTGTCAGCTGGTAACTGGTTTCTCCAGTGTTCACTGTCGGAGGGTTGTCCGGCGGGGCACACGCTGCAAGAATCAGACCTGTGACTGATAGGAGAACAACCAGAATTTTTATCAGACCATGTTTTCCCTTTGCACGTTTCCGGAGAAAAACTCCGGCTGTCAAAAAGCTGCTCAGAATGCCGATTCCCGCCAAACGTATTCGAGCTGCTCCGGTACCGGCGATTTCAACCGGAGTTACTCCTGTAAAGGCTTCGTCGGTTCCTATATATAGCTTTGCTGCGGCTGTCTGTAATGTCGGGATACTGGGTTCCTCCCAGATAAACGTTAGATCATAACTTAGGCCGGTCGCGCCGTTACTGGGGTAGACTGGAACCGGTGCCGACCATACACAACCGGAAGATCCGCCGGAAACGAACGATATTGTTGTCGGGTCCCATGAGTTGTCCATATAGCTTGCTATGTAATTCTGGCAGTAGGGGTTGATTGCCAGAGAAGGAAGAGCCTGAATTCCTGCTGAGACATCGATAGTAAAATCCGCTTCCGGCATAGTCCCGGCGGCTGTAACTCTTCTACCGTAGATGTCATAATCGGTGCCTCGGTTATCCCGCCAGATTACCAGATAGTTATTGTTATAGGCGTCATATACTATATCCGGTTCTGTCATTTCAGCGTCGGCCAGATCTCCAATAACTATTTCTGCACCGGAAGCTGTTCCGTCTGCCCCTACTATACGTCCCAGGATATCAGGATTATCATCCCAGTCATATTCCCGCCAGACAACCAGATAATTTCCGGCTGCTCTATTGTAAGCAGCCGCAGGGTAGCTTTTTGTCCAATTGGTTCCGATGCTGAAGATTTTTGTTGCTGACGGAGTACCTGCCGCAGATACAAGATTCCCACAGATGAATGCATCGCTCTCGTTTTTTGTATACCAGGTCACCAGGTATTCAGCTTCCGTGGGATTGAAAACAACATTGGGGTCCCATTGATCCTTTTCGGCTGAATCAATGGCGAATCTCGAACCACTGCGGCTTCCTCCGGAGGTTATGAGCTGTCCGTATATAAAACAAGAATAATCACTGATGTCATAATTCATAAATACGCTCAGATATCTGTTATTTATAGAATCCCAGGAGAGATCCGGTGTCAGCTGATTATTTACATCATTGTCGATTATAAAATTTGAAAGAATACTGATAACCCCGTCAGCTGGAACTATTTGTCCGTAGATATCGACTTCTGAACTTCCCGAGGTTCGCCTGTCTTCCCACACAACCAGATAGTTATTATCTGTTGCATTATAAGCGGCTTGTGGATGTGTGCAAGAACTACCGGCTGCATTGTCTATTAGGAATTCGGAACCGCTTTCTGTCCCGTCTGTGTTCAGCAATTGTCCATATATATTCCAATCTCCTCCTGACTCACGCTGATAGACAGCGAGGAAATTATTGGCTGCTGTATTAAATGCAATATCTGATTGATAAAAGACTGTTGATACAGTGCCGTAAAGCGAAAATGCTATGTCAACAGAGTCTCCGGAACTTATTCCGGCTTCTGCAAAAGGGATTTTAAAGTTGTAGGTTTTGTGCTGATATTCGACTTTGTCTGTATAAATAAATTCAGTATTTCCCCAACTTGATTTTTCAGTAGTGATCCTGAAACTTTTCAGTCCTTTTTTTGTTTTCAGATAAACTTTAGCGTAATCCAGTCCGCCGTCCATGGTATTATCAGGAGTCAGATCTATATCAATTTTAAGGTTTTCATAGTCGTCTGTAATGTTTAGGTAGACATACCCGTCCGGATGCCCTGAACCTGAGAGGCAGTATTCTTTTATCCCGAGGGATTTATCAGCTGCGGCTGTGTAGTGATAGAAATCCCTGAACTGCCATGGTTCTTTCATTAAATTTGTCTCAGGAAGATTAATAGGAGATGTGTCAAATACTTCATTTTCTATTCTTGCTCTTACTGTGAGAACGGCAGGCATGCCCCGGGCCTTAAAAATACATTCAATGGTTTTTTTTGAAACATCGAGAACGTCGTTGTCGGACTTCAGCAGTTTCAGCAGACTGTTATCAACACCGCTGACCGAAAGGGGAGGATTTTCATTCAACCTGACTGAATCGAGATGCGCTGCGCCGCCTCCGTTTTGGGTAATTCTGATTCGGACAATATCGCTGGTAAGCTTTGCCGGAACATTTAAGTTTAATTCACGGTAAAACTTATCGCAGAAAATGGTCCCGGATTCATTCCATCCTGATGGTGTATAAATGCTGATTGTAAAGTCTCCATTCGGAATCATGTTTTCAATTGAATTGAAAGAAAGGCTCGATTTAGACATTACAACAGTTTCTTGAGCATCGGTCTTAATTGCTGCATTTTCAGTGCAGGCAATGATTAGCAGTGGAAGGAAAACCAGCAGAAAAAGTTTTTTCATAATATACTCCTCTGAATTGGCTTGGCTGAGGAATCTTTCTGTCTGAGCTTTCTTTCAGTATATCATGAATCTGATTATTCTTCCTCTAAAACAGGAACAAGAGAACTGCGCAAACTATTCCTCTCATTACCGTGGTAACACTTATTGTATTATGTTCAGGAATTGGATCAGAAGCTCTGAACAGCTGAATGTAAATGACGTAATCAGCCTGAAACTCTTAGTAAATTGACTAAAGACAGATAGCTTTTCCTGGTTTATCTAAATCAATATCTCGATGAGAAGAACAAACAACTGAGTGGAAATATGTCCAGAATTAATGCGCTTCTCGGTGAAAAAGAATTAATCCTTAAGGAAGTACATCATCGGGTTAAAAACGACCTGAATGTCATAAATAGCCTTCTTTCAATCGAGGCTGAAATTTTTCAAGATCCTGCTGTTGCCGCCGCATTTCAGGATACCGGCTTGCGTGTTCAATCTATGATGGTCTTGTATGACAAGCTCTACATGAATGCTGATTATGACAAATTATCGGTTACAGAATATTTTCCATCGCTTATAGATGAAATCATTTCAAATTTTCCAAATAGATCTATAGTTAAAACAAAAAAAGGTTTGATGATTTTGCTTTAGATTCAGAGGTGCTGCAGCCGCTTGGAATTATAATTAACGAGCTTTTAACAAATATCATGAAGTATGCATTTATCGGAAAAGAAGACGGCGTGATTACAGTCTCGGCAACATTGGAGGACAGGAGAGTTTCTTTTATTATTGATGATAACGGCTGTGGAATACCGGAGTCTGTTAATTTTGAAAATTCAACCGGCTTTGGTCTTGTGCTTGTAGGTACTTTGGCGGAACAGCTAAATGCGTCGATCAAGATGGAACGTGACGCGGGTACGAGGTTTATTTTAGAATTTGAAATATAATATTAAAATCAGGATTTTGCAGAGAGGCATTCATTTTTTAAAACAGAAACAGCAGCACAGCGCCGCCGACAGCCGTTAAGGTTCCAAGGAGTATGCCAGGATTCAGTTTTCGCCCCATGAACACCGCCTCAATCGGTAGAAGGATGACGGGGCTTATCTGATTTAAGGTTGTAACTATTCCGACCGGCGCAAGCTGGAAGGCGTAGAGGGTCAGGATGATCCCGAGTACCGGTCCTATTATCGCGCTGACCGAGATTAGCGCGAGGGCCTTGCGGTCTTTCATTTTTCTGAAGTCGTCTATGAATGAGCGCCTAAGCAGTGCGAAGATCACAAGCCCGGTTAGTCCCGCAGTAATCCTGATGAGGTTCGCCGAGATGGGGTGTACCCCTTCCATCCCTATTTTCGCGAGAATCATCCCCGCGGCCTGACCTATGGTGCCGATCAGGGCAAATATTATCCCCTTCATCTTATGAGAATCCATTTTTGATATCCTGTTCTCATTGTAGATGACAAGGAGTACTCCGGCCACCGTAACAATAATTCCAATTATCTGGGCAGAATTAAGTGTCTCTCCGACAAACAGGAATGAAAATATTGAACTCAAGATAGGGGAGAGAGTAAGAATCAGCAGGGTCCTGCCGGGGCCAATGGCAACAAAGCCGTAAAATATAAAGATGTCCGCAATGAAGAAACCTACAAGTCCGGAGGTGAAAAGAAATCCTAGCGAGCGCCAGGAGCCTATGTCCGGAAGAATGCTTCCGAGGAAAATAAAATGGACGATGATGATGGCCGGAAGCGCAATCCAGAGCCGGATGTGGGTGACAGTGCCGGATGAGACTCTTTTGCCTGCGATGCTGTAGAAAACCGAATTCTGCGCCCAGCAGAAGGCTGTCAGCAGGGCGAATAGTTGTCCCAGCATTATTTAATCAGGTTCACGACTGAATCGAAAATGGCTCCTGCTTTGATCATCTCTTTTACCGCCTGCTTGCCGTCTTCAGGATTAATATTTACGGCTCTTATGCATTCTTGTGCAACCGTTGTTTTGTATCCGAGTCGCAGTGCATCAAGGACTGTGTTTTTTACGCAGTAGTCTGTCGCAAGCCCGGCAATAATTATTTCATCTGCATCGAGATTTTTAAGTTCGGTATCAAGATCGGTGCCTTCAAAGCCTGAATAGGCGTCCTTGTCCGGCCTGTCTGCTTTTGAAATGATGAGCGCGTTATCCGGGATAATCAGATTATCATGAAAATCCGCGCCGGAGGTCTCTGCAACACAATGAGAGGGCCATATTCCGCCGAAGTCCGTGAATGAGCAATGGTTTGCCGGATGCCAGTCTCTGGTAAAAATGACAGGCAGACCAGCTTCTTTAAATGCGCCTAATAACCGGTTCGAGGGTGAGAGAACCGCGTCCCCGTCTTTGACGGCAAGTCTTCCGCCCGGACAAAAATCCTTCTGTATATCCACAATGATTAAAACTTTCATGGCAATAGATTAGCGAGAAAGAGATAATTATTCAATGTTCCAGTATCACGGTTTTTGTTGACTCAGTATGGTTTTGATTCTACTTTCTATATATGAGTACTTTAATGCGTATAGAGAATCTTTGGAAGAACTTCGGAAGCGTTAAGGCGGTGAATGGAATCAGTTTTTCGATTCCCGAAGGAATCTGTTTCGGACTTCTGGGGCCGAACGGGGCCGGCAAGACTACGACTATAGAGATGATGGAGGGTATTCTTACTCCTACTTCAGGAAAGGTTTTTTTTCGTGAGAAGGAGATTGATAATCACTTCAAGCAGAAGGTCGGTATTCAGTTCCAGAATACGGCCCTCCCGGAGTTCATAACTGTAAAAGAGACTCTCAAGCTTTTCAGGGCGCTCTACCCGAATCCCCGCAGTATTGATGAGATTGTCGAGGTGTGTTCGCTCTCCGATATCATAGACAGGGATAACAGGAAGCTCTCCGGCGGGCAGCGACAGCGTATGCTGCTTGGACTTGCAATAATTCCAAGGCCTGAAATGTTGTTTCTCGATGAACCCACGACAGGACTGGATCCGCAGGCAAGGCGTAATTTCTGGAATCTTATTGAGAAGATAAAATCTGAGAAGACTACGATACTTCTCACTACTCATTATATGGATGAAGCCGAGGTCCTCTGTGATCAGGTAGGGATAATTGACAGCGGCAGGCTGCTGGAAATTGACAGTCCGGAGCGCCTTCTGTCCAGCCATTTTGACGGGGCCCTGGTCAGGGTACCTCATTCGGGGCGGGACGACCTCATTTTCGATGAAGGGATATTAATCGGCGATTTTCTCGAAATTACAACGAGGAATCTCGATACCACGATGAAAAAACTTCTCCGGACAGATTTGAATCTTGAGGGCCTGACCATCAAGAAGCCGAATCTCGAGGATCTTTTTCTGAAACTGACCGGATCCACACTGCGATCCTGATCTGAGGATGATATAAATGAAAAAATTTAATGCAATTGTTTACGCGCGCACAATGGAATTTATCCGTGACAGGGGAACTCTATTCTGGAACCTTCTTTTTCCTGTAGTTCTTGTTGTCGGGTTCTCCTTCGCCTTCGCCGGGGGCAGTGATTCCCTGTTTAAAGTCGGAGTCAAGGGGCAGCCTAGCTTGCAGAGCAGAACGTTTCTCGAGCTCTCTTCGATTGAAGTGATTCCATATGAATCTGACATCGAAGAGGTGATTGAGAAAATCAGGCGCCATCAGATAGATATGCTGATAGATTTTGATGAACAGAAATACTATCTGAATGATGAGTCTTCGGCCGCCGAACTACTTAGAATCTTAAGCGGCACCGAGCTTGCGGGTTTTCAGGAGAAGGCCTTAACCGGAGCGCCTATCCGCTATGTTGACTGGGTTGTTCCCGGAATTATCGGAATGAACATGCTCTTCAGCTGCATGTTCGGCGTAGGTTTTGTTATTGTCAGGTACAGGAAGAACGGAGTGCTCAAGCGGATGAAGGCTACCCCAGTTTCCCCCCTGCTCTTCATCACTGCGCAGATGGGAAGCCGTTTTCTGATAGTCCTTGTTACTTCAATTGCAGTATTCACCGGGACAAATTTATTTCTCCATTTCGCGGTTAACGGTTCATATCTGCTGCTGATTTTAATAACGATGCTTGCAATACTCTGTATGCTCTCGTTCGGGCTGATTTTCGCGGCACGGATAAAGAGTGAGGAACTCGCAAGCGGCCTGATGAACCTCCTGACGTTTCCAATGATTATTTTCTCAGGTGTATTCTTTTCACTCGAGGGCGCTCCAGCCTTTATGCAGACTGCATCAAAATTTCTGCCTCTGACCCATTTCATAGAAGCCGCCCGTGCTGTTATGATAGATGGTGCCGGGATTATTCAGATAATGCCAAACCTTCTGATTTTAGTAGGAATGACAATAGCATTTTTGATTACTGCATCGGTACTTTTCCGCTGGGAGTAAGAATGGGATATAAGGAACAGGAATTAGCTCTGCCGACTGATTACTCGGAAGAGCAGTTAAAGAGAAAGATACAAAAAAGTAACGGCATTTCAAATTTTTCATATAGCATCATTAAAAAGAGTCTGGACGCCCGAAAAAAGGACAATATACTCTGGCGGATAAAGGTTATAATATCCTCCGACAGTTTGAAAGGAAAGTACTCCGAACCACTTTCTCTTGAAATCCCGTATGAAAAGCGAAAAGAGAAGGTCCTTGTTGCCGGGAGCGGTCCTGCCGGCTTTTTTTCAGCCTACGTTCTTCAGAAGGCGGGGTATGAGGTCACTCTTATCGAGCGCGGACTCGATGTTGACAGCCGAAGCACCGGAATAGAAAGCTTCGAAGCCGGAGGAGATTTCAATAGCAAAGCCAATTACGCCTTCGGAGAGGGCGGGGCGGGTACGTTCAGCGACGGCAAGCTTACCAGCAGAACAAAGAGCATAAAAAGGGAACGAGACTTTATCTTTGATTCCTACATTAAAGCAGGCGCGCCGGAAGAAATCAGTTATCTTACTCATCCGCATTTAGGAACTGATAATCTGAAACTGATTGTGAAGAATCTTCGCGCCGACTTTGAGGCAATAGGCGGTAGAATTGTTTTTGACTGCCGGCTGACCGATATTGAGACCGTTTCAGGTACTGTAAAATCGGCTGAGACAAGCAGGGGCAGGATGGATTTCGATTATCTCTTCATAGCACCGGGGCACTCTTCTTTCGAGACCTACCGCATGCTGATTAAGCGCGGGGTTGAGTTCCGGAATAAGAATTTCGCCATCGGAAGCCGGGTGGAGCATCCTCAGAGTATAATAAATCTTGCCCAGTGGGGACATGCCGAGCTTGCGGGAGTAAAGGCAGCCGAATACCGGCTTACATCCCAGACTGACACCGATCACCCTGTCTACACCTTCTGCATGTGTCCCGGCGGAACCGTTGTTCCTGCAACTGCCTACGAGGGCAATAATATTGTCAACGGGATGAGCCTCTACGGCAGAGACGGGGAGTTTGCAAATGCCGCCTGTGTGGCAGGCGTTAACATTGAGCAGCTTACCGGCCATGAGAGCTCACCCCTTGAAACCCTCGATTGGCTTGAGGCGCTCGAACGGGCCTTCTTCGGAATATCCCCTGATTACAAAGCTCCCGCTGTCAGTATTAAAAGCTTTCTCGCACAGGAAATTACCTCTCCCCTCGGAAAGAGCAGTTTCCCCCTTGGGTTAACCGAATACCCGATATGGGAGGCTCTGCCTCCTTCGGTTTCGCGGGCTATGCGGCATGGTCTTCAGGATTTTTCGAGGAAAATAAAGGGATGGGACACAGGTATTATCATTGGGCTCGAGAGCAAGACAAGCGCGCCTGTGCAGGTCCTTCGGGACGAAACGGGGCTTGCCGACGGATTTGATAACCTTTTTATCGTAGGCGAGGGAAGCGGCTGGGCCGGCGGCATTATTTCTAGTGCCGCCGACGGAATCCGCTCTGCGATGAGCCTTATATAGACAGCCTGCAAAAATCAGCTTAAGGATTTACTCCTGTCCATGCTCCTCGTGTATTTTCCGTAGGTTTCTTCGCGAGGAAAGTCTTTGCCGGGGGTAAAGGTTCCGGTCTTTATTCCCTTTGCAACTGCGGCCCGAACCTTTTTCAGAGTCGCTGAACCGTCATGATAGAGAACCTGGGAAGCAATAGTTCCGAGTGATGTTGCCTCTTCGGGGCCGGTAATTACCGGTTTATCTGTGATGTCGGCTGTAAGCTGGTTGAGGTAGGCATTCCTTGATCCGCCTCCGATTATATGAACAGCCTCGAAACCGTGGCCGCAGATGTCTTCAAGATCGGCTATAGCCTCCCGATAGCTGCAGGCAAGCGAGATGAAAGAGGATGCGAGGATTCGCTCAATTTCGGATTCTCCGGTAAGCGCGATTATCGCGTCAATCATCTTCTCGGGATTATAGAGGCTCTGATGATTCGGATCATAGAGTGCGACCGACAGGCCGGCGCCTGAGGCCATCGATATCAATTCGGGCCACTCAAATTTCCTGTTATTAAGCTGTTCCAGCTCATGTTTGACATTTTGAAGGATGTGCATTCCGGCCGAGTTTTTCAGCAGAGTAATCGTATCGGCAGCCCCTCCCTCATTGGCAAAACTGTGATCATAGACCTTGTCGTTAATTATAGGCTCATCGAGTTCTGTCCCGATGAGCGACCAGGTTCCGGAGCTGATAAAGATGAAATTATCCTCTGTTGCCGGAACCGAGACAACCGCTGAGGCTGTATCGTGAGACGGCACCGAGATAAACGGCATTGTGGAATCAATTTCAAGGTGCTTTGCAATAGAGCCGAGCATCACCCCGCGCTCTTTCCCATGTGGTACAACCGGGTGAAACATGCTCCTGTCAAGATTTGTTACCTGGAAGATTTTATCACTATAATCCTGCGTCCGCATATCAAGAAGCTGTGAGGTGCTTGCAATTGTATTTTCGGTTCCTTTTTCTCCGGTGAACATGAAGTTTAAAAGGTCAGGTATGAACAGAATATCCTTAGCCCCCTCATAATATTCGGGCAGCATGTCTCTTATGCCAAGAAGTTGATACATCGAGTTCATCGGGTGGTTCTGTATGCCGCTTAAGTCGAATAGCTGTTTTTTTGTTGCCGTGTCGATAGATTCAAGACCCTTAAGGCCGAAAATGTTTCGGTAGCAGAGCGGGTTGCCCAGCAGGTGGCCCGATGTGCCTAGAATCCCAAAATCTATCCCCCAGGTTGAAATACCAACTGAGTCAATTTCCCCATATTTGTTTTCAGCGGCTTTGAGACCTGTCTGCATCGATTCAAATATTTTCAGGATGTCCCAGAAATCCACTCCGTTTACGGTGATTGCCCTGTTGGGCACCTGAAGAATTACCTCGGAGGTTACCGAGTTTCCGTCATACAATCCTATAACTGTTCTCACTGATGAATTGCCGCAGTCAAATCCTACGCATCTAACGCTGTCATGTTTCATATCAAATTCCTGTTTTCATGGTGTAAAGTAACGCTATTGGAAATAAATGTTTCAAAACTCCCAACAATATGGTAGTATTATAACACAATTATCCGTGGTGTCAAATTATTGGCAGTAATAGTAATTTTATATTGGAGAAGGAATTATGACTTATACAACAATTAAAACCGACAGTATTAACAAAAATATTGCCGTGATCATCCTCAACAGGCCCGATGCGCTGAATACCTTTAATACTCCTCTAGCCGAAGAGCTTTATGCTGCGCTTCTGACTGCCGATGCTGATGAAGCTGTCCGGGTCATAATGATTAAGGGTGAGGGCCGTGCCTTCTGTGCGGGCATCGATGTTAAAGAACTGGAAGGTAAATCGACCCTCGACTATGAGAGATGGATAGACTCTATGGAGCGTCCTCTACATGTTATCTCGACTTTAGGTAAACCGGTTATTGCCGTGCACCATGGGGTAGCGGCGGCAAACGGAATGGGACTTGTGGCTTCCGCTGACCTTGTCATCTCCGCTGATACTGCGAGGATGGGGCTTACTGCAATCAATGTCGGGTTGAACTGTGTGGGACCGGTTATTCCCGTTTTCAGATGCATAGGCAGAAAGAGGGCCCTGGAACTTCTTTTTTCAGGAAGATTAATTAAGGCCGATGAGGCAATGTCCATGGGGCTGGTCAACCGCGTGGTTCCCGAGGCTGAACTCGATGAGCAGGCTCGGCTTTGGGCGGAAGAGCTTGCCGCTAAAAGCCCCGTGGCCCTCCGGATAGCCAAGACCGCCTTCTATAAGGCTGAGGACATGAGTTACGAAAAACAATTTGCATATATGAATGAGGCCTTCGCGCGGCTCTGCTCAACAGATGACGCTAAGGAGGGGGTAAATGCCTTCTTCGAAAAGCGAACGCCGAACTGGACCGGCAGATAGGTATCTATAAATTCCAACCTAAGACGCATGTGATATTAAAAAAGCTTTTAAAGAAATCGCCATATCTTTCTGATGTGGGATAATTTGAACAATTTCTGTCTTAAATAAGAAAGAAAAAGCCTAGAAGCACCATCATTACCGCTCCGGCCAGTGAGACAGATAGATGAATGCGTTCGCCTGTTTTGGGATTCCATTTGCCGATAACAGGCTTGAGCCTGTCCTGAAGCAAGATGGCCGCAGGCGGAATGAAAGCCAGCACTGTTCCCATTCCCAGCGACATTGCAAGGACTGAGTATATGCCGATAAGCGGTGCCTGAACTGCTATTGAGAAGATCATGATGGTCGCGGCCCCAGGGCAGGGAATGAGGCCGGAGGCCAGAACAAAGACTATTGTTCCCGGGCTTAAGTTGTTCCCCCCCTGGCGGGGCCCCTTCCTGTAATACATAATATTCAGGATTATTAGATAGAAACCCAGTAGTACAATTATTCCGTAACTGATTCCTTCAATAAGGGGAGTCAGGTTGTTGAATCTGGTTAACAGTGCTCTTGAGGTAATCAGGTAGAGTCCGCCGATGAGAAATATCGCTGAAATGGCATGAAGGACGGCTGTCATGAAGCCCGCCGCCATTCCCTGCTTCCATTTGTTCTTTGATGACATAAAGTAGGAAAACAAGAATATCTTCCGGTGTCCGGGACCTATGACATGAATCAGGCCGTAGGCGTAAGAAAAAAGAAGAAAGGTAAGAAGAACTCTGCTGTCTTTCTCTGTATTGTAGCCGGTAATATAGCCGGATATTTTTGCCTGAAGATTTTTCTGAACTCCCTTCATCTTCTGCATTAAAGGACTTTCTGCGAAGGGTGACAGGAACTCTGTCCTCTCGGTCTGCGCCCCCGCGTTATCCGCCACAGAGCTCTGAGTATCACCGGTTGTGATGAATGGGTTCTGCTGAGCCGCGGACTGAAAGAGAGGGGCAAGGCTTAGAAGCAGAACCAGGGCGCCTGCTTTTAGAAGAGGCTGTCTCATTTTCTGGCTACTGAAAGAACAAGCTCAACCGGGAATGCCTGGCCTGAATATTCGGCACCCTCTCTTGCAACCTTTTGGGCGGTGTTGTCGTAAAATATTGGAGCGTTCTTTTTCTCCGACAGAACCCAGTTAACCAAAATGTTTTCTGGCGATTTTACGCTTACCGGCTTAGCACCGGTATAGGCTATATCGCAGAAGAAGGAATCGTCATAGACAGCAATTCTCACTTCACCCGCCTCTTTCTCTTCCCCCTTGTAGGGGAGAAAGAACTCATAGCCCAGGCGGTTGTCGGTCATGAAGGCCCTGAAATTACTGAAGGTTTCCGGCCGGCTGAAGTGCCCCCCGGTATTGAAATAAGTGTAGTAGCCGTAATTTTTGAGATTTATAAAGGAGGTATCCCTTATTATTTCGATCTCCTCGTCTGAGAACTTTTCAGTCCAGCCTATTCCGTTGTCCATAAGGACGGAACCGGTAAAAATCATATCAAAAAGCCATCGGATTTTCACTCCGTCAAAACCGTCTTCGGAAAAAACAGCTTCGGTTGTCATGTCTATGAACATATGCGGATGAGAGAAGGCCGCAACTGGAAGAGTCAGGAGAAATATAAATAAAAGAGTTAGTTTTCGCATACCGGATATTAGCAAAAAAAATTGAAAGAATCCAGATAAACCCCTTCTATGCTCGTCGAGTCACGGCCTTTATAAGCCGTGATAGACCTCGTAACAACCGGCCTCTGCCCATATCAATCAGGGCATCTACCATCTCGAAACTTATCTTCCTGTCGCTTAGTCCGGCAACGGCTCGGAGGGGCATGTCTCTGACCATAGCCTGATACATACCGGCTGAATTCTCATTACCGTGGCTTTGTTTTTCGGCATTTTTCAATGCAAATTTAAGCAGCAGCTTCCCGGTAAGGGTTGATGAAAATTCTGTCAGGGTCGTAGTCCGGTCAATATTTTTTTTTGGAAAATTAGCAGGAAGTTCTCTCCCGTAAGCGGCCTCGAAACAGTCGTCAGATATCCTGTGGATGAGCCCGGGATCTTCACCGATTCTTTGATAATCGCTGCCCTTCGCGGAAGAAGAACTGTAGTCGGACAGAATGCTCAGATCAGCTTCGAGTCTTATGTCATTCGCCGACGCTCCAATCATTATGCGGTATTTTCCCGGTTCCACCGCCCAGCGCTCTGAGCCTGAATCCCAGTGTGAAAAAGATCTCAGACTGAGGCTGAGATTCGCTTTTTGTCTCTCTCCAGGTGCGATTTCAAGCTTTATGAACCCCCGGAGCTCTCTGTCGGGCCTATGAACAACCTTTCCTGGCCCTCCGACATATAGCTGACATATTTCTTTGCCGGTACATTTGCCGGTGTTTTCAATATCGAAACTGAGGTTGAGAAGTTCCTCATCAGAGCTGCTGCCCCGGACATCAATCTCTTTCTGACTGAGCCTCAGTTCGCTGTAAACGAAACTTGTGTATGATAGTCCGTGGCCGAAGGGGTAGAGAACCGGAACTCCGGCTGTTTCGTAGTAACGGTAGCCGACATAGATTCCTTCTCTGTATTCCACCTGCCGCGGACCTCCTGGGAACCAGGCTGATGACGGATTGTCTTCGAGTCTCAGCGGAAAGGTTTCGGCAAGCTTGCCGGAGGGGCAGATGGCGCCAGTCAGTACATCCGATAGGGCTCCTGCCCCGGCCTGTCCCCCCAGGTAGCATTCGAGAACTGCATGCACTCCCTCATTCCAAGGCATCTGGACAGGCGCGCCGTTGCTCAGACAGATAACCAGTTGTTTTCCGGTGGAGATCAGCGCCTCAATAAGGCGATTATGGCTCTCCGGAAGTTTGAGATCCGGTCGGTCAAAACCTTCGGATTCATGTTCATCCGGGAGTCCTGTAAGAATAATTATCTTATCCGCATTCTCCACTGCACTGACAGCCTCAACTATTAAACTAGTCTGAATCGAGTCGGAGCCGAGCCGGTAACCGGCAGCGTAGACGGCTTCCGGATAATGTTTTCTAATTTCATCGAGGAAGATATCGAGAGCCGTTGGATTTACCCGTGAGCTTCCGGCGCCCTGGTATCTAGGATTAACGGCGAACTCTCCAATTACAGCAATTCTGTCATCGGCTGTTAGTGGAAGAACTGAGTTCTCATTTTTAAGAAGGACTATGGATTCCGCCGCGGCTTCTCTGGCGAGCAGGTGGTGATTCTCGAGAGAGACCGGTTTAGGGGAATCTATCGGAGCGGCTTTATCCAGGAGGTTCAGAATCCTCGTCACGGTTCTATCAAGGACTTCCTCTGGCAGACTTCCCGTTCTCACCGCCTCGGCTATTTTTGCTGCGTTCTCCGGCCCGGAGTCCGGCATCTCTATATCCTGGCCGGCTGCAAGGCCCTCGGTTCTGTTGTTGCAGGCTCCCCAATCGGTGATGAGCACGCCGTCCCATCCCCAGTCGGTTCTGAGTATATCGGTCAGGAGACGGCGGCTTTCACTGACATACTCTCCGTTAATTCTGTTGTATGAGCACATTATCGTCCAGGGGCTGCTTTTTTTGACAGCTGTCTCGAAGGCGGGAAGGTATATCTCACGAAGAGTCCGCTCATCGATGAGCGCGTCAATGGTCATGCGGAGGCTTTCCTGATTGTTGGCGGTGAAATGCTTCAGCGAACAGCCTACTCCGGCATCCTGGACTCCGTTTATAAGTGCTGAGGCAAGTTCCCCGCTCAGGAGCGGATCTTCCGAGAAATATTCAAAATTTCTTCCGCAGAGCGGCGAGCGTTTTATGTTTACTCCGGGACCGAGCAGGACCGATACTCTCTCGGCACGGCATTCATCGGCCAGGATAGTCCCAATGCGATACATGAGATCTGTATTCCAGCTTGATGCAAGGGCTGATGCCGTCGGGAAGCATGTTGAGGCAAGGCTTGAAGCTCTAGGATTTACAGCATCATCATCTTGTTTTCGGAGGCCATGCGGGCCGTCGCAGGCCATCAGCTCGGCTAATCCATACTTCGGAAGGCCTCTGAAGTGCCAGTCTTTTCTACCGGCGCAGAGAACCGCCTTCTCTTCTATCGAAAGTTCTTTGATGATTTTTTTTATATCAGTCATTCCGGCCCCCGTGAAAATATTATCACGAAAGGCCGGAAAACTGAATTAAAAAAAGGTTAAGCCCGCGGTTTTACCGCTACTGTTCATGTGCAGTACTTCCGCCGGTGGAAGGTCGATATCAAGGGCAATTTTTACAACATCCTCAATTCTTTCAACAAAGAGGAATTCTATATCATTACGTACATCCTCAGGTATCTCTTTTATGTCATTCCGGTTTTCTGATGACATGATTATGCTTCTGATACCCGCCCGGTGGGCCGCGAGGACTTTTTCCTTAATTCCGCCGACAGGGAGCACTGTGCCTCTGAGGGTTATCTCTCCTGTCATAGCTGTTTTTGTATTAACGGTTCTTCCCGTGAGAAGGGAAGCGAGAGATGTGAACAGGGTTATTCCGGCAGACGGTCCGTCTTTTGGAGTGCTTCCAGCCGGAACATGGATATGAATATCATTCTTAGCAAAATCGAAGTGGGTGATCTGGTTTGCCATCCTGGACCTTATCAGGCTCAACGAGATTCTCGCTGATTCCTTCATGACATCTCCCAGCTGGCCGGTGAGGACAAGCTCGCCGCTTCCTGGCATGAAAGTGCTTTCAATGAAGAGGATATCGCCGCCGACCGGTGTCCAGGCAAGGCCTGTTACTATTCCGGGGAAATTTTCTTTAAGCACATCATCCAGTCTTACTTTCTGCTGTCCAAGAATGTCTTCGAGGTTCTCTGCTTCGACTACAATCTGCTTATCTCCGCCGCCGGTTACAATCATTTCTGATGAAACCCTGGTGATTTTAGCCAGCTGTTTCTTGAGACCTCGTACTCCGGCTTCCCTTGTATATTTTTCAATCACAGCTGACAGAGCCTCATCGGTTATCTTAAGCCGGCTTTCATTAAGGCCATGGTCGGAAAGAACTGACGGAAGCAGATGTTTCTTCCCTATGTGAAATTTTTCATTATTTGTATAGCTTGATATTGAGATAACCTCCATCCTGTCCAGCAAAGGCCCAGGGATTGCGCTTACCGTATTGGCGGTGGCGATAAAAAATACTTCTGACAAATCGAAGGGGATATCAAGATAGTGATCCGAGAAAGAATTATTCTGTTCAGGATCGAGAACCTCAAGCAGCGCGCTGGCAGGATCGCCATTATAGCCGGTCATAAGTTTGTCTACTTCATCAAGAACGAAGACAGGATTTTTCGCTCCTGCTTTTTTCATCTCGTTGATTATCCGTCCGGGCAGGGCTCCGACATAGGTTCGTCTATGGCCTCTTATTTCGGCTTCGTCTTTTATACCGCCGAGGCTGAGTCTTACATACTTTCGTCCGAGTGCATTCGCTATGCTTCGACCCAGACTCGTCTTCCCTGTTCCCGGAGGTCCCTCAAATAGGAGAATTGTGCCCTTTCTGTTCTCGGTCAGTTTCATTACCGCCAGATGTTGAATAATCCTATCCTTTACCTCAGCAAGCCCGAAGTGATCAGCATCAAGAACTTCACGGGCTTTTTTCAGATCGATAGGTCCGTTGTCCGTTGAAAACCAGGGCAGTGCCAGGATGAGGTCAAGATAGGATTTTATCATTCCTTCTTCATGTCCGTTTGGTCCCTGTGCCTCGAGCTTTTCAACCTCTTCGAGAGCAGCTTCCATAACATTCTCAGGCAGCCTGGTTTCTTCAAGCAGCTCACGGTAGTTCTTTTTCTTCTGTTTTTTTACGGTATCCTCATTCAGCTCTTTTTGAATTTCCTTCATTTGTTCTCTTAGTAGAGCATGCCGGTAGTGCTTGTTTGTACTCTCGGCAAATTTCTGTGCCATTTCAATTTGAAGTTTGAGAGACTCTTTCTGTCTCAGTAGATAGTCCAGGAATCTTATCCCGCGGTTGTGGAGTGATTTTTCCTCAAGAAGTTCCTGTTTTTCATTCCTCGTGATATTAAGATAAGGAGAAGAAAACCCTATCAGTTTTGTTATTGTTTCCTGACGATTCATTATGTTCAAAATTGAACCGGAACCCCGGAAATTCTCCGCGATATCATGCACAAGGCTCTTTAGGTAAAGGAGCATATCATCCTGCTCCTTTACCGATATATCAACAATATCCGGTGCTTCGGTGAAGTCTGCATAAGTCTCCTCTCCTTCGACGTAAATTTTGTCAATTTCTGCACGGTTGGACACATAAGCCTTCAGTAAAAGTGAATCGCCGTCTTCCATGGTTGATTTGATGCTGATTAGTACTCCAGTCTTATATATATTGTCTCCGGTTTTTCCAATCTCGCTTCCACTGTCTTTTAGTCCTGAGGCGAGAATAAGCGAATGACCGCTTTTCATCCACATTTTTATCATTTCGGCTGTCGGCTGGCTGATTTTTATTTCCGCGGATCCTTCATGAAGCAGAATTGCATTTTCCAGCGGTAAGAGGGGGAGTCTTTCAGTTTTTTTCTCTGCAGTCATATTATACTTCCTTATCCGAATATTTCGATATACGTAATATAATATTATAATTCTAAAAGGGCAAATTTAAGATATCTGATATTCAATACATTTGGAAGGAATTTCAAGATATCTGATATTCAATGTAATTTATGAAATTCAAGGAGTTACATTAACTACAATCTTATTAAGAAGCCTTAATAGTTCTGTCTGTTCAGAATCTGATAGTGAGTTCAATATTTCAACGGCAAATTTCTGCGAAGTGCGGTTTTTTATTTTTGCCGCTTCCTGGCCTTTTTCAGTAAGATCGACCCGGACAACCCTACGGTCATGCTTGCAGCGGTCACGGCTTACAAGACCCCTTGATACGAGTTTATTGAAAATCCCGGTCAGGGTACTCATGGGAAGTGAGAGTTCCGCGGATATTTCCTTGATATTCGGGCTGTTTTTTTTGCACAGGGCGCAGAGAACCTTTAAATCGTTGCCGTTGAGGCTGAACAATGGGGTGTCGGCACAGGCGGATTTCTCATCATTATAGTGGGTTTCAATCAGTTGAGTAAACAGATTAATCAATTTATCCGCTTTTGCTTCCATGTTGCTAATAATGTTTCAGAAAGAGTATTTTGTCAAGGAAAGAGGCCCTCCGCCTGAGGAGAGCTCTACCTATTAAGTCGTTCTTCTCAGAACTGCTTTTTTTAGTGGTTACCGCAGTCACAGTCTTCATCATGATCATGTGAAAACTGCTCTAAATCTTCATCCGTTGTTTTATGAACATCAATAACTTCAATATTGAAAGTGATTTCTTTTCCCGCATAGGGATGGTTTCCGTCTAGTGTGACTTCGTCCTCAGCTATTGCGACTATAACCATCAGACTTTCCTCTTCACCATCGCCGACGATTAGTTCACTGCCTGCTTCAAGCGTTTTCGGATCTTCAAATTCAGCGATTGGGACTTTAATGACCAGTTCCTCGATTCTGTCGCCGAAGGCCTCATCAACCGAAAGGTCAAGCGTTACCTTGTCGCCGGATATCCTTCCTTCTAGTGCTTTTTCTACAGCCGGTAGCATCATTTCGAGCCCCTGAAGATAGGTGACCGGATCATCGGGCTCGGTCTTCTCGAGGATTTCCCCGCCTTTCTCTGATAGTGTATAGTGTATTGTAACTGTAGTTTCATTAGTAATTTTCATATTGGCTCCTGAATTGCATTTTCGGTAATATAGCATTTTAACCATCCGGCGGATACCTCGGGGAAACAGCTTCACTTGATTAACTCCGGAAATGCCGGTACTCTAAGCCCGTGAATCGAAATGACAGAATAGAACTCCTCAGATCAGGCGGGATCGGAAAGGCTCTCTGGACTCTGGCAATGCCGGCGGTCATAGCAATGTTTGTGAATGCTGTATACAACGTCGTAGATACTGCCTTTATCGGACTGCTCCATGATACAGCCTCGATAGGCGCTTCGGCTGTTCTCTTTCCTATCTTCATGCTTATAGCGGCAATCGGGCTTACCTTCGGGATGGGGGCTGCATCGGTTATTTCCCGTAAACTTGGTGAGAACAAACCGGAACACGCGCGCAGAACGGCGTCTACCGCTTTCTACACAAGCGTCATCGCTGGTATTATCTTCGCCGTCCTTGGAAATGTTTTTATCGAACCGCTTTTAAGGCTGTTCGGCGCTACCGACACAATTCTCGAGAAAGCTGTTATTTACGGCAGGATAATTATTGGAGGTTCAATATTTCAGGTGCTTAATATGTGCATGAACAATATTCTCCGAGCTGAAGGCGCGGCAGGCTATAGCGGGAGGGCATTGATGCTTGGAGGGATTCTCAATATTATCCTCGATCCGATATTCATGTTTGTGTTTAAAATGGGACTTGCGGGAGCCGCCGCCGCTACAATTACGGCTCAGTTTATCAGCACTATCTATCTTTTGCGTTTTTTTATAATGAAGAAAGGCATTCTGAGTATTAGGATTATGGATTTTCACCCAACCCGGGCCATTTACCATGGAATAATGACAATCGGAATACCTACCTTTGCCCGGCAGGTGTTCATGAGTATTTCCATGGGGATGCTCAATTCCGCCGCGGGGCTTTACGGAGATGCCGCTGTTGCTGCGGTAGGTATTACTCTACGTGTCATCTCGCTTGTGATGATGGTAATCTTCGGGATAGGGCAGGGACTGCAGCCTCTTGCAGGATATAACTATGGGGCCCGGCAGTACGACAGAGTAATTAAATCTACAAGAAAAGCTATAATCTGGAGTGTCTCTTTCGCGGCTGTGATGTCGGTAGTTTTCTGGATAGCGGCCGGACGAATTGTATCCCTGTTTTCACAGGATCCCATGGTAGTCGAAATAGGCATCAAGGCCCTGAGATTTACCTCTACAACCCTGGTTCTTGTTGGAATTCAGAATTCTTACGGAATACTGTTTCAGGCACTGGGAAAGGGGCTACAGGCGGCGATCCTGGCAATAGCGCGTCAGGGTTTATTCTTTATCCCCGCCGTGCTCATCCTTCCGAGGCTGTTTGGGCTTAATGGTGTAATTGTGACACAGGTGACAGCCGACGTGCTCAGCATCATGGTAACCATCCCGCTAGCGATTATTGAGGTAAAACATCTGCGCAAACTCATTAATCCTTCTGGCATTACCGCGGAAGAATAGGTTAGAATAGAGAGGAGCTTTTTAAAACGGTGTTTTAAAAAGTTCCTTTAAAGTATTAAGGTTGGAATTACATAAGAGCGGAGATTTCCAATCTCCCGGTTTTTGTGAGTCCCTCTATAAGTAAACGGAGAGTAATAATGGCTAATGAAACAGAAAAAATAATCTACTCGATGGTAGGTGTTAGTAAGACGATAAATCAGAAGGTAATCCTCAAGGATATCTACCTTTCATATTTTTACGGCGCGAAGATAGGCGTCCTGGGTCTCAACGGTTCGGGAAAGAGTACTCTGCTCAAGATTCTCGCCGGAGTGGATGAGGATATTCTGGGAGAAACTGTTCTGACTGAGGGCTTTACAATCGGTTATCTCGAACAGGAACCGGAAATTGATCCTGATAAGACTGTTAAGGAAATAGTTCAGCAGGGGGTTCAGGAGACTATGGACCTTCTCGCCGAATATGATTCAATAAACGAGAAGTTTGCCGAACCTATGGATGATGCTGAGATGACGAAGCTTCTCGACCGTCAGGGCATCGTTCAGGACAAGCTGGAGCAGCTCGGAGCCTGGGAGATTGACTCGAGGCTTGAGATGGCAATGGATGCTCTTCGCTGTCCGCCTGAGGATGCCAAGATCGGTATTCTGTCGGGAGGAGAGAAGCGTCGGGTAGCCCTCTGCCGCCTGTTGCTGCAGAAACCGGACATCCTGCTTCTTGATGAGCCCACCAATCACCTTGATGCCGAGACTGTAGGCTGGCTTGAGCAGCATCTTCAGAAATATGAGGGAACCGTTATCGCCGTTACCCATGACAGGTATTTTCTCGATAATGTCGCCGGCTGGATTCTTGAGCTCGACCGCGGGAAAGGAATACCGTGGAAGGGCAACTATTCATCATGGCTTGAGCAGAAGCATCAGAGGTTAGCCCAGGAAGAGAAGCAGGAGAGTGATCGGCAGAGGACTCTCCAGCGTGAGCTCGACTGGATTCACATGAGTCCGAAAGGCCGCCACGCGAAAGCCAAGGCCCGAATCAATTCATACGAGCAGCTTCTTAACCAGGATACTTCAGATAGAGAGTCCAAGCTTCAGATTATCATCCCGCAGGGACCGAGGCTGGGTGATGTTGTAGTCGAGGCTGAGAATATAAATAAAGCATTTAATGATAATATTCTTGTAGAAAACATGAGTTTCTCTATGCCTCCGGGTGCGATTATCGGTATAGTCGGACCTAATGGAGCCGGCAAGACAACCCTGTTCAGGATGATTACCGGGGTTGAATCTCCCGATTCGGGAGAGCTCAAGGTCGGTCAGACTGTGAAAATTGCTCATGTAGATCAGATGAGAGATATCCTTGACCCGAATAAAACTATCTATCAGCAGATATCCGATGGTCAGGAGACTATGAAGATTGGAAATCGCGAAATCAACGCCAGGGCTTATTGTGCCCAGTTTAACTTTACCGGAGCTGATCAGCAGAAAAAATTGGGAGTTCTATCCGGTGGTGAGCGTAACCGTGTACAGCTGGCATTGATGCTGAAAGAAGGTTCAAACCTATTACTGCTTGATGAACCTACCAATGATCTTGATGTTAATACTATCCGTGCCCTCGAAGAGGCGATTAATACCTATGCAGGCTGTGCGGTTATTATAAGCCATGACAGATGGTTTCTCGACAGGGTAGCCACGCATATCATTGCCTTTGAGGGTGACAGTCAGGTGTTTTTCTTTGAAGGAAATTATTCTGAATATGATGAGCACCGGAAAAAACGGCTTGGAATAGAAGCCGACAGGCCGCACAGAATTAAGTACCGGCATCTTACAAGATAATTTAGCTGACTGATATCAACTAACCGGGTTATTTCCGGGCTGTCTGTCTGAAAAGACGGCCCGGTTTCCCGCCACTCTTTTTGCCTCATACATTGCGTTATCCGCTTTTAAAAGAAGCTCATCAATTCCGTTTCCATCATCAGGAAAAACAGCAATACCGATGCTTATGCCGAGATTGAAGGTTTTTTCTTTTATAACAAGATCTTTTCCAACGGAAGCAATGATTTTTTCTGCTGCCGACTGGATTCCGTCGGTGTTGTCGCTGTTGTATAGTACAGCGACAAACTCGTCTCCGCCTATTCTGGCAACGGTATCTGAAGTCCTTAGGGTCATACAGAGTCTCTCGCCGATAATGCGGAGAACAAGGTCTCCGGTTCCATGCCCGAGAGTGTCGTTGATTGGTTTAAACTTATCCAGATCCATATAGAGTACCGCTATCCGGGTCTTTTCTCTCATTGCAATCTTTATTCCCCGTTCGAGAAGTTCATTTAGCAGATGCCTGTTTGGAAGCTCTGTTAGCGGATCATGGTTGGCCATATGCGCAATCTTCCGATAGGCTTTTTCAAGCTCCTGTTTTTCTGTAGTAATTATTTCGTTGAGTTTATTGAGCTCATGATGTGCATTGCTGTTATCCAGAGCTATTCCAATGAAAGATGATATTGCTCCTAGAATTTCAAGATGGTTCTCTGTATAGGAGTTTTCGAGGGGGCTCTGAATCGACAGGCAGCCTATTATCTTCTCCCTGTTCATGATAGGTAGAAAGATCGCAGATTTAGATTTCCCCCCGCTTCTTGATTCCCAATGGGCAACATATTTTTTTGAGTCTTCCCGTTTTTTGATGAAGGCCGGCTGCCTGTTTTTAACGCACCATACCGAGATGCTTCCATCATTATCGAGTCCTATCCGAAATGGCTCAACACGTTTTCCTTCGTTAATGAAGTATTTGAAATCAATTGTTCTGTCGTCTTCGGAGTATAGCGCAATTCCGAAGATCGTAATATCTACGAGTTCGATAAGCCGCCGGTAAGTGCAGTGAACAATTTCCTCCAGCTCGAGTGAGGCCGTTATTTCCTTGCCTATCTCGTTTATAAACCCGATTTCCATATTTAATTTCTCAAGTCTAAGTGACTGCATCCGGTAGGATTCTTTCTCGGTCTCTGTCTGCTCGGTTTCATAGAGGATGGTGATCTTTTTTAACCTGTTCTTGAGTCTTTCACTGCGCTGATTTGTCTCCATTTTATAGAAGCGTTCATGATATTCGAGTGCCTTCCCGGCATTGCCAAGTGCTTTTTCTATCTGCGATTTTCTGCGCAGGCAGCGCCGGATCAGGTCCTCGTTATTTAATTTTTTGGCAAACGCTTCTGCCGCATTAATATAGGGGTTGGCTTTTTCGGGTTTTAAATCTTTAAGGTAGAGGATGCCCTTTCGGTAGCTGCATTCTGCTATGCCGTTTTTGTCACTGACCTTTTCGTAGTAGGAGAGTGATTCTGCTATTCTGTTCTCGGTTTCTGAATAATTTCCCAAGATTAATTGAATCCTGCCCAAACCCAGAAGGGCATCGGCTTTTATGTGATTGTAGTTATTTTTTTCTGCCAGGTTGAGAGCCCTGCTGAAATGTTCCTCCGCTAAATCAAGGTCTTTAATTTTCAGATAGATCTCTCCGAGATTCTGTGAAGTTACCGCGTAAAGAATCTGGTTCTCACATCCCGAGGCCAGGGTGTTAGCCTTGTGGTAATAGCTCAGGGCTTCCTCGATGTTATTGATCAGCCGATGAATCTCTCCGATATTATTGAGAACCCTGATCCTTATTTCTTCATTTTTTGTCAGATCACTTTGAGCCAGGGCCATGAAATAGAAATTCAGCGCGGTTTCGTAATCTGAGGCCTCATGCGCCCTCATTCCAAGTGAGTTGAGCGTTCTCATCTCACCGGCTTCACTTCTTTCGTTAGAATCTGATCTGAATAGATCGAGAGCCTCATTAAGATCTTTCTCAGCCTGAGCAAGATCGGAGAGGAATAATCTGCATCTGCCGATATTAAGAAAGCTTTCGGCTTTGCCTAGATCGTATCCTGCTTTATCTGCGAGACAAAGGGCCTCGGTAGCGTTTTTGAGACTGGTTTTAGGATCATTAGTTGCGTTGTTCCAGATTTCACTGTTCAGTTGATCAATCTTCTGAATCACATCATTCCCATTCATAGTATATTATTCTATTATTATAGCAGAAATTGTAAGTATGACAAAGTCTATTTATGGAGGTAAAATGTACAGACGACATTTAATTAGAATAATAACGGCAGGTATTCTGCTTCTCATGGTTTTTACGTCCTGCGGGACCTTCGATACAGAGGGTGAAACCGGAGCTGGAGAGCTTGCTATAGCACTCGATCCTGAGGTGAGAAGCGGTGTCCTCGACAATGGTTTGAGCTGGTATGTCCGTCCTAATTCGGAGCCGGAGAAGAGGGCCTCTCTCAGGCTAGTAGTTGATGCCGGCTCGATTCTTGAGGAGGACGACCAGCAGGGGCTGGCGCATTTCTGCGAGCACATGGCTTTCAACGGAACGGAAAACTTTGAGAAGTCGGAGCTCGTCGATTATCTTGAATCTATAGGGATGGCTTTCGGCCCGGAAATAAACGCGTACACCGGTTTTGATGAGACCGTCTACATGCTTGAGATTCCTACCGATGACGATGAAATAATCAGCAATGCCTTTCAGGTTCTCGAAGACTGGGCTCACCTGGTCTCCTATGAAGATGAAGAGGTCGAGAAGGAAAGAGGGGTTATTCAGGAGGAATGGCGGCTTGGCAGAGGCGCTTCCGGCCGAATCCTGGACAAAATGATTCCAGTGCTTTTTAAGGATTCAAAATACTCGGAAAGGCTTCCTATCGGTAAGATGGATGTTGTAATGAACGCCCCTGTGCAGCGGCTCCGGGATTATTATAAAAGCTGGTATCGTCCTGAGCTGATGGCCGTAATTGTCGTCGGAGACATTGAGCCTGAGAAGGCTGAGAAGCTTATCAGGCAGCATTTCGCCTTTAAGTCTCCGGTGGATGCTCCCGCACGGCCGGTTTTCAGTGTGCCCTCGTCAACCGGAACAGATGTGCTCATGATTCCTGATCCGGAACTGACATATGTCACGGTAGAAATAACAGCGAAGACAGGTCCTGTCTCACAGCGGACCGAGTCTGATTACCGCAGGATGCTCCTTGAGTCACTGAGCTGGTCTATGTTTAATGACAGGCTCGATGAGGCGGCCAAGCGGCCTGAACCTCCATTCATCGGCGCAGGCGGAGGCGTTGGCCGGATAGTCAGGACCAGCGGAACTGTCAGCTGTTATGCCTCGGCAGATACCGACTCCGCCATCAAGGCCCTCGAAGCGATGGTTTACGAGCTTGAAAGAGCCTCACGGTACGGATTCACCGATGGGGAGTGGGAGAGAACCAAGGCCAATTATCTCAAATCAATTGAGGAATATTATCTCGAACGTGAAAATATCTCTTCATCCGGATTTGCATCGGAGCTTGTTGATTATTATCTCCTGGATGTCTTCATGCCGGGACCCGAAGCCGAGCATGAGCTGTATAACCGGCTGATACCGGGAATCAGTCTTGCGGAGATAAACACTTACGCGCAGGACATGCTTCCATCAGGCGGCCGGACCCTGACCCTGATCTATCCGGAAAATGCCGATGCTCCCTCGGAGGAAAGCATCAGGCAGCTATTAGAATCCGGAAAGGACATGAATGTTGAGAGATGGGTTGATGATGCCCTCGATCGTGAATTAATGGAAGGCGTTCCCGTAAAAGGCAGTATTATTTCAAGAGAGAGCTTTGACGGGATTCAAGCCGAACTCTGGCATCTGTCCAATGGTGCCGATGTGGTTTTCAAGAAAACAGACTTTAAGGAAGATGAGATCCTGTTTTCGGCATTCAGCCGCGGAGGATTGTCTTTGTCCTCAGATGAGGAATTCATATCAGGCAGATATGCGCCGCTGCTTTTAACTCAGAGCGGTCTTGGCGGATTCAATTCAAATCAGCTTCAGAAAAAACTTTCCGGGCTGAGTATCAGGCTTTCTCCCTATATCGGCACAGCATTTGAGGGCATGTCGGGTAGTTTCTCACCCGATGAAATAAAAGTCTTTATGCAGCTTGTTAATATGTATTTCACCGAAGCTGTTTTCAGTCCTGAAGTTCATGAAAACCTGGTTGTCAGGCTTACAAGTATAGTCGAGAACAGGAAGGCTGATCCTATGAATGTTTATTACGACCGTATTTCCGAGCTCCTGTCAGGCGGTGACTTCCGAAGCCGGCCTCTTGATGAACCGAGCATTAAAATGTTTACTCCTGATCTCTCCGAGCAGGTGTATTTAGAGCGTTTCGGCGGGGCTGATGACTTTGTCTTTGTTTTTACCGGAAATATCAATCCTGACAGACTCGAACAGGAGGTGATTACCTATCTTGCGTCACTGCCCTCGGGTGTTACAGGCGAGAGTCCTGTCGACCTCGGGGTAAGACCTCCGGAAGGTGTTGTTGAAGATATTGTCGCAAAAGGAATTGAGATGCAAAGCAGGGTTCATCTGACCTTTCACGGCGGGCTCGATGTCTGGTCTTCCAATATTGAACTTCAAATGGGTGTTACCGCTTCAGTTCTTGAGACCCTGCTCCGGGAAAACATCCGGGAAGAGCTTTCTGGAACCTACCATATTTCAGTTTCGGCCGATGTGCAGCGGGAACCTTATCCGTCCTACAAAATACATATTGACTTCGGATGTGAGCCTATCAGGCTTGATGAGCTAACTTCTAAAGTTTTTAAGCTCCTATCTGATGTAGCGGGGGGAGAGCTGGAAGGGAATTATATAATCCGGCAGGAAGAGCAGTATCGCAGATCATATGAAAAATCGATTGAGAAGAACAGCTTCTGGCTGAAGCATCTCGAAGACTCATTCGGGTACGGAGACGATCCTGAAGATCTCCTGACCCCCGAGGATTTCAACGAGAAGATAAGCCGTGAGTCGGTAATAGCAGCTGTAAATGAATATATAAACCCTGATGAATATGTCAAGGTTGTCCTTGTCCCCGGGAATTAAACGGGGAGGTTATTAGAGCGGAACTGTTTTTCCGTTTGCTCCTCAAGCGGAGCTTGCTCCTCAAGCGGAGCTTGCTCCTCAAGCGGAGCTTGCTCCGCAAGCTCTGCACGATGGGTTCCGCTCAAGATTCAGGTTGGCGATTTCCCAGGTGAAACCGTCTATTATCAGCAGTTTGTTTTTTAGCAACTCACCGCTCTCCGTCAAATATTTGACCGCCTCCATGGCCTGCATAGAGCCAATTATACCGGCAGTCGCCCCTATTACAGGAATCGGGCCGTCTGCCTTGTATGCATCAGGGAAGATACATCGCAGGCATGCGGTCTCGGGAGGCGCGATAAAACTTATCTGACCGGCATAACCGTTGATTCCGCCATGGACAATTGGAATTCTAGTTTTCAGTGAAAAGTCGTTTAAGACATAACGGGTTTCGATATTGTCCAGGCAGTCTATTATCAGGTCCGCTCCGTCAATCAGCTTCGATATATCTCCTTCAAGTTTGACGGTACGTATCTCAACTGCAATTTCCGGATTGAGCTCGGTAAGCCGCCTGCGGGCAGATTCGGCCTTTAGTTCTCCAATGGCCGCTGTTGAATAAAGTATCTGCCGGTTCAGGTTCGACATATCAATTAGATCGTAATCTGCTATTATGAGCCTTCCGACGCCTGCCGCCGCGAGGTAAATGGATGCCGAACTACCAAGTCCTCCCGCTCCTGCAATGAACACGGTTGCCTGTTTCAGCTTTTTCTGGCTGAATCCATAGTCTGTTTCGAGAAGAAGCTGTCGTTTATAGCGTTCACTTTCATTCGAATTAAGTTTATATTCCAAATTCATATTGAAAATATACCATATTTTGGCGATATTAAGAATATGGATTGTTTTTCTAAAAATCCGCCCAGGGCACCGAACTGTCTGAAATGTGAATACTTCAACGTTACCTGGGACAGGAATTTTCCTCGCGGATGCAGGGTTTTCGGCTTGAAAGGTAAAATGCTTCCGTCAATTACCATTTTCAGGGCTACCGGAATACATTGTCCGTCTTTTATTAAATCTGACAGAATAAAGGACTGAAGGCTTTTCACAAAACGTTATAAGCTTTATAATCTATGGACTTCCAGATGAACGGAGAAAGTTTTGCAGGATATTTTTCAAAACAGAATATTATGGTCTGTCATAGTCGCACTTTTTGCTGCGCAGATTTTGAAGGTTATAACAGTACTCATAAGTGAAAGACATTTTAACCTCAGAAGAATCAGGGGGACAGGTGGAATGCCCTCTTCTCATTCTGCTTCAGTTGTAGCCTTGGCAACATCTGTCGGGTTTGAGAAAGGCTTTGCCAGCGCTGAGTTTACTATTGCACTTGTATTGGCATTCGTTGTGATGTATGACGCCTGTGGTATTAGAAAGGCCGCCGGTGAGCAGGCCGAAATTTTAAATGATCTGATGCAGCAGTTCTCCGATATGTTTAAAGACGGCTTTGAGTCGAAGAAGCTAGGCACTCTTCTTGGTCACACCCTTCCCCAGGTTTTCTTTGGGGCACTTCTTGGAATTTTTATATCTATTATAATCTACCTTTAATTCGGAGGAATCTATGGGTTTGAATTGCGGGATCGTGGGGCTTCCCAACGTGGGAAAGTCTACGATATTCTCAGCTCTTACATCTGCGCCGGCCGAGGCCGCGAACTATCCTTTCTGTACTATTGATCCAAATGTGGGCATTGTGAATGTTCCGGACGCTAGGTTAGAGAGGATTTCAGAAATTATTGTGCCGGCAAAGAAAGTGCCGGCCATAGTTGAATTTGTTGACATTGCAGGCCTTGTTAAAGGCGCGTCAAAGGGTGAAGGTCTTGGTAACCAGTTTTTGTCCCATATCCGTCAGGTAGGGATGATAATTCATGTGGTACGCTGTTTCGATAATGACGATATTACCCATGTGAGCGGTAAGATCGATCCAGAGTCGGACATTGAGATTATCAATATAGAACTTGCTCTAGCTGATCTTTCCACCGTTGAAAAACGAATTGAGAAGAGCAGTAAACAGCTACGTTCTCCTGATAAGGATATATCGAAGAAGGCCAGGGCTATGGAGCCTGTGCTCGTGCAGCTTCAAAATGCTCTTTCTGAGGGAATTCCTGCGCGTTCACTCGAGTTTGATGATGATGTTATTGACGATGTGAGGGAATTGCAGCTGATCACTATGAAGAAGCATATGTTTGTCTGCAATGTTGATGAAACAAATGAGGAAGAAAGCAATCCTTATGTCGAGGCTGTGAAAAAGATCGCCGCGGCCGAAGGCGCGGAAATCGCCGTAATTTGCGGTGCCCTCGAGGCTGATATAGCCGCCCTCGAGACCGAGGAAGAGAAGAAGGAATTTCTTGAGGAAGCAGGACTGTCGGAGTCCGGGCTGTCCCGGCTTATCCGGAAGGTCTACGGAGCCCTTGGTCTGAGAACATTCTTCACCGCCGGAACCGATGAAAACAGGGCCTGGACATATCATGAAGGTGCTCTTGCCCCCGAGGCTGCCGGCGTAATTCATACCGACTTTCAGAAAGGATTCATAAAGGCTGAAGTCTATCGCTGTGATGATCTTTTCGAGCTTGGTACGGAAGACGCTATCAGAAGGGCCGGAAAACTCAGGCAGGAAGGAAAAAATTACATTGTCCGTGACGGTGATGTAATGCATTTTAAATTCAACGTTTAATGCTAAATGAAAAATCGGCTAATCCGAAACCAATGGAAATATGATTTATAGAGAATACGGAAAAACAGGAAAAAAAATATCGGTGGTTGGATTCGGAGGAATGAGGTTTGATCTGCCTAATGAGACTGACGCCTCCGCCGAGCTTTTGCTGCATGCTTTTAATAAGGGTATCAATTATTTTGATACCGCACCTTTTTATTTTAAGGGAAAGTCCGAAAAGATTTTCGGAAGGGCTATCCCGGAACTCAGGAAGGCGGGCGGTGATTTCTATATATCTACAAAATCAATGGCCAAGGATGTAGACAGCCTGAGAATGGATCTCGAAAAATCATTAGAAAGGCTTGGAATTGATAAGGTCGATGTCTATCACGTCTGGTGTGTGCTCTCTCCTGATGATTACTCGAGGCGGAAGGCCGCGGGTATTATTGATGAGTTCTGGAAGATAAAAGAGGAGGGCCTGACTGATCACATCAGTATTTCTACCCATATGAGCGGGGTCGAAATAGAGAACCTTCTTGGAACCGAAGTCTTTGAAGGCATAACCGCGGGTTATTCAGCTATAAATTTCCCGTTCAGGGAAAGCGGAATAAATGCCGCCGCGAGGCGGGATATGGGTGTCGTTATAATGAATCCCCTCGGCGGAGGCTCTATAGTAAATAACCCAGATGAGTTTTCCTTTATCAAAATGAGACCCCGGCAATCTATGGTTGAAGCCGCCCTCCATTTTCTGCTTTCAAATACCGGAATAACTTCTGCTCTCGTAGGCTTTGGAAATAAAGACCACATTGACGAGGCCGTGGCTGCTGTTGACTCATTCATTCCTTATACCGAAGCCGAGACAGAGAGACTGAAAGAGAAAATACAGGAAGATTTTCAGAACATGTGTACTACCTGCGGTTACTGCAATGTCTGTCCTGAAGATATCAAGGTCTGGGCATTCATGGAATCATATAATCATCTCATGTTAAAGTCACAGTACAAGGCTTCAGACCGGATTCACTGGCATTGGAATGTTTCACCCGGTGAACTCGATAGATGTATCAGCTGCGGGAAATGCGAAGAGGCATGCACTCAGCATCTGCCGATACTCGAGCGGTTCGAAAAATTGAGGAAGAACCTCAATACAAAGTGAGGAAGGGAGCTGCGTAATGGATGACATGCTTTTTAAGATAGTCGAATACATTCTCAATATAGCAGAGCCGGAGGAACTTGAAGTTGTACAGGCGGCTCTGAAGAAAAGGCTTAGCGAAAAAAGGAATAGTCCGGTACTCGGCCTGAATCCCGGCAAACTGGCATCTCAGACCACCGGCAGATTAAATGATCAACTCGAAATGCAGAAACGCAGTGTAACCGAGATGGCCGTCAAATTCGCCGCGGATATAATCAGAAAGAACGCGCCCGAGCTAAATGAAGATCAGGTGCAAGAACTGCTTTCGGGATTTATGCCGGAGTTTGCTGGAGGATCTCCCTCAAAGGGTTCGGCTGCGGGAAGTATTCCGGACGGACAAAGCCTTCCTCCGGGAATGATTGTTCAGATGGTTACTCAGTTTGTTGAGTACAGCGAAGGCTCAATGGGCGCCGGAGAACAGGTTCAGATGGAGCAGAATATTCCCGGCTGGAAAGAAAAATACTGGCGTTCATTTCCCGGGCAGGTGCAGAAACTTATTTCTCTCTACTTGAATGGAGACATAGACCGGCAGCGTTTTGAGGCCCATGTTTATGAGGTTCTGGGGCTCTAATCCCTGGAGGCCAGACCCCGGATTTTATCGAAAATATTTTCAAGGCGGTTTGCTTCTCCCGCGGACAGTGAAGCCCGTGCTAAAATGTCCCTGAAAAATATTCTCATATCGGTGTCGTCGACCTGTTTGAAAAAACCTATGTCCCGGAGGTTTTCAGTAATTCCCGAAGTCAGCTCATCGAGCTTTTCTCTGTCTAACGGACGGTAGCCCAGGTGTTTCGTTTCCTTTCGCGCTTCATTGTAAATCTGGTAGGTGATGATCTGAACGGCGTGAGATAGATTCAGTGAAGGGAAGTCCTCGGATGTCGGAATCCTGACAGCCGCATTGCAGAGGGAAAGATCATGATCATTTAATCCGGAAACCTCGTTGCCGAAAACCAGGGCAAGCTCTCCTTTCTCCTCTCCGCTGAGACTTAAGACCTTCACTGTAAGCTGCTCGGGCAGTATGCTGAAGTATTTTCTCTTCTTGCCCCTCCGTCTTGAAATTGCCGCCGAGTACACCGTCCCTTCGAGCGCCTGCTCAACTGAGCCGCAGAATACGGCATTTTCTAGAATATCAATGGCATGAATGGCGGTAACTGCCGCTCTTTCAAAGTCCACATCGGTTGTGCCGGCAATATAAAGCCTGGAGAAGCCCATGTTCTTCATCGCCCTGCAGACCGAGCCGACGTTTTTCCCCGACCGGGGGTTCTCGAGTATTATTCTAATATTTGAAAATCTGTTCATCTATTTCCTTCCTGGAGCATGTTAGGACAGCGGCCTGATATTTAAAACTGATGGAATAGTTCTGATGCTTTTTAGAATCTGCTTATATTCTACACTGCGGTGCATTTCCATTGTGAAGCTGCCCTTCAGGTTTCCCTTGTCGTTTTCCTCGAGTTTTCCCTCAATCAGGTGGCCGCCGTATTTTCTTACCGAGCCTTCAATCTCCGAGAAAAGATCATTAGTCAGCTTTGAAGTTACTTCGAATCTCCTGGATGTCACTGGTGAGACAGCCTCCCATTCGACTTCGATACTTCGCTCACTGAACTCGTTAATATTTTTAAGGTTCGTGCAGTTTCTTTTATGAACTATTATTCCTCTTCCGCGGGATACGTAACCGATGATATCATCACCTGTAGTCGGGTGACAGCAGTTTGCCAGGCTGATCATCATGTTTTTCTCATCCCCAATCTTGAAGACAACCCTCGCGGAGTCAAGGACTTTCTTAATTACCTCGGCTGTATCGCTTCCGCCTGATTTTTGTTTCGGCTTTACTTCTTTTGCCGGGAGGCCTGGGACCTGGGCTTTCTTGGCTATGATATTTTTTTCAATAATCAGATCTTCATTGTGTTTGTTCAGCCATTGCCTGATTTTGTCTCTTGCCTTCGACGTCTTGGCAAAACGCAGCCAGTTTAAATTTGGCTTGCCTCTGTTTGATGTAAGAACTTCCACAACCTGAGTGTTTCGGAGGGGCATGTTGAGGGGGATAATAGACCCGTCAGCCTTGGCTCCTATACAGCGATTGCCGACCTCAGTATGGATGTGGTAGGCGAAATCAATTGGGGTTGAGTCTTTTGCCAGTTCCATAATATGACCCTTGGGAGTAAACACGTAGATAGAATCACGAAGAATTTCACCCTTTATCTCTTCCCAGAAGTCCATCTGCGGAACATGCTGCTCATTCCAGCGTTTCAGTTTGTTGATAATCGCGAGATCTTCAGTCTTTAGTTTGTCTGTATTATTTATATCTTTATATATCCAATGGGCCGCTACTCCATACTCGGCAGTATAATGCATGGCATAGGTTCGGATCTGAACCTCGAGCCTTCTTCCTTCATTACACATGACAGTAGTATGCAGGCTCTGATACTGATTTGATTTGGCCATGGCAATATAATCTTTAAACCTGTTTTCAATCGGGGGCCACAGCCGATGCACTATCCCGAGAATCGTATAACATTCATTCTGGGTATTGCAGAGAATCCTGATTCCCAGGAGGTCGTTGATATCTTCAAGCGCCTTCTTCCGTTTTTTCATCTTCCTATAGACGGAGTAGATGTGTTTTGCCCTGGTGGTCACCTCAATCTGTATGCCCTCTTCATGGGTCGTTTTGAGGATGGTTCGTTCGACTTTTTTCAGATAGTTTGTATTCTCATGCTGAACAAGATGGAGAGTACCTGAGAGCTGTTTGTAAACTTCCGGTTTGAGATGTTTCAGCGCCAGATCTTCGAGATCAGTTTTAAGTCCGGATATTCCGAGTCTTCCCGCAAGGGGGGCATAAATCTCAAGACATTCCTGTGCAATGCTTTTTCTTTTAGCTTCAGGAAGATGCTGCAGGGTCTGCATATTGTGAAGCTTATCGGCCAGCTTAATGATGATTACCCGGATGTCTTTGGTCATGGCAATGAGCATCTTGCGCATAGTCTCGGTTTCCTGAATACTCTTGCTCTTTGCTTTTACGATTGAAATTTTTGTAACCCCGTCGACGAGGGCAACAACCTGCCGGCCGAATTCTTTTTTCATCTCGGTTTCGGAAGTCCCTGTATCTTCGAGTATGTCATGAAGCAGGGCTGCTATAACGGTCTCATCGTCCATTCCGAGTTCTACGAGAAATTCCGCTACTTTAAGTGGATGGATGAAAAAGGGTTCGCCGCTTGCCCGTTTCTGATCACCATGTTTAAGCTCGGACCAGGCTACAGCCTTCATTATCCTGGCTCTTTCAGTTGGGCGGTATTTATTTAGTTTATTTTCAAATTTCTGTATTTTATGATCCACTTGTTCTACCGCTTGTTATCCTGTTTCTTCCGGCGAGATCCTTTGATATTTTAACATCAAGGAAACCGGTAGCGGTCATCAGGCTGCTGATAGTTTCCGCTTGCTGCGGTCCCGCCTCAATTAGAAGATAGCTGTTGTTTTTTAGATGATTCAGTGAAACAAGTACTATTTTCCTTATCAGATCCAGTCCGTCATCGCCGCCGTCGAGGGCCAGTTCAGGTTCAGGCCAGCCTGAAAGTTTCATTCCGTTGGTTTCCCGGCTGCTGAGGTATGGCGGATTAGTCACAATCATGTCAAATTTCCCGGAAATCGAGTCAAAGAGACTGCTCTCTATGAATTTTACTTCTGCACTGAGATATTCAGCGTTGGACTCTGCGACATCTATCGCATCAGATGAAACATCCGATGCGGTGACTCTAATCAGGGGATTCTCAAGCTTCAGGGTGACAGCTATGCATCCGCTTCCGGTGCATAGATCGAGTAAATCAGGATGTTTCTGGCCGGAGAGCAAAGTCAGCGCCTGGTCAATTATACATTCGGTATCAGGTCTTGGAACCAAAACCCTCTGGTCAACATAAAAATCCCTGCCGTAGAACTCCTTCTGTTTTCTGATATAGGAGACCGGCAGTCCTTTGAGCCTTTTTTCAATAAGATTTATGAAGTTTTCGTAGATTTCAGAATGAAGTTCTTCGGGATACCTTGAGAACAGCTGTTCTTTTGAAAGCCCCGCGGCAAAGGCGAGCAGAACAGAAGAGTCGAGAAAAGGTGTGTCACAAAATAGAATGTCGCCCGACTGAAGCCGGGTCGAGCCCTCTATGAGAGCGTCTCTGAAGGTCATAGTGTGCCTGCTACTTGTCAGCTTGCAGATATTCTTCCCTGTCGCTGAGTTGTAATGCTTCAATTACCTCATCCATGTTGCCTTCGATAATCGAATCGAGTTTATATAGAGTCAGATTGATCCGGTGATCGGTTAACCGGTTCTGGGGGAAGTTATAGGTTCTAATCCTTTCGGATCTGTCGCCTGAGCCGACCTGGCTTTTTCTGTCGTCCGAACGGATTTTTGCCAGTCTTGCATCTTCAGCTTCATATAGCCGGGCTTTAAGAACCCTCATGGCCTTAGCCTTGTTTTTGATCTGGGATTTTTCATCCTGACAGGTGACCACCAGACCTGTGGGTAGGTGGGTAATTCTAACGGCAGAGTCAGTCGTGTTAACACTCTGGCCGCCGGGACCTGATGATCTGTAAACATCGAACTTCAGATCTTCGGTTTTTATAACAATGTCGGTGCCTTCGGCCTCCGGCAGAACCGCGATGGTAACGGCCGAGGTGTGAACCCTGCCTGATGACTCGGTGGCAGGAACCCTCTGAACCCGGTGAACCCCGCTCTCATATTTAAGATCGCCGAATACATGTTTGCCGCCGATTGAAAAGACAATTTCCTTGAATCCGCCGAGGTTGATTTCATTTGTAGACAACACCTCAACCTTCCATTTTCGGGTCTCGGCGAGCCTTGAATACATTCGGAAGAGGTCCGCAACAAAGAGCGCCGCCTCGTCTCCGCCGGTACCGGCCCTTATTTCCATGATTATATTCTTGCTGTCCCTCGGATCTTTTGGGATGAGGAGGGCTTTGAGCCTTTCCTCACTCGCCTTAAGGCTGTCCTCGAGACCGTCCAGCTCTTCGCGGGCCATTTCCTTCATCTCAGCGTCTTTTTCATTTTCGATGAGGAGTTTGGCATCGGAAATTTCGGCGCGTATTTTCCGGTAAAGCTGTATTTCGGCGACAGTTTCCTGCATATGCGAGTGCTCTTGAGCTATCTCTTTATATTTTTTCATGTCCTTCATTATATCCGGATCACTGATTTGAGCTTCAAGATCTTTGAAGTGGATTTCTATTTCGTCTAGTTTCGCTATCATAGGATTACTTTATCAGAATAAGCTAATTAATTCAACGTTTCCTCGGCCGCAGAAAACCAAACAGGCTCCCGAAAACTCCTCCGATAATATGGGCAAACTGGGATATATCGTCATAGCTGAACGCGTTAATAATTTCAACTGCGAGGTAAAGAATCAGGATTAGAATGAATGTCAGAGGAATTTCGCCGTTTCTATTGTTTGTGAATGATGTAAGCAGAATCATCATAAACACTACGCCGCTTGCACCGAGCAGGGCTGTCGGGAATAGAAAGGCGTTCAGAAGCCCTGTAACAATTGCCGTAATAAAGATCATGAAAAAGAGGGAAACCGAGCCGTATTTTTCCTCAAGGATTGGTCCTAAAAGAAGCATCAGGGCCATATTGCTCAGCAGGTGAGTCCAGCTGGAGTGTCCGAGAATATGTGTAAACAGGGTCATCCAGTCCAGGGGGTCCGATGTATTGAACAGGCCCCGGCCGGGAACCATGAAATAAGTCGGTATAAGATGTGAGCCCGATACCTGATCGATTAAAACCAGAATTGTTGCTATCAGCGCAATCGTTAAGGTTGCCGGTGCATTATATTTTATTTTGACGCTCATTAATTTCTCCGGAAATAGTGTTTATAATGAGTATCGGCAATTTTTAACGTTGGAGTAATACCGTACTCCAATAAGTTATACCTCGAGCCTCTAACTGACTGTTTCTCCATGGACGTTTTGCACAGCAAAACTCCAGAGCAATCGAAGGAGCTCTCCATGGATGTTTTGCTTTGCAAAACTCCAGAGCAATCGAAGGAGCTCTCCATGGATGTTTTGCTTTGCAAAACTCCAGAGCAATCTCTGATTGCTCCCTTGACAGTATCAGGCGGCAGGGGTATGTTTTACTCAATACGGTCACGTAGCTCAGCTGGATAGAGCGCCTCCCTCCGGAGGAGGAGGTCGTGGGTTCGAATCCCGCCGTGATCAGTTTTTCTTTTCCGGATCATCAATAATAAGCGAAAATGTCAAACCTTCTTCTGTCTTATTAAACTCGGGCTTGGCTCCCAACTGCCGTGAGAGTGATTTGATGAACAGCATTCCGAGTGTCTTTGCCTGCTCCGGTATTATCTCTTCAGGAAGTCCTGGCCCGTTGTCAGAATAGAGAATTACAAGATTCTGATTGTCTTCCTTCAGGGATATGCTGATCTTTTTTTCTCCTGAAAAATCATTGAAAGCATGCCGGTGAGAATTTGTAAAAAGTTCCATTATTATCTGAGCTATTGGTACTGCCCTCTTAAGCGGAAGTTCTTTTTCGGCAATCTCTGCGCTTATCCTGATGTCCACTTGCCGGCCTGAGTGGTTTCTGCCGGTTCGGGATAGCAGCTCTTCAACAAATGTTTTCATGTTTATAAAGGGATAGTTTTTATTCTGGTAGAGTTTCTCGTAGGCGGATGATATGACATTCTGTCTCTCCTGAATCCGGTTCAACAGATCCTCTGTCTGGATTTCCCCAGCATACTTTCGGTGAAGATTGGTCAATGCCGTCATAGAGGCGAAATCATTTTTTAAATCATGAAACAATTTTACCATCTGCTCACTATCCATTCTTTGCTCCTGTAATTTAAACCGCTTCAGGGTTATTAGTATATTTATCACCGGCGGCAGGCGCAAGTTCTTTTTTCCTTCGAGGCGAAATAGTGCAATGAGCCGATGATGCTTGTCAATCGCCTGTCGATGTGTTTTATTGTAAGTATCAGCATAGAAGGAGATTGTAATGGAGCTGCTTAAAGTAATAACGGTGGATGATGCAAAGAGGATGATGACTGATAATTTCAAGGATTATATCCTAGGAATCGAAACCGTCCCTCTCCGCCTTGCCGCCGGACGTTTCCTTGCCGAAGACATAAAAGCCTCAGTTCCTGTTCCCGCCTTCAGGCGATCGACCAAGGACGGCTATGCGGTTAGAAGCCGTGATGTTTCAGGTGCTGCCGAAACTCTTCCGGCCTTTCTGAAACTTACCGGCGAGATCCAGATGGGGCAGGCCGCCGATCTGCCCGTCGGAGATGGCGAGGCAGTCTATGTGCCAACAGGCGCGATGATTCCCGACGGCGCTGACGCTATAGTAATGATTGAGTATACCGAAGTCCTGACAGAAGATGAGATTGCCGTTTACAGACCCTCTTTCGTTAAGGAGAATATTATAAACCGAGGAGAGGATATTCAGGCCGGCGCACTCGTGCTTTCGGCCGGCAGGAAGCTGAAGGCGGCCGACCTCGGGGTCCTGACATCAGTCGGCAGACTCGAGGTCAAGGTTTTCAGGAAACCTGTTGTCTCTGTTATTTCAACCGGAGACGAGATAGTCGCGCCTGACCAGGAGCCGGCTATGGGCCAGATAAGGGATATTAATACCTATACTTTGGCTGCCTCCGCTGAGGCAGCCGGATTTGTGATCGGCGGTATTCATGTTTGTGGCGATGATAGAGCTAAGCTCGGCAGGATACTCAAAGATTGCCATGAAGAGAGTGATATAGTCCTGCTCTCCGGAGGCAGTTCGGTCGGGACGAAGGATTATTCACTCGAGGTGATATCCGGCCTCGGAGCTCCGGGGATCCTCTGCCACGGTCTTGCCTTCAAGCCCGGTAAGCCGACGATAATTGCTAATTCGGGAGGGAAGCCGGTCATTGGTCTCCCCGGGCACCCTGTATCAGCCCTGGTTGTCTTCGGGATAATTGGGGATTATCTGCTTAATCTGATGAACTGCGCGCCGCAGCGTATCGAGGGCAGGGTGGAAGCGGTGTTGACCGAGAATGTTTCCGGAGCGCCTGGACGCGAGGCCTGGCAGATGGTGAGGCTCGTGGAAACCCCCTCAGGTTTCGAGGCCCGACCGGTGCACGGGGAATCAGGTCTCATAACGCTCCTAGCTGAGGCTTCCGGCACAGTAAGAATACCCAGGAATACCGAAGGGATCCCGGCCGGAACAGCCGTTCAGGTTTTTTTAATTGAAAGATAAGGGAATAAATTAATGAAACAGAGAAAAATATATCTCGATAATCTCCGGTTTGAAGAAGCTCGTGAGCTGCTTTTAAATAGTTTCAGGGCCGGAGGGCAGACAGAGTCGGAGAGGGTTCGTGTTTTTGAGGCCCTCGGCCGGGTTTCTTCCGTGCCGGTTTCTGCTGTACTGTCGGCGCCTAATCACAATGCCTCGGCCATGGACGGAATTGCCGTTACTGCCGCGGCCACCGAAACCGCCGATGAGCGCAGCCATCTCGAGCTTGAACTTGGAAAGGGTTTTATCTATGTCGACACAGGAGATCCTGTAACCGAGCCTTGGGACGCGGTTATCATGGTGGAAGATCTTCTCGAAGCCGATGAGGAGCGGGTAGTCATAAAGGCCGCGGCGAGAGCCTGGCAGCATATTCGGCCGGTAGGGGAGGACATTGCCGCGGGCGAGATGATTGTCCCGTCTTTTCACCGGATAAGACCTGTTGATATCGGCGCGTTGATAGCAGGCGGAATTACGGAGATAGCTGTTTTCAGGAAACCCCGGGTAGCTATTATTCCTACCGGTACCGAGATAATTGAAGATCCTTCGCAGATGAGGAAGGGGAGCATCATCGATTCAAATTCGAGGATGTTTGCCGCCATGGTTACCGAAGCCGGGGCCGAGGCAATTTGTTATTCTCCGGTTATAGATGACAAAGAACTCATAAGGGCAGCCTTTAAAAAAGCTATCGGGGAGGCTGATGTCGTTATTCTCGGAGCGGGCTCTTCGGCCGGTAGTGAGGATTATTCGGCTGAGATAATCTCAGATTTCGGTGAGCTGCTTTTTCACGGTGTAGCCGTTAAACCTGGAAAACCGGCAATCTTTGGAAAGGCGGGGAATAAACCGCTTGTAGGCCTTCCCGGCTACCCTGTCTCCGGCTTTATTATATTTGACCGCCTCGTGAAACCGCTTCTTCAGGTGATGCAGGGACTCGGCGCGGATACTGAGACCTTCAAGCAGGGGCTTCTAAGCCGCAGGATAACCTCCTCACTTGAGCACCGCGAGTTTGTGAGGGTCAAATGCGGTTACGTCGGGAGCCGGCTTGTCGTCAGTCCATTAAGCCGGGGCGCGGGAATTACAATGAGTCTCGTCCAGGCCGACGGTATCCTCGAAGTGCCGCAGGAATCTGAAGGGTACGAAGCTGGTGAAGAAGTCACCATAAGGCTTTCAAGACCCGCCCGGGAGATCGAAAACCGGCTTGTCAGTATAGGCAGTCATGATCTTCTTCTTGATGTCGTTGCCGAGCAGCTGCACCGCGGCGGTAGTCACACAGGACTGTCTTCGACGCATCAGGGAAGCATGGGCGGAGTAATGGCTATGCGTAGGGGTGAATGCCACCTTGCACCGGTTCATCTACTTAATACCGAAGACGGAAGGTACAATGAATATCTTTTTAACAGGTATTTCAAGGACGGAGGAGCAGCCCTTATAAAGGGTGTCGGCCGCATCCAGGGGCTGATTGTCCAGTCAGGCAACCCGAAGAGGCTCGGCGGAATAGCCGATTTGGTCCGCGAGGATGTCGGTTTTGTGAACCGCCAACGCGGCTCTGGGACCAGGGTGCTTCTCGATTATCTTCTTGAGAAGGAAGGTTTGGACAGCAGCAGTATCAGGGGCTATGAGCGTGATATGACTACCCATATGGCCGTTGCCTCAGCTGTTAAATCCGGAACGGCCGATGCCGGTCTCGGTGTCTACAGCGCCGCGGCGGTAAACGGTCTTGATTTTATCCCCTCAGGCAGGGAAGATTATGATTTTCTCGTCCGGACAGACATGATAGATCATCCGGCTGTAAGGCAGTTTATTGAATGTCTCAGATCTGAAGTATTTAAATCAGCGCTGACTGAGCTCGGCGGTTATGAGTTTTCAGAGCCCGGGAAGATTTTTCTTTTTGATGAGAGCTGAGCACCCGGTACCTAGTGCCAAAACAGCTGGAAATTGCTATATTTGAGAAGTGGCTTATGTTAGACAATTTTCATACATACCGAAAGAGATTCCGCGCAGGAGAATTTTAAAGAGGCTCGGCTACAGCGGGCACACGACGGAAATATCCGGGGACTCGATGAGCGAGATAGACCGCTGGATACAGAGGTCTTCAGATTTGATTAGCCTTCAGGGGCAATGTCTGCGTGCTGAATTTGAAGCGCCCCAGGGTGAGGAAGATGATTCAATAATACTGAATCCAAGCGGAGAGCTTATAAGGAGCCGCAAGCTGCGGGGGCTTCTTGAGCATTCGGATCAGATGCTTCTGTTGGGGCTAACCGGCGGCTCCGTAGTAGCCGCAGAGATAGCCTCGCTTCAGGCGGAAGGCCGGATGACCGAGGCGGTCGTTATCGATGCCGCCGCGGGCGAAATAGTCGATCAGGGCTTCCAGTGGCTGGCAAATCTGTATTCCGGAGAGCTGCTGCGTGAAGGCCGGAGGCTCACCGGGCGAAGGTTTTCGGCCGGCTACGGTGATTTTGAACTAAATTTTCAGAAGGATATGTTCAGGCTGCTTAAGCTTGATAAGATAGGTATAACGATAACCGACAGCTGCATACTGGTGCCGGAGAAATCAGTTACTGCTGTTTACGGAATCGTGAAATCGGCAAATTGACAGGAGACGAATATGAATACTAAAGACAGGCTTAATAAGATATTAGATGAAAGAATATTAGTTCTCGATGGCGCCACTGGTACCGAACTTCAGAAACGCGGCATGCCGACGGGGGTAAGCCCTGAAATTTGGTCATCCGAGAATCCGGAAGTCTCTGCCGACATTTACCGGAGCTACATGAAAAGCGGCTCGGATATTCTTTATTCCTGCACCTTCGGAGGAACTCCCTTCAAGCTTGATGAGTTCGGCGCGGCGGACAGGACCGAAGAGATAAATCGAATAATAGTCGAAAACGCCGTCAGGACTGCCGAGGACGCTTCCGCCGAGTTTGGCAAGCGGCCCTTTATAGCGGGTGACATAGGACCGTCGGGAAGATTTGTCATGCCGTTCGGGGACCTCGGCTTTGAGGAGGCGATAAGCGGATTCAAGCGGCAGGTTACCGGTCTTCTTGACGGCGGAGCCGACCTCTTTGTAATCGAGACCCAGATAGATATTCAGGAATGCAGGGCCGCGCTGATAGCAGTCAGGGAAATTACCGACAGCTTTACAATGGTTACGATGACCTTCGACGAGTATGGCCGCAGTCTTAACGGGACCAGTCCCGAGGCAATGGCGGTGATTCTTCAGAGTCTCGGCGCCGATGCTGTAGGCGTTAACTGCTCAACCGGACCTGTGGAGATGCTGAAACTCATCCGCAGGATAAACTCCGTCGTAAATATTCCGGTGGTAGCCAAGCCCAATGCCGGTATGCCTGTGATAAAAGACGGAAAAACCGTCTTTCCAATGGGTCCTGCCGAATTTGGCTCCTATGCGGAGGCCTTTGTAGAAGCCGGCGTCAATATAATGGGCGGCTGCTGCGGCACGAGTCCCGAGCATATCAGGGTTTTATCAGACAACATGAAGGACCTCCGGCCGGGAAAGGCCGTGACCTCGAATATGGCGGCCTTGAGTTCGGCTACCGACATCCTCCTGACCGGAGCAGCTAGTCCAATAAGAATAATCGGTGAGCGGATAAATCCTACAGGCAAGAAAAAACTCCAGGAGGAACTCAAGAGCGGCAATATGGCTTATATCCGGGATCTTGCCAGGCAGCAGAAAGATGCGGGTGCTGATCTTCTTGATGTTAACGCCGGAATGCCAGGGATTGATGAAAAAGAAGTTCTCATAGACATAATCTCAACCATAGTCCCGGCTGTAAACCTGCCGCTCGTAATTGACAGCTCCGATCCTGCTGTAGTTGAGGCGGCTGTAAGATATTATCCCGGCCGAGCGCTTATTAACTCAATTTCGGCCGAGAAAGAGAAGCTTAAAACCCTCCTTCCTGTTGCCGCCCGTTATGGGGCTCTTCTTGTTATCCTTCCAATAGCCGACAACGAGCTTCCGCCGAAGGCGGAGCGGAGGATTGAACTGATTGAAGAGATCTGGTCTGCCGCAGAGAAATACGGATACCAGAAGAAGGATCTTATAGTCGACGGCCTTGTCATGACCGTCTCGAGCGATCAGGCGGCTCCGGCCGAGACGCTGAAAACAATAAAATGGGCTTCAGAGCAGGGCTTCGGTACGGTTCTCGGTCTGTCTAATATATCTTTCGGGCTTCCCGAGCGAGGCTGGATAAACAGTTCTTTCTTTTCAATGGCTGCCTGTAATGGGCTTTCATATGCTATTGCTAATCCGTCGCATGAACTGCTGATGAATGCAAAGTATGCCTCTGATGTTCTAACCGGCCGTGACAGGGACTCTCTTCTATATATTGAGCAATTCAGCGGGACAGAGACAGTTAAGGCTCCTTCCGGCGGCAAGGGAGAGGCGGAACTCAGCCTCGAAGAGCTTATCGTCAGGGCAATTATTGAAGGACGGAGAGAAGAGATAGCCGCCCTCGCCGTGAAGGCGCTGGATGCCGGTTATAATCCGTCCAAACTTCTACAGAATGAGATGATTCCGGCGATAATGACCGTAGGAAAATATTATGATGAGAAGAAGTACTTTCTTCCTCAGCTGATTGCCAGTGCTGAAACCATGGAAAAGGGTTTTACGGTTCTCGAACCTGCGCTTAAAGCCGGCGGAGATCACCGGTCTAAGGGAAGCATCGTCTTTGCCACCGTTCAGGGTGATATTCATGATATCGGTAAGAATATAGTCGTACTGATGCTTCGTAATTTCGGATTTGAGGTAATAGATCTTGGGAAGGACGTTTCTGCGGAGAAGATTGTCGAGGCTGCTGAAGAAAGCAATGCCGATCTCATAGGCCTCTCGGCCCTGATGACAACGACAATGATCAGGATGCCGGAAGTCATAGAGCTAGTGAAAAAGAAGGGTCTCAGATGCAGGGTCATGGTGGGCGGCGCGGTGGTTACCCGTGAATGGGCCAATTCGATCGGCGCCGAGTATTCGGCCGACGGAGTAGAGGCTGTTCACAAGGCCGGTGAGCTCTGCGCGTCAGTGAAGTGATATAAAAAAAACATAACCATATTTTTATATTTATGATAATCTTTCTTATCTGATAAATTGGAGAGAGAGATGAATCCTGATAAATTAAAAGAAATTTCAACGGTCTGGACGCATGCTACTGATATTCTGGTAGATCATGCTAAGGGCTGCTGGATGTACGATAAAGAAGGCAACAAATACCTGGATTTTACAAGCGGAATTGGGGTAACAAATACAGGTCATTGCCATCCTAAGGTCGTAGAGGCAATCCAGAAACAGGCTGAGAAGCTGCTTTTTGGGCAGTTTAACATCGTCTACCATCAGCCGGTCCTTGACCTTGTCGAAGAGCTGAAACCGGTTATGCCCGAAGGCCTGGATACTTTTTTCTTTGCAAGCAGCGGAGCCGAGGCTGTTGAGGCCGCGGTCAAACTTGCCAAGCATGCTACCGGAAGACCTAATGTAATCGTTTTTAACGGAAGCTTTCACGGACGTACTCATCTGACTATGGCCATGACGACAAGTAAGACTGTGTACAGGGAGGGTTATAGTCCTCTTCCTGCCGGTATCTTTGTGACCCCCTATCCCTATTCCTTTTATTATGGATGGGATGATGAGACAACAAAAGAGTTTGCGATTAAGGAACTTAAAAGAACCCTTCTAGGACAGACCAAGCCGAGCGAAACATGTGCAATAATAATTGAACCCATTCTCGGCGAAGGCGGTTATGTAGTGCCGCCAGCAGGATTTCTCAAGGCTGTGAGAGAGATCTGTGATGAACATGGAATATTGATGATAGTCGATGAAGTTCAGTCAGGATTTTGCAGGACGGGAAAATTCTTTGCTGTTCAGCATGAAGATATTAAACCCGATATCATGACAATGGCCAAGGGCCTGGGTTCGGGCATCCCTATTTCGGGTATCGCCTACAGGAGGAAACTTCAGGAGAATTGGATTCCGGGAACGCACGGCGGAACTTATTCAGGTAATACTCTCTCCTGTGCCTGCGCGGCTGCTACAGTGAGGGTGATGAAGGAAGAGAAACTCGATGTCAATGCCGCCGAACGCGGACACCAGTTGATGAGCGGCCTGAAGGAACTTCAGAAAAAATATCCGGCAATCGGCGATGTCAGGGGCAGAGGATGCATGATAGCCACCGAGTTTATGACTGACGGAAAACCGGATGCCGCCGCGGCTAAGGCTCTGATAGGAGCCGCCCGTGACGAGAAGCTGCTGTTGCTCGGATGCGGAACTTTCGGAAACATCATCCGCTGGATACCGCCGCTTGTTGTTTCAGATGATGAGATAAAGATCGGTCTCGAACGCTTTGAAACCGCGTTAAAGAAGGTCTTGGGCTGAGAAAAAGTCTTAATGAAAATCAATGATTATTTCTGTCAGCGGCTCTCTTTTCGCGCCGCTGACAGAAATGTAGCTTTGAAGTGAGCGCGCGGAGTATCGTCTATCCGAAGGCTTTTGTATCATGAATATCGATATCAGCTCAAATATTGTCACCTTGCCTGTTTCGGGCATGCATTTATTTCTTCATTTTTTTACTGCGGCCCGTCATTCTGAAGGATTTACAGTTCTTTTTCTAATGGTAATTCTTTGTCTCTCGCCCTGACTGAATACGAAAAGTTTCTTATAGTATGGGTCCGAGTTTTGAACTGAAATAAATTTAAATTTCTTGACAAATCATCTGAATCGTATAAGATATTTATAGATTGCATGCAATCTATAGTAAATACATACAAAGGCGCAGAATTGCATGGCAGATCGTAAAAAGCTTGGGGATACTATCTATAAAGAAATAACAGATATGATTCTGAGGCAGGAGATCGCCTGCGGAGACAAGATTGCTGTTGATTCTCTATCAAAAAAACTCGGAGTCAGCCGGACTCCGGTTACTGAAGCAATACAGAGACTAGCCAAAGAAGGCATTGTAAAACTCTCCCCTCACCGAAGCGCTGAGGTTATTGAGTTAACAAAAAAAGACATAACCGACCTTGGATTAACCAGGGTTGCCCTGGATACTCTTGCAGTTCAACTTGCCGTGCGAAACGGCAGCGATGCCGAATTCGATGAGCTTCGAAAGGTCGCTCAGCAGTGTTATGACGTTGCAAAATCAGGAGATATCTTCAATTGGATAAGACTCGAATGTGAGTTTCACCTGGGGCTGGCAAAGATAGGCAAGAATGAGAACCTCTCGAAGATAATGGAAGATCTTTACCTCAAGGTAAGGCTGCTGCAGTTTGTCACTTACGAAGACAGTGAGGTCAGCCTGAACATGATTAAACTTCATTTTGATATTATAGATAAGCTTAAAGAGCGCGATGTAGATGGAGTTATCAGCTTTATTCACAAGCATCTGGCATACTTCTATGATCTCAATGATCATGCAATCAATACAATAAGGATGAATTTTTAGTTTGAAACAGGCCCGCTTTTATGTGGGAATGAAAATAAATTATTTAACAGATGCGCCGTAAATACGGGCGCGGGAGGAAGAATATGGCTTTAATGACAGGAAAGGAGTACCGGGCGAGTCTCAGAAACAGGCGTCCGCTGAATGTTTATATGGCAGGTGAGAAGCTGGACAATCCCTATGATCACCCGATTATAGCGGCATCGATCAATTCTATCGCGCTGACCTATGAGCTTGCAGAAGAGGGTTCAGTACATAGAGACGCTCTGACTGCTACATCTGCACTCACCGGTAAGAAGATTAACAGATTTTGCCATCTTCACCAGAGTCCTGAAGATCTTTACAAAAAGGTCGGAATGCAGAGACTTCTCGGACAGCAGTGCGGAACATGCTTTCAGAGATGTGTCGGAATGGACGCATTTAATGCGACATTCTCAACAACATTTGAGATGGATGAAAAATATGGAACCGACTATCACGAAAGGTTCAAGAAATATATGCTTGATGTCGAGGAGCGGGATCTCGTAGTCGACGGCTGTATGACCGACCCCAAGGGAGATCGCGGCAAGAGGCCTCATCAGTGTAAGGATCCCGATGTCTATGTTCATGTTATCGAACGGCGTAAGGACGGCATCGTAATTCAGGGCGCTAAGGCTCATCAGACAGGATGCATCAATTCACATCACGCTCTGATAATGCCCACGGTAACGATGGGTGAGGATGACAAGGACTTTGCTGTTACCTGTGTCGTAGAGTCGGATGATCCCGGAATAACCTATATCTATGGCCGTCAGTCATGTGATACAAGGCTTCTCGAAGATCCTGATGGGGATAATATGGACGCCGGAAGTCCTAACTTCGGCGGACAGGAAGCCTTGATGGTGTTCGACAATGTGTTTGTTCCCTGGGAGAGAGTCTTCATGGACGGTGAATGGGACTTTTCCGGAATGCTCGTCGAGCGTTTTGCCGGCTACCATAGATCGAGTTATGCCTGTAAGACGGGTGTAGGAGATGTTGCAATAGGCGCCGCCCAGCTCATTGCCGAGTACAATGGAGCGGCAAAGGCCTCACATGTCAAAGACAAGATTGTCGAGATGAATCATCTCAATGAAACCATATGGTCAAGCTCTGTTGCCTGTTGTTGGCTCGGAACTAAAATGAAGGCTGGAAACTACCTCATTGATCTCCTTCTTGCAAATGTCTGTAAGCAGAATGTTACCCGCTTTCCTTACGAGATTGCCCGGCTTCTCCAGGATATCGCAGGCGGCTTGATGGTAACGGCTCCCCATGCAAAGGATCTCGAGAATCCTGCAACATCCGAGATGGTGAAAAAATACCTCGGTGGTGCTGACGGTGTTGATACCAGAGACAGACTTAAAGTTCTCCGCCTCATTGAAAACCTGACAATGGGCCGGGCAGCTGTCGGTTACCTCACCGAGTCGATGCATGGCGCCGGCTCTCCTCAGGCGCAGCGAATAATGATTGCCCGTCAGGCCGATGTTCAGCGAAAGAAAGAATATGCTAAAAAACTCGCGAAGATCGTGGACTAAGGAGCAGATTGAATATGGCAGACTGGAAGACTCTGTATAATCAGAAGAAAACAGATCTCAAGACCGCCGTCGAAAAAAGCGTAAGATCCGGGGACCAGGTGGTTCTCGGGCATTGCGCCGGTGTGCCGGTTGAACTTACAAATGAGATGATGGCCCAGGCGGGCAGGTTGAAAGATGTCCGCGTTTTTCACATGGTTCCCCTGCATGACTGCTCCTACTGCGACCCTAAGTGGGAAGGAACATTCAGGCATACGACTATATTTGCAGGAGGGCCCACCCGGAACTCGATTAACGAGGGGCGGGGCGACTTCATTCCCTGTTTTTTCTCCGAACTTCCCGGAAGGCTGCGCGACGGTTCCATCGATTGTGATGTCGCGATGATAATGGTCTCCCCTCCGGATGAGGACGGCTTCATGAGTTACGGCATCTCGGTCGATTACACTCTTCAGGCCGCATCGTCAGCCCGAGTTGTAGTTGCCGAGGTAAACCCTAAGATGCCGAGAACATTCGGCTCCTGCATCCATGTCTCGGAGATCGATTATCTAGTCGAGACCGATTATTACCCAATAGAGATTCCTCTGCCGAAGATTACCGAAGTGGAAGAGAAGATCGGCGAATTTGTGGCCGGACTTGTCCCTGACGGCGCGAATCTTCAGCTCGGAATAGGCGCTATTCCCGATGCCGTCCTGCACTTTCTCACAGAGAAAAAGGACCTCGGTATACATTCTGAGATGTTCTCGGACGGAGTAGTGGATCTCTACGAGAAGGGCGTTGTTACCAATAAATACAACAATCTGAATCCTGGGAAATTTGTAGCAACCTTCCTTATGGGAACCAGGCGTCTCTATGATTTTGTTAATAATAATCCGGACATCGTCATGAAGCCGGTTGATTATACTAACAATGTCCTGGTTGCTGGCCGGCTGAATAACCTCATCTCCATCAATTCGGCTATCGAGGTGGATCTCTACGGTCAGGTATGCGCCGATATGATAGGCTCCAAGCAGTTCTCGGCCGTAGGCGGCCAGGTTGATTTTGTCCGCTCTGCGATGCACTCAGAGGGCGGCAAGTCAATAATAGCCTTCCCGTCCACCGGACGGAATGGCACTATCTCGAGGATTACGGCCCGACTCAATGAGGGCGCCTGCGTTACTACCTCCCGCCATGATGTTGACTACATCGTGACCGAGTACGGAGTAGCGCATTTAAAGGGCAGGAGCAATGCCGAGCGTGCCGAAGCTTTAATAAATATCGCCCATCCTGATTTTCGGGATGCTCTCAGAGCGGGAAGGCAGGGATAGAATAATGGAATCCTCGAATTTGAAATACGAGAGGAAGGGCAATGCTCTTCTTCTGACATTCACAAATCCTGAGACCCTTAATTCCCTGAGCAGAGAGGTCCTCGCGGATTTCTCTGCAGCCCTGACCGAGATTGCCGAACTTGCGGATAAGGATAAAACAATCCGGAGTCTGATTTTAACCGGTGAAGGCCGAGCCTTCATAGCAGGAGCCGATATTAAGGAGATGAGCTCGATGAGTGCCGTCGAGGCCTGTGAATTTTCGAGGCTCGGAAACTCGGTGCTGATGAAGCTTGAGAATATGAGGCTGCCTGTTATTGCCGCCGTCAACGGCTTTGCCCTGGGCGGAGGCCTCGAGGTTGTACTTGCCTGTGACTTTGCCTATATTTCAAAAAAGGCGAGGCTGGGGCTGCCGGAGGCTACCCTCGGCATTATTCCGGGTTTCGGTGGAAACAAAAGGCTGACCGACCGTATAGGAAGGGCTGCGGCTAAAGAGCTTATCTATACCGGGCGGATGATCGATGCTGTAGAGGCTCATCGACTGGGTATCGCGAACAGGCTCTGCGAGCCCGATTCGTTGATAGAGGACGTTCTATCCCTGTCGGATGAAATGGAAAAGGCTAGTCCTAATTCGCTCCTTGAGGTCAAAGAGCTTCTGAACCTCTGTAGCGATAATGATCTTCAGACGATGCTGGCCTTTGAAACGAATAAATTTGGTTTGGTTTTCTCTCATCCTGATGGGCTTGAGGGAAAAAACGCGTTCATAGAAAAAAGAAAACCTGAATGGAGGAAATGATGAAGGAAGTTTACATTGTTGATGCACTAAGAACGGCTGTAGGAAATTTTGGCGGAAGCCTGTCTGAAATTCCCGCTGCAAAGATTGCGGAACCTGTTATAAGGGAGATTCTCAAGAGGAATAATCTTGAAGGAAAGGATGTTGATGAGGTTCTCCTTGGAAATGTTCTTCAGGCCGGACAGGGTCAGAATCCCGCTCGTCAGGCCCTGCTCTATGCTGGTATCCCCAAGGAAAAGACCGCCCTCACTGTCAACATGGTCTGCGGATCAGGCCTCAGGACTGTCGCCATGGCCGCCCAGAGTCTGAAATGTGAAGATGCAGATATTATTATAGCCGGCGGAACCGAGAATATGTCTCTGGCTCCCTACCTTCTTCCAAAGGCCAGAACCGGCCTCAGAATGGGAGACGGAGCTGTCGTGGATGAAATGATTAAGGACGGCCTCTGGGATGTTTTTAATGATTACCACATGGGAATAACCGCCGAGAACCTTGCGGAGAAATATGAGATAAGTCGCGGGGAGCAGGACCTTTTTGCGGCCGGTTCACAGAATAAGGCTGAAGCGGCAATAAAGGATGGAAAATTCAAGGACGAAATTCTTCCGTTCGAGATTCCGCAGAGAAAGGGTGAGCCTATTATTTTCGACACCGACGAGTTTCCGAAGATGGGTGTTACTCCCGAAGGCCTCGGAAAACTCAGACCTGCTTTTAAGAAAGATGGAACAGTAACCGCCGCAAACGCTTCTGGAATTAATGACGGTGCTGCAATAATCCTAATGGCAGGAGCTGATGCTGTAAAGAAGAAGAACCTCAAGCCCATGGCCAAGATCGTGTCCTACGGCTGGGCCGGAGTTGATCCTTCGATCATGGGGATAGGTCCCGTTGAGGCTGTCAGAAAGGCCCTCGCTAAAGCCGGCTGGAGCATTGATGATCTTGAGCTCATAGAGGCAAATGAAGCATTTGCGGCCCAGTCCCTCTCTGTTAACAAGGAACTCGGCTGGAATACCGATATCATCAACGTGAATGGCGGCGCAATTGCTATTGGTCACCCAATCGGCGCGAGCGGCGCTAGAATTCTCGTAACTCTGTTGTATGAAATGAAGAAGAGGGGTCTAAAGAAAGGCCTCGCAACCCTATGTATCGGCGGCGGAATGGGTGTAGCCCTCTGCGTTGAAATGGTAGGTTAATTGAACCTCCATGTTCAATTAACCTAATGAAGTTTCAGAAGCGGTGCTTCTGAAACTTCCTATCAAACCCCGCTCTCCATGGCGGGAATAAAAGGAGGAGATAATTATGGTAGTTAAGACTATAGGAGTATACGGCGGCGGAACAATGGGCAACGGTATTGTCCAGGTCTGCGCACAGGCCGGGTTCACTGTGCAGCTGGTGTCAAGAAGGCAGGAAACTGTCGACAAGGCCGTGGCGACAATAACGAAGAATCTCGAACGGATGGTAAGCAAGGAGAGGATAAGCGAGGATGACAAGGCCGCGGCCCTCGGATGCATCAGGACATCAATTGATGTAAATGATTTTGCCGCCTGCGACATGGTCATAGAGGCTGTTGCCGAAGACCGGGAAATTAAGAAAATCGTATTCGAGACCCTCTCGGGCATAGTGTCGGATGATTGTATTCTCGCAACCAACACCTCAACAATATCAGTTACCGAGATTGCTACTTACGCCGCAAAGCCCGAGAGACTCATCGGCATGCATTTCATGAATCCGGTTCCGGTCATGAAGCTTATCGAAGTAATAGCTGCTCTTCAGACTAGGGCTGATGTTACTGAGGCAGTCCTGGAAGTTTCGAAAAAGATCGGGAAAACTGCAGTCCTCGTGAAGGACTCTCCGGGATTTGTCCTCAATAGGATTCTGATTCCTGTCATAAACGAGGGAATAGGATGCCTAGCCGATGGTCTGGCCGATGCAGCCGCCATCGATGAGATAATGAAGCTTGGAGCTAATCACCCGATTGGGCCTCTGGCCCTCGGAGACCTTGTAGGTCTCGATGTATGCCTGAAGATTATGGAAGTACTCTACAGTGATTTTGGAGATTCGAAGTACCGGCCACACCCCCTCCTTCGGAGAATGGTTGCGGCAGGTTACCTTGGACGAAAAACAGGCAAGGGTTTTTACGATTATAATTAAAAAGGAATGATGATTGTCCTTCCATGTTCAATCATCATTTTCAGGTTGAGAAGCATTGCCGCATCAGCCTGAATTCCCATCTCTGCCGTCCATGGCAGGGAAGCTCTATCAGTAGGAGAACAAGATGAATATTTGGCCTGTACCCCAGGTTAAAATCGGGGAAAACTCAATATTAGAAATACCTGCTGCACTCGACTCTCTCGGTGCGGACAAGGTCATGGTTGTAACCGATTCCGGTATAATCAAGGCCGGAATATACGCAAAGATCGAGAAGGTTCTCAAAGATGCGGGAAAACAGATAATTCTCGTTGATGATGTGAAACCAGATCCCTCAATGCAGCTCGTCGACAGTATCGCCCGGAAGGCCCGGACAAGCGGTGCCCAGGCAGTTATAGGTCTCGGCGGAGGAAGCTCAATCGACTCGGCAAAGGTCGCGGCGGCTCTCGTCGGAAACGAGGGAAGCATCAAGGACTATCTGGGTGTCGGTCTTCTGCCGAAGCCGGGGCTTCCGATTCTTGCTGTCCCGACAACCGCCGGAACAGGATCAGAGGTTACTTATCTCTCAATTTTGTCAGATCTTGAGAATGAGACGAAGAAGGGATTCGGAACACCATTTATAATGCCGAAGTTTGCCTTCCTCGATCCTCTCTTGACCCTGGGCCTGCCTCCCCATATCACGGCGGCTACCGGAATGGATGCTCTCTGCCACTGCGTCGAGGCTTATACCTCGGCCAATGCGAATGACTACAGCGACGCCATGGCAGTGAAGGCAATAAAACTCATTGGAGCAAATATCCGGACAGCCTTTAATGATGGTGCAAACATTAAAGCGCGTGAAAACATGCTTATAGGAAGCCTTATGGCCGGCATTGCCTTTGCAAACGCCGGGGTTACAGCCGTTCACGCCTTTGCATACCCACTGGGAGGCATGTTTCATGTGCCCCACGGCCTCGCGAACAGTCTGATGCTGCCCGTCATTATTAAATTCAACGCCTCGGCCATGAAAGACCGCTTCGGCCATGTAGCCGAGCTCCTGACCGGAAAGACTGGTGTCGACTGGCAGGACTGTATAGCGGAGGTTGAGAGACTCAGTGAGGATGTTAAATTGCCGCGGAACCTTAAGGCTATAGATATTCCCGAGGATGCCATAGGTCCAATGTCAGTTTCAGTGATGGATCAGACCAGACTGCTGGTAAATAACCCCCGGGAAGTGACCCAGGCTGACGCCTTCGATATTTATACCGAGGCTTATAATAGATAAGGCCCGACATAACAACCCGGCTGCTTTTAATTCCGGTTAAAAGCAGCTTTTTTTTTAATTGGAAGCCGGTTTCAGCTCTTGATTGAAAAGGATATTTATAATACTGTCCTATTGCTTGAACAAATGCCTCCTTGATTTTTCGTTTCACAGCTTATATTCGCTTTTTTTTCATCAGAAGTGGACGTTTGTATTTCAGCTTATTATAATGATAGATGGACTATGACAGATAGATCAATACACACTGGTAACACTATAAGACGCATTATCGAAGCCGCAGGCAACTGGCTGGGTGATTCGCGCTCCTTCTCCTCTCCCGTGATAGAATTTTCGGGAAAATGCAGAACAGGACGATTTTATCTCCTGATTACCCGCGTGAATTCGAAGAATCTTCACCTCCAGGAGATTGTGACGGCTGAAGATGGCGAAAACCGAATATTTCGTAACTGGACATTCAAGAAAGAAGGAGAATGGCAGGTACTGAGTCTTGAGAAAAACGGAAAGCACATTATTCTTATCAATCTTATTGAGGAACTCGCCGAACTTAATGCAAGAATCGACAGTATCTTCAGAAAAGTCAACAATTCGAATCTTTATTTTGAAGAAGAATATATTACTTCCGAATATGATGAGAGCCTCGAGCGGATGGCCGCAGCAAAAGGCCCTGTGAGGCGATTTTTCAGCGGAATTTATCATGAGGTAGCCTTGCATCCTGCCGTATTCGTGCCGGTTTTTTCTCTTGCAGTAATCTTTATGGCTATATTTGTAAGCAGTTATTTTCTGCAGGTAAACAAGATTCAGAAGGGTCTGGACAGTACCGTCAATGAATATCTTCTGCAGATAAAGGGACAGATAAAGAACCTTGATGATTTTATGGTTAATGCCGGGGGTGATCTTGAGGTGCTTAAAGAGGATCTCGAGCGTTCGAAGGCAGATTTTGATTTCAACAAGCATAACGCATATGCCAATGTCATGCGGCTCTCCGAGGAGCTTACAAAGTATCTGCCCGCCAGAAAAGAAGCGTACAAGCTTATAGCCTCGAATATAAAAGACGCGGTATCCTACGGCGAGATAATATATGAGATGGCGCAGCTGCCCTCCGAGGAATACCAGGCGAGGATATTTCTTGCAACCGAGGAACAGCGGGTAATGCCGCTCAGCCGGTATATTCCGGTGTTTACCGACATGGTTTATCCAGTCATGGTAACAGGGCTTGATAACGACGGCCGCGGCTTCAGGATAACCGACGGTTTTATGGAAAAACGTGAGGACCCCCTGGGGTCGGGAGGGGTGGCGCCCCACTTTGCCGTTGATATTATTAATGTGAGCAATATAGATTTTATTTCTTATGCGGGAGAAATTATCCGTGAAGGCATGCCCGATGGTGATGTCTCGGCTGCGCATGATGGAGTTGTTAAGTCGGTAGTCCAGGATGATCCGAGATACGGCTGTCTCATCGAGATCGAGCATCCGCTAACCGAAGAAGTCAAAAAGATGTACCCTGATGCGGACTCCTGGTCTACGGCATACGCTCACCTGAAGGTTGATCCCTTTGTGGAAGTCGGTCAGTGGGTTAATGCCTCCGACCCCATCGGTCTCATAGGCAATACCGGCCACTCGACAGGGCCTCACCTGCATTTTGAGGTGAGAATCTACCGCGATGGCGGTGACTATGCTGACGAAATTGGTACCCGCTATGAAAAGATAAATCCCTTTCCCCCCGAAAAGAAAAAATAATTTAGCTGCCGATAGTTAGGGTACAAATCCTTGGAAGAACCTTTTATTTTTATATCCGAGTCAATAAAAAAAGGGACATTTGATATTCATCAAATGTCCCCGCTACTTTTAAGATGTAATTTACATATACAAAAAGCGTTTTACCTTCAGTGAAGGAGTCAGTTTGAATGGAATTTCCTGTTCAACAATGTGACTTATTTTTGAAAAATTGCTGAGCCTTTTATTCATTGTTTTTCTGATGTCTTCGAGCGTGTTTTCTTTCCAGATAGGGAAATTATTCACATTATGTTTAAGTTCTTCAAACTGCAGCTTCAGTTTCTCCTGGTCAAGAAACACTCTCGCAACCAGTCCTATATCATCGTTTAGTACAAGGCATTCTGAAACAAGGGGATTAGCCTTCAGTTCATTCTCGATTTCTTCAGGATAAATATTTTCACCCGAGGGTCCGAGAATCAGATTTTTTAGTCTACCCTTTATATATAGATTACCTTTCGTGTCAATACTGCCGAGATCGCCGGTTTTAAACCAACCGTCTTCGGTGAAGACCTCGGCGGTTTTCTCTTCATCCTTATAGTAACCACTCATTATAGTGTCACCAGAGGCTTGAATCTCTCCTTCGTCTGATACCCGCAGTTTTACATGTTTGAATTCTGGGCCTATACCTTTGAATATCGTCTCAAATGGAGCTGATCCTGCAAGACATGGGGCCGTTTCGGTGAGACCGTAGCCAACCGCATATGGAAATGCCGCCTCTCTTAGAAACCGTTCAACCGTTTCAGAAAGCGGAGCTCCGCCTATTCCAAAAAATTTCAGTCTTCCGCCGAAGGTCTTGAGGAGTTTCTTCCCTATTACGAACTTGTTCAACAATTTGCGAAGCGGAGGTATCCGGTAGATGATGCCTAGCGCCTTGCTCTTTGAAACAGGTCCAAGTACTGAAGTCTTGTATATCTTTTCGATAAGAAGCGGAACGCTGAGCATGAAATGTGGTCTGACGTTTTTCAGGGCCTTCATCATCAGGGTCGGTGATGGTTTCTGCCCAAGATAGGTGATGTTGGCTCCTTCAATCATAGGGGTCATAAACCCTTGAGTGAACTCATACATATGAGCCAGGGGCAGTACGGAGAGCATGGCGTCGCCGGGTTGGAAGTCGCCTACGAAGGTAGAGTCCCACGCGTTAGTCATTATATTCTTGTGTGAGAGAAGAACTCCCTTCGAGATACCTGTAGTGCCGGATGTGTAGATTAGCGCGGCGGTATCATCGGGGTCATTTATGTCTATGTACTGAATCTCGGAAAACTCCTTATCATCAGAGGCCGAAAATGCCGGATCTGCATCAATAAGACAGTAGTTGCCGGATTCTACAATATTTGATTCTGAGATTTTCCCGAACATTTTTTCTGATACATAAACAAAGCGCGCTTCTGAATGTTCTAGTATATTCAGCATTTGTTCAGATGAGAAATCAGTCATAACAGGAACTGCGACACATCCCATTGTTGTTATTCCCAGCCAGCAGAGTCCCCATTCGGCTCTGTTTTCACTGATTAAGGCTATTTTCTCACCTTTTTTTAATTGTTGATTTGAAAGGAATGCGGAGATTCTGCTGATAGCTACGGCAGCTTCCGCGTAGCTGTAGCCGTTACTGTTTATAGAGGCGGTGAAGGGCAGTTCGCTGTATTTTTCACTGCTCAACTTCCAGGCATTTCCAATCGTCAGTTTTTCGTGGAATATCATCGAATAAATATAAAGGGTATTAGTGAATAAATCAAATTATTATTTCCTAAATCAATAATTATTATGGAGAATAAGCTATTCAGTGAAGCTGTCTTTTTAGGTATAATCATGTATGAATTCTAATAATCTTAAAACCAGAGTTCTGCACTCTGAAACCCTTGATCCCTGGCTCAACCTCGCTACTGAAGACTGGATTTTCCGGGATATGGAGCCTGACGGGCATATACTCTATCTTTGGCAAAACTCCGAGACAGTCGTTATCGGGCGATATCAGAACCCCTGGATTGAATGCCGTCTGGATTTGATGAGGGAAGAGGGCGTTAAGCTCGCCCGCCGTCAGAGCGGTGGCGGTGCCGTTTATCATGACAGGGGTAACCTTAATTTCACCTTCATGTCAGGAATCGACGATTACAACAAAGAACGGAATTTTGAGATAATTCTTACCGCTCTCTCCGGCTTCGGAATAGAGGCTGAGGTTTCCGGGCGGAACGATATACTAGCAGAGGGACGGAAGATTTCCGGTTCCGCCTTTAAACTTACCAGAGACAGGGCCTTTCATCACGGAACCCTCCTTGTCGATGTCGATCTCGGCAGACTGACCTCTTACCTGAATCCTGATCAGAGAAAGCTAAGCTCGAAAGGAATTAAATCTGTTAAATCGAGGGTCGCAAACCTGACTGAATTTAATCCACAGCTCGAGACCGGCATTCTTTCAGAGGGTATAACCGAGGCCTTCTTCAGCCGTCTCGGCAGGGGAGCTGAAGAGACTATGGATCTCCTCTCGCTTGATAAAATACCTAGGCTTGTAGATTATTATCAGCTGATGAAGAGTGAACATTGGCTCTACCAGAAGAGCCCCGATTTTACCCACCGGATTGAACGGAGATTTATCTGGGGTGGAATTGAGATTAATATTGACGTCCACCACGCTGAGATTGCTGATATTGTGATTTTTACCGACAGCCTCTTTCCTGAAATGATAAAGATTCTTACCGTGCAACTTAAAGGTGAGCCTTATTCCCGCAGCTCGGTAGATGCCGCGGCGGATTATCTGCGAAAACGAAATCCCGATTGGACCGACTGTGTCGATGATATCAGTGCAGTCTTAATCGAGGAGATAAGGGGAGCCGGGCCCGTGCCGGCCTAGGCTTTTGTCTTGTTTTCGCTTTTTCCCGCATCGGCCTTGATCTTTGCTATTTCTTTAAGCCTCAGCTTGTATTCCGGAATCTCGATCATCGGCGGGCGCTCGAACTCGACTATCTTGTACTCCATAACATCAAAATCACTATCATGAGCAATAAACTGCCTCAGCACGTTATTCTCCTCAGGCAGCTTCATTATTGTACCCGCTTGTTTTAGCCGTTTGAGAAAAGCCTGAAGAATGCCGAATGACATCTTTCCAAGATCTCTTGTGGCCTGGTTGCGGTGAACCCTCTGGTCCAGATCTGTCTGGGCAAAGGCTTCTAATCCCCATTTAGTAAAAACATCGATGAGATGTGAGGTTTCAACCCCGTATCCTATGGGGAAGGGGATTGCCTCTAGAACCTCGCGTCTTACAGCATATTCTCCCGAGAGAGGCTGGATGATTCCTGAGAGTTCCGGGAAGAAGAGGGAAAACAGCGGACGGACAAGAATTTCGGTTACTCGTCCGCCTCCTGACGGCCTTATGCCCTCCGAAAAGGCGAGCGGCCGGTCATAGAAGGCTTTAACGTATTTAATTTCATCGTTATAGATTAGGGGGGCAACAAGACCGTAGACAAAACGCGGATGGATGTTTTTAATGTCGGCGTCTATATAAATGATGATGTCTCCGGTGAGCTGATAGATTGCCTTCCAGAGGTTTTCACCCTTTCCATTTCGCGGCTCAATACCCGGCAGTATATCCTCGGCAAGATAGACATCGGCACCGAAAGACCTGGCAATCTCAACAGTACGGTCTTTGGAACCTGAATCTATAATCGCAATCTCATCGACAAGCTGGTGCCGGGACATGAGTTCCGAGCGGAATATTACGACTTCCTTTCCGATTGTTTTTTCTTCATTCAGGGTCGGAATACAAAGGGATATTCTGAGGTTTTTTTCTTTTTTTTTCTTCACAAGCTGTTCGAGGTCTTCAAACTCAGAGTGATGGAAGGTGTTTTCCTTAATCCATGTTTCAAGTTTCATCTGAGTACCCCTGGTCAATCGTCTGTATAAGCCCTATCAGCTGGGTCAGCCCGGTGTATATGGGTGATATTTCGATACTCTCTTCGAGTGTGTTCATATTATCTCCGGTAGTCAGCCCGATTGTCAGGGCCGGTATGTTCTTGGCAATGAAGGCCGCAAGTTCCGATGTGCTCGGAGATATTCTCGGCTTGATATTCATATGGGTCATTATCTGTCTTGCCGCCGAAGCGAGAGGATGGGCGAAATCGATTCCTCCCGGATGCCTTCTGGCCAGAACGTCAAGGCTTATTTCCTCTCCGGTGTGGCTGGAGACTTCCGAGGCAATATTAGTTATCTGTTTATAGACCTTTGATACCATCTCTCCCGATTCGCTGCGTATCTCGAATCTCAGGATGGCCTTCGATGCAAGAGCGTTGAAAGATTTTCCGCCCTCAATTGATCCGAAGGCAATATTACATCTTGGACGTTTGGGCAGGGGAATCTCGAGAATTCGGTTAATGACTTCATTGATTGTTATTATGGAACCAACGGCACCGAAACGTGTCCAGTCATAGAGTTCGGGAACCTCACATGTCAGCTCGCATCTTATCATCCCGATTGATGAATAACTGAGCCGGCCCAGTTTAACTCCTTCAACACAGATTCCGGCAGAAATAGGCAGTTTGGAGTTCTCGAGGAAGAACCTGAGCCCTTCGATATCTCCCCGGCCGAGACTTCTTGATGAGCCCATCAGAACAATATTTGACTGAAGTTTAAGATCTAGATGTTCAATTATTGACGGAAGACTCGCAAGCGCGGCAACCCCCAGGGCGTTGTCCCCGATTCCCGGTCCGCTTAGGTACTGCGGCTGTACGCATATTGTATGGTCGATTTTTTCGTCGAAGATATTGTCGGTATGGGCTACAATCAGGATATTCCGATCACCTCGTTCTCCCGGAATAATTCCCAGTGCGTTACCCTTTTCGTCGGTAGAACAGTTCAGAATCCGACTGTCGGAAAATCTTTCTATCAGGAATCTCACACGTGCTTCTTCATTGAAGGTCGGAGACGGGATTTCGCCCAGCATAACAATGTTCGCGAGAATCATCTCGCTTAGTTCGTTCAATTTTAACTCGTAGTCGCTTAATCTGCTTAATACTTCTGTAATTACCGGCATTTATTACCTCTTATTAAGTTTATGAAATGATCATTGCTTTTACAACAACAATATTTTAGCTTTACGTTTTTTAGTGGAAATTTAATGTATTTATATGATATCTTTTATGGTATGAAGGATTTATTGAAAAAAACAATAACAGTATTGTTTTTCACTCTGGCGCTTTTTTCGTGCACATACAGCATTCCGTATATCAGTCTTGGTTTAAAACAGATCTATACTCAACCCGATATTATTGTGAACTATTCCTATGTCTGTGAAAGCAGAGATCAGCGCTGTGTTTACAAGCTATATAATAAGGCTGAACCTTCCGAAATTATCTATAGTGAAGACGCCGTATTGCCGCATACTGGAGTTCTGACCTTCAGCGGCCTGGAAGAGGGAGATTACATCCTGTTTTTTTCGGTTTATTCTGAAAAAGATGGAGAGTACAGTCTGCTGAGCTTTCTTGATAAAGAATATGAATTCACCATAGATATTCCATAGGGGTGTGTTGATGAGAAGAAAGATAGCTATTTTACTGACTACGGTTTTATTCGGTTTGCTCACGGCCTCCTGCACCGAAGGAATCTTTAACTTCAGCGCAGAGACGGGAAATATTTCATTTTCATTCAGCAGGGGCTCCACCCTGGGTGAAGACATCGGAAAGGTTGCATTCAATTTCACAAACAGTGACAATGGCGAACGTATAAGACGCGAACTATTTCTTTCTGACGGCTCTGCAGACTGCTATATAGCCAGGGCCGATGCCGGTAACTGGAATGTTAGTACGACAGTATACCTATCAGATGGTACGGTAGCCGCCGATCGCTCCGATTCATTTGTACTGGACCTCGGTGAGACGGCTATTGCAGAACTCAGTTACTGGTCTGATTCGGCAGGCAGCGGTATAGATATTTTATGGGAAAAGACTGCCGGCAGCACAATACAGCCTGTGATCAGTATTGATAAGCTGAATACTTTAATATCAGCCTATCATAGAATGGGTTCCGATACGGTGATGCATACCTCCCTGATGTGTGCAGGCAGCGGATTTGATGATTATCTCAATGGAATACGGCTGACTTTCCCCGATTCAGCCTACTTTGAATACACAGGCGGATGGGCAAGGGCAGTATCGGATGTTACCGTTGAAACAGCTGCCTTTTATCTGTTGATCAATATTGGAGACTACAGCAGCAGAGGTAATTATTCTCTCACTCTGACAGACCTGAATGATGTGGAAATAAGCGAAACGGACAACTGCAGCTTTGTTTTCGATCCTTTAAGCGGCACCGCTAAGATCAATTCATGGGTCGGCGGACTAACGCTTCTTGATAGTGAATATGACAAGAATGATTCAGTTCAGGCAGGTACCTATCTATTTTATGTAGTAGATAAAAGCGACGGGACCCAAGTGAATATGGTTGCGGCCATTCCTACTGCGCCGGTTGTTTACACCGTGACGACAGCTGGAGACCTCGATTTGCCCGCCGGTACAACTGTTCCGGGCGCAGGATTCAGGAATCTAGTACTGATTACAGTTGATGCCGAATTGACTCAGGCAGAAATTAACAATGCCTTTGTTCCAAACACAACAAACCTGAATCCGAATAATATTGTTCCATGGCTGTATACTAATTTCGGAGACAGGATAAACTTCGTCGGCATTTCAGCTGCTGAGAACTAAACATGAGAAAACGCGTGAAAAAAGTTGTTTTTTTAACAATAATATTAACTATCACTCTTTTGTCTTTTTCCTGCAGTTACGGTCTCTTTAATTTCTCTACCGAGAAAGGGGATCTTCAGCTTGAGTTTGAAATAAAGGGTGACAACGGATTGTCGGTCGATAATGTTACATTTGAGCTCACTCCCCCGGACGGAAGTATGGGATTGACTGTCAGTCTGCCGGTTAATAATAACAGTACCGATTATAGGAAGGTTGATAGTATGACTGCCGGCCTGTGGACAATGAAGCTGACCCTTACGGCCTCAGGTGCCGAAGTTCAGGTTTATGAGGACAGTTTTGAAATTTATCCAAGCGGCGGCAGCCGAATACGGGCCGAAGCAGGCTATGACGGCAGCACTTACACAATAAATTTTTCCTCGGGAAGGACGGATGTCACTGCCTCGTCGACAGATATCACCGCGTTTGTCCTCGATAAAGTAGTTGTTATGCCGGAAATAAGGCATTTTTATCGTGCAGACATCAGCAGCTATGCTGTGACGGCCAACCTTGAGGGATCCGGGTTTCTTGGGGGGCTTTATAATCTCGAGTTAATCTATCCGGACGGCGCTGTCTTCAGTTATGGAGAATATTATCCCCGTGGTATTCTGTTTTCAAATAATGTTGACGATACGATCATTACAATTACGAGGGCTCTGCAGCTTGAGAGTGAAAACATAAATGGTAATTACATCCTGAACCTGAGAGACAGTAACCTTAATGTCTTAAGGAAGGCGGTCAGCGTCAGCATTGTTCCGCTCGATTTAAAAATACCGAAAATACTCGGACATGATAACAATGATACCGTACCAGAGTATATAATGAACTCAGTTCCTCATACATTTCAATGGGAGCTTCCCGATTTCAGCCTTGCCGGTACAATACTGCTTTTTGTAGTTGGTAATTTAGGTAATATTTATCCGACAACAGACGCCCTTCTTGTTCAATCGGGTACATCCGGAGAGTTACTCATCCCGTCGATGGCAATTTCTGATGGAGATTATGAGCTTGTTATTGCCGCAGTTGAGAATATATTTACAACTCCAATAGCGGATGCGATTGTCAATGGATTGATTCTGGACATGCGGCCGGAGGGTTTTGCTGCGGGCATCAGAAGCCTCTACGGCTCGGATACAGGGCTGATAACCTTTTCCTCAGTCAGTTTCACTTACGGACCTTAGCTAAGGGTTTATTATTATATATACCAGGTCGAGGCTCCGCGAGGCTTCTCCGGAGGATTCGGGGTCTATCTCAGCTTCAATCCGGTCGGATGAAGCTGCGGTTATTACTCCGGAGGAGATGTAGCGTTCAACCTTTCCCCGTTCCTTTCTCTTGATTATTATCTCTGTTCCAGGGTCAATTATCAGATCGGTCAGCGGTTCAATAATAATCTTATTTCCGGAAGCGTATGAGATGGATCCTATCAGGATGCTCTGCTTGAGCATTATTGTATCGACACCGGAATTCTCGATTCCCTCTGCGGCTATTCGGGATATCTCCTGAACAGCCTGACCGTAGATGCTTTCACTCTCGGCCAGCTCGGTTATCCGGCTGCCTGCTTCAGAGGAAGTCATAGATGAGCCGCCAATATAGGATGTGAAGTACAGAATGTCCTCGAGGGCCGTATATCGTCCTTTTTTATAGCCGCTGATGTAACCAGTCTCACCGGCCTGTGAAAGCCTTTCGGTTTCAGTATCCTTTAATTGCCTGTAGCGGTTCTCTGATTCCTCAAGGCCGTCCTGGAGCTCGATGAGCCTGCTTTCAGCATCCTGCAGTAAGGTGAGTTTTTCTTCAAGTTCGGCATTTATTCTGAGATTTTCCTGGTCACGCTCGCCTATCATTCTTGAGAGTCTGTCAATTTCACCATTCATTGTAGTCTCAAGGTTTGAATACTTTTCCGAAGTATCGGAGAGGAGGTTTTCGTATTCTGTTTTCAGTTTTGCAATTTCCTCTTTAAACTCCGCGTCGGTTGAAATTTTACTTTGCTGATATTTTTTCTCCGCCTGTGACAGTTCTGCGATCTGCGATTCTCTCTGAATTTCAGCTGAAGAGGTCAGGCCTGTAACAGCACTCCGGAGGAGATCGGGGTTTTTTGCATCGGCCGCCATCGCGGCCGATGCAAACATCTCTGCGGCTCCGCTATAGTCCCCCGCCTCGGAAAGACTGATGCCGCTGCTAAGCAAGGCTGTTATCCGGCTTTTCTCCGACTCGGCCGATATTGACTGGAGATCTTCCCATGCCTTCCTTATAGCCGGAATCTTCTGAAGGGATCTTTTATAGTATTCTTCGGCCTCAACGGTTTTGCCGGAAGCGTAGGACGCCGCACCGAGTTCGGCTATCTCCTGGGCTGACAACAGCAGGTCGGCTGCGGCGGCAAGACTTCGTGAGTCGCTGCCCAGCTTGTAAGTCTGCTCTTCAATCTTTTCTCTGAGGACTTCAAGCATGTTCTTGTCTGTTGAGCTTCTGGCCTTTACAGCCTTAAGCACCGCGACTGATGGATCTTCTATAAGATTTTTCAAACTGGAAATTGCTGAGAGGGCTTCGTCGAATAAACCTTTATCGATCAGATTAAACACGTTCGCATAGGAGCCGTTTATCTGATCGATCATCAGCGACTGCTGAGCCTGATTTTTTGTGAGCATGGAAAGCTGTGCCTCGGCTTCAGCTGCCTCTTCGACGAGGGTGGCTTTTTCAGCCTCATATTGGGCCGTCAGCTCGGTTTCACGCTTTCTTGTCTCTCTTTCGATACGGTTTTTCTCAGAATTGACCTCGACAAGCAGTTCTTCATTAAGTTGTTTGGCTCTTGTCAGTTCTTTTTCTTTTTCGGCTATTGCCGCTTCGGTTTCATTCTTGAATGCGGCAAGTTCGGCATCATATTCAGTGGTCCGCTGCTGTTCGAGTTTTCGCAGCTCTTCTTCAATGTCCGCCTCCGTGCGGCCCTGACTCTGTAGCTTTTGTCTTTCAATCGTGAGTTCTTCCTCGAGAGCCTGCCTGAGCGTGGCCTCACGGTCCTGAATTTGTTGTTCCATTGAATCAGCTAGTTCCCGGCTCTGCCGGTCAAGTTCGGCTAGCTCATCCTGAATTGCGCCTATTTCCTGATCTTTTTTGTTAAGTTTTTCTTCTGATTCTCTCTTGAGTTCTGCAAGAAGTTTTCCTTCCGCTGACTGATATGATGCATTCTCGAGACTGAGATTTTCCTGTTTTTGCTCGAACATGCGGTTCGAGAAGTAAATTGTCGCAAGAACGGCGGTAATTGCGAAGATGTTTATAAGCAGCGGGAAGGTTAGGCCTTGTTTCTGAGGTTTGAGTTTTTTCATGTCGCCTGAGATAGGTAGTCGGTTGGTTTTTACAACTTTATCAATCTCTTCAAGGATTTCCACCTTTTCCTGTTCTTCAAGGTTGTCATGTTCGAGATTTCTTTCCATATCTAATGGTCGCTGCTCTCCCAATTTATTCTCCCGCATAAAAGATATTACTGCTTTGTTCTTTTATCGGCTATGGGTGCTTTATTTTTGAGCAATACTATCCGATTCTCTAATAAGACCTATGAAAATACGCGCACGACTGATTTTAATAGTATTACCGCTTCTTGTAGCCTCTGTCCTAATAACGGGAATATTTGCCTCATACTCCGCCCGGAGCGGTATGACGAGGCTTGCAATGTCTTCCCTCGGGTTTAAGTCCGAAGAGATGGAAAAGTATATGAACAATCAGTGGACCCTGCTTGTTGATAACGGCTTTGGCGATAAACCTGAGTATGTTGAGGTAGCAAAAAGCGCTGTGCTCTCCTATGCCTTCACCCTCATCAGATCGGATAGCGAACTGGTCTTCGCCGTAGATAAAACCGGAGAGGTTGTAATGAAGACCTCTGACTTCGAAATATCAGCGGAGGAGACAGAGGCCCTTGTTGAGTACCTCAGTCCCGACGAAGTCGGATGGGTATCCTTCGTCCTGAGTGACGCTGACAGGGTAGGGCAGCTTTTTTATTTTCCCGCCTTCGAATGGTGGGTTTTCCTTACCGAGGACAGCTCGAATTTTTATCGTGAAGTCACTGAAATGCTGAATCAGAATTATATCATTCTCGGTGCTTCAATTGCAGTATCCCTGATTCTTCTTTTAGTTCTCGCTTCCTATGTAACGGGCCCGCTTACCCGTGTATCCTCAGCCATGCAGGGAATTATAAAAGATAATGATCTCTCCAGGCAGGTCGTTGTCGAATACCGCGATGAGATCGGTCATTTGGCAAATACGTTCAATATCATGATAGCCGAGCTTAACAGGGCCTATCTTCAGATAAAGGAATTCGCCTTCAAGGCGGTTTTGGCCGAGAGAAGTGAGCGTAAAATAAGAAGTATCTTTCAGAAATATGTTCCCAAAGATGTCATAGACTCTGTCTTCATGAATCCCGAGGCTATGCTCGTCGGACAGAACCGCATACTTTCTATTCTTTTTTCAGACATTAGAAGTTTTACGACAATTTCGGAAGGATACTCACCGGACGAACTCGTTGTTGATCTGAACAAGTACTTTGAAAAAATGGTTGATATCATCATCAGCCGCGGCGGAGTAATTGATAAATATATAGGAGACGCCATCATGGCGTTCTTTGGAGCTCCGGTTAAACATGTCGATGACGCTTATCAATCTGTAATGGCCGCCCTCGAGATGCAGGAAACTCTCATGGTATTCAATGCGGAGAGGGTAAGTGAAGGTAAGCCGGAGTTCAAGACGGGAATAGGAATCAACTATGGAGTCGTAACCGTCGGAAACATAGGCTCCGAGAAAAAGATGGATTATACAATTATCGGAGACATGGTAAACCTCGGCTCCAGGCTGGAGGGGCTCACTAAGCAGTATAAGCAGGGAGTGATTATCTCTGAAAGCGTCTATCGTAAGGTTAGAAGTAAAGTTCCGTGCAGGATGGTTGATAAGGTTCAGGTTAAGGGAAAGACTCAGGGTGAGAGTATCTATACCGTAAGCATGAATCTCTCAGACCAGGACAAGAAGGGCTGGGCTTATCACAACGCGGGAACTAAACTTTTCTATAATTCTGAGTTCAGCAAGGCACTAGAATTCTTTAAGGCCGTCAGGAAAATAATTCCTGACGATTATCTCTCTGATGTGTTTATTGAACGCAGCCTCCGTTATATTGAGATGCCGCCGTCGGCTGGCTGGAACGGTATTGAAGTTATGACCTCAAAATAGCAGGGCTAATATTCCGGAACTCACCGCCGCGGCTGCGGTACTCCAGCCGCTGATGACCGATGCCGTTCTGCATGTTTCCCACCAGAAAAGATAGAAGGCCGCCTGATCGGTGTTTTCTGTAGCAGTAAATTTCGAGTAAAAGTCCTCATATATCAGCGAGCTTCCGAGGAAGATCATTCCTGAAACTATTGTGGTCCCCAGTGCAGCAGCGGTTAGGGCGCTGCCTGAGTTTTCAATCTCGTTCTTCGCCAGACGGCGCTGTTCATCAGTCAGGATTTTTTCGAGAATTGACTCGGCGCCGGATGATCGGCGGCCGTCCTCTAATTTCGTACTTACCACAAAGTCAAGCATATCCAGTCTGCTCAGCAGATCGCGGCGGTTAGCCTTTTCGGCTTCTGTCTTTAGTTTCCGGATTTCATATAGTTCCTGTTCAAGGTCTATTTCATCAAGAAGAACTCTGTTTTCTAGTTCAATATATTGAACGAACATGACGTCAATATAGACCACCGGCTCGGTTTCTTCTGTTTCCTGGGCCGAGAGGGTTATTGGAAGAAATAATAATGAGGACAGCAGAATGACGGCTGCTTTTTTTGATATAATCATCTCAATCCGCCTGTCTTTCAGGGTTTCTTGCCCAGTTTTCAATTACATCTTCTATGCCGAAGGCTTCAATGCTCTCACGGGTGTCTGAGAAAAGAGGATCAAAATAAACCATTTTCTCAACGGATTTTCTGCTCTCGTCAAGCTGTCCGTTATTATAATAAAGCAGGGCGAGGGTCTGACATGCTTTGTCATATATCCCTGCGGCGGGAAAATTCTCAATGATGATGTTAAGTTCAGAGACGGCAAGGTTCGTGTCGCCTGAGATTATATGAATTTTCGCTATTTTATAAAGGGATTCAGGAAATCTTGCCGAATCAGGAAATTCGCTTACCAGGCGGCTGAATTCGGCCAGAGATTCCTCGAGGTTGCCTACCGACAATGAACGCTGGGCCTTCTGGTAAAGTGATTCTGCCTCAGATTCAAGTTTGGATAGATCAACCCCGTATACTCGGTAGTTTTCAATGTAGTTCGTTTTATCATACAGCAGGGCAATCTCGGTGATGCCGAGCACCACTGTCGCTACCTCAGCAACCGATAGCAGACGCGAGTGAGGTAGGTTTATTTCTCCGTATTCGGCCGCCTCGATGATTGTCGCGGCAATGGTGAGAATGGTGGAAACCAGGAGGAAGGAGCTGTTTATTGTGAATAATCCTTCGTTCGGATAAACCGGTTCGATGTAGTATTTATTATTTCCGGCTCTGAAGTTGAACTCTCCCTCGGGCAGTCTGAATGCCGGCGGGAGAAGGCTTTCACCATCTGTTTTGAGATAAACAGATTCTGCTCCCGGCAGACTTATTATCATCGAACCCTGTGATAATTCCGCGCTGAAAACCTTAGTGCCGCCGGGGATGAGGGTTATTTCGCTGTCGAAGGGGTCGAATCCTTCTTTTCTGATACTGATCTGGTGAAGACCTGCGCTGAGATTCGATGCAAGCGCAGGGGTCCTTTGAAGAAGGGGTTCTCCGTCTATAAGAATAACCGCATTCAGCGGTGATGAGCTAATAAACAGATTCGCATTATCATCAGAAGTCTCGGCGAATCCGTAAAACGGAATTGTAGTCAGAAAAAAGAATAACCCTAATATTTTAACTTGCGTCCACATAATGAATAATAATATCAAAGGCGTTGTTTTTGCAAGAACAACTTGACAAAAAAGGGAAAGGCCGATAATTTTGTTATATGCTCAATACGACAAATTGGATAATTATTAACATCGCGGCAGCAGCTATAGAGACTGCGGCCTGACATTTGTCTGTATAAAATCAAGCCGCAGTCAATTCCTGGCTCGTGGCAAAATTAAACAATTTTCAACCGGCGGGTCCTCTGGCACTTCGCCGGTTTTTTCATCTTTAGAGAAAAGACCGGCGCAGCAGGAATAGTACTGTAGCATTTCAGGAGGAAAAAATGAGAAGAGCAATTGTTCATCTAGGCGCAAAGCAGCTAACCTATGAGATTCGTCAGATAGTATCGGTCGCCGATGAGATATCAAGTCTTGGAAAGGATATTATCTGGGAAAATATCGGGGATCCGGTAGAAAAAGGTGCGGAAATAGAACCCTGGATGAAGGAAATCATCATGAGGCTGACTGCCGAAAACGGAAGCTATCGCTACACCGCGAGTCAGGGGGATCTTGAGACAAGGAAGTTTCTTTCTCGCCGGCTTGAAGGAAGGGAAGGCTCTGATGCGAGCCCTGATGATATAATTTTCTTTAACGGTCTCGGAGACGCTGTTGCCAAAATTTTCGGCTTTCTGAAGCGGGAAGCGAGGATCATAGGGCCTTCTCCGGCTTATTCCACGCATTCATCGGCAGAAGCAGCCCACTCGGGGTATGAGCATCTTACCTATAAGTTGGATCCGGAAAACGCCTGGCTTCCTGATATTGAGGACCTTCGAAATAAAGTCAAGTATAATGACTCGATTGCCGGAATCCTCTTGATCAATCCTGACAACCCTACAGGTGTTGTCTATTCGAGAGAGCTTCTTCAGCAGATTGTAGATATCGCCTCTGAGCATGATCTTTTCATAATAGCTGATGAAACTTACTGCAACCTTGTTTTTCCAGATGTGGAATATACCTATATAAATGAGATAATCGGAGACGTTCCGGCTATTTCAATGAAGAGTATAAGCAAGGAGTACCCATGGCCAGGCGCCCGATGTGGATGGCTTGAAGTATATAACAGACATACCGATGAAGAGTTTGACAATTACATCCTCAGCCTGATAAACGCTAAACGCCTAGAAGTCTGCTCTACGACCCTTCCTCAGCTGTCTATTCCTCTGATTATGGGAGACCCTCGCTATCCTGATCATCTTTTACGTCAATCCCGGACTCTGTCAGCTCGTGCCGATGAGGCGTTCGATGCTCTTAAAGATATTAAGGGTATTAAGGTTATAAAGCCTCAGGCGGCTCTTTACTTTACCGTCCTTTTTGAAGAGGGTATTCTCAATGACAGGCAGTCACTGAAAATTGATGAACCGGAAATCCGGGCCTATATAGAGAGGGTGACGGCCGGCATGCCCCTGGATAAGCGGTTTGTCTATTATCTCCTCGGTGCTGAAGGAATCTGTGTTGTTCCGCTTACGGGATTCTGCTCAGAGCTCAAGGGATTCAGGTTTACCCTGCTGGAAACTGACGATGAAAAAAGAGAGAAAATCTACAGGGCTATCAGGTCCCGGGTAGAAGAGTTTATTTCCTGAAAACTTCGGAAGTGTGCCTGCGGGCGCGCTTCCGAGGCTACACTGAATTTTGAATTTCCACGCCCTTGCTTATCTGCTTGAAATTGCCCGTCAAACTCTTTACTATTAGATCAATATACATACTCGGGAGTTATGAATGACAAAGAAATATGATTTTCAGGTTCCTTCCCTCGGGGAGGCGAAAATACCGTCACCGATTCAGTTGTCAAAAACTTATGGTGACAAAATAGTAAATTACGTACGTGAGAATGAGTTTATTCTCTATGATGTAGAAGTTGAGAACGGAGAGGTTCTTCCTGAATGTGATTCATCCTTTTGTCTTCAGAAATCCGGACCAAGAGATAAGATCTACTTTAATCCCGGTCATGTTCACGCTGGAATAGTAACCTGCGGCGGACTATGCCCCGGGCTTAATAATGTCATACGCTCGATTGTACGAACTCTCTGGTATCAGTATAGTGTGAAACGTATAACTGGAATCAGAAACGGATACAGGGGGTTTCTTTCAGCGTATAATCTCCCTATCATGGAGCTCAATCCTGATGTCGTTGATGATATTCACAATATGGGAGGAACTATTCTCGGATCATCGAGGGGAGGAGCCGACATTTCCGAAGTTGTTGATGCCATTGAACGGCTGAACATGAATATGCTTTTTACGATTGGAGGTGACGGAACCACAAAGGGTGCGATCGCCATAGCCGAGGAGATTGAAAAGAGGAATCTCAAGGTTTCAGTAATAGGAATACCGAAAACAATTGATAATGATCTCAGTTTTATTCAACGATCATTCGGATTCGAGACAGCCGTATCCAAAGCCGTTGAATCTGTAGCCGCAGCCCATGTTGAGGCAAAGGATGCGTATAACGGTATCGGCCTCGTTAAGCTGATGGGCAGGGAGAGCGGATTTATTGCCGCGCATACGGCCCTCGCGATGAGCGTAGTTAATTTTGTACTAATCCCTGAGATTCCGTTTGATTTAGAAGGGGCGAACGGTCTTCTTGCAAACCTTAAGAAGAGAATTGCGGATAAGCACAGGGCTGTAATAATAATTGCCGAAGGCGCCGGGCAGGAGCATCTTGACGCGGTGAACGAAACTGATCAGTCAGGCAATAAAAAGATGGCGAATATCGGCAGGTATCTTAATGACGTCATAGCCGAATATTTTGAAAAAGAGGGAACTGAGGTCCATGTGAAATACATCGATCCGAGTTATCTGATAAGAAGCACTCCGGCAGATCCTAACGATTCAATCTACTGCCTCAGGCTTGGGAATCATGCTGTTCATGCTGCAATGGCTGGTAAGACCAAGGCCCTGATTAGCATGGTTAACGACAGGTTTGTCCTTGTACCCATGGAACTTGCAGTATCCAAGAGGAACTTTGTCGACCCCGAAGGCAGCATATGGCGTGACGTTCTTCAGACAACAAGGATGCCACTGACTATGAAGAATTACGATTGAATTTCCGGAGCAGCCTTAGTGATTATCTTTATAGGAGACCTTCATGGGAATGTTGATGCTCTCAATCAGCTTGCCTGTGGACTTAAGTTAACCGACAGCCTGCTCTCGTGGTCGGCTGTCGACACCATCCTTGTAATTACCGGCGATGTATGTGACCGAGGACGAGACTCCGCGTCAATCTACCGAAAGATTATGGACTGGCAGACGGCCTCCCCTGCATTCGGCTCCGAGGTAATCTTCCTAGTCGGGAATCACGAGATCATGAACATCAGCGGTTACTATTATTACAATACACCTGCCGAGACGGCATCCTATGCTTTCTCCGGGGGAGAAAGTGGTGAGAAGGCGAAACGAAAGGCCTTTGCCCCCGGCGGCTGGCTGTTTGAATGGCTGGCCCGGCAGCGTTTTATAGTCAGAACCGGTCCTTTTATTGCCGCTCACGCCGATTTTCCGGCGGAATTCAAATATTTATCAATTGATGAGATAGAAGAGAACAGCCGCCGGCTTTTTTATGAATCTGCAGGCGGCCTGACTGAGACGGATAGCCTGCTGTGGTGCAGGGACGCCCGGATAGGGCCTCCCGGATATGAGGCCAAGCTCGGCAGATTTCTTGAGTCAAACGGCGCCAGTCACTGGGTCTGCGGTCATACTCCGTCTTTAGATGGGAAAATCCGGAGCGGCTATACCGGAAAGTATATCTGCGTAGATACGGCAATGAGTTTTAGGCCGGGAAATACTTCCGCCCTGGTTTATGACTGCGGTAAAATATTAGCCGCCTATCCTGACGGAAACGGCGGCTTAAGATATGAGGCTCCTGTTGAATTATGACGGCGCGGATTTTCAGTCTCTAATGCTCACCGTAATTGTTGTTGGATTATGGTCTGAGCTCTTAAATTTAAGATTATAGGCTTTTACATCCCTTACCTTTAGATTTGGTGACACAAGAAAACCGTCTATTAGAGTTGTGAAATTCTCGCCTTCTTTAAAGGGCTGCTCCAGAGATCTGGAAGTTGGAACATTATTGTCGTAGCACCACTGCCAATTCGACGGAGTCCAATTTTCCGGGATTTTTTGTACCCAGAAAAGGTACTCTTCCGGGGTTGTGTAATCTCCGAAATCATCCATTGTGACCCCTGGAAACATTGAGTTCCAATCTCCGCCTATTACAACATAGTGACCCTCATTATAACGCTCTGTCATGAAGGTTCTGAGGTATTCAAGCTGCTGCGCTCTCATGCTTCCGTTGCCATAGGCAGAGAGATGTATATTTATCAGGTACCAGAATTTCCCGCTTACCGCTGACGGCAGAATACTTACAACAGCGCAACGCTTTAAATGAAAGACTTTTACCGGCCAGCTGTAGCTCCCGGGAAGGCTATGGCGGGAAGACTCATTTATTGAAAACCTGCTCATCGTCAATATTCCGGATTCAACCTTGCCTATAGGAGCCTGGATAGGCATCGGAACAAAGGCGCAACTATAATTCTTGCCGTAATACTGTTCATAATCACCAAAGGAGGAGGCGAGAACATAAGACTGATCTATCTTGTAGGATCTGTGCGATTTTGTATCGACTTCCTGCAGGAAACAGATATCCGGCTCCTGTTTGCTGATGAAACCGATTATATCATCCAGCGCTTCTCTGTGAGCGTCAATGCTGTTTCTGCCTTTCTGACTTCCGCCTTCCATGAAGAAGTCTGTTTCCGAGTCGAGACCGCAGTAGCCGAGGTTCCATGAAAGCAGGTTCAGCCCTCCAGGGGCACTGCTCTCGGCCCGGATTCCATTCCTCGGGATTAACTCAGTTATCTCATCCGGTCTGTACTCTGTTAGGGTGAAAAAGGACAGAAAAAGTATAAATGCTGCGACTACTGAAGCAATAATCGTGATAATGATTTTGATAGTTTTCATGTGTTATCCTGATTTTGAAGAAAAGTATTTTTTTTGTATATCTTGTAACCTTTGCCTGGCTATGTTGTTCCTTATTATGAAGCGTGGAGTTTTTTTCATTGACCTCCTTTTTAGATCTTCCCCTCAGGGTTTTATTACCTCCTTTCCCCTGAGGGGCTTTTTTTTTAAATCTCCTCTTGGCCTAAACGCAACCTTTTTTAATCAACCTCCGGACGCGTTTAAACATCTCCTTTTTTAATCAACCTGAGAAATAAACTGTAGTTGTAATTAACCTCAAAGAATTGTTTCCTTATTTAGAATGATTATTTATTCTAAACCAGAATTGTGAAAATGCAAGAAAAAACTTAATAGAACCTAAAAAAATCAGAGACAATGGAGTAATAATCTATTATGAAATATAATTGAACCCTAAGGCGTGAAGCCTGCGTCGAACGGAAGAGGATGGTAATAGCTGCAAAGTAAGGGCTGTAACTCGGCAAACGTTTCTTTAGCCTGAAATGCCATGTCGTACAAAATCCATGATTCCCGAAATTAGTTGATCTTCATTCTCGATGTCCGAACCGGTGTATATTTTCAGCCTCTCCATGTAGTAGTCACTTGCATAGGCGAACTGCATCATCATTACAAGGTTATCAAGGCAGAACGAGATTATCCCCGGGTGAATGTCGGGTCTGAGAACTCCCTGTTCTTTCCCTTCGGTCAGGAGTTCGTGATAGATCTTCGCGGTTATTCCTTCCATTTTGAGGGATATACGCTTCGAGAGAGAACTAAGCCCTTCGGTTGAAACATCGAGATAGATTTGGTTTATCTCCCTGTAGTTTCGCGCGTACTCCACGCTGATGTAAAGCATTGCCTCCATTCTGTCGAAGAGATCTCCGTTTCCACTGAGAACTTTTGACAGGGCCTCTTCCAGCAGGGTATATCCCCGGTCGAGTACCGACATGAATAGCGCTTCCTTTGACTTGAAGTAGCGGTACATGCCGCCGATGCTTATCCCCGAGTCTCGTGCTATCGTATTGATGCTTGCCGCGTTATATCCCTTCGAGGAAAATTCATGTATGGCAATATTCAGGATTCGTTCCCGTTTTTCCTGCGTAATCTTGTCAAATGCTTTTTTATGATAGATTTCCGGTTGTTCATTCATTTTATTTTCAATCATCAGGACCTCTCTACTTCTAATTTTCTCAGATTCCGACTCAAATTTCCAGTGCCGGAGTGCACTAAATAAAATTTCCTTGCGCAGCGGAAAGATGGGGTGTACAATCATATCATAGAGAGCGAGCGCTCGCACTCATAAAGTTGATTAATTACATTTTTTTTCAAAGGGAGGTCTTGATGCCTGATTCAAGTGTGAAGGCGAGGTGTAATCTTTTTGCGGTTCTGAGGGGGATTGAATATCTTCTTGATAATGACGCGGAGTGTAAAAAGCTGGTAGAGGGAACTGATCTGGCGATTCAGTTCAATATTAAGGACGGGCCGAAGGGGAATTTATCGATTCGGGACGGAAAGGCATTAATGAAGAGCGGGAAGCATAAAAGCAGTATGATTCTGTATTTTACTTCTCCCGAACACTTCAACAAGATGATAGACGGAAATGCAAATCCCATACCGCTTACGGGGTTTCATAAAATCGGATTCTTGACCGGTCCGTTCATGAAGCTTGCCGACAAGCTCAACTATTATCTCCGGCCTGAGGGCGACCTGCTCTCCGACCCTGATTACTTCAGGATGAATACCGAGATAACCGCCTATACGGCCTTCTTCGCGCTGGCGGAAATTGGAAATCATGACCGCATGGGACGGCTCAGCAGCGCCGCCATGCCGGACGGCATCCTGCAGGTTCAGATAGAAGACGGAATTGGTATTTTTATTAATGTAGAAAAGGGCAGGCTAACCTGCAATAAAGGTATCCATGATAAGCCCCGGGCAATTCTGTCTTTCAGGAATCTCGACGCGGCACACCGGGTACTTAATGGAAAACTCGATACATATACCGGGCTCGGCAACGGCGAGATGAGTATGAGGGGTTTTATCCCGATGCTGGATAATATGAACCCGATACTGGACCTTGTGCCGGTCTATTTAAGTTAGGAGGAAGTTATGATAGATACAGTCTATACCCATACGAAATCAATGGAAGTTTTCGAAAGAGCCCTCAAGGTTCAGCCGGCAGGTATTCCGGGACATCTGGGCCCCGTGCAGTCCCAGTTCATCCCGACATCCGCCTATCCGCTCTATGCTGATCGGGCAAAGGATTCCTACTTCTGGGATCTCGACGGCAACCGTTATATCGATTACATGTGTGCATACGGTCCCAATGTGCTTGGCTACAATAATGAGCTTGTCGATAATGCCGCGAGAGCGCAGTACGAGAAGGGCAACTGTATGCCGCTGCCCGGCAGGGTACAGGTAGATCTTGCCGAACTTCTGTGCGACACAATTAAAATTGCTGACTGGGCGTTTTTTATGAAGAACGGCGGAGACGCAACCGGCTTTGCCAAAATGATCGCTCATACGGCTACCGGACGTGATAAGGTTGTGATGGTTGAGGGCGGTTATCATGGTGTTGCACCCTGGACCCAGGCTGTTACTCACGCCGGAGTCACCGAAGATGATGTTAAAAATAATCTGAAGGTAAAATGGAATGATGCGGAAGCCTTCGAGCGTCTTGTTAATGAGTACCCGGGCCAGATTGCCGCCTTCATCAGCACCCCCTATGATCACAGGGTCTTTACCGACAATGTGCTTCCTGCAAAAGGATACTGGCAGAAAATACGCAGAATCTGTGATGCAAATGGAATTGTTCTGATAATCGATGATGTTAGATGTGGATTCAGGCTCGACCTTGCAGGCTCAGCTGAATATTTCGGTTTTCAGCCTGACCTAGCCTGCTACTGCAAGGCTCTCGCAAATGGCTACAACATCTCCTCCGTAGTCGGTCGGGATTCGTTGAAGGATGCGGCGGCCAAGGTCTTCTACACCGGAAGTTATTGGTCAAGCGCGGCTCCCATGGCGGCAGCTGTTGCATGCATCAGTGAACTCCGCCGGATAGATGGAGCCAGGCTTATGATTGAAAAGGGAGAGACGCTCTCCGCCGGTCTTGTAACTGCTGCTGCCAATGAGGGCCTCGATCTTAAAATCAGCGGCGTTCCATCAATGTTCTACATGAGACTTACAAATGATGACTCGCTGATGATGCAGCAGGAGTTCTGTGCCGAATGCGCCAGGCGGGGAATTTTCTTTGTCAGCCATCATAATCACTTTATCAATTGTTCGCTGACTGATGATGACATCAGGCAGACCCTGGAAATTGCTTCTGAGGCATTCAGAATTACGGCCCGGAATAATCCGGATAAAGTTAATAATTAGAAATAGGAGAATGGAAAATGGGACTGGAAAGAGAAGAATATCTGAGGCTCGATAATAAGGCCCGGGAACTCAGAAAACTGATCATCGATACGGTTGTCTGGGCCGGCTCCGGCCATGTGGGCGGGGCTCTCAGCTCGATCGATATATTGACCCTCCTTTATTATAAATACATGAATATCGACGTGGATAATCCAGGATGGGAGGACCGTGACCGGTTTATCCTGAGCAAGGGACACATAGGCGTAGGCCTTGCGCCGGTTCTCGCCGATAAGGGCTTTTTCTCGAAGGAGCTGCTCGAGACCTATAATCACACGGGATCCAGCCTCGGAATGCACCTCGATAAGAACAAGGTAGTAGGCCTGGATGCATCGACAGGTTCACTCGGCCACGGCCTTCCCCTATCACTGGGCCTCGGACTGTCGGCAAGGCTGAAGGGGCAGAGTTTCAAGACATACTGCCTGATGGGTGACGGCGAATGTGATGAGGGCTCGGTATGGGAGGCCGCCATGGCTATCTCCCATTATAAACTGACCTCTGTTATTCCGATTGTCGACCGCAACCGCTGTATGATAGACGGACGCACGTCCGATGTAATGACCCTCGAACCCTTTGCCGACAAATGGCGCAGTTTCGGCTTCGAGGTGCTTGAGGTGGACGGTCATGATCTTCACAGCCTCAGTGATGCAATAGAGACTGCCCGGATGGCAAGCGTTAAACCGGCTGTCATAATTGCAAACACCAAGAAGGGCTGTGGAGTCGAGTTTATGACCGATGACTACCGCTATCATTACGCAGGTTTTGATGTCGATAAGGCTGAAGAATGTCGTGTTGAGATTGACCGCTATCATGAAATGCGGATAAACGGATAGGAGGAAGAAAATGGGCGGATTAAATTATACTATGCTTGATACGGCGAAATTATCTACGGCGGAGCTTTATGGGAAAACCCTGACAGATCTGGCCGAAGATCATCCCGAAATAGTCGGCCTCACTGCCGATCTTGCAAAATCAACGAAGATTGGAGTTCTCGGAGAGAAATTTCCCGAGCGTCTCTTTAACCTGGGAATAGCCGAGCAGAATCTCTTCGGAACGGCTGCCGGAATGGCGCTTAACGGCCTCGTACCCTTTGTCTCGACCTTCGCAATTTTTACGACAATGAGGGCCCTCGATCAGGTTCACACCGATATCTGTTATCAGAATCTCAACGTCAAAATGATTGCCACCCACGCCGGGCTCTCCTTCGGGCAGGCAGGATCTACTCACCACTGCACCGAAGATCTCAGCATAATGCGGGCAATGGCAAACTGCAAGGTAATAGCGCCTGCCGACGGCATGGAGACTGCGCTTGCGGTCAGGGCCGCATACGAGACTCCGGGTCCGGTCTACATCAGGATCAACCGCGGCTTCGATCAGAAGGTCTATGACAATATGGACTATGGTTTTGAGATAGGAAAGGCTGTTGAACTTCACGAAGGTACCGATCTGACGATTATCGCCTGTGGTTCGGCTGTCTGGAGTGCCCGTGAGGCTGCAAACGTTCTTGAACAGGTTGACGGCATAAGAGCCCGTGTTCTTGATATGCATACTATCAAGCCCCTTGACAAGGAAGCAGTTCTGTCAGCGGTTCATGACACGAGGAGAATTATCACGGTCGAGGATCATAACATTGTCGGCGGACTCGGAAGCGCAGTAGCCGAGGTAATGGCCGAGAGCGGAAAGGCCTGTGCCTTCAAGCGGCTCGGAGTTCCCGATACCTTTTCAATCATCGGTCTGCACGAGGATCTGATGGCTCATTACGGCTATGACATAAACGGTATTCTGAAAACCGCGAGAGAACTGATGGGCGCAGATTTTGAAGAAGATAATGACTGGGATGATGAGATTTAAGCCATGAGTGAAAGTTATGATGAAGTATATTATACGAACAGGATCTTCCTCGATTCGGTACTGCCGGTCATAAAACCGGTTGTGGAAGGAAAGGCTTCCCTGCAAAAAGTATGGGAAGGAAGGACGGGCGTCTGTCAGATAAGCTGCCGGACCGAAGACGGAGCCGATGGAACTCATTTTCTGATAGAAGACGGCCTCTGGAGCGTTAAACGCGGCCTATATGACGGCAAGGTTGATGTGGAGCTGGTTTTTAAGTCCAGAGAGCATCTAAATAATTTCTTTAAGGGGAAACAGATCCCGCTTCCGGCCATGAAGGGGATAATAGGAGGCAGGGGAATGTTTCTGCCGTTTATGAAGTCTCTTCTTGCGATGGGCGGCCTGCTTGCCGCAAAAAAGCCGCCTGAGGCCGAAGAGGACAGCCGCCTTCTTGTAAAGTGCATGTTTTGTCTATTGTCTTCGGGAATAAGCACCCTCAATAAGTTGAAGCATCCGAAGATTTATCCCTGGACATTGTCGAGTCCGGACAGGGTCTATGCCTGGGCTGTAGGCGATGATGAGGAGCTTGCGGCCTACATTAGAATAAAGGCCGGAAAGAGCAAGGCGTCACGCGGTAAGTATGAGAGGAGCAAGCCGTTTTTTACTATGCGGTTTGACTCGGTGCCGAGTGCCCTGGGCATCCTCTTGAGTATTGATGACATGATTGAGTCTACTGTAAACGGTAAACTTACGATGGAAGGCGGACCGGAATACGGCGCACAGCTCGGTGATCACATGCTGCTTATCGGCAGTCTGATTCAGTAAGTGCTAAAAGGAGCAAATATGAAGGTTAGATCCCTCTGTCATGCGGGCGTCACCGTGCGAAATCTTGAGGAGGCGGCAAGATGGTATTGGGAGGTCTTTCGCCTCCCCCTTGTTGCCGCCGGAGAAATGAACCGCGGCGACCTTGAGCGAATGAAGGCCCTGTACCGCCTCGAGGACTGCTCGTTGAAATTTGGAATGCTGCTCTGCCCGAAAGGTGGGACTATTGAGATTTTCGAGTTCTCAAAGACCGAAGTGGCAGAGCATCGCTGGAACAGCCCGGGGGTTACCCATTTCACCTTCGATGTGAAGGGGATTTTTCGCTGGCATGAAAAACTGACTGCCCGCGGCGACGTGGAAGTGCTTACTCCGGTGCAGAATACCGACGGCAACCAGTGGTTCTTCTTCAGAGATCCTGATGGAAACCTCGTGGAGCTGATGGATTTGAAGTTTAACTACATTCTTCTGAGATATCTCAGCAGGATTGCCGGATTTTTTATGCGTAAATTTCAATTTAGTTCTATCTATAAGGTGCCGGTTGTGAATGACTGATAATAATATTCTGTTCACTCCGTTTTCGATCGGCAGCATGGAAATTAAAAACCGCATTGTTCAGACTTCGGTTGAGGTCGGAATGGCGGGCTTTGACGGTTCTCCGACTGACCTCCTGACTGATTATTACATCAAGAGGGTGCGCGGCGGGGTGGGGCTTATCTGTACCGGCATATGCAGGATTAACAGCATGCACGGGGTTACCTCCCCGCGGCAGCTGTCTCTTGCGACAAACCGGAATGTTCCGGCTTTTAAAAAGATGACCGATCACATTCATGAGGAGGGCGGCAAAATTGTTGTTCAGCTTCATCACCCGGGCCGGCAGACGTACTCTGCTATGGTAGGAAACTGGCCGATGGTGGAAGCCTTCTCGAGGCTCATTCCGAATTTCGAGAAGTTTTTTCCGGCCCTTGTTAAGATGAGCAGCGGCATGCAGGAGAGGCTCTGGGCGCCGCCGGTTGTCTCGGCATCGGCCCTGCCCTGCGGTCATGTCAGGCAGAAGACGCGGGCGCTCAGGACTTCCGAGGTGAGAACTCTTGTGACGCAGTTTGTACAGGGGGCTGTGCGGGCGAAGACTGCTGGTTTCGACGGCGTCGAGCTTCATGCCGCCCACGGCTACCTTATTCAGCAGTTCCTGAGTCCTGCAACGAACCTGCGGACAGACTGTTACGGCGGGAGCTTTGAAAACCGGTTTCGCTTTATTTCCGAAATTATCGAAGGAATAAGGGGCTCCTGTGGAGAGGAGTTTCCGCTTATAGTAAGGCTCACGGTTGATGAGTACAGGCCCGACGGCAGCGGAATCAAATTATCAGAAGGAGTTAAGATTGCCGAAGCCCTTGAAGCTTGCGGCGTTGATGCGCTGGATATATCATCGGGCTCCTATGAGCAGATGAATAAATGGCTTGAGACGGTCAACTACGCCCCCGGCTGGCGGAAGCATCTTGCCGCGGAGGTCCGCAAGGTTGTGAAGATACCTGTAATAGCTGCTAACCTTATTCGGAGCGCTCATCAGGCGGCTTCGCAGATTAGCGGAGGTGTTCAGGACTTCATCGGTCTCGGACGACCGCTTCTGGCCGACCCGGAGCTTCCTAACAAGATTAAGGAAGGCCGGGAGGATGAAATTCGCCGATGCATAGTCTGCTGCCAGTGTTTCGAGTCTCTGAATATTAATGCCTGGGACGGCCTGCCTCTCCGCTGTTCGGTTAATCCGGAGCTTGCCGAGGCTGCATGTGAACCGCTTCCGGCCAGAGGAAAGGCCGTCATCATAGGAGGAGGCCCCGCGGGGCTTCAGGCCGCGCTCAGCCTTGCCGGAAGGGGAGTTAAGGTTGTTCTCTTTGATGATAACAGTGAAACAGGCGGGCAGCTCAGGCTGGCCGAAAAACCTCCGGAAAAGGAAAAGACGGGCTGGTTCGCCGATGACCTGACTGCCGCCGCTCTGCGCCTCGGAGTTGAGATACGGTCCGGAAGAGCTGCCGATGCACAGACGATTATGGCTGAGAAGCCCGACGGAATAATTCTGGCAACAGGAGCCCGCCCAAGTCTCCCCCCTGTCACAGGGGCGGAGTTGCCTCATGTCTATGATTATCAGCAGATCCTCTCAGGGGACTGCTTTCCGGACTCAGCAGATACGGTCGCGGTAATAGGCTCGGGGATGACAGGGCTTGAGACCGCCGAGTACCTGGCGGCAAGGGGGAAGAAGGTGGCTGTTATCGAGATGGCGGATGTCATCGGCCCCGGAGCTTATTTTCAACATCTTGATGAGGCAACTCTCTTTCTTGAGAGCCGCGGCGCCCGGTTTATAGCCGGTCATCGTCTGGTTGAGATCCTTGACGGGCTTGTAACTCTAGAAAGTACTTCCACTGCCGAACGCATGAACCATGCCGCCGATGCGGTAGTGCTCGCTGTGGGAAGCAGACCCTATGATCCGCTGTCAAAAATTATAGAGGCACAGCCCGTTCCATTCAGGATTATTGGGGATGCAGGCGGTATTGGAAAGATTGCCGATGCTGTCGGGCAGGCTCATGCTGCCGCTCAGCAATGGCCGTTTTAAGATTGACAGAAGAAATATTCCCCAGGCCGTCCTGGGGAATATTGGGGGTACTTTCTATTCGAAATAATCGGAGCAATCAGACTAACCTATAATTCTGCTGAAAAACCAGAGGGAATTAATCAAGGCTGAACTGTTGATGATTTTTTTCTGATGTAAGTAATTATTAACTTGTATACACGACGAATATATTTTAAGGTTAATAATGCAATGGGAAAAAATGATGAAGGATCCCCTGGTACTAAAAAATTACCAGTTATTGAAAGAAACAGGGATTCTCGATTATATGGATACGCTTAGAATAGATAATCTGGGTCTTGAAAATTTACTGACCGAGGCATATGAAATATTCAGGAAAGAATCGGTAGAAGAGCTGGTCGATTTTATTATAAGCTGCCTTTCGGATAAATTTGTCCCGTCAAATCTGATTTTTATTTTAAATCAGGGGATAATGGTCAACAAGATAAAGACAGTTGTCTATAAAAATCTGAAGATCGTAGATTCTGATCTTAAGATTGAAACTCTGGAACCTTATGAGAAATTCTTTCGAAAGTACACTGGAACTACCAGTTATCTGATTTTTGAAAGTGAGATTGATGATCCTCAGCTGCTTACTCTTTTTTCAAATTTCAGCCCGGAAATTATCGTGCCGGTAAATGGCCTTTCCGGACTTTACGGTATTATCCTGTTCGGCCCGAAGGTCCTGGGGCAGGATTATTATGCGAACGAGATTGCCTATATTGACCGGCTTACAAGATTCACATCGATAGGGATTCAGAATAATATTCATTATGAACATTCTGTAAGAGAACCGAAGACCGGACTTTATAATCACAATTTCTTTGTTAGGCGTGTGGATGAGGAAATAGCCAGGGCAAGGAGAACAAAAAAACCGTTTTCCGTAATAATTCTTGATATCGACAAGTTTAAATTTTTCAATGATACCTACGGTCATCTTGCCGGAGATGAAATCATTATTAATCTTGCCGGGAAAATGAAGCAGGAAATGAGAGAGGAAGACATCCTCTCCCGCTTCGGAGGAGAGGAGTTCATGGTACTTCTTCCTGATGCCGACCGCAGTGCGGCATGGATTGCCGCCGAAAGAATCCGGAAGGCTGTGGAAGATATGACTACCCTCTACATGGAAGAGAGCCTGAAGATAACAGTAAGCCTGGGCATTGCCACCTTTGATGAAGAATATAGTGATAATGAAAACCTCTTCAGGAGCGCCGATGCTGCCCTTTACCTCTCAAAGGAAGGCGGACGAAACCGGACTTCCTTCTCAAAGCCCCGTGTCTCCTGAGGAACCTTCCGAGAAGCCCCGGGCCCTCTTAATTTACCCCCCCGTCTATGATTTTGCTCTCTATGACCTTTTTCTAAAACCTTACGGCCTGCTTCGGCTAGGTTCGATGCTCGAGGCTGCCGGATGGAGCACCAGACTTATTAACGCGCTTGACTACTCGGATCCTGAAACCATTGCCAAAATGGGAACGCTCAGGCGGAGACCGAACGGTACAGGGAAGATACACCGAAGCCTGGCCCCGCTTCCCGAGGCACTTAACGGAATACATCGCCGTTTTGCCCGTTATGGAATTCTTCCTGAAGTTTTCAGGTCCATGATAGGAGCCGAACATCCTGATGCCGTCTTCATCTCATCGGGAATGACCTACTGGTATAAGGGCGTCGCCGAAACGGTGGCTGCTGTAAGGGAAATATGGCCGGGAGTTCCGGTAGCCGTCGGCGGAGTCTATGCCTCCCTGATGGGGGAACATTGCATGAAGGTCTGCACTCCCGACTATATTGTACAGGGTGACGCCGGTGAGGAGCTGGGCCGCTATCTGAGGAGCCGTGGTCTTCCCGGTCTGGAGCCTGGAGCCGGCTGCCAGCCGCTTGACAAGGGCTGCTGGAATGATGCGGCCGTCATAAGACTTAATGAGGGCTGTCCACTAAACTGTGATTACTGCGCGTCTAAAAAAATAAACAACCGTTTCACAGCCGGCCGGCCGGCAGATGTTTTCGAGTGGCTTGTGGCGGTTAACCAGGCCCGCGGTACCTCAAATTTTGCCTTCTATGATGATGCCCTTCTTTATAAATCCGGGGATGTTCTGAAACCCTTTCTCGAGTCGGTAATTGATTATCAGAAGACAACCGGCAGAATCCTCAACTTTTATACTCCCAACGCGATGCATATCCGCTACCTCGACCAGGAGTGTGCCTTTCTCATGAAGAAGGCCGGTTTTCGTGAAGTCCGACTAGGTTTCGAGAGTGAATCGGAGGATTTTCATTTGGAACATGATAATAAATACAGTAAAAGCGGATTTCATGAATCAATCAGACTGCTTACCGCCGCGGGCTTCAACCGGGAGGAGATAATCGTCTATATCCTCGCGGGACTGCCGGGGCAGAGGGCCTCGGAGGTTGAAGATACGATTAGATATGCCGCCGATCGCGGACTGACTCTGTCTGTTTCGGAATTTTCCACAGTCCCCGGCTCAGGACTGTGGAATAAATGTGTAGCGAGCTGCCGTTTTCCTATAGCCGAGGAGCCGCTGTACCACAATAACAGCTTTTTCCCGATGGAATGGGAACATTTTACCCGGGAAGACATGCAGCGTCTGAAAAAACTGTCAAAGGAGTCTTTTTCTATTTCTTCGAAGAAGACTGCATGTTCAGATTCTTGACCATCTCCTGAACGGCCTCGAGCGGCTGCTCTTCCTTATTCAGTATTCGGTAGACGCTCTCGGCAATCGGCAGCTTCAGCTTGTGCTGCTTTATCAGCTGTTTGACAAAGCGGGTTGCAACCACGCCTTCGGGAAGATAACCTATCCGGTTTATGTTGGTTATAAGATCATCGATGTCGGAAAATTCGTCGAGTTTCCGGTCATTTACGACTTCACGTCCGAACTTCCGGTTTCTGCCGTATTTACTGCGGCAGGTTACATCGAGGTCTCCGACGCCAGCCAGACTCGTGAAGGTTTCAGGATACTCCGAACCTAGGGCTTTACCGAGAAGCTGAATTTCGTTCAGTCCGGCGGCTAGCAGCATCGATTCGGTGTTGTCCCCGAAATTTTCGGAAATTTCCATCAGCGCGTCTAGAATTCCGTAGGCAACGGCAATTACATTCTTCATGGCCCCGCAGGTCTGTACTCCGATAATATCGAATGATGAATATACCATAAGATTCGAACCAGAAAGAAGCTCCCTGAATCTGATGGAATTCATTCCATTTCTGCTTGCGCTAATCAGTCCGGTCAGCTTACCTCTGGCAACTTCCTCGGCATGACTCGGTCCTGAAATGTAGACCAGGTTGTCCTTGTAAAAGCCGGGAAGGTAGTCTTCCATAGCCTTCGTTATCAGAGCCGGTCCGTTTTGTCCCTGAATGAATCCCTTCGTCAGGATGCCTATTGTAGGTTTTCCTTCCATGATGTCGGATACCGGTACAATCTTCTTTACAATATCAAGGATGTATAGAGACGGAGTCGCAATTATTAAAAAATCTTTTCCTGAGACAACCTGCTGAAGGTCTTCGGACGCCCTGATATTTCCGGTGAGGCTGACTCCAAGGAGATACCGGGAATTTGAGTGCTTCGTATTTATTTCCTCGACTACATCCTTCATGAAATCCCATATTTCGACATCATGGCCGAGTCCTCCAAGTACCTTGGCGACGGCTGTCCCCCAGGCTCCGGCGTTTATTATTCCAATTTTCTTAAGGTTTATATTTTCCATTTTATTCCTTCCTTTTGTTACCTGCACCTGCAGAGTGTTTCGAACTGATAGACCTTCTCGCTGATAAGCTGAATGCTGCTTCTCCAGAATTCCATGCTGCTGATATCGCATCCGACGCTCATTGTGACATCTTCAGCGCTCGCGCAGCCGGTTTTATAGAGTACTTCCTTGTATTTCTCTGCGAATGCCGGGCCCTCTTCCTTGTAGCGGGAATAGAGACCAAGTCCGAATAGTTTGCCGAACGCATAGGGGAAATTATAATAACCCAGCTCCGGGCTGTAGTAATGCCCCTTTACAAGCCACATGTACGGATGCATGAAATTCTCATCCATCACATCGCCATAGGTCTCTTTCTGGGCCGAAACCATCATTTCGCAATATTCCTCCGCGCCAAGATCTCCTTCAAATCTTTTTTCAAAGACATTTTTTTCAAAAATAAAGCGTGAGAGAATATCAACAATCACTTGGGTAGATTCCATGAGCTCATGCTCAATGAGATTAAATCTCTGTTCGTCCGTACATCCGTCAAGGGCCCCCTCGAGAACGATTGTCTCACAGAAAATAGATGCTGTTTCGGCAAGCGTCATCGGATAATCACGATAAATTTCAGAAGCGTCCTTCAGGATGAAGTTGTGATAAGCGTGGCCCAGCTCATGCGCCATGGTAGTCAGCCCTGAGAAGGAGTTGTTGAAATTGCAGAGGATTCTTGATGTCCCCGAAACGTGGAAACCAGTGCAGTAGGCTCCGCCGACCTTTCCGTCTCTGGGGAGGGCGTCTATCCAGTTATTGTCAAAGGCCTTACGGGAAAACCCGCCCAGCTCGCTGCTGAACCCCTGGAACTGTTTTACTATAAAATCAGCTGCCTGGTCATAATCCCATCGCTCGTCTGTACTCGCTATCGGGGCAAAAAGGTCGTAGAAAGGCAGACGGTTTTTTCCTAGAAGACCCGCTTTTAGTTTCAGATACTTTCTGAATATTGGAAGTGATTCTCTTAGCACCGATATAAGCGTTTCGAAGGTTTGGCTGCTTATTCTTGCCTGACGTCTGGATTTATCCAGGGTGCTTACGTAGTTTCGTCTTGTGTTGACCGTATTGCTGAAACCTTTAACTCCATTAAGAGCAAAGGCTATCGGAGTTTCGATGCTTTTACAGAGAGAAATCTCTTTTTCCCATCCACGCTTTCTAATCTCAGCATTCGGACTGAAGGCAAGGGCCCGAAGTTCGGTCAGTGTCTTTGTCGCTCCGGTGTTCTCATCCCAGATGGTTCTGACTGAAGATGTCAGACTCTGCTGTAGTTTTGACCAGGATTCCGCGCCTGAAATTGAAAGCTCGGACGCAAGATCTTCGAGTTCAACCGGCATCTGGTTTTTCTGAAATTCGAGTTCTTCACCGAAAAAATAGCTGAACTGTCTAAGATAGCTGTTGTTTTCAAGAAATTCCGGAAGATTGCCGCGGATATCGGTTAACATATTTCTGAAACCGGCCCTGAAAGTGCTGAATTTTCCAGCTATTTCTTCAAGTCTACCAAGCTCTTTCAATGCCCGATTATCGGAGGTGTCTGTTGAATATCTGCAATAGGTGTATGAAAATAATTCTTCATAAAGAGCACCGGTCTCATTATAAAGCCTGATTATGTTTTCGAGAGCCAGCTCCGGCTTGTCGCTGCCGGATGTCAGTGCAGCGGCACTTTTGCTCAGCCCTTCAATATTATTTCTAAGTTTACTTAAACTGCCGGTAAATTCCGGATCATCAAAATCTTTATAAAACCCGGACAGGTCCCAGACAGGAATATTTTTCTCTTTCATGCTCTCACCTTCCTTAAGAGGGAGTATAATTATCATCACAATAATAGGCAATAGAGGCCTTTTGTGCTATATTCATTTTCGAGGTACTGCACGTGAAATTAAGAAATACAATTTTTATTTTCTGTTTTATTCTGACTACTTTCATTGTATTCGCCGAGAAACCTATTAAGGCCGCAAGGGCGGATGAGCTTATCAGCGGACAACCGCGGAAATCAACTCTCGAACTGGACGGTGGATTCGGAATTCCTTCAGATACCTTCACTTTTAAAGTTCCCAAACACGCGTACGCAGTAAGAATCAGTATTGACGGTTCAGCAGCCGATCTTGATCTTTTTCTGAATCCCGGCTCGAGGGTCGATGACTACGCCGAAGCCGTCTATAAGTCGGAGGGGGACAGCTATAATGAGTCTATCTTCATCACCAGGCAGTCAGAGCTTCCTCTCGAGAGCGGGCTCTACTTTGTTGATGTCGCGTATCAGTACGATTTTCTTCCCGTCTCGGACGGAGAGAAAATCAGCAGTCTTGATTACATGATAAGTATTGAAATAATCAGCGCGGAACCTGACTCGGTCCTTCTCCCGGGGCAGAGCCGAGATATAACACTCAGACCGGAGACCGGGATGTTTCATACCCTTGCCGTTGATATACCAAGAGGAACGGAAAGTTTCAGGATTGATGTTTATAATACCGACGCGGATATCGATATTTTCGCGGCGATGAAGGCTCCCGCGAAGAGCCGTAATGAGGCGCTGTATTCTGCTGAGAGCATGCTCGGGCGGGAAACTCTTGTGGTAGGCAGCTATTCTGGCGAGACGCTGGCCTCCGGCAGATACTATATTTCACTAATGGACCAGCTGGCCAAGGAGCTGTCGCAGAAGCTCTCAATTATTGTTACCCTCGATAAGGAAGCTCCTGACTTCCTTTTGGAACTTCCGGCAATTCCCAATCCGGAAGACAGTCTCGAGGCTGCTCTGTTATCGACAGTAGAGATAATATCTAGTAGTAAAGGTTCTGGATGTCTTGTCAGCAGTAAAGGTCTTCTTCTGACAAACTGGCATGTAATTGTCGGACCAGATGGAAAACCATCCAGGCAGATAAATGTAGCTGTTTCCCTGTCGAATTATCATCCTCCCCGGGAACTTTTTACTGCCGATGTTGTCGCCTGGGATGAGAAGCTTGACCTTGCTCTGCTCCGGATAACCGGCGGAATATACGGAAATAAGCTTCCATACGGATACAGTTTTCCGTATTTCAAGATTGGAGACCCGTCCAGGCTCCGGATAGGGCAGCCTATAGGGATAATCGGATATCCCGAGGTCGGGGGAACCGGCTCACGAACCTCAATAACGTTCACCAGTGGTATTGTCAGCGGATTTGAGAACGCGGGAGACTGCAGCCTTGTAAAAACTGACGCGCTTATTAACAGCGGAAACTCAGGGGGAGCTGTAATTGACGCATATCATGAGCTGCTGGGTATTCCGGGCTACGTAATGGACATCGATAATGATAAAATGGGTTATATTTATCCTGTTTCCTGCATGCCAGCCGACTGGATTACCCGTATTACTGCAGATAATCACAGATAATCGCTGAATGATTGTGCGCATTTGAAGGAAGTGCACAATTGTCATAAAAATATGTTGATTTTAATGAGTTTTATAGTTAAAGTTAGACAAATGAGTGAAATTACCAATTCGCATAGAAAGATATCTCTCCTAGCAAGAATAGCCTGGATGTATTATATTCAGGGACTTACCCAGGAGGAGATAGCCAGGAAGCTGGATTTCTCCCGTACCAAGGTAACAAGGCTGCTGGCACAGGCCAGGGAAGAAGGAATAGTAGAGATAAACATAAGCAGAAAATTCAGAACCTGCTTTGAGATAGAAGAGATGCTGAGAGAAAAATTCTCTCTTGAAACAGTTCGGGTAGTACCTCAGGGCGAGAGTCCCGAAGATACCAGAGAAGGTGTGGGGGTAGCCTGTGCCGGATACCTCGAACAGAATCTTGCCGACGGCGATGTAATCGGTTGCAGCTGGGGCCGTAACCTATATCATGTAGGCAGAGCACTCCGGGCGGTCCGCGACAGGGATCTGGTAGTTGTTCAGCTCTCCGGAGGAATGAATACCGGAGGAGAACTGCTGCCGCAGAAAGTCATGGAGCTGATGGTCTCACGCCTGAGTGCCCGGGGAATCTGGCTTAATACCCCCGCGGTAGTTGCCCACCTCGACATAAAGAACGCTCTAATCCGTGACTCGAGTATCAGCGAGGCCCTCACCCTGGGAAGGGACTGTAATAAGGCCCTTGTGGGTATCGGAGACTTTACCGATGCCGCGTCTCTCGTGGTTACCGGTTCAATAACACGAGAGGAAAACCAGGAACTGAAGAATGCCGGCGCCGTTGGCGACATCCTCTGCCGTCATTACGATATCAACGGAAAGGTTGTAAGAAGCAGCATCGCCGACAGGGTCATGGCCATATCGCTGGAAGATCTCGGCAGGATACCCTTGCGAATAGGAGTTACTTCCGGCAAAGAGAAGGCCATGCCTATCCTCGGCGCCATAAATGGCGGATATATCAATGCGCTGATTACCGATGAGGAAACCGCCAACGAGCTGTTAAAGCTGAGTAACCAGAAATAATCGTAGTAATTCGAGGCTCTTTTTAAAATCGTTTATTTTTAAAAGAGCTTTTGAAGTGTTTTTGACAACCAACTGTTAAAATTAATCAGTATAGAAGTTGCCAAAAAACTTCATTTTGAAAGGAAATACCAGATGTTTGACATTGTTAATAATTTCACAGGAACGGACAACTATGTCCTGGATCAAGAACTGTCTTTAATAGTAAACATGTCCATCGCTCTCGAGATGCCCCTTCTTTTAAAGGGAGAACCGGGAACCGGAAAGACCCAGCTTGCTTATTCTATCTCATCATCCCTTGCCATGGAGCTTATAGTCCTGAATGTCAAATCTAGTATGAAACTGATTGACGCACTATATCATTATGATACCCTCACGAGGCTTAATGATTCGCGTTTCGGTGATTCAAGCCGGAATGTCAGCAATATTGAAGACTATATAAAGATGGGAAAGATAGGGCAGGCCTTTACTTCAGAAAAAAAGGTTGTACTTCTGATTGATGAAATAGATAAGGCCGATACTGATTTCCAGGATGACATGCTCGATGTCCTCGATCAGATGGAGTTTGATATCTCCGAGATTGACAAGACGGTCAAGGCCAAAAACAGGCCGGTTATAATCATAACCTCAAACAGCAAGAAGGATCTTTCAGATCCCTTCCTGGGGCGCTGCAACTTCCACCATATCGCGTTTCCCGGCAGAGAATTGATGCATGAGATTGTAGGTGTACACTTTCCGAAACTTGACGAGAAACTCGCCGAGCAGGCCCTCGAGACCTTTTACAGTCTGCGTAAGCTTAAAGATATTGAAAAGCGGCCCGCTACGAGAGAACTGATTAACTGGATTCGCGCGCTGCGGATGGATCCGCAGTTCAATGCTTCAGAGCTCATAGACGGCCGCGTGCCTTATCTAGGAATACTGTTCAAGAGGTCAGAGGATCTTAAAAAGGCGCAGGAAGCTTCCGGCGGCAGCTGATGTTTTCCGAATTTTTTTTAAAATTAAGAGAGGCTGGAATCCCGGTCAGCCTTAAATCATTCATGACCCTGCAGCGGGCGCTTTCACTGGGACTGATATCCACAATTTTTGAACTCTATGTCTCGGCCCGTAGTATCCTGATTAAGAGTGAACGATATTTTGATCTCTATGATAGACTTTTTACGGTATTCTTCGAGGGAGCTGATGAGTCTCTGCTCGATGGAATTGTTCCAGATGATGACATTCTTGCCCTCCTGCAGAAATGGCTTGATGATCCTAAGGCCCTTGCCGAAGATCTTAATATTGATGAACTTCAGTTGCAGAATCTCGCGCCGGAAGAACTTCTCGAATATTTTCAGGCTAGGCTGGATGATCAGAAGGATAGGCACGATTTCGGTACAAAATGGATTGGAACTGCCGGGACATCACCGACGGGCCACTCAGGCTACCATCCTTCAGGGATGAGGGTAGGCGGAAAGTCAACAAGGCATTCAGCCCTGAAGGTCGCCGGTGACCGGCGGTATCGTGATTATACAACAAATAGTCCGCTAACCGGATCGGCCATGATGGAAGCTCTCAAGAGGCTGAAGAACATGGTCCCTCACGGCCCGCGTGACAGTGTTGATATAGATGAGACAATATATAATACAATGAGAAATGCAGGCGAGATAGAGATTGTCTTCAAGCAGCGGATGAAGGATAGGCTGAAAGTTATTCTTGCCATCGATAACGGCGGGGTTTCAATGGATCCCTATGTCGGTATCGTTAAACGGCTCTTTGACCATGCAAACAGTTTTTTCAAGGATATCAGGATCCTATATTTTCATAACACAATCTATGATTTTCTGTGGGAAGATGCCGCAAGGTTGCGGCATCCGGTGAAGATAGAAGAGATCATGAGGCAGGATCCCGAGACTAGACTGATAATTGTCGGAGACGCGAGCATGTCACCCTATGAGTTGCTCTACCGTAACGGCATTATTCATGTCGAGGATAGGGTAAACGCCCCCGGGCTCTTTTATCTGAAACAGCTTGTTAAGTCCTTTCCTCATACTGTCTGGCTGAACCCTGTTCCGAATTATTTGTGGCAATATACCAATTCTATTAGTATAATAAGAGAAATTTTTAAAATGTATGATATATCACTCGACAGTCTGGAAAAGGCAATAATATATCTGATGTCGCGCTAAAGTAGAGTCAGAATATTTTCTGAAGGAGAAGAAGGATGCACGGTTTGTTGGACAATATCTTTTTGGGGAAATATCTTGATGGCTCACAGCAGGCATATAAACAGGCCCGGGCTATAACGCTGATTTTAATCGGCATTGCATTAATTGGAATAGTTATGCTGTTCATTATTTCGGAAAAAGTGGTTCTGCCGTTTCTTGGGGGAATGTCGCTTATCTGTGTTATTCTGCTTCTTCTGGTACGTGCCGGCAGGCAGCAGCTCAGCGGTATTATCATGATTCCGCTTCTGTCGACATTTCTGGGTTTTATAGTAACTACAATACATTATGAGCACGGTTATGAAGTTTATTTCATTGCCTTCCTGCAGATATTCGTACTCTTTATCACATTGATAATAACGACAAAGCATCTTCATACATTTCTCGCCGTAGGCATAGGCGTCGCCTGGATTATCTATGATTATATCGGCCGGGCGCTTCCTCTGTCGCCTGCCGGAGATATTCCGGATATAGATGATTTTATAATTGCCGCTATGCTGCTAGTTTTCGCTGGCCTGATTGTTAACTCAGCCGTCAAACGTAATAACGATCTACTGCATGCCGCGGAGCAGGAAAATAGCGAAAACCGTGCAAGAGCTGAGAAGGTAACCGGTCTTTTAAACGATCTCAAGGATGATCTTAATACCGGCGACAGGCTTGTCAAATCGGCTGAGCAGGTTTCTCTTTTCGTCGGAGAGATCAAATCGGGTCTCGAAATTATCAGGAATGAGCTTCAGGGACTTTCGGATTCAACCGGACGACTCAAGAATGCAAGTTTCTCAATAAAGGAAAGTTCCGACATTATGGCTGAAGCTGCAGATACTCAGACTTCGATTATCGAGCAATCTTCAGCTGCTATTACCGAGATGGTGAGCTCGGTAGAAAGCATGTCCCGCAATGCTTCAGGAAGGAAGGATGATATCAATTCTCTCAGACAGAATTCTGAAACGGCCGCAACTGCCATGCAGGACTCCTCTGATGCAATAGTACATCTTGAGTCTCTTGTTTCATCTCTGGAGGAAATAAATACGGTAATCGAGGGAATCTCGTCCCAGACAGGACTTCTTGCTATGAACGCGGCAATTGAAGCCGCTCATGCCGGAACCGCCGGAAAGGGTTTTGCCGTTGTCGCCGAAGAGGTTCGAAAGCTGTCCGAGAACACAGGTGAGAATGTTAAAATAATTGCCGATACATTGAGTTTATTCTCAAGCTCAATCAGTTCGGCAAATCAGAAGAGTGTGAACGCCTTTTCGTCATATCAGAATATCAAGGAAAATATCAGTTCGGTTTCAAGCGGGATAGACGAAATAGTTTACGGTATCGATGAAATAACCATCGGAACCAGGGAAATTAACTCAGGTACAGTAAACTCGGTAACATCAGCCGAGAAGGTGTGTGACCAAGTTGTGGATGTTAATTCCAGAATCAAGGAGATGACCGTTGAACTCTCTGTTCTTGAGCGGGGAACATCAACAATCCTTCATTCCATCGAACATACTCTCAAACGTCTGGCTAATGTTTCGGAACAGGCCGAACAGGTTAAAGAGATAGGCATGGAGTCTGTTGGCAGCCTCCGGACGCTTGGGAAGAAACTGGCAGAGTAGAGCCGGGGCCGGGCGGCTTTAATCAGGCGTTTTCTATGAAATTTTCTATCATCCTGTCAACTCCGTCAGGATTTTCTGCAACACCCTGCCAGATTGGAGCCTTCCCGCCGCCCTTTCCGCCGATAAGAGGCAGGTAGTTGCTGCGAAAGCTGGCAAAATCAAATTCTTCGGCTGTGCCGCCAATGCTGTGAGCCACGGCCCAGGTCATTTTGTCATCGGTCTTATTGAAGATTAGTGCGAGAAGCGGTTCCCCCTGCGTGGAAAACTGTTTCATTAAATTATCAATGAATCTTCTATCCCTGTCTTCTAGGATGCTCACTATCAGTTTTATTCCATTTGATGTTTTTATCGCTTCTTTTACGAGGTTTAGTGAAAAAATTTCAGTATATTCCCGCTGCAACTTTCCATAATCAAATTTCAGTTTGTTGAAAGATTCGATGAAGGTCTCGGTCTTGGCAGGCAGTTCATGCTGCAGGGCTGAGTGGAGTATGTTCAATCTATTTACAATTTCGGTTTTCTCCCGGTAATCGGCAAATGCCCTTCCTCCAATCTTCCAGAATGTCCGGATATTTCCTCTTATTTTTTCCTGCCGGATATATTTCACAAGTCCGATTTTACCGGTATTATTCAGATGCATTCCTCCACAGGCTACGCAGTCTACATCAGGAATTTCAATTATCCTGATATTACTGCTATGCTTGGAGGGCCTACGCAGATTAAACCGTAATAATCCGTCGGCATCTGTCCAGTGAGCCTGAATAGGTACATTCTCCGTGATCACCCTGTTTGCCTCATCCTCAATTCTATATAGTATTTCGTCCGTAATGGCTGATTTTGATGTCTCTATTGCGGTGTACTCTTCACCCTGACGGACTGAAACTGTTTCTATTCCGCCTGTCTTCATCATTGCCGCCGATATGACATGCTGTCCCGAATGCTGCTGCATGTAATCAAGGCGGTGAGCCTCTTCGATGCTGCATTCGGCAATTAATCCGATGGCGGGAAACTCAGCGCCGACGGCGGGAGGTGCAACATGGTGAATGACAAGACCATCTTCTTTCCGGACATAATTAACAGTAAGACCGTTAATGGTTCCCCTGTCGGCCGGTTGTCCCCCTCCCTCCGGGTAGAAGGCTGTGCGGTCGAGGACTATCTGTATTTCATCATTACTAATATCGGCAGACAGAATTAAAGCTGTAAACCGGTGGATATCCGGCTGGGTATAATATAAAAGTTCAGTCATGGGCATATAATAACATATAGAGGCTTTTTTAAGAATTGGTTATTTTGAAAAGAGCCTTTTAAAGTGTTTTTGACAACAATCTATATTGAAAATCCATCTGCATGTTTGGGCCGACGTATTTCTATTTGCATAATTGATCACCCTAATTCTTTCATGTACTATTGATGTGATGAAGATGACTTTGCTGCTTGCAGTTTTGATAATATTCCTTCCCGCCGCCCCGCTTTACTCTGAACCTGGAGAGGCTGTCGCTCTGGTTCTTTCCGGGGGAGGCGCAAAAGGTGCATATGAGGTAGGTGTCTGGAAGGCTCTCATCGACCTTGAAGTTGAAATAGATGCCGTCTACGGGGTTTCGGTGGGCGCGGTAAACGGGGCCGCAATAGCAGCCGGTGATTATCAGAAGATTCAGAATTTATGGCTCGGCATTACAAAGTCAGATGTGATGAATATAAGTGAGGCAGGACAGCGGGTACTTGAAGGCAGTTTTTCAATGCGGGATCTGGCCGATGCAGCAGGCGAGATAATCGAACACAAAGGCATCGATGTCTCCCCGCTTAGAGCTTTGCTGGAGACCTCAATCAATGAAGATGAGATACGTGCCGGGGGCAGGGATTTCGGCCTGCTTACGTTCTCCCTTACGGAGTTTGAGAACAAATATGTATATATTTCGGATATTCCTGAAGGTGAATTAATAGACTACATTCTTGCAAGCGCCAATTTCCCGCTATTTCAGCGTCAGATTATAAACGGAAAAGAGTATATTGATGGCGCTGTCTACAAGAATGTTCCGATTGAAATGGTAGATCCCGGGCGTAACCGGAGGGCGGTAGTCGTTGTTTTAGAATATTCTTCTCCGCGCGATATCGCAGACTTGATCTCCAATTATAATGCTTATGAGCTCGAACTCACTATTATCCGGCCGAGCGGTGATCTTGGATCAATTCTGGATTTCAATGCTGAATATTCAAGACGGATTATGGGAATGGGATATCTTGACTGCCTGCGGACTTTTAAGGCTATCGGCGGAAAGAATTATTTTTTAAGCCTGGAAGAACCTCCTATAAAGAAGATGTTCACAGCCCTGAATTCGGAAGAAAAGATAGTAGCATGTGAGCTTCTCGAGGTGGCCCCTATTCCGGAGAATGTTGAAGAGATCTTCGAAGCAGTTATAGTTCCGGAACTTGCAAAAGAAGTTGATCTTGTCTATGGGACAACCTCAGGTGAAAGGGAATTTGCTCAGACAGATCTGATTGAAATTCTCGCGGAGAAAGCCGGAGTAGAGCGTAATGTGCTCTATACACCCGCCGGCCTTCTTGATGCGATGGTGGAGAGCTATATTGCAAGAGATGATCACAAGGTATACTATGACAGATATCTTGATTTTATAAGCTATCTACGGCTTAAAACAGAATTGCGCTTTGAGCTGCAGACTGAGCCGCAATGCAAATACAGCGAAGGGTTTAATAGTTTTAATCCCTGAAAGGAGAAGACGTGGCACTTGAAGATGTTATCAGACAGATAAAATCTAATCCGGACTATAAAAAATGCGGGATGGTTCTCTATCACAATGGGATGGTTCGTGAAACCTCAAGAACGGGAGAACCGGTAGCGAGTCTTGAGATCCGCGTTGACCACGCTAAGCTTGAACGGCTGCTTTTCGAGCAGAAGAAACGAGAGGGTATTGTTGATGTAATTGTCGAGATCTATGAGGGGAAGATTCTCTATCCCGGTGATGATGTGATGGTTCTTGCCGTAGCCGGCGATATAAGGTCGAACGTGAAAGCTGTCCTCTCCGATACTCTTGAGGCCATAAAGACTGAATGCACTTCCAAGGAGGAAGTGCTGCAAGGCTGATGGATTACCGCGTAGATAATATTACGAAGAAGAGAGTTAAAGATGGAGTTGCGGTGTACACGACAAAGTGGTCGGGTTTGTCTAAAGCTCATAAATACAATATAACAAGCAAGGTTCCCGCTAGGCCGGGAATCTTTGAACTATACTATAAGACCGGGGAGAATGAATTTAAGCTTTTCTATATGGAAAGAGTCTGGTATGGAGGACTTCGGTCGGAAATAAGGAGAGCGTCTGATCCCGGAGAAGTAACTGACCGGGCGAGGCGAAAGGTTCTCTCAGAGAAAGAGTGTTACTACCGGTATACGATTGTCGAATCAAAACAGGATATGAAGGATCTGCTCTACCGTTTTTCTATATCTCTTCTGCCGGATCGAACCCCGCCCGCGCATTCCGGCAGGTATTCGAAGATAGTAGTTACCGACTAACGGTGTATAGCTTTTTCTATCTGCGCCTTGTTGAAGCCTACTAGTATTTTTCCGTTTATATCAAGAACAGGAACTCCCATCTGACCAGACTTTCTGGTCATTTCTTCGGCCTTTCGCGTATCAGAGGCGACATTATATTCCGTAAAAGGAATTTTGTTCTGTCTGAAATAATCTTTCGCGAGCCGGCAATAGCTGCAGCTTGGTGTTGAATACATAATTACTGACATTCCGTCCTCCAAATTGTGTAGTTTCTATATATAATATAAATATCGAGCGGATCATTGTCAAGGGAAAACAATATATAGTAATAAAGATATGTTGGAAAAGGTTTGACTTTAATGAGTCTGCTTAAAATAAAACCGAAACGGAGTATGTATGTCTGATTGTGAGAATAAAACAAAGAATATGAAGTACTGCAACTGCAGTTTTTCCTGTGGCAAGAAGGGTGTCTGCTGTGAGTGTATTGCTCATCACAGAGCCCAGGGCCAGCTTCCGGCATGTTATTTCCCGGATGAGGCTGAGAGTTCGGGTGACAGGTCGATTGAGAATTTTATAAAGGTTTATAAGGAACGCGGATCAGGTTTTTTACGATGAGGAACAGTTATATCAAGTTTAGCTATTAATTTGAAAAACAAGTTTGTTTTATTTATAATATTAATATGGCATTGAAGACGGGCAGTTTCATCCAGGTGAAGCATTATGCCTGGATGAATAATTACTGTGCACAATTTGTGAACTTTAAGACCGGAAAAACGAGGACTATGTAGGGTGAGTAATGAGATGTCATGATTTATTAAAATATAAAAACTCCCTTCTTGTTTTTATTATAATATTTTTTTTTAATATCGCAGTTTTTTCCGATCAACAATCAACCGATTTTCTTCTCGAATCGGAGAGGACCTGGTTGTTGGATAATATTGATAATATTGAATTATGGTACAATCCTGAATTCCCTCCTCTTGAATATGCAGATTCAGAAGGTAATTTTGTCGGCATGGGGGCTGATATCTTCGCACTTATTGAAGAAAGACTAGGGGTAACATTTAATAAAAGACTAAGCAATGACTGGAATGAGCAATTATCATCCTTGCGCGACGGCACCAGTGCTATTGCCCCGACGATAGTTGAAAACTCGGTGAGGGAAGAATATCTTAATTTTACTACACCTTATGCTGTCGTTGAAATTGTAATAATAACTGATAATGAAGAACGACGTCATCTTGGGTTATCAGATTTAAAGGATTACCGTGTAGCAGTTGTCTCCGGTTTCGCTACTGAAGATTATATATCAGACAACATGAAATTTTTTAATGAAATTATTACTGTAAAAAACAATGAGGAAGGGCTGAGGGCTGTTTCGTTCGGGCAGGTCGATGCATTTATCGGGAATATTGCAGTTGCATCATATCATATCAACAGATTAGGGATTACAAATCTGAAGGTCGCAGGAGAACTTGATTATAACTTCAGTTTCAGTATCGGCATCAGTAAGAAATATCCTGAACTCCATACGATTATTCAGAAAGCTCTCAGCGAGATCCGAGATGAGGAGATTGATGAAATAAAGAGCAGATATATAACGCTTACTGCTCACACAGGTCTTTCGCCTGAAAATAAAAGATGGTTTATCCTGGGTACTGCGGTTGTCGGGTTTATGCTTATCTCAATTCTTTTAATTTCTTTGGGTTTGAAAAAGCGGCTTAATAAAAATATTCAGATCTTAAATGATGAACAGCTTAAAAGTCTGCAGAATGCGGAACGATACAGAGCTTTGTTTTTTAATGCGCCTATTGCACTGCTTGAAATGCAGAAAAACGGGGAAATTGTCCAGGTGAACAAAACCTTTACTGATAAATTCGGTTATACAATTGAAGATCTACCGCATCTTGATAATTGGTGGGAGCTGGCATATGCAGATGAGCAGATCCGAAGGAACGAGAGGGAAGCTTGGGAGATTGCACAATCAGATGGCTATATGTTGGAGTCAGCTGTTGAGTACGGTTCCTTTGAACTCCGAGGTAAGGACGGAAGTAACCGGGTGTTTATAATCAGTATAAATATGGCTGCAGAAAATTATATTTTTTCATTTATGGATATAGATGAACAGCAGAAGATGGCAGCGGAATTGAAGAAAAGTCGTGATAATTTTTATACCCTTTTTGAACTCGCTCCCTTTACGTGTGTTGTAACTGATTTTAACGGGATTATTCTCGATACAAATCAGCATTTTTGCAGACAAAATGGTAAGACAAAGGATCGGATTGTCGGAAAGACAAATAAGGATCTGGGCAGACTGTTAAATCCTGAAATCAGTCAAAAAGTCGTTGAGGATTTGAAGATCAATGGTTTCAGCCCCTTAAAGGAAATTTCTATAAAATTCGGTGCGAAGGAGATATGGGTTCTTTTTGCCAGTCAGGTGATTGACTGGTCTCAAGGTAAAGCTATTTTGAGCGTTACAATAGATATAACAGATAAGAAGAGCGTTGAGTTGGAGCTTCAGGAAAATAGAAATAACCTTGAAAAGATAGTTTTTGATCGAACCAGAGAGCTTGAAGAGGCGATACAGGAGCGGAAAGAGAAGGAATCACAATTAATACAGGCAGAAAAAATGGCTTCTGTTGGACTTTTAACAGCAGGAATTTCTCATGAAATTAATAATCCCTTAAACTATCTTATGGGAGCATATGTTAATCTTGCAGATTATTTTAAATCTTCCGGTAATCAGGAGGAAGCAATAGCCTTTCTTCTGGATGGAATGAAGGAAGGTATTGATAGAGCTGCAGCGATTGTGAAAGGGCTTAATCAGCTGAGCCGGGACAGTCGGGCATATGATGAAGACTGCAACATAAATGAAATAATAGACAATTGTCTTCTGGTATTACAGAATAAATTGAAGGATAGAATCGTTATTATACAGGATTATCAGAATGGTTCAAATCATATAGAGGGTAACATCGGAAAGCTTCATCAGGTCTTTTTGAATATTCTCAACAATGCATGCCAGGCGATTGAAAATGAAGGTAAAATTACTATAGTTGTCGGAAAATCTGAGGCTCAAACGGAGATAACGATTGCTGATAACGGATGTGGTATAGCGCCCGAAGAGCTGTCAAAGATCGTTGAGCCGTTTTATACTACAAGGGCGCCCGGGGATGGAATTGGACTAGGGTTATCCATATGCTATAATATAATACAGGAACATAATGGTAGGCTTGAAATAGCTTCTGAGCCTGGTATGGGTACTACTGTAAGTATACATCTATAATGGGGGAGTATGAATAAGAATAGAAAAATTTTATATCTTGATGATGAATTTCTGAACCTCAGACTATTTGAAATGACTTTTTCTAAAAATCACACTGTTTTAACCGCTTCAGACGGTATTGAGGGGCTCGAGGTATTGGCCGTTAATCCGGAGATAGCGATTGTCATCAGTGATATGAAGATGCCGAATATGAATGGTTACGAATTTGTTACCCGGGCAAAAGAAAAGTATCCGAATATAATGTTTGCGATATTATCCGGCTATGAGATTACAGAAGAGCTTAGTGTCGCCATGAAGAAAGGCGTAATTTCAAAGTATTTTAATAAGCCTTTCAATGTCCGCGAAATTGAGGCATTTCTTGCAAATTCGGGTGAATGATTTTCTTTTTGTCCATAATATGAAGACCCCCCATTAATTAGTAGTATTTTAATTCTGATCATGCGTTTTCTAATAAGATAAATGTTTTCTTTGTTAAAACGGTCATAAACTATCATTAAACGTTCAATATGTCATCAGATGAGCTTTACATACAATCAAACCTTTGTTATTATCCCTTTAAAGGGAGAAAAGATGCCTGCTAATTTGATACCTGCCGGAAGAAGATCCGGCATACTTGCGGAAATTAAGGAACGAGGTTTTGCGAGTGTTGATGAGTTATCGTCGAAATTTGAGGTTTCTGTAATAACAATTCGTCGTGATCTGGATCAGCTCGAATCTGATGGGCTAATTGAGCGCACCCACGGCGGTGCAATCTATACTCGTCATATTGCAGCTGAATCACCCTATATGGAAAAAAATCAACAGAACAGAGAAATGAAATCTGCAATAGGAATGAGGGCCGCGAAACTGGCCGAGCAGGGAGACACTGTATTCGTTAACAGCGGTTCAACCACCTTTCAGATAATCCGATCCCTGCTGAATATTCCTCATATCCGAATAGTAACCAATAATATAGCCGCCGTACTTGAGTCTGAACCGGGGCCGGATACTGAACTCATTCTTATAGGCGGGCGATACCGGTTTAATTCAGGCTGTACAATAGGAAATTTTGCAGAAGAGCTTATCGGACAGTTGAATGTTTCTAAAACCTTCATAGGTGCCGACGGAATAAGCCTGAAAAGCGGAATCACCTCACCCATAGCTGAGGAGGCTGCTGTTACCCGTATGATGATTGAGCGTACATCAGGGCCGGTAATCCTTGCAGCAGATAGTTCTAAGGTTGGAAGTATGTCCACCTTCTTTACAGCGGCGTTGGAACGGATAGATTATCTTGTAACCGATGATAATTTTGATGAAACCTATAGACCTGACTTCGAAGAAGTAGGAATTACAATAATAAAAACAGGAGGGATGTAAAAATTACGTCCGTGTAATTTTTACATTTTGAAGTTTGAAAGCGTTGCTTGTCAAACTTCATCACCGAAACCTGCATCCTTGCAGGAATTTTTTTCAGAGGAGAGAAAATATGGCGTATCAGGATCAGTATAAAGAGTGTGAATGGCTGGAGTTCGAGGTTCTTGAGAATTTCATGAAGGACTGTCTTGTGAAATGCGGAGTCCCCGCAACGGACGCAAAGACTGTATCAGATGTTCTTATCGAATCAGATAAGAGAGGTATTGACTCGCACGGAATCGGAAGACTCAAACCAATTTATATCGACCGGATGGATGCAGGAATTCTCAATCCCGAAACAAAGATCGACCTTATAAAAGAAACAGCTACGACTGCCGTCCTCGATGGAAATAACGGAATGGGTCATGTTGTTTCAACGAAAGCCATGCAGATGGCCATTGATAAGGCAAAAGAAAACGGAATGGGTATGGTTGCCGTTAGAAACTCAACTCATTATGGTATTGCCGGTTACTATCCTCTAATGGCTATTGATGCGGGAATGATCGGTATAACCGGAACAAACGCAAGACCTTCTATCGCGCCTACCTTTGGTGTTGAAAATATGCTCGGAACAAACCCTCTTACAATAGGTTTTCCGACTGATGAGGAATTTCCCTTTGTTCTTGATTGTGCAACCTCTGTTTCCCAGCGAGGAAAAATTGAGATGTACAGCCGTGCAGGTAAGGAACTTCCTGAGGGCTGGGTCATCGGACGTGACGGAAAAACCCGAACTGACACCGATCAGATTCTCGTAGACCTGACTAAGGGTAAGGCTGCACTCGCACCTGTCGGCGGACTCGGAGAGACTACCGGCGGTTATAAGGGCTTCGGTTACGCTACCGTAGTTGAGGTTCTCTCGGCAGCCCTTCAGGGTGGTTCTTTTTTGAAAGACCTGAACGGATTTGATGAAGATGGAAACAAGATTCCCTATCCACTCGGACATTTTTTCATAGCAATAAACCTCGAGGCCTTCCTCGGCGTGGATCTTTTCAAGAAGATTGCAGGTTCTATAATGAGAGATCTCAGGGCTTCTGAGGTAGCACCGGGTGAAGAGAGAATCTACACAGCCGGAGAGAAAGAGTACCTTGCATGGACCTACCGTAAAGAGCACGGATGTCCGGTTCCTGCGGTTCTTCAGAAGCAGATGGTAGAGCTCCGAGACAGATGGAAGCTTGACTACAGTTTCACTTGGGAGAATTAAAAAAGTCCATCCGTGTACTTTTTTAATTTTGAAGTTTGAAAAGCTATGCTTTACAAACTTCATTTACAATATCTGCCATACCTAGGGTGCTGCTTCGCAGTCCATGGCAGAATTTATATAAGGATTACTATAAATGGATGAACTTAAAGAAAAAGCACTTAAATATCATTGCATGGGCGGTAAACCCGGCAAGATTGAGGTTGTGGCAACCAAGCCCTGCGTTACGGCAGAAGATCTCTCGCTGGCGTACACCCCGGGGGTGGCAAAGCCTGTTCTCGAGATAGCCGAGAATCCGGATGATGCCTATAAATATACAAGCAAGGGTAACCTTGTAGCCGTTGTCTCGAATGGTACAGCGATCCTCGGTCTTGGCAACAGGGGAGCCCTGGCTTCCAAGCCTGTTATGGAAGGCAAGGGAGTTCTGTTTAAGAGATTTGCCGATATAGATGTCTTTGATATCGAACTCGATACCGAGGATCCGGCAAAGATAATTGATATTGTCAAAACTATGGAGCCTACCTTCGGCGGGATAAATCTGGAAGATATAAAGGCCCCTGAATGTTTTGAGATCGAACAGAAGCTGATTGAGCTCTGTAATATTCCGGTTTTTCATGATGATCAGCATGGTACGGCAATTATCTGTACCGCAGGCCTTATCAACGCCTGTGAGGTAACGGGGAAGAAGCTCGGGGATATCAAGGTTGTTATCAACGGAGCAGGCGCCGCCGGAATAAGCTGCGCGAGAATGTTTATTACAGCAGGCGTTAAGAAAGAGAATCTTCTGATGTGTGACAGCAGGGGCGTTATCTATACTGGCCGGGATGCGAAGATGAATGCTCAGAAGGCCGAGTTTGCCAGAGACACTGATATGCGGACCCTCGCTGATGCCATGAAGGGCTCGGATGTTTTTGCGGGTCTGTCGGTTGCCGACTGCGTGAGCCCTGAGATGCTTCTTTCCATGGCCTCTGATCCGGTTGTTTTCGCTATGGCAAATCCCAATTCCGAGATTGAGTATGGGCTGGCAGTTTCAACCCGCTCGGACCTGATAATGGCTACAGGGCGATCAGACTTTCCTAATCAGATAAACAATGTCCTGGGGTTTCCTTTTATCTTCAGAGGCGCGCTGGATGTTAAATCCAGGAAGATTTCCGAGGGAATGAAGATGGCTGCAGCAAAAGCACTGTCCGCTCTGGCCAAGGAGCCGGTACCTGATGAGGTCCGAAAGGCTTACGGACGTGATTTCACCTTCGGCAGGGAGTATATCGTTCCCAAACCCTTTGACCCGAGGGTGATTGAATGGGAAGCCATGGCTGTTGCAAAGGCAGCCTGTGATGAAGGGCTTGCCGCCTCGCCTATTACCGATTGGGATGCGTACCGGGAGCAGCTCCGGAGCCGAATGGCAAAATACTGGAAGTAGTTGCTTGAATTGCCGACTTACAAGAAGAAAATAATGCTTATTGGAATTCTCTACGGTTCGGCAATAGTGCTGAATCTGATTGGAAGATTCGGGTTCGGCTGGATTTATTAAGAAGGTTGAGTCCGACAGTAAATTCTAAAGCTGTCGGCCTCAACTTACTAATACTTTCCGGGATCCGGCATGTTCAATATTAAACTTATCTGATTATTAAGGGCCTTGAGCAGCCCCGGGTAATCAGGCGGATATCTGCGGTTTGAGTAAAAAAGCATTAGCCCGGTTATATTGTATCTGAAGACCTCGCCGAGGTCTTTTGCCCTCTCCGGAGTGATGATTCCGTTATTTTCCAGATCACGCATCCCTTCGGTTATTGCCGGCTTTATTGAGTTTACTATGAATTCGGCCGTGCCCTGCTTATGCCCGATGTCTCCCATTCTTTCCAGAAAGAAGAGTTCGAATATTCCCGGATACTGGACGAAGTAATTAACCCAGGCTGTCAATCCTGCTTTTATTCTGTCCCTTCCCGGCGCCGCGACTGCTGTTGCGGATGATATCTGGATCTCAATTTCCTTCTGAAAATCCTGTACGCACTCAAAGACCAGGCTGTTGATGTCTTTGAAGTAGTTATAGAGGGTTGCGTAGGAGTATCCGGCCTGGGCAGCTATGTTCCGGGCACTTACTACCTTCAGGCCTTCTCCCCTCAGAATCTCCTTTGTTGCGTCAATAAAGTATCCACGCATTCTCTGCTGCTGCTTGTCGTTTGCTGACATCTTTTCCTCGCTTCTATTAACAGTGTTAATATAGTTTATATTGTTAATATACTGAACAGTGTTAATATTGTCAAGAGAAATTTAGCGGTGGTCTCGGTAGTAGCTTAAGTATCCTTGCAAGAATAGAAATTCAGTCGATCCAGGGCTTAAATTTTTAGATATTTCCGGTTTCTTAGATTCTCTCTGTTATAAAGAAGATTTAACAGCCTGCCGGCGAGAATGTCTGCTCCGTTTGTATGAAAATGATAATGGCCGTTAGTCTCAATTCGCCACATTTGATCCTCAGCTTTCCTCTCATAGGCGAAGAATCTGGCGGGGATGTTCAGATAGCGGCACTCATAGAAGAGGTTGTATCCGGCGCTGCCTACTACAAAGTCTACGGCCGGAAGGTAGTCAATCAGAGGAAAAAGTGAGTTCTCTCCGCCCCCTTTGTTTGTAGCTGTTATCAGCGTGCAGTCAAAAGGGCAGAGTGCTTTGCTTTTTTCAATGATATCCCTGTATTCATCCTCGGGTCCGTTATCAGCTGCAATACACAATTTCTCTCCGGCTATAAGCCCGAGCTTTGCCCGGGATGCTTCGGGGGACGGAAGCTCGTCTCTGTTTTTAAGAATGAGGGGCGGCAGGGGCGCGAAGCCATGCGGCTGGAAGCCGGGTTCGATTGAAAAGGCTGCGCTGTAATCGGCAAAGTTAACATCAATTGAATCTTCAGGCGCTGTTTTCATAATCAGCCACTTCTGGGGGCACTGTCTAATCAGTAGAACTTTCGGGCAGGAAAATCCCTCCAGAAGCGGCATTATCGGCATCCACATCATGAAGACAATTATGAGGTCGGGATTGACGGACTTTAGTGCCCGGTAAAGTTCGGTGTTCAGATCATCGGTAAACAGTTTTTCCGGTTCGCCTTTTATCTGGATGATGTTAAACCATTTACTGAAAATGGGAGTAAACTCTGAATCAGTGATTGCGGTGAATTCCGTCTGTTCCCCGATTCTGACAAGAGCATTGAAAATTGAGGCTCCGATCATCAGGTTTCCTGAGCCGGAGCCCAGGCAGAAATAGGCTATTCTCATCAACAGGCGTTGTAGAAGTACTCAAACCCGAAGCTTTCGTCTATGTCGGCAGTTCCTGCGTTATTTTCAGGTTTATAGGCTGAGTAGCCGGAAGCGGTGCCGCTACCGGTCCAGTCAATTCTGATAAGACGGCTGTTTGCGGCATCCTGAATATAGAGGCGGTTGTCAGGAAGGACAGCAAGCAGAACCGGCTCGTTGAATTGCGCCGTACCGCTGCCTTCGGAACCATAGTTTGTCCTGTCAAGGTTTGCCGCCGTTGAACTAAGGTTAAAGCGGGCAATCCTGTCCATTTCAGTACCTTCCTGATGCCAATTAGAGTTATAGACATCTCCGGTGTAGAGCCATCTGCCGTCAAGATCGACAAGAAGCCTGAATGCGAGGGCAAAGTAATCGACATCTCCCGGGGAGGGTGATGAATTAGTCATAAAATCTGAAGTGTCTGTATCTGCGAAATTGTCGAGAACAAGGAATTCTTCATTTGCACCACCGATGCTGTCATGAAGAAGCAGTAGCTTACCATTAGGCAGGACTGTTAATCCTGGGGCCAGCGATGTCGGAAGGTTATTTGCTGTGTCCGCCGCGGCTTCAGTGACGGTTATGGTTCCTGTGGACATTCCGCTGAGTTTATGGAGCTCCACGCTGCTGTATGTATTGCCGCTAATCGTCAGAAGTTCATCGACTCCGGTTATCACCGCCTGGTGAATCGCGGTTAGAGAGGGTGCTGCCGCTCTTGATTTGAAGCTGATGTATAGCGGACCGAATATTTTAACGTCGGCTGCTGCAAGTGTATCTGATGTCGAGGTAGGGAAATCAGTGAGACGAATGAGAAAGGCAGCATTAGATGGTCCTGCAGCATTCCCGGAACTCTCGACATCGAAGATGTATATTATTCCGTTATCATAGTCTACGTTTATGGCCGTAGGGGCGTCGAGTTTTCCCAATTTTGCTTCAATCTCATTATTTTCTGCAATACTGTCGATATATCCCGGGATTTCCGACAGGTCAACGCGGTTCGTACCGCTCATGTCGTCTATTGCTACAATGCGGCCGACGCCGAGGTTTCCCATCATGTCCGGGATGAAGATTCGCGGCGCAATCTCGATGTCTTCGGCCAGAGTACTGCTTTCCGTGTAATCGCTTAATGTAAAGGTTGTACTTGATGTCACAAAGAACTTCTTTGAGGCGGTGATTGTTACTGTCTCCGGCAATGTTCCTTCGGTATATTCGGCAGGATCGAATGTTAGGACCAGACTTCCGGCGGAGTTTGTCTGTATGCTTATCCCTTCGTAGGTAAGGTTTACGCCACCGATCGGACGTCCATTGGTCACGGTGTTTACCGTGAATGTAACAGCCTGAGGTGGCTCTCCGGTATCCCCGGGCTCTTCCGGGGCGCATGAAATAAGGATTATTATGCTGATGGACAGCATGACTGTTAAGATTATTGATTTTTTCATTCTCTTCTCTCCATCATGATTTTACAGGGGACTGAAGGATGAGCCTTATTATAGTAATTGTATCATCTTTCCTTTCGTCTTTCCATTAATAATCCCTTTCTCTTATCATCTCTTTATCTTGACTACTGGTGGTTAAACGTGTTATTTTTGTCCAAATCTATTAATTAAGAGGAAGGTTTGTTAATGAACGTTTTAGCGGGTAATTTACCCTTAATGCAGCTTTTTGGCGGCGGCGGCGGCCAGATGTCCACAACTTTTATAACTTTTGCTCTCGTAATTCTGATCTTTTATTTTCTTATAATAAGACCTCAGAACAAGAAGCAGAAGAAGACAAAGAATATGCTTGCTGCGCTTAAAAAAGGTGATAAAGTTCAGTCAATCGGTGGTATTCGCGGTGTTGTGCACAACGTAAGCGATGATTCTGTTGTTGTGAAGGTCGATGATAACACTAAGCTGGAATTTGCTAAGAGTGCCATCGGCGAAGTCGTTGAAGTTAGCGAAGAAAGTTTAAAAAAAGATTAACCGGTCGAACAAAATTCGATACACAAAATATTCCATATTCGGAGATATCCAATGAGCAAACGTGGCAGATTGTTGATCGTTCTTCTGGTTGTGGTTGTTTGCGGAGTCTTTCTATGGCCTACTTATAATTGGTACTTCAATGTGCCACAGGATATGAAAGACCTCTCTGCAGCATCCAGGGAACAAATTAGGGAGTATTCGGTTACTATGGCAGAAAATGATTTGGAAAACCTCCAGTCACTTGCTGTCAAGGATTCTGAATCGATTATTCCTGAAAAATATGATTTTTTAGTTGAATACGCCGAAGAGCAGTATAAAATTGAGGATAAAGGTTTTCCTTCATCCTGGACTGTTAAAGATGTTCTTGGAACATTCAACAACAGGGACAAGGCTCTCAGAACAATAGAGAACTATTATGCTGATCTTCTTCTAGGTTATAAAGACAAGAGGAACAACGTTCTTCAGCTTGGACTCGATCTGTCAGGTGGTATGAGTATCTTGCTCGAAGCGGATATGGAAAGCCTCGAAAAGAGACTTCAGCATCCTCCGACAGCTGATGAGCAGTCTGCGGCAGTCAATCAGGCAATAGAAATTCTAAATAATCGAATTGATAAATTTGGTGTAACCGAACCTCAGATTAGAAAGCAGGGCGATACCGAGATTGCGATTGAAATTCCCGGCGCGGCCGACCCCGACAGAGTTAATACTTTTCTGCAGGGAAAGGGCAGCCTGAACTTTCACATTGTTAATGATGAAGGTACTGCAGCCTGGAATGCTCATAAAGCTTCCAAGGCAGGTAAACTGCTGGATGATGACGGTAGACCGCTTGATGAGTCAGTTCTTGATGTAGGTCTTATCGTACGGGGATTCTATTCCAAAGATTCCTATGGTGTCGACCAGTATCTTCGTGATCTTGTTATCTATGAAGAGCCGGGGCTTGACGGTGTACACATTGTTAATGCGCAGGTTGGCTCTGATTCAGTTACAGGACGTCCTGTCATCAACTTTACCCTCGACAAGGAAGGCGGAGAGATGTTCTATCAGCTGACTTCGTCACATGTCGGTCAAACGCTTGCCATTGTTCTTGATGACAAGGTTAAAGCCGGGGCCAGGATATCGGAAGGTATCAGAGAGAGTGTCAGAATGTCCGGTTTTGAGAGACAGGAAGCAAATGATCTTGCACTTGTGCTCAGAACAGCAGCGATGCCGGTTGACCTCAGGGTTGTTAATCAGCAGTCGGTAGGCGCATCTCTCGGTGAAGACTCCATTCAGGAAGGACTGAAGGCCATTACCTACGGCTTTTTACTTGTAATAGCCTTCATGCTCATCTACTATAAGGGTGCCGGGCTTGTTGCCGATATTGCGCTTCTCCTGAATCTGTTCTTTATAATCGCTATTCTGTCGGCATTCAACCTGACTCTTACTTTAACAAGTATTGCAGGTCTTATTCTTACCGTCGGTATGGCAGTTGATGCGAACGTAATTATTTTTGAGAGAATAAAGGAAGAATACAGGCTGGGTAAGTCTGTTGAAGCCTCCATTAAAGCCGGTTTTGCGAAAGCTTTCTGGACTGTTATGGATGCCAACCTTACAACTCTCATTGCGGCACTTTTCCTTTCTCAGATTGGAAGCGGCCCTGTTCAGGGTTTTGCCTACACTTTGGCTGTCGGTATTGTTTCATCAATGTTTACCGCTCTCTTCGTTTCAAGACTGCTGTTTGATTTCAGCACTCAGAAGCTCCACATCAAAAAGTTGAGCATCGGTTGGAGGGTAAAATAATGAAAAGAGTTATTAACTTTACCAAATTGAGATTTATAATGTTCGCTGTTTCCGCGGTTATTATTCTTGCGGGAATAGGCGGGACAATAGGGCAGGGCGGACTCAACCTGGGAATCGACTTTCAGTCAGGTTTAAGCCAGAGAGTTCAGATAGCTCCCGTAGCGATGGAAGTTTCATATCTCGGAGACGAGGAAGTCAGATTTAATATTCTGAATGGTCTGGTCTCTATTGATGTATTCACCGAAAATGGAAAGACTGAATCATGGGATTATCCTCTTGCTGATTATGCAACGGCCGCTGACCTCATGAAGGCAATGATGGAAGTTCCATCATTAACGGTTAATCTGGTTGATGCCGGTGTTCCGGCTGAAAAACTGCTGTCACTTGCGTATCTCGTTGACCTGAGTGAAGGGACAGCGATTGTGAACTTCACAAATGCAGGTGCATCATCTTATATCGTAATTGATGAAATCAGAGCTGTTCTTTCTTCTATTGGAGATCCACAGATTCAGGTTGTCGGCGATGATGATGCCCAGGAGTTTCTAATCAGGCTCCAGGATGACGGTACGAATAATTTCAGCAAGACTGCTGCCGATAAAATGCTTAGTCTTCTTGAATCTGAATACGGTTCGGGCACTGTGATTGTAAAACAGTCCGATTATGTAGGACCGAGATTCTCGGCCGACCTCGGACAGTCTGTCATCGTGCTTGTAGGACTTGCTCTCGCGCTTATTCTGCTGTATATATGGTTCAGATTCGAGCTTGCGTTCGCCGTTTCGGCAATCATCGCCCTTGCGCATGACGTTGCCATCCTGATCGGCTTCATCGGTTTAACCCGGATGGAAGTCAGTACTGCAATAGTTGCCGCTATTCTTACGATTATTGGTTACTCACTCAATGATACCATCGTTGTGTTTGACCGAATTAGAGAAAACAGAGGCCTTATGAGAGACGCGGACATAAAGACTGTGATAAACACCAGTATTACTCAGTCTCTCAGCAGGACGCTGATAACATCAGTTACAACCCTGCTCGCAGTCACAGCCATCTATGTCTTTGCTTCAGGCCAGATTAAAGATTTCGCCCTTGCAATGATTGTCGGTGTTGTCGTAGGTACTTATTCGTCTATCTTTATCGCGTCTCCTGTCCTTCTTGGGTGGATCAACTCAAGGCGGAAAAATAAACTTGAGAGAGATAACATAAAGTATGGCACTCCCGCTGCGGCTAAAAAATCTATAGATGTAGATTCGGTAGAAGGTAAGTCAGAAGTTGGCAGCCTGAAGGCCGTGGAAATACCATCAGCTGAAAGAAAGCTGAAAAAGAAAAAGAAAAAGAATTAGTAAGTAATTTATCAGTAATTAATAAAAAGCCCGTCGTGAGTTTCTCCTGCGGGTTTTTTTATGCTCTATGTTACGGTAACATCTAAGATGTTACTCACTCTGAAACTTACAACAGGCTATTCTTATAAAAATACTATGTTTCAAGGAGAGTTGAATGAGTGTAGACACAAAGGAAAGGAGCGGCCAGGGCATCGGGAAAAGATTATTAATCGGATTCTCGCTTGTAGCCGTTATCGTATTAGCATTAGTTGTCTTGATGCCTGAATCGCAGGAAGGTAATTACGGGATAATCTCCGTTATTCCGGCCGTGTTTCTATTGATCTATATTTTCTGGACAAAGAGAATTCTTGAATCTCTGATTCTTGCTACTGTTTTAGGGCTTGTTATTGTACATCAGGGCGGGTTTTTCAGCGCTTTCATGGACAGTCTTCTAGGTGTCGGTATGGAAGAAGATACTGTGTGGCTCTTTGTTGTATGCGGATTGATGGGCAGTATTATTGCACTCATTGAAGTTTCAGGCGGAGCACATGCATTCGGAACTTGGGTTTCAAAACGTGCAAAAACACGGAAGTCTACACTGATGTGGACATGGCTGCTTGGAGTTGTTATTTTCATCGATGATTACCTGAATTCTCTTACCGTAGGCTCCTGTATGGCACCTGTAACGGATAAACATAAGGTTTCGAGGGAGTTCCTTTCCTACATCGTAGATAGTACGGCAGCTCCTGCATGTGTCATTGTTCCGATTACGACATGGGCTGTATTTGCAGGCGGTCTGCTTGAGATTAACGGATGGGCACCTGATGGAGAGGGCTTATCTTATTTTATTAAAACCATTCCGTTCAATTTTTACGGATGGATTGCTTTGATTATTGTTCCTCTAGTGATACTGGGAGTAATTCCAATTTTTGGACCTATGAAAAAAGCCGAGAAAAGGGCGCAGGAGACTGGTGTTCTGGCCCCTGAAGGTTCAGAAAAAATTGATATCTCTTCAGGTATTGAAGATGTTAAAATTACCGGAAATGCAAGAATTATAAATTTCTTTCTGCCGATCATAGTTCTTCTGGTAGCTACCATAGCAACCGGAACTGATATGATGATGGGTGTAGTTATCACCCTTGCATTCATGGCTCTTCTTTATATCCCGCAAAAACTGATGAGTGCTGAAGTATTCTCTAATGAAGCTGTACGTGGATTCAAGAATATGCTTTATCCGCTTTTTCTGATGTATCTTGCGTTCATGTTTGCTGATATGAATACTCAGATTGGATTCACAAGATTTATGATTGAAACTGGAACTCCCCTAATGTCCCCGAAGACTTTACCGCTAATTCTTTTTATTCTTCTTGCTATTCAGCAGTTTATTACAGGCACGAATTGGGGGATGTACATAATTGCACTACCTATTGTTATTCCTCTGGCTATGAACGTTGGTGCCAACATGCCTCTTTCAATTGGTGCAGTTCTTTCGGCAGGTGTATTCGGCAGTCATATCTGTTTTTATTCCGATGCTACGGTTCTTACTTCTGCAGCCTGCGGTTGTGACAACTTCAGACATGCTATGACTCAGATGCCCTTTGGTCTTTTAGCAGCTGGTATTTCCGCCGTTGCCTTCGGTATCGCGGGATTTGTATTCTAGATATAATGATTTTATATACCGCCTTCATTTTATCGGAGGCGGTTTCTGTTTAACTGCAGTAAGCCCCGACAGGATAAGCTCTAACAATTGAGTTTCTTTAACATAGTTGGATAAAAAATTACGTACACCCTTTTTGAATGCCGGACATTGTCTAAGTAATTCTTCCCAGTATGCCTTGCCTTCAATGATATTACCCAATAAACCGAGGGCTGCCGCCGTGTAGATGTAATACCATAGAACATCCCCTTCCGTGAAACGTCCGGCCTTACTTATTACAATTTCGTAATCCATCTGTCTAAGGTGATATTGGCAGGTCAGATGATGAAACCACCCGGGATAGGACGGAATTAGCGGGAGGGTGTTCTCGAGAATGGTTATGCCGGTTTCCCATCCGCCCGAAAGAGAGTAGAGAAGGGCTCCTGTGGCCATCGACAGGGCGGAAACATCATTGGAACGGAAAAGTCTTTCGGTAAGTGCTCTGAGGGTTTCAATATCCTCTTCATGAAATGCGCTTCGGATACCGCTTACAAGGGTATCCTCGCCCTCAGGATCCAGCTCCTTGGCTTTCGCTGCAAGTTTTAAGGCTTTTTCCCTATAGAATGCGAAGGAATCGTCATGATTTACCGTTGCGTTCCAGTCTACATCCATGCAGAAGTCCCAGTACATCTGGGAAAGAAAGGCTCTGAGGTCTCCTCTGTTTTCGTGTTTGTTTATAAGCCTTTCCAGAGCAATTCGCAGTCTGCCTGCAATTCCCGGTTCCATAAGTTTTTTATGAAGAACAAAGAGAATTCTGATACCGAGAATATCCTCCGGTATTTCTTCGGTGTTTTGCATCTGTTCACCAAGAAGATCGTAGAGAACACCGCCTCTTCCTGCGACAACAGCTGCCACCTGGGCAGCTACTGCCTCCGCCATTCTAAGGGGAAAGCGACCCGGATTCTTCAGCGGGAAGCTCTCAGTCCATACAATTGTGCCGGAATCGGATCTGAGAAGATCACAGTATAGGATGAAACTGCTCCTGCGTTTGTATAATTTCCCGGTGATTTGAAAATCCGAATTTATATCGGAATCTCCGAGTAGGGCGAAGTCGTCTGATTTTCCGACTGCTTTCTTCATTTCCTGATAGAGCAGTTCAGTGATAAGAGCCGGCTCCTTGGTAGATTGTGATTCAAAGGGTTTTACCGATAGAGTCGGCGGCTTTAGTTTTATTTCACCGCCGGGCAGGCGGGATGCGTGAAACCGGAACCGGGGAACATATCCGCCCTTGGGAATAGAAATCTCTACTCCTTCCTCTTTCTTTGTCAGGTAGTATTGATCAAGTTTTTTTCTTAATCTTCCGGCGTCGATTCGTACTGAAGGATCGGCCTGCGGAAGAAAATCGTTTCCTTTTTGAAAGACCTCAATTCCTATTGTATATTCTTTAAGCCTGTTGTCACGGCCCGATAGTGTTTCCTCTACGATATACTTTAAAAAAGCACTGGCTCGGTTGGCTCCCTGGAAATGGCGGTCGCCTAAGATTCTGTCAAGTTCTTCCCTTATCAGAGAGGGTGAGGGTTTGTTCATCAGCTTCCTACTCCGGTGGCATTTCGTTGAATGTTTTACTCAGGTCAAAGCCCCTGCGGGACTGAACTTTTTTCCAGATAAGATACCATAATCCTCCCGAAATCCAGACAGCAATGTTAATAATAACCCACCAGAGGTGGAGCTCTTCAAATTCGTCGTTTATAAAAAAGCCTATAAGCAGAAGTCCTGTCAGAAGAAGTGACAGCGCGCCGGCTATCGTAACGACGGGTATTTTCCCCAGAGTCCAGAAGCGGTAAGGTGAGAGATTCCAGATAGGTCTGACCTTCCGGCTGTATGGAAGAATAATTGCGGCTACTGCTGTAAAGGAGAATACAGATAGAAGCTGCATAACACCTACCGAAAAAGAGTGCAGAATTCCTGAGTACATACTGAAGAAGAGGAGCGCAAGCTGGCTTATGGCCAACATTGTTAGTAGGAGATAGACGGGCTGTCCGCTGCCGCTTGGGTTCATTATAAACCACTTCGGGCCGACACCGTCTTTTCCCCAAGCCATTGCCGCACGACTCCAGGCTATATAAGAGAATACAATCCATAGCCAGTTAGATGCCAGAAATGCTGATCCCAGAAGAATGCCGAATCCGCGTCTGAAACCGCTGAGGAAGGCGGCTATATTCAGATAGTGAAGACTGAAGGGCAGATCCAGGCCTTCGCCTCCCTTTTCAGCGAGCCATGCAACAGCGTGCATCCCCTCCCAGCCGAGCATTCTTGAGTATTCCAGTATTATCCATACCATGAAGAAGCCTGAAATTAGAGTAGTCAGGATTTGAGATTGAAGAATGTTGACCCTTGGTTTTTTTATCTCGCCGGCTATGAATATGACCACATATCCGTAGATCATTCCCCAGCTTACGGGCAGCATCAGGCCGAGGGTGTTTTTCCAGTTCCAGCTCTCAGGGATTCCTCCCATTTGGGCTGCGGCAAGATTTATCATTTCGTTGAACCTCAGGCCTGAAGTTCCTGATACTAGCCCGTTCCAGAGGCTGATAAAGTCCTGATGGCTGGTTCGGGAAAACAGGATTCCTACTGATGTAATTGCAATTAGTGAAATTACAATCAGAACCCTCTGGATTTTAAAGTAGGTTTTCATCCCTTTTAGAGCAACCATAAAGGCTGAGACATTTACAAGAGTCGTTCCAAAGTATAATCCCCAGCCGGTGTTTAAGAAAGAAAGAGTATGTCCTCCTGTTCCTGTGATTCCAGACAGCAGCGGGAATCCGACCTGCCAAAACCAGGGAGCCAGAACACAGATCCAGGCGAGCATGATGAATGCTCCGTTCCAGAAGCTGATAATCATTGCCAGCATTGGATGGAAAATTCTTGAATTATAGACGTATGATCCTCCGCTTCTCGGCATTGTACCGCCGAGAATTCCCCAAACCAGGGCATAGCCGAATAAAACAAGGATGAAGGTTAGTATGCAGGCCGCAAGGAGGTTTCCCCCGGGAAACCAGGCAAAGCCGGATAAGGTCATCCATATAGATACGGGCAGCGCGTTATTCATCAGTCCGAAAAAGGTTGCATCAAGGAGTCCGCCGGTACGCTGCAGGACAGGTCCTTTTGGGGTGAAGTTTTCCAGATTCGATAATCCCATCCGCTCTCCTTTTTTCCATCATACTTTTATAATTATCACCTTTGACTGAATCGGAAAGGATAAGCTCTATTGTAATAGATTCGCGTCTGTAATAATGAGAAGAGCGACGCCCTGTATGCAGGTGTCATCCCGATAAAAGAGAAATAATAACATACAAGGTAACCGAAGGGAAGAAGTACTTGTTCCCTTCGGGATGAATGTGAGGTCGAAATGTGCTTTGGAAGACCCTCAGTTGTACGTGTCGTCGAAAGCAAGGCTGCCCGTAAACAGGGGGAAAATGAAAAAGGACACCTCTCGGCGCCCTTTTGGTGAAAAAAATATTAGCTTCTATTCAAACTTTATCGAATATTCAATCGGTTTGTCGAGAAGCAGCAGTCGTATAAGCGGGGTCTCGAAGGTAACTGAGTTTTTACCGCTGACCCTGCCTCCGGTCTGGGAAATAAGCTTGCCGTCGATGTTAATGATTGTTGTTATCATCGATTCCTTTATAAGCTTTCCTCCGCCGTCACCGAGCGCGTATTCCATCATCTCGAGATAATCATCTTCGGCAAGTCCCTGATTTTCAAGAGGGCCGAAGGTCATAAACAGCGGTTCTTCAACCATGGGGAAAAGAGGGGCAATGTCGAGGAAATTATCGATATCGATATATATCCTAATCTCTTTTGAAGCCTCGCTTTTTTTAAAAGAAATGATCTTCTCATTACCGAGGTTCTCTTCCGACTGGAGGATGAGCGCTTCAATATCATCGAACTCGACAACAGCCGTTATCAGTTTGTCAGCGTCATTCTTAATGGCTTTAACCCTCAGGCCGGGGTTATCTTCAATGCCTTTACGAATATCATCGACATTGAAAAGTACACCGTCAGCAGGCGCGTCGCCTGTAAGTTCGGCAAGGCTTGACAGGTAGGTAACGAGCATCTCATCTATTTTAGCCGTCATCGAGGCTGATCCCGAGCCGTCTGCTCCGAGGGTGATCTCGTTTTTTACTGAACAGGACGATAAAACCACCAAAGAGCTTATGAGAAGCACTCCGATGAAAAGTTTTCCAAATTTATTAGTATTGTTTTTCATACGCCAAGACTAATACTTTTAATTTCAGAGGTCAAGGCTTGAAACCCGAATGTAAATATACATATAATCAGGTATCAAACAACGGAGGATTTTTTGTGGCAGTAAACATTAAAGGACGATCATTTTTAACATTAAAGGATTTCAGCAGAGATGAGATAAACTATCTACTCGATTTATCTCTCGATCTGAAGCGAAAGAAGAGAGCCGGCATTAGGGGTGAACTTCTTGAGCGGAAGAATATATGTCTGATTTTCGAGAAGGCTTCCACAAGAACCAGATGTGCGTTTGAAACTGCCGCCTTCGATGAGGGCGGGGCAGTAACCTTCCTTACGAACAGCCAGATGGGAAAGAAGGAATCGATTGAAGATACCGCAAAGGTTTTAGGACGTTTTTATGACGGCATAGAGTTCCGAGGATACAAGCAGGCTACAGTAGAAACTCTCTCTGAGTTTTCAGGAGTTCCTGTCTGGAACGGTCTTACCGACCTCTACCATCCGACTCAGGTCCTTGCCGATTTTCTTACCATTAAGGAGAATTCTACGAAGCCGTTGAATCAGTGTAAGCTGGTTTTTGTCGGAGACGCCCGTAACAACGTAGCGAACTCCCTCATGATCGGGGCCGCTAAGATAGGAATGGATTTTACCGCGGTTGCGCCTGAGGCCTTGTTTACTGATAAGGCTCTCGTCGATGAGATGATGGAAATTGCGAAGGAAAGCGGTTCAAAGATTGTAATTACGAGTGATATTGCAGCCGGTCTCAAGGGCGCGGATGCGGTTTATACCGATGTGTGGGTCTCCATGGGCGAAGAGGACATGTATGAACAGAGAATCAAGCTGCTTGAGCCCTACAGGGTGGATATGAAGATGATGAAGGCCTCCGGCAACCCTGAGGTTATCTTCCTGCACTGTCTTCCTTCTTTTCATGATACTGAGACTGAGGTTGGAGCCGAGGTTAAGGCCAAATACGGACTTAGCGAGATGGAAGTCTCAGATGAGGTTTTCAGAAGCCCTTTTTCAAAGGTCTTTGATGAGGCGGAGAACAGGATGCATACTATCAAGGCCGTTATGGTGGCTACGATAGGTAATCTGTAGACAATATTAAGATATAATTACGGCCGTCTGATACAGAATCAGATGGCTTTTTTTTGTTCTTGAATTAGCCGATCTTTTTCTCTATGATTCAATATCATCAGTTTGTCTAATTTTTCTATAATAATTACTAATGGGAGTCAAAAACATCAATGAAGAAAATAAGCGTTGTCTTTACAGTTCTACTGCTATCTGCAGGCTGCCTCTGGGCTCAATTTTCACAGTATCCGGGAGAATCAGCCATTGGTTACGGTTATGATGTCTTCGGTGAATATGCAAGCAATGCCAGTTCAAAAGAACGGGTCTTTGATCTAAGTGGAACTCAATATAATCAATTCGGTTACACCATTCCCGAAATAATCGGGGTGAACAATATGAACCTCAACAAAGATTATAAGGTCATTGAGGGCAGCAGTCTTAAGCAGTACTCTTACGAGATGGCTTCCAGTGTCGGGGTTGGATACGACGGTCTCTTATTCGGAGGGTCGGTGGAAGCTCGATTTGGAAAGAGTTCTACCCAAAGCTCCAGCAACTATTTCTATACCATCTCTGATGTAACCCAGGCCTGGAAGGTGTACATCAAGTCTTCGAAGTTAAGAGATGCCGGAAGCTATCTTACCCCTGAGGCTCGGATAGCTATTAACACATGGAGTCCCAGTGAGGTCTTTGAGGCCTTCGGTACTCATGTTGTAGTGAGCGCATACTTCGGCGGCCGCATGGAGATGAATCTGACCCAAAGCTTTTCAAGCAGGAAGGAGGCTATGTCGATAGGGGCAACGGTGAGTGCAAGCTATGGCGGAATAAACGCTACTGCCGAAATGGATCAGAGCCGCGGCAGCGTGAATGAAGAGATGAAGAAGAATATCAAGATTCTAGCCCGGGGTGGAAATGCAAATTACATTAACAACACAACCTCTGTGGATAACCAGCAATATAATAAATGGGCAAAGACAATACCGGATATTGCAGCTCTGGTAGATTTTGAAGACGGCAGCCTCATGCCTATATGGGAGCTCGCTGAAACCGCCAGCCGAAAGAGGGAGCTTGAGGCAGGATTTAAGCAGCTTCTGGCCAGGTATCCCATTCCCGAGGGTAACGGCGCCTCGTTAATGATGGCGGACGCAACCTTTTTTATAAAATCGAAGTCTGAAAATCTCTACTGGGATCTAGGAGGCTATAACCTCGCTGCCGCTCGAAAAGAAGGTAAACTGGGATTGTATGCCATGGATAATCTTGAGGCCGGACTGCAGGGAGCCGATCGCTTTTTTAAGGTAATTCCCCATGCTACAGATTTTGATTATGTGTTTCTGCAGCCGCAGCATACCGATGCTGTTGTGACGGTGCACGACAGCGAGGTCGGGTATAACGTGCAGCTCTGGGACTGGTATCAGAATCACAGCGCTCAGATGTTCAGGATGGTCGAGGTTCCCGGAGAGAGAGACACCTACTTCCTGGAGAGTAAGAAAAACGGTATGTATCTAGCTGCTGTCGGAGCCAAGGTGACTCAGGAGCATGAAACCCGGCTTGAGAACCAGAAGTGGGTTTTTGAAGAAGCCTTTGGCGAAACTCAAATGGCACCGCCTGCTCAGGCTGTCTATGCAATTCAGAATGTTGCCTCCGGTAAAACTATCGATGTGCCGGGGGCGGCTCCTGCTCAGAAACATGAACAGGCAGAGCTTCAGCTCTGGGATCACAGTGAAGAGCCGGATCGCTACTTTCTGCTGAACCGCACCGATATTTCAGGAAAAACATACTTTTATATACAACCTCAGCATGGTACTGAGGTCTTCGATATTGAAGGAAAACGGGAAGAGGACGGAACGGCTCTTCAGCTGTACCGGCATACTAATGAAAGCAACCAGCAGTTTGAGTTTATCTATGCAGGCTCTCCCATGACTTATACTATTCGGGACCGCAACAGCGGAAAATTCCTGGATGCGGTTGACAGCACGCTCGACAAGAATGGATGCCGGATCCAGATATGGTCTGCCAATAACGAAGCAGACCAGATGTGGAAGCTAATCGATTACCACTCTCAGTGGATCATGCCTCCGGCCAACGTGAAGTTTCTTGTGAAATCTGCCTACAGCAGTAAGTTTTGGGATATTCCTGGCACAGGTGGAGCTACAAACGCCAACGGCAAAAAGCTTAATATGTGGAGCCTTGATGATGGTTGGGATCGGATGTTCGCCTTCGTCCCAAGCGGGGATAATGCCTGGCTGTATATCCAGTGTCAAAACGGCGGTAAAGTTCTTGATGTGGCTGGTACCGGAGGAGTCAACGGCAAGGCCATTCAGCTTTGGGACTATACTGGATCGAATGACCAGAAATTTGCTCTGCAGTTTACCTCACCAACCACCTTTGCCGTAAGAACCAACGCATGGAAAAATTTCGATATTGTCGGCAATCCGAGTGAAGGGGATGAATGGAAAAAGGATGGGCAGCAAATTCAGACCTATGACGCGGGTTATCGTGCGGATCAGCAGTTTCAGCTGATCTATGCTGACGGCCCTAATAAGGGGCAAGTTTTCAGGTTTATTGACTAAAGCTGATAAATAATAATTTCAGGCGGCGGCTCTCACAAGGGAAGCCGTCGTTTTTTATTTAAACCAGTTCTTTCAGGCAGTCCTCTATTATATTGAGGGCTATGTCTATTTCCCTTTCCTTAACTATCAGAGGCGGCGCGAGTCTTATGCTTGAAACACCCGCTCCGAGCAGCAGAAGCCCCTTTTGAAATGCTGCCTGAATGAGCTTGTCGCGCAGTTCTGCTGCAGCTGTCTTCTTGTCATCGTTGATGAATTCGATACCAACCATGAGACCGAGCCCTCTTATGTCGCCTATTACCGGATATTTCTGCTGAAGGACGCCGAGCTTAGTTTTTAGGTAGGTGCCCATTTTTGCGGCGTTTTCGACGAGCTTTTCCTCATCAATTACCCTTAGTACCGCCTTTGCAGCTTCCATGATAACCGGCCCGCCGTTAAGCGTTCCCTCATGGGCGCCTGGATCCCAGTCCATAACCTCTGCCTTCGCGATAGCCGCCCCGGCTGGAAGTCCGTGAGCAAAGGCTTTAGACAGCGTAATTATGTCAGGCTCAAGGCCGAAATGCTCACAGGCGAACATCTTTCCGGTGCGTCCGAATCCTGTCTGAACCTCATCCGCGATTAAAAGAATACCGTGCTCATCACATATTTTTCTCAGTCTTGTGAAAAATTCTTTAGGCGGAACGATGTATCCGCCCGACCCCTGGATGGGTTCCAGGATGATGAAGCTCACTTCGTCGGGAGGCAGGATTTTTTTGAACATGATATCAGTCAGATAATTCATGCATTCCATACCGCAGGAAGGGTACTTTCTGTTAAACATGCACCGGTAACAGTAGGGGTAGGGGACAAACTGACCAATCGGGTACATGGGTGCGAAACCGCGCCTGCCTACAACGTTTGTTGTAGTAAAACTTATAGCTCCCATTGTTCGGCCATGAAAGCTGTTTATAAAACCGATGCCGTAGGGCCTTCTGTTGTGGGCTTTTGCCATCTTTATCGCGGCTTCTACAGATTCGCTGCCGCTGTTCGTGTAAAAAATCCTCTTTTCAAAATCACCTGGAGTGAGTGCGCAGATTTTTTCAGCATACTCTACCTGGGGCGCTGAATAATAATCGAGGCTGTTAACGAAAATGATTTTGTCCAGCTGGTTTTTGATGGCTTTGACTACGGCCGGGTGTCTGTGTCCAAGAGCGGTAACGGCTATTCCCGAACCGAAATCCATGAATACATTGCCGTCCGGATCTTCGATATACATTCCCAGCGCTTTTTCCCCGACGAGGGGAGAGCTTCTTGTAAGGGAACCTGATAATATTTTTTCATCCTGCTCGATTAATTTTGCAGCCTTAGGCCCGGGTGGCGTAACTACTATTTTAGGACCGGAATATGACATTGTATACTCCTGATTATGTGGTATGGAGGTCTTGATAACTCTGTGGTCTGACCGCCTGACATTACAGCTTATGAGGATTATCATTAATCGTCAAGTTTTTTATTAGTATATGATGGAAAATGCGCATTTTGAACAAATTTGGCAAATCGATTAGCATTATACTTTTAATATTTGACAAATCTACTAAGCGGCTTTACCATATTTGGAGTGGTCAGACCGCAACGGAGGCTTCTTGTTCAATCAGGTAGAAAATAAAAAATACTATATGCAGATAGTTGATCAGATTCGGAAGCTTATCGAGTCAGGAGAGCTGAAGGCAGGTGACCGTCTGCTTCCTGAGCGTGAGCTCTGCCTTCAGTTCGGCACCAGCCGGGCCAGTATGCGTGAAGCCTTCAGTGTTCTCGAGACCCTCGGTATGATAGAGAGCCGCAGCGGTCAGGGTAACTTCATAAAGACAGATTCTAACGAGATATCGATTGACGGCGAGTTCATGAAGGCGCTTTTAATGGATCACGAACCCTTTGAAATTTATGAGACGAGACTTGAAATTGAGCCTAGCATGGCGGCCTATGCCGCAGAGAGGGCTACCGACGGAGAACGAGAAGAACTTCGGCATCAGGTTGAAGTTCTCAACGAAATCGGCGACAGGCTTGAGAAGGATCTCACTTTCTTTGAAGACTACATGGAAGAAGATCGGAAATTCCATCTCATTGTCGGACGCGCGGCCCATAATAAGGTCCTGTTCATAGTATTTTCCGCCGTGAATCTGATGATGAAGGAAGATCACTGGAAAAAGGTGAAGAGTAAAGGCGTATTAAAAGAAGGCAATCTTCAAGTATATAAAACTGAACACACGCAGATATGCGAAGCTATCTGCACCCGAAGGCCCGAGGAGGCCAGGCTTTATATGAGAAAGCATATTCTTGACATTAGAAAGGATTTATTCAACGAAGATTAATTAGAAAGAATGCAATCTACGGAGGACTACATGAAATTACGTATTGGAGTGGACACCGGAGGGACTTTTACCGACTGTGTCGTGATAGATGAAGATGGTGGAATACACAGCTTCAAGGAATTATCAACACCAAAGGATCCGTCTGTCGGGCTCTATAACGTAATTAAGAAAGCAGCTGATTTTTTCGGCCGCAGTACCCGCGAGTTCCTCGGGGAGCTTGATTTTTTCGCCCACGGTACAACCGTGGCAACAAATACCCTCCTTACCGGAACCGGCGCCGTGACCGGTCTTGTTCTTACGAAAGGCTTCCGTGATTCCATCGAAATGAGACGAGCTCATAAAAATAATATATGGGATCTCTATCTTCCTGTTCCCCCTCCGCTTGTGCCGAGGTATCTCCGGCTTGGAGTAGATGAGAGGGTTGATTGTCAGGGGAATATCGTAAAACCGCTCAATGAAGATGATGTAAGGGGCGCCTGCCGAACGTTTAAGAAGCACGGCGTAACCGCGGTTGCTGTAAACCTGCTTTTTTCCTTCCTTAATGAAGTCCACGAGAAAAGAATCCGTGAGATAGTCAGAGAGGAGCTGCCTGATGTTTTCATCTCGATATCATCAGAAGTCCTTCCCCAGATACGTGAATATGAGCGCTCGTCAACTACCGCGGCCAATGCCTATGTCGGTCCGAAACTGACGGTCTATCTTGAGACGCTTGAACAGCGGCTCAAAGATGACGGTCTGGGCCGTGCTTTTTATGTTACTGCATCAAACGGCGGAGTGATGACCGCCGACACGGCAATTCGGCATGCCTCGGCGACTCTCCTCTCGGGCCCGGCTGCAGGCGCTGTAGGTGCTATGTATTTTGCCGAGCTCCTGGGCAGCCCCAATTTGATACTGATGGACATGGGCGGCACCTCCTTTGATGTAACCCTGATTCATGATGGAGGAGTGACCCTGAGCACCGAAGGTGAGATAGCCGGATACAGGGTTGCCAAACCCATGATAGACATTCACACAATTGGCGCCGGCGGAGGGTCCATCGCCTGGATGGACTCAGGCGGAATGCTCAAGGTAGGCCCTGCGTCCGCAGGCTCTGATCCTGGACCTGTTTGTTATATGCTCGGAGGAGATGCGCCGACGGTGACAGATGCAAACCTTCTGCTGGGTTATCTTAACAAGGATTATTTTCTCGGAGGCGAGATGCAGGTAGACGCGGTAAAGGCTTCCGAGGTCGTCGATGAACATATAGCAAAACGGCTTGGAATGAGTGTTCCGGAAGCCGCCTACGGTATTTTCAGCATAATTAATCAGAACATGGCCGGTGCGGCTAAGGTTGTCTCGGTTCAGAAGGGCCATGACCCAAGGGAGTTCGCCCTCGTGAGCGCCGGCGGAGCCTGTTCTATTCACGCCTGCAAGATTGCCGAGGAACTCGGCGCAACAAAGGTGATTGTCCCCAAGGCTGCCAGTGTTTTCTGTGCTCTCGGAATGCTTGAGTCGGACATCAAGCTTGATAATGTGAAAACCTACAATGGCGTAATTCCGGGAATCGATCTTGATGACTTCAATAAGGTGATAACTGAGGTTGAGGAGAAGGCGCTGAGCGAACTCCTTCAGGAGGGAGTCGAGAAGGAGAGGGCAACCCTTCTTCGTCACCTGGATATGAGATACGCCGGTCAGCATCATGAGGTAACAGTTGATATTCCCTCCGGCTGTGTCATAGACGAAAAGCACATAGCCGAGATAGCCGAGGCCTTCCATAAAGTACATGAGAAGCTATATACCTACTCGACTCCTGAGAACCCTGTTGAGGTAATGAGTCTCCGGGTAACCGCTGTTGGCTCGGTCGATAAGGTAGAGACTGCAAAGCAGTCTCCGATGGCTCAAAAAAAGCAGGAAGCTGGAAAGATCTCTGACGCGTTCAAGAATAAGAGGAAGGCATGGTTTCCGAAGGCAGACGGATTTGCTGATGTCGGAGGTCTCAACGAAACCGGAGGTTTCGTAGAAACCTCCGTCTATGATCGGAACAAGCTCGTTATCGGAGTGGAGATAAGCGGTCCGGCGATAATAGAGGAGAGAATCACAACCGTAGTTGTTCATCCCGGCTGGAAGCTGACAGTAGACTCCTTTGAGAATATCATAATGGAGGCTGAATAATGAGCGCAGAGGCAAACAGAAAGAAAGAATTTGAAGGCGCGGTTGATCCTATAACCCTGTCGGTAATTTATAACAGGCTTCTTACTATTAATGAAGAGATGGGCATCACCATGATTAATACTTCCATATCTCCGATATTTGCAGAGGCACACGACTTCTCATGTGCGATATGTGACTGGGACAACAGGATAGTTGCCCAGATTGACGGTGTCCCCTCGCATACAGCATCGGCTATGGAGTCAGTTAAGGCCGTAAGTGCCTATTTCGGCGACGATATCAATGACGGAGATGTTTTTGTTTTAAATGATCCCTATTCCGGCGGAACGCATCTTCCCGACCTTACCATCATGAAACCTATTTATTATAAGGGGAGTCTTCAGTTTATCGCGATAAACAGGGCTCACCATGGTGATGTCGGAGGCATCGATCCAGGCTCCTACTGCCCGTCGGCCACCGAACTCTTTCATGAGGGTATCAGGATACCGCCGCTTAGGATTTTTCGGAATGATAAGCCGATTATGGATGTAATTGATATGATACGCTCGAATACCCGAATGCCGGATGAGTTATGGGTGGATACCAAGGCTATGATTGCGTCCTGCCGGGTGGCGGAGAAACGTATCATCGAACTTCTCGATAAATACGGTGTTGAGATGACGCGGAAAACCATAGAAGATATCCACCTCTATGCCGAACGACGGATGCGGAAGGAAATTGAATCGCTAACCGACGGTGTTTATGAAGGGGAAAGTTTTCTCGACTCCGACGGCCATGTCGATAAACCTGTACGCATCAAGGTTACAATTACTATCAAGGGTGATGAGGCATGGGTAGATTTTGACGGCTCAGATGATCAGGTTACCGGTTTTATCAATTCTCCAATCGCGAATACCGCAACCTGTGTCTATGTTGCATTTCTTACTACTGTTACTACCCCCGATATCCCACATAATGCGGGTGTCTACAAGCCAATCCATATTACCGCCCGGGAGGGGTCAATTGTGAACGCTCAATTCCCCGCCGCTGTTGTTTCCTGTACTCTCGATACAGCCTGTGCCATCCTTGAGGCCTGCTGGAAGGCACTGTCTCAGGTTCTGCCTGACAGAGTACCCGCGGGCTGGAACAGGTGGAACGGCCCGGTAATTTCCGGTATTGATCCAAGATCTGAAGATTTCTATGTAATGTTCGGCTTCAACGGATTCGGCGGAGCCGGAGGAATGTCGGGAATGGACGGCCGTCATTATATAGGCGACGGAATAGACCTGGGTGGGCTCATTGCGCCTAATATTGAAACAAATGAGTCTGATTATCCTCATATAACCGAATTCAATGAATTTACAACTGACTCCTGCGGCCCCGGAAAGTTCCGCGGCGGCTGCGGGGCAAAATACAGAATCAAATTATACGACGAGGAACCCAACCTTATAATGATGGGTGACGGAAGAGATCATCCTCCCTATGGTCTTTTCGGAGGCAAAGAGGGCAGTTCGAATATGGCCTATTTGAACGAGGGCACCGAAGAACATCGCCTGCTGAAATCAAAGGAGACCTTAAACCTGAAATCCGGTGATGTCTTCACAAGTTATCCATCAGGCGGGGGAGGCTGGGGAGATCCGGCGGAACGAGATCCGGAGGCAGTCAGAATGGATGTTTTAAATGAACTTGTCAGCCCAAAAATAGCAGAGAAAGTTTATAAGGTTGTCCTCGAAGGAGATGACCTCATCGTTAACATTGAGAAAACCGAAAAGCTGAGAAAATAGGAGGCAATGTGGAAATTAAAAAGATAGCCGTACTTGGTTCAGGAAACGGCGGATTTATGAGTGCTGCTGATTTCGCGATGCAGGGTTACGAAGTCGCAATCTATTCACGGAATGATGAGAAGGTTGCGGGAGTTCGTGAAAACGGGGGCATTGATATACTCGACATTGACCTGAAGCCCACAGGGCAGAAGGCCAAGATTGCCTGTGCTACCTCAGACATTGCCGAAGCCATAAGAGGTGCTCAGGTTATCTTGAATCCGGTTCCCATTTTTGCAAGTGAATTCTACGCCAGGCAATGTGCTCCCTATGTGGAGGAAGGTCAGGTTTTTGTAAGTCTCGGCAAAGGCGGCGCGTCGCTGATATGGGCAAAGGTGTTTAAGGAAGAGGGCGTTGATAAGAAGGTATACCTCGCTGATACTAATACCCTGCCGTATGGCGCTTCAAGGATTGATGACCACTCTGTCCGTCTTGAAAACAGGACCCAGAACCTGATAGCCGCCTGCTTCCCCGGCAAAGATATAGATTATGTGGGAAAGGTAATGGAAAAACTCTATGCCCCCGGTGTCTATGATATCCGCTATGGGCAGAACGCGATTGACTCGATCCTCGTCGATTATAATGCCATAACTCATACTCCCCCGATGATCTGCAACGCAGCGAGAATTGAGACCGGGGATCCGGATTTTCATCTCTTTGGGAAGGAAGAGAACACACCGTCGGTAGTCAGGCTGATTGAAAGAATAGATCGTGAGAGAATGGCAATAGGGCAGGCTCTCGGGCTGAAGCAGTATACCCTTGAAGAAGAGATTCTGATGGTGAAATGGAACCCTAACCAGGAAGATTACGTTCTGCCGCTGTATGACGCTATTCATACCCCCTTTCTCGAAGTATGTGAAGGACCGTTCAAGCTCGACACCAGGCATCTGACTGAAGATATCCCCTTCGGACTGGTCACCTACTCATCGCTTGGAAAGATGCTTGGAGTTCCTACTCCGGTATCAGACGCAATAACCACAATAGCCGAAGTCCTTCTTGACCGTGATTTCTCTGAATCAGGGCGGACTGTTGAGCAGCTCGGAATTGACCCTTCATGGTCGGCCGATCACTTAAAATTATATCTCGAAGAGGGAGAAATTTAAATGCTCTGCATTTAAACGTTCACGGAAACTCCACCGTCGTGGTGGGTATAAATTGGAGGAAGATATGTCACATTTAAAGGGAAGAGATTTAAAAGGAATACTGGACGTTAACCGTGATGAGATTGAACTGATTCTTGATGTTGCCAAAGAGCTCAAGCGTGAGCAGAAAATAGGGCGCCCGCACCGGCTTCTCGAAGGCAAGAGCCTGGGCGGAATCTTTGAGACTCCAAGTACCAGAACCAGTATAAGCTTTGAGACCGCCATGACCCATCTTGGCGGGCACATGATATGGCTTGATTCGAGCAGACTCTGGGTCGGCGACGCGGCTGAGGAAGACTGGCGCGATACAGTTAAAACCATGGACAGATACCTCGACGGAATAGCTTACAGGGTAGGCGCCTCCCGTGAGCGGCTTGATAAGGCCGCCGAATACGCGGAAATACCGATGATAAATGCCTCCTGTCCCATGGAGCATCCATGCCAGGCCTTTGCCGACCTTCTTACAATGCGTGAGAAAAAAGGTGATACAAAGGGAGCCAAGGTTGCCTTTATGTGGGGTTACCGTGATGCTAATCCGCCTGCAGGACTGACCAACTCGTTAATGATGATGGCCGGAACGATGGGATTTGATATATCGGTTGCCTGTCCGGAAGGTTATGAGCCTCATCCTGATTACATGAAGGCCGCAATGGCAAGGGCTGAGAAATCAGGGGGAAAGGTTGAGGTTGTCAGAGATTATGAATCTGCCGCAAAGGATGCTGACTTTATAAACGTATACTCATGGGTCTCTCCGGAAGTTTGGGCAAAGGGTGTTGAGAATCATTTTCAGGCTGATCCTGTTTTTCAGGCTGAGAAACTCAAGCTTAAGGACAAGTGGTGTGTGGATCAGAAAGTGGTTAACATGGCCAAGGACGATGTAATGGTTATGCATCCAATGCCTATCGCCCGGAATCAGGAAGTCACAAATGAGGTCCTCGATTCTGATAAATGTATAATCTATGATGTAGCCGAGAACCGGCTTCATACCGAGAAGGCTATACTCGCCCTTCTTCTCGGCGGATACAGGTAAGAAGGAAAGGCGATGTCTAAGATAAGGATAGTTCATTATATAAATCAGTTCTTTGCCGGAATAGGCGGTGAGGAAGAAGCCCACCGGCCCGTGGCATTCGAAGACGGCCCGAAGGGGCCGGGAATAGGAATCAGCGGAAACCTGGGGGAGCATGCGGAGATAGTCCGGACCATCTGGTGCGGAGATAACTTCATTAATGAAAACCATAGCGAGGCCTTGGGCGTAATCGAAAAGCTGATTATAGAGGCAAAGCCGGATGTTGTATTAGCTGGCCCGGCATTCAATGCCGGACGGTACGGAATAGCCTGCGGTCTGGTTGCAAAGCTCTGTAAGGATAAGCTTGGAATTCCGGCTATTACTGGAATGTTTCCCGAGAACCCCGCGGTTGAGATTTATAAACAGGATGTTTACATCATGCCGGTCGGTTCTACGGCCGCAGGAATGAGAAAAGCCATACCCATGCTTTCAGAGAAGGTCTTGAAGCTTGGCATTGACCGGACTCTCGGTAACGCGCTCGAGGACGGATATATCCAGTCCGGCTACAGGTATAATGAGTATGTTGAAAAGCCGGCTGCAAGCCGGGCGCTTAACATGCTGCTCTCGAGGCTCTGCGGCGGGGAGCCGATAACCGAAGTTCCTCGAAGGGTCTTTGAGACGGTCGCTCCAGCGGCCGGACTTGCCGATCTTAAAAACGCGACTATAGCGATAGTCACCGGCGGAGGAATGGTTCCTGCCGGGAATCCGGACAAGCTGAAACAGGCCTTCGCTGATGCCTTCGGTATTTATAATATAGAAGGACTTAATGAGCTGCCTGCAGGAGATTACAAGGGAATCCATGGCGGTTACGACTCAAGCTGGGTTGATGCAGATCCTGACAGGGTTGTTCCTCTAGATGTTCTCAGGGAACTTGAGAGTGAGGGGAAGTTTAAGAAACTTGTAAATGAATACTTTTCTCTATGCGGAATTGGAACCAATGTTGCAATGAGCAAGAAACTTGGAGCCGAGGTGGCTGAGGAGCTTAAAAGACGGCAGGTCAGCGCCGCCATTTATACCTCCACATGAGGCACTTGTACCCGTTGCGTGTCAACGATGCAAAAAGAGGCAGAAAGAGCAGGGATACCCTCAGCCTTGATTACCGCTATCCCGTCAGTTGCAAGTTCGGTCGGCGTGAGCCGAATAATTACCGGTGGAGGAATTCCCTATCCTGTAGGAGATCCGACGCTTCCGGCAGAGCGGGAGAAAGAGTTTAGAAAGCGTCTTGTCGAAAAAGCTCTCGAAGCCGTTTGTACAGATGTTGACGGACCTACTGTCTTCAATGTGAACCTGGCATAGGCCGGAGGTGTAATATGAAACTTGAAAGAGGGTATTTTAATATAACCGACCTCGTCTTCGGCGGCAGTCTTGCCCTGAATGACGGAGTCCTTACGATTAATAAAAAAGAACTGGAAGATCATCTTCTATCAGAAGATGAAAATAATAACATAGAGAGTATTGAACTTGAGATAGTCAGGCCTGGAGAAAACACCCGGATAGTCCACGTTCTGGATACGGTAATGGCAGGGGTGAAGGTCGAAGGCGAGGGTGAGTTTATGCCGGGCCACGGTTGTGCTCCTCTTATTACCGGAAGTGGAAAAACTCACCTGATAAAGAATCTTGCCATAATGGAATGCGCCGAACTTCCCTGGGCCGGCAAATCGGCCCTCCTGTACCCACGGGACGCAATTATCGACATGACAGGCCCCGCGGCCGGGTATTCACCCTTCTCGGAAACATTCAACCTCATTCTACGGATGGAGATGGTCCAGGATTCATCAGATATCGAGTACGATAATTCGGTAAGAAACGCGGGCATAAGATGCGCCCGCCGCCTGGCAGAACTTGTCCGGGACTTAACGCCCGACGAGACTGAGGTTTTTGACTTCGATGCTGAGGTTGACCCTGAGCTTCCGAAGATAGCCTATGTTACGCAATGTCAGAATCAGGGAGTATATTCAAATACCTTTCTCTACGGTCATGAGGTGTGGAATATTGTTCCTACCTTTCTTAACCCGACTGAGATGATGGACGGCTGCGTTGTAAGCGGCAACTATGTCTGGCCCTGTTTCAAGGTTCCGTCCTGGATACAGGCGAACATGCCTGCTGTTATGGAACTTGCGAGAGGACATGGGACCAAGTGGAACTTTGTAGGCGTGGTGTTCGACCGCGGACATAATGATTCGCATTTTCTCAAGCAGCGGGCGGCCAGCCTTGCCTCGAATATAGTGCGCAGGCTCGGGGCCGACGGGGTTCTCATCTCCTGGGAAGGGGGCGGAAACGCGGCAACCGATGCTATGCTGACCCTTCAAATTTGTGAGAACTGGGGAATCAAGGCTGTTCCGTACACCTTCGAGTTCGGAGGAATAGACGGCCGTGAGGGAATCCTTCTCGTCGACGATGTGCCGGAGGCTCAGTATGTAGTATCTACCGGATCAATTGAAAAACCGACGATAATTCCGGCAGTAGATAGGGTTGCAGGCGGTGACTGCCTGCGACTGCGGAAGGAAACCGGAGGGGAGCCTGAACCTGCGGAGGTGGAGCGGACGCTTGATGTAATAACGGCCTTTTACTGTGGGGCCAATCAGAGCGGAATAGGGAGATTGGCTGGGGTTCCTTATTGAAGCTTGACAGTCGGTTACTGTCAAGCTTCAATCTGAAGTATTTTGACGACTGGGAGTCGTCAAAAACTTCTTATAAATCTGAGGTACAAAACTAAAACTGAAGTTTTAGTTTTGGTTTTGGTTTTGACAGTCGGTTATTGCCGAGATTCAATCTGAAGTATTTTGCCGACTGGGAGTCGTCAAAAACTTCTTTATAAATCTGAGGAAGAGATCTAAAACTGAAGTTTTAGATCTCTATGCCGGTTGGTTACCGGCAAGTTTCAGTCTGAAGAATTTTTCAGACCAAGGGTCTTCAAAATTCTTCTTATAAATCTGAGGTACAAACCTAAAACTGAAGTTTTAGGTTTGGCGAGTGGTTTTGTGAATTACCATCGGCATCGGGCTCATGTTATGGGTTGCCGGCGGTTTTGAAATAATTTAGGAGGTGATTCAGATGCTTGATGGCAAGAAGGTAATAATCCTTGGCGATCGTGACGGAATTCCAAGCGGCGCCATCGAAAACTGTCTTTTAGGTAAAGAACTGGAGATCATATTTTCAGTGACCGAATGTTTTGTCTGAACATCAGCCGGTGCAATGGATCTGGAGAACCAGAAGCGGGTGAAAGAGCTTGCCGAGAAGCACGGAAAAGAGAATATTTTCGTACTAATCGGAGGCGCTGATCCTGAGGCCTGCGGTCTTGCTGTTGAAACAGTAATGGCTGGAGACCCTGCTTTTGCCGGTTCATTGACGGGAGTCCAGTTGGGACTCTCTGCATATCATATTGTCGAGCCTGAAATAAAGGCCGAAATTGATCCATCGGTATATGAAGAGAATATCGGAATGATGGAAATGGTTTTAGATATCGATTCCATCATTGAAGAAGTATCGACTATTCGAAAGGATTGTTCATGATTGAATTAGATAAGACCAATTATGATGAAGTGGTAGGATCTACCGATAAGCTTCTTGTAGTTGATTTCTGGGGTACTACCTGTGCTCCATGCATGGCTCTTAAACCTATTATTGAGCAGTATGAAAAAGAATTTGAGGGAAGGGCCGTATTTGCTGAACTTAACATTCAGGGTAACCGCCGGCTTGCCATGCGTGAGCAGGTAATGGGGCTTCCGACAATTCTGTTCTATAAAGGCGGAGAGAAAATTGACTCATTAATAGTCAACTTTTCACCTCCGCAGCTCAAAAAAAAGATTGAGGAGCTTCTTTGATGGCAGATTTTTCCAGAATAACCGCCAGTGAATTTGATCTTCTGCACTGTCCGGAGATGAGCCTCCACTACGGGAGTACTCCTGAAGGTGAGAAGCATGCTAATCCCGGCTCCGATTATCTGAAGGCACTTGAAAACTCTTTCAGGTCCTTTGAGGATGCAGTCTCTTATCCTGCTAATCAGGCGTTTGTCGGAAATATTGATCCATTGAATCTGCCTGAGCGCCCCTGGCATAATGCCGGGGCCTCAGCTGTTTCCTTTTCAGCCGGAGGGCATTTGTCGGATGGGAGTTTTGGCAATATTACCGATGAGGCGGTTCTTCTGGGCCTTCTTAAGATGTCGGATTCATTTGATCTGGTTCTCCTTGAAAAAGATTTCTCGGAGGAAATAAAGAAGATTCTCCTTCAGCCCGAAATTCTTCCTGAAGCCGATCTGTTAAAATTCGATAAGGGAGTTTTAATTGACCGGATAAATGAAGAAATAGAAGCCGGCGCATTACCTCTTTACTATGGAAAAAAAATAGCAGGTTGTGTTAAAGCGGCTCATCCTGATGATAAGAATCTTAGTGCCCACGTGATTCTTGAAAATCTGGCGTCCAAGGCCGGGGCTGTCTGGGCGGTTGTCAGTCTGCTTAAAAGAAATAAAATCGACCCATCAACTATTGATTATATTATTGAAACCTCAGAAGAAGCATGCGGGGACGCTAACCAGAGAGGCGGAGGCAATTTTGCCAAGGCAATTGGAGAGCTTGCGGGACTCTTGAACGCAACCGGCTCTGATACCCGCTCATTCTGTGCGGCTCCGGTTCACGGACTCCTGCAGGCAGCCTCGCTTGTAAAGGCCGGAACCTTTAAAAAGGTGATTGTCGCCGCCGGCGGCACTACGGCCAAGCTTGCCATGAACTCTAAAAAGCATATCGAGAAAGGCTTCCCTGTTCTTGAGGATACAATGGGCGCCTTTGCCGTTCTTGTTGAGGCAGGCGGAAGCCTGAGCTCCGCGGGCGATATTATTATCAGAAACGATATTGCCGGTATTCACCGAATAGGTTCGGGTTCATCACCCCAGAACGTTATTCAGAATCTTGTGGCCGATCCTCTTGAGAAGGCGGGGCTGACTTTTGCTGACATCGGCTACTATGCTCCTGAACTGCACAACCCTGAAGTTACCGAGGCAGGCGGAGCGGGGAATGTAACTCTCGCAAACCTTAAAATGGTAGCCGCTATGGCCGTCATGAAAAAACAGATTGAAAAGACCGATATGAATGCTTTTATCCAAAAGCATGGCTCATCAGGCTGGGCGCCTACTCAGGGGCATATTCCATCAGGTATTCCCGCTCTCGGATGGATATCACGCTGGTTTAAAGATGGCAGAATTAAAAATGCCATGGTAATAGGCAAGGGAAGCCTTTTTCTCGGCCGGATGACAGGACTTTTTGACGGAGTGTCAATTCTCCTTGAGAGCGGCCAGGCTAAAGTTTCCGGAACGTCTTTTCCGGCGGAAGCATCCGTGAAAACTCAAGTAAAAACTCAGGTGAAAAGCCTCAGGAAAACCGAAGTCCGGCTGGGACTGACAATTCCCGGCAGCGAATCCCCCGCTTCGGAGCTCTACCGGGGCGCGGCCGAAGCTGAAGAGCTCATCGGCGGACTGGAAGTAGTTTTCTTCGGTGATGAGTCATCGAATCCGGATGATGCCCATCAGGAGATGGAGAGTGCTCTCCGCTGCAAAGACCTTGACGGAGCGGTTACCTTTCATTATCCGTTTCCGCTCGGAACTGCAACCATAGGCCATACCTTGGCCCCCGGAAACGGACATAATCTCTTTATTGCCTCCACCACCGGAATCTCCGACACTGACAGGGTAAATGCTCTGGTTAAAAATACCATAGCCGGCATAGCCGCAGCGAAGGCCTGGGGAATAGAAAATCCATCTGTCGGAATTTTAAATCTGGATGGCGCCCGAACAGCTATCAGCCGACTTAAGGCACTGCGGGATGCAGGATATAAGTTTAAGCTTGCTGCTTCTGTCCGCGGGGAAGAATTGCTGCGCGGGAACGACATCCTTGCAGGAACCGCCGATGTTATTGTATGCGACACTCTAAGTGGAAACGCATTTATAAAGCTGGTCGCGGGCTTTTCCTCCGGCGGAATTACCGAGGTGAGCGGTTCGGGTTACGGGCCCGGACTCGGCGGGGAGCATCCCCTGGTGAATATCATCTCAAGGGCGTCATCATCTGCTGTTGTTTCTAATGCGCTAGTCTACTCGGCTCGAATGGTTGTAGCCGGTGTCGCTGATATTTACAGGAAAGAACTAATTGCAGCTAAGGCGGCAGGATTAATTACCGGCCTAAAGGACGGATCTACGAGCGCCGGTCCGGATCGTAAAACAGTGAATAAGGAAATAGAAGGAATAGATGTCCTTAAGCTTGATGAGGCAGTAAGTCTGCTTAAAGAGGCGGACTTGTATTGCGAGGCTGGAATGGGCTGTACAGGGCCGGTTGTTATGGTGGCAGCCGAAGATTCGGGAAAGGCTGAGTCTATTCTGGTTAAGAATGGTTTTATTGGATAAGAAAATCTAAAATCAGAGATTATTAGATTTTCTCCAGGGAGGATTGAATGCGTTTAAAAGTAGATACTGAAAAATGTACGGAATGCGGAAGGTGTACAACTATATGCTCTCTGACAAAGGTCGGCAGGATTCAGCCGCTTGCTGCAAGAATCCGGATTACAAGACGCTGGCCGGAGACCCCTCTTATTGCTGTTTGCCGATTCGAAGACTGCCTTGGTAATCCATGTATTGAATCCTGTCCCTTTGACGCTATAAGAATAATAAACGGGAAGGTCGAAATTATTGAAGATGAATGCCAAGGCTGCGCTGAATGTGTGGCTGTTTGTCCTTATGGAGCGATAAAAATGAATGATCAGTCCCAAAAGGCGTTTAAGTGTGATCTTTGCGGGGGAAGCCCCGCCTGTGTTGCCGAATGTGTGACCGGAGCCATTATCTGGGTGGAGGAAGCGTGATGTCAGGAAGCATGTATGACCGAATAATCAGAATTGACTGTAGTAAAAACAGCAGCCGGGTCTGGGAAGTCCCTGAAGACCTCAAGTCCTATCTAGGCGGAATGGGGTACGGAACAAAACTCCTTGTAGATGAGGTTGATCCGACTGTTGACGCGCTGTCTCCAGATAATAAAATAATTCTGACGGTGGGACCGCTAACCGGAACTTCCGCGCCGCTTCACGCCCAGTCATGTATTGTAACAAAATCACCGCTAACCGGAACAATTCTGAACTGCTATGCCGGCGGCTTTATAGGGGCTGAGATTAAGTACTGCGGAATAGACGGAGTCATCTTCGAGGGAGCGTCAAGCGACTGGAAAATCGTATTGATTGATAATGATAAGGTGAGCTTCGAGAACGCTGATCCCGTCATGGGAATGGGAACCGAAGAAACCGAGAACTGGATAAAAAACAGATACGGGGTTGATTATAAGACAATTTCAATCGGCCGGGCTGGTGAAAAGCATGTCAGGATGGCTGCCCTTTTTTCCGAGACCAGGACCTATGGCCGGGGCGGAGCGGGAGCAGTATTGGGTTCCAAGAAAATAAAGGCTGTTGCGTTCAGGGGAACCTGCGGGGCGGATCTCGCGGATGTAGATGAGTTCACTCGGCTTGTTAAAGAAAATATGTCGGTTATCTCTGACGCCTGCGGGTCAGAGTACAGCCTCGTTGGAATGTTTTCACGCTTTGGAACCGGCGCCGGTATGGCCCTCGTTCAGTCACGCGGAGCGCTGGCCACCCGTAATTCCCAGTTTGGAAGCTTTGAATCCTCTGAAGCTATTTCAGGACAGAATTATGAGAAAGACTTCTATACACGCTGGGTTTCATGTTACGGATGTCCGGTTCATTGCGGCAGAATCCATAAGTTCAGTACTCATGACGGAGGACAATCATGGGCAAGGGGGCCTGAGTATGAAACAATGTATTCTCTCGGCTCGCAGCTTAATAATGGTGATCCTGATGTCCTTGCCGAGGCGAACCGCCTTACCGAAGTTTACGGCGTAGATTCGCTGACCATCGGCGTTACGATCTCTTTTGCCTTTGAATGTGCCGAGAAAGGGCTGTTAAGTGATCCTGATTTGAAACTTGAATTTGGAGATCCCGCGTCAATTCTGGGTCTTATCAGGAAGATAGGAGAACGTGAGGGTATTGGCAATATTCTGGCGGAGGGGCCTGCGAGAGCGGCAAAAGAAATTGGGGGAGGCTCGTCTGACTTCGCTATGCAGGTGAAAAACTCGGGATTTGCAGCCTGGATGCCCCGCCGGATGGTTGGTACCGGGCTGGCGTTTGCCACATCTAACAGGGGAGCCTGCCATAAGAGGGCACCGATTGGAGCCGAAATTACAGGTCAGGTTGATATGCTCAGCTTTGTTGACAAGGCTCAAATGGTAAAGAAGAATCAGGACGTAGTAAACGCAATTTTCACCCTGATAAGCTGCCGATTTCATGAGTTTATGACTCCGCATGAGTTTTATCCGGATTATATTAAGGCCGCGTCGGGAATCAGTCTTGATCTGGACGACTTTTACGCCCTCGGAGAACGGATCTGGAACCTTGAGAAACTGTTTAATCTTGGTGCGGGCTTCGGCCGCTCTGACGATATTCTACCTGCCCGATGTTATAATGACCCTATTAAAGGAGATTCCTCGGAGAGTTCGGTACTCGATTACGGAAAATGGCAGGATATGCTGACTGAATATTACAGCCTTCGGGGCTGGGATTATAATGGAATTCCTCAAAAAGCCAAGCTGGATGCCCTGGGCATAGGCAACTACTTTCGGGGGTGATGTGAGAGCGGAAATAGAGTTTATCGGATATTTCAGGATGAAGGCCGGCCGGGAATCCCTCGATATCGGTATTGAAAATGAAGATGCTTCCGTTTTTGATCTGATCTCTCAAGCTGAGGAATTACTAAGCCGGCAGAACTTTAAAGTTCTGCTTGGAAGTAAACTTAAAGATGGAGTGCTTGTCTTTTACAGAAATGAAAAAGGCGGACTTGAGAGAATATTTGATTTATCCGTACCTCTTGTAGAGGCAGGCGGACATTTTGTTATGGCTAATTTAATGGGGGGAGGATGACCCGAATGGAATACTACAAGCCAAAAACGGCAGGTGAAGCCGTCAGTTTGAAGACAGATAGTAGAATGTACATTGCCGGCGGAACGGATCTTGGGGTACTGCTGTCTGAATTTATGGTACAGCCTGAGGCGCTGATAGACCTGACCGGGATCGATGAACTATGCGGGGTTTTCAAGGTCGATGAGGGAGTAGCGATAGGCGCCTGTACCGGGATAAGCCTGATAGCCGAATCAGAGCTGCTTCCGGCCTGCCTTGTAGAGGGGGCAAAGGCTATCGGTTCTCCCCAAATAAGGAATATGGCAACTATTGGTGGAAACATCTGTAATGCATCGCCCTGCGGCGATACTCTTACTCCTCTTGTGGTTCTTGAAGCTGTTTTTATCATCGAAGGAGATAGCGGCGAGCGTAGAGTGAAAATCGAAGATTTCTTCATAGGTCCGAAAAGGACCTGCATGAGTCCCGAGGAAATCCTGAAGATAATCATCATTCCATCAAGAAGTCCCGATCAAAAATCAGGGTTCAGAATGATTGGTAAAAGGAATGGACAGGCCATATCTCAGGTGAACGCAGCTGTTTCGGCTGTTATTACAGGCGGAATAATTAAAGATATCAGAATTGCGGCAGGTTCGGTTGCTCCGGTGCCTCTAAGGCTTAAGAAAACCGAAGATGTTGTTAGAGGAAAAGCACTCGGTTCTAACTTTCTTGAGCGGATGAAAGACACAGCAGAACAAGAGGTCTCTCCGATATCCGATGTTCGTGCAGCCGAAGAATACCGGAGAAAGGTTGCCGGTTCGCTTCTTGAGAGCATCTTCCGGGCTATGAGGAAGGAGGCAGTCTGATATGGAAATAAGCTTTATCTGTAATGGAAGAAAACGAATGGCAGCGATTAGCGGTGAGACAAGAGCCCTTGACCTTCTGAGAGAGGATCTGAATCTTACCGGGACGAAGGAAGGCTGCGGCAAGGGCGAGTGCGGAGCCTGCACCATCCTTCTTGACGGAAAGCCGGTCAGCTCGTGTCTGCTGCCCGCTGCTAAACTTGACGGCAGGAATGTTCTTACAATAGAAGGATTAAAGGGTGATGGCGGGAAACTGCATCCAATTCAGCAGGCTTTTCTTGATTCAGGAGCCGTTCAATGCGGCTTCTGCACCCCGGGTATGATTCTCAGTACCAAGGCTCTTCTTGATAACAATCCGGCTCCCTCGGTTTCCGAAGTGGAAGTTGCGCTTAGCGGAAATATCTGCCGCTGTACAGGATATGGTAAAATAGTGGAAGCAGTCCTCCTGGCCGCTGAAAGATTGCAGGTGAAAATATGAGTGAGAATAAATTTTCAGTTATTGGAAAACCGCAGATTAAAGTCGACGGAACTGAATTGGTAACAGGAAGCGCTATATTTGCCGGTGACCTCAGATTTCCGGGGATGCTCTATGGTTATGCTGCCCGAGCCGGAGTTCCTGCTGGAAAGCTTAAATCAGTTGACGTTTCCAAGGCTGTCGCGGTAGAGGGCGTTGTCGATGTTATCACATCTGAGAATATCGGCGGTCCGAATCTGATGGGAATTATGCCTCCCTTCGATCAGCCGGTTATTGCAAAAGGGGAAATCCGCTACGCTGGAGAAACTATAGCCTTCGTGGTGGCCGAATCAAAGAGAATAGCAAAAAAGGCTGCCCTCCTGGTTGAGGCTGATATAGAAGCTTATGAACCTGTGCTTACGGTGGAAGAAGCTCTCGCCGATGGTGCAAGAAAAATTCACCCTGATGGTAATGTGACTTTTACCAGGAAGCTTATCAAGGGAGATACTGCAAAGGGCTTTGAAGAAGCTGACCTCATTCTCGAAGATGATTTTGAAACATCCTTTCAGGAACATGCCTACATTGAACCTGAAGCAGTCTGTGTTGTGCCTTCCGGGGATAATCGCCTGACTGTCTATGCGTCCTGCCAGTCTCCCTATCATCTGCGCGGCCAGATTGCCGCCAATATAGGGCTTCCAATGTCAAAAATCAAGGTAATTCAGGCCTATACCGGAGGTTCCTTCGGCGGAAAGGATGATGTTGCTGCCGAAATAGGAATTCTTGCAGGGGTGGCAGCCCTTCGAAGCGGAAAACCAGTGATGGTCGCCCATGACCGGGAAGAATCCATTATCGGTTCAAACTTTCGTCACGCTATCAAGATACATTATAAGACGGGCTTGAAAAATGACGGTACAATTACCGCACGTGAGGTTAAACTGCTGCTCGACGGCGGAGCTTACGCGTCCGAGAGTCCATTTGTCGTAATGAAAGCCCTCATTCACGCCGCCGGTCCCTATAAAATACCGAATGTTTTTGTTGAATCAACCGCCGTCTATACTAATAAGACCTATGCCGGAGCTTTCCGTGGCTTCGGCGTGCCTCAGGTTACCTTTGCCGCGGAATCACAGCTGCAGGAAGCCGCGGACAGGCTCGGACTCGACGCACTTGCTATAAGAAGGAAAAACGCTCTCCGGCCGGGTGATGCAACGGCAACAAGCCAGGTATTAAATGAATCTGTCGGGATAGTCCAGACAATAGATGCGGTCGGCAAACGTGCTGCCGAGATTGCCGCCGGCTCAGAGGATGAAGCTGATGAGCAGTATCTATACGGTACCGGATACGCCTCGCTTATTCAGGGAATATCGAACGGCGCCGAGGGAATTGACGTTGTAGGCGCCTCTGTTCAGATGAGCCAGGATGGTTCGGTTCTGGTAGGTACTGGTCTTACCGAGCTCGGCCAGGGGTCCCGCACAGTTTTCGCGCAGATTGCGGCCGAAGTCCTCGGTGTTCCCCTTGACCGGGTCACGGCCAGACTCGTTGATACCGACTCGGTTCATGATTCCGGGGCTACAGTAGCCTCGCGCGCGACTACAACCGGCGGAATGGCTGTCTTCAAGGCCGCAACCGAGGTTAAAAGCAGCCTTCTTCAGATGGCGGCGCTCATGTTCAAGACCGAGGCAGAGAATATCGTTTTAAAGGAAGGCTTTGCGGTCCTGGTCTTCGACGAAACGGCGCGAATTCCGATTCCCGACGTTGCTACAGCTGCCTACTGGACTGGTTTCCCCCTCATGAATATGGCCTTCTCAAAGGCTCCCGACGCTGACTATGATCATGATACGCATCAGGGAAAGATCTACATCGCCTATAACTTCGGAACCCACATGATGAAGATCCGGGTAGAAAAATCAACCGGCAAGGTCGAAGTCTTAAGTCATATAGCCTCTCACGACGTTGGAAAGGTTATAAATCCTCTTGGTTTAACAGGCCAGGTCGAAGGAGCGTCGCTTATAGGTTATGGACTCGGGCATATGGAGAAAATAGAATACGAGAATGGAATAATCCGTAATCCTAACTTTGCCGACTATGCAGTTCCTACTATTATGGACAGGATTCCTACCGAGGTTATTTCCGTAGAGGAGTTTAACTCTACAGGTCCCTTCGGGGCGAAGGGAGTGGGGGAGCCCCCTGTTGCGGGTGCGACAGCTTCCTTTGTTAATGCAATCTCCGATGCTGTGGGAATCAGATTCAGAAAAATTCCGGTCACACGGCAGGATATTATGCTCGCGTTGCGGAATCGTGGAAATCAGGAGGAATGATAAAATTGAACTTCCCTGTTCAATTTTATCTTGAAGTTGAAGAAGCTGTGCTGTTTCAACTTCGTTCCCTCAAACCGCTTCCATGGCGGATATTTTTAGGAGGACTATATGGCGGATCTTTTTATAAAAAATGCTCTTGTAATGACCTGTGAGCCTGATGTAATCAGCGGCAGAGTCATTGAAAACGGCGGAGTGGTTGTTGATGGTGATAAAATTATTGCACTAGGAAAGACAGAGGAGCTTGAGCCTCTCTACGGCAGCTCTAAAAAGGTTATCAATGCTGCCGGAAAAATAGTCTTTCCCGGTTTTATTATCACCCACACCCATATGCCCTATGTGATGGGACATAATCAGCCGGTGGACTTCAGTCAGCTCCGGTCTTTCTGGGATATGCTTCAGAAGATGGGATGGGAATGGCTTGAGGATCTCATTACCCGAGACGGAATTTATGCCTCAACCCGTTATGCCGCTGCCAAGATGCTTAAAAGCGGAACGACGACAGTCTGTGAGCTTGTTGAAGCGCCGAATGATCTTGAAGGCGCGCTTGAGGCAAGCTGTGCTGCCATTGAAGAAATCGGTATAAGGGCCCAGCTCGGGTATGAGGTTACCGAAAGGGTTCCCGGCAAATCAATTCTTGATTGTCTTGATAAAAAAATGGCCGAGAGAGGCTTTGAAGAAAATATCCGTATAATTGAGAAGTATCCGAAGGGTTCCAGCTCTCTGATTATGCCCCGGCTCGGAGTTCACACGGCATATACCAATTCGCTTGCAACTCTGAAAAAGGCGCGGGAAATAGCCGATGAATACGGCTGTGGAATTCAGATTCATATTGCTGAGATCCCAAGAGCCTTCCTTGTTGAAAAATATGGAAAATCAGCACCGATGCTCCTCGAAGAGGCCGGTCTGCTGGGCCCCGATGTCGTTGCCGCGCACTGCATCGATATAGATGATGAGGACCTTAACATCCTGGCAAGAAACGGGGTCAATGTAGCCCATACTCCGATGACAAACTCCCTCGGGGGAAACGGTGTTGCCAGAGTTCCGGAGATGATGGAGGCCGGCATAAACGTGAGCCTAGGCCACGACTGCTTCTTTACACTCGATACAGCAGAATATATCCGCTACACATATCTGATTCATAAGGCCCATAACGCGAATCCTGCACTTATGCCGCCCTTTGTTCCCCTCGATTTTGCTCTGGGAAATGCGGCAAAGGCCCTCGGCATGAAGAAGAGTATTGGCAGCCTTGCCGAAGGAAAGAAGGCGGATATTCTCATAATCAAACCCGACTGCCCGACTCCGGTAATTCCCGCCTCGGTAATGTCCTATTTTACCATGACCTTTCTCGGAAAGGATGTGGAATCTGTGATTGTCGATGGGAAGCTGGTGGTTGAAGACTTCAGGTTGAAAACTGGTAATGAGGATGAGATCATGCAGACATGCGTGAAAGAGAGTGCTCTTTTGTGGGCACGGAATGAAAAAATATAAGAGGTTACTATGGCTGATATAAAAACTGAATTCTGCGGACTTCCGTTCGATAATCCTGTAATCGTCCCGGCGGGAGCGCATGGCAGGGATGCTGAAACCATTATAAGTGTTGGGAAGGCCGGTGCCTCCGCCGTCTGCACGAAGACGATAACCTCGCAGGCCCCGCCGGATGTAAAGCCCTGTTTTTCGGCGGTGAAGGCAGGAATGGTCAACTCAGTATTCGGTTCGGACAAAGCTGCCGAATACTGGTTTACCGAGGGGATAAGCAAGGCTAAGGAAGAAGGCAAGGCCTACGTTATTGCAAACCTCGCCGGCTTCTCTCCTGAGGAGGCGGCTGAGCTGGCCAGGAAAGCCGTCGGCTGCGGAGCCGACATGATAGAGATGCCGACTCACTGCCCCCACATGGGGGAAATTCTTACGGCCATGTTTCCCGGACTCAATATGCCGGAGCCGAAACTTACCGACCTCGATCCGATGAAGAGGTCGGTGGAGCTGATAAAAAAAGCCGTCGATGTTCCGGTTATAGTCAAACTCTCCGGCAGCTTTTCGAACATCGTGAAAGAATGGGCCCTGGGAGTGAAAGACTCCGGAGCCGACGCAATTGCATGCTCGGATGCCTTTGGCCCCGCCCTCTCTATCGATATAAGGACGGGACAGCCTGCCCTCGGAGGCCCCCGCGGTGTCGGCGGACTAACCGGGCCGGCAATTATGCCCATTACCCTCCGCATGGTGATGGAGATAGCCATGACAGTCGACCTTCCGATTATCGGAGTCGGCGGCGTTTCGAGCGCCGAAGATGTTCTTCAGTACATCATGGCCGGGGCAACCCTTGTAGGTGTCTGTACCCACGGTCATATGAAGGGGCTTAAGTCCTATTCGAAGCTGATAAAAAATATCGGCAAGGTCATGGATGACAATGACTATGATAATCTTGATGATATTCGGGGACTAACCATCCGGAAGATTGACGAGAGAAGCAAGACCGGAAAGACAGCTGTAACCCAAGCCATTGTCCCGGATGTTAATCACAAGCGCTGTACCCTCTGCAAAAAATGCGAGCAGGTATGTGTGTATGATGCTATAGTAATAAATAAGAAGGTCAGGATATCAGAGGACAAGTGTTACGGCTGCGGCTTATGCGTCAGCCTGTGTCCGACGAACGCGCTCAGTCAGGCTTACTATTAGGTGTGATGTTTTTAAATTAAGTAATTTATTGGCAGAGATGCCGTAAAAAGAAATCAAAAAGGAGAACATTATGAAGGGTAATAAAAAACTCTTGGCCGTAGCAGCTATAATATTGCTGCTGATCACTCCGGTTCTTGTTTTTTCAGGTGGGCAGCAGGAAGCTGCGGCTCCCACAGTTGAAAAAGAAGAGGCACCTGCAAAGGCTAAACCATTCAAACTCGCCGTAGTTGTACCCGGGGTCGCAGCAGGAAGTCCGCTCTATGAGCAGCTGGTCGCCGGAGCACAGAAAGCCGTCGATGAATATCCTAATGCGTCGATGAAGGTCGTAGAGCTTGGTTTCAACCAGGCCGAATGGGCTGAAAAGATGACATCAATTGTCGCAACCGGAATGTATGACGCGGTCATTTCCTCCAATCCTTCAATGCCTTTCGTCAGCATGGATCTTGCAAGCCAGTTTCCTGACCAGAAATTTATCTTTGTCGATGCGTTCATCGACGGACATCCTCAGATGGCAAGTTATCTTTATAATCAGGTTGAACAGTCCTACATGCTTGGACACCTTGCGGGTCTTATAACGACTTCCAAAATGAAAGGCGCTAATGCTGATCTGAAAATCGGCATTGTTGTAGCACAGGAGTATCCGGCCCTAAATAAGATGATGGTTCCGGGCTTTCTTCAAGGCGCACAGGCCATTAATCCCGGCATCACTCTTGATTATCGTGTTGTCGGCAACTGGTATGACGCGAACAAGGCCGCCGAACTTGCCAACAGCATGATTGATTCGGGTGTTGATGTAATCGGTGTAATCTGCGGCGGAGCGGCTCCCGGCGTATTTAAAGTATGCGGTGAAAGAAACAAATATGTAATGTACTGGGATGACAACTCCTATGCCAAGGCTCCGGGAGTAATTGCCGGAAGCGGTGCTCTTCATCAGTCAAAACTTGTTTATGAAGTAGTAGTAGACGCAATTAACGGAATGGTTGATTACGGAAGCGGAACTAAACTTCATTCAAGAGATGGATATATTGAATTTGTCAGTGATGATCCTAACTATATCAGCACTGTTCCTGCAGATATAAGGGCAAAGCAACAGAAAGTTGTAGACGCGATTATGTCCGGGGAAATGATTTTGAAGATACCGGAATTATAAGAAAATTAACGGTTTGGTTCGCCCCTTCCGGGGCGGACTTTTAAAATAACTGAAGAGATTTATCAGCAGGAAGGTGTACGTGGAAACCTATCTCAGAATGCAGAATATCACAAAAACATACAGCACTACCGGGATGAAGGCAAACAACGAAGTAGAATTTGAAGTCCGGAAGGGAGAAATTCATGCTCTCGTTGGTGAAAACGGCGCCGGAAAGACCACCCTGATGAAGATTTTATATGGAATAGAAACAGCTGATTCGGGCGAGATAATATTTAACGGTGAAACGGTGAAAATCAATAACCCAATAGCCGCGAATAATCTTGGAATAGGCATGGTGCATCAACATTTTAAACTGATTAACGAATTCACCGTAGCACAAAACGTTGTTCTCGGAATTGAACCGAAACGGAGAATGCTTTTTTTTGATAATAATAAGGCAGTAAAATCAGTTGCCGAAGTTATCGAGAAAAATCATTTTCATGTGGCTCCTGATAAGAAAATATCTGAGCTGAGCGTCGGGCAGATGCAGCAGGTTGAGATAATAAAGATGCTGTACCGGAAGGCGGAACTGCTTATCCTCGATGAGCCAACATCGGTTCTGACCGAGCAGGAGATTAAGCGGCTTTTTATTACCTTAAAGGAACTTGTCAGGCAGGGTAAGACAATCATCATTATTACCCATAAGCTCGATGAGGTGAAGGATGTCTCAGACAGGATAACCGTAATGAGGAAGGGTAAGACTGTCGCGGTGAAGGATACCGCCGATGTGGATCAGGCTGAAATTTCGAGACTAATGGTCGGCAAGAGTGTTGTGTTTGATTTTGACAAGTCGCAGGATGGATGCCGCGAGCCGGTGCTGAGTCTTGAAAATGTGACAATAAAGAAGAGGCGGCAGGAACGTCCGCTTCTTGACCGGGTTTCCTTTACCTCCTCAACTTGTGAGATAACAGGCATAACCGGCGTAGCAGGTAATGGACTTACCGAGCTTGAAGACGTTATTGCCGGCCTCCGCCCCGTGACAGGCGGGAAGATCTACCACAACGAAGAGGATGTCACGAATAAATCAGCACGTGAGCTCCGGGACGGAGGACTTGCGTATGTTCCCACCGATAGGCTTCGTCGCGGGTCGAGTGTTGAAACTTCGGTGAAGGAAAACCTTATTCTGACAAGCCATCATGACTTCATGAAGCGCGGAGGAGTCTTTGATAATGATAAGATCGACAATTATAGCCGCGGGCTAATCTCCGAGTATTTAATTGACGGTTCCGTGGATGATCCGATTGGTACTCTCTCAGGCGGTAATATTCAGAAGGTGATCTTGGCCCGAGAGCTCGACGGAGCTAAGGATTTTGTCCTGTTTTCGGAACCTACCTGGGGGCTCGATGTTGCAAGCAGCGAATTTATCTATGAGAAGATTCTCGAGATGCGTCACAGGGGGACGGCTGTGATCCTTATCTCGTCGAATATTGATGAGATTCTCACGCTTGCCGACACCGTTCTTGTCATGTACAGGGGGCGTATCGTCACAAAACAGCCGGTAACACGGGAGCTTACCCGTGAGAAGATCGGTGAATATATGCTCGGACTTAAAGATGATTATCGTCATACTGACGATATGAAAGGGGATGCAAGTGAGAATTAAACGCAGCGGTGTATTCGTATCGGCAGCAGGTTTATCCATTACCCTCGCTGCAGCATTCATTGTAATGCTGATTATGATCTTTTCCTTGAGTGAGACCCCGAAAGATACAATCTATTACTTCTTCGCGGGACCGGTTACTAATAACTACTATCTAGGCAACATGTTGAATTCTGCAATTCCGCTGATTTTGACTGGTCTCGGCATATCATTTGCCTTTCGAACCTCAATGTTCAACCTCGGCGGAGAAGGGCAGGTTTATGCCGGCGGTCTTGCCGCGACGGCAGTCTGTCTTGCTATGCCCGCGGCCGCAGGCTTTACAGGAATCAGTACCGCAATAATAGCTGCTGTTGTAACAGGCGCTGTGATAGCCGGAATGTCAGGTTTTTTTAAGATGAAATGGAATACTGATGAGCTCATCTCGTCATTTCTGATCTCAAACGCGCTGATTTATATTGTTGATAATTTCATTACCGGGGTCCTGGATGATCCGGAGAATAATCTTCTGACGACAAAGAAGATTGCAGAGCAGTTCTGGTTCAAGAAGATATACCCTCCGTCAAATCTTGATATAAGCATCTTTTTTATTGTGATTCTCGCGGTCCTCGCGTATCTATATCTGTTCAGAACTCATCAGGGTTACGAGATGAGGATGTGCGGACTCAATTCGGAATTTTCCCGTTACGGCGGAATAAATGTCGGGAAATACATGGTTCTTCCGATGCTGATTTCCGGAGGCTTTCACGGCCTTGCCGGTGCCGTCTCGGTACTCGGAACAAGTCATCAGTGCTACAAGGGTTTTTCAGGCGGTATGGGCTGGAACGGCATTGCGGTGGCTCTGATTGCCCGGAATAATCCGATAGCGGTAATTCCGGCAGCGCTCTTTTTTGCCTATCTTGAAGCAGGCGCAAAATCGGCTATGATAAACGCCGATATTACAATTGAAATTGCGTCCATAGTTCAGTCGGTGGTATTCTTTCTTATCACCGCGCAGGCAATTTACAACTTTGTTAAACCTAGAAGGAGGAGCGCATGAACAGCGGTGAGTTTTCAATTCCGTTAATTCATAATTCAGTAAGTATAATGACACCCTTTCTTTTGGCGGGAATCGGCGGGCTCATGACCGAACTGGCCGGAATGCTTAACATCGCGCTTGAAGGACTAATTCTGATAGGTGCCTTCTTCAGCGTAATCTTCGCGGCTTCTACCGGCAGCCTTTTTCTCGGGCTGCTTCTGGGAATAATGATGACAATATTCATCTCCTGGATATTCGGTGCAATCACCCTTTATCTAAAGGCGAATGTCTTCATCACAGGACTTGCGACCAACCTCCTTGCCGGAGGACTTACTACTGTGCTGTCTTTTCATATGTTCGGCACCAAGGGTGTTCTTATGTTTCAGGATCTCCCGAAGCTTCCGTCCCTTAAAATTCCGGCTCTTCACGGTATCCCCGTCCTTGGGGACATTCTTCTTGGACACAATATTCTCGTATACTTCGGATGGCTCATCGTTGTTCTTGCCTGGGTTCTTATTTACAAGACTCCTTTCGGATTCAGACTTCGGGGGACAGGTTCTAACCCTGCCGCAATGACCGCCCTCGGACTTAAGCCCATAAATTATCAGATGGCGGGGATTCTCATCTCCGGATTCACCTGCGGGCTTGCGGGAGCTGTTCTGACCCTCAATCTCGGAGCCTATGTCCCGAATATATCCTCAGGGCGCGGCTGGATTGCGCTCGTTGTCATATATCTTGGCGGGAAGACTCCCTTCGGCATTCTCGGGGCGGCCTTCATCTTCGGTCTCGCCGAGAGTTTTTCTAATTACGCACAGGGGTTCATGAATATTCCGGCCGATTTTATTCTGGCCTTCCCCTATCTAATTACTGTTGTGGCAATGGTAGTAATGTCGATCATCCAGCACCAAAAGGCTGATTAGCCTGCTGCAGAAATAGATCTTGATTTAAGGGGGGATCTGATTTATAATAAACCTAACGTTATACGTAAGGAAAATAAGCGTAAGGTATTATGTACAGAATTGGAGATCTCGCCGGAAAGGCTGAAGTAACAGTACGAACTATTAGATATTACGAGGAGCTGGGTCTTATTGATGCGCCTCTTAGAGAAGGAAACGGTCAGAGGCGGTATACCGAAAAGGATTTAATCTATCTCATGCGGATTATCCAGCTTAAGAGTTACGGGCTCACCCTATCTGAGATAGCGGAGATAATCGAGCTTGGGAAGACAGATCCCTCTGGTGAAAAGAGAAGGATGAAACTCCTTCAGCATTACCGCGAGAAGATCAGTGATGCGATAACAAAAAAAGAAAAGATAGAATTATATATTGATGATTTGAAATGGCATATTCAGCAGCTTGAAGAAGTTGATAATTTTCAGGAATGTCCCGGTACGGCCTGCGCCGACTGTAAGTTTCTTGTAAAATGCCGATTTGCAGAAAAGGAGGAAACATGAAATCTGCAGTGTTAGTTTGTCCCGGAGAAATTGAAATAAGGGAAGTTCCCGTACCCGAGACAGGCCCGGATGAAGTGCTGGTCAATGTGAAGTTCTGTGGTATCTGCACTCTTGAGCAGAGGCTCTTTAATGGGGATATGAAGATTTATTATCCCATAGTTCCGGGCCATGAAGCATCAGGAATTATAGAGTCAATCGGCAGTAATGTGCATGCCTCACTAAAAAGGGGTGACAGGGTCGCTCTTGATATGATCTACCGTTGCCACAGCTGTTATTATTGCAGAACCGGCCAATCCAACCTCTGTGAAAACCGTTTCAGCAAGGATATTAAACCTCTCGGGGGGTTTTCCCAGTATGTGACCGTCAAGGCTCCACAGGTTTTTCCTATAGGCGACGGCCTAACTCTCGAAGAAGCGGCTTTCTCCGAACCAATTGCCTGCTGCATCCGATCCCTGAAGAAGCTGAATGTTACAATCGCCGAAGATGTTCTCATTGTCGGAGCAGGCCCGATGGGACTCATGCACCTTCAGGTTGCTAACGCGATGGGAGCCCGTGTTTTTGTAACCGATGTGGATGAGGCAAGGCTGGAAATGGCGAGGGAGCTAGGCGCTTATCTGGCTATTAACCCGGTGAAACAGGATCCCGCGGAGGTTCTAAAGAAAGCTACCGGCGGACGAGGCGTGGATGCCTGTGTCGTAACAAGCCCCGCGATACCTGCTCTGGAGTCAGCCTTCAGTTCAATCAGGAAAAACGGCCGCGTGAATATCTATACGGCCTACATGCAGGATAAGCCGGTTCTGCCAATCGACATGAATGTCCTTCATCGGAATGAGACCCTGGTAACCGGGACTGAAGGACGAACTGAATTTGACTTTCAGCAGGCTGTAAGGCTGCTTTCATTCGGAAAAATAAACGTTAAGCCCCTCATCAGCATGATTGGCCGTTTTGATAATATCGTCGAAGCAATGAATGCCGCGACGGGTACCGAAACTCAGAGAGTTCTGCTCGGGCTTGATGGATGATAGCAGCATTTGATATCGGCACTACTGTCATCAAGGGAGCCCTGTTCTCAGAAGAAGGGAATTTTTTAAAGTTCGCATCGAGGATTCTCGTGGCCTCGGACGCTGGAAAGACTGCCTGCTATGAGGCTGACACCGACCGATGGAAATCAGCTTTCGCTGAGATTACATCTGAGCTTTTAGAGGGACGATCTTCTGACGGGCTCCGGGCGGCCGTAATTAGCGGGAATGGTCCAACCCTTGTGCCAGTAGGCAGGGACGGCAGTTTTCTTGAGCCGGTAATGACCTGGATGGACAGGCGGGGCATAGTACAGGCGGGGAAGATTAAAGAGCTTCAGGATTTCTATATTGATCCGACCTTTTATCTGCCGAAGGCGCTGTGGATAATGGATGAACGCCCCGAGATCTATGAGAGAACTGAGTTCTTTCTTTCATGTCCGGAATCGATGGCCTTCTGGCTTACCGGGGAAGCGTTAACAATTCTTCCTGGTGAGCGGTTTGAAAAGTACTTCTGGAGTGACGAACTCCTCGGCGGTCTTGGGCTTGATTGCAGGAAGTTTCCGGATTTCAGAAAGCCCGGCTGTATTGCCGGGAAGGTCTCGCCTAAGGGCGCCTCTGAGTCCGGCCTGCCCGCGGGGCTGAGGGTTGTCTCGGCCGGACCGGACTTTATCGTTACCCTCCTTGGTACCGCGGCCGTATATCCCGGAAGAGCCTGTGACCGTTCCGGAACCTCGGAGGGGATAAACCTCTGCACCAAAAAGTATATCGAAGATCCAAGGCTCATGGGATACGGCCACGTTGTTGAGCCTTATTTCAATGTGTCGGGGATAATTTCTACCTCGGGCAGAGCGCTCGAATGGATCAAGAGCAGGTTCGGCAGAAGCGGCGAGGGGTTTACTGATTTCCTGCGAGATACGGCCAAGGTTCCCGCGGGAGCTGATAAACTGATTTTTCTTCCTTATCTAGCCGGAGAACGCGCTCCCCACTGGGACCCCTCCGCGCGCGGAGCCTTCATCGGCCTCGGGCTGAACCACGGAAGAGATGAGATGGTCAGGGCGGTTCTGGAATCTGTAGGCTATGCAATGAGGGACGTTATCGATGTTATGACCGAGAACGGGGCACAGGTGGATGAGCTCCGGATAACAGGCGGACCGTCAAAGAGCGCTCTCTGGAATCAGATTAAGGCCGATATAACCGGCCGCAAAATCCTCGTACCCGAATCAACCGAATCAGAGCTGATCGGAAACCTCGTACTGGCCCTCCGGGCCCTCGGGGATGTCGATAGTATTGCCGAAGCGGCGGATAAAATATTACGCATCAAGACGGTCTTTGAACCCGATACGGAAAAAGGCAAGGTCTATGGTGAGTATTACCAACTTTATAAAAAGAGTTATCTGAATCTTAAAGATATTTTTGCCCAGTTAAACACAATAGCCTAAGGAGAACCAATGAATACCGGAAAAACAATCAGAATGAATTCAATTTTCAGGAAAGATACGGGTAAAACCGTCATTGTTGCCATTGATCACGGCGGTATTGCCGGTCCTATGAAGGGCATTAACGAACCGGCAAAGCTGATACAGGACTGTGTCGACGGAGGCGCCGATGCTGTTCTTACTACCCGAGGCTTCCTTAGGGCTGCCGAGGGAGCATTTGACCGAAGTCTGGGGCTGATATTAAGGCTTACCGGCGGGTTTACTGTTCTCGGCGGAGGATTCGAGGAAGAGATGATAACCTCGGTCGATACTGCGCTCAGGTACGGAAGTGCCGGCGCTGCGGTAACCGTAAAATTCGGCCACCAGAGGGAAGGCTTTTTTACAAAGCAGGCTTCCCTCGTCGCCGACAGCTGTGAAGAATGGGGGCTTCCTCTTATGGTTGAGGCAATGGCCAAAGGCAAGGACCTGAAGTCAACCGATCCGGCCGGAGTCAGGCTAGCGTCCCGTGCCGCTGCAGAACTCGGCGCCGATATAATAAAAACCTATTATACCGGGGATCCCGATTCATTTGCTGAAGTTATCGAAGGCGCTATGGTTCCCGTCGTCATCCTCGGCGGAGCGAAGACCGACAGCATCGAGGATGTTTTCAGTGACGTCTTCTACTCAATTCAGGCCGGAGGATCAGGAATAGCAATCGGCCGCAATATCTGGCAGCATGAGAACACGAAGGCAATGATTGAAGCAATGTCAGGAATTGTGCATGAGGATTGGACCGTGAAGCAGGCAATGGCCCACATCTAAGATGCCCGGCATAGCATTCATGGCGAATGGTCTCTGGGTTCTTGTTATAGGACTCATGGGACCTTCGATTCCATTTATTATTGATGAATTTTCACTCGACTACTCTCAGGCAGGATTGATTTTTACGCTGCTGTCTGTCGCCTCATTCTTCGGCACCTTTGCCGGGGGATGGGTATCAGATTACAGGAGAAGGAAAGTCTTCTGGTTGATGTTTCTCCTAATGCTGGCGGCCGGGCTTGTTTTCTTCAGCTTTGCCCCTACCTATGTCTTTCTCCTTTTAACAGTCTTTGTTATGAGCCTGTTCGGCAGCCCGATAGGGGCGGTCGGGCAGAGCATAATGCTGCAGATGTATCCTGAAAAACGTGGTGCCTATGTTTCGCTGTCAACAATGTTCGCGGCTGTGGGCAGTTTTTCAGCCCCTATACTTATTTCGCTGGTGTATTTAGCAGGCTTTAATTGGCGGGCAGCATTTTATATAACTGCCGCTATTGCAATGGTTTTATTCCTGCTTGTTTTGCTTTCAAGGCTCCCGCAGCCCGCGGCAAATCATGCCGGCAGCCTCAGTGTATTCCGCCTGTTCGGCGACAAGCGCGTTCTTTTCGCCGGGCTGATGATATTTTTCGGAGTCGGAATAGATCTCAGTTTTTCTTACTGGCTGGCCGAATATTTTATAAGCCGGGTTGGAACCGTTGCTGAAATATCAGGTTTTGCGGTCGGAAGTTTCCTTTTAGGGGTCATTCTGGGGAGGCTGCTCAATTCAAGAAAGCCCGAAGGCTTCAGCCTTTGGTTTCTTCCGCGGATAGGACTAGCGCTTGCCGCGGCGGCACTTGTGCTCTTCTTGAATATTTCCGATTTCCGTTTAAAGCTTGTGTTATGCTTTATCTATGGAATAGGTGTAGGCCCTATTTTTCCGTCGATGATGTCGGCCGGAACCGGACTTTATCCGGAGCGCTCGGGTGCCGTCACAGCTGTTCTGTTTTCGATGATGTCATTAAGCGGGGCTGTTTTTCCGTTCATGATAGGGAGTATCGGAACTGATTTAGGAATTGAAAAAGCTTACTATTCGCTTCTCATTCTCATGGTTCCCATCGCTATAGGGCTTCTTGCCGGGAAGAAAATTATTCCGGGCCGGCAGAAATAAGTTTCTTTACCCTTCTCATATTATCTTCTCTCTCTACAATACCGCGCTCTTCCATCTTGTTGAGAAGAGGAATTATGTATTTTCGTGAAAGTCCTGTCTTCTCTTTTGTGTGTGCGATATCAAAGGTATCGCCGGGCTTTAGACCGGCAAGCACTAGAGCGCAGACTTCGGTGAAAACCTTATCAGTATAAAAAAGATTCTCGCTAATCGGAACAATGAGGCCCGCGCGCGTTAGACTCCGCAGTTCCTTATGGACTCCAGGAATTTTTTCCTTTAACAGGTCAAGCCCGAGCAGACCTGCCTTATCGGCCGCGTCAAATACCATCTGCGCCTGCGGGCTAAGCTCCGGTTCCGTTCCGTCCGAGGTAAACCAGCTCTCCCCGCTAAGCTTCAGTTTGCCTGCTTTCTCAAGTTTACCGCAGAGGGCATCCGCGGGTCCAGATGGAAGATTTAAAACTCCGGCAATCTCCCGGGACTTCATTCCACCGCGCGAGGTTATGAGCTTACTTATCATCTCGGCGGAGGACTGAAGGTAGGCCGCGCTGAATGAAAATATACCCGAGTCATCTGCCCAACCGTGAACTGCCAGCTTGATTCGGATATCCTCTTCCTTTGAATAAGGAAGTTTGATACTGTCGGCGGCTGAGGCGATTCTCCGGCGCTCATCATGGCCGCTTGGTCCCTTCCATATTACTATTCCGCTTCCGGTAATCCGGCTTCCGCCCTTCCTTATAATGACCATGGGCAGGCCTGTCCTGAGTGCCGTCTTTTTTTCAAGGATTATACGGGCACAGGAGCTGTCATTTATGAAATGTATTGTGCCTATAGAGTGGGCCGTTCCGGAGGCAAACTCGGCCTCGCCGTGGTTTCTGATGTTCTTCATTCCTGAAGTAAGCATGATTACCGCTTCTTCTTCGGCGGTAAAGCCGGATTTAAAGGTGGTAATACAGCTGCCCCGGCCAATCTCTTCAGTGGTTACTCCTGTGATGTTCAGAGCCGCCCGTACTGACGGGGCCGCAGTCTCGGCTGTCATGTCATGTGTCTGAAGTCCCCTGATTTTCACCTCTTTTCCTGCGGGCAGAAGGAGGAGGGAGTCGCCCCGGCTTATCGGGCCTTCTCTGAGGCTTCCAGTTGCCACAAGTCCCGCACCCTTTATGCTGAAAACACGGTCTATAAACATCAGAGGCTCGGAAAACTGAGATGAGGAAGGTTCATGTGCTTCAAGGTGTTTGATAATCAGGGTTTTTAATTCATCAATCCCGAGGCCTGTACGGGCTGAGACAGAAATTGATTCAGGCCTTTTGCCAGTCATTTCGAGAACCGACTCTTCTGCAAATTCCCTGACTTCACTTATTCGTGCCGCGCCGGCAAGATCAGATTTTGTTACGGTAATAATTATATCGGATATCCCCATTGCCGTGAGTACCTTAAGATGATTCTCCGTCTGCGGCATCCATCCGTCATCGGCTGCAATTACAAGCAGCGCAAGATCGATCCCCCATGCTCCGGCAGTCATGTTACGGATAAATTTCTCGTGGCCCGGCACATCTACGACTCCAATCTGCTTGTCGTCACTGCCGGTGAAATGAGCAAAGCCAAGGTCTATGGTAAGACCTCTTTTCTTTTCTTCCGGTAGTCTGTCGGTATCAATTCCTGTGAGCGTTTTTATGAGCAGTGTTTTCCCATGATCAACATGACCCGAGGTTCCGATAATGAACACCCTAGAGGTTCTCCTCGATGTCTTTGAGAACACTCTTCAGGTATTTCATCTCATCATCATTCAGAGCCGAAGGATTCAGGAACGCCCGTTCATGTTTGATTGTTCCAATTACCGGCGGATCAGAATCTCGAAGTATCTTTAAGATTCTTTCGGGTTTCATCTTGTCGGATATAATTTCAATCGCGCGTGAGGCAAAGAACTCATCGGGAGTACTGCCCCCGCCTATGCAGAGGGTGTCGTCCGTCATCTTGAAAATGTCTGCCGATAGTCCCCGTTTGATCTTCCGGCATTTCTCCGACGCCTCCTCAAAACTGTCTGCCGCTTCGGCATGTCTTGAGCGTGCCCCGGGATTTTCCATTCTGTGTAGAAGCGTAGCCTCGAGGAGCGAATAAATAGTTTTACCGGGGCGCATTGTGCGCATGAGAGGATGTCTGTCGAGTCTGTCTATGAGTTCTTTTTTTCCGGCAATTATTCCGCCCTGAGGACCTCCCAGTATTTTATCACATGAAAAGCTGATAATATCCGCTCCGTCGTCAATCAGCGATTGGGCTTTCTTCTCTCCCGGAAGGTTCTCATTCAGTACTCCAGAGCCCTGATCAACTACGGTAAGAATGCCGTCCGGGAGGGCTTCCGTAATTTTTTTGAGTGCGGGTTCGGATGTGAAGCCCCTGAGAGCGAAATTGGCCCTGTGAACCTTGAGTATCATTGCTGTGTCATCAGTCACGGCATCAAGGTAGTCGGCGAGAGTTGTGATGTTCGTGGTTCCTACTTCGACAAGCTTTGCACCGGAAGCCGCCAAAATCTCCGGAATTCTAAACCCTCCCCCAATCTGTACCTGTTCACCCCGGGATACAATCACTTCCTTCCCCGCTGCAAAGGTACTCAGCAAAAGATAAACGGCGGCGGCATTATTATTTACAACGGTACTGCTTTCGGCTCCGGTCAGAGTGTTTATTAGAAGAGGAACAAGACCGTTTCGTTTCCCCCTTTTGCCGGTTTTAAGCGAGAGTTCCAGGTTTGAATATCCTGTGTTTACTTCGCGGCAATCGTCCCAGACCTCCGGAAGAATGGGGGAACGGCCCATATTAGTATGAAGAATTACTCCTGTTGCATTGATTACCGGACGGATTCTGCGGTCATAAAGACCCTTGCAAACCTGATCAATAATTGGATACAGTTCATGTTCACTGAAAGCCCGGCCAGAGATAACTTTTTCCCTGTAATGACTGACAGCCCGGCGGACAGAGGCAGCCGTGAGAGGTCTGCTGATTTTTTCAAACCAGCTGCCGACGCGCTCATCGTTCATTATCTGTTCAATTTGGGGTATTTTTTTCATTTCCGAATTTTCCATAAGCCACCTTCTGTTTAAAGATCGGCCCTGCGGTGTTTAATCTGAAACAATTAATCCCGGGAAAATAGACCGATAGTTGATGTGAAGGGAATATTAAGGAATAATAAGAACTGAAAAACTTGACTAATATGGACTATAGGGGAATAATGAGAGTATAGGAGTTGTCTATGGAAAAAATTATGTATACGGTAGGCGAAATAGCGGAGATTCTGGGTCTTCATCCTAAGACGGTTCAACGATTTATCAGAGAAGGCAGTCTCAAGGCGAGGAAAATCGGCCGGGCATGGAAGATTCATGTTGATGATTTCAAGGAGTACGCCCATGGTGAACTTGCACCGAAGTCCTCGGCTGAAATCAGCTCAGCGCCGGCGATCCCGATTGAACACAGGCTGTCGGTCTCGGCCGTAATAGAACTCAGGAATGCTCAGAATGATGAAGCGTCAAGGATATCAAATACCCTTATTGCCGTACTAAACGGAAAGGATCCCGCCTGGGGGGCGAGCCGGTATGACTTTCTCCATGACCGGGACACCGGAACCGCGCGGTTTATTCTTTATGGAACTCCTTTGTTCATAAGCAGCATCATGAAGATGCTTGATCCTTTATTGGCGGGATAGGAGATGATATGGTTACAGAAAGCGTATTCAGGACTGATAAAGGCAGGATGGCGGTGCAAAACCGGTGCTCCAGGATTTTGGAATTCTGGCCGGTCCCGAATGAAAGACGGATGGTGGAAACTTCCAGGGGAGCAACTCATGTTATCATTTCAGGTGATGAGAGTCAGCCGCCGCTTTTACTGCTCCACGGCACCTCAAGTAATTCGGCATCCTGGATTGGGGATGTTGAAACATGGAGCCGTCATTTTCGGGTAATTGCCGCCGACATGCCGGGAGAACCTGGTTTGAGCTGTGATCTGAGGTTGAGCCCTTCAGGGAGTGATTATGTGAAATGGCTTGAGAGCCTCCTCGACGTTCTCGGAATAGATAATATCTCGATAGTCGGCATGTCTCTCGGAGCCTTTGTGGCGCTGAAGCTGGCTACGGATAGACCCGGGCGTGTTATAAAACTTAGCATGCTGACTACTTCCGGGGTTACGCCGATGAAAATCAGCTATCTGTTCAAAGCCCTGCCGTTGATGATTCTGGGGAAATGGGGAGCCAGGCGGAATTACGGGATGATCTCCCATGGACTACCGATGGCTGAAGAGGTTTTTGAGTTTGGTAGGCTTGTCTCAAAACACTGCAAGCCTCTTCTCGAGCCTATTCCGCTTTTCTCAGACCAGGAGCTTGGCAGGCTGACAATGCCGGTTCAGTACTTCGGAGGAGATAAGGACGCGCTGTTCGATTCAAAGGCGGCGGCGAAGAGGGTACGGGAGCTTGTACCTCATGCAGAAATCAATCTGCTTGAAGGAACGGGACATGTTATTATAGGAAAGGCTGATGAAATACTCACGTTTTTATTAAAATAATCCGGAAGAGGCAGGAATCGAACCTGCCTCTGCTCAATTGCAGACAACGGTTTTGAAGACCGCGGAGACCACCAGATCCCATCTGCTTCCACAGGGAGTATAACACATTATATATTCTGTGCAAATATTACAGCATCTTTTACAGCAATTCTAAATCTTATCTCCAGAAGCCCTTGTATAATCTTTTAATGTCAAAATATCTAAATCATTCTTCTTTGTTGTATGTTGAAAAGCTCAAATTCCCGCTTCCGGGACGTCAGTAGTTCTGAATTTGGCTGCCTTTGTATGCCGCCGCTGGGGGCCCCGGCGCCGTCAGGAAAAATTGAGGTCTTCCGAACCTTTTTCTGATGACACCGGGGGCAGCAAGGGCCGACATTCGGGGGAATTGCAGTCAAATTCAGAATTGCTGCATGTTTTACTTTACCGACACGTTGATAATATTCTCCGCTTCTGATATCCGGCTTAGAAGATCGTCTGTGGGCGTATCATCAAGTTTAATCGTGCAGACAGCCGCCTTGTTGCCCTCAAATATGCTGTTCTGTATTTCCTCGATGTTTATGCCGGCAGTTCTGATTTCATCAAGGACTCCTGCAAGGACCCCGACTTTATTAAAATGTCTGACAACCAGGCTTATGTCTGTTTCTACCTTGGTTCTGAGGTTAACTACATTCGGGGGAGTGCCGGTTTCCTTGTACAGCTTTACTATTCTTACAACTTCGGCCGCAATTGATTCGGCGGCCTCGTCGGTCGATGCGCCGATATGATGAGTCCCGGTGATGGCAGCGGCAAGATCCCTGTCTGAAAACTCTTTTGAGCTTGCAGCTGGTTCGTTCTCATACACATCGAGGGCTGCCTTTATGCCTTTACTTTTTATGGCCTCTTTAAGCGCGCCGGTGTCTACAATTTCACCCCTTGAGGTATTAATGAAAATAGCGTCTTTTTTCATGGCGTCAAAGAACTCGCTGCCGATAAAATGCTTTGTATTCGCCGAGGCTGCAAGGTGAACTGTAATCGCGTCAGCCTTCGCGGCGGCTTCAAGAGGAGTAGCGCAGAATTCTATTCCCAGCTCATCCGCTTTTTCCGGAGTCAGACTTCTCGACCAGCCGGCGACATTCATCCCGAACGCCTCGGCCCTGACAGCTATCGCCTGTCCTATCGCGCCCATGCCGATGATGGCAAGAGTTCGGCCTTTAAGACCTGCAGCCTTGCTGTAGAGCTTTTTGTTCCATATTCCGGCTCTTAGATCCGCACTACAATCGGCTATCCGCCGGTCGGCCGCAATTAAAAGACCCATGGCAAGTTCCGCGACGGCGGCGGTATTTTTACCAGGGCAGTTGGTAACATGAATTCCGAGTCTCGACGCGGACTCAAGGTCAATGGTATTAACCCCGGCTCCTGCCCTGATGATGAGGGAAAGCTTTTTTCCGGCTTCAATGGTTTCTTCTGAAACCTTTGTTGATCTGACCACCAGAATATCATAGGGACTGATGACGCCGGGAATGGTTTCCGCAGTTAGATCAGGGTCCATTACAACTTGAATATTGAATGCTTCGAGATTTTTTACGGCTGTGGCCGAGAGCTTGTCCGCAATTAAAATTTTCATATTACCTTCTCCTTTGATCCATTTTATTTAAGTATAGGCTTGTTTTGCCAGGCGTGCAATAAAATAATGGAATAGGTATTTAAGGAGGTCGAAATTACTGATAATGTTAATAATATTGTAGATAATTGCAATAAAAGAAGCGTTGCCTGCCTGATAAAGCTGTGTTAAACTTAACGATACTACTGAAACTGTGAGGATTTTCTATGAAAACAAATGAACAGGTACTTCAGAATACAATTAAAAGGTGCCGTGAAAGGAACATTATTATTCCAACTTATGCACAGATGCGCAATCCGAATCTTATTCCGGAGGAGATAAAAAAGGAGCTTAAGGGCATCGGGATGCAGGATCTGAACTCGCTGAACCTGTTCAGAATAACATGGAAGAATGAGCCGGTCGAAAAAGGCGGTGATTTCGGCGATGTTAATTATATTGAGCTTCCACGGGAAATTACCGGAGTAAAGGCAAGAGTATTCATGCTTGTAGGAAAGTTTTTTCCTACCGGGGCTCACAAGGTTGGCGCAACCTTCGGCCCGCTGGTTGAAAAGTTGGTAACAGGACGTTTTGATCCTACCACTCAGAAGGCTCTCTGGCCCTCAACCGGAAATTATTGCCGTGGCGGTGTCTACGATTCTGCCCTGCTGGGTTGTGAATCAATTGCTATTCTGCCGGAAGAAATGTCCGAAGAGAGATTCAGCTGGCTGCATAAACTCGGTGCCGAAGTCTTCGCGACCAAAGGCTGCGAGAGTAACGTCAAGGAGATCTATGATAAGTGTAAAGAGCTTGATGCCGAACGTGGTGATTCGATTGTAAACCTCAACCAGTTCTCTGAAATTGGTAACCCTATGTGGCATTACGCTGTAACCGGCCCCGCTATGGAAGAAGTTTTTAACTCAAATAAGAAGGACGGTCAGCGCCTGAGTGCCCTCTTTTTAACTCAGGGCTCTGCTGGTACTCTGGGCTCGGGTGAATATCTCAAGACCGTTTATCCTAATATGAAACTCTGTGCGGGAGAAGCTCTTCAGTGTCCGACCCTCCTTTATAATGGTTACGGCGGACACAGGATAGAAGGTATAGGTGATAAGCACATTCCCTGGGTTCACAATTTGAAGAATATGGATATGGCCGCCGGTATTGATGATGAGGCCGTTATCAGAATAATGCGGCTTTTTAACGAAGAGGCCGGGCATGCATATCTACGGGAGCTAGGTGTTTCTGATGAGATTATATCAAAACTTGCCTACCTTGGTATTTCCTCTATTGCCAATATGCTTGGGGCAATCAAGATGGCCAAGTATTATGAGATGAATGAGAATGATACTGTCTTTTCCGTGGCCACCGACTCGATGGAGATGTACGGTTCACGTATGATTGAGTACAACGGAAAGTACGGCGCCTATAACCACGAGAAAGCAGCTGTCTGCTATGAGCGTTATCTCATGGGAACCGGAATCGACAATATGATAGAGACAACCTATTATGACAGACGCAGAATGCATAATCTGAAATACTTTACCTGGGTTGAGCAGCAGGGCAAGAGCGTGGAAGAGCTGAACGCTCAATGGTATGATGACAACTACTGGTCCGATCAGTTCTCCAAGGCCGATGAATGGGACAGGGAAATTGACGAGTTTAACGAAAAAACAGGACTTCTTTCGAAGTATCTATAAAAGTCAGCCGGGACCTCAGGTCCCGGCTATATCCTTTTCTTTACTTCCTTCTTAGCACAGTTACGGTTTCAAGATGATAGGTCTGCGGGAACATATCGAAGGGCTGAATTTCTTCAATCTCATAACCCGCCTCAACGAAGGCGGCCAGATCTCTTGCGAGGGCCGGGGGCGCGCATGAAACGTAGATGATGAGCGGAACCTTCAGCCCGGCAAGTCTTGCGGTCTGGTTTTTCAGGCCCTTTCTCGGAGGATCGATGATGATGCAGTCAGCTTCCCGAGCGTAACCGGAGATGAACTTCCATGATTTATCTACATCGGCCTCGTAAAACTTGATTTTACATCTTTCACCTGATTCTTTTAAAGCTTCCGCCCGCATATTTCCGCGCGCGATAGCTGTTTTAGAATTATCCCAGCCGGTAATTGCGGCGGCTTCGCCTGCCATCTGGAGAGACAGGTTTCCGTCTCCGCAGTATATGTCGAGAATCCTCGGTTTTCCGTCTATTTTTTCGGCGACTGTTTTTTTCAGATACTCCATCATGGCCTCATTGACTTCTCCGTTTACCTGGAAAAAATCCGCGCCCTGGTCTTTTTCTGAGAACCTGTAGAAAGGAACGACCTTGTCTGTCTCATCATAGAAGAGATCGAAGCCGACGAGCCCCGGTTTTGTAATATCAATATCTTTTAGGCTGCTGTTCAGGGCCTCGTTGAGCAGCAGGCATTTTTCAACTTTCACAAGATTATAACTTGCAGCCTGATAGAAGCCCGCCTCAGGTTTTCCCGTGTCGGGGTTTTTCACAACCTTGAATCTGGCGGTTCGGCGGTAAGCCAGCTCTTTAGGTGAGGGGACACAGGTTTTTACCTTCTCCTCTATTTCAGAAAGCCGGGCTTTTGAAAGATTCATTCTGAGTTCTCTTTCTTTTCCCTTAAGCTGCAGAGGATATGAAACCTGCTGCCACTGACAGCCTCCGCAGACCCCGTAATAGGGGCAGGGCGGCTTGATCCTATCGGCTGATGGTTCGATAATACGTACTATTTCAGCCTCTCGGTACCTTTTTTCTGTTTTTGTTACTTTTATCTCTAGCCTGTCGCCGGGACAGCTGAACGGAACAAAGTATACAATTCCGCCAACCCGGCCAACACCGGCGCTGCCGTATGACAGGGAATCTATTGTAATTTCAAGTGTATTCATAATATGAATATACAGCTTAGTGAGGAAGCATTCAAGCGCTCACCCGGGCTGAATTATTACATTACAAATTTACCTTTCTATTGTATAATCAGTCATTGTTTTTTAGAGGAGTTGAGCATGCAACAGCGATACATCGGTTCCATCGATCAGGGAACGACGAGTACACGCTTCATCCTTTTCAATGAAAAAGGAAGAGAGGTTTATTCTTATCAGATCGAACACAAGCAGATTTATCCTAAACCTGGATGGGTCGAGCATGATCCTATGGAAATCTGGACTAATGCCGGAGAGGCCGTACGTCGGGTCCTTGGAGATAATAACGTAAAACCTGAAGAAATATTCGCAGTAGGAATTACCAATCAGAGGGAAACTACTCTTGTGTGGGATAGGATAACCGGGCTCCCGCTTCATAATGCAATCGTCTGGCAGGACACCCGGACTGCAGGCATAGCTGAAGAGCTCGCAAAAGACGGAGGCGTGGACAGGTTTAGGGCCAAGGTTGGACTGCCGCTTGCCACCTATTTTTCCGGAACAAAGATGCGCTGGCTGCTGGAGAATTCCTCAGAGGTAGCGGACGCCGCCAGGGAAGGCCGGGCCGTATTTGGTACTATCGACACCTGGCTGGTCTGGAAGCTGACCGGCGCGGAGGACGGAGGCGCATTCGTGACCGACGTGTCGAATGCAAGCCGTACCATGCTGATGGATCTCAAGACTCTTAGCTGGGATGAGGAGATGCTCGGTCATTTTAAGGTGCCGGCTGAGATGCTTCCTTCTATAGTATCTTCAGTTCCGGCCGAACCTTACGGATATACCAGGAAAGACGGACCGTTCGGGGCTGAGGTTCCGGTGGCTGGTATTCTCGGAGATCAGCAGGCGGCAATGTTCGGACAGGCCTGCTTTGAGCAGGGAACGAGCAAGAATACCTACGGAACAGGCTGTTTCATGCTGGCTAATACCGGAACCGAAATTGTCGAGTCGGCGCATGGGCTTCTGACAACGGTTCTCTACCGTATTGGTGATGATGATGCGGTCTACGCCCTCGAAGGCTCAATAGCGGTTGCCGGCTCTCTTGTACAGTGGATTCGTGATAATATCGGACTCATCGAGAAATCATCCGACATTGAATCGCTCGCGCTGAAGGCGGAGGATAACGGCGGTGTGTATATTGTGCCGGCATTTTCAGGACTATTCGCACCGCGTTGGCGGCCGGATGCAAGGGGCGTAATCACCGGACTGACTGGTTATGCTAATTCATCACATATCGCGAGAGCGGTTCTTGAGTCTGCCGCTTTTCAGACCCGTGAGATCTTCGAGTCAATGGAGAAAGATGCGGGTATTGAGATTACTTCTCTCAAGGTTGACGGAGGAATGACGGTGAATAATCTTCTTATGCAGTTCCAATCAGATCTGCTCGACATTCCCGTGGTAAGACCGCTTGTCTCCGAAACAACCGCGCTCGGAGCCGCCTACGCAGCCGGACTCTCGGTTGGAGTCTGGAGCGGGATAGAGGAACTGAAGAAACACTGGATGGAAGACCGCCGGTGGACTCCTTTAATGAGCGCCGAGGAGCGTTATGAAAAGTATCGCCAATGGAATAAGGCTGTCGAAAGATCATACAGCTGGGTGGATTAAGTAATTTATGACATTTCTTCCTTTTTTTGCCCGTTTTTCACTCGGTTACTATGCGAATATTGTTTTATATCTGATAGTCATCGTTATCACAGTCAGAATCCTACTAAGCAACAGGGATCCTAACTGGGCTGTTTCAATGCTGCTCATCCTGTATTTTGTGCCCTTCATTGGAATTCTGTTCTATCTTTTAAATGGAGTTAACTGGAAAAAAAGAAAGATCGTCAAACACATTCCGGAGCGAATTTTCAAGGACAATCTTGGAGAGCTTATCAATCGGCAGCGAGATTTTCTTAAAGACATTCCGTCGGATTATGACAATGACGCGGTTAAGATGGTCAGGATGTTGCTCAAGAGCAGCGGGGCAATCTTGACAATGAATAATAGGATCTCCTTCTATGATGAGGGAGAGAACCTTTTTAGTGACATGATTCAGGATATAGAAAGAGCGGAGAAATCCATTCATATGGAATATTTCATATGGCGGTCAGATGGGCTTGGTGAGAAAATCAAGGACGCCCTTATTCAGAAAGTATCTGAGGGAGTCAAGGTTCGGGTTCTATTCGATGGTGTGGGGTGTTTCAGGATGATGTCCCGCCGGTACAAGAGGCAGCTTCGGAAGGGCGGGGTTAGAACTCGCTATTTTCTTGATCCGCTGAACCCGCTAAGCGGATGGCTTCTTAACTACTGTAATCATCGCAAAATCCTTGTGATTGACGGAAAGATAGGATATGCCGGCGGAATGAATATCGGAAGCGAATATATCGACGGCGGAAAACGTTTTAAATCCTGGCGCGATACTCATGTTAAACTCCAGGGCGATACAGTTAACCTGCTTCAGGCAGTTTTTATGGCCGACTGGGAAAACAGCGGCGGGACCATAGATGATGAGGCCTCCTATTTCTCGCCGGTTGAAGAAACACATGGTGAAGTTCCTCTGCAGATTGTCACAAGCGGTCCTGATTCGGACTGGCATAGTCTGAAAGAACTGTATTTTAGCATGATAGCAAATGCCAATGAGGAAATTCTAATAGCAAGTCCTTATTTTGTCGTGGACAGCGCAATAGAAGAAGCTTTAATAACGGCAGCTCTTGCCGGAGTACGTGTTAAAGTGATAATGGCAGGCTCCCCGCCTGATAAATGGATTCCGTTTTGGGTGGCTCATACATATTATGAGCGGCTTATCATGGCCGGAGTAGAGTTTTATCATTTCAAAGAAGGCTTTTTTCATAGTAAATATCTGATTATTGATTCGAAAATAGCAACTGTCGGAACCTGTAATATGGACATGAGAAGTTTTCTGCTTCATTATGAAATAAATGTGGTAATTTATGACAACATAAAGGCTGCAACCTTGAAAAATCTATTCGAAGAAGATATTAAAAGAAGCAGAAAGATAAGCCTGGAAGAATGCGAAAACCTGGGGTTTCTTAAGAAACTCAGGAATTCAATATTCAGAATGTTCGCGCCGCTGCTGTAAAACAGGGCAACGGTACTCCTGCTGCCGGGTGATGTTTCCGCCTGCCGTCAGCCCGACCTTGTTTTGCGGCGGCCTAAGGCATTCCGAAGTCCCTTGAGAGTGGTGTGCCTGTTTTTGTTTGAAAAAAAACTTTCCTTATATCAGAAATTATATTATTCTATATATAAAGAAGTGTATGCGGAGGTGCATAATGCTTGAAAAGCTTTCCTTCGCCCCGGTAAACGGTGGTGATGACGGAAGAAAAATTATGTTAATCGGTTCAGAAAAATGTGAGTTTTTTCACGCGGCTCAGCAGTTGCTGAATGAACTGAAAATAGCTTACAGTTGGGCCCTTCTTGATGTACTTGAACTCGAAGAGATGCAGTCTGTTGTTGTATATCTGAAAGAAAATTATACGAAAGAGGTAGTCTGCCCATTCCTTTTATATGATGATAACAAATACCTCTCCGGATTTGACCGCGACATCTGGACTGAACAGCTGAGTCTTCCATAGACGAATGTTCAATTCTATTAAGGTACTGAAAACTGAAGTTTGTGGAATTCTCTGTACTTTTAACTAAAAAATGCATAAATTTAAAGTATGGAGGTAACTTATGGAAGTCGAACCTGTAATTCCAGAAAATGCTCCCCCCCGCGAGAGTTCCCTGCCGGCAGATCTGCCCATTCATGAAGAAGATGCAGTTGAATCTGAAGTAGTGCAGGATGATGAGCTTGGTGAAAACGTCGATCTCATGGCATGAACTTAGGAAGCAAGATCCTCTTATGCTCAGGGGCGGGCGCATGAACATCTGCGCTCGAACCCTTCGCGAGCACGTAACAGATGCCTGTAATCGGGCTATAATATTTTTCTGCTCTTAGAAAATAGTCTACAGCCGTAGTAATCTCTCTTGATTTAGGTAATAATTATTCTCAACTATCGATATAGAACAAAAAACATCGGGTAAGGAAGGCAACTTGTCAGTAATAGAGAATCCCAACGAGGGCATGCTTAAAATTGGAGATAACTGGAATGCAATCACAATTATTGCGTATTCACAGAATAACCCCCTAAAGGCCATTGCGGAATTTGTTGAAAATAGCATCGATGCCAAGGCGAAGCATATTAAAATTATTCGCGGTAAGCATCATCATCAGCATTATATAAAGATTATTGATGACGGCAGCGGAATAGACGACTTTCAGTATGTTGCCACCCATATTGGTGACTCAATTAAACGGCAACTCAAAAAACAGGGTGCCGTTAACATTCAGGGCGAGTTCGGGATAGGCCTCTTGAGCTTCTGGACCGTCGGGGATCAGCTAATGCTGACTTCCACAGGCAGTGAAGGGCTGACCAGGCGGCTCAAACTTGTTAAGGATAATCCCGGATATCATATTTCCGATGTTCGGGAATTGTTTGAAAAAGGTACGGGAACCGAACTCCATATTACTCCGCTGCTTCCCGGAATCAGGCAGCTCTCGGGTGAGAAGATTCAGAATTATCTTGCCTCCGAGCTTCGTGACCGCATCTCGAGAAGCGGCGTTGAGATAAAAATTGTTGATAAGAGTGCAAGAAAAGAACTCATTGTAGAGCCTCGGAAATTTTCCGGACGCCTTATTCATAATCTTTCCCAGCCGTCTAATCCAAATGGGGAGATCTACTGCGAACTTTATATAAACGACCCCTCGTCGCAGAACAAGCTGGGGCTGTACAAGCAGGGCACCAGGGTAATCGATGACTTAACATCACTCGAAGCGTTTTCCGGTTCGCCGTGGAATTCGGATATTCTCGAAGGTATCATAGATGTCTCCTTTTTGCAGCTGACACCCGGAACGAGAGATGGAATCATCCTCGATTCGGCTTATGAGAGCTTTGTCATATCGATGAGTACAATAATCGAGGATCTTGAAATAGTCCTGTCGGCAGAGAAACGGGCGGAAGAAGAGAAGGCGAGCAAGAGTATTCTCAGGCGAATAAGTAAGGCATTGAAGGATGCCCTCCAGTTTCTCCCGACTGAGGAATACCGCTGGCTGCAGATAAGAGGAAAAGTTCAACCGAAGATTATTCATGTTACGACAGAAGGTGGTGAGTCTGGTCAGGACGGGGCCGGTGATGATACCGGTGATAAGGCTGAGACTGAGAGCGTGGTTATGCCCGAATATGCCATAGAAGACAGAAGTGAGAAGAGTTTCTTTGATTTCCCCGGGCCTCTTTATTCGGCAGTAATATCACCTACATCGACCGTAATGTCGGTAAGCACTGTAAAGACATTTCAGCTTAAGGCTCGTGACAGAAAGCGTACCCCTATAGATGAAGGCGTAAGTGTTAAATGGAAGCTTTTAAATGGGCTAGGCAGATTGTCTTCCGATTCCGGTGAAATTATCGAGTTTACTTCAGGTTTGGAACCTGGAGTTGAAGAGCTCATTGCCGAAGTACGGGAGAATGATGCAACTATTTCTACTAGTGCGACGATAACCGTAACAGGTGAACTCTTTTCTGAAGGAGGGCCGGACGACAGTACGGGAAAGGGAAAGAAGGGGCTTCCGGGTTACACTTTCAAACACTGTCCCGGTGAGCTATGGAGAAGCAGTTATGATGCCGAGCGGGGAATAATAATAATAAACAGCGGCCATGCTGACTTTTTGTTTTCTTCGAGAAACAACCCTAGAAAGCTGCGCTATATAACGAAATTGTATGCAAAAGAGTTGGTCCTTGTTAATTTTCCTGAGGCCGATAAGGGGCAGCTTCTTGAGCGGATGATAGAGCTGCAACTATATACTGAAGAGAATTTATAGGTTCTCCGGCTTAAATAGTTTCAGTCGGAGCGATGGTGAGCTTTGTATTTGGGCAGAAACTGCTGATCAATGAGGCTGGGGAGATTGATTGAGATGAAAATATCACTGCCGTATGGTAAAGAAACAATTGAAGTTGATGTCGCCGAAACGCAGCTAATAGCTGTTCTCGAGCCGAATGATGTCCCGAAATGCACCGATCCTATAAAGGCCGTTAAAGACGCAATCACGAATCCAGAAGGCGCCGGGAGTTTCAGTGACTTTCTTTCAGGGTCAGGGCAGCTTCTTGTAATTATAAATGACGGAACCAGGCCTACTCCGACAAGAATAGTGCTCGAGGCAATAGCCGATGAACTCGATGAGGCAGGCGCCGAATTTATTATTGCAACCGGTGTTCACCGGGTGCCCACTGAAGAAGAGTTTTCCTTCATATTCGGCACGCTCTGGCCGCGTTTTAAGGACAGGGTATCCGTCCATGACGCAAGAGCAGATGAAATGTACCGCCTCGGCCTTACATCCCGTGGTACTGAAGTGTTTCTGAATACCAGGGTCATGGATGCTGAACGGATTATGATCATCGGCTCGGTTGAGCCTCACTATTTTGCAGGTTTCACCGGAGGCCGAAAGGGTTTTCTTCCAGGTGTCGCAGCCTTCAGCACCATAGAGCAGAATCACAGCCTCGCCCTTTCTTCCAAGGCGAAGAATCTATCGCTTTTGGGGAATCCGGTACATGAGGATATGCTTGAGGCCTGCGGAATGATCGATAAAAAAGTTTATACGATTATGACAGTTCTCGACCGGGATCAGGAAATTTATGCTGTTGCAGCCGGGGGCCTCTATGCAGCCTTCGATAAGGCCGTGGAAAGATCCAGGGAAGTTTTCATTGTCCCCCTCGCGGAAAAGGCCGATGTTGTCGTAGCCTGTGTCAGGCCCCCGATGGACATCGATTTATATCAGTCTCATAAGGCAATCGAGAACGCAAAGCCGGCACTTAAAAACGGAGGGGCGCTGATCCTCGTGTCATCCTGCCGTGACGGTATAGGAGAGGCTGCTTTTTGCAATCTTCTTTCCTCCTGCAGTTCGCCGGAGGCCGTTTTTAAAAAGATTGCAAAAGGGTATAAACTTGGTCACCATAAGGCTGCGAAGATTGCCGAGCTCTGCGGAAAGGCTCGGGTTATGGCCTATACAAAACTTGATGATAGCACTCTCGAAAATATTTTTATTGAACCGGTAGTGAATCTGCAGGAAACTCTCGATGAACTCTTGAGCGTAACCGATTCGCGGATTATTTTTCTGCCGGATGCCAGTGTTACGGTTCCGATGACCGAATAATCAATAACGCTCTGCCCGGATTTAGCCTGGTTAATGCCGCAGTAACCTTTTTTAAGAATATATTTCTTTACAAGCCAAACTCCGCTTTGAAAATATAAATAGGTTAAATCCTTATAAATTATGATTTGCAGGAATATCTACGGTTTACGTAATAATTTGATAACAAACAGAGTTTTTTAAGCATGGCTGAAACGACTTTAGTAATGCTTAATAATATAAATATTTTTATGGATCTACTCTGCTTTTGCTGGTAAAATATAAGCTTGGTTTTGATAGTAATGTTATGGTTGTTGTAGTTGATAAAAATAGGCATATTTAAAGGATATATAATATTCTTAAAAAAATGGAGGCATTAGATGAAAAAAATTCTCGTATTATGTCTACTTGCTGCAGTTCTACTCTCATTCGCTTCTCTTACAGGCTGCAAGAAAGACAGCGGTACAATCAAAATCGGTGTTGCCGGCGCTCACTCGGGTGACCTTGCATCCTATGGAATCCCTTCGGTAAAAGCAGCTGAACTTGTTGTCGAAGACTGGAATGCCAGGGGCGGAGTCCTGGGCCGGCAAATTGAACTCATCATCGAAGATGATGTTTGTAAGCCGGAAGTTGCGACCAATACTGCCGCGAAGCTTGTTGGTGAAGATGTTGTTGCTGTAATCGGACACATCTGTTCCGGTGCGACAAAGGCAGCTCTTGGAATCTACAAGGATTCAAAAATCATCACTATCTCACCTTCAGCTACGAATCCGCCTCTCACTCAGAGCGGTGATTACCCTAACTTTTACAGGACAATTGCTCCGGATGACGCTCAGGCCAGAATGGAGATTGATTTTGCTGTTGATACCCTTGGCTTGAAAAAGCTTGCGATACTGCACGACAAGGGAGATTATGGAAAGGGCCTTGCCGAGTTTGCAAAAGCAATGGTCGAATCTGACGGCGAAGCCGAGGTTGTTCTTTATGAAGGAATAACAGTAGGTGCCGTTGACTATTCGGCAGTTATAAACAAGATAAAAAACTCAGGTGCTGAAGCTATTATTTTCGGCGGATATCATCCTGAAGCTTCAAAGCTTGTCGGCCAGATAAGTAAGAAGGGCATGGACATAGTTTTCATCTCTGATGACGGAGTTAAAGATGATACATTCATAAAGGTAGCCGGCGAATATGCGGAAGGTGTATATGCAACTGGCCCTAGAGATACTTCAACCGAACCGCTTACAATTGCAGCCAATAAGGCTCATCGGGATAAATACGGTGAAGATCCCGGCGCGTTCTTCCTTAACGCATATGCTGCGACCACAGTCATTCTGAATGCTATTGAAAAAGCCGGCTCGACTGATTATGACGCACTCACAAAAGCTCTTCAGAGTGAGTATGTTAATACAACTCTCGGAAATATCAGTTTTGACAAGAAAGGCGACGCCATCGGTGTCGGGTTTTCTGTTTTCCAGGTTCAGAACGGTGTTTACGTAGAACTACAGTAATTAGTACGAGGGCCGTCCTTAAAAAAGGGCGGCCCTGTTCTAATTCAAAAGAACTGTCGAAACTACTACGCCTCAAGGTAGAGGAGTTATTCAGATATGAATAGTACTTATTTTATTGAACTTTTCCTAGGTGGACTTACAAGAGGAAGTATTTATGCCCTTATTGCTTTGGGCTACACGATGGTTTACGGAATCATTCAGCTGATAAATTTCGCGCACGGCGAGATTTACATGATTGGTGCTTTTACCGCTCTTATTGTTTCCGGCGCGCTGGCATTTACAGGGCTCGATCCGGTTATCATCTTTCTTATATCAGCCGTTGTGGCTATTGTTTTTTCTGCTGCCTATGGGGTAACAATGGAGAAAATTGCTTATAAACCTCTTAGGAAGGCTCCAAGGCTTTCCGCCCTCATAAGTGCAATCGGTATGTCCATGTTTCTTCAGAATTATGTTCTGCTTGCCCAGACTTCAGATTTTCAGCCCTTCCCTGATCTCATACCGGATCTGAAATTCCTGAAACCTATTGAAAATATAATGAACACAACTCAGTTCATTATTCTGGCAACAACTGCAGTAGTAATGGTTCTCTTTACTCTGCTTATAAAATATACAAAAATCGGAAAAGCCATGCGTGCGACCGCTCAGGACAAGATCATGGCTCAACTCGTCGGAATCAATATAAACAAGGTTATAATGGTAACCTTCCTGATAGGATCATCAACTGCCGCAATCGGCGGTATCTTAATCAGTTCGCATGTAGGGCAGATAAACTTCTATATCGGTTTTATTGCCGGTATAAAGGCTTTTGTGGCTGCGGTTTTGGGCGGGATAGGAAGCGTCCCGGGGGCAGTACTCGGCAGCTTCGTTCTGGGACTCACTGAGAGTTTTGGAACAGGTTATATCTCCAGTGATTATGAAGATGTTTTTGCATTTGGCTTTCTAATAATAATCCTGATTTTTAAACCTTCCGGAATTCTTGGTAAACCGACCAAGAAGAAGGTGTAGGAGGCTATGATGCAGAATCCATTAAAACAAATCACTCCTAAAGATATAAAACGTTCGCTTCTGATGGCGCTCTGGTTTATGTTCCTTACATTTCCAATCATGGTTATAAAGGTGAATACAATCACAGACACCGTCGAATGGCGTTGGATTAATATGTTTATCGTCGGAGCGGCGACATTTATCTTCTCCCATGTGTGGAAGGTTCTCATCGACCGGAAAGAGGGCCGAATGGCGGCTGCCGAAGAGCCGGAGAAGAAGGCCGAGAAAGTCACTCTAAGAGAGAGGCTCGAAGAGAAGCCGGCAATTGTAAAAACGGGAAGTCTTGTTATCCTCGGTCTTGCTGTTCTCTTTCCAATAATGACAGGCATGTATCAGACCAGCATCATGATTACGGCCCTTCTCTATGTTGTACTTGCCCTGGGACTTAATATTATTGTCGGTCTCGGAGGGCTTCTTGTTCTTGGGTACATCGTATTCTACGGAGTTGGTGCATACACCTATGCCATCCTGAATTATCACTTCGGACTTAATTTCTGGCTGGCACTTCCGCTTGGCGGAATATTCGCGATGGCACTCGGTATCCTCATTGCTATCCCGGTCCTCCGACTCCGGGGAGATTATCTTGCAATTGTTACCCTGGCCTTCGGAGAAATTTTCAGGATAGTAATGGAGAACTGGAATGCCTTAAGTTTCGGACCTAGCGGCATTGCAAACATTCCACGTCCGACAATTTTCGGACTGGATTTTAATCTGAAGCAGTCCACTAATTTGACCTATTACATAATTCTTGTCTTTGTTGTACTGACGATCTTTATCGTCAGGCGTCTTGAAGATTCTCGTCTCGGACGTGCCTGGGTTGCAATGCGTGAAGATGAAATTGCCGGTGAATCTATGGGTATCGATATGGGGAAGACGAAGCTTGCTGCCTTTGCGCTGAGTACCTTCTGGGCAGGAGTTGCGGGTGTGATTTTTGCAGGTAAAACTACCTTTATCAATCCCGCGAGTTTTACGATGTGGGAATCAATTCTTGTACTCTGTATGGTTGTTCTGGGAGGAATGGGCTCCATCCCGGGAGTAATAACCGGAGCACTTATAATAACATTGCTGCCGGAGTACCTTCGGGCCTTCTCTGAGTATCGTATGCTTATTTTCGGCGCTATACTAGTTATCATGATGGTTTTCAAACCGGAAGGAATGATCCCGGCTATAAGGCAGAAGTACGAGTTTAAGCTTAATACTGGAAAAAATAGAAAGGGGGTTAAATAATGGCTCCCATACTGGATGTCAAGAAACTCAGGATGGATTTCGGCGGGCTTCGTGCCGTTAATGATGTCGATCTCCATATTAATGAAAAAGAGATAGTCGCGCTAATCGGCCCGAACGGAGCCGGTAAGACGACCTTCTTTAACTGTATAACCGGCGTCACAAGGCCTACAGCCGGGGATGTTATGATTGCTCCGCCTTCCACCGGAAAAGTTGAACGTGTTAACGGAATGAAGCCAAACAGGATAACAGAGAAGGGGCTGGCCCGGACATTTCAGAATATCCGGCTGTTTCAGAATATGACGGTGCTTGAAAATGTGATGATAGGGCGCCATACCAGAATGAAGGCCGGAGTCGGCGGTGCAATTCTCCGAGACAGAAGGACAATGGCTGAAGAGAAGCAGGTAATTGAAGACAGCTATGAGGTTCTCAAGAAGCTGAATCTTGAGCAGTTTGTAAATGAACTCGCTAAGAACCTGCCATATGGTGCCCAACGGCGGCTCGAGATAGCCCGTGCTATGGCTACCGAGCCTTTTCTGCTTCTTCTCGATGAACCGGCTGCGGGAATGAATCCGCAGGAGACTCATGATCTCGATGAGACAATCGTCAGAATAAGAGATACCGAAGGTATTACAATTCTTCTAATCGAACATGATATGAGTCTCGTAATGAGCCTGTCTGAGAGGATCTATGTTGTTGATTACGGAAAACTGATAGCCGCCGGGGTGCCGGAGGATATTAAGAAGAATCCTGAAGTCATCAAGGCTTATCTCGGGGAGGATGTAGATGCTTAAAATAGAGAACCTCAAAACTTATTACGGCAATATTCAGGCTTTGAAGGGAATAAATATTGAAATTTCTGAAGGTGAGATAGTCACTCTTATCGGTGCCAATGGTGCCGGCAAGACTACTACGCTGATGTCGATAAGCGGGGTAGTACCTCCCCGCAGCGGTAAGATAAGCTTTAACGGAAAGGACATCACCGGGATTGCTCCGGATGCTATAGTACCCTTGGGAATAATTCAGGTGCCTGAAGGGCGACGAATTTTTCCCGATCTCACTATAACCGAGAATCTTGATATGGGTGCCTTTTTGCGTAAAGATGATGCGGGAATTAAGCGAGACATGGACTATGTCTTCAACCTGTTTCCTATTCTTGCGGAGCGGAGAAGCCAACGCGGCGGAACGCTCTCCGGCGGTGAGCAACAGATGCTTGCTATCAGCAGGGCTCTCATGGCAAAGCCTAAACTCCTTCTGCTTGATGAACCCTCGCTCGGGCTTGCCCCAATCCTCGTTCAGCTGATCTTCGACATTATTAAAAAGATAAATAAAGAGCAGAAGACTACCGTTTTTCTCGTCGAGCAGAATGCGAATATGGCCCTCAAGACCGCCCACAAGGGTTATGTCATGGAAACCGGCCGGATAACAATGGCCGATACCTGTGCGAATCTCTTGAAAAATGATGAGGTTCGAAAAGCTTATCTTGGAATATAGAGCCTCTTTCAAAACTCGGTTGGTTTTGAAAGAGACTGAATTAATACAGTTGATTTTTTAACAAGGGGTGTCCGAATGACACCCCTTGTTTTTTAGTATGCAACTACTGTAGTACCGGCCTTGCCGTCGAGAGCCGCCTCGAGATTCTCTACGTCGGTGATGATTACCTTGTGAAGAGGATTTGCCTGCACAAATTCTATTGACGCCATAATCTTCGGCGCCATCGAACCCACTCCAAAATGTCCTTCAGAGTAATAAAAGCGAGCCTCGGCAAGGGTCAATCTTGAGAGCCTCTGCTCATCCGGTTTGCCGAAATTTATCGATACCTGGGGAACACTCGTGACTATTATTAAGGTCTTGGCTCCTACAGCCAGGGCAATCTTCATACTGGCCAGGTCTTTGTCAATTACGCAGTCTATTCCCTCGAGGGTTTTGTCTTTTTCATAGAAGACTGGAATTCCGCCGCCTCCTCCGGATATGACAACATAGTTACGTTTGAGAAGGAGCTTGATTGCGTCCTTCTCAACTATATCAAGAGGGTAGGGTGAAGCCACAAAGCGCCGCCATCCGCGTCCTGAGTCCTCCCTAACTATCCAGTCGGTCTCCTTGTTGAGCCTTTCCGCTTCTTCTTCAGTATAGAAGGGTCCGATAGGTTTTGTGGGATTTTTAAGAGATGGATCGTTCTGATCAACGAGTATCTGCGTTGGAATTGTGACGACGTTTCTCCAGATGCCCTCCTTAATCATAGTGTTTTGAAGGCATTGTTCTATCATGTACCCCATCGAACCCTCGGTCATCGCGTCGGCAATTCCCAGCGGGGTTTCCGGTACAGTTCCTTTGGCCGAATCTACCATCAGCATGATGTTTCCAACCTGCGGACCGTTGCCGTGGGTGAGAACGAAATTGTATCCCTTCTGAAGAAGGTTAACAATTGGTTTCATCGAAGTCCTCGTGTTTGCAAACTGCTGGTGAATGTCACCGTTCTCACCTTTTTTAATTATTGCATTTCCCCCGAGCGCAATTACAGCAAGCTCCTTGGGTTCTTTTTTCTCAATTACAGCTTCTCGCATTTTTCCTCCTACGAAGCATTCAGTATAAATGTGCCCTTATAAAACTGCAATGAAAATCCGCAATGAAAATTCGTAGTCGGCTAAAAAATGTTAGGGAATTATAAACTTCGTTCAATTACATAGAAGCGCTAATCGCCGCCGACTTAGAAAATCACTTGACTAGCAGGCTTATTCACATGACAATAACCTATGGATATGAAACTGACGTTCACTGTTTTTCTTATAATTGGAGCGGTACTTCTTCTGGCCGCCGTAGTAGTTCTGGTTGTCATGATCTACCGGTATATAACCGGTATGAGAGCGCAGGGGTTTTTCGGCGGAAAAAAGAAACTTGAAAAAGAATGACCGTATATGGTGGGGATTTTTCGCGGTATTCCTGCTGATAGTTTTAGTATTACGATATTGTCGTTGAGGCTGTTATGAAAAAAAGGTTACTGATAGTATTATTAATATTTCTGTGTTCGGGATTTGTTTTTTCCGAAGCACCGGAATCGGCAGATCTGACAGGCGTCTGGAAGACCGAACCGTTTGTCACAGAGCTGGCGGACGGGCAGCTGGTTGCTCCCGAGGCCACCTATGCCTTCCCTTATCAAGGGATTTCCGAGATCAGGATTCTCGACTCTGGATTCATTATCTTTCAACTCGGCGCCTATGAATTCAGGGCCTTCTATGAACCGCGGCAGCTGGATTTCGATAATATGCATCTGATATGCAGTTTTAAGAACGGAGAAGAGCTTGTACTTAAGCTTGTGCGGGCGGGCGGAGGCTGGAAATATCTGCTTAGAGTGCCCTCCGGCTCTGTCATGGCCGAGGAACTGACGGGAAAAGAACTATTGGATGAATCTCCGGAGACGGAAATGGAAATAGAAATGGAAATGGGCGGAAAGCAGCCTGATGCTGAAATCTCTGATGCTGAGACCAGGATAGAATCTACTTTGTATACCGGAATAATGATTGTGAAATAGAGAAGGAATGATTATGGATTTAGGACGAATTGGACTTTTTATTGTAATCGGAGGGATTAGTATATACTACGGACTCTCGCAGGGCCGGATTTCGATGATGATTCTCGGTATAATTATTGCCGGAGTCGGAATTGTTAACTCGGTGATTATAGGCATGAAAAAAAAGAACGATAAAAAAGATAAATGAATTATTCAAAACTAATACTCTCCGGTACCTATAAGGAAACCGGGCGCCAGAGCAAAGGTTTGCTTTCTGCGGCCGGAAGTGAAGGCTTTAGGTTTGACAGTTTTTATCTGAAGGTTGAAGCGCTTATACACAAATCGAAGGTAAAAAGAGTTCTTGTGATTTGCAGACAGGATTTTTCAGCTGGTGTTTTCGGCGGTCTGGAAGAAGTCTGTGAGAGGCTGAAGGCACTTAGGCGCAGCGGGAAGGAACTGTATTTTTACACTCCTGCCTACGGAGCGCCGCAGCTTTTTCTTGCCTCTGTCTGTACTCACAGACTCATACATCCCATGGGGTCTGTGCGGTTTTTAGGACTCTCGCTGTCCTTCAGTTTTCTTAAGAGGATGATGAGAGGTCGAGGGATTAATGCCGAGATTCTGAGGCGCGGCAAATACAAGAGCGCCGGAGACCGATTCGGCACTGACAGCCTCGAGGACGCGGCCAGGGAGCAGTACGAACGCTACATTCAGTCGGTAATGTCGGTTATGAGGGAGGAAATAATAACCGGTTTTCAAAAGACTGATAAAGAGCTCGATGCCCTTCTCGGCGGCGAAATTCTCAGCTCCGAGAAGGCCGTCAGTGACGGATGGATTGACCGGATAATAACTGAGAGTCAGCTTGAGAATGAATGGAAGAAAGAAAAAGATAAAGAAGTAAAGATAAAGAAAACAATGACTAAGAGCCGGCGCGGATTCAGCCTTATTGAAAGAAGGGTTGCGGTTCTTGTCTTTGAGGGCGCGGTTGTAGACGGTCATTCCCGGAGAGATCCGATTATGGGGCAGGCTGTCGGAGCTGACTCCTTCATTCCCCAGATAAGAAAACTCGCCGAGGACCGAAAAGTTAAAGCCGTTGTTTTTAGAATAAACTCCGGTGGGGGCTCGGCCTTTGCCTCCGAGAGCATCACGGCCGAGCTGCGCTCGCTCGCGGAGAAGAAACCGCTCATTGTTTCAATGTCCGAGATTGCCGGTTCCGGCGGATACTGGATGTCATGCTGCGGGCAGAAAACATTCGCCCTTCGGACAAGCCTGACCGGATCCATCGGAGTTATAAGCATCTATATTTCCTGGTTTAAGCTTCTTGAGCGGCTCGGGATTACCCACGATACAATCAAGATCGGAGAGCATGCCGATGCCGGCTCCCCCCTTCGGATGTTAACCGCGAAAGAACGTGAAATGCTTGATGCCGAGATTGGGACCATGTATGATAATTTCATTTCGATAGTAGCGGAGTTCAGAAATATTGCTAAGGATGAAGTGGACACCATGGCCCGGGGAAGAATTTGGTCAGGATCTGACGCTCTGGCTAACAGGCTTGTGGATGAGGCCGGAGGCTTGTCTGCTGCGATAAAAACAGCATCGGACGCCGCCCGGATAAAGAAACCTGTCGTTAAATTCTATCCTGAGATTACACATAGCCTTATTGAGCGGCTGATGATGAATGCCTCGAAGGAAGATGAGAGCGCCGCCGAAATTCTTCAAAGCGGAGCCGCGCTTGGCTCTCTGCTGTATTCGTCAGGAGCTCTGAGAACGTCGGAACAGATGAGTACGCCCGCGGCATTGATGGAAGAGGTTGTAAGTAAATGGATTTAGAGACTTTTAATCAGAAGGCCCTGGATGCCGCAAAATATTATAAGGGTTCTACGGATATTGACTGCTTTGTCATCGATAAAGACGGAAAGCGGATAGACAGCGATGAGTCGGACTGTTTCGGTCATGAGTTCTGCAGGCAGATAGAGAGGATCTTTCCCGATCATGAGCTTGACTGCTCGCAGGTTCATAAGTACGGCAGTTATCAGGCAGAGCGGTTTGGCGGGAAGTACATGTTTTTCTGTCCCATGTCGCTGCTACACTGGACCTCGCCCATTTTTCATCAGGGGATTCTCTCCGGGTCTCTTGTCTGCGGCCCGGCTTTGATAATTGATTCTGAAGATTTCATACGAAACGATCTGATTTCAGGAAAGAACCTTCCCGCGTCCGATGTTTTTCGGCTGATGAAACTTGCAGCCTCAATTCCGTCAATAACTACCGAGAGAGCCCGTAGTCTTTCCGAGCTTCTTCATTTAACGGCCTCGGGAGTATCTGAACTCGATCATCTGGAGTTTCAACTGCATCAGGAGAACTCAGAGCAGCAGAAGGAGATCTCGGAATATATCCAGTATATCAAGAAGATGGAAATTTCTGAGGCTGAAATTTCCCGGTATCCCTTTGAGAAGGAAACTGATCTTATAGATTATATCGAGAATGGTGAGACTAAGCGGGCAAGGGCAGTGCTGAATGAAATTTTAGGCAATGTCTTTTTCTCCACCGGAGGGGATTTGAAGGTTATCAGGGCGAGGGTTCTTGAACTAGTTGTTCTCCTCTCAAGAGCAGCTGTACGCGGCGGAGCTGATGCCGAGCAGATTTTCGGAATGAACTATCAGTATATAAACAGAATCAGCTCCTTCACGAATATTGAATCAATTGCTTCCTGGCTGTCCATCGTTATCGGTAAATTCTCTGAACTGGTCTTCGATATGCGCGAGATAAAACATGCCGACGCAATACAGAGGGCAATGCAGTATGTCAGAGAGCACTTTCATAATAAGATTTCGCTGGAAGATGCCGCCGACTTCGTTAATCTGTCCCCCTCATATCTCAGCAAGCTGTTTAAGAAGGAGCTTGATGTCAACTTTAACGCCTATCTCAATAAGATAAGGGTTGAGAAGAGCAAAAATTTTCTGCTGAATACCGAAATTCCGCTGATTGATATTGCCGGTATGTGCGGTTTTGAGGACCAGAGCTATTTTTCAAAGGTTTTTAAGAAATTTGCCGGAAGTTCGCCGGGCAAATTCCGTGAGAACCGAGGCCGTCCTTCGTTCGATACTCAGGAGGTTCACGGCTGAGTATCGCAAGTACCCGCCATAAATTGCAAAATATAACAAAATAATTCAATACGATTCGACTCTTCATGATGGATAATTAAACCCACAAGATTATAAAGGTTGATTTTGAGGGAAGTGGAGTACAATCCTCCCGCGAGCGCGTCACTGTAAACGGTATGAATATGCCGGAGCCAGACTACTCTTATCAGCCGGTATGTCACACTCGTAACTCGCGCCCAGGGAGAGTAGAAAAAAGAGGAAACGAATGGCAGATTTTGAAAAGATTTCTGAATTGATGCAGAAAGGAAGGGCAGACGAAGTTAAACAGCTTTGCGCGGACGCACTCGCTGAAGGTGTTGGACCGAAAGAGGTTCTCGAAAAAGGACTCCTTTCGGCGATGAATATCGTCGGTGAAAAGTTTAAGAACAATGAGGTCTTTGTTCCTGAGGTACTAATTGCCGCAAGAGCTATGAATTTCGGCCTTGAAGTCTTGAAGCCGGCAATGGTTGACGGCGACATGGATGAGATTGGAAAGGTAGTTATCGGTACTGTTAAGGGAGATCTTCATGACATCGGAAAGAATCTCGTAAAAATCATGCTGGAAGGCAAGGGTCTTACAGTTATTGATCTTGGAGCCGATGTCTCGGCTGAAAAATTTATAGAGACAGCAATTAATGAGAAAGCGAACATTATTGCCTGTTCAGCCCTGCTTACGACAACAATGACCCAGATGGAATCAGTAGTCAAAGCGGCTGTCGATGCAGGTATTCGTGATAACATTACAATTATGGTAGGCGGAGCTCCTGTTACCCAGAAATTCTGTGATAGTATAGGCGCGGATATTTACGCAGCTGATGCGGCAACTGCTTCAGATAAGGCTCTTGAAGTATGCACCTCCTGATGTTTGTCAATGAATCCATTGATGTAAATTATAAAAACCGCCTTTTTCTGGGCGGTTTTATTGTATTAATCGAAATGAATACAAAAATCAATAAATAAGTACAATATGAAATCATGGTTCAGACTTTAGAATTGAAGGATAATTCAGGAGGTAATATGACTGGAAAAGAAAAAATAATTGCTGTTTTGAATAAAGAAAAAATAGATTCAATTCCCTGGCTGCCCTTTGCTGGAGTTCATGCCGGAAAACTCAAAGGTTATACGGCAAAAGAGGTTTCAACCGATGCGGGAAAGCTTATTGATTCCCTGCGTGAGGTGAATAAACTCTACAAGCCCGACGGACAGCCGATAATGTTTGATCTGCAGATTGAGGCCGAGATCCTGGGCTGTGAACTTCTGTGGTCCGAGGATGCTCCTCCGACGGTAGCATCACATCCGCTGTCGGATGTAAGCGACATTCCGACCCATATTCCGGCGGTCGACGAAGGCCGAATCCCCCTCTCTGTTGAGGCAATGAAGGCTATGAAAGCCGAGATAGGAGAGCATACCGCCCTCTACGGCCTGATAACCGGTCCGTTTACTCTGGCTTCGCATCTGCGCGGAACCAACATTTTCATGGACATGATCATGAATCCGGAATATGTAACATCTCTCCTTGAATATACTACAAGGGTGGCAAACGCTGTCGCCGGCTATTATATTGAAGCCGGTATGGACGTGATTGCGGTAGTTGATCCTCTTGTATCGCAGATTTCTCCGGCGCATTTCGCGGAGTTTATGGATAAGCCGTTTTCAAAAGTATTTGATTATATCAGGACTAATGGAGCCTTCTCATCTTTCTTTGTCTGCGGAAACGCTACTGCGAATATTGCTCCCATGTGTATGACCAAACCGGACAGTATTTCGGTGGATGAGAATGTTAATCTTGCCGAGGCCAAGAAGGTTACTGACAGCTTTGACATAGTGATAGGCGGTAATATCCCGCTGACATCAATAATGCTTTTCGGAACTCAGCAGGACAATATGAAAAATACAATCGATCTTATCGATAGCCTTGATAATACCGACAGACTGATAATTGCACCGGGTTGTGATATGCCTTATGATATTCCAATTGAGAATACTATTGGGGTACAGCAGGCTGTTCATCAGACGGATCAGATAAGGGCAATGGTTGAGAACTATGAATGTACCGAGATTGTATTTGAGGGGGAGCTTCCTGATTATGCTAATCTCGAACGCCCGCTGATAGAAGTTTTTACCCTTGATTCGATAACCTGTGCCGCTTGTACCTATATGAAGGCCTCGGCCATGGATATAAAAAAGCATTTCGGCGATAAGGTGGATATGGTCGAGTATAAATATACCGAGCCCCAGAATATCGCAAGGTGCAAGGTTATGGAAGTAAAACAGCTGCCGAGTATTTATATAAACGGAGAGCTTAAATACTCATCAATTATACCGAACCGGGCCGGGTTTGTCTCCGAGGTAGAGAAATGCCTATAGAAAGGAGTACGCCTCTGTTTCTGGTTTCCGGTTTTCTCGGCGCCGGAAAGACTACTTTTATAAACAATCTTATTACAAGTTATCCGGACAGCAGGTTCGGGATAATTGTTAATGATTTCGGCGAGATAGGAGTGGACGCCTTCCTGATTAAGAATCAGGAGAGGAACATTGTTAAAGAATTGAATAACGGGCAGATCTTCTGTTCATGTTTGTCCGGTTCTTTTGTTAAATCGGTTTCAGAATACAGCGAAATTGATATTGACTATCTTCTGGTTGAAACCTCCGGACTTGCTAAGCCGTCCCCTCTTTTTGATATTCTGGGGGAAGTGAAAAAGCTCAACGGCAGGAGATTCATATATCACGGGATGATCAGCATAGTTGATAGCTCGTCATATCTTAAACTGTCAAAGGTTTTGAATGCGGTTAATGAGCAGATCTTCTACAGTGATCTTGTTCTGATGAATAAGATTGACCAGACTGATTCCGAGGCCGTGAAGAGGGTCGAGATGGAAATCCTGGCGGTCAATCCGCAGGTGAGAATTCTCCGGACCGAATTCGGCAGGGCGCCTGGCGAGCTGCTTGAAGGCATGAAAGAGAAAACGGAAATAGCCGCTGCCGACAGAAGGTTTTCGGGGTGGGGCTCCGGCCGTCCTGTTCCTCTAAGTCTCAGGAGTAAGACTCCCGTGCCGAAGAAGCGGCTTGAGGTTTTTATTAACAGCATTTCGGATGTTTATTACAGATTGAAAGGCGGAATTGAAAGTGACGAAGGCCCGCTCTTCATAGACTGCACAAGGGGGCAGATGAAAATCACTATCGGAAGTTTAACTACTGATGGGCTTGTTGTTATTTTGCCTGCTGATGATAATATAGTAAGAGACGTGAGAAAACGTGCTTCAGAACTTTTTGACCTAGTGAGTTAATATGAAAATTACGCTGACAGTGTCCGGCAGGGACATGATTGCCGAAATAAAACAGGGAGAAAGCCTCCTCGATGCGGTCAACAAAGCTGGAATATCCGGTTTTGATGCCCCCTGCGGGGGGAAGGGGAGCTGCGGGAAATGCCGAATAGCTATATCGCCGATCGGGCCGACCATGCCGATCGGCGCCAAGCCGGGGTCTGAACCCGACGATGTGGAGAGGGATCTCCTTTCCGAGGCAGAACTTGGCTCCGGAATAAGACTGGCTTGCCGGGTTTATCCGGAAGGAGACATGAGCATTACTGTTCCTGACTCTGGAAGCACCGCTGTTATACAGACATCATTTTCCGGCGATTTTCATCAGCGGATCAAGGACGACTGCTCTCCTCTGAAAAAAACTTTTCTTGAACTTGCCCCGCCGTCTATCGATGATCAGCGGCCGGATTTTAAGCGGCTCTCGGATGCTCTGTCTGAGTCTGGAATAATGGCCGCGGCTGATTTAGTAATGCTGCGAAGGCTGCCGGACTTGCTCAGAGAGCATGATTATAAGGTGACGGTTTTGAGTCTTTCAGGCCGGCTTTGCGGGCTCGAAGGCGGAGATACTGTCTCTGATTCACGGGCTGTTGCGGTGGATATAGGGACGACAACAGTTGTGGCCTATCTTGTGGATCTTGCAGGCCCAGGCCGCGGCAGGGTCATTGACTTAGTCTCGGCCCTGAATGAGCAGAAAGGCCGGGGAGGGGACGTGATCTCCCGCATCGAATACTGTATGCGGCAGCCGGGGAATCTTGATGAACTCGGCAGCCGAATTCGTACTCAGATAAGCGGTATGGTCGCGGAACTATGCAGTCGTAACAATATAAGCATCAGCAGCATAGGAATGCTTACAATAGCGGGCAATTCAACGATGACGCATATTTTTTCGGGGTTTAATCCTCTAGGAATCGCCTTTGCTCCTTTTATTCCCGTTCACTCAGGCCTTTATTCCGGCAGCGGGACTTCTTTTGGTCTTCAGGCCGGAGAGATGTGCAGTTGTATGGTTCTTCCGGGTATTTCAGCCTATGTGGGTTCAGACATTACTGCGGGGATAATCGCCTCAGAGATGCACAAGTCTGACGAGTTGTCGCTTCTGATTGATATCGGAACTAACGGGGAAATAGTCCTCGGAAGCAGCCGCGGGCTGAGTGCCTGTTCAACCGCCGCGGGGCCTGCCCTCGAGGGGGCGAACATCTCCTGCGGAATGGGCGGGGTAGAGGGCGCGGTTAACAGTATAACCGTCTCGGAGCGAGGCGAACATGAGGTTTTCTCACTGAGTGTAATCGGCGGGGGTAAGCCTGAAGGAATATGCGGTTCCGGAATCGTAGATGCCCTGGCAGTCTTCCTCGGCGCGGGGGTGATTGACGAGACAGGAAGAATCCGTACCGAGGCGGAGTTGACCGAAGACGGAATCTCGCGCGGATGGATAGAATGTCTTTCGGAGTCCGGAGGAAAGCCTGCCCTGAAGGTTTCCGCCGACATAATGATTACACAGATGGATATAAGAGAGATACAGATGGCCAAGGCCGCGATAGCCGCGGGAATAAGAACCCTCCTTTCTGAAACCGGAAGGGCGACTACTGATATTAAAAGAGTATTTGTTGCCGGAGGTTTCGGTGCCGCGATGAACAAGGCAAGCGCTGCTGCAATAGGGCTATTCCCCTCCGATCTTGAACCTGTCGTCGAGATAGCGGGAAATACAGCCGGTAAGGGAGCAATACTTGCGGCACTCTCTGCCAGAGTACTGGATGAAATGGTGAAGGTCTCCGAAGATGTAGAGTATATTGAGTTGTCCACTAGCCTGAAATTTCAGCAGGAATATATGAATGAGATGTACTTCCGCCAGTAATTCTAATTTTGACCTCCGGAAGCGGCTTAATAATCTTAAAATGTTTAAATATCTAAATCATTCCTCTTTGCCACGTGTTGAAAAGTTCTAATTCCCGCTTCCGAGACGTCAGTAGTTCGGAATTTGGCTGCCCTTGTATGCCGCCGCTGGGGGCCCCGGTGCCGCCTGAGAAAAATTGAGGTCTTCCGAACCTTTTTCTGACGGTGTCGGGGTCAGCAAGGGCCGACATTCGGAGGGATTGCAGTCAAATTCAGAATTGCTGTACTTCCGCCGTGATTGTTGATTAAAAGGGTCCTGGCGATCTATACTATACCTATGAGGCATAGGATGGAATTTGAGTCCTGCCTGGTTTTTCTTTTTTTGTTATTCTCATTAATTATGCCGCTTGCTGCGACCGCGCAGGTATCTGACCCTGATGTCCTATATGAGCAGAATGCAGTAGTTATAATCGGATGTGACAGAGATTATCCTCCGATGAGTTATATGAAGAATTATAAACCCGCAGGATTTGATATAGAAATAATAAACAGACTAGCTCACTCTGGCAAGTTTGAAGCTGAAATACAGGCAACTGAATGGACGCTCGTCCTATCAAGCCTCCTGAATGGCCAGATTGACGCGGCTTCCGGAATGATCCGGACTGCGGAGCGGACGAAATTGTTTGATTTCAGTATCCCTTATCTTTCTGAGTCGTATGCAGTCTTTACCCATGCGGACTCGAAGCTGTCTTCAATTCATGATCTCAAAGGCCGAAGAATTGCGATTCTTGAGAATGATGCAATAATTGAAACCTTTATCACCCCCTATGATCTTGATGATAACATGATTCTTACATCCTCATTTTTCACGGCACTGCAGCTTGTATCAAGCGGTGATGCCGACTATACAATTGCGCCCTATTCAATGGGGCTTAAGGCAAGGGATGCGCTGAATCTGAATGAGCTGAAACCGTCTGAACGATCACTCTTGACCGTTGAATATCGTTTTGCTGTAAGAAAAGGCAGGAGTGAACTTCTTTTTAAATTGAATGATGCTCTCAGGGAGCTCTATGAAGCCGGGACACTAGATACATTGTATGATGAGTCGGATTTTTCCAGGCAATTCTTCCTTAGCTCAAATAATGTCCATTCTCAGTCTTTTTTGGGTTTTGTACTTATTGTGGCAGCTGTGTTTATTGTAATAATGTTTCAAAAATTTATTCAGCGGAGAATGCAGATACAGGTTGCGAAGATAGAATCACAGAAGATGATATTTGAATCAGTTATAGATAGTCTTCCGGTGATGATATCCTGGAAGAGCAGTGACCTTGAGGTTCAGGGATGCAACAGCCGCTGCAGGGCGTCCGATGGCTCCTCATTGCAGGCACGGGTTTCAGAATCCGCAGTTCTTCGAAGAGGAAAATCAACCGTTGAATACATAAGTAGCAGCCTGTCAGGGGATTATGAGTGCAGGCGGATTACCTGCCTGCCGCTTATTGACGGAAACGATAAGGTCTGCGGGGTTTTAGGGCTCGGCGAAGATTATACTGAACAACGGCGGCTGTCTTCTTTAGTAGAAAAAATTTCCGGACAGCTTATTTTGAAAGTTGCCGAACTGGAGCAGCTCAGGCTTACTGATTTGAATACCGGCTTGTTTAATCATTGGTATCTCCGGAGTAAGATTTCCGAGGAAAATGAGCTGTATTCAGTCTACGGTCAGAAGTTTTGTGTCATGCTGATAGAAGCTGAGTATTATCAACCTGTGAATGCAGAGCTGGGAAAAATAGAAGAATCTAATATAATTCTTTACACAGCTGATCTATTAAAGATGAATTTGAGGCAGTCTGATATTGCAGGCCGTCTTGACTGCGGAAAATTTGTCATTATTCTGCCGAAGACCAGTCTTGAAGAGGCCGGGAAGGTGACTGAAAATTTTTTGAATAATATCGAATCCGGTACTAAAAACATCCGCTTTCATTGCGGAGTATTTGAACTTCCTTCGGAAAAACCCGATGAGCTGCCAGCAGAAGTTAGAGAACTACTAAATAATAAGCGAGATTTATCTTAGTGGAGCAGAAGCTTAAATTTTCTATATTTCTGATAGCCGGCATTAGTCTGTCTGTGATAATAATCAATCTTATTCCGTTTCTCATTCAGCCTTCGAAACCCAAAGGTGCCGGGCTGATCTCCTCGAAAATGTTTTTTTTGGAAACCGAAAAGAGGAAATCATCATTTGACTTAAAGAGCATTGATGAAAGTTACCAGAAATTCCAGATGGATAGACTAATTAGTAATAGCCGGTTTGCCTATTTGTGGCTTGAAATATCCAACCGCGGTGAGGAAGACCGCGAAATTGTATTTACTAACAGAACCCGGAATTATTATACCGAACTGCTGTTACCGGAGGCTTCGGGAGCTGTTACACTGTCCCGTCATGGAGATATTGTGCCGGTTTTCAAGTGGTCCTTCAGGCATTATAAGCCAGGATTCCCTCTAATTATTCCCGCCGGCTCAACAGGCTGGTATGTCGTCGAATATCACGGACCTAGAGGGCTCACGATTGATCCCGAAATCCTGAGTTCCTCCGAATGGGTTAACAGGCTAGCAATAGAGCGCAGTCTATCCGGTTTTTTATGCGGCGCATTTGTCTTTCTGCTGCTGATAATTACCTTGAATGGATTCTTGCTCAACCGGAAATATTTTTATTCTACTATCTTCTTCATCGCATCAGTGTTTTTCTTCTTTTTAAAGCAGAGTGGAATTCTCCTGCTGATAATCGATCCATGGATATATCCGGAATGGCTGTATCCTCTGTCTATAGCCCTTAATCTGTTAAGTGTACTGTTTTTATCGAGGATCATTCTCAGTGATTATCTGAGCCTGCAGAAGGTGGTTATCCTAAAAAGCATCGAGGGGATTACTATTCTCCTGACTGCGGCGGCTCTATTTTATGAGCCCTATATAATTGCTGATATTCTCAACCTTCTCTCCCTCGCCGCGTTGCCTGTTATAATAAACGGCGTGTACCTTGCGGTCCGAAAGCGAGATGAGGGGGTTCTTTTCATTGTATTATCTTTCATCCCCTGTATTTTCATGCTTGCCCTCGACATCATTTCCGCCAATATGGATGTTCGGCTGACTCTATCCTCCGACTACCTTCAGGCGTTCGGGATGATTGCATCACTGCTTTTTCTGTCAATTACCCTCCAGTATGTACGGGGGCAGAAGCAACAAATGATGTATATCGAAACTTCTAAAGAACTCAGACAGGCCTGTATTTCGAGGGCTGAGCATGTTACATCGGTAACAGAGCTGCGCTCTTCGGTGCTGCACCAGGTCGGTTATCAGCTGCGGCAGCCGCTTGATTCTATTCTGGCCCTGTCCTCGATTCTCGCGAACGAGTACGCAGACCCCCGAATAGCCGCAGTAAGCAAGATGCTCTCTTCTGAGGCGGGAGAACTTAAAAGAAAAATTGAAAATGAAGTAGGAAATCTCGGTTCGAGCGATGTTTCGCTTGTGCAGGCAGAAGCCTTCGATGATCACGAAAATATGTTCAGTTATATTCCTGCCCCGCGTCCCTGGATAAACTCCCGAATCTGTATCTATGATACTGACCCGAGACATGACGCTCGTACAGCCCTGATCCTGCGCTCAAGAGGTTATGAGGTTGACGTGTCCTCGGATCATTACCAGATATTATCTTTGGTCTCCGGCGGAAAGATAGACGTGTTGATAATTGACCCTACTACAGCGGGTGAAAGCGCCTTTTCATTATGCGCCCTTATTCGTGGGGATCATAATCTGTTTGATATCCCGATTCTCATGATAATAAATTACCAGGCTGATTATCTTCTAAAGAAGGGCTATGCTGCAGGAGTAAACGATTTTCTTACCAGACCCTTTGATGCCGTAGAGCTGGCGGCAAGGATAGAGTCCCTTGTGAGACTCAAGCAGGTTGCAAGGTATAACCATGATCTTGCAAGGTCCGAGAAAGAGAAGAATATCTTTCTCTATTTTCTCACTCACAACATTAATACCCCGCTTACGCTGCTTTTGAACAGAGTGAATGAATTAAAGGATATTGATGACCTGGGAGAACTATATGAGATTACCGATGATCTCCTGGCTTCCAGCCGGGAGATAAGTGATATGGTTCAGAATATGCTCATTTCTTTCCGTTTATCGGACGGAAGGCAGACGGTCAGACTCAATGAAATAGAAATGAAGCCGATTATTTACGCGGTCGAGCGGGATTTGCAGAAGAAGGCTGAAGATAAGCAGCAGAAGCTGATAATAGACCTGCCCCGGGAGATTCCCGCTGTGATGGGGGATTTTACTGCTGTAAGGGGTATACTGTATAATCTGCTTGATAACGGACTGAAGTTCACTCCCCCTGGCGGCGAAGTTCGGCTTGCTGTTACGGCAGCTGATGCTGTCGTACTGGAGGTCAGTGATACCGGCCCGGGAATCCATGAATCCGAACAGGGTCGGCTTTTTAAACGTTTTGAGCGTCTGTCTACTCAGCCAACCGCAGGTGAGTCGTCAACCGGTCTTGGTTTGTATGTCGCCTTCGAACTTGCTCGGATGAACGGTGGAGAACTTGAGTATCATCCGGGGGAGGATGGGGCCTGTTTCAGGCTGACCCTGCCGAGGTTTTATAAGGAGACGGCAACCGATGAATAACTCACTTAAGTATTACATTGTCGCCGTTGTCATTTTTGTATCTTTTCTTATTCTGACTGTTTTTAATGCTTATGATGAAGCTTTGGAATTAAAATCTTTCACCAGAGAAAGGGAGTTGCCGGCTCTTGGCCTTGTCGCTTATTCAAGGCTTAACAATATTGCCGAATATTACAAGAGGGCCGGAGAAAACCTTTTGCAGGGTGATTTCCTCAAGAACTGGATTGTTGACGGCGAAAAGGATCCTGACAAGCTGGTTTACTTTATGGAAGAGGTTAGGCTTAGGGGTGGGCTGCTCGACGCGAGTCTGGTGAGTGATTTGACCGAGACCTATTACGGAACAGATGGGCGGATTCTAAAGCTGTCTCCTTTGAATGCTGAACGTGATGGTTGGTATTATCATTATCGTAAATCCGTTAGAGAGTCTAATATTGACTCATGGTATTATCCGGAGACCGGGGTCATTGGTCTCTATGTAAACATACCCGTCAGGGATGATGATGGAAACTATATAGGGGTAACAGGCGGCGGTGTCGACTCAACGGTTTTCGGCCGGCTTCTGCACTCACTTGAAAGCGAGTGGCATGTAAGGATCTATATGGTCAGAAATGACGGGCGTCTTGTCTATGCTACGGAAAACCAGCTTCTCCGGCCGCCTGGGAAGATGCTTGACGATATATGGGAAACCTCAGTCCTTGACCGAATAAGCAGGGAGAAGAATAATGTCGGAGGAATAGTTCTTGAACCAGGCGGGAAGGCCTCCCCTGTCCTTTGGGCTGGATATATGCCTGAATGGGAGACCTTTCTGATTCTCGAGCAGGAAGGGGCAATTTTTGGCGCTGAGGCTCGCTCTGCTTTCATTAGTTCTCTGATTTCAGGCAGCTTTCTTGCAATTTCCCTGTTTCTTCTTACCATGGCTGTTCTTCGGTTTGTCTCACGCAGGGCTGACCAGTCGGTAAGAGCAAGTAGAGGCTTTGTTCACAGGTTTCAGTCTGTAATTTATTTCCAGAATTTAATGCTGGAAAATATGGAAAAAACTCTCAGAGAATACGGAAATGTGGCTACAGCAATAAAGCTTAGAACTGAAAGAGAAGCTCTGAAATTGATGATGGCTTCAGGCAGTCTGGAAGGCACCAAAATGCGGGTGAATCTGAATGAAGTAATTCAGGATCTGCTGTTGAAAAAGACATCCGATTTCCAGATAAGAAGAATCAATCTTCACAGCAGACTCTCATCGAGTCAGTTCATAGTCTCAGGAAACGATGCCCTCATCACCCTTGTTCTCGAGGAGCTTCTTGATATGGCAGCCGATGGGGTCGCCGCTGTCGCTGGTGACTCAGAGATTGTACTGCTTTCAGGCAGCAATATGCAGTCTGTTTCGGTTGATATTGCGTTTCAGACAGAGAAAGGAACAAGGCGGGAAATTGATTTCTCGCTGCTTCTGCCTGTTCTATCGGCAATGAATGCTTCTCTGGAAATAAATGATCCGCATCCTGGGGGGTGTGTCTTTCATCTTGAGTTCCGGATTCCTGGTGAATATACGTAGCCGACATTTTTTATTGTTTTTATGTAGTGAGGCCGGGACGGGTTGTCTTCGATAAGTGATCTTAGGTGCCTTATGTGGACATAGAGGCTGCCCTCCTTCCTGTCGTCGAGGGAGTCCCATATACGGTTATACAGAAGCTCGTATGAAACTACCATGCCCGGATGACGGACGAAGAAGAGGAATAAATCAAACAATTTTTTCCTCATTACAATGGGATCTCCGTTTTTGGTTACGCTTAATAAGTTGATATCAAGGCTGAAAGGCCCGCTTTTAATAACTTCGCTGATAGCGCTTCTTTCCTCATTCTGATGCGCTGAACGCTTTAAAAGTCGTTTAACCCTCCCGAGGAGCTCCTCTATATAGAAGGGTTTTGTAATATAGTCGTCACAGCCGATATTAAAACCGTCTACCTTTATATCCTGATTATCAATTGAAGACACAATTATAATCGGCAGGTATTCTTCCTGTTTCCGTATGGTTCGAAGAATCTCTATTCCGTCATAGTCGCCGAGCCGGAGATCAAGCAGGATTAGATCGGGATACTGCTGTTTGAGCAGGCTGTATGCCGCTTTTTCGGAGTCAGCCTCAAGAACAGAATATCCTGCCTTTTTGAGGTTTGAACATACATAACGCCGAAGGCGGCCATTGTCTTCTATAACAAGAATCAGTTTTTTTTCCATCAAATGTAGTATACAGGACTCTTATTAAATTATCTTAAATTATATTGAAAATTTTATGATGTTTTTCTCTAGATTTAAGATTGATTTAAGGTGGGCCTGTTATATTCACATAATTAAACAGTATCTATTTTTTTGGAGGGCGAAGGGGCCTTCCGCTAGATAACTCAAGGAGAATGAAATGAGAAAAACATTATTGATTTTAGCGCTGCTTATTGCAGTAACGGGCTTTGCGTCAGCAGCTGATTTAACAGGATTTCACAGCAGTCCTACTGACAGAGCAATAGGTTCTTTAGCGATTACAGGAGCGGGACAGGGTGTAACCTTAACTTATTCTGACAGCACGGTTGATGCAAAAATTGCTCTTGGTGAGACGAGTATTTCGCTTTCAAGTATTCAGATCTTCGGCGACGCAGGAGAAGGTTTTCTAAACTTTTACACCCAGGAGACCGTTTCTTATGCTTTCGGCGGATCTTATTCGGTAAACGGAGTTTCAGAGGTGATAACTGACGCGGCCGGGTATTTCTTTTCAGCCACCATGGGCGTTTCTACAAACCTGCCTACTTTCGTAGAAGGCCTCGAGATTATGGCAGGCCTCGGATATCACCTGGACTGCGGATATGCTGCAATGACTTATGGTACTAATGGCTTAACTGGTCTTTTTGATCTGAGTCTCGCCGGCCTTGGTTTGAATCTTGTTGCCGACTATGCTCTCCTTGGAGATTTTGGTCTAAGTCTTAGTATCGACTGGTCAGTGGACTTTTACAGTCTTACAATACCGCTTTCAGGTTTTTCAACTACTGTTGATGATATAATTGCTACTCCCGGCATGAACTTCGGCATCGCAGTTGGAATTTCAATTCCTATGGCGCTGGCAGACGAGTTTGCTGTTGAAACTTATTAAGAAATAATACTTTTTTAATAAAAAGGGGTGTCTTTGCAGGCGCTCCTTTTTTTTATCTGCGTAGGTTTACATAAAAAAGGCCGCGTGAAGCTATTCACGCGGCCTTTCTTTGACAGGAGTTTTTACTTTATTACCAGATCGGTTTCTCTATCAAAGAAGTGAATCTTATCGGGTGCCGGAGAGAAGCAGATTTCCTGATCAACCTTGAAGCTCAGGTTTGGCGGAACCTTGGCTATGATGCTGCTCACCGCGGTCTCAAGATGAAGCTGAATTTCATCACCAAGCTGTTCAACTACCTTTATTATGGCGGTAATAGACTCTTCTTTTGTGCCGTCGGGGTTATATTTGAGGTTTTCGGGTCTTATGCCCATCGTCACCTTCTTGCCTTCGTAATCTTTCAGAAGCGTACCGGCTTCTTTCGGAAGGGCCACTTTAAACTCTCCCTCGTCCGCGCTGCAGTTACCGCCCCGGGTCGATATTGTCACCGGCATGAAGTTCATGGGAGGAGAGCCGATAAAGCCTGCCACAAATAGGTTGTCCGGTTCGTTATATAGGGTGAGAGGACTTCCTATTTGCTGTATAAGTCCGTCTTTCATGACAACAATTTTATCAGCCATGGTCATGGCTTCAACCTGGTCATGGGTAACATAAACCATAGTGGCCTTGAGTTTGTGATGGAGGCTGGAGATCTCTGCCCTCATCTGAACTCTAAGTTTCGCGTCCAGGTTGGAGAGCGGTTCATCGAAAAGGAAGACCTTGGGGTTTCTAACAATCGCACGCCCTACCGCAACACGCTGGCGCTGTCCGCCTGAAAGAGCCTTCGGTTTGCGTTCGAGAAGATTTTCAATTCCGAGTATTCCGGCTGCCTCATTTACTCTCTTTTCGATCTCAGCCTTCGGAAATTTTCTTATTTTAAGACCGAATGCCATGTTTTCGTATACGCTCATATGGGGATAGAGGGCGTAGTTCTGAAAAACCATCGCGATATCCCTGTCTTTTGGAGGGACATCATTAACAACTCTCTCATCGATAGACAGTGTTCCTTCGGAGATTTCTTCGAGTCCTGCTATCATTCTGAGTGTCGTTGATTTTCCGCAGCCTGAGGGGCCAACGAGTACTACAAATTCTTCATCATCTATTTCGATATTTACATTATCAACGGCTTTAACATTGCCCGGATAAATCTTGGTAATGTTTTCTAATTTAACGTGTGCCATAATTCCTCCTGATTATTTATATATTGTAGCATTGTTGCAGTTGTAAGTCAAACAATAATAAAACAATGCGTTGGTGGAAACTGAATGCCCCTTGCTTCGACTCCCCCCCCCCTGCTTCTTAGAATTGCTTGCCTGGAGAACGGCTATGCTGTAATATAGCACTCAGGTGAACCGATGAAAGAAATATTGTACAGGAAGATCTACCTGCATTTAAAAGCCGGGATAAAGGACGGCAGTCTGCCGGCCGGCGATAGGCTTCCCGGAGTAAGGGAAATAACAAAGCAGTGGAAAACCAGCGCGAATACCGTTTTGAAGGCTTTATCCGCGCTTGAGGCTGACGGCTTAATAAGAAAAACCCAAGGACAGGGAATCTTTGTCCGGGAGAGAACTGAATGGACAGACCCTTCGGCTGAAGGCGCTGAGCTTGGAATAATTCTATATGATATGAACGAGCCTTTTAATCTGAGGCTCCTGAGCGCAGTTGAGAAGGCGGCAGATGTCCGCGGGTACCGGCTTACCATCGGAAATGCCGGTGAGCTGGTCGCCGCGGGAGTTTCGGGAATAGTCATTGTTCCTTCATCGGCGGAATATTACAAGTCTGCCGTCGGTGCCTTGGATATTCCGGTAATTCATACTGGTAAGTTTAGCCCGCCGCAGGACTTCGGGGGGCATTATGTCATTGCCGATGTCTATTCGGGGTTCTTTTACGCTGCCGGTGAGCTGCTTAAATCCGGTCGTGAGAGACTTGCATACATCGGCGGAGCGGAAAAGCAAGATGATGATCCGGGGCTTTTGGCTGTGCGAGATGTTCTATCCGGAACGAGATTCGGTTTCAGGCGGGAATTTTCGGTAACAGCCGGCGGTTACGACGCGGAGTTCGGCAGGAAGGCCGCCGAGGGCCTGCTTCTCGGCGGCGAGTATCCTGACGCTATTATCTGTTCCAATGATACTCTCGCCGCCGGCGCAATAAAGGCTTGCCGTGAGGCCGGACTCAGAATTCCGGCTGACATCAGCATAATCGGCTCCGGCGACCAGGACATCGCGCCGCTTCTTGAGCCCCCTCTTACTAGCATCAGGGTCCCTGCCGAAATGCTCGGAAGGACGGCCGCCGGCTTTGTAGATGAGCTGATAAGGGGCAGGTTCCAGGCCGGGGAGAAGATTCGATGCCGGATTGATCCCGAGCTGATCGTGCGCGGGTCGGCCCTGGGCGCTCAAGAGGATGAGCCCTGTGCTGAAGATGAGCTGGCCTGGCTCTAGAGGGCTTTCAGCGGGGCGTGGTTATGAACTCTGTCCTTTACCGCCAGGACGGTAAAGGGTTTTTTCAGATACTGATGAAACAGAATGTCATGTCCCAGGCATAAGCCCATCTCAATAATCAGGTCGGCGCTGCTGCTGTTTATGGCCTCTGCCTGTCCTATAGGGTTGCAGTTAACCCCTCCGGTTAGCTTGCAGCTGATATCCGACTCTTTAATTCCGTTTATAGTGCATCTAAAAGACTGAACCTTGAGACCGGACTCGGTAAGAAGCTGCCTGAGCCGAACCGCCTCCTTTTCCATCGAGAAACAGTAAGCTATGCCTAGAGATTCATACCCCTGTAGATGTGAGAACTCAATAAGTTCTTCTACCCGTGAGAGCTTCCCGGCTCTGCCCCCGGCAACAAGTTTGTCAGCGTTCTCATAGAGGGGGACGGAGCCCCCCTCTATGTACTCGGTGATAATCTCATTACGTCTTAGGTTGCAGTCCTTCGCCTTGAGTTTACAGTTTTTTTCGTTACAGCCTAAGCAGTTCACTCGCTTACCAGCAGTCTTTCGAGTTCTTTTATGAGCTCTCCAAAACGTATCATGGCAGCCTCAACCGGCGCCGGGCTGCTCATGTCCACTCCCGCCTCGGCGAGAGACTCAAGAGGATATTTTGAACCGCCTGATTTGAGAAAGTTCAAGTATTCGTCTCTGTCCTTTTCGGTGCCGTTTAGCACCTTTTCCGACAAGGCTATTGCGGCCGCGAGACCTGTTGAATACTTGTAAACATAAAAAGCACGGTAGAAATGAGGGATACGCAATCCTTCAAGATCGCTCTCTGGGAAGAGCTCAACCTCGCTTCCGAAGTATTTCTCAAGCAGGCCGCGGTACAGCTTCCTTATTGATTCAACTGTCAGTGGACGGCCTTCTTCGGCGCTCTTGTGGGCAAGATGCTCAAACTCGGCAAACATCGTCTGTCTGAATATTGTGGCAATTATATCATCTACCTGCTTGCCGATGAGGTAGGCCCTCATAGAATCAGATTCTGCATTATCGTAGAGGTATTTTGCTAGAAGCTGCTCATTAAAAGTCGATGCTACCTCAGCCTCGAAGATTGTATAGCTGTAGTGCTGAAACGGGTTGTTCCTTGCGCTGTACCAGGAATGCATCGAGTGTCCCCCCTCATGGGCGAGGGTGAAGACATCACGCAGCACATCCTCCTTGTAGTTCATCAGGATGTAAGGATCCGCAGTATAGGAACCTGCCGAGAAGGCGCCGGAGCGCTTGCCCTTGTTCTCGTATTTATCCACCCAACCTCCGCTGAGGCCTTCTTTTAGGGTCGCGCAGTACTCCTCTCCCAGCGGCGATAGCGCCTTGCTGATGACGTTCACGGCTTCGTCATAGCTGTGTTTTACTCTGATGCTGCTCACGAGGGGTGCGTATACGTCGTAGTGGGCAAGCCTGTCGACTTTTAAAGCCTTACGTCTGAGTTCATAGTAGTCGTGAAGAACAGGAAGATTTTTTCCAACTGTGTCCAGCAGATTGTCATAGACCTTCTCATCCACCTTGTCCGGGAAAAGAGCGCCGGCCCGTGATGAGGGCCAGTTTCTGGTCTGCGATTTGTAAATATCCAGATGAACACTGCCGGCGTATAAGGATGCGATGGTGTTTTTATGGCTCTCGAATTCCTTGTAAAACTGGAAGAAGGCCTTTTCTCTGAGGTTTCTGTCCGGATTTATTAAAAAGGAGGCGAAGGTTGATTGAGTCAGCGGTACGTCTCCGTCAGGGGTTGCAATAGTTCCGAAGTCCATGTCCACGTTGGTAAGTGCCGAGAAGGTTTTTGATGCCGTCTGGTTCGCCTCAGCCTGCAATGCAAGGAGTTTTTCTTCGGCTTCGGATAGAATGTGGGGCTTGAATCTGAGGATCTTGCCGAGCATTATCCGGTATTCTTCCAACTCCGCTGTTGCAAGGAATTTGTCCATTCTGCTGCTGTCTATGGCCTGAATCTCCGGGGTCTGGTAACTTGCCGCAGCCGAAGCCTTCGTTGCCGCCGACATATAGCGGGAAAACCTTTCCTGGTTGCTTCCGTCGCCCTCGTCTTCATTGAGTTTAAGGTGGGCATAGGAGCCAAGTTGTTCTTCGAGTATTTCGAGGCTGCACATGAAATCCAGGCAGCTCTTGAGTGATTCGGCTGAATCTCCGAGGCTTCCTTTGAAACCTGTGATTTTCCCCGTCTTTTCCTCAAAGACAGCCAGGGCAGCTTCCCATTCTTTATCCGAGGTATATAATTTTGAGAGATCCCATTTGTCTTCGGGCCTGACTTCTTTTCGCTGGGGGATTTTATTCATTAAATTCTCCTTCAAGCAGGCTTCCGAGGCGTGCTGCCGCCCTGCCTCTATGTGATATTCTGTTTTTTTCGGTGTCCGGAAGTTCCGCGACGGTCATTTTTTTCTCCGGGAGATAGAATACAGGATCATATCCGAATCCTCCGGCGCCGAAGGGCTCATCGGCGATATAGCCTTCCATCGTTTCCTGTACCGAGTATATCCTGTAATCATCAAGGATTGCGGTCATGCAGCAGACAAAGACCGCCTTCCGCTCCGCAGCGCCCCTGAAGCCTTTCATGTTCTCAAGAAGAAGGCGGTTTCTCTCGCCGCTTTCCAGCTCCGGTTCTCCGGCAGAGCTTCCGTATCTTGCCGAGAATATCCCCGGCGCTCCGCCGAGTGATTCGACGCAGAGCCCCGAGTCATCGGCAATAACCGGTTTTCCGGTCAATTTGTACAGCGTCTCAGCCTTCAGCAGGGAATTTGCCTGAAAGGTTGTTCCTGTTTCGTCGCAGTCAAAATCGAGGCCGATCTCATCCGGGGTCTTCAGGCTGATGCCGCCCATAATCTGCTGCAGCTCATATTTTTTATGCTTGTTATTTGTGGCAAGTAGTATAAACATTATTGGTCTCCCGAGGTCCTATTATTCCAGTTATCCGCCTGATTGACAACCGGTTATCGCCTTGCTAAGATTGTGTTATGAATGATGAAAACTGTATATTCTGCAAGATTATTAGAAAAGAAATTCCGGCGACAATCGTCTATGAAGATGATCTGGTGCTGGCCTTCATGGACGCAATGCCGATAAATCCAGGTCACACCCTCGTTATTCCAAAGGAACATGAACAGTATATTTCCGATATTAGCGCCGCGGCTGCGGCAAGAATGTTCGAAGTCGCCCGTAGGATCGATACTTCAATCCGTGAGAGCGGAATCCGCTGTGACGCGCTGTCTCTGATGCTCTCGGACGGCGAGGCGGCCTCTCAGGAGGTCTTTCACACTCATCTACATGTTATTCCCAGGTATGAGGGCGATGGAGTCAAGCATAGGTATCCGAATAAACCAAAAAGCCTGACCCCGGCCGCAGAGCTCTCTGTTCCGGCCGAAGAGATTAAGAAAAATCTTAGGGGAATGTAGGAAGGAATGCTCCCGGGTTGAACCGGGAGTATTATTTTTATTCTGCTGAATAAACGATCTTCCCTTCAAAAAGGGTCATAAGTACTTCAAGATTGGCAACTTCTTCAGTATCGATTTCAAACAGGTTTCGGTCGATTACTATAATATCGGCAAGTTTGCCAACTTCGATTGAACCAAGATCTTCGTCAAGAAAGTCTGCATAGGCACCGTTTATTGTAGAGGCTTTGATTGCATCAGCAAGGCTGATTCTTTCTTCGGACGGGCCTAAGGGGCCCATTGTGTAGTATTCCATCTCTTCGTCGCTGTATTCAGTTGTCCGAATCATCGAGTCGGCATCCTCGCCGTACCACATTCTAAAAACTTTTTCCGGCATGGTTCTTGTCATTGCGCTGTATAATGCCCAGCCGTAGTCGGGCTCGGTTACAAAGAAATCACTATGAATCGCAGTGTTAACTCCGGCGTCGAAAAGACTCTGCGCTGGATACATCTCGTTGTAGGCTCGCTGTTCTCCGAGATAGGGCAGGTAGAGATCCCAGTAATAATCATCAACGATCATCCAGTAAGGAGCAATTATAGCGTTCATACCTAAAGCAGCCATGCGGTCTATCTCGCTCTGGTCTGTCATCTGAAGGTGGGCAAAGGTGTGTCTCGAATCACTTGAGCCGTTCTTCTCTCTCGCATATTCGAGAGCGTCCAGAGCATAATCGGCTGCAGCATCACCAATCTGGTGAATATGGATGTTGTAACCTTCTGCGTCGACCTTCCTGAATGCTTCTTTCAGGAATTCCGGATCCCAGACCTGAATACCATACCAGTTATCATCCCTGTGAGAGTAGGGCTCTTTTAATAATCCTGTTTCTTCTTCGATTACCTGATCAGAGAAGAATTTGAATGATTTCACCTGCCAGTATGGGGTTTCGAATGTGTCCGATAGTTTCATGCCGAGTTCGATAGCCTCATCGACTGTCATCTCTTCGTCGCCGGTCGCATCCATGCCGTATGCTCCTCCGACCATCTCGGGTGATAGAAACCATGAGCCCCTGAAGCGGATAGTAAGCAGTCCGTCTCTTGCAAGCTCTTCGTATGCCATGTAGTAATTCGGATCAAAGGAGACCGCGGCGTCATGACAGGTAGTGAGTCCGACTGTGTTAAACCACTCCTGGAGCCAGAGAATTCCTTCTTTGTACATCTCTTTTGTAGGTTCTGGAAACAGGTCAGAAACAAGACCCATAGCCGATTCCTGCAGCAGGCCTGAGGGTTCACCTGTGGCAGGATCTCTTTTAATAACTCCACCTGCAGGATCGGGAGTTGCTTTTGTTATTCCGGCCATCTTAAGCGCTCTGGAATTGACCCACATTGAATGACCGTCGACTGAGGTTAGCGCCATTGGTTTATAGGGTGCTATCGCGTCAAGATCTTCCTTTCGGGGGCCAATCTCGTCAAAGACGGATCTCATGTATCCTGCTCCCTGATAGGTTTCCAAATCCGGATTCTCATCTACGAAGGCGCTGATCACCGCTAGGTATTCTTCTAATGAGAAAACACTTTGGAGGGAGATCTGGAAGAGGTAGGCTACTGCGCTCATTGCCGGATGCATGTGGGCATCGACAAAAGCCGGCATAACCATCTTTCCCTCGAGGTCGAACACTTCGGTAGAATCACCTATGTATTTTTTTATTTCACCGACACTGCCTACGGCGGTGATGCGTCCGCCTGTAACAGCCATTGCTTCTGCCCAGTTGTTGTCATTGTCAACGGTGTAAACAGCAGTGTTTGTGAGAACCATGTCTGCCGGCTCCATCTTTTCCTTTGCTCCTCCAGCCCATACGGATGTGAGAATTGTTAATAATATCAATGTAATTAATAGTCGTTTCATATTTCCTCCTGAATTTATTGAAACCTCTTCAATGATGATTCTTGTTGGTTTTATCACCTCCTTTGATCAAAAAAAAAGACCAGCGCCGAAGGCTGGGCCTTCAGTGCTGGTCATTAGAAGCTTAACAAAATGTTATCTCCTAATCCTGCCAGGGATTAGTGGTATTATATATGTCCTCTCAGGCCTTTCTTCAGCTCCGGCTACTGCCTGTCTGAAAAAAATAAATTGTTTCCTGAATCAATAAATAATAACATAGGTTCAACTGTAAATCAATATTTAAATACGAAGCTTTCCCGGTTCTTCCCGGAATCTATTATCAGTTCAGACATTTCTGTTTTGATGGAAATAACTCCGGTAATTACATCTTCTAATTCTTTTTTAACGGTTTTATAGAATAGCCGCCGATTTTGTTCCACAACAGTCTGGTTTCGCCTGTCTTCGAGCAGGCTTTCATCAAAGGGAGTCAGGAATCCGTTTATTCCGATCTCGAGGTTATTACTTCCCAGGAAAACATTGATACTTTTGGGACCCTTCCCGGTTTTTTTCTTGAGGAAGGCCGATATTTCAAGCCGTAATTCTTTCTCTACTTCTTTTTTGCGGTGAATGTCGACCTGGAGAAAGCTTCCTCTGTCTTTCAAGATCCTGGCGGCGATTTTTTCAAGAGTTTGACTCAGGTCTTCGGTATCAATAGGCTTTATAATATATCTGTCAATACCGAGTTCTACTGTCTTCAGGATTGATCCGGTATCCTCGAGGGCTGATGTAATCAGTACCGGACAGTTTGCGCCGGTTTCTCTGATTTTTTCAATCATCTGAATTCCTCCCAGTCCTTCCATCAGCAGGTCTGCAATTATAATGTCCGGCTTGCTTTCTTTGAACTTCAGCAGTCCTTCATTCCCGTCAGAGGCTGTGACTACTCGTGAAAAGCGGCGTTTAAGGAATTTTTCCATTTGAAGGCGGGTTTCGGGCTCATCTTCCACATAGAGCAGCTTGAGATTGAATAATTCATTCATTCATATCCTCCTGATTCATGATGACCGGAACAGTTACGCGGCATAAAACACCGCTACCGCGGTTAAGAAGTACAATATTACCATGAAAATGCTTTTCAATGATAAATCTGGACATATACAATCCGATTCCCGTTCCTTTTTCCTCACCTTTTGTTGTAAAGTATGGTTTGAAAAGCTTTTCCATCACTGTCTCGGGAATTTCCGGACCGTTATTGAATATTTCCACTATAGCCTCGTCTTCAGTTTGGGACAATGATATTGATATTTCACGATTATTCATCGTCTTCATCAACAGGGCATCACGGGCATTGTAGAGAGTGTTTGATATAACCTGGGTGAACTCGTTAGCCGAACCGAAGAGCTGGGGAATTTGGGTAAATTGAGTATGAATTCTGATATTGTGTGATTGAAGGCTGTCTTCCATCAAATCAATTACAAATGATATTGTGGATCTAATTGAAAAATATTCCTTATTGTCCCTGGGGTTCAGAAAATACCGGAAATCATCGATGGTTTGAGACATATCTTTTATTATTCGCCCGCATTTATTCAGTGATTGTTCAATTTCAAGATTGCCGGCGATCTCTTCATGATAATCCTCCCGGATATTTGAGAGGATCAAGTTCAGGTTATTCAGCGGCTGTCGCCACTGGTGGGCTATATGAGCAATCATCTCGCCGGTTTTGGCCAGCCGCGATTGATAGGTCAGGATTACATCTTTCTGACGATTTTTCTCTACCTCCTGACTAATGAGTTCGGATATTGTATCAACTGATTTTACAAAAGTGCCAATTTCATCCTCCCTTTTCAGGAGGGATAGAGGGATTTTTAGGGAATAATCACCTATTTCAAGATGCCGGAGTTGTTCGGCTGCAGCTTCAACAGGTCCTGATATGCGGTTTGAAAATGCCCGGGCTGCAAGAAATGAGAAGCCTGTGATGAGCAGGGCAATGATTATTATAGAATAAGCAAGATCCTCGAGAGGTTTAAATATTTCAGCCAGCTCAAGCGCCAGGACCAGAATCCAGCCGTTAGAAAGTCTTCCGCAGGAAAATATGTGAGTATCACTTTTGAAGATTCTTTTTGCGGGTTTGTTTTTATCCGTGAAACCGGTTAACAGACTATAGCTCTCAGGCTCGGCCTCTTCCATGCTGGTATATTCTGGGTAATTCGGGTGAACAATTACTTCCAGGTCATCGTTCAGAAGGAATGCATAACCATTTTTCATAACCTCAAGATCTTTAATGGATTCTCTTATACTTTCGACGTTGATATCTATTCCTATTACACCGATTAAAAGCCTATCCTTGTAAACAGGACGCGTATAGACTATCACCTTCAGGGGAAAGCCGACTTCCTGTGCAGGTTCATACCAGGCGCCGGTGTCGGCCTCCAGAGCGCTATAGTAGTATTCCATAGCAGGATTTTCCGGATTAAATAAAGAAATGTTAGGGTATCCGTCATTTTCTGTTGTCGGATTGTCGGTATACTGGTTATAAAGTTCATTATCGACTCTTTGCGGTATATCGCCTTTTTTAATTGAAAGATACCAGATTTCACGAAATTCATTTGTCAGTCCGCGGTCAAAGGTTATATAGATACTCTCAAAATCATCATTACTAAGTGCCGTCTCCCTGAAAAATCCATCGAGGCTCTCTTCGTATTCCTCGAGATATGAGCTGCTGTTTTTTAACATTTCAATATTGAATGAGTTTACAATCTGACTGTGGATTGTCTCAATTATCGTTTCTACTGAATTCAGTCTCTCGCTTAATGAAAGAGAATGAGTCCGGGACATATAAATAAGTTTATCATTAGTTTCATTCTCGATGTAATCGATACTGTTTATGAAGATAAACCCCCCGATTATTAGAGATGTGGCCATTGTCAGAGAGAAAATAGCTATCATAATTCGGGAGCTGATCTTTTTCATTGTTCCTCGGCCAGGGCTATTCTATGCCTCGAATAATCTTTTAAAAACATCCATCAGTTTTTCGGTAATATCGGCCCGGCTTCCCTTCCATTCGAGGCCGGCGGCTCGTTTATGCCCGCCTCCGCCGAATGTGGCCGCAACCGACCCTACATCGATGTCGTGAAGGCTCCGAAGGCTTACCGAGCAGACTGATTCCGATTCCTCTCTGATAAAGATTACGGCCAGGCAGCCTTCTACGCCGAAGAGCTGGCTGTATATAGTATCTGAATCCCGGTTTTCCGGTCCGAACTTCTTTTTTTCTTCCAATGTCTCATAGATGAGCATGCATTTTCCGTCGAAGAGCGGCTTGGCTCTCGATAGCACTAATCCGGTCAGTATCTTGCTTTCGAGTTTTCGTCCGCCGTACATTCGGTAGTAAAGATCTTTAAGTGAGGCGCCTCCCGCGAGAATTTCCGCCGCTAGTCCAAGGCTCTCTGAGCTGGAACTATCGAGGTGGCGGAAGTAGCCTGTGTCGGTCAGGAATCCGAAGAGAAGGTCTTCTGATTCCTGACTGCTGGGCTTGCCGCCGAGTTTTTTTATTACTTTATATACCAGGATGGTAGTGGAAGGGGAGCTCCCGTCAACCCAGGCCGCGTCTCCGAAGGGACTGCCTGATGCGTGATGATCAATTACCGCTGTGGGGTATTCAGCAATTTCTTCGGCAAATCCGCCGCCGATTCGTTCAGGGGTCGAGCAGTCAAGGATTATTACGGCGGAGTCTTCTTTTGCCGGTCTTCCTGATTTTTCCGCGGCTTCGGCTATAGATTTACTGAAAAGCCCTTCAATAGCCTTCGTCTCAGTCCTGTTGAAGGGGCCGGGTGAGCAGAGTAGGGCGGTCTTGCCGGTTCTGTTTAAGAATGAGGCCAATGCCGTCTGTGATCCGAGGCAGTCACCATCGGGCTCCCCATGGCCGATTATATAGAAAACCGAATATTTATTCAGAAAATTCAATATTTCCTGAGGTACGTTCATTGTCATTGTTTATCCTTCTTACTCTATTATGAGTATTTCTTTCTGAGGTCCGGGGCCTGAAATGTGGAACTTTCCTTTCATGATATATCCGTCAATCTCGGTTCGCATTCCAAGCTTTTTCGAATACAGTCCAGGTTCTATTGAGAAACAGGAGCCGTCAAGAAGAGGGCGCTTGTCCGGGAATTCGATTGAATCGAGCCCCGCGCCGCTACCGTGAACCTCGGTGTCAATTCCATGTCCGGTCCTGTGCTTGATGAGCTGTTCATAACCGCGGCCGATAAGCACCCCTCTTGTTTCCTCGTCGGCTTCGGCTCCAGTGACGCTTTTGCCCGATTTTAGACGGTCGCTGATGAAGTCTGCGCAGAAGTCGCGGGCGTCTCTTACAGCGTGAAACATCTCAACTGCCTCCGGAGGCGGCTTTTTACCGGTATATCCGAGCCATGAGATATCGGCAAATATCGCGCCGGGCGCCGTTAGTTTTGCCCATAGGTCAAGCTGGAGAATGCTGTCTTTCAGAACCGGGTTGTCATGATTCTCGGCGGCATAGTGAGGGTTTCCCGAATTGACGCCGCTTGCAACAACCGGCAGATGTGCGGTAACCATGCCGCGACTCGTAAACTCATCAAGAATCCAACTCTGTACTTCTTTTTCAGTGAGCTGTCCGCCCCTACCATTTCTAAAGAATGCCGATATCCGTGCCCATACAAGCTCGACTATCTGGTATAGATGTCCGGCCGCTTCCTCATGTGTGGCAATGTTGTCACTATCAAGCAGTCCGCAGAGGCGCTGGATTAGACCAGCCGAGCTCCTGAGAGATAGACCAGCATCTTCAAGCATCATTGCGGTTCCATAATCGAGGGTGGAAACAGTTGTAAGTTCCCTGGAGAATTGCGCACCCCAGTTCCCCGTGAAGCGGGAGAGTATTTGGATGAGCCTCGTTCTGCTGCTGTATATTTCGGTATAACCCGGTAATTCTTCGAGTGTGTCAGGTTCTACCGCGTGGCAAATTTTCAGCGGATCACCTGAAGCCGGCACCATGTAGTACCAGGCTCTTGAGTTCATTCGCCCATTTGCAATTCCGAGGATTTTATCCGAAAGCGGATCACGGTGAAGAAAGTTAAAAAAAAGCCATCCGTCGAGGCTTTCGCTCGAGATGGCTTTCTGAATGTCATTGATATTCATTGTCTGTGTACGTCTCTATAATTTCAGTTCTATGGTTTCTACACCTTTAAATTTGTCCGAAATGTCAATTGTCGGGTCAAGATCTCCCCAGCTTAAATCAAGCCGGTTCTTTTTCAAATAGAGTCTGATGTGATGAAATTCCCCATCCTTCCAGAAAACTGAAAAATAAGGATAAGATTGAGCGTCTCCGTAAATAACCTCAGCTTTTGATGCTGCACCTCCGAGCCACTCGACTGGGACGTAAAAGGACGAATACTGCAGTTTACTGTTCCTGTAGACGATTTTATATCCGTTTTCATGCGGATAAACCTTCGCTATTGATACAGTTCTGACGTAATATGGTGAATCTGTTGCTTCAGCGAATAATGCACCCGCCGCAAACAGCAGAATAAGGAACACGAGTATGGATTTTTTCAAAGCGGTACCTCCTGAGTTTATATAATCAATTATATAGTCTTTGAATGCTCAAAATCAAGTAGAAATTTAAATTCAGTTGTAATCAGTTGGGTCGGCTTTCCCCTTAGTCGCCAATAATTTCGATAAGACTTGTGTGTTTTATTAAAGATGGCTATATTTCATAAATCTTTTAACCAGTCTAATTCTTCCAGGGGAAAATCATACCCTTAAGTGATCGCGTTCCTAATTGATCTCGGTCATCCTGAATCAGCAGGTCCCAGGGGATTTTATTTCTATTCTCACCGGGGTTTTTTTCAAGCCAATCGTATTTATAGAGACGCAGCTTTACGGCATCCTGATGAAGGAGGAGAATTGCCGAGAGTCCGGGCATGATTAAAACTGTAATCATGGACAGCATAAGAACAACAGCCGAATGAAGGAAAATGAAAATTGAAAACAAAGGATTGTCGATGGTGAGTAATATCGATTTTTTTAAGCTTAGATAAATACCTCCCTCTAATTTAAATAGCACCGGATAAAAATACTGACACGATAAAAACCAGAAAAGGCTGAACCAAAAAATAATTCCAGCACCGACGATACCGATGATATTACCCATAGAAAGATAGAAGGGGAATCCGAATGTGAAAATAATAATCATAAGGCTGTTTATGGAGGCCAAGATCAAAGAGGCCTTCCAAGTTTTAAGAAAACCATTTTTAACAAGAGCAAAACTGAAAGACTTGAACTCTGAAAATTTATGAAGCAGTATTGAGATTGTTCCGGCATATATATGAGATAAAAATATTCCCGGAATTGTCAGGAGGATTGTTACAGCCCCTGGTGATGCTCTAGTTGTGAAGGCTATCAGAGCTGTGATGCCAAGGCAAAAAATAAAACCGAGATTGATGAGAATCAGGCTGAAAAGATTATCCCAAGTGTCAAAAAACGATTTTTTTATAAGGAATCTAATCATCTGTTGCTTTTCTCCTTAGAACGCTTAGTGGGAGTATACAATACCAGGTTGTAAATGCCAATAAAAGGGCAGATTGAAGTCTTATTTCATGTCTCCTATAGTTGTTCTCCGGAGCCTTCTCTCTGTTGTAGCAGCTCCTTCTGCCGAGCTGGCTATTTTTAATTCCATTATGATGCCTCAGGAATTCTTTTTTATTGAATGTGATCTAATAAATTGTATCATGAAACAACTATTAAGGGTTGTAATAAAGTTTGTAGAAGTTCTTGTTTTTAAGACCTCCGGTATTTAAACTGCAGCGGCACAATCTGGTATGTGATGTTCAGTGGAGATTCCGGAGTCGGGATAGATGTACTGGTTTCGGCTTTTACCGAGACAGGCTTGTCTGCACTCTTTTCATCCTTTTTTACCCTTCTTTGTGCCATGTAGACCGGTAAATCCACTTTGGTCAAAGAGGTTATTAAATCTATCTCTGACGCTCTTTATCTGGATTTGGAAAAGAAATCGGACAGACATTTGTTATCCGCACTCTTAAACCATAATCAACTAATCTCGGCCGCAGGTTGGTGAAATTGCTAAAGGTATGTATCATAGATGTAGCATTATCCAGTATTTGTCACGCTGTATCTGTTATATAGGCGATATTATCGATGTTCCAGTTGATATCTATTTTAATTTTCTTCGAATCGACAGTGATAGATTCCATTAGTATGAAAATGAACTTTTCTATTTCCAAGGAACCGTAAGCTATAGAATCCAGCAGTTGTCAGCTTGTGTCAAAAACAGGTATCAACATAGCACTCGACGGCGGGGATCTTTTTTCACTTATTTCAACCGCCGAACAATCGGAATTTAAAATTGATTTGATTGATATTACAGACGCCCATGATCCGTTTGCAGAAAACATCAGAAAAAGCGGTACGCTGCTGGTGTAACTATTACTGGCATAATATGGCATTTACATTAACCATGTAATATGCTAAGATTGCTTATCAATTTACATGGTAACGATATGATTGATAGAAATCTTGAAAGTGAAATAATGAAATATTTATCAATCTCGCCGATAACCGCACTTCTGGGGCCGCGTCAGTGTGGGAAATCTACCTTGGCAAGAAAGATTATTACAGATCATCCTGATGCCTGGATCTATCTTGACCTTGAGCGTCCGTCAGATCTTCGTCAGCTTGATGACCCCGAGCTTTTTTTTATATCAGCAGGTGAAAAAATCGTCTGTATTGATGAGATTCAACTTCGCCCCGATATATTTCCTGTTATTCGCTCAATAGTGGATGAAAAAAATTGTAATGCTCAGATCTTCTTACTAGGCTCGGCATCTCCTCAGCTATTAAAGCAGGGTTCAGAAAGTCTGGCAGGCCGAATAATGTTTCTTGAACTTACCCCCTTCACTTTAAATGAAATCCCTAATGCAGAGTATCAGGATCATCTTGTAAAGGGCGGATTCCCTCGCAGCTTTCTATCGGATGAGGAAACATCTTATATTTGGCGTCAGAATTTTATTCGGACTTTTATTGAACGAGATTTAATTACTCTTGGCACAAAGTTAACTTCAATGCAGCTACAAAGGCTGTTAACAATGTGTGCGCATCTTCAGGGACAAATATTTAATATTTCTAAAATCAGTGAATCATTAGGAATCAGCAGATCTGTTATTAATAACTGGCTCGATATACTTATCCAGACTTTTATGATCAGAAGGCTTGAGCCGTTTGAGGTAAATCTGAAGAAACGGCTTGTTAAATCCCCAAAGCTGTATGTTAGAGACAGCGGTTTGGTTAACAGTCTGCTTGAGCTGCGCAATTTTCAGCACATTCTTTCCCACCCCGGATTCGGCAATATTTGGGAAGGCTATGCAATAGAGAATATTCTTATAGCAAATCCGAACTGGAACAGTTCTTTTTACCGAACATCACAGGGGGCTGAAATTGATTTGGTGTTGAGCTCCGGCTCAAGAATTATTGCGGTAGAGTGCAAGGCTACTGTTGCGCCGAAACTGACTAAAGGGTTCTGGACAGCCATAGAGGATATAGGTGCGCAAAGCACTTGGGTAATAATCCCGGAGGGGCGTCGTTATTCAATTAGAGAGAATGTCCATGTTATTTCGCTTAAAGAGTTTTTGAGCGAAAAGTTATAGAATTTCAAGAAGGTTGTTAATTTTTTGCAGCCTGATGAGAAGTGGGTGATAGGCCTTGTGGATTCATCCTTCCCCCGGCCGAAGCAGGGTCATGATAAAACATTTGAATCGATATGTGGATAATGAATCAACGGCACATCTCCTGTACCAGAGAGAACCAATGGATTACGGAGATAATATAGTTATTGAAAATTATCGTGATTATTTATTAAAAGGAGGATGTGACAATTGATTATGCCAGCTATTGCTCTTTATTCCTCAACCTAACTTCCAGCTCTGTTCCGCCGAATCCATGAACAATGCAGGCGGCCCTCACAAGTACTGATTTAACATCCCCAGGTATCCTGATTCCGGACCAGCTCCAGCTCCAGTGCAGCTGAAGATTGCAATAACGAACAGTGTGCAGATTGAAAATGATATTATTTTCTTCACGGAAGGATTCTTCTGAGTGTAGTAATTTTTGAAATTTACTTTTTTACCTATGAACAAATATAAATATATCTTATTATCATGCTGTAATACCTTGCTGTCAATGAGAAATCGCTCAAAAAATATGAGTGAATCTCCCAAAACTTTCTGGGGAAATGGAAAAGCTGTTCATTGTTGGATAGCTTTTTATTATTCGAACAGGTGCTAATATGCTTCTTCAGCCGTTTTTACAGGGTTAAAGGTCAGAGCCGATCTAATTATCTAAATATTTTCCTGGGTGTTAACAAGGGCATCTTCTATATTTTCAGTAATAAAGTTTGTTGAATTAAATATAAACTTCATTGCGATTTTGTGTATATTAATCATATACTATCTATTATTCGATAAGGAACTATTAATGGCAACTGATTTTGGTGAAAACAATCCTATTTATAATTACATAAGAGCTCAGAAATTCTACTTTCTTACGGAACAATGCCTTAACCTGATTAAGAAATCGTTGAATCCTTTGTTGAAGGATTATGGACTGAATCATTCTCAGTACCTGATACTTGTTGTATTAGGATATGCGGGCATGAAAGATTATACAGTCATAAGCACTGAAATTTCATATCTTATGGGGCTCGAGAAGCATTCTATAACCTCACTCATTGATAGTCTATGCAAGCATGGTTATGTGAAGAGAGAACGAAGTGAAGAGGACAGGCGTGTTATTTTCTTGAGTTTAACCCCTTCCGGGCAAAGCTTAATTGAAAAAGTGCAGCCAAGAACTATAGAAACCATCTCCGTTTTCCCTGAGTGCACAGATGAAGAATTTGATAAAATAACTACTTTTCTGAATGACCTGCTTAAGCTGGCAGCTCAAAAGAATAATCAGAAGCCCGATCTTTATCAGCGAGCCTATAAAAAACTTCTAATAGATGGCGAAGAAGAATTCCTGAAGCGTTATAACGAACAAGATAGAGAAGTGTCTAAAAGAGAAGATTAGAGTGCGGAAGCTTTGAGTTGCTGGTCTTCTTCCGGGCCGTTTGTTTTCTCTAAGTTCCCATATGTTGAAGCATATAGACTCGCCGCGTTTTAATCAGGATTTTACATGTTTGATTAGAAATTCATCGATGAAGTAATCCATAAAATTTGGGCAGAAAACAGAAGCGTGCGGCATAATGAAACAGTTGGGACATGTTCGAAGTGGTGAGGTTATAGGAAGAGGCTCCTCCTTGAAAACATCAAGGTAGGCAGCCCTCAGATTGTTCGAACTGAGAGCTGTGATAAGCGAATTTTCATCGATTGAATTCCCTCTGCCGACATTGTAGATAGATGCATGGGAAGGGAGGAGTTTTAACCGGCTTTCATTTATTATATTAGTAGTCTCTTCAGATGCAGGAAGGCATAATACAAGATGATCTGTCTGGGGGAGTACCGAATCAAGTTCTTTCAGCGGCAGGATAAGATCATCTTTATCAAAATAATCCGGGGAAGCTGCAGCAGCTCTTTTTATGCCGCAGATATGCGGCCCAAAAGGTTTGGCCAGTCTTCCTACCTGGGATCCCAGGTTCCCGAATCCGAGGATTGTTACCTGAGAGCCTTGCAGTAGTCTCATCTGCTTGTCCAATTCCTGCCTTGGCCATGCTTTCGTATTCTGGAACTGGTATGAGGCTAGTATTCCTCTGGAATTAGCGAGAATCATACCCAGTACTGTTTCACCTATCAACCTTCCATGAAAACAGGAGTGCTCAATTTTAATGCCTGCGGGGAGATCTATCTGGATGAATTCCCGGCCTGCGGCGGGAGTGACAATGAGGTTCAGCTTTGGCGCAAGTTTTAACCATTCCTGTTTAAAGTGCCATACAAAGACTGTATCTGCGTCCTTTAGAGACTTCAGAAAAGTCTTTTCATTAGAACAAACAATCACTTTTGTCTCTTTCATTGTTTGTGTAATTCTAATTTTCTGTTCGTCTCTGAAGTTCCAGCAAGAGACCTCGGAACTAGTAAGCCAAATAGATATAATTTTCATGATGATCAATTTACTATATGGAGTTAAATATAGCAATTATAAAAAGGCGGCAAATATTCTTGACATAAATGAAATATATGATAAAATTGATTTATTCGTATGCGATATATTCGATAAGGAACAGTAAATGTGAAGGATGAACAGACGAATAACAGCATTCAAAACTATATCCGGGCTCAGAAATTTTATTTTCTTGCCGAACAATGTCTCAATCTGATTCAGAAATCGATGCAGCCTGTATTGAAGGAATATAATTTAAACCATTCTCAGCATCTTGTTCTTCTTATTATGTGGTATTCCAATCTCAGTGGAAATGAGATTATCAGTACTGAAATAGCCTGCCTTCTAGGACTTGAGAAACACTCAATATCCACGATAATTGATACTCTTTATAAACGGGGACTGATTGACCGGCATCGAAATAAAAAAGATCGAAGATCTGTAAATATAAAGCTTACAGAGAAAGGTGTTGCTCTTGTTGAAGCACATCATCCTAGGACAATGGATAATATAAGCTTTGATTCTGATTTAACTAGCGAAGATTTCAAATTCCTGTTCACATTTCTTGAATCATTGAGGGTCATCACAGCCAGGAAGAATAATCAATCTCCATCCATTTATAGCTCAGCTTTTAAGAAGCTTCTTTTAGACGGTCAGGAGAAATATGTGGAAAAATACAGCAAGGAGGGGTTTAATGCCTAAAGCATCTGTGGGCGGAGACGAAATATATTATGAGATCTATGGAGAAGGGGAGCCGGTAATCTTTATTTCAGGTCTTGGTTCTGATCACACACTATGGCATTGGCAAGTTGCCGAATACTCGAAAGAGTTTCAATGCATTTTCTTTGACAACAGAGGTGTGGGCGAAAGTACTATAAGTCCGCATTATTTAAATGAAGATAGACTTACTATGGAGCTTCTATCTGAGGATGTTGCAGGGCTGATGGAGCAGCTTGAGATTGAAAAAGCACATATTGTCGGGGCATCTATGGGGGGCATAATCGCTCAGTATTTTGCACTCGCTCATCCCGAGAAGGTAATCACTCTCTCCCTGCACTCGACTCTCGCTAAATCTTCGCCTTTGGTTAATATGCATTTTAAAACCCAGATTGACCTGCTTCAAAGACTCAGTATGGGTGAACTACTAATCAGCCTTGCTCCGGTAATTTGGGCCGAGGAAACGCTGACAAGCCGGCTTGATCTTTTAAAAGAGTTTCGAAGCTTGAAAAAGGATTCAGTACTGCCGATTTCAAAGGCTCTTTATATTCTCCAGGCGCATTCATGTCTTTATTTTGATCTCCTTTCTCAAATCAGCAAGATTGATATTCCTGTCCTCGTGACAGCGGGTGCTGAAGACATTCTGATCCATCCGCGGAATTCAATTCTGATTCATCATACAATTACCGGATCGAAATACATCGAATTTGAAGGCTGCGGTCATGCCGCGCTGATGGAAAAACACAAAGAATTTAATTTAAGGACCATGGATTTTATAAGAAAAAGGAGAAAAATTAAATGATATTCTCATTAATAGTAGATGGATTGGCAGTAGGCTCCGTTTACGCTCTGGTTGCTGTAGGCCTAGTGATGCTTGTTAAATCTACAGGGGCTCTTAATTTCGCACATGGTGATTTCATGATGATCAGCACCTTTGTTGCTTATTCACTGCTTGTGCAATTAGAGCTCCCATTCTGGGTGGCAATAGTTGGAGCTTTGGCTTTCGCAGCTGTCCTCGGTATGGTGGCGGAAAGGCTTGTGATCAGAAAACTGATGACCGGTCCAATGTCAGGAATAATAATGGGGACTCTTGGAATGGCATATATTCTTCAGGGAATAGCTAAGATAGTCTGGACTGACGATATCTTTAAATTTCCTGAATTTTTTCCTGGTGATTTTGTGAAAATAGGCAGCGCGTCGATCTCCCCTCAGAGTATAGGGGTGATTATTTCTGCAATTATAATAATAACCTGTTTATATCTGTTTTTAAACCTCACTAAGGTCGGAACCGGCCTTCGGGCTCTCACCCAGAATAAGACAGCGGCAACTTTGATGGGAATTAAGGTTACGAAGGTTTATTCGCTGTCCTGGGCCTTAGGCGGAATTCTCGCGGCATTCGCTGGTATTTTACTTGCCCCGGCTCTGTATCTCAGCACCGGAATGGGCGGAATCACGTTTACCGGAATAATCGCTGCTATAATCGGGGGGTTTGGAAATATGTTCGGGGCAATCATCGGCGGATATCTGCTCGGAATCCTTTCTTCTGTGATTCCCGTCTATATTCCTACCGAACTGCAGGGAATAATACCCTTCGTACTGCTGATGCTCGTTCTGTTTATTAAACCGACAGGAATACTGGGCAAGAAAATGGTCAAGAAGGTATAGCATGATAAACAAGACGAAGAATAGATTTCTTAAATATCTGCCAATAATTGTAATTGCGGTCTATTTTGCAGGGCCTATTTTTATAGGAGAATATTTAACCTATCTTATCACTTTAATGGCTATTATGGCTATTGTAACTCAGGGACTGAATGTCATGATTGGCTACGCGGGTCAATTCTCTTTCGGTCAGCCGGGATTTATGGCCTTCGGGGCATATATAGGTGCGATAGTCGTCTCCAGAATGCCCTGGATTCCGTTCCCGTTAACAATTTTAATAGTAGCTCTTGCCTCTGCACTTTTAGGTTTTATCATAGGGTTTCCATGTCTGCGTCTGAGCGGATTTTATCTGGCTATGGCTACATTTGGATTTTCATCGGCCATTTTTGAGCTGATAAACTATTTGGGGCCCCTTACTGGAGGCAATGAAGGGATGTATGCCCCGGCCGCGGCTATTGGCAAATGGAAACTCACATCGACCGATGATGTCTATTATATTGCCGCGATAACAGTTGTCCTTGTGATGATTGGAGTGAAGCACATCTCGAAAACCAGGACAGGAAGGGCCTGGAATGCAATCCGTGATGATGAGATTGCAGCCTCATCGATGGGGATTAATCTTCAGAGGGAAAAGCTGAAAGTCTTTGCATTCGGCGCTGTGTTAGCGGGCGTTTCGGGGCTGTTCTACTCATATCTTATACGATACATCGAATCTTCCTACTTCAGCGCTATGGGGCTCTCCTTCTTTCTGATAATGGTTGTCGGCGGAACAGGCAGGGTCTTCGGTCCGATATACGGAAGTATATTCATCATTATGCTTCCTCAGGTTTTCGGCGGCAAGTTCAACCAGCATATGAATCTTGTTTATGGAATTATCCTTGTATTATTTGTTCTTTTAGCGCCAAACGGGTTCTATGGGATATGGGATAAAATCCGTAATAAAAGCAGTGTTAATATGAATTTGCGTGACAAATTATTCAGCTGGATTAAAAGGGAAAGGGTGAAATAGCATGAAGTCACCGAATAATGATAATATTTTAACTTTAGATAACCTTTCTATCAGTTTTGGCGGAATTAAAGCTGTTGACGGATTGAGTCTTAAAGTAAATGAAAATGAGATTTTCTCAATTATCGGGCCTAATGGAGCTGGTAAAACTACAGTATTTAATATCATAAGCGGTTTCTATAAGCCGGATTCAGGAACTGTCGAGTTTAAAGGAAGAAATTTAGTCAATCACAAACCGCATGAAATAGCCCGGTTCGGTGTTGGCCGGACTTTTCAGAATCTTGAACTCTTCTCACGGATGACCGTTCTTGAAAATCTCCTTATTGCCAAGCATCTATATGTGAAAACAAGATTCTGGGAAGAACTATTGAAAACAAAGAATGTTAAGGTAGAAGAAGCAAGAGCTGAAGATGAAGCCTATGCAATCTTGAATTACCTGGGGCTTGAGCAGTATGCTCATATTCCGATTTCTGAGTTTCCCTTCCCCATTCAGAAACGGATTGAATTGGCCAGGGCACTGTCATTGAAGCCGGAACTTCTGATTCTCGATGAGCCCGCCGGAGGGCTGAATATGGTAGAGACTGAAGAGCTTTCAACTATCATTCAACGAATTAGGGATGATTATAATCTCACAGTACTTCTTGTCGAGCATGATATGTCGATGGTAATGAATATTTCAGATAGAATCACTGTTCTTCAATATGGTAAGGAGATTGCTGACGGAAAACCGGAGGAGATTCAGAATAATCCCATGGTTATTGAAGCATATCTCGGGAAAGGAGCAATGCATGCTTAAGCTAAATAATATTACATGCTCATACGGAAAGGTTCTCGCCCTCGATGATGTCTCAATTCACGTCGAGAAAGGAGCCCTGGTGTCAATCCTTGGTGCAAACGGTGCTGGAAAGTCAAGCTGTTTAAAAGCGATATCAAGACTGTTGAAACTGCAGGCCGGCCAGCTATTATTCCAGGGAAATGATATTACAAAATCAACACCGGAGCAGGCTGTGCATAATGGTATCATTCAGGTACCTGAGGGTAGAATGATTTTCCCGGATCTTACTGTTACTGAAAACCTGACCATGGGTGCCTATTGTAGAAAGGATAAGAAAGAAATACAGAACGACCTTGAGAAGATGAACAGTTATTTTCCCATCCTGAAAGATAGACGCCGACAGATAGCCTCAACACTTAGCGGAGGAGAACAGCAGATGCTTGCAATAGCTAGAGGATTGATGGCGAGACCTAAAATTCTTCTGCTTGATGAACCATCCCTTGGATTGGCACCGGTTATTGTGGAGGATATTTTTTCATTCCTTCTGGAATTAAAGCAGGCAGGAACAACTATTCTGCTTGTTGAACAGAATGCCTTTATGGCTCTCCAGATTGCCGACTACGCCTATGTTCTTGAAACAGGCAAGGTGACTCTGGAGGGGCAAGGCAAGGAACTTTTAGAAAATGAACGGGTAAGGGAATCTTATCTCGGGATAAAAAAAAGTAAATAGAAGGAATATTGGGTTCCTTTTAAAAAAAAAATATTCATTGATCAGGAGGTTTTTCAATGAGGAAGGTTTTATTAAGTTTTCTATTATTAGCATTGCTGATTCCTACAGTTTTATTCGCTGCAGGAGATCAGGAAGTAGAGACGCCAGGGGTAACCGATGATAAGATTCTTGTTGGGTTTTCCATGCCTTTATCAGGTCCAATCGGTTTCATCGGAAGTCTGACTGTCGATCTTACAAACGCAGTTTTTCAGAAGTATAATGAGGAAGAAGGCGGAATTTACGGCAGGAAGCTGGAACTCATTGCTTATGACAGCGGAACAGATGCAAGTCAGGCTTTGGCGAACTACAGAAAGCTAATCCTTGAGGATGAAGTTTTTTGTGTGCTGTTCGGATTTGGTTCATTTGTAAGACCCGCATATGATTTTTTTGCTGAGCAGGGAGTTCCATGGTTGTTTCCTATGGCTCCTCCATATGATCAGGTATTTCCTCCGAAGAAATATTTATTCAGCTTGTTTCCTACTACTGCAACCCAGATGAAGACCGAAGCTAAATGGATTATTGATCAGAATAAATATAAAAAAATAGCCTGTATATATGGCGACAGCGCAAGTGGTAAAACGGGACTCGAAGGTCTTCGTAAAGAGCTGGACGGCAGTGGTATCGAAATCGTGGCTGCAGAAGCTTTGAAAGAGGGATCGACATCGGCTTCCGTTCAGGTGGCCAAGATTTCCAAGACCGACCATGATCTCGTAATGATTTTTGGGTTTACCATGCAGCCGGCCGCTGTAGCGATTAAAGAAATCCGGAAAGTGGGTCTAAAGTCTGACATTATGATAAATCAGCCAATTACTAATAATACGCTTCTTGGCATGATGGAGCCTGAGGATGTTGAAGGCGTTTACGGTTCATGGTGGGGCGCTCTTGAGTATCGTGCAGATAAACCGGAAGCGTCAACACCAGAGATGCGGGCAGCCGCTGCGGTATTTGATAAATATGCACCAAATGTCGATAGAGGTCAGGTTGAGCATTCTTTGAGTGTAGAACTCTTTATCGAGGCCTTAAAGCGGGCCGGAAAAGATCTTACCAGAGAAGGTTTGGTTGAAGCAATGGAAAGTTTTGATAACTACGCAACAGGTAAGGGAAGCTACGCAACTTTCTCTAAAAACAGACGTGAAGGTGTCGCAGGCGGAGTCATTGCCCAGGTTCAGAATGGTGAGTGGGTCGAGGTCAGCGAATGGATCGATGTAGAGATTGATGAATCACAGAGTTACGAATAGAGATTTGTAAGGATTCCAGTGTCCGACCCGGGATTAAGCGGCCGGACACTACTTTTAGAAAATAAGGACAGGGCATGAAATATGAGAAAATCTCAGGTATTAAGAAAAAAGTATCTCGAATTGCTCAAGGCACTGTTCTATTAAAGGTTCTTGGTAAATCTAACTCTTTCCGGATTCTTGACGCGGCACTTGCTGAAGGAATAAATATCTTCGATTCAGCCCACACTTATTTCGAAGGAGAAAGTGATCGGATATTTGGAGAATGGGTGGAATCAAGAGGAATCCGGGAAGAAATAATTCTTTTAGACAAGGGTGCCTATCCGAATACAGATAGAAACCGGCTGACCCCCTTCGATATAACAGCCGATCTTTATGACTGTCTTGCCAGGTTGAAGTTCGATTATCTTGATATCTTTGCTCTTCACAGGGACGATGAATCCGTGCCGGTTGGGCCGATTATCGAAATTTTGAATACGCATATAAAAAATGGTCTTATACGGGCAATCGGAGCGTCAAATTGGACAAGCGGGCGAATAAAGGAGGCTAATGAATATGCGGCCGAGCATGGTTTAGCCGGCTTTACGCTAAGCAGCCCTCATTATAGTCTCGCGGAACAATATGAAGATCCATGGGGATACAATTCAGTTACTCTCACCGGTGATACTGCCGGGAGAGCACGTGAATGGTATCGGAAGACTCAAATGCCGGTTTTTTCCTGGTCGACTCTGTGTGGAGGTTTTTTCTCCGGAAAATACAGCAGGGATAATCTCGATACATTTATAGAGGAAAAGAATAAGCGTGTTATCCGCTGTTATGGCAGGGAGCCAAATTTCAAGCGTCTCGACAGATGTCTCGAGATTGCAACTGTGCATGGAGCAACGCCCTCCCAGATTGCTGTGGGCTGGGTACTTTCCGGTCGACTGAACTGCTTTCCATTAATAGGCTCCTGGACACCGGAGCAGGTGCGGCAGAATGCCGCGGCCTCTGAAATTGAATTAACTGATTCCGAGGTGGAATATCTGAATCTTGAAATAAATACATATTAATTGAGAGGTATTAGTCATGAAATATTCTGTTATTCTGGGAAATTTAGGGAATACCTGTGACAGGTTTCTCTCCTCAGGTTATAAAAACAATCTTCCGACCGAGGAGATGTTTCGGCAGGCGGTCTCTATCGAAGGAGTCGAGGGTATTGAACTGGTGGGCAGCTGGGATATCACTGCAAAGAATGTTGTATCCATGGGGAAACTGCTTTTAGATCATAATATTAAACTAGTCTCGATTATCCCTGATCATTTCGGCCAGGCTGTCTGGGGAAGGGGAGCCTTTACATCCCGGGATCCCAAGGTTAGAAAACAGGCGGTTGACGTCACAAAAGAGATGATAGATATCCTTGATGAACTCGGCGGCGAGCTTATAAACATCTGGCCCGGGCAGGACGGTTATGATTATCCTTTTCAGGGGAATTTTGATGAGGCAAATTCCTGGCTTGTTGAAGGGATTAAAGAATGCGCGGATTACAAACCTGATGTAAAGATTGCTCTTGAATATAAACCAAAAGAACCAAGAAACTTTTCATACCTCGCCCGATCCTCTGATACCCTCCTTACTGCTCTTGAGACGGGTTGTGAGAATGTCGGTGTAACCATCGATGTCGGTCATGCCTTTGTCGGGGGAGAGAATGTCTCAGAATCAATATACAGGCTTATGAAAGCCGGCAAATTATATCATATGCATTTTAATGATAACTATAAATCATGGGATGATGACATGATAGTCGGGAGTATCCATACGGTTGAATTCGTTGAGATCCTCTATTGGCTTGAAAAAACCGGATACGATGGATGGTATTCTATGGATCAGTATCCATACCGTGAGGACGGCAGGGACGCCCTTAATGAAAGCATTCAGTGGCTAGACGCTCTGAGAAGTCGAATGGAGATCTATGGGCTGGAAAAAATTGAAGAGCTGATAAAAGCCGGAAGTGCGACAGATATAGTACGCGAGCTTCGCAGGTTGATACTTTCATAGGACTACTCGTGATGGAAGGATGAATAATATGGGAAGAGTAAGTAATAAAGTCGCGTTAATAACCGGCGGGGCTTCCGGAATTGGTTTTGCTATCGCGGAGTTATTTATTAAGGAAGGTTCACAGGTAGTAATCACCGACTTTGATAGATCTGCCGGTGAAAAAGCCGCCCGGGCCCTTGGCTGTAACGCCTTGTTTATCGAGCAGGATGTTTCAAATGAAGGAGACTGGATTCGGATGATTCCGCGGATTCTTTCTGAAAGGGGAAGGATTGATATCCTTGTAAATAATGCCGGAATTTCCAGCGCCGGTGCTTCTCAGGATCCTGAGACTGTTTCACTGGAAGAATGGCGAAGGGTTCAGGCGGTAAATGTGGAAGGTGTGGTTCTCGGCTGCAAGCAGGCAATTGCAGTTATGCGAAAGGGTGGCGGGGGATCTATAGTAAATATTTCATCTATGGCGGGATTTATCGGAACGCCAAAACTTTCAGCCTATGGAGCGAGCAAGGCGGCAGTTTATCAGTTTACTAAAACTGTAGCTCTCCACTGTGCAAGAAATAAATACAATATCAGATGTAATTCTGTCCATCCGGGGATAGTGTCGACCAAAATGTTCAGAGAGGCCTTTTCTAAGGAAGAGCAGGAAGAAATGAGGAAAACAATACCCCTCGGAGAGTTTAGTGTGCCGAAGGATGTTGCTATGGCAGCCCTTTATCTTGCCTCGGATGAATCAAAACATGTTACCGGTTCGAAAATAGTGGTTGACGGCGGAATTACAATGCAGTGATGTTTGATGCCGCGTATGATTATGGCTTTTATAATTAATTTTTTAAAATCGAAGTGATGAGAGGGAATAAATGAAGATTACCAAGGCTGCTGTTGATCTCAGTATAATCGTCAGGGATATTGATAAGGCACTCAAGTTCTACCGGGATGTTCTCGGTTTTCCTGTTAACCGGGTTGATACTGTTCCTCAGGATCTTGGAAAGAGGCTGTTGTTCTCAACTACAGGATGCAGGATTCACCGGCTGTATGCCGGAGATACCGAGATTAAGCTTATCGAATTTGATAATCCTCCAGAGTCTGACCTTTGCCCTATTGAAAGCCGTTCAGGTATCAGATATTTCACTTTATCAATAGCGGATTTCCTGGAGACATACATTGATCTGCAATTTCGGGGCGTAAAGTTTCTAAGTGAGCCAGTACAGGCTAAAGACGGCAGGTTTCTGATTTTTCTCCAGGATCCTGACGGGAACTATATTGAGCTTGAAGGAAGATAGATTGAATAAATCATTTAAACGGAGAGCCGAATGGATCTGGGTTAAGGGGTCTGTGAATAAACAGGAGCATGTCCTTCATACAAAACCCAATGACATCAAGAGTTATGTTAATTCTTACGTCCATTTCCGCAGGGAAATCAATTTAGAAGATTCGTTTTCCGCGGAACCCTTTTTTATATCCGCTGACGGAAGGTATAAACTTTATATTAATGGAGAATTGGCAGGCCGGGGACCGGCGAGATGCCATCCGCAGAAGCAGTATGTGGACCGTTATGATATTAACCCTTTTCTAAAGAAAGGACGGAATATTATAGCAGTGCTGGTGCATACATATGGCAAGGATATGTCATGGTATGAAATGCCGGTGGGACTTCAGCTGGATTTCTTTGGCTGCGGAGGACTTTTCTGTCAGGGTGATATTGAAACAGGCGGTAAAAAACTTCTTATTGATACAGGTTATAAATGGAAGTACAAGCAGTCCGAAGCCTGGCAGAAGGATGTTCCCTCAGGCGGAACAGGATACACCGAATATTATGATTTCAATAGATCTCTGCCTGGGTGGAATTCTTCCGGTTATAAGGATGATGGTTGGTTTTTCCCGGAAATCCTGCGCCTTCCCTTTCCGCTCGGCGGGTCTGATATTGTTCCCTTTACCTGTCTTGTAGAGAGAGATATTCCCTTTCTTGAAGAGAAGTTAATTTTTCCGGATGTATTGGTTCGGACGGCAGAGACAGAGGAAATGCCTGATGAAAATGCCTCGCTGCAGGTAAGACGTGAAGAGCTTGAAACGCTCTCGTCCTGCCGAATAGAAGAAAACGGCGGAACCCTAGAGGTCACAACCAGTGAGGGCCGGGCTGTAGTTATGCTTTACGATTTCGGCAGGATTATCTGTGGCCGCGTCGATCTTGAGGTTGTTTCACCAGCGAATGCCGTAATTGATATTGCATATGGTGAGAGGCTGACCAAACAGAAGGGGCTCTTCCTTCCGCCTGATGTTCCTGGAATCTCGATTGCTCAGGTCCACAGGGTAAGGCTTAAAGATGGAGTTAACCAATTTCAGCAGTTTGAAATGGCCGGATTCAGATATTTAAAGCTTACAATCAGGAATAGTCCTCTTAAAATGCTCCTGAAGCATGCAGGTGTGATGAGCTGCTGTTATCCGTCAACGCAAAAGGGAAGCTTCAGCTGCTCTGATCCGGTACTCAATAAGGTCTGGGAAGCCGGGGACTATACTGTCAGAATGTGTTCGATTGACAGTTTCATGGATTGTCCTACAAGGGAGCAGCGGCAATGGATAGGCGATGTATTTGTCGAATCACAGGTCAATCTTGTTACTGAGAAAGATACGCGGCTTATTCGAAAGTATTTACGGCAGGTTGCTGAAACCCAGAAGCCGGATGGAATGGTCATGATGGCAACTACAAGTGATCTTGATAAGGCAAAGTCTGTATTCGTCCCTGATTTTGCTATCCTGTGGATATTAACAGCTGAGAACTACCTTAAGTATACAGGAGATCTTGAAACAATTAATAAGATTTTTCAGGCAATGGTTAAATTGATAGAATGGTTCCGCTTTTACCTTGATGAGAATAATCTCCTCTGCAATCTACCGGGCTGGACCTTTATAGACTGGTCAATGGAGCTTGAAAGAAATGGAGAAGTAGCAGTCTTAAATGCCCTTTATTTCGGAGCGCTAAAGGCTGTCTCGAAATTAGCAGATCAGCTGGGTTTTGGAAGGTTGTCAAAAGAATATACGTCTCTATCAGGCGATGTTAAAAAGGCCGTCAATGAAACATTTTGGGATGATGAGCGGGGTGTATATATAGATGCCTGTGTGGACGGCATAAGGGGCAGGGTTGTGAGCCAGCATGCAAACGCGGCTGTTATATATTTTAATGTCGCTCCCAAGCAAAGGTGGGCCAGCATCTTTGACTCCATCCTTGATGAAGATCGCGTGAAATTGACAAAGACATGGCGATGGGATAAGGAGCGTCCTTTCAATCCTGAAGAAGATATAATAATGGTTCAGCCTTTCTACTCAGTCTTCCTACATGGGGCGTTGGCAAATGCCGGGAATGTGAACCTTCTTTTGGAAAATATCAAGAGTCAATGGGGTCCCATGGTAGAGATAAGTCCGACCCTATGGGAATCCTGGCAATTAACGGATATAACAAGTACCTGTCACGGATTCTCAGCTTCACCGACCTATTTTCTGTCGACGCTGATTCTCGGCGTATCGCCTTTGGGTAACGGATTTAAACGTTTCCGTATTAAGATACCGGATTGTGATATTAACTGGGCTAAGGGTGCGGTTCCCACTCCCATTGGAATGATTTCAGTTGAGTGGAAGCGGACAGATCAGGAGATTATTGCCGTTATTGATGTTCCGGAAGGATTAGAGGGTGAGGTGGTTTTTCCCTCTGGTTTCGACACAATGCCCCGCATCCTTTTTGCCGGGAGTCATAGTCTAAGAGTTGGAAAGCAGCATGGCCTCTAGGGAAATGTCTTTTTTAATTTCGAAAGCGAGTTTTTAAGTACATCGATGCTGATGACCTTCCCGTGGGCCGGATAGATGGTCTGCACGCCCATGTCAATGATTTTCCGCCAGCTTTGGTATACTTCCTTCATATTGACAGCAATGATTGGTATATATGAAAAACGTGATAGGAGTCCGAAGTTCATAGCCAAATCTCCCACTATGGCGTCCCTTCCTTCTATTATTACGCTTAATGAACCAGCAGTATGACCCGGCGTATGAATAACCCTTGCATCAAGACCGTAATCAGTTAACGTGAAATTACCGTCAACCATTATATCCGGGATAACTTGAGGAACTACAAGGTCTTTGTCCAATCTGCTTAACTTCCTTATCCATTTATTCGTCAATATTACAGGTGGTGATATTCCTTTCTTCAGAAGAAGTCCTTCCGATTGATTGATGAGGATGGAAGCTCCCGTTTTTTCCTTTATTTCAGAAAGGCTGCCTGTGTGATCAAAGTGACCGTGAGTAATAATGATCAGCTTAATGCTTTCAGGAGCAATCTCTCTCTCCTCCAGGAAATTCCACAGTATGTCAGCCTTGCCGGGGAAGCCGGTATCCGCCATGATATATCCGTTTCGGGTTTTAATCAGATAGCAGTATGTTAGCGGTCCCATTTTAATTCGGTAAATATTAATTTCATCCTCCTTTTATTACAGGCCTTTTTTAAGAGCAGCGGCTGCATCTTTTACTGCAATTTTTGCGATATTTACTGTCCTCAGGAACTGGAGGAATCCATGAATGGTTCCCGGGTAGACATGGCTTTCATAGGGTACTTCCGCGGCCTCCAGAATCCGGCAAAGCTGCAGCGAATCATCTCTAATAGCATCACAGGCTGCTATCCCGACAAACATCGGCGGCAGACCTTTCATGTCTGACAGCAGGGGGACTGCAAGTGGGTCTTGCTTCATTTTATCTTGTGGAAGGTAAGAATCCCAGAACCATTTATAGAGGTCCGGAGTACTGCCGTATTTGATTCCGCCAAAAAGGCGGTGTGATTCTGATGTCAATTCCGGATTAAGAGCGGCATAGAACAGCATGCAGAACTTAAGCCAGGTTTCCCCGGCATCTCTGAGGCTTAGCGCAACAGCAAGTGAGAGATTTCCTCCGGCAGAATCTCCTCCGACAGCAATCCTGTCTGGATCCAGTCTCCAGGATGAAGCGTTCTGCCTGATCCATTTTACTGCTGCTGTGCATTCAGCGATTGTCTCTGGAAAATGCCGCTCAGGGGCCAGGCCATATTCAACAGATATAATATCGATACTGCTTTCTTTTGCCAGTGCTCTGGCCAAATAATCATGAGTGTCGAGATTGCCCGCAATCCAGCCGCCGCCATGAAAGAACACCAGGACGGGTTTTTTCTCTGTATTAAGGACGGGTTGATAGTGGCGAACAGGAATTGGTCCAAAAGGTCCTGGAATAAACTCATCCTCTACTGCAGGCAGATTGGGAGGATCTTCATTCCAGTATTTTTGGCCGGCTGCAAAGTTTTCCTGTACCTGTTCGGGAGGCCTAGAGCCGGGGGCTGGAGTATTTTTCATTGCCGCCGCCATTTCCTTCAGAATGGGTTTTATCTGGGGGTCTATCATGCTATAGCTCATTACATTTTCCTATTTTAATCCCATATTGCAAACTTGACAATTCTATTTAATGCAGTATAATAAGTATATTCGAAAATGATATATTCGTCAACGAATATATCGTATAGGGAGTTAATAATGATAATCGAAAAAAGGCTCAATGCTTTAGGTCTAAGCCTTCCGGAAGTGCCAAAGTCTGTCGGTTCCTATGCCACCGCTGTGCTTTCTGGTGATATGTTGTATCTTTCCGGCACCGGAGGTGTCGATAACGGAGAAATGCCCGTGTATGGAAAGCTTGGAAAAGAAGTCACAATTGAAATGGGATATTCTTCGGCAAGGGGGGCCGTCCTGAACTTATTAAGTACGATGAAAGCCGTTCTCGGTGATTTAGACCGTGTAGAAAAGATTGTTAAACTGCTTTGTTTTGTTAATTGTACTTCAGATTTTAATCGTCAACCTGAAGTAGCCAATGGAGCTTCGGACTTACTTATTGAAATATTCGGAGAGGAAAAAGGCCTCCACGCACGATCAGCAATTGGAGCTTGCAGTCTTCCTTTTAATATTCCGGTAGAAATTGAAATGATTGTCAGGCTAGGTGTTTAGATGGAAGATGTGGGTCCTTCAGATAGAAGAGCAAAGAAACTTATTGATGATATCATTTATTTTGATATTCACGGTCATAGAGAAAAATTACTACCTCCTATTTTAAGAGTAATACCTTCAACACGGATACCAAGAGATGTCAAACTTTCAGGACTTGCCGATACTGGTGTTAATGGATTTATTATATGCGCCATAGGAGATCCGAACTCATTCAAAAAGTGGAAAACAGACTCATATAAATCGGTGATGAAACAGCTGGATGAAATTAGAAAAAGTATTGCCCGCGCGGGAGGAGTTATCGCTCTCTCCTCCTCTGATATCGAGAAAGCTTCAACTGACGGGAAGCCTGTATTTGTTCTGGGTATTGAGGGCGGTGATTTCATCGGTGAAGATTTAAACAGGCTGTCATTTGTTTATAATCAGGGCGTACGGCTGCTAGTGCCTATGCATTACTCTAAAAATTTAATTGGTTCAATCAGTCTTGGATGGGGAGGAAGGGTGGTTCCGGACAGGGAGCAGACTGGACTTACCTCCTTTGGCAAAGAACTGATCGAAGAAGCTGGTGAGCTGGGGATGTTGATTGATCTCGCTCACGCTGATGAGAGAACTATTTTGGATGTTGTAAAAATTACAACAGCTCCAGTTCTTTGTTCCCATACCGGTCCACGCAGTCTTCAGAATTTTCCCCGGTATATATCCGACAAGGCCATGAAAGCGATTGCCGGAACCGGAGGACTTGTAGGTTTATGGCCCTTTTTCAGCAAAGGAGCTGGAGTTGAAGATCTGGAAACCTTCATTAATTATGCAAGATACATGGCGGATTTAATTGGAACTGAGCATCTTGCCTTCGGTACTGATATAAACGGAGTTCCAGGGAATATGAAAGGGTATGAGAATCTGAATGACGCCTTTGTTTTAATTCAGACCCTTTTAGATGGTGGATTCAATGAAAATGAATTAAAAATGATTGCCGGAGAGAACTTTCTAAGGTTTTTTAATACAACAATGAAATCTGACAGGTGATTATTTAAGCCGGAACAGATTCAACTGATATTCAAATTTAGGAGATAACAACATGAAAAGGTTGATGACAGGTAATGAGGCAATTGCCAGAGGTGCCTGGGAATATGGTATATGCTTTGCGTCAGCCTACCCCGGGACACCTAGCACTGAGATTCTGGAAAATATAGCCCTGTATAATAAAGATATTTATTCTGAATGGGCTCCGAATGAAAAGGTTGCCCTGGAATCAGCAATTGGAGCTTCTATTGCCGGAGTTCGTTCGCTCTCTGCAATGAAACATGTAGGAGTTAATGTTGCAGCTGACCCCCTCTTTACCTTCGCATATACCGGAGTAAATAGTGGAATGGTTTTGATCTCGGCTGACGATCCAGGAATGCATTCTTCTCAGAATGAGCAGGATAACCGTAATTATGCCGCTTTTGCTAAAATAGCAATGTTTGAACCTTCCGACAGCCAGGAATGCAAGGATATGGTTGGAGAGGCTTTAAAAATCAGCGAAGACTTCGATATTCCGGCTTTGATAAGGATAACTACGCGGATTTCACATTCAAAGGGAATAGTAGTATGTGAAGATGAGCGCCTGGAGATGCCAAATAAACCCTATATTAAGAAGATGGAGAAATATGTCGCCGTTCCTGCACATAGCAGGAAACTGCGAATAAATCTTGAAGATCGCCAAAAAAGACTAGCTGAGTATTCTGAGACTACATCGATGAATTCCATTGAATGGGAAAACAGAGGTATTGGCGTAATTGCCTCAGGGATAGTATATCAATATGCCCGTGAAGCTCTGGGTGACGGGGCTTCCTATTTAAAACTAGGATTTACTCACCCGCTGCCGATGAAAAAGATTCGTGATTTTGCCTCCAAGGTGGACAAGCTTTGGGTTATCGAAGAGGGAGACCCCTATCTGGAAAATCAAATAAAGGCCGCAGGAATTATCTGCAGCGGAAGGGATACATTTTCCGGCATTGGAGAACTCAGCGCCGGTGAAATTGGTCTTAAGATAGCCGGGAACTCCTGTGAGGTACTTAGTAGTGATACATCAAAAGTTGTCCCGCGGCCGCCGGCCTTCTGTGCCGGATGTCCGCACCGCGGTTTTTTCTATCAACTTGGCAAGATGAAAAATTTAATGATCACCGGTGATATCGGCTGTTATGCTTTAGCATTTAATAAGCCGTTTAACGCGATAGATACAGTTATCTGCATGGGGGCTAGTATCAGTACGGGTCACGGCGCTCAAAAAGCCTTTGAAATAAAAGGTGAAGACCGGAGAGTAGTGGCTGTTCTTGGTGATTCGACATTCTTCCATACAGGAATTAATAGTCTACTCAATATTGTATACAATAACAGCAAAACCATTACATGCATACTGGACAATCGAATTACGGGAATGACCGGGCATCAGGAAAACCCCGGAAGCGGTTATAATCTCCGGGGAGAACCTGCTTCAGCAGTTAACATCGAAGAGGTTTGTCGTTCGTTAGGTGTTAAAAACATACAAACAATTAATCCCAATGATCTGAAGAAGGTCAAGGAAACCCTCAAATGGGCTATGGAGCTCGATGAACCTGTCGTAATAATAACAAGGTGGCCCTGTGTCCTCAAGAAATTTTCACAGGAAGATAAAACGGAATTTGGAAATATTTTCTCCAAATATCATGTAGATATCGAGGCTTGTACGGCATGCAAAGCCTGTCTGAAAGCCGGCTGTCCTGCCATTTCTCTGAGTAAAGATTCGAAAAAGGTGGAAATAGCTCAGGCTTCCTGTACCGGCTGCGGGGTTTGCGCGCAGATATGTCCTGCAGAAGCAATATTCAGAGAGGAAATATAGAATGGTTAAAAATATATTATTAGTCGGCGTCGGAGGGCAGGGAACCCTGCTTGCAAGCAAACTCCTGACTACAGGACTCATGGAAGCTGGATATGACGTTAAAATGAATGAAATTCACGGTATGTCCCAGCGAGGCGGGTCAGTCTCCAGTCACGTCAGATATGGCGAAAAAGTCTTTTCTCCGGTAATAGACCGGGGGGCAGCTGATATTCTTGTCTCCTTTGAAGAAATGGAGGCGCTGCGCTGGCTGGAATACCTCAAGCCTGAAGGAAAGGTTGTTGTCAATAAATTTCGAAGCAATCCTGTTTCAATGTTGACGGGGGATACTAAATACCCTGAAAATATTTTAGACCTGATTACGTCCAAAGCCGACGCAATCATCTTGGATGCTTGTCAAATAGCAGAAAAACTGGGTAATTCACGGGTTATGAATATAGTCCTTCTTGGAGCGCTAATAGAAGTTATTGGGATCAATTCAATTGATTGGGAAGGGCTGATAGAGAAACATGTAAAATATGATTTTGTAGATATTAATATCAAGGCATTTAAGGCAGGTCGTAACCAGGTATGAAGAAAGGAGATTTCATATGGGCTGGTGTCTTGCTGCTGATAATCGTGTTTTTGGCAATAGACTCAGGTAGGCAGATGTATATAGAATTTACAGGAAGGCACCCTTATTTTAGCGGTTTCTTGAAATATATGGTATTAGCTTCAATGGGTGAACTGCTTTCAATCAGGCTAAAGAGAAAATACTGGTCAAAGAGCACAGGGTTTTATATCAAGGCTGTAATCTGGGGCTGCATCGGAATTCTAATAACATTTGTTTTTAAATTTTATAGCGAAGGTGCTAAGGCTCTCCAGTTAGCCGGATTGCTAGCTGGAAATGGAAAAATTGTATCGACGGCCATCTTTACGTCCGTGATAATGAACCTGACATTTGGAATAGCTTTATTTATCAGCCATAGAATTACAGATGAAATAATTGACTACCGGTTTGACAATTCCCGTTTCAATAAGGTTTCCATCATGATAGAGAAGGTTGACTGGCCGGTATATCTGCTTTTTATATTTAAAATGATTGTATTTTTCTGGATTCCTGTTCATGCGGCCGTCTTTTTACTTCCGGAAGTCTATAGGGTAATGACTGCAGCCTTTCTTTCAATCGCGCTCGGGATTCTTCTTAGTCTTGGAAGCTGTAATCAGAGAATAGGAGATATATTACATGACTGATTTCGATCAATTATTTAAGGAAATAAAGATTGAACCAATGCGGATTGCCGTGGCTGCGGCAGAGGAGGTAGAAACCCTGTCCGCAATCATGGATGCATCTGAAGCTGGAATTGTGACTCCGATCCTCTTTGGGAATTCAGAGAAGATCAGGTCTCTATCATTATCTATTAATTGGGATATGGCAGACTGTGTTGTAATTGATACTGAAAGTCCGGCGGACTCTGCCGTAGAAGCAGTTGCCTGTGTGAAAAACGGTTTCGCAGATTTTCTCATGAAGGGGTTAGTCGAAACCTCTGTTTTTCTTAAAGCTATTATCAATAAAGAGAGGGGGCTTCCAATTACAAATCTATTGAGTCATATCGCTATATTTGATATTCCTAATTACCCCAAGCTTCTTTTTACGACCGATGGCGGTATGGTAATGTATCCGGATTTGAATCAGAAAAAGCTCCTTATTGAGAACGCACTGATCCTGACAAGGGCTTTGGGATATAAGCAGACAATTGTCGGATGCCTCGCCGCAAAAGAAAAGGTAGACCCCAAAATGCCTGCTACGGTAGAAGCCCATGAGCTGAAAAAAATTGGTGAAAGAGGTGGGTTCGGAGCCGATGTTTATGTAGAAGGCCCAATGGCAATGGATTTGGTATTATCAAGGGACGCTACAAAAACAAAGGATTATAATAGTATTGCAGAGGGGGCGGTTGATATTCTTTTATTTCCCAATATTGATACCGGAAATGCTGTCGGTAAAACTCTTATGCAGATACCTGGCACAAGGATGATTGGCACTGTAATGGGGGCCTCTGTTCCTATTGTTTTGACATCCAGGGCAGATTCCAGATTAGAGAAATTGAACTCAATTCGCATGGCCGGCATCATAGCCGCCAGGATTAAGAGAGTTGGAATTAAATGATGAGATATCTCCTGCTTGTGATTAATCCGGGTTCAACCTCAACGAAAATTGCCTTGTACCAGAATGAGAGCTGTCTATATAGTGAGTATATCGAACATGAGAGCCGGAGCATTGAAAAGTATAATTCAATGATAGAGCAGATGCCGATGAGACAGGGCGCAATCGAAAACTGGCTTAAGAAAAAGGGAATTTTAGCGTCAACGCTTTCCGCAGTTGTCGGACGGGGAGGTATTCTTCCTCCTGTGAAATCAGGAGCCTACCGGGTAAACGCTGAAATGATTGACAGGCTTAAAAACAGGCCGCTGGTAGAACATGCATCTAATCTTGGCGCCATTCTCGCATATGAAATGGCGTCTGAAATTGATATTCCCTCATTTATTTATGATTCCGTTTCTGTTGATGAGTTGGAAAGTGTTGCACGAATATCAGGGATGCCTCTGATAGAAAGAAAAAGCCAAACTCATGTTTTAAATTCCCGCGCAATGGCGCGTAGAGTAGCGGGAAAACTAGGTTTTGATTATAAGGATAAGAATTTTATAGTCGCTCATATGGGCGGCGGAATCTCTATCAGCGCTCATCGAAGGGGCCGGATAATAGATGTAGTTGCAGATGATGAGGGACCTTTTTCGCCTGAGAGAGCAGGACGGGTGCCGTGTCGCGAACTTATCTCCCTTTGCTATTCCGGAAGATGGGATGAGAAGGAAATGCAGAAAAACCTGAGAGGAAATGGCGGAATAAAGGCGTATCTGGGCACTATCGATGTGAGATCTGTGGCGCTTAATGCCGATGCAGGTGACCCGGAATCGAACCTTATAATAAACGCCATGACCTACCAGATCTCTAAAGGAATTGGTGAATTGGCAACCGTATTAAAAGGAGATGTCGATTCTATTATTCTGACTGGCGGAATTGCTTATAGCCGGATGATAACAGGCATGATAGCCGAGAGAACAGAATTTATTGCGCCGGTAAAGATTGAACCGGGTGAAAATGAGCTGGAAGCCCTCGCGTTCGGAGTGCTCCGCGTCCTCAGGGGTGAGGAAGATGCTCATGAGTACCACGAAAACCAGGATTAAAAAGATTCGAAAATTATATATAGTCAGAAGAGCAATTCCGAACCGATCCTAATCTCGACAAGCCTTGCGCAGTATGCCGCTTCAATTATTCAACTGGATTATTTCTTTCTGGCTCATTCCGGCCGTTGCGGGAGGAGCCATGGCTTCGGACAGAGGTTCTCTTATGAATAAGGCAAGCAGAACCGCCGATGCCGCTATTATTATCAGTTTTGTTTTATTTTTCAGGAGAAATGCCTGTTTTCTCTGTTTATGCAATCGTTTCTTTTCGATTTTTTCAGCACTCGCTAAAATTACGTCTGATTCCAGGGGGTAATCATTTTTAGTGAATTCTTATCAGGTCTTCGGGAATTGAGAAAATCCATAAGCAGGGGAGGGGAAAACAGCATCCTGACGTCATCGGTTCTGAATACCGAACTGAGGCTGAATTCCTTGACCGGAAACTCTCTGTAGCTGATGTCCTTAAGAGCCGAGAGCAGCTGCGGCCGCCATAATGGATTGCTCCGCTAATTGCGATAATAATCAATAAGGATGTTATCAATATTATGACAATTATAGATACCGGTTTTCTGTACTTTCCCATAAAACTAAAATATCTTCTTTTAGTCAGATGGTAAAGTTGATTATGTCACCCCAAGTTTTTCAGCAAGCTGAATTAGACGTGCTGAAGAGTCAATTCTGAGCTTCGACATTATTTTCGAGCGGTGGTTATCTACTGTTTTACGGCTTATGAAAAGCTGTTTGGCAATTTGAGGCGGAGTAAGGCCTTCAGCAAGCATCCGGAAGATTTCCTGTTCTCGTGCTGATAAGTTGTTGTAAAGGGCATCAGCTTCTGTTCCGCTGCCGCTGTTACGCAGACAGGTGAAGATGCTGTCGGAGAGGTCTGGATCGAGATATTTTCGGCCGGCTTGAACCTCTTTTACTGCATGGAGCAGAGTCTCGGGAGGTGAATGCTTCAGGATATATCCGGAAATGCCGAGATTGATCGCTTTTTTGATAAGCATCGGTTTATTATGCATGCTGAGTATCAGGATTTTCAGTTCCGGAAAGCGACTTGTAATTTCCGGCATGGAATCGAGGCTTGACTGCTCTTTAAGAGAGATATCAAGTAAAAGGATATCTGTATTCTCGAGCATTCCTGATTGTAGAAGTTCTAAAACTGATTCAGCCTCGCCGGTTATTATGAAAGTAGGATCTTCTTTCAAGGCGGTTATCACTCCATTTCTGAAAAGAGAATGATCGTCAGTGATAAAAACTGATATTTTATTCATAATTAACCTCTTTTCTTTATTGGGTATTTCAGGGTAATGGTTGTTCCCAGTCCTGGAACTGATTCTCCGGACAGCGATGCTCCGATACTCTTTGCTTTTTCATTCATAAGCAGCATCCCAAGATGTTTTCCTGTGTCTTTATTCGATGTATGAATATCGGTAAAGCCCCTTCCGTCATCTTTTATTCTCAGAATCAGATAGGGATGGCTGGCCACTAGTTTTATTTGAACATTTTCGGCCTCAGCATGTTTATTGATATTATTCAGGGCTTCCTGAACTATTCTGTAGAAAACAAGACGGGACTTATTATCAAGAAATGATTCTTTATAGCCGCTTGCTATGCAGCTTACCTTCAAGCCGTATCTCTTTTGAAAATCATTAGCAAGCTCTAAAAGAGAATCCCTGAGGCCTGTTGTGTTCAGCTGAAGCGGTGCTATCTGATAGGTGAGATCACGCAGGCTGCCGGATATTTCTCTCAGCCTTCCTGCTGCAATGCTGGCCTTATTCATCTCAGTTGTCAGCAGCAGACTACCGATATCCTGAAGTATAGAATCGTGAAGGAAGGAGCTGATTCGCAGGCGTTCTTTCTCTCTTTCCTGGCTGAGGAGTCTGAGAACCTCTTCGCTGTTTCGAAGTTGCCTGCCTGTTAATTTTGCTTTATGTGTGATCACAAGCAGGAAGATAAACTGAATAATGACACCTGCGCCCAGGAAGTACAGAAGGGTGTCAAAGCTCTGCAGTCTTTCCTCAATAAGCTGCTGATAACCTGTGATAAATTGAAGAAGTATATGGCTCTCTACAGCTGACGGGTCTGAATTAAGCTCCTCAAGCAGGATGTTTATATTCTCATTGTCCCAACCGAAGTATTCTCCTGAGAATTGTTCAAGAATGGCTTTGACTTCTTTCGTAGAAAGAGTGGTGTCGGTATTCAGGAGATCTGTATAGAGAGATACTGCGTTTATCAGATTTCTACCGGCTCGGCGGCTTGAATCCAGTGACATGTTTATCATAAGAACAAGAGCAATCATTGTAATGAAGATTAGAAGTGCGTTTGAATTATCCAGGAAAATTTTAAATATTTTTTTCATGATCTACTTTATAATACTACATATGAGTAATTTTGTTTATCACATTAATACTATTGTGCATCGGAACAGGTGGAAAAGCCTGTTGATTCTTATCCCATTGTTTGCAGCACTGAATCTTGGCTTTAGCTGGTTTAATAATTACATTCTGAGAGCGCCCCTGTTTTTCGATTCCATTTTTACAGCAGCCGGCGCCGTCTGCTTCGGCCCGCTTGCTGGAACACTGATAGCCGCTTTAACAAATCTCGGAATGGAATTGATGTACGGCATGGCGGGCTTTCACTGGCCATTTATGATCTGCAGTATTTCCACGGCACTAATTCTGGGATTTATGGCGAAGGGCGGATACTTTTCAAAGCAGATACACCTTACTCTCGCAATCCTGGCGGTAACAGTCTCAAATGCACTGACCGGTTCAATATTGGCTTACCTGCTTTTCAGCGGCAACTCAGGTGTCGGGATAGACGTAATAGTATCCGCATTTACTGAGACAGGGATGTCGGTGCTGGCCTCGGCCTTCGTTGCCCGTCTTCCGGCAAATTTGATAGACAAGATGATAGCCGTCTATGCCGCCTTTGGCTTAAAAGTGCTGTTTGAACGTGTTAGGGGTGAGAAGGTGTTCCCGGACGCCTGATTGGCGCCCGGGGGATGTCAGTTTTTTATTCTCGCTACAATTCGGTTTTAAATTTAAATGGTTGGTGTCCATGGCATATTTGCAATCATTGTCGCAACATCAGCATGTGAGGCTGTATTACCTGCATAATTGAATGAATTGTCTTCGTACCAGAGAGCGTCCAGAGGCTGTAATTACACTGTTTCAAACTTATGTTAAAATTAAATGGTGTGCTACAAATTCTGTTACCCATTTTGTAATTATTGTTATTATTCAGATGCATCTGAGTTTTTCTTCAAATAGACGGAAATGCTGCTATTTTTGAGAACCTGCCTGTCTTCCGCTTAGAATAGCGCGCATTTCATCAGACAGCTCATCTTCTTTATAAATTTCACAGCCGCATTTCTTGCATGCCCACTGAGGGTGATATGCCTCAATAGTACAGAGCCCGCCTAGAATAATGCTGCCTTCCTCAATCTTCAGTCTCAGATCTTTAATTTGTTCAGGATTGCTATAAATAATATCTCCTACCTGAGAAAAACCGCATGAAGGGCAGACCTCCGGTTTGCACGGTACAATTACCTCTTTTAAATGCTTTTTCTTTATCATATATTCTCTTTATTAAATTGGACCGATTCAGAAATGAAATTTTCGATATTAACTTCATATCCCGGTAAATATATACACAGAACTATAATACTTTTTTTCATTTTTTTTCCTTAAATTGTAATTTTTACATTGAGTTGTAATTTTTAAATCCCTCGCTAGTATAAGTATACTACTGCCTTGAAATCAATGGGGAAAATTCACATTTTTTTTGGGATAATTTAATAGGTATGGCAAATGTTCCTGAAAGCCTCTGTCTTCCTTTTTATTTGATCTGAACCGCCAGTTCTGTTCCCCCGAAGCCGTGAACATTACATGCCGCCTTCACTGTAACGGCAGTAACTCCCTCCGGTATACGTATCCCTGACTGACTGCGGGTAAAAGGCTGCTCGTTCACGTGAGGGTGGGCTAGAACACGCCTTCCGTACTCCTCTCCTGTCTCGACATCAACTACAACCCAAAGATTGGCGTAATGGTCCCAACCCTCGTCCCCGTGGCGGAGAGTAACGTCAAAGCGCCAGAGGCCTGCATTTTCAGCGGCTCTTACCTTCATGACATGGGTATAATTCAGGTCGAGTTCCGTTTCTCTCTCCTCTGACAAAACTGTAATGCTTTCTGCGGTTAACGGCATTGTTGAAATAAGAATAAGTATAAACGGGAATACTAATCGTTTCATAAATCAAAGGTAATAAACTACAGAACTAAAGTCACTACTTTCTTACATAGCAGCAGCTATGAATGTCCCATTCATCAAACATAGCCGCTTTGTAGCATTGTGTTATTTATTCGTTGATGAAGGGAGCCACTGCCATTCCGTCAGGGTTGGCTTTATAGCTTACTTTTATGGGCAGCGGTGCGTAATACGTGTTACCGTCCTCGTCTATATAGGTTTTTCCGGATGAGAGTACGTGAACCCTGTCCTGATTATCCACAAAGGCCTCAGATGCGCGAGTCTCGCCAGGGATAGGGGGATAGACTTCAAGAAGTCCCTTCATGAACATCTCGAAAGTGATTGATACATTATCAATCTCTCTCAAGTCGATTGCGTCATACATCGGGAGGAACACCATTGCTTCCCCGCTGTTAGGGTCTTCTGCCGGTTTACAGGCTGCAACCGCCTCAAAAAAGTTTTTGTTGATCGGTGCGCTAAAAACCCATGCTCCAAGGTCTTCTATAGGATAAATATTTTCGGGATTGTTGTTGTAATCCTGAACTTCCTGATAAGTATCCAGGTCTTCAAAATCACCTCCAAGCCATGCGGCAAAGGGTTTATCCACAAAAGTCGAAATGATAATGTGTTGAGCGCTTGAGCTTGTGCTGAAGAAAGGTTTTAAATCACTCCAGCTGTATTTTGTAATATCGGGGTAGAGGGCGGCATCATCGCCGAAATCAGGTATTATTGTCTCGGCCGGAGCATTGAGCTGAATAAGAACTGTTTCGTAAATCGTTTGCTTTAATCCTGATTCTTCAGAGGTTGACTCAAGCTTTCCGGTTACCAGATCAACATAATTGCTGAGATCTGTATCTTCTCCTCCCCAGTAAAGGAGGGTAGCCGTTTCGCCGTTACTGCTTTTAAGAAAAATATCTGCAACAACTTTGAAAGATGTAAAGGAGTACGTTTTAAGCTCCGTTAAGAGTTCTTCTGTTGTGTATCTCCGAAGCAGCTCATTTGCGCCAAAGGTATTGTCTCCTGCCGCCCGAGGATTTATGCTGACTGCTCTCGATTCTCCTGCAGGCTTGAATGTTCCGTTGTTGTTGCCGAATAAAGCTGCACGAACAGAGTCTGCTATTACTGTGGCTTGAACGTTGAAAGATCCAACATAGGGTGAATAGATTAATTCGCCCGTATTGGCTACATATGTTCCGGTTTCCTGATCGGCTCCAGTCCCAGTGCAACTGAAAAAAGAAATAACAAGCAGAGCGCCTAATAAAAATGATAGTTTTTTCATGGAGGAATCTCCTATTGGTAGATTTTAAAATTAACTTTTTTACCTATCGGCCGATCAACACGTTATTATCCGGCAAGATAAGCCTTGAAGTCAATGAGGAAAATGCACGTTGTTTTTGGGATATTCTCCCAAAAAAATCGGGAGGAGTGGGGTTTTTGTTCGACTATTGCGGTTAGGTGATTAAAAAAAGGCTGCCGTTACTCGGCAGCCTCTGTTTCAAACAGTATCTTATATGCCTCTTCGGCCGTTTTTACGGGGTGAAAGGTCAGCGCCGAGGTTACCTCCGGCGGAAGTTCCTCGAGGTCCTTGCGGTTGCCGTCAGGGATGAGGACGTCTATCATTTTGCCGCGGTAGGCGGCGAGGGTCTTTTCTTTCAGGCCGCCGATGGGCAGGATGCGGCCGGTCAGGGTTATCTCTCCGGTCATGGCGGTAGCCTTTCGGACTGGAACGCCTTTGAAGATAGACAGGAGGGCCGCGGTGATGGTTATACCCGCTGACGGACCGTCTTTTGGAATGGCGCCTTCGGGCACGTGGATGTGAATGCTCTTGTCCTCGTAGAAGCCTTTTTCGAGTCCGAAGTTCTCGTAATTTGCCCTGATGAATGAGAGGGCTGTACGGGCGCTTTCTTTCATCACGTCTCCGAGGCTTCCGGTTAGAATCAGCTCGCCTTTTCCCTCGATAAGTGCCGCTTCAACCGGAAGCAGGGTGCCTCCCATCTCGGTCCAGGCCAGGCCGTGAACGAGTCCGGGGCGCTGCTCAGTGTAGACAAGGTCGTCCTGGTAGACTTCTTTTCCAAGAAGCTTCTTAATGCTTTTAGAAGATATCACTCTCCGGTATTCACCATCAAAGGTTTCGCCCTTTGTCAGGGCTTCACGGGCGGTCTTGCGCAGAATTGCGGCAATCTGCCTCTCAAGGCTTCTGACTCCCGATTCCATAGTATAATTATGGATGATCTTCAGGATCGCCGACTTCTGAATGTCGATTGCAGCATTGGTGAGGCCGTTTTCCTCTTTCTGCTTTGGAATGATGAATTCGGTGGCAATCTTGAGTTTCTCGAGGTCGGTATAGCCGGGAATCTCGATTATTTCCATCCTGTCACGGAGAGCGTAGGGGATGTTGTGTATTGAGTTTGCTGTTGTGATGAACATAACGCTCGAAAGATCATAGGGAACTTCGAGGTAGTGGTCGACGAAGGTGGAATTCTGCTCAGGATCCAGGACCTCTAGGAGGGCCGATGCCGGGTCTCCTTTAAAGTCAGAACCCATCTTGTCAATCTCATCGAGGAGGAAGACCGGGTTACATGAACCTGCTTTTTTCATGGACTGGATAATTTTACCGGGAAGCGCTCCGACATAGGTTTTTCGGTGGCCTCTTATTTCAGCTTCATCACGGACTCCCCCAAGGGATATACGAACAAATTTCCGGTCAAGCGCGCGGGCTACAGACTTGCCCAGAGAAGTTTTTCCGGTACCCGGAGGTCCTACAAAACAAAGGATGGGGCCCTTCATCTTCTCTTTGAGCTGCCTTACGGCGATATAATCAAGGATCCTGTCCTTGGGTTTTTTCATATTGTAATGATCTTCGTCGAGGATTTCGGCCGCGTTTATAAGATCTTTATTGTCCGATGTTTTTATGCTCCAGGGGAGGTCCGACAGCCACTCGAGGTAGGTTCGGAGAACTCCCGATTCGGGACTCATTGGCTGAAGTTTGGAAAGCCTGTTTCCCTCTTTTTTTGCCTTTTCGAGAACTTCCGCGGGCGCCTTTTTTGCCTCAATTATCTTGACGTATTCGTCAATTTCCTGGCTGTCATCCTTTTCCTTGCCGAGTTCCTTGTTGATTTCTCTAATCTGCTCATTAAGAAAGTATTCTTTCTGATTGTTCTCCATCTTCTTTCTAACCCGAGTGGTAATCCGGCCCTGAAGATTCAGCATTTCAATTTCAGCTTCAATGAGAACTGCAAGTGAGTCGAGCCTTTCGGCGGTGTTGAGCATTGAGTGAATCTCGAGTTTAAGCTCTTTTTTGACATGCATATTCGCGAGGATGATGTCGGCAAGCTTGTCGGCATACTCGGCCTTTTCGGCCGCCTGAAGTGCTTCTTTGGCAATAGTTTTTTTTAGATTGCAGTATTTTGTGAAAGATTTGAGAACTGCGGCCATGATAGGAATAAGGCTGTCATCGGTTTCGGTATTTATTTTAACCGGAGTAAACTGAACGAAGGAGTAGTTGCGCTCCTGTTTGATTTTCCTGACAATACCGCGCTGTTTGCCTTCAGCAAGAATTCTAACGGTTCCGTCGGGGAGTTTCAGCATCTGGAGAATGTGAGCCAGGGTGCCTGTGTTGTGAATGTCTTCAATGCCTGGATCATCATTGTCCGTTAGCTGACAGGAGATGAATATCATCCTGTCAGCGGACATTGCAGCCTCAACTGCGTTTATAGTGTTTGCTCTTCCGGTAAAAAAAGGAGTTACCATGAACGGAAGAACTACAAGATCTTTTAATGCTACGAGAGGCAGTTCCCGCTTCTCGTTTTTTATTCCCGCTGTTACAAGTTTCATGCTGATTTTTTAGAAAAAGTTATTTCTGGTTTTTCCTTGTTATTTACTACATCCGTTGTTACGCGAACCTTTTTTTCCCCTTCAATGGATGGAAGATCGAACATTATCTCCGTCATGATTGACTCGACAATTGCCCTGAGGCCTCTTGCACCGGTCTTTCTTTTTACGGCGAGTTCCGCGATGGCTCCGATGGCTTCGTCATCAAAGTTCAGTTCAACATCATCAAGTTCAAGCAGGGCCTGATACTGTCTGATTATCGAGTTGCGGGGTTCGGTTATGATTCTCTTCAGCGTGTCTACTTCAAGATTTGAAAGGGTTACGTTAATTGGAAGGCGCCCGATAAACTCAGGAATTAAGCCGAATTTAATCAGATCGTCCGGAAGGAGGTTCTGATACAGGCTGACCAGATCTTTCTCGTCACTCGGCTGTATATCTGCTCCAAATCCCATGGGGTGTTGTGAAATTCTGGCTTCAATTGTCTTATCGAGGCCTACGAAGGCACCCCCACAGATGAACAGGATGTTTTTTGTGTCGATCTTGAGCATTTCCTGGTTAGGATGCTTTCGTCCGCCCTGCGGTGGAACTGAGGCGACAGTGCCCTCTATAATCTTCAGAAGCGCCTGCTGCACGCCTTCGCCGGAAACATCTCTTGTTATCGAGGCGTTTTCGCCCTTTCTGGAAATTTTGTCAATCTCATCAATGTAGATAATGCCCTTTTCAGCCGCGGCAATGTTGTTGCCGGCATTCTGAATGAGTTTCAGTAGGATATTCTCAACATCTTCTCCAACATAACCAGCTTCGGTGAGGGTTGTAGCGTCAGCCATGGCATAGGGAACTTTCAGTTTCTTTGCCAAAGTTTTTGCCAGAAGGGTTTTACCGGTGCCTGTAGGGCCTATCAGAAGGACATTTGCTTTCTCAAGCTCTACATCCTTATCAAGTTTTGCATTCTGGGTAATTCGTTTATAATGATTGTATACAGCAACAGAAAGTACTTTTTTAGCAGTCTCCTGTCCTATTATATACTGATCGAGATAGTCTTTAATTTCCTGTGGCTTGGGTACCTCATCAAGGTATTCACCGGTAAGAGTATCTTCTTCCTCTTCGAGTATCTTCTTGCAGACATAGACACAGTCGTCACAGATGTAAACGCCCGGACCTGCTATCAGTTTCCGGGCTGCATCAGAAGTTTTACCGCAGAAAGAGCAGACCTTATTGCTATCTGTCTTATTTCGAGCCATTTTCACCCCTACTCAGGACCTTGTCAACGATTCCATATTTCACAGCCTCAGCTGCGGACATGAAAAAATCACGTTCAAGAGCACCGGCAATTTCGTCAGTTGTTTTACCGGTATGATGGGCAAAGTAATCAATGGTCATTTTCTTCAGTCTGACAATTTCTTTTGCCTGAATACCGATGTCGGTCGCCTGTCCCTGTACGCCGCCCCATGGCTGATGAATCAGCACTCGTGATGAGGGCAGGGCAAGTCTTTTCCCGGGAGTTCCACAGGTAAGAAGCAGTGCTCCCATTGATGCAGCCTGTCCAAGACAGATAGTCTGCACATCAGTTTTAATGTGCTGAATTGTGTCATAGACTGCAAGACCGGCTGTAACAGAACCACCGGGGGAATTGATGTAGATGCTGATATCTCTCTCAGGATCCTGAGACTCCAGAAAGAGAAGCTGTGCAACCACTAAATCGGCTGTAAGATCGTTTATTTCACCGTCGATAAAAATAATTCTGTCTTTAAGCAGACGCGAATAAATATCGTATGATCGCTCGCCGATACCAGTTTGTTCGATCACCATTGGTACCAGACTATTCATTTGTTCATTCATTGTTGTAATTTACTCCTTATTCTGCATCAAGTCCAGATAATCTTTTTTAGCTCCTTCCTTGATCTCGGCAGTCTCCAGCAATAAATCAAAAAGTTTCCTGTTACTTATATCGTTCTTCAGGTAGAAAAGCATACCATTCTGCTCGAAATAGTTCTTCGCGTCTTCGTAGCTCATCCCGGCTGTTTCTGCCTGCTTTTTAAGTTCTTCATCAACTTCTTCGTCTGTCACTTCGATTTTCTCATCGGCAATCAGCTTGTCGGTGATGAGGAAGGATTTAACGTTCTTTTCTGCAGAGGGTCTCCACTCTTCGAGCATTTCATCTTTGGTCTTTCCCTGTGCGGCGAGGATTTGGAGAACTTGCTCTTCGGGAAGTCTCGACTGTGATATGAAATTGTTCCAGGATGACTCGACTTCGGACTGAATCATTGTAACCGGTACATCGATATTTGACTTTTCGATGATTGCGTCAATTATCTGCTGTTTGCATCGTTCCTTAATAACATTGTCCGCGCTTTCCTGAAGTCTTTTCTTTATTGAATCTTTGAGGTCTTTAAGAGTCTTGTACTCATCACTGATATCCTGTGCTAATTCGTCATCGAGTGCGGGAAGATCTTTAACCTTTATGCTGTTGAGCTTAACCTTGATTTTTTTCTTCTGACCGGCAAGGCTCTTGTCTTCATCGTCTTCAGCCCATTCCTTGGTGACAGTTTTTTCCTGTCCGGTGGTCATTCCCGTAACATTGTCATCGAGTTTGAACATATTATAGCCGGTTCCGATTGTGAAAACAAAGTCTTCACGCTTTCCGCCTTCAACCTCTGAGCCGTCCTCAGCCAGTTCACAATAGTCGATATTTACGATATCACCCTTTGCGGCCTTGCCTTCGGTTTTTTCGACTACAACGGCATTCTGCTCTCTGAGGGTCTCAAGTTCACGGTCTATGTCTTTTTTTGCAATCTTGCAAACCGGACTTTTGATTTCGATACCCCTGTGCTCTCCAATGTTTACATCCGGCAATGTGTCGTATACGACCGAGAATGTGAAATCCTTGTCGAGTTCGATTAACACTTCGTTCTCATCCTCCTGAAGGACGGGAGTAGCGTATGGGAGTGGTTTTTTTTCGACATCTTCATAGGCTTCTTTGAGGCTGTTTTCCATAAGGTTCATTGTTGCCTCGCCCTTGATGGAATCGCCGAATTTCTGTACAAGTACAGAGGCCGGGGCTTTGCCCTTTCTGAACCCCTTAATGTGGGCAGTCTGTGAGTATTTGCTTAGCAGGTCGTTGTATTCTTTGTTAACCGCGTCTTTTGAAACTGTAACTGACAGCTTTACCGCTGAGTTTTCCAGGTTTTCCAGGTTTTTGCTTACGATCATCTGTTTCCTCGTTTATTTTTCCGTTCTTACTGGCTGCGAAGCAGCACCGGGTACTACGATGTAGCGCCTGAGGCACCGTGGAACAGCCGCCAAGCGACGGTGGAATGTAGTTTCGAATGAAACCAAAAAAAGGCGATCAAGGGTAATGCCCTGGATCGCCTTTTATGTAGAGCGGGAGACGGGAATTGAACCCGCGACATCCACCTTGGCAAGGTGGAGCTCTACCGCTGAGCTACTCCCGCTTGTTGTTTTGATCCGTACCCTAATGGTACATACCTTAAAAAAAGATATGCGAGAGAAGGGACTTGAACCCATACGCCTAAAGGCACCAGATCCTAAGTCTGGCGTGTCTGCCAATTTCACCACTCTCGCAGTGTCCTGCGGAGATTTTCCGCATTATATACACTTTTTCAACTATAAGTCAATAAGTATAAAAAAGTTATGAGCCGTGTAGGGATCGAACCTACGACCCGCAGATTAAGAGTCTGCTGCTCTCCCAGCTGAGCTAACGGCCCAATTAAATACCAAAAACAATTATACGTCCGGCAGGATTCGAACCTGCGACCTACGGATTCGAAGTCCGGCGCTCTATCCAGCTGAGCTACGGACGCGCATAGCTCTTGCGCCCCATGTCAGGCGCCGAGGGTGGATAACGGGGCTTGAACCCGCAACATCCAGAACCACAATCTGGTGCTCTACCAATTGAACTATATCCACCATGATTGAGTAGGGATTTCCCCGCCTCATTGTGGATAGGAATATGCTATATTTTAACTTTTTTGTCAAGCAGAGTCGGGGAGGTAATTTTTTATATCAGGTGAAATTCTTGTCAGCGGAAATCTCCAGAAAATTCTGCTTCCATTTCACAATTTTACCTTTGAGATTTTCATAGATCAGGCTTCGCATCTTTTCAAAGTCTTCAGTACTCAGGACTTCAGAGAGCTTTCGCCCATATCCGGCACCCTCAGGATTGAACCAGGATTCAAGATCCTTTGCCTGTACCGGGCGGTTTTCGGCAATTATCTGCAGGTTGGCCCTGACTGAGAACCCCGCCCCGGCGGCGGCTTTTTTTATTTCGTCTGCGCCCCAGTTTACAAGTTTATTATTCTGGTCATGGTAGATCAGCTCTTCACAGGATGAAAGAGCCGAATGAAGCTCCGGATGGCGTTCTTTAAGAAAAAGCAGTTCGTCAAGATTAGATAGCCGCTGGGCCATGGACGGAATCATTTGGTAAAGATGTATGCTGCCGTTTTGTGTGAGAAGCTCTGAGGCTTTCGCGAAAAACTCTTCCCGGAGGCCGCATTTTGTAAGCAGATCTCTCATTATTATTTTCTCAAATTTAAGACCGGAGGGAAGGAGCCCCGGCAGCCTTCCTTCTATCATAGATTCAGCTGAAGAAATTGTTTCATCGAAGGATAGTTCTATCGGCCGGGTTTCTTCCGGCAGGGAAGCCGCCCAGTGTCTGCTTATCTCGGCAGCCTTCCTGCCGGCGGGAAGATGATAGACCGAGCCTTCAGGGGTCTTTCGGACAGCTTCCCATAGCAGCACGGATGCCGCAGACTCCATTACAAGGATGCATTCATGACGGGCAATTTTAAGGTTCGCGAAAATTCCCTCTCGCACAGCGGCGAGCGTTCCGCTTGTCTCGCGGTTGATTCTGTTCAGCCAGCGCTCACTGGTTTTGTCGGGGCGGGCGAAGGTCAGTATTTCGTCAGTCTTCTCCTCGATGACAGCTGCCAGCTGGAGTTCACGCTGTCTTGTTATGCGCTCTTTTATTCCGGCCTCAAAGCCCTGATCAGATGGTTCATAGAAGACTCGTCCCTGAAGCCCCGCCGGAAGATACTGCTGGGCTACCCAGTGGTCCTTGTATGCGTGCGGGTACATATAACCCGCGCCGTGGCCGAAGCCTTCCTTGTCCCGGCCCGGGTCTCTCAGATGGTTGGGCACTTCTTTCGCGAATTCTTTTTCAACGGCCCCCAGGGCGTCAAAGAGGGCGAGGGTGGTGTTCGATTTCGGAGCTGTTGCAAGATAGAGAGCTGCCTGGGCAAGATGAAAACGTCCCTCGGGAAGCCCGACTCTGTCGAAGGCTGCTGCGGCCGATTCTACCATACCTAGGGCGGCCGGATCGGCTAGTCCAATATCCTCGCTCGCGCTAATGAGCATCCGCCGGAACATATAGCGCGGCTCTTCTCCGGCCCTGATCATCGTTGCCAGCCAGTAGAGGGTTGCGTCAGGATCTGAACCCCGTATTGATTTAATAAAAGCGCTGATTGTGTCGTAATGGTAATCGCCTTCCTTGTCATAAAGAAGGGCCTTTTTTTGAATGCTTTCTTCTGCGGCTTCCATGTCAACATTGATGCTGCTGCCGGGCTCGGGCGGGAAGCTTTCGACACTGGTCTGAACTGCAAGCTCTACTGCGTTTAGAAGGCTGCGGGCGTCGCCGTTTGCCGTCTTAACCAGGTGTCCCAGGGAGTCTTCACTAAAACTGACATCAAAGCGGCCGTATCCGCGCGACGGATCATTAACAGCCTGTATTGCAATGTCGTGTAGATTTTTTTCAGTCAGCGGTTTTAGCTGAAAGATTCTGCTCCGGCTGACGAGGGCCTTGTTCACCTCAAAATATGGATTTTCGGTTGTGGCTCCAATTAGAATAACTGTTCCATTCTCAACCCAGGGCAAAAGGGCATCCTGCTGGGATTTATTCCAGCGGTGAACCTCGTCGATGAAAAGTATAGTCCGTCTGTCATAAAGATCCCTGTGGCTCTGGGCCTCGGCAATGGCGTCGCGCAGGTTTTTAACCCCATCAAGAACCGCGTTTAAGGTGATGAAGCTGCTGCTTGTTGTGTTAGCTATAACCCTCGCTAGAGTAGTCTTTCCGGTTCCCGGAGGTCCGTAGAAAATTATAGACGACATTCTGTCGGCCTGGATTATCCGCCGCAGCAGCCGTCCCGGGCCCGCGATATGATCCTGCCCGATGAACTCATCGATATTGCGGGGGCGCATCCTGAAGGCAAGAGGCGCCTCATTGTTTGCGGTAGATGTGAATAATTCCATTTTGCAAGTATAGATGATGGTACTAGGTCTTGCAAGGAGGAGGAATCTCGGGCATTACATAATTAGCCCGAATTAATTCACAAAGAATTTGACAAAAATATATAGTCGACTATATAATTTATTATATGACAAACCACACAATAGATAACAAACTCAGTAAGGTAATAGTCGACTGTGATAATACAATGGGTCTCCCCGGCTGGGAGGTTGACGACGGACTCGTTATTTTCTACCTATTAGGTCGTGAAGATATTGATGTCCTTGGAATCACTAACACCTTCGGCAACGGTTCTCTCAAGGATGTTGAGTTTTATACGAAGAAACTCCTTTTTGACATTGGTCGCAGCGATATTCCCCGGTTTACCGGAGAACCCTTCATGAATCAGAATCCCAAGCTGGCTCTCGACATAAGAAAGGGCGGGGACAGGTATGCTCATGAGCTTAAAGCTCAGAGTTTTCCCTCCGAGGCCGCAGTTTTTCTCTCTGATACTGTGAATAAGTATCCCGGCGAAGTTACAATTCTGGCCCTCGGGCCTGTCGGCAACCTGTATGACGCATGGAAGATTGACCATGATTTTTTCAAAAAAACCAAAGAGATAGTGCTCATGGGAGGTTATACCGGAGAGCTTTTTGTGGGGGACGTGAATTGCCGTGAGCTGAACCTGTCATGTAACCCTGTTGCAGCCAACCGGATTCTCCGGGCAGAGTGCCCTGTTATTGTATTTAACGGGCATATCTGCCTGCAGGCGCCTTTTTATGCAGAAGATTTGAGCCGGCTTGAATACTGGCCCGAGGATAGACTGAAAATCGTAACAGCCTGGCTCTCAGCTTTTGCAGGATATTTTAAAGGACTGGAAAACGCTGCCTTTTATCTGTGGGATTTACTTCCCGCTGTCTATGTTTCCCATCCTGAGCTATTTGATCTTAAAAATGTCGTGGTTAATCCTTCCGAGGAAAGTCTGATTGACGGGATGCTCAATCCCGGTGAATCGGAGGGGAGTGTCGAGGTAATAATGCCTGATAACATTCTCGATGTAGATAAATTCATGGACGTACTTGAAGAGGGCTGGAGGAAAGCCTGGGAGCTTGAGAAGTCCGGCTGGAAGACGAAATAGCCTGAAAAAAAGGGAGTATCCCGGGCGGTTTTTCGCCCGGATAATTTTATGGAGGTTAAAAATGAAGAAATTGATGGTGTTTGCTGTTCTTCTGCTTGCATTTTCCGGAATGCTCTTTGCAGGCGGGGCACAGGAAGAAAGTGTTCTCTTTGAGGACCGATTCATGGACATGTCCTGGAATGATATTGTCGCTGAAGCCGATGGTCAGGATGTTTTTTTCTATATGTGGGGAGGTGCCGACCATATCAATAACTGGGTCAGCGGCTACCTTCAGGATAGGCTTAAAGAAAAATACAATGTCAATCTTGAAATGGTTCCCGTCGACGGAGCTCCTGTTTATGTAAATAAGGTTCTCGGTGAAAAACAGGCCGGCAAGAATACAAACGGCGCTGTGGACATGATGTGGATCAACGGCGAAAATTTCAAGACAATGATGCAGGGTCAGCTCCTCTTCGGTCCATATAGTGACAAACTACCTAATATTAAATACTGCAACCCTGATATTCTCGGTTATGACTTCGGTTTTCCGATTAATGGATATGAAAGCCCCTACGGAGCAGCTCAATGTGTAATGGAGTATGATACCGAATATGTAAAGACTCCTCCTGCAAGCATTGGAGAACTCTTTGACTGGGCAAAGGCCAATCCGGGAAAGCTTACCTATGCCGCGCCTCCAGACTTCATGGGATCAGTATTTGTAAGACACGTTTTCTATTATGTGGCGGGCGGATATGAGAAAATGATGGGACCCTTCGACGAGGCTGTCTACAACAAGATTGCCCCCAAGGTTTGGGATCTCCTCAATGAAGTTGAACCCTACCTTTGGAGACAGGGTAAGACCTATCCCGAGTCCTCAACTAAGTGTAAAGAACTCCTTGGAAACGGCGAAGTACATTTCAACATCAATTATGGTCCTGACGGAGCCACGAACGCAATAAGAAACGGAATCTATCCTGATAGCGTTAAGACCTTTTTGTTTGACAGCGGAACAATCGGAAATATCAACTTTGTTGCAATAGCTTATAACTCCGGCAATAAGGCTGCATCCATGGTTATGGCGAACGAAATCCTTGATCCTGAGGTACAGTACCACGCGGCATCTCCTGAAGGAATGTCATGGCTTACACCAATAGACCTTACGACAGTTCCGGCTAGAGTCAGAGCTGATTTTGAAGCACTTCCACTAGATCCTTCCAGGGTCACTACCGAAGAACTCAATACTCATAAACTTCCTGAACTTCAGTCAGACTGGCTTATGAGAATCGAAGAAGACTGGCAGACTTTCGTTTTAAGACAGTAAGACAGTTAAACAGTAAGAAATCGGCGGGGAGATTCTCCCCGCCTTCACTTTTAAGGAAGATATATGACAAATAGAGCTAGGGTGAGCCTTCTGTTGGCTCCTTCACTGATAATTCTATGCGTACTCTTTTTCGGCGGTTTTCTGCTTGGAATAATGCAGAGTCTGAATTATATGCCAATGATCGGCCTCGACAGTCCGAATTTTGAAGCATATAAGATGATGTTCACCGATGAGCAGTTCTTTCAGAGTCTGCTTTTGACATTGTGGATTTCAATTGTGACAACCGTTCTAGTAATAGTCTTATCGATAGTGTCCGCGCTGGCACTCAGGAATACCTTTGTTGGAAAAAGACTGGTAAACTTTCTCTATCAGTTTCCAATTACAGTTCCCTATGTTGTCATCACTATAGGAACGCTGTTTCTCTTTTCTCAGAGCGGATCGGTAGCCAGAATAGCGTATAATATGGGGATAATCTCAGATCAGTCTATGTTTCCTGAACTCGTGAATGATAAGTTTGGATTGGGAATAATATTCGTTTACGTATGGAAACAGGTTCCCTTCATCGGAGTAATAGTCCTTTCAATCCTGCAGTCGATGGGGAATAATTTTGAAGAACTTGCCCGCTCACTCGGAGCTAACAAATGGCAGTCCTTCAGGCATGTTCTACTCCCGATTATAATCCCGGGGATCCTTCCGGCGAGCATCATCACCTTCGCCTACACCTTCGGCTCCTATGAGGTTCCGTTTCTACTCGGACGTCCGTACCCTGCGGTGCTTTCGATACTGGCCTATCGCCTTTATGACAATGTTGACCTTAATGCCAGGCCAGAGGCAATGGCGATGGCGGTTTTCATGACGGCCTTTCTGGTTGTCTTAGTGTTTTTGTACAAGAAACTGCTTAATAAAGCATCGGGGAGGGATTAATGGAAAATGTAAAACAGAATAATTCCCGAAACGCACTACTTTTTATAATCGGACTCGGAATCATAATTGGAGTCATTGTTCCAATAGTACCGCAGCTTGTATGGGCTGTGAGCCATAGGTGGGCTTTTCCCGACCTTCTGCCTGAAGCAATGAGCGGCAGAGCCTGGAAATATATAGCCAACCCGAACAGTAAGGTGCTCTCGGCAACTTTGAACAGCCTGGTTATTGCAATATGTGTGACGGTTATTTCAATTCTTGTAGGAGTGCCGGCGGGTAAGGCCCTCGGGATGTACAAGTTCAAGGCAAAGGGCGCAATAGAGCTGATTATCCTGTCGCCGAGCATAATTCCGCCGCTGGCGGTAACCATGGGTATGCAGGTAATCTTTATCAGAATGGGGCTGTCCGACACAATATTCGGGGTCATTCTCGTTCATCTGATACCGACAATTCCCTATATGACAGTCAGTATGGCAGGTGTTTTTGCCAACTATGATCCTGCCTATGAAGAGCAGGCCCGCTCGCTCGGCGCCGGTACAGTGAAGACGTTTTTTCTAATTACCCTGCCGACAATTTTCCCGGGAATAGTAACCGGGGCAATGTTTGCCTTCCTGATTTCATGGGGGCAGTATATTTTAACAATAATAATCGGAGGAGGACGGGTAATAACCCTTCCGCTTCTGCTTTTCAGCTTCGCCAGCTCCGGCGATTTCACTCTCACAAGCGCGCTCAGCATAATCTTTCTGCTGCCGTCGATAATAATTCTCGTAATAACAAGTAAATATCTATCCGGACAGTCTAGCGGAATGGGAGGATTTGGAAACATATGACAAATATTAGCCTTAGAAATCTTACGAAGGTATATGAGGGAACTAAAGAGCCCGCTGTTGAGAACTTCAATCTGGAGATTGAGCCGGGCGAGCTGGTAGCTTTTCTCGGACCGTCCGGATGCGGAAAAACTACAACTTTGAAGATGATAGCTGGTCTTCATTCGGTAACCGGCGGGGATGTCCTGTTTAACGGCGAGAGGGTGAATGACATCAAGCCGGAAAACCGTGAAGTAGTAATGGTATATCAGAATTATCTGCTGTTCCCCTACATGAACATAGCTGAAAACGTAGGTTTCGGGCTGAAGATGCGGCACGTTCCCAAGGATGAGATTGCCCGAAGGGTGGATGAAATCCTCAAACTTGTAAAATTAGAGGGCTACGGACCCAGGAAACCCAACCAGATGTCAGGTGGACAGAAACAGCGGGTAGCCCTGGCTCGGGCTCTTATTATCAGGCCGAAGATCCTGCTTCTTGATGAACCCCTCTCCAACCTCGACGCTCATCTGCGTGACGAGATGAGAGAGCTCATCCTCACCATTCATAAAGAATTCGATGTTACTACAGTTTTCGTAACCCATGATCAGGAGGAAGCTGTTCTTCTTGCAGACAGAATTGCCCTGATATTTGAAGGTAAGCTTCAGCAGTTCAGCCGCAGTGAAGACTTCTATGAAAGGCCGGCCTCGAAGCGGATAGCCGACTTTTTCGGAAACGCGAACTATATAGCCGGTGAAAAGAAGGATAACAAGGTGGCAACGGCTCTCGGCACCTTCGCTGTACGCGAAGATCTTAAAGTGCCCGACGGCCGGGTGACTTTGATAATCAGGCCAGAGTCGATTGAACTCGGCAAAAATGGTGAGAACAGCTTTGAGACTAAAATTGCCCGCAGGATCTACATGGGCACATACATCAGGTACAGAATTGATATGGATGGTGCCTTCTGGGATGTTGTCGGAGATCCTCATTATAACGTTGACTATGACGAGGACAAGACTGCCGGCTTCACCCTTCCAAAAAACAAGATCTGGCTGCTTGAGGGTGATAAATGATTGAAAAGAGGCTGAATGTCGCAGTAGCAGGTCTCTATTTCTCGAATTTCGAGGCCCAAAAGCGGTCGGCGGAGATAAATGTGCAGATTATAAGCGAGAGAGTGCAGGTTGATGTGCCGGAATCTGAGATTGACCATTCGGCACGCACCGCGGAAGCCCTGATGCGGCTGGGCGGAGAGTTGAAGTTTCAGGCAGCGGCCCTTAAGTGCTGGCCTGAGTTCCAGACTGAGTTTTCTATGGCGCCATGCACGGCTGTTTCATACTTAAATGATCGCGGATTTCCGACCTCCTGCGAGGGAGAGGTAACAATGCTCAGAATAAGCGGTGACGGCAGTGAAATCTGCATCCTGGAGGGTGAAGTCGTCGGAGAATCATCTAAACCCTACTGCGGAAGCGGAGGCTGGATCGGAAACCTCAAGAGCCGCGGGCAGAATTACAGCACTTCCCAGCTGCTGCAGGCAATAACTGATTACGGCCTCGACCATCATTATCCGATTTTGCATGGTCATTGGGAGGATGTCCTCCGTGAACTGGCATCCTGGACTGGAATGAAGGTTCTTGAGATGCCCGATGCTCAGGATTACCTGGTATGAGGACCCTTATCTAATGAGTTTGCAGGATAAGGTTTACGGCGGAATAATCGGTTCGGCCATAGGCGACGCAATGGGCGGGCCGGTTGAAGGGCTGAGCTGTCAGGAGATAGAGGCCGGCTACGGTCGGCTTTGTGAGCTTCTTCCGTATGAAAAAAATCGAATAAACCCCCACGGCCCATTCGCAGCGGAAGCCGGCTGCTATACAGACGATACGCGTATGTCCATCATCCTCTGCCGGGCGGCAATAAGGGCCTGTGGCGCGCCGCTTCGGGGACATGTTGCTGAGGCGATCATCGATTATTCCCGAAACGCGGCAAACGCCCTGGAGCGTTCATTCATTGATGAGTATAGCCTGAAGGCGATACACGCAGGCGATAAGGAGGCCTTCGGCGGCCGCCCGACCAACGGCGGCATAATGGGCATAGCCCCGCTTGGTCTCATTTACCCCTGTGATCCGGTGCGGGCCTATGAAGAGACCTTTCGAAACCTTTTTATCTCGACGGGAACGGCCCGGAGCGCCTCGGCCCTTGCCGCCGCGATGATTGCCGGTGCCATGAAGATAGGAGCGGACGCCGATTCAGCGGTAAATGACGCGCTTAAGGCCGCCTCCGCCTACAAAAAAAAGGTTGAAGGCCGGTACTGGCGGACGAGCAATCTCTACCCGATAGCCTCCCTCAAGGCCGAACAGCTGCTTGAGAGGGCCGCAGAACTTGGAATCAAGTACCGTGACCCCTTCGCCTTTCAGGAAGAACTCTACGGACTTGTAGTTCAGCCCTTTTTCGCCGACGGCTCGGAGACCCTTGCAATAGCAGCTGCGATGTTTACCGCGGCCGGCGGTGATTTTAATGGAACTGTGACGGGCTGCGTTAACTTCGGCCGAGACAACGACAGCTCTGCCTCCGTCGGAGGAGCCGCTGCCGGCGCGCTAATTGGAGCCTCGCGGATAAACCGGGAGTGGATAAGTGCTGTTGAGGCGGCCAACCCCGCGCCGCTTCCCTATGATGACCTCAAAGATCTCTCCGATGCTCTCTGCTCGGTTACCGCCCGGCGGATAAAGAATGAAAACAAGGTGTTGAAGCTGCAGGCCGGTTATTTTCTCGATGAGGACGGCTCCTCCCTTCTCTCTGCCGCCAAAGACGGCAGGCCTGATGACCTCCTGAATCTTCTCATTTCCGGAGTTGACGTTGATTTCATAGATGATAAGGGCACAACAGCCCTTCATTTTGCCGCATGGGAGAACCAATCAGATTGTGTTCGACTGCTGCTTGGCCATGGAGCCGATCCGGAGATTGCTGAAGGAGCTGGCTGGACAGCCCTTCATGACGCGGTAAGGCGTGAGTATGTCGATATTGTATGCCTTATTCTCAGCAGTCTCAGAGGGAGCGGGAAAACAGAGGCAGATTATAAACTCTCGGGCACTGCTGGTGATGAGCGTTTCCTGCGGATGCTAGGTCTTCTGAAAGATGAGTACGTCCGCCTTGACTCAATAGGAATCTGCGGGAAGGGCCTCCTTGATGACGCGACAGAGCGGGGTTATGAGAAGTCAGCTGAGTATCTGCGCGGGGAGGCGGTCTGTCATGAAGCATAAGGTAATTGTGGACTGCGACAATACATTCGGACTTCCTAAGCTCCCGATTGACGACGGGCAGACCATTATCTATCTTCTTGGGCGCCCGGACATCGAGATTGTCGGCATAACCACAACCTTCGGAAACAGCGGGATTGATGATGTTTACCCGGCAACCTGCTCTCTTATGGAGAAGCTTGGCCGGAGTGATATTCCGGTGCTGCGGGGAGCCTCCGATTACCGCTGCGGAGAGACTGACGCTTCGAAGTTTTTGGTGGCCAAGGCTGCCGAGTTTAAGGGCGATATTAACCTCATTGCAATCGGCACAATGGCGAATTTAAAGAGCGCCTCGGACATGGATCCTGATTTTTTCAGAAACCTTGCTCAGATTACAACTATGGGCGGTTATTTTTATCCTCTTCCCTACAAAGGCTGGTGCGACGTAAAAGAAGTAAATTTTTCGGGCGACGGCGCGGCCGCCCACAGAGTTTTCAGGGCAGAATGCCCGGTGACAATAATGAGCGCTCATATCTGTTTTGCCCTTCCGTTCGGACTCCGGGAGCTTGCCCCCATTGCGGACTGGGACCTTGAGCAGTACTTCATCATGCTCGATCTTCTTCTTGAGAGTTCCGAATTCCTTGATGACGCACAGGATTATCTGTGGGATCTGCTGCCGGCGGTATATATATCCTATCCGGATCTTTTCGCGGACAAAATTGTGAAAATATCATCTACCCCCGATGAGATTGAATCGGGAATATTGTCGGTAGGTGAGGGCGGAGCCCCGGTTAACGTTCCTGAATACATCCTCGATGTTGAGGAATGCTACGCGATAATCTATGACGCCTGGAAGAAAGTAAGGTTTGTCGGAGCGAAGGCATGATGAAAAAAAGAGTAATTCTAAACTACGCTTCAGCCTTCGGCCTTCCATCAGAGCGCCCGGACGCGGGGCTTGCCCTCATTCATCTTCTTGAGTCAGAGCATATTCAGCTCGATGCGATCCTGATCTCCGGAAGTGCGGCAGATCTTCCCCGAATATCCGCGGCTCTCGGCTGGCTGCTTAAATTTTCAGGCCGAACCGATATAAGGGTGTTCGGAAGCTGCGCTCCGGCTGATGAGGCGGCGGCAGGCAGGGCGGAGCAGTCTGCTGCTGATTCACTCAAATCATACCTCGACGACACCCGAGAGGCGGAAGGCAAACCCGTCCTGCTTGACCTCGGGGAGCCCTCAGCCCTCATTCTGACTGTGGAGAAAATGCAGAAGCTGTCGGATTATTTCACCGAAATAGTCTTCTGGACTCCTCAGCCTCATCCCTCCCAGCGGCGAGGACTCAGCCTGCCTCACGGCAGTCTTCAGGATGAAGCTTTGCGAACTCTATATATGGATTCGGACTGCATTCTGACTATGTTCGGCGAAGAGCCGGGGTATCAGACTCCTCTTGATATTGATGAACTTGTGACCATCAGAAACTTCTCGCGGCCTCTTTACTACCTGCTTAAGGACTACCTCCTCTGCACGGCAGTCTCGGAGGGAAGGGGCGGCGGGCAGGATTTTCTGTTCAGGCTTCCGGCGGCTGTTTATCTGACGAATCCGGAATTGTTCTACATAAAAAAGAAAATGATGAGGCCGGAACTGAATCAGGAAAGCGGGTTCAGTTTTTCAGATGACGGGCGGGCCGTGATGCTCTGTGAATATATTAGTGATATAAAAGAATATAACAGAAGTCTGCAGGCTATCTGGAAGTCCTGGCACGGGCAGGGGGGCGCTCGATGAGCTGCACTCTCAAATACGGAAGAACCGAAATAGAGCTGAATTTAAAACCGTCGACAGCAGCCGATTTTCTTGAGCGGGAAAATAATGCCGACGGGCTCCCTGGCGGCCGGGACATCATCATGAGCGCCCTTTTAAACACTAGGCTGCGTCTGAAAGACTTCATATCTGTTTTTGATTCAGTTGCCATAGTAGTCTCCGATCAGACAAGACCCACCGGCAGTGATGTTTTTCTTCCAATCATCATAGAGGAGATAAAGGCAGCCGGAGGTTCGGATATCGTTGTAATCCTGGCCCAGGGGCTGCACCGCCCGGCCAGGGCTGAAGAAATTGAAAAGATTTTCGGCGGCAGGGTTCCCGACGGGGTGAGAGTCGTTAATCATGATGCTGAAAATGATCTTAAACAGAGCGGCGGAGCATTTTTTCGATCTGAGGCAGTAGACGCCGACAAGCTTATAATCACCGGTACCGTGACCTTTCATCCGATGGCCGGATTCTCAGGCGGCAGGAAGAGCCTTCTTCCGGGGATAGCCTCCGGTGATGATATCCGGAGGAATCACCGGCTTTATTTCAAAGATAAAGAACACAATCCGGCCTGCGGCCCCGGACTGATAAATAATAATCCGGTCAGAGATGATCTGACTCGCCGAACAAGAGGATTTGAAAATTTATGGGCGCTTAATGTTGTTCTCGGCGATTCGAAAGAAATAATCTTTGCCTCCTGCGGAGATGCCGATGAAGTCTGGCAGGACTGCGTGAGATATGTGTCCTCAAATTTTTCTATAGGAATAGGCGGGAAATATGACACGGTCATTTCTTCCGCCGGAGGATATCCGTCAGATTTCTCATTTTATCAGAGTATGAAAGTGTTGACCAATTCCGCCAGGGCATGCCGAGAGGGCGGAAGGTTGATTATTCTTTCGGAATGCAGCAACGGCTGGGAGATAGATGCGGAGATGCTGAAATTGTTCTCATTTCCCCTGTCGGAGATAACCGACCGGCTGATAGAAAATTTCAGAATGGATGTGCTCGGTATGTTTATGGCTCTGTCAATTATCCGGAAATATGACGTGTGGCTGTATTCTTCCCTCCCCAGGGCCGAGGTCGAATTGGCGGGAATGCATTATCTCGATGATAAATCTATGATTGAAGAGCTAATCCTGGAAGGGCGCACGGCTATTATTAAAAACGGATCATCAATTCTGCCAATCAGTGACGAGCAGAGAAAGGAGCTTCTATGAGCGGTGTTTATAAGCGGGCATTTGAACTGCAGGGAATGAAAATAGGATTGATCTCTAATTTCGAGCAGATAATCGTTGATAACCAGTACTTCAGGAGCGAGGGAGGTCACCTGCATTCCCTCCTGTCAAACTTCAACAGCCTGAATGAAATATCCTCTGATCTCCCCATGGACATGATCTTCGAGGTCAGAAACCATTCTTCGGCCGAAGAGTTTGCTCTCGAAACGGACGGGTCGAATTATCTCCTTCGGGGGCCGGTTGAGAAATGGGAGACAGGCTTGAAGGATAAGCGAAGTTCGATATTCGGGAATATGGGTATATTTTCAAAGATAGCCGTAGGCGAGCTTGAAAAGCAGGGGGTTTTTTCCTTTCATTCGACAAGCTTCTGCAGGCCCGGAGAAAACAGACTGTATCTCGTTCTGGGAGGAAGCGGAGCCGGAAAGAGTTCGGTGCTCCTCAAAGCCCAGACCGAGAACCTTAGTGTCTTTGGCACTGAGCTGACTCATTTTAGACAGGATGGCGGAAAAATCAACATGATGATGGGCTCCCTCTGGCAGAACTGCAGGATGGGTAATCTCGTAGTGGATTTTCCACAGCTGCTTGAGAAATATAAGATAAGGTATTCGGGGGACGGAGATCCATGGCATCAGTATATGTCGGTGAATCTTGGTGACTGGAAGGCAGATAAAAAGCAGTTTTATGATCCAGAGATCGTCCTGCTTTTTCCTAGAATTGAATCTGAACGAGAGAATAATGTAATAAGCAGATCTAAAACGGATAAAATCGACTACAAACTCTATGGAAATCTTGCGGATAAGGTCTCCCCGCCGTCTATGCTTTATGGCAGATTTTTTATCCCGTCTATCGACGATGCCGAATCACAAAAGAGAAGAATGAGGGCCGCAATAGATTTTAGAGAGGCGGCTAATATAGTTGAATGCTGGGAAATTCTTGCGAGTCCGGCGCAATGTCTTAATGGAATTATATAAGGAGTAGTTTATGAGTGAACTGAAAAAACGTGGAATGGACGGTATTTATCCGAGTCCTCTGGAAGGCAGAACTGAACAGCCAAGGATAAGCGGACTTACGATGGTTATTGATATGGGAAGCGGTCTTTCTGAAACCGCCGATCTGCTCGACTATGCCGGGCGATACATGGACATCTTTAAGATCTCCTCCGGAACTGCAGCCCTCTATCCTGAAGACATTCTCAGGAAGAAGGTTGCGATGATCAGAGGTTACGGAATCGAGGTCGAAGCAGGCGGATCTCATTATGAGGTTGCCAACTGGAAGGGCGTGAGAACAGAATATTACAAGAGGCTTATCGACCTTGGTATTGATGTCGTCGAGATTGCCGATGGGCACCTGCCTCTCTCAGATAAAGACAGACTCGATTCTATCAGAGAAGCAAAGGCTCTCGGGCTCAAAGTGGCTACCGAGATAGGGAAAAAAGAGCCTGCCAAGAATATCAAAGCTCAGACCATCGTTCAGCAGTTTGATGAGAATGTCGGCGCTGGTTCAGACTACATAATCATTGAAGGAAAGGCTTCAGGCATGGATGTTGGAATCTTTGATGAGAAGGGGAATATCAACGAAGATGAACTCCGTGAAATCACGGAAGGAATTACAGACCTTGATAAAATTATATGGGAGGCGCCGCTCCGGATGCAGGAACAGGCCCTGATTCTCCGCTTCGGGCCGAATGTAAACCTCGGAAATATCTTCCCTGCAGAGGTTTATCCGCTCGAGCTGATGAGAAACGGTCTCATGCTGATGCCCCTGATCAATGCCTATAATAAGGAGCAGGGAGAATAAATATGGAAAAACTGAACGCTGAAGAATTAGGCTGTAAGGCTAATGAGATTCGTCTCGATGCCATGGTTATGGGGAAGCAGGCCGGCGGCGGACATCTTGGCGGCGGCCTCTCATCCATGGACATTATGACCGCGCTCTATTTTAACGTAATGAATATTGATCCGGCAAAGCCTGATATGCCGGATCGGGACCGTTTTATTCTCTCGGCAGGTCATAAGGCAGTCGGTTATGTACCGGTCCTGGCAGAAGCGGGGTTTTTCTCAAAAGATCTTCTTTCGACTTTTAATAAACTGGACAGTCCCTTCGGGATGCATCCTGATATGCACAAGATTCCCGGCTGTGAGGCGTCAACCGGAAGCCTCGGGCATGGCCTGCCGATTGGCGTTGGAATGGCTCTCGCGCTCAGGATGGACAAGAACCCGGCCAGGATTTTTGTACTTTTAGGGGACGGAGAAACTCATGAGGGAACAGTTTGGGAAGCCGCAATGGGCGCCGCCCAGCATAAACTCGATAATCTCACGGCAATTATAGACTATAACAAATGCTCGATGGACGGCCCGATTGATGAGGTTGTTTCACTCGAACCGATTAACGATAAATGGGCCAGTTTCGGATGGAATGTTATTCGGGTAGACGGACACAACATGAGTGAACTTCTTGATGCCTTTGCAAAGGCTGCCGGGCAGAAGGGTCCTACGGTAATTATTGCCGATACCCTGAAAGCCAAGGGGATGCCCTTCGCCGAAGGCGACTACCTCTGGCATTACGGCTGTCCGAGTGATGAGCAGATTGAAGAAACAAGAATCTATCTTGAGGAGAAGTAATATGCCTGGTTTGAATATGGCTGATATTGAAAAAATGTCCGCGCGTGACGCCTTTGGCTCAGCCCTTGTCGCGGCCGGGGAAAAGAATCCGAATCTCGTTCTTCTTGGTGCCGATGCTATAGGCTCCACGAGGGCAGCGGCCTTCGCGGACAGATTTCCGGAGCGCACCTTCAATTTCGGAATTGCCGAGCAGGAGATGGTCTCAGCTGCAGCAGGTTTTGCTCTATGCGGAAAGGTTCCGATTGCAACTGCCTACGGTTTTCTTATTTCCCTCCGCGCCTGTGAGCAGGTCAGGGATGATATCTGTTACCAGAATCTAAACGTAAAGCTGATGAGCACCCACGCTGGCCTGTCGATGGCGGCCGGAGGAACTACTCATCACAGCACCGAAGACGTTGCCATAATGCGAAGCTTTGCCAATATGACAATTGTGGCTCCTTCCGATGCCCTTGAAACTGTAAAAGCCGTACAAGCGGTAATCGATTATAACGGTCCTGTTTATCTTCGGATGGGGCGAGGCTCGCTTGAGTCTGTTTACAGCAGTGAATTCGTGTTTGAAGTAGGTAAGTCGATTCAGCTTCGAGACGGCGGAGACGTTACATTAATTGCATATGGAATAATGGTGGCCGAGGCACTTAAGGCAGCGGAAAGCCTTGCCTTAGAAGGAATAGAAGCGCGAGTTATAAACATGCATACGATCAAGCCGCTTGATGAGGCGGCCGTTCTCAAGGCGGCGAATGACACCGGCTGCATTGTTACTGCTGAAGAGCATAATATAATCGGCGGACTCGGCGAAGCTGTAGCAGGCTGCACTTCGGCGGCAGTGCCGGTTCCGGTACTTCGTGTAGGAATAAATGATATATTCTGCGGCATAGGTCCGGAGGACGGTCTCAGGGCTAAACTCGGGCTCACAGCAGCCGATATAACTGCGGCCGCGAAGAAAGCCGTGGCGTTAAAGCGATAATAACAGGAGGAATGCTAAAAAGCATCCATGCTTTTTAGCATTTTGAAGTTTGAACGTTTGCGTCCAAACTTCACTCATAACTATTTGCCTTCCATGGCAGAGTACTATAGGAGAAATTATGGCCGGAGGATATTGGCATAAAAATCTGAGGATTGATCTATCATCGGAGAGGGTCTATACCGAGGAGCTCGATGAGGTGTTACTTAAAAACTATATCGGCGGTGCCGGAGTTGCCGGAGTCTATCTGAAAAGAGAAGTTCCGGCGGAAACGCCGCCGCTTTCTCCGGGGAATCTGCTTATATTCTCGACCGGCCCTTTTCAGGCGACGAAGATCTCCGGAGGCGCCAAGTTTTCCATCGTCACGAGATCTCCTCTGACTGGGATTTTTGTTGATTCTGCCGCCGGGGCCGGCTGGGGTGTCTCTTTCAAGAAGACCGGATTTGATTTTCTGATGATAAGAGGAGCCGCAAGCACTCCTGTGTATCTGAATATTACCGACAACAAGGCTGAAATTCTGCCGGCTGATGAGCTCTGGGGCCTCGACACCCTGGAGGTTACAAAGATTCTCATGGAGAGGCATAAGGGAGCCTCGGTGGCGGCAATTGGTCAGGCAGGGGAGAACCTCAATGCCATGGCCTGCATCTATGTAGACGGGTTCTCCGCTGCCGGGCGCGGCGGCACGGGGGCGGTTGCCGGAAGCAAGAACCTTAAGGCGGTTGTTGTAAACGGCAGCATGAGCTGCCCTGTGGCGCATCCGGAACGACTCGCCGAACTTGAAAAATCCTACCGGAAAAGCATAGCGCAGACCGCGGCTGGACTCCGGGAATTCGGCACAGTAGGCGGTCTTGTTCCCGGAGAAGAGGGCGGGAATCTCCCGGTTAAAAACTGGAGTATGGTGGGCTGGAAAGAGGGGGCCGCGAAAATCGGATACCCCGGCTACAGCAGCCTGAACATGAAACCTCATGCCTGTTCTTATTGTTCGATCGCCTGTCACCGGAAGGCTAAAGTTGAATTTAAAAGCGGATGGAAATACTCCGGACCTGCTCCGGAATATGAGAGCCTTGCCCTTCTTGGCGCAAGCTGCATGATAGATGAGCTCGAACTTCTTGTCAGGGCTAATGACTTCTGCAACAGAAGCGGGATTGATACGATGAGCGCCGGCAGCTGTGCCGCCTTCGCGATGGAGGCCCTCGAGAAGGGACACACAAAAGGGAAGACACCATCCTATCAGTTTGGATGGGGCAACGGTGGGGGTCTCCTTAAGTTCCTCGCTGAGCTTGTGGACGGACAGGGATTCGGCGGTATTTTCAGCCGGGGAATCCGCGAGGCGGCCGCCGGTTTTGATGATGAAGCCGCTTCCTATGCCAGCCACGTAAAGGGAATGGATGTGCCGGCCCATGATCCGAGAGTCTATTACAACCTCGGGCTGTCATACGCTACAGGAAACCGCGGGGCCTGTCACATGAGGGCATACTCGCAGATCTCGACTATGGGAGCGCTGCTTCCTGAGGCCGGAATCGGTGCGGCTCCCTCTCCCGATACTCTCGAGGGTGCCGCCGAAGTGGTAAAGGCCTATCAGGATTTTACAGCCTTCTATAACTCATGCGTACTCTGTCAGTTTATGATATGGGGAGGCCTGGGGCTTGGCGGCATGATCGAGCTTTTGAACGTCATAACCGGATGGGACCTTGATGCCGCTGAGGTTTTGAAGGCCGGAGACCGGATATTCACAACTCAGCGGATGCTCAATAATGACTGGGGCGTAAGAGCCATAGACGACAGACTTCCCGAGAGATTCTTTCAGGCGTCTAAAGAAGGCCCGAGGGCAGGCAAGTATCCGGAAGGCTTAGATGATGAGCTTTCAAGGCTCTACAGCCTGCGCGGCTGGAACGCCGAAGGGCTGCCTGTCAGCTCAAAGGTGGAAGAGCTGGAGATCCTCAGATGGATATAGGAATTCACGTATCGCTCTGGACGAAAGAATGGACTGATCCCTATCTTGACTACATCGATCTCGCCGCCGAGCTTGGATTTACTTCGGTTGAGATTCCGCTTATGGACCCGGCTTCACTGCCGATCGGCGAGATAAAAGAGCGGATAGAGAGGACAGGGCTGGGCGTTTACTGCGGAACAGGCCTTGGCCCCGCCACCGACATCAGCAGCGATGATGCCGGTATAAGGGCGGCAGGGCTAGAGCATTTGAAAAAATGCCTCACGGCGGCGGCGCATCTGGGCAGTCCCTCACTTCAGGGGGTAATCCACTCAGCCTGGGGGAAGCGCAGCAGGACTACCGGGGCCGAGCGCAAGAACTCCGCGTTAGTCCTCAGGGAAGTCGCAGACTATGCATCAGAGCAGGGCCTCAGAATAGCGCTTGAGTGCATAAATCGGTATGAGAGCTCGTTTCTCAATACAGCCGCCCAGGGAATGGAGATGCTTGAGATGATTAATCGTCCTAATGCCGGACTCCACCTTGATACCTATCATATGAATATTGAAGAACAGTCCTTCGAGGAGGTCTTCAGGCTGACTAGGGGCAAGTTGTTTCATCTCCATATGAGTGAAAATAACAGGGGTTATCCGGGGAGCGGTCTCCTTGATTGGGCATCAATAATAGATCAGGCCAGGCAAAATGGATATACTGGTCCATGGGTTATCGAAAGCTATGTTGTTCCCAATTGTCCTGAAGGGGATGACGTATGCATATGGAGACGGATTGAAGGCGATACCCTGGCGAGCCTTGGTGGTTCGCTGAAATTATTAAGGAAGTTAATAAAAAATGAAAACAGATAAAGAGAAGACGAGTAGTCCTTTTAAACCTATGGGAAGCAATACCTCACTGCATATTCTGGTTTACAGGCAGCTCAAAGAGCTGATTATATCAGGTGAGCTGAAACCGGGGGACAGGCTTCTTGAGTATGAGATTGCTTCTCAGCTGAATACCAGCAAGACGCCTATTCGTGAAGCCATCAGAGAGCTTGCATCCGAAGGCCTGGTTGTTCATGAAAAACGCAAGAGAATTACCGTCGTAGATTTTACGGAACAGGACGTTCGTGAGATTCTAACGCTCAGGGCTGAACTTGAGGTCATTGCGTTAGGGTTGGCGACACAGTATCTTGATGAGTCTGACTACAAGAAACTCTCTTTGCTGATTGACGAGCTCAAGGAGGCCGAAGCCGAGAATGATTTTAAAAAGGTTCGGAGCATCGATATTGAGGGAATTCATGCATTCATCGTAAACAAATCAGGAAATTCAAGGCTGGAGCAGATGTGGAAGATGCTTGCCAGTCAGATGATGGTGCTTTTTCAGGCTGTTGATTTTAATACAAAACGATCCGGCTTTGCTTCCGACAGGCACAGTGAGCTGCTGAATCTGATGCAGAAGGGTGAAACAGAGAAGGCTGCGGACTTTATTCGGAATCATGTGCTGAGAAATCTTGAGTCAATTGTGGAGGAATACGCCAGCCATAAGAGAGGCTGAATCAGCCTCCTGCAAGAAAGGGGACTATCTGGAGAGTCTGTTCATCCTTGAGATCCGTCGAGGAATATTCTTGTCTCGGAATCAGCCTGCCGTCAATTTTAACTGACATAGGAACCATCTTCCATTTTTTTTGTTCAAGCAGATCATAGAGGGTGTAAGCCTCCGGTATGTTCATCTCGTTTCCGTTCAATGTAATCTTCATTGATTCTCCAGTAGATTGAGATTTCTGACGTTCCGGTAATCAGCCGCGGAAATTATCTGCCGGACTCTCTCTATGTCATCTGCGTTCTCGCCTGCGGTGTCCGAGTTTGTCCTGATTTTTTTCAGGATCCTGTCCAGATTTTCATAACTCATTCCTAGAGCATACTCGTCAGTTATCCCGGGTGCAACATCCGGACTTGGTTTTTTATTTATTATTTTTCCTGGAATGCCCAGTTCTTCGGCCAGCTTGAAAACCTCAGTTTTATAAAGATGCATTATCGGTTCTATATCACTTGAGTCGTCCCCCCATTTGATATAGAAGCCGGTAAGATGTTCGGTCAGGTTGGTTGTTCCTATGACCGCATACCTGCGCTTCTCGGCCTCAAAATACATCCTTATCATCCTGAAGCGATGCTTAGTTCTGTAATATGCGAGGTTTTTACGGTAGGCATCTCCTCCTGAGGTCTTGAGATCGTTTATGTACGGATCTTCATTCTTCTCCCAGACTGAGCGCGCATAATTCTCCTGTATTTTTCGGGGGAAGAGCCTTGCTGGAGGTTTCATCCTGTAAACTCCGAGCTTCCTTACAAGCGGGGTAATGGATTTCAGGGCATAATCTATTCCGAGATAGCTGCAGACGAGTTTTGAGTCGGCGACGGTAGTTTTTGAGGAGTCACGTTCGGGGAGAAGAAGTCCAAATACCCTCTCTCTGCCGAGGGCGTCAACAAGGAGTTTTCCGACTACAGCCGAATCTATTCCGCCGCTTATTCCGATGATCGCACCCTTAAAGCCGTATTGTTCAGTTTTAGCACGGATGAAATCTACGATTCTGTTTTTATCAGAGGACATACTGCTACCTCCACATCATATGCTTTAAAGATAATCCTGATCTTCCGCGGAATCAAGGATGATTTATCTGTCTATTTGATACATGAGACGGCGAACCCGGTTTGTGTAGATTAAGCGGTTTAAGAAGAAAAAAGAACTTTTACTTGACAACTGTAAATGATGATGTAAAATATATTAAAACGTTTACAATAAATTTACATAAGAATGAGGTTGCAATAATGAGCACACGTCCCCGGATAACATTTCTGGGTGCTGGAAGCACAATTTTCTTGAAAAATCTTATAGGCGACGCATTTCTCTTTGATACTCTATCTGAGGCTGAAATTGCGCTTTATGATATAGATGAAAACAGACTAGAAGAATCGCGAATCATAATTGAATCTCTCAATAACAGCATGAACCTCGGAAGGGCTGTAATTTCGACCTACCTCGGAGTTTGTAATAGAAGGGATGCTCTGAAAAACTCCGACTTTGTAATAAATGCTATCCAGGTGGGGGGCTACGAACCCTCAACAGTTATTGATTTTGAGATTCCCAAAAAATACGGCCTCCTTCAGACTATAGGGGATACTCTAGGAATAGGCGGTATCTTCAGAACCCTTAGAACCGTACCGGTAATGCTCGATATAGTATCTGATATGGAGGATGTCTGTCCTGATGCAATTATTCTGAATTATGCAAATCCGATGGCCATGGTAACCGGCGCTATTCAGAAAACATCAGAAATTCAGACTGTCGGTCTGTGTCATTCTGTTCAGATCTGCGCACCTGATCTGCTGAAATCTCTTGATATGAAAGCTGAAAAGCTCAGATGGAAGATCGCGGGCATTAATCATATGGCCTGGCTGTTGGAAATCAGGGACGGAGACAGGGATTTATATCCGGAGATAAAGAAACGGGCTGCTGCCAAAAACAAGATGCATAAACATGATGACATGATTCGTTTTGAGATGATGAAGCACTTCGGATATTATATAACGGAGTCTTCCGAACATTTTGCCGAATATGTGCCTTACTGGATAAGAAAAGATTCGCCCGAACTGATCGAGCGCTACAATATCCCGCTGGATGAATATCCGCGTCGCTGTATTGAGCAGATCCGAGACTGGCAGAGTCGAAAGCAGGCGCTGATGGCCGGCGAGGAGCTTGAGCATGAAAAAACACGAGAATACGGGGCCGATATCATGAATGCAGTGCTTTCAGACAATCCAACCTGCATACACGGTAATATTCTCAATACAGATGGATATATTCCTAATCTTCCATCAGATGCCGTTGTCGAAGTGCCATGTTTAGTTGACGGTAACGGTATTCAGGGTGTTCATTCCGGAAAGCTGCCCATCCAATGTGCAGCTCTTAATCAAACGAATATTAATGTGCAGCAGCTGACAATTGAGGCAGTACTGAGCCGTAAAAAGGCAGCAGTATATCAGGCCGCGCTGCTTGATCCGCATACTTCGGGAGAGTTGAATGTTGAAAAAATAATTCAGCTTTGTGATGAATTGTTTGATGCTCATGAAGAATGGCTTCCTGAGTATAATTAAAGGCTGTCGGAATCTTCCGGCAATTGATATAATATTCCCGGAATACCGGGACCCATTGGAGGTGAGATGAACAGTTTTAAAAGAATCATGATTTTGGTCCTGATAGCTGCTACAGGAAGTTTCCTGTTTGCATCAGGACAGCAGGACGAAGGTGTCGTTGAATTGACGATGATGATTAACTTCGGAGCAGATACAGCAACAGCTGTTGCTTTTGAAGAGGTTGTTAATGCTTTCAACAATGAATACGACGGCATAGAAGTCACTCTTATTGCAGGCGATGCAAATTATGAAGCGCTTATGAAATCGAAGATGGCCACCAATGAGCTGCCGGATGTCTGGTCAACTCATGGCTGGTCCGTCATGCGATACAGTGAATATTTGCTTCCTCTTAATGATCAAGGGTGGGGCGATAGATTGAATCCGGCAATAAAGCCGGTAATTACCGATTCAAATGGTAATTTCTACGTTCTCCCTCTCGATGTTGATCTTGCAGGCGTCTCTTATAATAAGTCCGTAGTAAAAGCAGCCGGTGTTGATATTGCTGATATCAGGACCTGGGATGACCTCTTTGCCGCAATGAAGAAAATAAAGGCAATTGGTGTTACTCCGGTTCATATCGGTGGAAAGGACAATTGGACTATTGGAAATTTCTTCGATTGGACCGCTCCTGCAATGTATGTAACCGATCCTGATAATAACAGTAGTGATGAGCTTTTAAATGGAGATTTCGATACTGCGAAATGGGAGATTCTTGCGGGTTTATTCAAAGAAATGAATGAAAAAGGGTATATGAATGTAGATAATCTGACATCTACATTCAGTGATTCGGCGCGGGCGCTAGCCGAGGGATCTGCTGCATTCGAGTTTTACGGCAACTATGTATTAACTGAGGCATGGACCTATAATCCTAATGCTGAACTCGGCTTTTTCCCGGTACCGGCTTTCTACAAAAGCGACAGTCCTAGCCTTATTTCAGGTGAACGTGCAGCCATCGGTGTATGGAAGGATAGTGAGTATCCGGAAGAGAGCATGCTTCTGCTGAATTATTTTACAAGACCCGAAAATATGACGAAGATTTCTGCTTCAAGCGCGATACCTGCCGGTTTCTCAGACGTTGAAAGTGACACTGGAAAGCTGAAGGATGATTACAGCAGATGGTTCGGTACGCCTGCATTCCCATATTTTGACAGAGCATTTCTTCCAAGCGGAATGTGGGATACTATGTGTTCAACCGGTGCTGGTATTCTCTCAGGAGATATGACAACTGCAGATGCTGCAGCCAAAATGAATGAAGATTTCAACAGGATGTATAAATAAAATCTGAGGAAGTCCGGTTTTACCGGACTTCCGCCCTTCTCTGTAATACTTGTCATTTTCAAGGAGCTGCCAGTGAAAATACGGTCTTCAGCCGTTTCTATTCTTCAGAAACCAAATAGTATCAATCTGCTGTATGTTCCGGCGGTTATACTTTTTATCTGCTTAATTGTTTACCCGTTTTTTGAAGGGCTTAGAATTGCATTTACTGACTGGAACGGTTTTTCACAGCACTATGACTATGTCGGTTTGGAAAATTTTAAATATCTTTTTAAGGATAAAAGTCTCTTTATCGCAATTGTCAATACTCTGTTGTACGGTATAGGTTCCACCTTTTTTCAACAGATATTCGGGCTGAGTTATGCACTGCTTTTAAACAAGAAAATATTCGGTAGAAATTTTGCACGAACGCTGATATATCTGCCTGTTTTGATTGCCCCGGTGATTATGGGATATATGTGGTATTTCATCTTTCAGTACAGTCACGGCGCATTAAATGATATTCTATCAATTTTTGGTGCCGAATCAGTTGATTGGCTTGCCAAAGGCGATAGGGCAATAATACTTATTATTTTTGCCAATACCATCCAGTTCTGCGGTATTTCCATGGTAATATACCTGGCGGGACTACAGACCATTCCAAAAATGTATTATGAAGCAAGCGGTATTGATGGGGCATCCGTCTTTTGCCAGTTCAGATACATTACCGTTCCGATGCTGCGGCCTGCATTTATTACCAGCATAACGCTGAATCTGATTGGCGGATTGAAGCTTTTTGATGTCATAAAGGCATTGACCAACGGCGGCCCCGGATATGCGTCTCACTCTCTTTCGACACTCATAGATTATACTTATTTTAAATCGCAGTCCGCAGGTTATTCGGCTGCTATGGGGATCCTGCTTTTTATTCTGATAATGGTTGTGACTCTGGCATTTAACAAGTTATCCGGTGAAAAGGAATTAGGCTAATGAGAACAGTAAATAGAAGCAGAAAGGGAAGGGTTGTCTGGTCGCTCCTGGCCGTTATTATTGGGTTGTTTCATTTTATTCCCCTGTTTATCTCAATGAATCTCTCATTGAAACCAAAGACGGATCTAAGCTCAAGATGGATGTTTCCGGGAGAACTATATTTCGAGAACTTTAGATATGCGGTTGAAAAGGCAAAAATTTTTCTTGCCATGAAGAATAGCGCTATAATTACTATTATTGGAGTTACAATTGTAGTTTTAATCGGAGCAATGGCCGCCTATCCGCTGGCCAGGAACAGATCGAGGTTTAATAACAGGATACTCCAGTTTGTGCTCGCCGTGATGATGGTGCCGCCACTTAGTATGCTGGTTCCTCTTGTAACGACAATGACAAGAATAGGTGGAATTAGCACTTATTGGGGGATTATATTAGTTCTGGTGACCTTTCAATTACCCATTAGCATATTCCTATATGCCAACTTTATTCGAACAATCCCCATGGAGCTTGATGAAGCTGCTTTAATTGACGGATGCAGCCGCTTTTCGATATTTTTCAGGATTATTCTTCCTCTGCTTAAACCGGTGACTGCAACTGTAATTATTCTGACAGGTGTTGCTATCTGGAATGATTTTCAGTTTTCGTTATTTCTGCTGCAGGCTCCGAAAATGAAGGTCGTAACTCTTGCTGTGTTCACCTTCTTTGGGCAGTCTTCATCTAATCCGGGTGCAGCAGCAGCTGCGGCGATTGTAGCGGTTCTGCCGGTTGTCGTGCTCTTTATGTTTCTGCAAAGATATTTCATAAAAGGAATGGTAGACAGCGCGGTAAAGGGGTAGAATAACCCTGTTTAATAATTTTCGGCAAAAAAAGGGAGTTGGATATTGAAGGTCAGGATTGAGGATGTGGCTAGTGAAGCCGGAGTTTCGATAGCTACGGTTTCCAGGGTCTTGAATGATCATCCGGTAAGTGAAAAAGCCCGAAGAAATGTTGAAGATGCTATCGCAAAACTTGATTACAGTCCAAATCTGACAGCCCGGGGTCTGATTAAGGGGAAATCTTCCAGAGTCGGTGCAATCGTTTATAATCTTGAAAATCCGTATAATTCGGCAATCCTGAGTGCTATTGAACGCCGATTGAGGCAGGATGGATATCTATGTAATTTTGCGAGTTCCACCCTCAGGGAAAAGGAGGAATCCGATACATTGAAGCGTTTACTTGATTCAGGTGTCGAGGGCCTTATTATTGTCGACGTCGATCTGAAGAGTGAAAACTCAGGAATGTATGCAGCAATTAACAAACATATGCCGGTTGTACAGATTAACGGTAACCCAGACAGGACTGATACTAACTGTATTATGGTTGATCAGAAATTCGGCATGAGCTCGGTTATGGATTATTTTTTCGAATTGAATCATCGGGATATTCTTTTCATCAGAGGAGAATTGCCCTCCTTATCTTCCAATCAAAAAGAGAAGGTTTTCAGGGCAAGAATGAATGAGCAGGATTATGATCTTGATGAATACAGCATTCTTAAGGTAGGTTTGTCCAATCTTATGGACGGGATTGATGAAACCCGGCAAAAATTCTGTGAAGTTTGGAAGAAGGGTAGAAAACCCACTGCAGTATTTTCCTGCAACGAGATTATGGCAATCGGCGTTGTTCAGGCAAGCTGGGAGCTGGAATTGAAGATTCCTGAAGATTTTTCTCTTATATCGCATGACAATACTTTTTTATCACAGCTGTCCAATCCTCCTATTACAACAGTTGACATGACTCCGGCAAGACTCGGTTATGAATCCGCTGAAATGATGATACAGCTGTTAAAGCATGATGATCCCATCCCGCGGAAACTGATATTTTATCCTGAACTGATAAAACGCGCTTCCTGTAGGTCGCTTGAATAATTTCTATTGTCAGCGGATCTGCGGCTGAATAGGATAATAACCGGATTCTCACTAATCTTGACAATATTCATCATTTACAGTTAACATCAAAATATAATGCCGAATAGAAACAGCTAAACTTCATTCTCCAGGGGAGGGGGCAGGCTGTCTCTATCGATGGGTGTAACCGGAAACAGTTGCGCCTCCCGTGTTTGGAAAGGCTGAAAGTTAAATCTAAATAAGCTTTCGTGCCTTCAAATTTTTTTTGGAGGAAAAAATGAAAAACAGGATTAAAGCTTCACTTCTTGTTCTGCTGCTGCTGCTGCTCGCTGTCGCAGGATTCGCCGGAGGGGTTCAGGAGGCGGCGGACAGCACTCCCGCGGCCCCTGAGAACCCGAGAGTGAAACTCGCGACCACTACAAGTACCGAAAATACAGGGCTGCTTGATGTGCTCCTTCCTGCCTTTGAGGAAAGAACAGGATACAAGGTTGACGTAATTGCCGTCGGCACTGGAAAGGCCATTGCTCATGGAGAAGCCGGAGATGTAGATATCATCATGGTTCATGCAAGAAGCCGCGAAGACGCCTTTGTAGAGAAAGGTTTTGGCGTAAATCGACGGGACATGATGCATAATGACTTTGTAGTCCTTGGTCCTGATTCCGACCCTGCAGGAATTGCTGGAACAAATGATGCCGCCGCCGCATTCACAAAAATTGCCAAAGCTGGTTCTGATTTTGTTTCCAGAGGTGATGATTCTGGTACCCACACCAAGGAAAAGGCTATCTGGAAGGTTTCCGGAGCCGAAAAGACAGGTAAGTGGTATAAGGAAGCAGGGCAGGGCATGGGCACTGTTATCACTATGACTGATGATATGCAGGGATATACCCTGACAGACCGTGGAACTTATCTTGCAATGAAAGACAACATCGGATTAAAGGTTGTGGTAGAGGGCGATCCTGTGCTTTTCAATCCTTACGGTGTTATAGCTGTTAATCCAGAGCTCCACCCTCATGTAAACTTCGACGGAGCTATGGCCCTTATTGAGTTTGTGACGGGCGCCGAAGGTCAGGGAATTATTAGGGATTTTACCAAAAACGGAGAGCCGTTGTTTTATCCGGATGTAATTAAATAATGATTAAGCTGAAGTTACTGTAGATGGATAGTGTATTCGGCTATGCTCTAAAGCTGCTGCTTACCTTCGACAAGGAAACCTACTTTATTGCGGGACTCTCTCTCCGTTTTGCATTAACTTCAACCATATTTTCAGCGCTGTTAAGCCTGCCCGTTGGTGTCCTTCTCGGACTTAACCGCTTTCGGGGCAGGCGATTCTGCATTACTGTTTTAAATACGCTCATGGCCCTCCCGACAGTTGTTGTCGGACTGTTTATTTACGCACTTGTTTCGAGGTCAGGACCTCTGGGATATCTGGGACTTCTTTTTAACCCATCAGCTGTTATTATAGGGCAGTCTATTCTGTCGTTTCCAATAATAGCCTCAATGGTGAACACTAGTGTCGAGCGTCTTGACGGGAATCTTCGTGAGACGCTGGTCACTCTTGGCGCTTCAAAATTTCGGATCTACCTCACAATTCTGAGCGAGGCTCGTTTTTCTATCATGACAGCCCTTCTCGCCGGATTCGGAAGGGTAATTGGCGAGGTCGGTGTTTCGATGATGCTCGGAGGAAATATCCGATGGTGGACCCGGACCATTACAACTACGATAAGTCTTGAGACGAGCAAGGGGCAGTTTGGACTTGCTCTTGCTCTGGGAATCATTCTGCTTATTATCGCCTTTACAGTCAACTTTATAACTCACTGGACGGTAAAACATGAGAGATAACGGAAGACGCTTCGGAGTATCGATCCGAAACCTTAAGTTCAGTTATGAGCTGCCTGCCGGTAAAAATAAAAGGGGGGTGAGTTCCTACGTTCTGGATCTCGAGGAGCTCGATATTCATTCCGGCGGGTGTCATGTTATTCTTGGCCCGAACGGCTGCGGCAAGACTACACTTCTGAAGTTGATTGCCGGGCTGATTACGCCTACCGAGGGGCATCTGGAAATGAACGCAAAGGCTGTTCTCGTTCATCAGCGGCCTTACCTGCTGTCAGGGACTGTCTACCACAACGTTTCTTATGGTCTCAGGATAAGAAAAACTGCGAAGCATGAGATAGAACAGAGGGTGCTCTCCGAGCTTGAAAACTGGGGGCTCCTCCATCTTAAAGACAGGTCCACTGCAAAACTATCCGGCGGAGAGAAGCAGAGGACTGCAATAGCCCGAGCTATGGTAATCCGCCCGGATATTCTGCTGCTGGATGAGCCCACCGCAAGCGTCGATCCCGACAACATCAGCCAGATGGAAGAGCTGATAAACCGGATTCTAACAGGCGGTACTACAGTCATCCTCAGTACCCACCATCTCGATTTTGCCTACAGAATGGCCGATAGTATTTTCAGGCTGAGGCGCGGCAGGCCGGTGCAGGCGCATGAGAATATTCTAACCGGCCAAGTTACAGGGCGTGAGGAGTTTTTTAATATTTTTGAGACAGAGGGAACAAAGCTCTTCTGCCCCGGTAGGGATGGGCACTTTCGCAGAGCGGTCTTTTCCGAGAATGATGTAATTTTGTCAAAAGAGCTAGTAAAGTCCAGTGCAAGAAATGTGCTCGCGGCTTCTGTTGAAGAGCTTATACCCGACGGCTCAGAAGTAATTGTCAGGCTGCGGGCAGGATTTTCGTTTAAGGTCAGGATATCGGGCGCATCGGCCAGGGAGCTCGATATTCGCCCCGGCTGTAGGCTATATGCAATGCTGAAATCGTCTTCGATTGGTCTTTATTAAAATTCCCCTATACTAAAGTTCTGTTATTCGTTAAATTTATCAACAACGGGGTAGTCAATGGCAGACGAGAGTTACAGGAAAATAGTAGAGCTTTTAAAACGGGACTTTACAGCATGTGGAAATCGGATAATCGGATCTGAGGAAGCTTTCAAGTCTGCGGTTCTTGTTCCTTTTATAGAAATAGATGGCGAGGAGTGCATTCTATTCGAGAAACGGGCTGAAGGCATCCGGCAGGGCGGTGAAATCTGCCTCCCTGGAGGGATGGTTGATGAAGTAGATGAGACCTCCATCGAAACCGTTATCAGAGAAACGATTGAAGAAACGGGTATTACTGAAGAAGTTATCTCTGTTCACGAGAGTGCGGGTTATCTCATTACGGGAATCGGGGCTCTGATCGATGTATATCTCGGGCACATCAATGTCACGTCATTAGATGATTTTAATCCCAATCCTGATGAGGTTCAGCGGCTGTTCACTATTCCAGTATCATTTTTTACCCAGAACGAACCGGAGTTTTATAATTACAGACTCACCTGCGAGCCCTGGTATGAAGATAAGGAGGGCTCGAGGGTTGATCTTTTTCCGGCTGAGGAGCTTGGGCTGCCTGAGCGCTATTGGCAGCCATGGTCTCATAGAAAGAACCGATTTGTAGTCTATAAATATGACGGGGAAGTAATATGGGGCATCACTGCCCGAATTCTCTATACTATCTCCAAGCTTCTTCGAAAAAGTATTTCCTGAAAAACTCCGACAGCGAGAAAGCGCGCGTTCAGCCTAAGTGTTAAAAGCTCGGCCGGTGATATTATCAGTATCCCCTTTTCTTAAATAGAGAGTTAGCAGGCCGATACCTCCATAATACAATTATAGAAGCAGATTTTATTACGGAGGATAATCGGTTACTGCACCGTGAAAATAAATTAATTCGGTACTTGTTCATTGAACCCCGACCTCTATCATGATGCTGTGCTCTCAGCATTTCGCGTCTCCTGCACTCGCCTGCCCGCAGGTCTATGTAATTATCCAGGAACATTATTACCCTCCTCGCATCTGGGTAATCCAGCGACTACTCCGCCAATAATTTCTATTGCTTTCTCTATGTCCGCAGCATCGGCCATAGCTATAGAAATTCGAAAATGGAGGTCTTCACTGCTCTGGACGAAATATTTACTGCCCGGACTAACCGACACGCCGGCATCTTCGATGGCTCTGATGAGATGTTGTTCATCGTAATTGACATTTCTGATTGACACCCAGAAGGTGTATCCTCCCGACGGTTTCGTGTAATTCAGGTGTTCGAAGTGGAGATATTTTCTTGCGGCCCCCATTGCAATAGACATCTTGTTTTTGTAGCGGCCATGAATTTTCCTGACATATTTTTCGAACAGGCCGCTGCTTAAAAAATTACTGAATGCAGCCTGGGTCAGGTTATTCCCGCATAACTCACTACTGTTTTTTATTGTTGATAACTTTTCAATATACTCCTTGGGAGCAGCAATCCAGCCAGTTCTTAATCCGGGGAATAATACTTTTGAAAATGTTCCGAGATAAATAACCATACCTTTTTTATCCATTGATTTTATAGGAAGGATAGTCTTGCCGGTATATTTCAGTTCTTCGACAAATCCGTCTTCGATAAGGGGGATCTTCTGTCGTTCACAGATAGAGAGAAGTCTTTCCCTGTGATCCTGAGACGTTGTAATACCTGTAGGATTCTGGAAATTCGGCATAGTGTAGATCAAAGCCGGTTTGACTGTTTTGAGAACATGCTCAAGAGCATCAAGATTCATACCCTCTTCAGTAATTTCTATCGATTCGATGCGGCAGTTGTAGTACTGCAAGAGCGGTATCAAATATCCATATGTAGGATTTTCTGTAATAATAACATCGCCTTCTTTGAGAAGGCTTCGGAATACAAGATCTATTGCAGATTGAGAGCCTGATGTAATGATTATTTCATCGGCGGATGTTCGAATCTGATGAGTTCTGAGGTATTCGGCAAGGTTCTTTCTAAGCGGTAGATAGCCTGCCGGATCTCCATAACTGAAGAGATAATCGTCCCCGTTAAAAGCTGCCTGAGTAATGCATTTTTTGAAGTCTTCAAGCGGCCAGTATGCGGAATCCGGTGACAGGCTCGAGAGGTTTATCAGATCTCCATCTACCGGTGGTATCCTGACTTCATTCATTTTTTCTATCATCCTGCTGCAGGATGGGGTTATTCTGCCGGTCCAGTCCAGACTCGAGCCGCCTGATTCCCCTGAAGTCATCGAGCATAAGAGCTCCCTGCCTCTTATTCTGGTGTAAGAACCTGATTGACTCTCTGTATATCCCATAGCCCATAAATTCTCGTATGCCTTGGTAATTGTAGTGCGGTTCATTTCGAGTTGTGTTGATAGGCTTCTGGATGAGGGTAGTGTATCCCCCTGTTTAAGTCTTCCGTCTTCAATCATCAGCTGAATCTGTTCTGAAATCTGGAGATACAGTGGTTGACTGCTGTCCTTGTCTATTTTTATCAAGATCATATTTCCTCCTTAAAATACCCTGGAGAAATAATAACGCCTCATTGGACTGTCAGCAACAGCCAATTATGGATGAATTAAAACAGTCCAATATGAGGGAAAGGATGTAAACGGAGAAATTAAAAAGACAGCGGCCTGGTTAGGACCGCTGAAAAAGGAGTTAAGTAAGTTATAGAAATATCAGAAACGTCCTTTACAGGTATTTACTGATATCATAATTGATAATATTCCGCATAATTGTCCAGGTCAAGCCTTTTTGTGCAAAATCCCACAGCTTCCCGGCCGATACGGCCTCTACTTGTTTATGTGCACAATCTTTGCGGGAGGAAAGCCGTTGAACCAGGTTGAGGAAGCCCGGCTGTAAGCTCCTATGTTTTCACTGTAAACATATTCTTCAATTTCAAGTTCCGGCAGTTCCTCTGCAAGAGAAATCGTATCAAGCGCGTCGCAGGTAGGTCCGAAGACCGAGCAGATCTGCTTCGGGCCGGTCTTGAATGCCTGCAGATGGTATTTGCAATGATCGAAGATTATCCCTGAGAAGGTATGATATACTCCGTCATTAATGTAGTAGCATCTCTTTCCGTCCCTGTCGGCCTTGCCTATGACTGAGGAGACGGCCGTACAAGCGGTAGCAACGAGGAACCTTCCCGGTTCAGCAATGATTTCTATGCTGTCGTCGAAGAGACGGTCGAGTTCGGAGTTGAGTTTTCGCGCCAGATCTTTAAAGGGTTCTACATTTACGTCATAGGGAGCGGGGAAGCCTCCACCTATATCTAGGATTTTAATTTTTTCGAATCCCTTAAGCTTGGCTTCTTTGATTATTCCCGATGCGACACTGATGGCCTGAATGTAGTTATCGAAGTTCGTTGTCTGGCTGCCTACGTGGAAGCTGAGTCCTTCCACAACCAGTCCCTGTCTGTGGGCTTCTTCAATCAAATCAACTGCAAGGCCAGGATCAATGCCGAATTTCGATGAGAGTTCAACCATTGCGCCGGTGTTCGGAACCTTTATCCTTAACACGAGTCCGGCATTGGGAGCATGATTTTTCACCTTCTTGATCTCTTCGATGTTATCAAAGGTTACAAGAGGTTTGTATTTGTCCAGTTCCTTCAGGGTTTTTATATCCTTGATAGGATTTGCGTAGATGATCTTCTCCCAGATGAATTTCTGTCTTTCTTCATCCGGAAGACTCTCTATGTTTTCATGAACGAGAAGGAATTCATTCATCGAGGCAACATCGAAGCTTGAACCCATGTCGTAGAGAGTCTTTACAATCTCTTTGTCCGAGTTAGCCTTTACTGCATAGAAGATCTGTACGCGCGGCAGAAGCGTTTTGAAGTCCTGATAGTTCTGCCTGATTATATCATGGTCCACAACGAAGATTGGGGTACCATTCTCTTCTGCCAATTGTTCAAGAGTACTGAGTTTCGCCATAAAATGATTCTAATACTGAATTCAGGTAAAAATCAAATAAAAAGATCAAAAAACGAAATTATACTATGTTTTAAGCAGTTTTCTGTAATTACTCTGCAATTCCGAGGAATTGCTTAAGCTGGTCTTTCGCCTGGGTAAGGGCTTCCGAGTAATTCTTGGAAAGATTTCCCATATTCTGTGAATATATTTTCTGGAATTCCGGTTCATCGAGCGGATCGATGCTTCTCCTGTTTCCAGTCTGGGCAAAAGCAGCCTCTTCTTTTTGTTTGAGCAGGGGCTCAAACTGGGCCATCAGCTGCTTCTCCATCTGATCACGGTTCTGAATGTACTGATCAAAGAATTGACTCAGCTGTGTTAACATCTGCTTGACTTCAGATGGACTGTCTGATATCACAGCGAGTCCTTCTGACGCTTTTTCGAAGACATCTTTATAGCCCTCATCTGTGGGAAGTTTCACACAGGACAAGAGAGACTCTACCGCCCCCAGCTTGAATGCCGTCTGCTCATCGCCTTTATGCTGTTTGAGTGCTTTTACTATATCTTTCGCCGTTGATTTATCATCAAGGAAAGCAATCGCTGCTTTACGGCCTTCAATCTTGAGCTGTTTCGCGGCGATTTTACTTCTGTCTGTTTCCATGCCCTCTGTTCTTTCGAGAGCTATTTCTAGAGCTGATTTTATTTCTGCCATGAATAAAATATACATGTGTTTCGGTTATGAATCAAGCAGGATCTGAAATTATCCGTAATTCAAGCCAGGATTATAACTGCTTGAATCTTTTCTCAAGAGCCTCAGAGTTATTTACTGTCCCCCGGAGCCATGACAGGAGGATTTCCTGCTGTCTCTCGCTACTCAGCCTCCAGTCTAACTCACTCTGTCTTAATTTCCAGCTTAGATGGTGAAGAATCAGTGCGCATGCTACTGAAATATTGAAACTCTCTACAAATCCATGCATCGGGATTTTTAGATATTCGTCTGCGCATTCGGTGACATCGTCACTTATTCCCTCGAGTTCGGTTCCTAGTACAATGGCGGTTTTACCGGAAGTCAGATCAAAATCCTCAAGATTAGTATCATCGCTATGGGGAGTAGTTGCTACGATACGATATCCGTCTTCTTTTAGTCTGTTCAGAGTCTGTTTTGTCACGCGCGCTCCAGCCTCTGCTGTGCTACGAGAAAGTGAAAGCCATTGTGAGGTACCCATGTCAACATCTTTATTCGGTCTGAACTGGTTTCGGTTTTCGATTATATGAACATTCTGTATACCAAAGCCGTCACAGGAGCGGAGGACAGCACTAGCGTTGTGAGGCTGAAAAATATCTTCGAGTACAACGGTGATATAATCTGTTCTCTGTTCCATCACGGAATGCATCCTTTTCATCCTATTCTCGGTGGCAAATGATGAGAGGTATTCTATTAGTCTTGATTCATATTCGGTTATCATTATTCTTTTTCCTCATCGGCCAGAAGCGGAGGCATCCATGAACCGAGTTCTGCAAGATTCTCAGTCAGTACTTTGATTTCATTACGAAGGATGAAAATACAATCATTTTTTTTGGCTGTTCCTCTAACGATATCTTCGGCTAATGCCCTACAGGTAGGTGCTCCGCAGGAACCACAGTCGAGACCGGGAAGTGTTTCGATAATTTCCTCCATCATGGCCATCTTTTCAAGCGCCTTTTTGAAATCTTTATCAAGAGAGAGAATGTGTTTCTGTACGATATCGGTATCCATGGTAAGAACTGCTTTTGATTTCCGAATCAGCTTTCCTCCGCGCTTTCTGTCGTCAACTTTGCCGGCTTTTCTGATTATTCTGGCCTTGCTGATGTAAGGGTTCTCAATGGTTAACGCGCCGCCTACACATCCTCCGGGGCAGGCCATGGCCTCAATGAAGTCGACATGCTTGATCTTACCGTTTTCAAGTTCTTCAAGGAAGTTTATTACGTTATCAATTCCGTCCACGGCAACAGTCTCAGGCCAGCCTGTCGAATGACTCTCGCCTTCGCTTCTTGCCCAACTGATTCCCCAAGATGAAGCCTTACCCAATGGTTCAATATTCTTAAGCTCCGCCGCAGCGTTTTGAAGATCCAGAAATATTCTATTAATTGAGATTACGCCGTCAACCGCCGATTGTTTTGACCCGATTGGGGCCCGTGCGGCGGTAATTTTGGCAGGGCATGGACTAATGAAGAACACGCCGATATTTTTCTTATCGGGATAGATGTCTTTTTTGATGATACGGGCAGCTATCTCCATTGGAGATTCTATCCGCACAATTTGCTCAATCAGGCCGGGAAATCGAATCTGAATCAGCCTGACTACGGCCGGGCATGAAGATGATATCCACGGGATGTTCTCAGGCTTGTTGTTGAGTGCCTTCTTCAGTTCCGCTGTAACAATATCCGCAGCCTCGGCTGCCTCAAAAATATCATCAAAACCGAGATGTTTAAGGGCAGTCAGGATCATGTCGATGGAGTAGCGGTCTTTGAACTGACCATAGAGGGTAGGTGCCGGAACCGCGACTGTGAAATCAAATTTATCAAGCATTTCCAGGCCGTCGGATTGTGCTCTTTTTGCATGATGAGGGCAGACCCTGATGCATTCGCCGCAGTCGATACATCTATCCTCGATAATGTAGGCCTTACCATGTCTTACCCGGATTGCCTCGGTAGGACAGTGAGCGATGCAGTTGGTACATCCTCTGCATTTGTCTTTATCAAGAATCACTGAATGAATATAGTTCAATATTTCTTCCTCTAAAGATTAATAATGATAGTAACCTTCGTCCCTTTTCCAGGTTCAGATTCAATACTAAGATTGCTGGAATTCTTTTTAATGTTCGGAAGGCCGAGACCTGCTCCGAAGCCCATCTCCCGTATTTCTGATGATGCGGTAGAGAATCCTTCCTGCATGGCCATTTCTATATCCGGAATACCGGGGCCCTCATCCTTAAATACTATCCGGATCTGCTCATCATCAATCTGCGCTTCGGCCCGTCCGCCTTTCCCGTGTATTATGGTGTTGATTTCCGCTTCATACATAGCAATAGCGGTCCTCTTGATAACATCTGAGGGGATTCCAAGCTGTTTTAGTGTTTTTTTGAAGTTGCTTGATGCTTCGCCGAATGCCAAGGGGTTGTCTGGATCAATAATATATTCTTTCTTTAATAAGATCATCTGCGTCAATATAGCATCAGAATCTAATAAGGTGAAGCCCCGGAAAACCTCGGCTAAAACTGATTTGTTCCAAATCAGTTGTTTACATATTTTGATATTACGTCAATTAGAGTTTTTTCATTCAGAGGTTTTACTACAACATCGTCCATTCCGGCATCAAGAAACTTTTTCCTGTCGGAGGGAAACGCGTGAGCCGTTAGAGCCACTATGGGAAGATGACGGCCGTCTGCTTCATTCTTCCGGATTTCAATTGTAGCATCGAGACCGTTCAACTTGGGCATGCTGATATCCATCAGGACTATATCATAATTATTGCTTTTGATTTGCTCCAGCGCTTCTATTCCGTCAGCAGCTTCATGAATCTCCCATCCGTTACGTTCTAAAATTGTAGTTATATACATGCGATTGATTGCTTCATCTTCAGTTACGAGTATTTTCAGCTTTTTATTCTTAATGTCTGACATTTCTTACCTCATTTTATAAAACGTATATTATATTGTATTAAATACGCTATAGCATTCGCAAGGTGATTGAAGAAAAAATAAAATATTTGTACAAATACTTCATGAAACAAAATTTTACACATAAAACCAGGGGAACCTGTTCCAGAGAAATAAAAATTACAATTGATGAGAATATAATTGACTCCGTTGAGTTTATCGGGGGCTGTCCCGGCAATCTTGCCGGAATAAGCAGACTTATTGAAGGGATGGATATAGATGATGTAATCCGCCGGGTAGACGGACTGCAATGCGGTTCGAGAGGCACATCCTGCCCTGATCAGCTTGCCAAAGCACTTATTAAAATGAAGCTCAAGACAGGCCAGACTATTTCCTGTTTTGTTTAATTTTTATCATGTCTGCCAGGGTGAAGGTGTCCGGGCTGTCGTCGGTGAACTTCTTCATGAGCTGTCTCGTGACTGCTTTTCCCTTTCTTTCCGGCAATCATATTCAGTCTCAGTTCCTATTTCGCAGTAAGCTCAGGTGATTTCAGCTGCTCCGGGGCTAGGAGAAGCACATCATCTCCTGCAGGAGAGACTGAAAGTGAGCCGTTTCCTGCATCTCCTTCATCTCCAACAGGGCGGCAGTCAACAACCCGCGATCCATCATCTATCGTCCTGTTTGTGCTGATAAACAGGGATTCTCCGTCCGCCTCAATCTCGGTGTTTCGTTTCAAGTAGCGGTTTTGGGGCGAGAATAGGGCAATGAAGCGCTTTATAATCAGTTCTCAGAGCGCTTTTTCTTCCGGCGCAAGGTTGTCAAGTCTTACGGTCTGCTCGGTCGGAATGATAGTGTGGTGATCGCTTACCTTGGAGTCGTCTAACAGCCTTTTCCCGGGGTTTAAATCGGTATCAAGCAGCTCTGACGCCTTTTTGTTCCAGTGGGTACCCGAAAGTGCCTTGAGTCTGTCCTTGATAGTCATCTGGATGTCGGCTGTCAGATGTTTTGAGTCGGTATGGGGATAGGTTACAATCTTATGTCTCTCATAGAGTATCTGAAGGGCGGTGCTGTCATAGGCGAGAGGCGGCGGTACGCTGTGGATTTTATCTGTTATTGAGACCACGAGCGCATCGGCTCTGGAATAATGGGGAGGTGTTCGAGGTTCCATTCTTTGTCGATCGGGTCATGTGCACCCGGATCGGCGAGTTCAATAAGGTGGCCCATTGCCCAGGTTACTATATGATTCTGTCCTTCGATAAAAGTCCTGGTTATTTTATTGCATCCGAATACCATAGCAAGGTCCCGGCCTACGCTCGGTTTTTCCGCAAGTACAGCTGTTTCCATTGGGTGATTTTACTTTTAATCAGGGAAAAATAAAAGGCTAATCCACCCAGGTAATGTCAGCCTCTTTCAAAAGTTTTGTTAACAATGCGGCAAGAGCCTTTTGTCGCTCTATTTCATTGGCAGTGCTGTAATCTTTATTCTCTTCTTTTAACAACTGAATCGCCAGCATATCAACACTTAAAGCTATTCTTATCTCGTCCATAAGTTTTTCTTCAGAGATATTACTGTCTTTGAGAAAATCATGAAATTGTTGTTCTTCAGGAAACTGATTTTTTAAAGACTGAAGGTTTTGGTTAATTATTTCCGGCTTGATAGTAATGCCTCTTATAGTACATTCCTGAAGCAGGATGTGTTTATTTATCAATGTAGTAATAACTGTATTTCTTAATTCTTCGATATGCGCATAGTTTAAAGGTATCTTCTTTTGTTCTCCGGAAATCATTGCCTGTCTTTCCAGCTGCTCCAGTTCATAGTTTATTTCTGCTTCAGTAATTATATCACCGTTTATGAGAACAATGACCTTTTGAGGAGATTCAGAAAAAACAGGGAAAACAGCAACTAAAAATATTAGTAAGTAGAATAATTTTTTCATTTTAGCAAATCCTTTATTTTACGTGCTAATTATATAACCCATTTAATTTTTTAGTCAAACTAATAACAGCACTAATATCTATTGTCTCATTTAACAGACAGTAATTCTGATATTAATGACAATAAAAGCAGTGACGATTATTATGTTTTTTTATCTATGATATTTATTTCTTTAGCTACAAAGGAAATAGCTCTATTATAATTATTTTCTCTGACTTGGTACAATATTTGCGTTAAATAGATAAAACTAATTTTTTAAGGAGAACTTATGAGTGTTCATGAAGTAATACTAGAACGTCTCCGTGATATCGGTATGAAGGAATTTTCTGAATTTGGCCGAATAATCGGAAGAGACGAAGACACAGAGGAAGGTAAATATAATTTACATCCAGTCGACAACAAAGCAGAAGTTGATAATGACATGATCAAGACTTACTGGGATCTGCTTCCTTTTGAACCTACAGATCAGGAACGTTTTTCAATGGGAATGCTTTTTCTAAAATCAAAGAAGCCAGGCGAACCCCTTGATTGGACCGAGTGTCACAAACAGACCAACGAGTTCTTTTTTCCGCTTGGTGGCAAGCAGCTTGTTTTTCTTATGTGCCCTCCTATGGCAAAACCAGATCCTGCAAAAACCAGAGCGTTTATTGTAGGTCCTGATGAGGGCGTTATGCTGGGTAAAGGTACTTGGCATTACCCACCGTTTGCTTTAAACGGAATTACCCCCTGTTTGATGCCGAGATATGGCAAGCTTGCACCGAGAAAGGGCAAGGTTACTAGTGCATTCGGTAAAAACTGGCCGACTGAAGGTCCGGGCTGGATAGAAGGAGCATTGCATGCTCTTGATACTGAGTTTTACGGCGGCGATTATTCAGACGACGAATACAATATTCAAATTGCTTTCTAATAATTTAAGTGCATGAAGAGGAGGACTATTTTATGTACAAAAATTCTTTTAAAATAGCAACAACATTGCTAATCTGTGTTTTTTTTTGGGCAGAAACATTCTGTTTTGCTAGTGGAGACCAGGAACAAAGTGCTGCAGCTGACGGCCCACAGAAGATGCTCACCACTTACGCTACTATGGCTAACGACTTCTTCCTGACGTTCGATCAGGGTGCGAAGGAAGCAACAGAGGCTTTAGGTAATGAATATATTTCAGCTACCGATGATCGGAAACCTGAAAAGTTCATTTCAAATATGTCATCTTATGCTGCATCTGACGTTAAGATGATGTCAGGTTACTCTCCAACAATCGGTTCGGTTATTGAAGCCACCAAACTCGTTAATAGAGAAAAAGTTTTCTATTCCAACGTTCTTGAAATAGCAGACTGGTGGACACCTTTGGATGCAGGTCCATATTGGGGAATGTTCCATTTTCCTGATGCCCGTGCAATAGGTATGCAGGGTGGAGATGTGATGGCTGAGGCTGTCGGCGAAAAAGGCAAGACCCTTCTTCTTCTCGGTTTCCCAGGATCCAAAGCGGGTAATGACCGTGGTCTTGGATATAAAATAGCACTTGAAAATTATCCCGGTATGGAAGTTCTGGCCGAAGAATACGGCGACTTCACAAGAGACAAAGGTTATAGTGTAACTGCTGACTGGATCATCAAATATGGTGATACGATTGATGGTATTTACTGTACAAATACAAGTATGGCAGTAGGCGCCGCTGTTGCCTGTAAAGAAGCCGGTTTGACTGATGTTAAAATTATCGGAACTGATGCTAATAAAGAAAACATGAAATATCTGAAAGACGGAAGCCTCTATGGTATCTGTGGTATCTTCGGACCATGGCTTGCCGGTCATGCAGCAGTTGTTGCATATGATATGTATAACGGCTGGGAACCTACCGTTGCAGAAACTATGATGTCAACTGGATTCATTATGCTTACTCAGGATAATGCTGACTGGTACATCGATACTTTCTGTGGAGACAATCTTCCGTATGACTGGAAAAAGATGTCCCGAACACTCAATCCCGACAATTGGGATCCACAGAACCTTATGGTACCTATTAACCCCAATACATTTTCCAACTGGGAATTTGTTGAAAAACCCAAGGGATATGATGTACCTGAAGAATACGCTATGGCACTTGCTGCGGGGGAATATAAAGAAATTCGCCAGCTGTATCTTGACCATTTCAAGGATCATACAACTGTACCCCCTTCATCTTCAGCACCTTATGACAAGGTTTTCGCTTCAAATAACATAAATGATGAGACTGTAGTTGATTCCGTAGTGAAATAACTAATTAACTGACACACGGGCAGTGTTTTCCACTGCCCGTGTATTTTAAAAGGATAGCAATGTGACTGCCGATGTAAAGGAAAAAGCAAAAATTGATATAAATAAAATTGTTAATCTGGTACCGATTATTGTGATAATCGCGTTGATGATAATTTTTTCTTTTCTTTCACCAGCATTTCTTAGATTCAGGAATCTTGTAGAGATTCTTCAGCTTTCATCTATTTATCTGCTGATCGCCGCTGGTGTTACTTTTCCTATATTGATGGGGAGTATCGACCTATCAATCACTGGAATAATTGTAGGTTCGGGTGTAATTGCTGCGACAATTGCTCCTGCGGGAGGCCTCTTTACAGTATTTTTAATTTTATTTATTGGTTTGTGTCTTGGATTATTTAACGGCTTCCTAGTAGCCAAAATCAAACTGCCGTCATTTATCGTGACACTCGCTACAAATTTTATATATTGCGGAATAGCGGTTGCGCTGACGGAAGGATATAACATCAACATTCGAAGTAATTTTTTCAGCAATATTTCGAATGGAAGGATGATCCCCGGAATCCCGAACAGTATTATTCTGGCCGGAATTATTTACATTATTTTTGTTTATCTGAGTGAGAAGACAAAAACTGGAAGATATATTATGGCCATCGGCGGCAAGGAAGATGTTGCTGCCCGTATGGGAATTAATGTTGCGAAATATAAAATTATTGCTTTCGCTCTGTCAGGATTGCTGATAGGGTTTGGAACTTTATTTTTATCTGCAAGACTTGGAATGGCTTCGGCACAGCTCGGTTCCGGGTATATTTTCAGCACATTAATAGCTGTTGTTGTTGGAGGTACCGCGCTCTCCGGCGGTGTAGGCGGAGTCAGACGGACAATTCTCGGTGTGCTGATTATTACCATCCTTGAGAATGGAATGACTCTAGGCGGTCTCGATGTGAGAATCCAGTATATGGTAAAAGCAGTAATACTTATCGGTTCTGTTTATCTGATATCGATTCCGGACAGATCCCGCCAGGATCTGATGAAATAGAAGGTTGTATGCATGAAAGAATCAGTTAATAAAATGACGGCTTTAATGAAGTATCTTCCACTGCTTCTATTGGTTGTTGTAAGTTTGTTTTTTGGAATATTGTACCCGAGGTTTTTTTCAATACAGAATGTATTAAACCTGATTAGGCAGATGTCATTTTTGATGATTGTCTCAATGGGTATGACCTTTATAATTCTTATGGGCAGTATTGATGCGTCTGTTGGAGCAAATGCAACTTTCTGCGGAGTTATCGGAGCGTTGCTTGCACCTTATCTTGGCGGGGGGGCAATAATAATCGGTCTTTTAGCCGGTGCCGGTGTTGGGGCTGTTAACGGAATAATAGTTACGAAGGTAAAGGTCCCGTCTTTTCTAGTTACACTGGCTTTGATGGGGGCTCTTGACGGGGCTGCGCTGCTGCTTATGCACAGCTCGCCTGTAAATATCTCCAATCAAACTTTCCTGGACTTTTCCAATGGTTCACTTTTGTTCTCTTTTCCAAATGTAGACCTTATACCAATAGTAATTATAGTTATCTGTTATTACATAATTACCAAAACGGCATTTGGTCGCTCACTCTATGCTATAGGTGGAAATGAGCAGGCGACATTTTATTCCGGAATTAAGGTCAGGCATATTCAGGTTATAGCGTTCATGATTTCTGGGGTTATGTCCGGTCTGGCAGGCTGTCTGCAGGCGTCAATGTTTGAAGCTGCCTGTCCATATATGGGTAATTCTTTTTTAATGAATTCGATTGCAGCAGTAGTTATCGGCGGAACGCAGCTCAGCGGCGGTGTAGGCGGGCCCTTGAGGACTGTTTTCGGCGTTGTGTTGATTGCGATAATTGGAAGTGGAATGAATTTCATGGGACTTGAACCGGCAACCCGCCAGATAGTAACGGGTGCGATAATGATTCTTGCAGTTTCAGTGAATATTGATCGTTCTAAGATGGCTTATGTTAAATAGTTTTTACAGGTTGAGGTGAACAATATGCGCGGCGAGAGAGAGATACTATTCAAGGCTGAAGGAATTACTAAACAGTTTTCAGGTGTAAGAGCTTTGAATGATGTAAGTATTGAAATATATAAAAATGAAATTCTTGGATTATCCGGCGAGAACGGTGCCGGTAAATCTACTCTGATGAAGGTAATTGCCGGGGTTTATTCAAAAGACAGCGGCCGAATGTTCCTTAAGGACAGAGAATATAATCCTGCTAATTATCGTGAAGGTACTTCGCAGGGTATTTCTATGGTTTTCCAGGAACAGAACCTTGTACCCAATCTTTTTGGTTATGAAAATATATTTTTATCACATGAAAAGTTTTTTCTCAAAAAAAGCGGAGTACTGAATACAAAGGCAATGATTGATAAAACCAGAATGTATTTTGAGCAGTTTGAAATAGATGCTGATCCGGCAAAGAGAGTTTCCAGTTACTCATTCCATCAGAGACAGCTGGTAGAAATTGTTCGGGCTTTTATGATATCGGAGCTTTATGGAATAACCCATCCGTTTATACTTCTTGATGAGCCTACTGCGGCACTGGCTGAGAAAGAGAGAGAGCTTCTGTTTTCAAAGGTAACAAAATACTCGGAGAATGCGACTTTCTGTCTCATATCTCACCGATTATCCGAAATGATGACTTACTGTAACAGGATAATGGTTTTAAGAGACGGAGAGCTTGTCGGAGAAGTCGACCCAAAAACTTCTGAAGAACATGATCTTCATACTATGATGGTTGGACGGGAAGTCAGCAGAGACATCTACGGAACATCAAAGCAGGAAGATGGTTTTCGAGATGAAAAAGCTATGGAAATCAAGGGCCTTACCCAGGAAGGCGTATATGAGGATATAAATATTGATTTGAATAAAGGTATGATCCTTGGTTTGGGAGGTCTGGTCGGCTGTGGAAAGCGGGATCTGGGGAAAGCTATTTACGGGATTACGGAATATCAGTCTGGTAATATTTTAGTTAATGGGAATTCTGTGAATAAAGGGCAGATATCATTGATGGTAAAAAAGCGTGTTGGATATATTCCTGCTGAACGGAAAGGTTTCGGGATAATTGAGTATCTTCCTGTGAGCTGGAATATCAGCCTTCCAAGTATATTTTCTCTATCAAACAATGTGCTGATGAAGGTTGACAGGAAAAAGGAAAGTAGTCTTATAGATAAATATATCAAGCGGTTTCGCATTAAGGCTTCTCCTGAAGATATGTGTTTTTCTCTGAGCGGCGGTAATCAGCAGAAAGTGGTTCTTGCAAAGTGGATTGCAAAAAATCTTGATATTATCATTCTCGATAATCCTACGAGAGGAGTTGATGTCGGAGCAAAGGAAGAAATTTACTCCCTTTTAAGAGAGATTGTTAAAGAAGGTGTTTCAATTCTGATGATTACTGATGATCTTTTGGAATTGATTGGTTTAAGCAATCAGATAGTGATTATGAAGGAAGGCAGAATCTCAGAAATCAGAGATGCAGGAAAGAATAGTAAACCGACTGAAAAAGAGTTGGTTCAATATATGGTTTAGAACTTATAAGAATAGAGGTTTTTATGAAGAAAATAATAAACACACCAGAATCTGTTGTTGATGATATGTGCAAGGGCTTTCTCCTGGCGCATAAGGATTATGTTGGTCTTGATGAGAAATATAGAGTCATTCACCGTAAAGAGATTAATACCAAAAAGGTTAATCTGATAAGCGGTGGAGGAAGCGGTCATGAGCCCAGTCATGCCGGCTTCGTAGGCAGGGGAATGCTTGACGGTGCTGTCTGCGGAGATGTTTTTGCTTCTCCTTCGGTAATGCAGATTTACAATGCCATCACAAAACTGGAATCGGATAAAGGTGTTTTGTTAATTGTAAAGAATTACTCCGGTGATGTTATGAATTTCGACGGTGCAGCGGATATGGCCGAAGAGGATGACGATATTCATGTTGAGAAGGTTTATGTGAATGATGATGTAGCTGTAACCGACAGTCTTTACACCGTTGGAAGGCGTGGTGTCGCTGGAACTGTATTTGTTCATAAAATTGCCGGAGCTAAGGCGGAGACAGGGGCTGACTTGAAAGCTGTAAAAGCAGTTGCTGAAAAAGTTATAGCAAATGTCAGAACAATGGGTTTTGCTTTAACATCATGTACCGTTCCTGCTAAGGGTGGGCCGACTTTTGATATAAAAGACGGTGATATGGAGTTCGGAGTAGGTATCCATGGAGAACCGGGGGTATCGAGAGAAAAGACCGTAGGAGCCGCAGCGTTGGCCGAAAGAGCTGTAGGTCGAATATTTGAAGATATGCCGGTACAGAAGGGTAGTGATGTTGCCGTACTTCTGAACGGCTTGGGAGGGACTCCGCTGCAGGAACTGTATATTCTATACAATGAAGTTTGTAAAATACTTGATAAGGCCGGTATTAATGTCTATTTCAATATGGTCGGTAATTATATGACCGCACTGGATATGGCAGGTGCGTCAGTTAGTATTTTGAAACTTGACGATGAATTGAAGGCTCTGCTTGAAGCGGAGGCTGATACACCGGCACTGAAGATGTAAGGAGCGAGAAGATGAAAACATTGAATATTTCTGATATAAAGAGCGTATTGAAAATTACGGCTGATACCGTTCTGGAGAATGAAAAACATTTCTGCGACCTTGATGCAGTGATTGGAGACGGTGATTTCGGGATGACTCTGGCGAAAGGGTTTCGTGTAATTAAGGTTGAATTGGAAAAATTTGAAGCTGATGATATCGGCGGACTGATGAAATCAATAGGAATGACAATGCTGGAGACCTGCGGCGGTGCTACCGGTTCTCTATGGGGTGCCGGCTTCCGGGCTATGGGGAAAAGTGCAAAAGGTAAAAGCGAGGCAGAATTAACTGATATCAGTGAAATGACTGCAAGCTTTATCGGCGGAATGCAGAAGGTAGGAGGCGCGGTGCTTGGAGATAAAACACTGCTTGATGCGCTGATTCCTGCGTCAGAGTCAATGGCAAAGGATGCGGATGCTGGTCTTGATATTGCTGAGGCAATGAAGAATGCCGGAGCAGCAGCCACAATGGGGGCAGATAATACAAAGCAATTGATAGCGAAAAAAGGCCGGGCTACTTATTTGGGTGACCGCAGCCTCGGATATCCTGATGCGGGAGCCGAAGCGATAAGTGTTCTGTTCAAGGCGGTTAATGACAAATTCTTTTGTTAGTTGCGATTGTAGGATGACACTGTTACAATATTTGAATGAAAAATAATAAAGAATCCGATGTGGATTATTCGTTAAGTGATCTTCTTGATGTAGATCTACTGCAGCGTATTCAGGACGAGTTTGCTGAAACTTCGGAGGTTCAAAGTATAATATACGCGTTAGATGGATCCCCGATTACAAAGGGATCCAATTTTTCAGAATACTGTAATCTTATACGAAGTACTCCTAAAGGTTTGCGGAACTGCATCAAGTCGGATGAGGCCCTCGGGCAGCGCTCATTCAATGAGACATATAAAGGTACTGCAATGCCGTGTCTCAGCGGAAGGTTGATGGACGGTATTGCTCCGATAGTTCTCAAAGGTAAACGTATTGCCAACTGGGGTATGGGACATGTCCTTTTTGAAGAACTCGATGAAGACTGGGTCAGAGGGTATGCGAGGGATATAGGTCTGGAGGAAGATAGGTTGCTTGCGGCTTATCATAAACTCAATATCAGTACAGAAGAGCAGTTTCTGCAAAAAATAAAATATCTTACTACTTTAGGCCAGGAGATATCAGAACTCGCACTTGTTAATTATCAGCTCACACAAGAGATGGCCAGCAGAAGAAAGTCTGAGAGCAGATATAGTGCAATTATTAAAAATGCTATTGTCGGAGTTTGTGAGATAACAAACGAAGGGAAAATAGATTACGTTAATAGTCATCTTGGTACTTTAACAGGATTTACTGAGGAAGAACTGATAGGTATCAGATTGAAAGATATACTGATATCGAAGCGGAATTTTGAATCATATTTTAATGGAATCACTGATTACGCGAACAAGCCTTTTTCAAGTATCGGGTACGATTTTACAGGTGGATTGAAACAGAAGTTCGGGGGAATTAGGCCCTGCCGTATTTGTATGACTCCCCAGATAAATCTATCAAATCAGGTTGTTAAATCCACCGCAGTAATTATCGATATGACAACAGAAAAGTTGGCTATTGATAACCTGAAGAAAAAGAATATGGAGCTTAAGGAAAGTAAAAAACAGTCTGACCTGTTTTTTGATAATAATATAAATGGATTATGTATTATAGATAAATGTTACAAATGTCTCAAAGTTAATTTTTCCTATATGAGTTTTATTGAAGAGAATGGTAAGCTGAACTATTTCAAAAAAGATGAGATATGGGAGCCGTTTGGAAAAGAAACTATAGAGAAAATATATCATAAGGAATTAGATGAGATCGAAATAAAGAAAGAGTATGGAATGCAGCTTTACTCCTTTAGAGCAAGCCCCTTGTTTGATTCTGAAAACAGGTTATTCAATATACTGATAACATTGACAGATATTACAGACTATCAAATGATGATTGAAAATGCAATGTTTGCTGAGAGAATGTCCGGAGTCGGAATGGTAGCTTCCGGGATAGCGCATGATATGAAGAGTGTTTTTTCCATTCTCGGTAATTCAAATATGACTATGAAAAGTATCTGCGCTGATATTGAGAACAGCGACAGAAAAGAGAAAATTCTCCGGACGTTGAAGACTCAGGAGCATGGGCTTCAGAACGGCCGGAAACTTCTGACTCAGATATTGTCATACGCGGGTCAAACAAAAGAACAGATCGAAAGTTTTAATTTAAAGGAATCTGTTGAAAAGATAATCAGGATTTTTAACAGTGAAATTATGAATAAGAATGCCGCAGCGGTTGTTGATGTTCGGGAAAACATAATGATTGAGGGGAATAGTGCTAAGTTCAGTCAAATATTTATGAATCTCACAGCAAATGCCCTTGATGCAATTGAAAATAACGGTGCTATCAGGATTACTGAATCCTGCAGTAATGGACATTTTTTAATGGTTTTTGAAGACTCAGGAGGAGGCATATCATCCGAAGATCTGGGTTTTGTTTTCAAGGCTTTTTTCACTACTAAAGAAAAAGGAACCGGGCTTGGTTTGTTTTCTGTTAAGAATATTATCGAAGAGATGGGAGGATTGATCGAAGTCGAATCGGATGCCGGTGTAAGTACAAAGTTTATTATCAGAATAAGCGACAGTGATAAGCTTCAGGTCAGGGTAAAAAAGAATGAATAAAGCAAGCCTCATGATTGTTGATAATGAAGAACTGGTCCTACAAAGCCTTGTCGATATGCTGGAAACTCAAGGCTATTCTGTTGCTCCTTTTTTGTCAGCAGAAGAAGCGTTAAATTGTCTTAATGAAGGCCGGAAACATTTTGATATTATTCTCACAGACATCAATATGCCGGAAATGGACGGTTATCATTTAATAGGAGAAGTCAAAAAATCGTGTTTTTCTGATATAAAGATTATTGTTCTGACGGGTTTCGGGTCAATAGACAGTGCTATAAAAGCTGTAAAACTTGGTGCTGATTCCTACTGTCAAAAAGAGCAGGATCCTGAACTTCTACTGTTTGAAATAAATAAGCTTGTCGAACAAATTAAAATGCAGGAAGATTTAAATGCGCTTCAGAAAGAAGCCGGGAATAACCTTCTCTATTTATTCGACTCCTCCGATCCTGAAACCAGAAAAGTTTATGAAATGGCGAAACAAATCGCATCAAAAGATGTAAATATTTTGATAACCGGAGAGAGCGGTACCGGCAAGGAAATTATCTCCCGCTTTATTTATAATAATAGTGGATTAAATGGGCGTTTTGTTTCCATGAACTGCAGCGCAATTCCCGATTCTCTGTTTGAGAGTGAGATGTTCGGTCATGTCAAAGGGGCTTTCACAGGTGCTCATAAAGATGTGTCGGGTTTTTTCAAGCAGGCTGAAGGCGGTGTTCTGCTTCTTGATGAAATTGGTGAGCTTGTCCCGATGAATCAGGCAAAGCTTTTAAAAGTAATAGAAGAACACTATTATTATCCGGTAGGCTCTTCTGAGAGACAGGAAACAAACTGTAGAATTATTGCGGCGACAAACCAGAACCTTCAAAAAAAAATTGAAGAAGGGAGTTTCAGAACCGACTTTTATTACAGGCTGAATACAGTTACATTAAAGCTGCCACCTCTGAGAGAGCGTAGAGGTGATATAATGCAGCTTGCCTGGATTTTTATAAAACAGTTCGCACGTAAGTATCAATCCGATATAGAAGGCATAAGTGAAGATGGAGAAAAAGTGTTGATATCTTATGATTGGCCGGGCAATATCAGGCAGTTAAGACAGACCGTCGAGCGATGTGTCTTATTTGCGTCAGGAAAAATAATCAGTGCTGAGCTGGTAAAGAAGAATATTACAGAAAATTCCAGGGGACATTTTTCTGATATAGACGGGAGTTCCTCCTCTTTGTTTCGGGATGCAAAATATAAATTTGAAAAGAAATATTTCACCAAGATTCTTGAATCGACCAGTTATAATATAAATGAAGCGGCTGCTCTTTCCGGGATGAATCGAACTTATATTTATAAAAAACTGAAAGAACTTAGTCTGTAATTTATGCTGTTATATAAAAAACTGCCCGGAATTACCGGGCAGTTGAAAACCTAAATTACATCTTGGTAAATCACCGGAGGTGATTTACTCCTCTTTCTTGTTCAGTCTTGCAAGCTGGGCCTTTGCGCCCTGCAGATACCAGAAGATCAGACAAATAGGTCCGATTATAGAAATGGCACCCATTATATAACATGTTACATTCCAACCCATTATGATACCTCCGCTACAGTTTCTTTACCGACGGCGTTTGCTATCAGATATATAACGATAACAGTCGGTACAATTATAAGTATACCATGCTCCTGCCAGAGCTCAATATTTCCAATCTTAATCAGGTAGACTTCCCATTCGTCGCTCCAGGTTCCGAAGAAGTTGGACCATATATACCATACAACCGAGAAGATAAGACCAAATCCGGTTGCAAGGGTACCGGCAATCTTCTTAGGCGGCTTCCTGCTGAAGGCTCCGAAGTAAACAGGAACGAGGGCTACCGACAGAATAATTGTTGCCTGAAAAACCCATACTTCCATTATCCTGTCGAAGGTAAAAGCAAGTGCGATGGACAAGGCGGCTGAAACTAGCATACCAAGCTTGGTCATCCTCTCTATCTGATCTGATGTTGCATCGGGTTTAAATACATTTTTATAGATATCGTAACCGATGACACCTCCTGCAACAAGGAAGTATGAGTCGGCGGTAGACATAGCGGCTGCAAGAACTCCAGCGAGAAATATCCCAACGAGTCCGACCGGCAGATACTGCCCGACTATAGCAAAGAGTGCTTGATTTGCCTCAACCTCAGGAATAATTCCAAGACCGATTGCCGCAGCTCCGAGAATGCCGAGGAAGGTAACACACCAGTCAAACGACAGCCACATTGGAACACCGGCGGCAAATGCTTTCTGTATTTCCTTGGGCCCGGCTGACGCGAATACTCTTTGAAAAAATGCAGGCTCTGCGAGTACCGCGAGAGATGTTACTCCGTATGACACAAGCGTCCACGGGCTCAAGTATCCCGCCCCGGCACTGAAGAAGTAACTCGCGTCCTCCTCGCTTCCGGTCCAGGCAACAAGACCTTCGAAGACACCGTCGTAACCGCCGATAGCCTTCCATGCCACGATGAGGGCGATTCCGACCGTTATCATCATCGAGATGAACTGAATAAAGTCGGTCATGGTTACCGCCCACAGACCGCCTGTCCAGGTGTAAACCAGGACGAGAACAGCTCCAATAATTACTCCCATCCAGATAGGCATACCGGTGATAAGATTCAGGATGAATCCGATTCCCATCATTTCCATAGTGTTGGTTGAATAAAGAAATGATGCGATAGAAGTGAAGATCCCGGCAGGTTTTCCGTATTTACGGAATGCAATATCCTGCATTGTGGTTCCGTCTGGAAACATTTCTTTAAACTTCGGTGCAAGGACAGCCATGACTACGTAAAGCGCTGTATAGGGCAGCGAATACGCAAAGAAGGCTGATATTCCTTCATAGAACCCTACTTCAGAGGTTCCGAAAAGAGTATCGAGACCATAAAAGGTTGATACCAAGGTTCCCACCAACAGCGGCGCGGTAAGGGAGCGTCCGGCCATGAAGTAATCATCAAAGCCCTGCTTCTTTTTCGAGAAATAAAACCCGACAAAGAGCATGAAGGCGACGTAAAGCACTACGATAGCCCAGTCAATTACATGTAATTGAACTACAATTTCTTCCATACGTTTTTAATCCTCCTCTAACTTTAGATTAATTTTACCATTGATTGCTTGGTAAAACAAATTATTATTTTATTAAGACCTTCCAAATTGCTGAAAAATTGTTTACACTGCCGCCATTCTGAAAATTTGAAATTTAAAATGTAACTAATAATATTCTTTTAAGGCGGTTTCTGTGATATGACAATAAAAAGAAAACTATTTATGGTAGTTTTTGGTGAACTGGCTCTGTTCCTTGCAGCTATAGCGGTGATTGTGATCTCCTTTTTACCGGTTTTAACAATTAATAAAGAAACTGATCAACTCAAAGCTCTTGGTGAACAGGTTCAGCTCATGCGCGTTGAGATGAATCTTCTGTTTTCCGCCCCTCTTAGTATTCAGCAGACAACAATTAAAGCTGAAAAGACAGAACTCAGCGCCCTTTTTGATACTATAGAACAGCAGAAAATGCTTAAGAATCTTAATTTAAAGACTGAACGTTCGATGGAATCCATCCTTCTTCTTGAAGACTTATTTGAAGAGCGCTGGATAGCATTAGATTCACTTCTTGAGGAAGTTATAATAGACGCTAAAACAAAATTGTTTTCCGGCACAGTCCCTCTTCTTCAGTTCTATAAAACCAGTATGCTTCGTAGGTATGAAGATTATGACGATATCATGATGAGGGTTGGGAAGCTTGAAACCCTTGTGGATATTACCGACGGCGCTTTAAGTTCGGCTCAGGATGTCATCCAGACCCAGTTTGGTTTGATTGAAAAGGAAATTAATGCGAAGTACCGTTCTCTAATAATTCGTGCATTGATAATCTTCGCGGTAATGACATTCGGTATCATCTTAATCGCGACAATCGTAGCGACACGAATGGTCAGAAGCATAATTACCCTTGAGGAGGGCGTCTCCAGACTACGTGACGGGAAGTTGACGGCGTATTTTGATGCCGACTCAAAGGATGAAATAGGGAAACTTGGAATTAATTTGAATAATTTCACCGGTGAATTATCGGCGTCCATCATGAAGATAAAGGAAGCATCAAGAAATAATTTGTTGATGAAGGATGAGCTCATCAGCGCGGCAGATGACTCGACAGTTTCCACCTCCAGAATCTCAGCCTCGGTTGTCGATATTAGGGACGGCATTATTGATCTTGATAACAGGGTAGCCGAATCCGGGCAGGAAGTGAATACCGTCAAGACTAAGACCGGCGAGCTTGAGATTATGCTCGAAGAGCAGATGGCAATGATCGAAGAATCCACTTCGGCTGTTACCGAGATGATTGCATCAATCGGGAACGTCAGCGAAATAACCGGAAAAAAGAAAACCGCTACAGGTGAGCTTGTGGCTACTGCCGGAATAGGCGGACAGAGGCTCAATGAGACTATTAACATAATTCAGGAGATAACTTCGAATGTCGACGATATTCGTGGAACCGCTTCTGTTATTCAGTCGGTAGCCGCCCAAACCAGTCTTCTTGCTATGAACGCAGCAATCGAGGCGGCCCATGCGGGGAAGTACGGTGCCGGATTCGCAGTTGTTGCCGAGGAAATCCGTAAACTTTCTGAAGCTTCCGGGGAAAGTTCCAAGCAGATAAGCAGCGTGCTTAAAGAAGTTGTGCTGCGCATCCAGAAGGCGGCAACCTCCGGAGAAGACACAAGAAAGGCTTTCATGAATATAAACTCTGAAGTTACGGGGGTTGCCCAGGCCCTCGATGAAATAACCGGCAGCATGCAGGAGCTCGCGGCAGGCGGACATCAGATTCTTGAGGCAATGTCAGCTCTGAGCGGATACGCTTCCAGGGTTAAGGACGGGGGTGGGGCAATGGCTGACGCTTCGGTACGTCTCGAAGAGGCTTTCCGGGCCGTTGAAAGCGTTACTACGAATGTTCTTTCCAGAGTCGCCGGAATAACAGACGGAGTTGATGAGATTATGAGCGCCGTCAGTGTAGTCTCCGGGATCAGCGGCCGGCTAAGTATTGAATCCGAGAATCTTGACGCTGAGGTTGACAGATTTTCTCTCGATAAAGATTCGATTGAGAATATTGCAGCAGATGAGGTTGTCTAGGAGCTAATCACCGCATCTTTTATAAATGAATCCTCCGATTAAGGATGATAGGGGCGGGGTAGGCATAAGACTGACCGCCTGCAAAGATTGTCAGCGGCAGGATGATGACAATGATGCTCCGGTTTAAGTTAGTCTTTTATTAAACATTAGGGAGGTCTTTACTTCTCGTATTGTTCTATCGCCTTCCTCATTTCTGAGGGAATTATTATAGTCTCCTGCTTTTCATAGTCAAAGCCGGCAAATACCGTGGAGCAGGTTGCGTAGATGACCTCATCATCTGTACTCGATATTTTCTGGAACATCTTCAGGGATTTGTTGCCGATGCTGATAACCTTTGTCTCCACCTGGATTTTGTCATGTCTGAATACCGGCCTCATGAAGTCAGTCTGGACAGCGGCAATTATTACCGATTTTCCTCCGGTATGATAATGCTGACCATGGATTGCCGAGAAATATCCTTCACGTCCTATATCGAAATATGACTGGTAAACGGCGTTATTCACATGCTGCTGCCCGTCTATGTCGTTGAAGCGAATCTGAATGGGAACGATGTGTTTGAATGATTTTTCTTTGTTCATGATAATTATTATCCGGGAAGCTATGTTATTGTCAAGAGTTAATACCTTTTAGAGTCAGGAAAAAGACTGCTCCGCATAGTCTATTAAAAGGCAGTGGATTTATCCAACACATTAATTGTTATGTGGCAGTTGGTCCCTTTGTTAGATGTGATCTCAAGCCGGCCCTGCAGCTGGCTCTCAACAATACTTCTCGTGGTCATTATCCCGAAGGTCGCTGGTTTATCGAAGCCTTCGGGAAACCCTATCCCGTCATCAGATATATTGAGCACAATACTCTTTTCATTTTTGCGATAAAGCTGGATGAGTAGAATTCCTTTGGTTCTGTTGATAAATGCGTGTTTTAGCGCATTGGTTACAAGTTCATTGACGACAAGGCCCAGAGGAATAGCAGTATCAATAGATACGGCAATATCCTCGATTTCATAATTAATCCTGATTTTTTTCTCGCCTATCGTCTGAAATGACAGCAGCAGGCTTACCATGTCCTCAATATATTCTCTGATGTTTAAATTGGAGAGATTATTGGACTGACAAAGTTTTTCATGTACTAGTGATATTGTCTGTATTCGTGAGTTGACACTTAGAACAAGTTTTTCAACATCCTTGTTTCTGATGAAACTTGCCTGTAGTACTAAATAAGCTGATATAAGCTGCAGATTGTTTTTTGTCCGGTGGTATAATTCTCTAAGCAGAATTTCCTTTTCGGCAAGTGATGTCTCAATCTGCTTCTGGCTTGCCACCTCCTTTGTGATATCACGGCATAGTGATACAACTCCGATTAGTTCTCCAATTGCTGAAGTGATTGGTGTATTTATCCATTCGCATGTGATTGTCTTTCCTTCTTTGGTTATATTGTGCTCCGAGACATAGTTCGAATATTCGTCAATTTTGTCGCCGTTAATCAGTTTGTTCCATAATATTTGCTGCTCATGGCAAAAATTATCAGGAACTGTAAATGTTCCCTTTTTGCCTCTGACTTCATCTTTAGTATAACCGAATATCTTCTCTGCTGCCGGATTCCATTCTTTTACTCTATAGTCCAGATCCCATTGAATTACACCTACCGGCGTTTCATTTAGGTGCAAAAGAAGCTGATATTCAGATTCCTTCTGTGCTGACTCAGCTGCTATCCTCTGTTTTATTTCCTGTTTAAGCCTTTTGATCCACATTACAAGCAGAGTTATCAGTATTGTAAAACCCGCTGTTATTTTCCAGAGCAGAGTGTAGTCAAAGCCGTGCTCATATTTAATTGGAACACATTTGTAATATATTGACTCTCTCTCTTGTACAGAGATGGAGTCGAGCGCTTTCTGCAGAATACCGGCAAAAATAGGCCAGTCGTTTCGGACTGCCATTGCCATGCTGTTGGAATAGGGAGTCTCGCCGGCTACTTTTATATTGATTAGTTTTTGCTGAGCAATATAATATCCGCCAATCAGCATATTATCGATGTATGCAAAAACCTTATTATCGTTAAGAAGCTCAAGGGCTTCGAGTGAATTTGAAACTCTTATCAGTTTGATATCCGGATAATCGCGTGGTATCCATTCGTTAACTGCGTAATTGTCTACCACCGCAACCTCTTTGAAATCCAGTTCATGCATCGATGAAATATAGGTTACATTCGACTTTGTCATTATTGATATAGGCATCTCCAGATATGGATCTGTAAAATCCCAGAATTTAAGCCGTTCCGGGGTCACCGAAACAGCTGTAGTCATATCGATTTCATGGTTTTTGAGTCCCTCATAAGCCTGCTGCCAACTTAGCACTGAAATACGGGTGAAAGAGATTCCGAGACGCTTTTCTATCAGTTCAAGATAGTCCGCGGTTATGCCTATATTCTTGCCGGTACTATCTGCAAACTCGACAGGAGGCCAGAGCGGATCTTGAGTAACAGTGATTACAGGATGGTTCTTCAGCCATTCTCTTTCAATATCTGTGAGTTCAACCCGGGACTCGTCGGCATGTGTCTGAATAAGTGCGGTAAGAAACAGTAGTGTAAATGCAGCTTTTATAATTAAACTAAACTTCACTTTTTTAGTTATCATCAATAATCCTGTATTATCTTATGGCATTTTATGTCTGAAAGCAACAATTTAAAACGTTCATGTCAAGACTCGATAGAGGAGTCTTGACATTTTTCTTTTTCACCTCTGTTTACTTGTCTTTTTAAAATATTCACTCTGGGTGATCCTTGTTCCGGTGTATGCGGAGAATATTTAGTTGCGTCCTTGTGATACTGCGTCTATTATTATCTAATGAAAATCCGTTACAAGCTGGCATTTCTTACTTTTATCTATATTGCCGGAATATCTTTCTTTGCGGTCATTTCAATCTATAGCTGGAATAAAAACACCCAGATTCAGCAGTCGATAAATCTGGGTGTTCAGCTTCAGAAAGATTCACGTGAGGTTAAGAGCCTTATGAAGGACATTGTCTTTGATCTGTTTACACCGAAGATGTACGGACAGGTGCGCTCGCTTACATATTCTCCGCGGTCGGCCGTTACTCTGTCGCAATGGAAGGAGGCCGTCCTTCAGTATAAAAAAACATTTTCCGACTTCATGAGCATCTCAAATTTTGTTAAGTCGAGCGATGAGGGGCTTCGTGATCAGTATTTTACCGCGTTGATGATGAACGACCGTGCAATGGAAATGCTTAAGCAGATGGAAGGTACTCTGGTTTTTCTGCGCGAACAGTACCGGACGGTTGATAATCTGTATAACAAGATGCAGAAGGACGAATCATTAACTCCATTTTTTACTGAGGTACAGGAAACTTCCTACTTTTTTACAAACAGCTTTGAAAGTTTTATGAATTATTTTATCAAGTCGCTCAATGAAGAGGGGGACAGGCTGAGGCGCCGGATAATAATGATTTTTATTATTTCAGCAGGGGCTGTCAGCGCAATTTCATTTCTGCTTACCCTCTACATAGTTCGGGATTTGAGTAAGAAACTTTTAAAGGTAGAGAATACATTCCGTCAGGTTTCATACGGAAATTTTTCTGTAAAAATGGATATAAACTCCCGTGATGAATTCGGCGAGTTTTCAAAAACATTTACAACTCTGGTCACCAATTTAAAAGAGAATGTAGACAGCATCCTCAATCTTACAAGGGATATCGGATCTTTTATCAGCGAGGGCTCGGACTTGCGAAGTCTTCTTCAGCTTGTTGTACAGGCTGTTGTTCAGGATACAACAGCTGATTCGGCATTTATTCTCCGGTTCGATAAGGACGGAACGGCTATTCCTGAAGCTGAGAATGGCAGGACTATTGATGTAACTGATCAGCGGATTCTGCTGGATTATTTTAGTCGGCGGATCATCCGCCCCACCTCTTTTATTCAGTACCGTCCTGATGAGGTTGCAGATAAAGATTCTGAACTTGTAAATCTTGATGCAGTTACATCGATGCTCGCCGTTCCGCTTATGGTTGAGGGGAGGGTTTTTGGAATTCTCGCCGCACTTAAAATTGAAACAGAGAATAATTTTTCCGATCTTGGAATTACCAGACTCCGCACCTTTGCAGAGTACGCGTCGCTTTCTATTGATAATTTTCTTAAATACAGCGAGCTGATAGAAAAGCGTGAAGCACAGTATCAGGCTCTCAGTTCTCAGGTTCAGCCTCATTTTCTTTATAATATAATGAGCGGCATTCTCGGTCTGAACAGCCGGGGCGATTCTGAAGGAATAAAAATGACTATTGAGGCTTTGAAAGGAATGCTTCGTTATATTCAGTCAAAAAGTAACTGGAGCTCGCTTGAGGAGGAGTTTGAGTTCCTTGAAAAATATCTGTCGCTGCAGAGAATCCGTTTTGGGAAGCGGCTTGAGTACAGCCTCGAGCTGGATGACGGAATTCGTCATTTGCAGATCCCCCGGCTTCTGCTTCAGCCGCTTGTCGAGAATGCAGTTATTCATGGTATCGAACCGATAGAGGAAGGCGGCTGTCTCAATGTCAGGGCTATAATGGTGCGGAGGCTCGGTGAAAAAGGCGCAGACATTGTTGTTTCAGATAACGGAGCCGGGTTCGAGACCGGGGATCTTGATAAAAAAGCAAACATCGGCCTGTCAAATGTTCGTCAGCGGGTGCAGATTGCATTCCCCGACAGCAGCTTCCTGATTGAGAGCTCGCCCGACAGCGGAACAAGGATAGAGTTGAAAATATGAAAATACTGATTGCCGATGATGAAGAACTTGTAAGAGTCGGATTGCGCGATATCCTGATGAAAATCGTGCCGGAGGCTGAGATCCGTGAAGCCGTCAACGGCAGGGCAATGATTGAGGCGGTTGAAGAACTTCAACCCGATATCTGCTTCGCTGATATCCGCATGCCCGGAATAAATGGTCTTGAGGCCATCGAGCATCTCTGTGGAATTTATCAGGAGATTTTCTGGATAATCTTAAGCGGTTATTCGGATTTTGGATACGCCCGAACGGCCCTGACACTGGGGGCCCTCGATTACCTGCTTAAGCCGGCTACCGAAGATGAGGTGAAGGCTGCCATTGATAAGGCGGCAGCGAAGATGAGAGATTTCGGGCTGCAGAAACGTGAGAAATTTGAATACAGGATTGGCGGAGTACTGAATAATTCCTCAGCACTTGAGTTTGATGATTATCTTATTGAAATCGGCTGCTATTCCGCCCTTGTTTTTATTGCTGATATTAAGGATGTAGATCAGTCGGTCCTATTCCAGAGGGAATTATCTATAGAACTTAGAAGCCGGATTGATGAAGATCCTCCGGAAGGCTATGCCGGACTTTTTAACATCCTTGATGGCCTTCCGGCAGTAATAGCCGGCGGGAATAGAGCTGAAGAGTTCCTGCTTCGACTCGATAGGCGCATTCCTGGAAGACTGAGGGATAAATGCAGGATTGTCTTTTCGCCGGCCCAGAATAGCCTGTCCGGGTTGATTGCCTGTTTTGAATCATCACCTGATTTGAAATCTGTCCCGGAAAAAGACCTTGTAAATGAGCACTCTGAAAAATCGGCAAGGATAGTACGTCAGGCAGAAAAGCTTGTCCGGAAACTGTATAACGAGCCAATCGGAGTAGCTCAGATAGCTGAGAGGCTCAACATCACTCCCAATTACCTCAGTTCACTCTTTAAAAAGTATATGGATGTTTCATTTACAAAATATATTACAGATATCAGGCTGAGTGAGGCCCCGAAAATTCTTGATGCTTCCGGAATTACGGTCAAAGAAGCTGCAACCCGGCTCGGGTACATGTCGAGCCGGCATTTTTCCAGGCTGTTTCGGGAGAAATACGGAATGCTTCCGACGGATTATTTAGGCAGAAAATCCTGATTAACTGTAGAAAATGATCCCTTTTTGTGGAATTTCGTCCTAACACCTTTTGCCTATCCGGCTTTAGAATTAATTAAAAATAAATCCAATTGAGGTAAAAGGAGAGTTTTATGAAGAAGCTGTTAATTCTTATGATGGCTATGGTCCTGGCAGGCGGTTTTGTATTTGCCGGAGGTCAGCAGGAAGCAAAAGGCGCTGATGAACCGCTAAAGCTGGTTCTGTTAGTTAAAAGTTTAGGAAACGGGTTTTTTGAGGCATACGCCGACGGAGGTAAAGAAGCTGCGAAGGAACTTGGCAATGTTGAATCAATCTACATGGGACCAAGCACATCAACAGCGGAAGGGCAGATTGAAATTATTGAGACGCTCATTGCCCAGAGGGTTGACGGTATTGCTATCTCGGCGAATGACAGAGATGCACTTATTCCAGTAGCTAAAAAGGCAATGAAGGCAGGAATAAAGGTTATATCATTCGATTCCGGTATTTCCTTGGGCGGTAGAACTGTTGACCTTGTTCCTTCCGAATCAGAGCTTATCGGACGTCAGCAGGTTCAGCTTATCGCCGAACTCTGTAACTATAAGGGTGAGGTAGGCATTGTTTCAGCTACATCACAGGCAACCAATCAGAATCTCTGGATTGAATGGATGTTCAAGGAAATTGAAAAACCCGAATATAAAAACATGAAACTCGTAGAAGTTGTTTACGGTGATGATGCCGCTGACAAGAGCTACCGCGAAGCTGTGGGCCTCATGCAGAAGTACCCAAAACTTGCCGGAATCATTTCACCTACAACCATCGGAGTTCTCGCCTCAGCCAAGGCTATCGAAGATGAGGGCAAGCAGGGTGTAGTCCAGCTTACCGGCCTCGGTCTTCCGTCGGAAATGCAGCACTATATAGAAAATGGTACCTGTGTACAGATGGCACTATGGAACCCTATAGATCTTGGATACAGCTCAACATTCATTCTTGAAGCGCTTGTAACCGGAAAGGTTGAAGGAAAACCTGGTGATGTTATTAAAGCCGGAAGAATGGGCGACATTGTTATCGGCGAAGACGGACTTTCAGTAATGGGAGCGCCCTTCGTGTTTAATAAGGACAATATCGCGAAGTTTGCGGCAATGTTCTATGAATTATTCTAATAATTTCAGAAGCAGATTCTAAGGCGGAGCCGCCGCGGGGTCTGCTTCATTTTTTAATTAACTTCGAGGAGTTACAGTTGAGCGATACGGTACTTAAACTGGAGAACATAACAAAATTTTTTCCGGGAATTAAAGCCCTTGACGGCATACATCTGAATATCAGGCCCGGCGAAGTACATGCCCTGATAGGAGAGAATGGGGCGGGCAAGTCTACTCTGGTTAAAATCCTCACCGGAGTCTATTTTCCCACATCGGGAAAGATAAGCTACAAAGGAGAAGATGTTTCGTTCAAGACCGCGATTGAGGCACAGGAAGCGGGAATAACCGCAATCCACCAGGAGGCGTCTATGTTTCCTGAACTCAGTGTCACAGAAAATATTTATATGGGACACCATCTTAAAGGCGGTAAAATAGGAGCACTTAGCTGGAGACAGATGAAGAAGCAGACAGCTTCACTTCTAAACCGGATGGAGCTTGATATCAACCCCGATACCCTTGTGAAAAACTTAGGTGTCGCGCAGCGCCACATGGTCGAAATTGCGAAGGCCCTCTCAATTGATGCTGATGTAGTAATAATGGATGAACCTACATCGGCTCTAACGCTCAGGGAGGTTGAGGACCTTTACAAGATCGTCAGGCAGCTGAAGGCTGAAGGAAAGGCGATAATATTTATCTCTCACAAGTTTGATGAGATATTTGAAATTTGTGATTATTTCACCGTCCTTCGTGACGGAAAATACATAGGTGAGGGCAGGGTTGCGGATCACAATATAGACGAAATTGTCACGATGATGGTCGGCCGAAGCCTCGACCAGATGTATCCGAAGAGTGATGTAGAAAAGGGTGATGAGATCCTGAAGCTTGATAATCTGTCGAGCGACGGTGTGTTTAAGAATATTTCATTCAACCTCTGCAGGGGCGAGATTCTCGGATTTTTCGGGCTGGTAGGTGCCGGCCGAACCGAGGTAATGAGGGCTATTTTCGGGATAGATAAGATTACCTCCGGGGATCTGACCCTGCGCGGGAAAAGATTCCGTCCGCATTCGGCGAAAGACGCGATGCGGCAGCAGATTGCCTATGTGCCCGAAGACAGGCAGTCTCAGGGTGTAATCCTTGAGATGAGCATAGCAAAGAACATTACCCTTCCGCAGATTGATGATTTAAGTACCTTCGGCTTCCTGCATTCAAAGAAGGAAAAAGAGATAAGCGTTGAGTACGGTTCCATGATGGAGATTAAGGCCGCGAGCTGGAATGTTGATGCAGACACCCTCTCGGGCGGCAATCAGCAGAAGGTGGTTCTCGCTAAGTGGCTGTCGACAAAACCTGAGATCCTGATTCTCGATGAACCCACTAAGGGAATTGATGTTGCCACGAAGGCGGCGGTTCACAAGTTTGTATCGGATCTGGCTTCCAAAGGTCTTGCGGTCATCATGGTATCATCTGAACTTCCCGAAATTCTCGGAATGTCTGACAGGGTTATTGTGATGCACGAAGGTGAGATAACTGCTGAATACAGCCGCGATGAGGCTGATTCAGACAGGATTATCAGGGCGGCAACCGGACACGCCTGGGCGGAGGGAAGCTGATGAAGGTTGCTAAAAACTTTAAAACACTTATGCAGAAACGTGAGGTAACGCTGATTATTCTTATAGTAATACTGACTGCCGTGGTAACATTCCGTGCTCCGGGCTTCATTAAAATTAATAATATTTCAAGGATACTGAACGATACGTCAATACTGATGATTGTCGCAATAGGGCAGTTCTTTGTTATTCTCACCGGCGGCATTGATCTGTCGGTGGGTTCGATAATAGCTTTTTCAGGAATGGCTGCATCGATGATGAACCAGTATAACCCCGCCCTGCCGGTAGTCCTGGTCCTGCTTGCAGGAATTGTTATCGGAGCAGTGCTTGGCGCTATAAATGGCGTCCTCGTTACATTCGGAAAGGTACCGCCTATTATTACAACCCTCGGCACAATGAGTATCTACCGTGGGTTCACCTTTGTCCTGAGCCGGGGCCAATGGGTTACCGCGCATGAGATGTCTGAGAATTATATGAATATCCCGCATGGTCATTTTATTGGTATATCAAATCTAATCTGGTCTGCGGTGATAGTAGTAGTGTTAACTTATTATTTCAGCAAATACACACGTTCGGGTCGGGAGGTTTATGCAATTGGCGGAAATAAAACTGCGGCGCATTTTGTTGGTGTAAGCAAACCCAAGGTTGATATGATAATCTTCAGCCTGAGCGGACTCCTTTGCGGGCTTGCCGGTGTCATGTGGACGGCCCGCTACGCGGCTGCCGTTAACGAAACGGCAGCCGGATTCGAGCTGCAGACGGTGGCCGCCTGTGTTCTGGGCGGAGTTAGTGTGGCAGGAGGTTCGGGCGGGATTCCCGGTGTAGTTCTCGGGGCCCTGTTTCTCGGAATAATCAACAATGCGCTTCCTGTAGTAAATCTCTCCCCGTTTTTCCAGATGTTCATTCAGGGTGTGGTTGTTCTATTAGCAATGTTTGTAAATACATTGATGGGTAAACGCCAGGAAAAGTCTGTGCTTAAAAGGAGATGCAGTTGATGGGCGTTACAACACATAATAATAACAGCCTTGTGGAGACATCCAGGTTTATAAACGAGACAGGCCTGAAAGAACGATTTGGGAAATTAATAATACAATGGGAAGTAATTCTTGTTCTAATGTTTCTCTTTGAGATCATACTGTTCAGCAATATTTCTCCCTATTTTCTCGATTACTTTAATCTGATGAATGCAACCTTCACCTTCATGGAAAAGGCGATACTTGCTCTTCCGATGATATTTGTAATCATGTCGGGCGATATCGATATTTCGGTAGCCGCTATTATCGCGCTCTGTTCATTTTCGATGGGCTATGCCGCGGCAGCCGGAGTCGGGGCCGCGGGGCTTGTTGTAACAGGCCTCGCAGTTGGTACGGCTGCCGGCGCGTTTAACGGTTTTTTCATTACACGTTTCGGAATGCCGGCAATAGCGGTAACACTTGCGTCCTCTTCTCTGTTTCGGGGAGTATCACAGGCGGTGCTCGAAGATCAGGCATACACTAAATATCCGGATGCATTCGCTTACTTCGGCCAAGGTTATGTAGGTGATTCGGTTATTCCCTTTGAACTACTGCTGTTTGTTATACTCGCGACAGTTATGGGGTACATCCTCCATAAAACCACCTATGGTCGTAAACTGTATGCGATAGGCAATTCAGAATCGGCCGCGCGCTTTTCCGGCGTAAGGGTTAACAGAATCCGGATGATGAATTTTATGCTCAACGGCTTGTTCGCCGGCATCTCGGCTGTCCTCCTTACCTCTCGAATAGGCAGTACCAGGCCGAATATTGCGCTGGGGTTTGAACTTGAGGCAATCACACTCGTGGTCCTCGGCGGTGTATCAATCAGCGGTGGAAAGGGGAACATTTTCGGTGTTGTTCTTGCTGTATTTTTCATCGGCTACCTAAAGTTTGGAATGGGGCTGATGATGCTGTCGGCCAAGGTAATGATTATCACCACGGGCTTGCTGCTTATTATTGCAGTTCTGCTGCCGGGAGTCCTTGATACAATCAAAGGGCGTCGGAAACTTGCCAGACAGCAGATGGAGTAATCAAATTGAACGTCCCTGTTCAATTTGATTTTGGAGTTTGAAAGTTTTACTTTTCAAACTCCAACTGGGAAACTCCCTGCCGTCCCTGGCAGGCGCAGCAGATGTAGGTGTCAAATTGAACTTCCCTGTCCAATTTGATTCTGGAGTTTGAAAGTTTTTCAAACTTCGACATGGAAACTCCCTGCCGTCCCTGGCAGGAGATGAGAGGTGAAGTGAGAATGACGATACAGAGGCTTGCATTTAAGATGAAGATAAAACCCGGTACGGCCGCGGAATACAAGAAGCGGCATGATGAGATCTGGCCCGAGCTGGTGGGCTTACTGAAAGGCGCCGGGGTTTCCGATTATTCGATCTTCTTCGATGAAGACACAAATACTCTCTTTGCCGTCCAGAAGGTGGAGGGTGAGGGCGGCAGTCAGGATCTCGGAACAAACCCGATTATTAAAAAGTGGTGGAAGTATATGGCGGATATTATGGAAGTGAATGATGATTATTCGCCGGTGAGCATTCTGCTGCCTGAAGTTTTTTACATGGAATAGTGAAAAATTGAACATCAGTGTTCAATTTTATTAAGAAACCCATCGTCTATGGTGGGCATTTACGGGAGTAGGGATAAATGACATCAAGAGAGAGGGTACTTACAGCATTAGGAAAGATTGAAGGTTTGCCTGACCGGCCGCCTCTGCAGTTTGATCTATGCCGAAAACTGATAGAAGACTTCGGAGAGAAGCTCGGAATAGCTCCGGATTATTCATTATCATATTATGAAGATTTGACATACAGAATATCAGCAAATGATATAAGAACTGCCATCGGCAGTGATGTTGTCGTTGTGGGCGGAACGGTTAGGGAGGGGTTTGTACCTGAGCCCGTAGCTGAGAACATTGTCCGTAATGAGTTCGGAATGGCGATGAAGCCCACCGAACTTTATATGGAGGTTGTTGAATGTCCGCTTTCTGAGGCGTTTGCCGACGGAGACATTGATGATTACGCCTTCCCTGATGCTTATGCTGAGGGAAGGTTTGAAAAGGCTGCTCGTGATATTGAAAAGTACAAGGGCAGTCATTTTATAATCGGTGACTGTGAGCTTTCCATCTTTGAGCTGGCCTGGCACCTTAGCGGGATGGAAAAATACCTGCTGTCATTCGCCCTAGGTGACTCATGGGTTGAAAAACTTAACGACAAGGTTGAGGCATGGACCACGGATATGGCTATGCAGCTTGTAGAACTTGGAGTAGATGCTGTCTGGTTAGGCGAGGACCTTGGAACCCAGATGTCTATGCTTATTTCGCCCGAAATGTGGCGTGAGCGCTTCAAACCCAGATATGAGCGGATGATTGAAAAGCTGAAAATCGCCAATCCTGAGCTGCTGATAATCATGCACTCGGACGGTGCGGTGGCTCCGCTAATAGATGATTTTATCGAAATGGGAATAGAGATTTACAATCCTGTTCAGCCGAACGTTCCGGGTTCTGATCCCTCAGAACTAAAAGCGAAGTACGGTGGCCGCATCAACTTCTTCGGAGGAATCGACCAACAGGAACTTCTTCCCTCCGGGAATTTAGACGAATTGAAGAAAGAAATCAAAATGAGGGCTCGGATTCTCGGCGAAGGGGGCGGATATCTCATGGCTCCGGCGCATATAATACAGGCAGATACTTCACCTGATACTGTGGAGGCTATGGTGAAGATAATTCAGGAACTATAACTGCAATTACCCCTGCCGTCTTTCAGCGATAATCTCGCGGCGCCATTCCCATTATCTTTTTGAACTGCCGGCTTAGATAGTTACTATCACCATAGCCTGTGTCAAAGGCAATTTCGGTGATGGTTTTTGATGTAGTTGACAAGAGGTGGCATACTTTCTGAATACGCAGGCGGCTGTGGTATTCGATGGGGCTGAAACCCGTTGTTTTATTAAATAGTCTGAGAACGGTACTCTCAGACATGGCGGAGAACTCTGTTATTTCGGATATTGAAACGAAGCGGTCAGTATTCTGCTCAAGAAATGAAAGTACGCCGCTTATTCTGGACAAATCCTTCATTTGGGGAACCTTGCTTGTGTCATAATGCCGGCTTAAAAATCCGCATAACTGCATGAAGAGGGCCAGACAAATAAACCTGTATCCGTCGAGTTTCAATTCGGTTTCCTTCTCCATTAATTCCGCCTGCTTTAAGGCCTCGGCGAGGTCCCTATGGCTGAGTCTCAGACGGCTTTGAAAGTTGTGCTCATGTCTGAGGCGGGGTTCCCAGGTGAATAGCGCGTGATAGCCCTTCAAATCGAGTAAATCTTCCTTTGGAAAGGGGAGATTGATATCGTCATAAATAATATTGATGAGCATCAGGTCTTCAAGCTGTCTGTATCCATGGGCCCGGCTTCCCTGAATTACAAAGACATCCCCGCTGCTTACCGAATACTCTTCGTCATCGGTAAAATGAATGCCCTTACCTCCATACACTATTACGAGTTCAGAAAAGTCGTGAGTATGGCTGGGGAACGGAGCCTGGGGAGTTCTGCGGAGAACCGACAGGGGGAATGCTGAATCGGCAAAGACATCTGAATGGGTAAGATGGTTCTTGATAGAAATCTCCATGTGACGGAATTGTGCTAAAATAAGACTGTTTAGTCAAGGCGTGATTTCGGGGCAGGGTTTAAACTGAAATTACATTGATTAAACAGGGAGATAAATATGAGTGACAATATACAGAAAGCCTGGGAAATTGCTGTTGAGCAATATGGCGATTTGGGAATTGATCCTGCGAAGGCCATTGAGAATTTAAAGAAAGTTCCATTGTCCATTCACTGCTGGCAGGGGGATGATGTCGGAGGTTTTGAAACAGCTGATTCAGTACTCTCGGGAGGAGGTATTCAGGTGACCGGTAATTATCCGGGAAAGGCCAGGAATGCCGAGGAACTCAGAGCGGATCTTGATAAGGTTTATTCGATGATTCCCGGTAGTCACAGGCTTAATCTTCATGCAATATACGGTGATTTTGGCGGCAGGAAAGTTGACAGGGATGAGATTGAGGCTGGACATTTTAAAGAATGGATGAGGTGGTCATCGAATAATAAGATACCTCTGGATTTTAATGGAAGCTTTTTCTCGCATCCCAAGGCTGATGACGGGTTTACTCTTTCAAGCAAGGATAAGGGAATAAGAGATTTCTGGATTGAGCATGCAAGGCGTGTCAGGCTAATTGCGGCCGAATTCGGGAAAAACCAGGGGAGTCCATGTATTGAAAATGTGTGGATTCCTGACGGGATGAAGGATATACCTGTTGATCGCATGGGATACCGGAAGGTTCTTAAAGACGCTCTTGATGAGGTCTTCAGCGAAGAACTGCCGGCTGAATTTGTGAAGGACGCTGTTGAGACAAAGCTTTTCGGAATCGGGAGTGAGGCCTTCGTCGTCGGTTCTCATGAGTTTTATATGGGCTACGCGCAGAGCCGGGGAAAACTTCCCTGTCTTGACCTGGGCCATTTTCATCCGACGGAGCTTATCGCGGACAAGATCTCTTCAACCCTTTTATTTAATGAAGAACTTCTTCTTCATGTCAGCCGCCCTATGCGTTGGGACAGTGACCATGTTGTAGTTCTCAATGATGATATCCGCTTCCTGACCGAAGAGCTCGTTCGCTCGGGGGCCCTCGACCGCATTCATATCGGGCTGGATTTCTTTGACGCTACACTGAACAGGATAGGGGCCTGGAGTACCGGTGCGCGCTCAACACTGAAGGGGCTGCTTTTTGCAATGCTCGAGCCTACCGATATATTGAAGGCCTTCGAGGAAGAGGGAGATTATTACGGCAGGATAGCGCTGCTTGAGCGGCTTAAAACAATGCCGGTAGGGGCGGTTTGGGATTACTATTGCGCACAGCAGGGCGTTCCATTCGAGGCTGATATCTTCAGTGAAGTGAAAATCTATGAAAAAGAAATTCTTGGTAAACGGAGTTAAACGAAAATGAGCGACAATCTTGCAGATTTAATAGAGGTTTCAAGAACATACGGCAGTGATCCGGACTGGGTGCTTGCAGGCGGCGGAAACACTTCGATGAAAGAAGACGGTTTTCTCTACGTTAAAGCCTCAGGTTTTGAGCTGGCGACGATAGGGGCAGAGGGTTTTGTCAAGATGAGCCTCGATAAGCTTGATGCTGTCTGGAATAAAAACTATCCCGCGGATGAGAAACTTCGGGAAGCTGGAGTTCTGGAGGATATGATGAATGCAAGGACCGAAGGCCAGGGTGCGAGGCCGAGCGTTGAGGCCCTGCTTCATTCACTTATTAAAGGACGGCTTGTAGTTCATACCCATCCTGCGTTGATAAACGGTCTCACCTGCGGTGTCGGCGGAGAGGCTGCGCTGAAGGAAATATTCGGGGACGCGGCCCTCTGGGTTCCTCTGACTCATCCCGGCTACATTCTCGCGAATGAGATAAAAACAAGGCTTGATGCCGCGGCGGCTTCCGGTAAACCATATCCTGAAATGATATTTCTGCAGAATCACGGCCTCTTTGTCGCAGGAGAGACGCCCTTTGACATCGAAAGACTTCAGAAGAAGGCCGCGGCTGGAATAACCGGCCGGCTGGTAAAAACAGCCGTAGGAGATTCCGGTACAAGGTCGATTGCACAGTCAGTTTCGGGGTCGTTCCCGGAAGAGGCGGAGAGGGCCTGGGGTAGGAAGCTCACTGTCCTCGGAGCGGTAAATACTGATGTTCTCGCATTTGCCGAATCTGCTGAAAGCTTTGAGAAAATTCGGCTGCCTTTGAACCCTGATCAGATTGTCTACTGCGGCCCCGGGCCGCTTCGGATAGACAGCCTTTCCGGACTTTCTGCAGCCGTATCCGCGTATAAATCCGAATGGAAGAGGGAACCGCAGGGAGTTCTTCTGAAAGGAGTTGGTGCTTTCGCCGTCGGTGACAACGACAAGAAGGCAGAGTCTGCCCTGGCGCTGCTGCTGGATTCAGTCCGAATTGCCGTATACAGTGAGTCTTTCGGCGGAGCCTTGCCCATGACCGATGAGCTGATTATCTTTATCCGTGACTGGGAAGTAGAACATTACCGGGCAAAGGTAAGTAAGTAGCTACTTTTATAATTCAAAACATTGTTTACCTCCGCCATGAAGTATTTTCTGCTAAGAAGGCAGTTTCCTCCCTTGACACGTAAAGTCAAAAGGAAATAAAATAGAAAGCATAAAGAAAGGAAAAGGAAAGCGGAAATACGGTTATGCACAACCTTACAGAAAGAGAAAGGAAAATTGTCGATATATTGTGTGAGGCGGGACAGATAGGCGTGACTGAAATCAGCGAGCGCCTTAATGTCTCGAAGGTTACAATAAGAAGTGATTTTACAGGACTTGTCGAGAAGGGAGTGATAGTTAAGACCCGGGGCGGAGCAATACCGGCTATGCACCCTGACATTCTCGAACGTCAGCGCGACATGACCGATGTTAAACGTGCTATCGCGAAAGAGGCCGCTTCAATGGTTGAAGACGGCGATAGTATAATGATTGTAGCGGGAACCACAACCGCCATGATAGGCAACTACCTTCTTGGAAAGCGCGACATCAGGATAGTTACCAATTCAACCCTTCTTCTTACCTACGCAAGGATGAATCCTTCAATACATCTCACTATAGTAGGCGGTGAGTTCAGGCCCCAGGCCGAGGCTATGGTTGGTCCCGAGACAATCAGACAGCTGGATGAATTTTATGTGAAGAAGGCTTTTATCGGAACCGAGGGCTTTTCACTTGAAGCAGGCCTGACCACCCAGCTTATCGAGAGTTCGGAAACAATAAGAAAAATGGTTCAGCGGACCGAACAGACTGTTCTTGTCGCCGATTCCGGGAAATACAACAGGATCGGCTTTGTGAAGATTCTGCCGCTGGAAAGCATGGATTTGATAATTACCGACAGAGGTCTTGAAAAGGCTGTCTGTGATAATTTAAAAGATAAAGGACTTAATCTAAGATTAGTCTAAACAGGAATGAAATTATTCTTCAGGAGGAGCAATGGCAACAGCATTATTAATGCCTAAGCAGGGAAATTCGGTAGAATCCTGCATCATACTGGAATGGACAAAGAAAGAAGGTGACCAGGTTTTACAGGGCGAGACTGTACTTGAAGCGGAAACAGACAAGGCCACAATCGAAGTAGAAGCCGTCTGTGACGGGACAATACTGAAAATTTTTTATGAGGCGGACTCGGAAGTGCCGGTTCAGAAAATAATAGCCGTAATCGGAGAACCCGGAGAGGATATAAGCGGTTTAATAGCTGAAGCCGCGGCTCCCGAGCCGGCAGTCCCCGCAGCCGAAGTAATCGAAGCCCCCCTCGCCAAGGCTAACGAGTCGGAGCCGGTGCAGCCGGCAGCTTCGGCCGGCGGAGCGGTATCCCCCCGGGCAAGGAACCTTGCCGCCGGGAAAGGCATTGATGCGGCAGCTCTGGCTGGTAGCGGCCCTAAGGGCCGGATAATTGAGCGCGATGTGCTCGCAGCAGCAGGACTGGGTCAGCCTCTGACCCCGGCAGCGGCAGCAGAGCTGATAGCAAGGGGCCTTTCTGCCCCGGCGGCCGGCAGCGGAATAGGCGGCAGAGTCAGGCTCGCGGACCTCGGCACGGCACAGCCACTTGGCGCTGCAGCCCGTAGCGCGGATTTTCCCGGAGCCTTCCGGGATGAGAAGGTTAAGGGTGTGCGCAAGATAACCGCGGCAAGAATGATGAAATCTCTCTCTGTGACAGCTCAGCTGACTCACAACTTCAGTGCTCTTGCAGGGCCGCTTCTTGATTACCGTGCAAAACTCAAGGCATCTCCAGAGGCCCTCGGTCTTAACAATATCAGCATAAACGATATTCTCATGTATATCCTCTCAAGGATCCTTAAAGCCAATCCTGAGTTTAACGCTCACTGGCATGGCGACTCGATGCGGTACTTCGACAGCGTTCATCTTGGCTTTGCATGCGATACTCCCAAAGGGCTCCTTGTTCCGGTAATAAAATTTGCCGACCGGATGTCGCTCAAAGAGCTCTCCGATGAAGCCCGGCGGCTGATTGCCGCGTGCCGTGAAGGCCGGGCCCAGAGCGAAGAGCTCACCGGAGCTACCTTTACTCTTAGCAATGTAGGCTCATTTGGAATAGAGAGTTTCACCCCGATTATAAATCCTCCCGAGGTTGCCATCCTCGGAATATGCTCAACTCAGCTTAAACCTGTTAGAACAGAGCTCGGGGTTGAATATAAGGATTATATAGGCTTCTCGCTGACCTATGATCACCAGGCAAATGACGGAGCTCCCGCGTCCAGGTTCTGTGCCGCTATAAGAGCCGCTGTAGAGAATTTTGATCTCTACCTTGCCGTCTGAAAAAGGAGTTAGGAAGATGTTTGATCTTATTGTAGTCGGCGCGGGACCCGCGGGTTATATTGCGGCCGAACGTGCAGGGCATATGGGAAAGAAAGTCCTCCTGGTCGAGCGCGAAGAACTCGGCGGCGTCTGTACCAATCACGGATGCATACCGACGAAGAGCCTTCTGAATGCCGCGAAGCATTTTGTATATGGAAAAGAATCTGCACGCTTCGGTGTCCATTTCGACAATCCCAGGTTTAATTTCACCGAGGCAATGGCCTGGAAGAATGAAACTGTCCAGACTCTCCGTAAGGGAATTGCCTTTCTAATGAAGCAGGGCAAGGTTGAGGTTGTAAAAGGCCAGGCCTCCTTTCCGGGAGGAAAGAAGGTCGAAGTGGGCGGCGTGATCTATGAAGGCTCAAACCTGCTTCTTGCCACGGGCTCAGAAGCCTTTGTTCCGCCCATCCCCGGGGCTGACGGCGCCAATGTTGTAACTAACAGAGAAATTCTCAGCCTCGAGAAACTCCCTTCAAAGCTTGCCGTCATCGGCGGAGGCGTAATAGGGGTTGAGTTCGCATCCTTTTTCAGCAGTGTCGGCGTAGAGGTACATGTTATCGAGATGATGGATGAAATCTGCCCGATGATGGACACTGAGGCCGCGGGTCTTCTTCGAAAGAAGATGAGTGCTGTAGATTTCAAGCTCGGTGCCAAGGTTACTGAAGTTACACCTAGAGGTGTGAAGTACGAGAAGGCCGGAGCTGAGGAATTTATCGAGGCCGACCTTGTTTTGATGTCGGTTGGAAGACGGCCGATCACCTCAGGGCTCGAGGCTCTCGGCCTCGATATAAGCCGGCAGGGAGTCGTAGTAGATGAGCGGATGCGGACCAATCTACCCGGCGTCTACGCCGCGGGAGATGTGACGGGTAAGTCTCTTCTTGCGCACTCGGCTTCGCGAATGGCCGAGGTTGCCGTAATGAATATGTTCGGCAGCGGAAGCCAAGCGGCAAACGCCGGGGAGGCAATCGCCGTCATGCGCTATAACGCAGTGCCCTGGGCTGTTTACACTCTGCCCGAGGTCGCCGGATGCGGGATGACCGAGGCCGAAGCGAAGGAAGCCGGATATCGCTTTAAGTCGGCATCGATGCCGATGAGGGCTAACGGCCGCTTTCTCGCCGAGCATGGTAAGGATGCCGGTTTCTGCAAGGTGATCTCTGATGAGGACACCGGGTTAATTCTCGGCGTGCACATGATAGGCGCGGTCTGCTCCGAGATGATAGGGACAGCCGCGGTCTTTATTGAAGCCGAACTCAGGGTACAGGACATCATTGAGATTATCTTCCCTCATCCGTCCGTATCTGAAATTATAAAAGACGTATGCTGGAATATCATTTGACCTCCATGTCAAATGATATTTTGAAGAATTGAAAGCGAGCTTCCAATTCTTCATCCATGATTACCCGCCTTCCATGGCGGGAAAAGAATATTAGGAGTGAAATATGCCGAAATCAATTGAAATTAACCCTGTTGAAATTAGAAGACAGGGCATCATAAAAGTTAACGACATTGCTGCCAATAGTTACAAGCCGGACTTCAAGAAAGAGCTGAAGACCTATGGAAGGGACGGGCTCCTCGGAGCCTATTACGATATGCTGATGATCCGCGAGTTTGAGACCATGCTTGACCAGATTAAGAAAGAGGGTTCATACAGCGGGATGGAGTACGACCACAAGGGACCTGCTCATCTTTCGGCCGGACAGGAATCGGCTTCTGTCGGACAGAGCATGGTTCTGGATACTGATGACTTTATCTTCGGTTCACACCGCAGCCACGGCGAGATTCTGGCCAAGTGTTTCTCGGCAATCAAGAAGCTTGATGAGAAAGCGCTCACAGGTGTTATGGAAGGCTTTTTCGGCGGCGAGACACTCAATGTGGTCGAGAAGCACAATAAAGGCACTGATGTTAAAGACCTGGCTGAGAATTTTGTCCTCTATGGAGCTCTCGCCGAGATTTTTGCACGCGCTCAGGGTTTTAACCGGGGCCTCGGCGGCTCGATGCATACCTTTTTCGCCCCCTTCGGCAGCATGCCTAACAACGCGATAGTAGGCGGAAGCGGTGACATTTCAGTCGGCGCAGCCCTGTATAAGAGGATTAACCGAAAGCCCGGTATAGTAATTGCGAACATCGGAGACGCCTCTCTTGCATGCGGTCCAGTCTGGGAAGGTCTGATGCTTGCTGCCATGGACCAGTATCACACCCTCTGGGATCCGGAAGTCGGCGGAGCGCCTCCTGTAATGATTAATGTATTCAACAATTTCTACGGAATGGGCGGACAGCCGGTCGGCGAGACGATGGGATATGGCGAGGCCGCCCGTGTAGGCTTAGGTGTTAACCCCGACGGAATGCATTCAGAGCGGGTAGACGGATTTAACCCCCTCGCGGTAGCTGACGCGGTAACCCGCAAGAAGAAGATTCTTCTCGAAGGCAGGGGCCCTGTCCTTATGGATACCATCACCTACAGGCTCTCGGGGCACTCACCGTCTGATTCGTCCTCCTACAGATCAAAGGAAGAGATGGCGGCTTTTAAAGAGAAGGATTCTCTTATTGAGTTTGAAAATTATCTAAAAGAAAACGGCGTTCTCGATGACTCATCCGCCGGTGAGATGAAAGAACGTGTCGTTAAAAAAATTACCGATACAATGCGTATTGCCATAGACGACTCTATCTCCACCCATGTTGACGGCAGATTTATCGAGTCGGTTATGTTCTCAAACCAGAATGTCCCTAAGCTCGATGACCGTGAACCTGAAGTTCTCATGCCCCTCGAGGAGAATCCCAGAGTAATAGCCAACGCTAAAAAGGCGCGCTATGCCTTTGATGAGGACGGAAAGAAGATTCCCTCTTCAAAACAATTTGTCTACCGTGATGCTCTCTTCGAGGCAGCAATACACGCTTTCTACACTGACCCAACCCTCGTGGCCTACGGTGAAGACAACCGTGACTGGGGCGGTGCTTTCGCCGTCTACCGCGGCCTCACCGAGGCTCTTCCGTATCACCGGCTGTTTAATTCTCCGATTGCCGAAGCCGCCATTGTCGGTTCGGGTGTAGGTTATGCGCTCTGCGGCGGACGCGCTATGGTAGAGCTGATGTACTGTGACTTCCTGGGGCGTGCCGGCGATGAAGTCTTTAACCAGATGCCCAAATGGCAGTCGATGTCAGGCGGGGAGCTTAAGATGCCTCTCGTCCTCAGGGTTTCAGTCGGCAATAAATACGGCGCCCAGCATTCACAGGACTGGTCGGCCCTCGTTGCCCATATTCCGGGACTCAAGGTAATGTTCCCGTCGACTCCATATGACGCGAAGGGAATGCTGAACCTGGCCCTCCGGGGAACTGACCCTGTCGTATTTTTCGAGAGTCAGAAACTATACGGGGTAGGCGAGGAGTTCGAGAAATCCGGCGTTCCCGAGGGCTATTATGAGATTCCCGAGGGTGAGCCTTCGGTCAAACGCAGCGGAAAAGATGTGACAATCATCACCATCGGGGCAACCCTCTATGAGGCTGTAAAGGCCGCGGAAAGGCTGGAGAAAGATCATGGGCTCAGTGCTGAGCTGATTGACCTTCGTTTTATCAATCCTCTGAACTATGCTCCGATTATTGAATCGGTGAAAAAGACCGGAAAGGTTGTGATTTCATCCGATGCGAGCGAGCGGGGATCATTTCTCCATAATATTGCGTCGAATATCTCGAGGCTGGCATTTGACTACCTCGATGCTCCTCCGGTTGTTGTCGGATCAAAGAACTGGATAACTCCTCCGGCTGAGATGGAAGAACTCTTCTTTCCGACAGCTGCCTGGATAATTGATGCAATTGATGAGAATATTCTTCCGCTTAAGGGGCATCAGCCATCATCAAATCAGAGCGACGGTGAACTGATTCGTCAAAACCGGGAAGGTGTATGAGTAATTCCGTTCTAGATGAAAGAATTATAGACAAACTTAACTCAGACAGCAGAGATGATCGCATCTCTGCTGCTTTTCTTGCCGGTGAGGAAATTGAACGACTGGGGCTCTATCCGGAGCAGACTAATGAAGTTAATAACCACATTCATACAAGCTATTCTTTCAGTCCCTACTCACCATCGAAGGCTGCATTCATGGCAAGGGCAGCGGGACTCAAGGCCGCAGGAAGCGTTGATCATGACAGTATTGGGGCGGCCGGTGAGATGGTCGAAGCCTGTAAGGCCTTTCGCCTGGGTTCGACAGTCGGTTTTGAGGTGAGGGTGAATTTCAACGGAACCTTCCTTGAACAGAGGAAGATTAACAATCCTGATTCTGCGGGCAGCGGATATATTGTTATCCATGGTGTGCCGCACAACCGTATTGATGAGGTTGCCGTCTGGCTTAAGCCTGTTAATGAGGAACGGAACCTGCGAAATCAAAAGCAGGTTGAGAGGCTCAATTCGGTACTGCCGCAGGGCATCCTCGAGCCGCTGGACTTTCAACAGGACATTTATCCGTTGTCACAGGCCGCCGACGGGGGCAGCATTACCGAGAGGCATATTCTTTTTGCACTTTCAAACCGGATAATCGAAAGCCTTGGGAAAGGGCCGGGGACTGTTGATTATGTCACTGGCAAACTCGGAATTGAGATTTCATCAACAGTTAAGGATTTCCTCCTTGATGAGGCTAACCCGCATTATGCTTATGATCTTCTCGGGATTCTCAAGGGAAATCTTGTGTCGCGGTTTTTTATTCAGTCAAATGAGGCCGAATGTCCTTCTGCGTCTGAGGTGGTAGCCTTTGCGAACAGCATAGGGGCAATTCCCGCCTATTCATATCTTGGGGATGTTGCCGAAAGCCCGACAGGCGACAAGAAAGCTGAACATTTCGAAGATGAGTATCTGGATGATTTGATGCCGCTTATAAGGAACATTGGTTTCAAGGCTGTTACCTACATGCCGCCGCGGAATACCATGGCACAGCTTCTTAGAATCCAGAAGCTCTGTGCCCGGCACGGTTTCATGCAGATAAGCGGAGTCGATATCAACTCTTCGAGGCAGATTTTCAGATGCCCAGAAATCATGAAGCCTGAGTTCTCCCACCTGATAGGGGCAACCTGGGCACTCATTGCCCACGAACATCTCGCGTCGATAGAGCCGGAACTTGCTCTGTTCAGCGGGAAGGGGAAATTTGCCGGACTCAGCCTCGATGAGAAGCTTGAGATATACTCTGATGCCGGCTCCCACATGGATCTCCGTCATCCGGAGAAGGTAATTGATTATATTCGGAGGATAAGATGAGTATCAATGCAGATGAAATAGCCGCCGTCCTGCGCGGGCTTAGCTTTGACGGGGCGAGCGGAGCCTTCATTAGCTATAGTGACAAGATGGTTGCCGCGCCAGAGCTTGAACTGCCTGAAGGAGCCTCGGAAGATGAAATGATTGCGAAAGCTTCCGGATTGTTTAAGAACGGCCGGCCTTCGGCAATAAATGTTGCAGGGGTCGGAAGCTTCAAAATAGGAACTGCAATCCGTGTTGCTGTAGTTACAGGCGGCGCTCAGGGTTTTGGCGCGGGTCTTGTACGCGAACTTGCGCGGAGCGGCTACTATGTTTTTATTGCGGACATGAATACAGGCGGAGCACGGAAGTTCGCCGATGAACTGAATGCTGAATACGGACGTGAGACCTCCGCCGCTGTTGAAGTAAATGTTACCGATGAGCAGTCGGTTGAGAATATGGTATCGGAAGTGGTTCTTCGTGCCGGTGGAATTGACCTCTTTGTTAATAACGCCGGAGTACTTAAGGCCGGAAGTGTAAAAGAGCAGGAGCTGTCTGACTTTGAGTTTGTTACGAAGGTTAATTATACCGGCTATTTTCTCTGCGTCAAATACGTATCGAGGGTCATGGCCCTACAGAATAAGGCCGCGGAAGCAGCAGGACTCGTTTATTTTACCGACATTATTCAGATTAACTCGAAGTCCGGCCTCGAAGGCTCTAATAAAAACGGTGCCTATGCAGGCGGTAAGTTCGGCGGAATAGGGCTTACCCAGAGTTTCGCTCTCGAGCTTGTTACCGATCACATCAAGGTTAACTCAATCTGCCCCGGGAACTTCTTTGAAGGTCCGCTATGGGCTGACCCCGACCGGGGACTCTTTGTTCAGTATCTCAGAGCGGGGAAGGTTCCCGGTGCAAAAACTATCGAGGATGTTAAAGCCTTCTATGAGGCCAAGGTGCCGATGGGCCGGGGCTGTACTCCGGAAGATATAGCCAAGGCGCTTTTTTACCTGGTTGACCAGAAGTATGAGACTGGACAGGCTCTGCCTGTGACCGGCGGTCAGGTGATGCTGAAATGAAAAAATTTATAGCAGTAGATCTGGGCGCGTCCAACGGGCGGGTTATTGTAGGAGATCTCTATAATATTGAGGTGGTTGCCCGTTTTAAGAGCCGTCCGGTCAGAATCAGGAAGACAGTTTACTGGGATTTTCTTGGCCTCATGGCCGACATAAGAGAAGGCCTCCGAGCGGCCTTTGAAAAATATGGAGATGAGATTGTCAGTATAGGATTTGATACCTGGGGAGTGGATTACGCGCTTCTGGATGCGAACGGCGACCTTCTTTCGAACCCCTTTCATTACCGGGATAACAGGACTGACGGCATGATGGAAGAGTTCTTTAAGATCATCCCGAAGGAAGATGTCTATAACGAGACCGGAATTCAGTTCATGCAGATCAATACACTCTTTCAGATCTTCGCTCACAACAGGATCTCTCCAGAGACAGTGAAGGCGGCAAGGCATTTTCTGACAGTGCCTGACCTCCTGAACTACTGGCTGACCGGAGTTATGAAAAATGAATTTTCCGAGGCAACCACTACCCAGCTTTATAATCCTGTAAAGGGCTGCTGGTCTGAGAAACTTATTAAGGCCGCGGGGTTTGACCCGAAAATCTTCGGCGATATTGTGCTGCCTGGAACCGTGATAGGGAAGCTTCTTCCTGAAGAAGTGAAGTCGCTCGGGGCCGGGCCTGATGTTGTTGTAACTGCCGCGGCCTGTCATGATACCGCCTCCGCCGTGGCCGCCGTACCGGCGGCAGGAGGGAACTTCGCCTACCTTAGTTCCGGGACCTGGTCGCTGCTCGGCATTGAGCTTGATAAGCCGGTTATAAATGATCTTAGCTATAAATATAATTTTACAAACGAAGGCGGGCGGGAAGGAAGCATAACATACCTCAAGAATATAATGGGCCTCTGGATTATTCAGGAATGTAAGGCTCATTGGGATAAGACCGGCGAGGAGTACGACTGGCCCGAGATAGTCTCGATGGCTGAAGAGGCCGGTGACAGGGGCTTCAGTATGGATCCCGATGATACGCGGTTTTTAAAATCTAATCTGACGAGCATCGGCATGCCGCTTCGGATTCAGGAGTACTGCCGGGAAGAAGGTCTTCCTGTCCCTGAGACTATCGGGGAAATTGCGGCCTGCGTGTTCCGAAGTCTTGCAGAGAAATACGCTGTAACTGTGGGGCAGCTCGAAGAGAGCGCCGGAGTGGAGATTGAAAGCCTCTATATAATAGGCGGCGGTTGTCAAAATGAGCTTCTCTGCCGCTGGACGGCTGAGGCGGTCAAAGTACCAGTTTTTGCCGGCCCGGTTGAAGCAACGGCAATTGGCAACATCCTTATTCAGGCCATTTCGGCCGGAGAGGTTGCCTCCTATGAAGAAGGGCGGAAACTGATAGCGGCGAATTTTGAAATTAAACGCATAGATTATAAGGAAGGGTGATTATGAAGACCAAAGCAGTAAGAATATACGGAAAGAATGATTTAAGACTCGAGGAATTCGAGCTTCCGGTCATGGGTGAGGAGGAAATACTCGCGACAGTTATTTCGGATAGTATTTGTATGTCATCATACAAGGCTGCGTCACAGGGTTCTGCCCACAAGCGGGTTCCTGACGATGTTTCCGAGAATCCGACCATCATCGGGCATGAGTTTTGTGGTGAAATTCTCGAAGTAGGCTCAAAATGGGCCGGCAAGTTCAAGGCAGGTCAGAAATTTTCCATTCAGCCTGCACTTAATTATAAAGGTTCTCTCGACGCTCCCGGCTATTCCTTCAGGTATATCGGCGGGGACGCTACAAACATACTAATACCCAATGAAGTAATGGAAATGGATTGTCTTCTTCCCTATGAGGGTGACGCCTATTTCATGGGATCACTCTCTGAACCCGTATCCTGTATAGTCGGAACCTATCATGCTATGTATCATATTCCCCAGGGAACTTATATTCACGAGATGGGAATAAGGGCAGGTGGGAATTTGGCAATTCTCGCGGGCGTGGGACCCATGGGGCTCGGGGCTATAGATTATGCAATTCACGCGCCGGTAAAACCCGGGATGCTTGTAGTAACCGACATAGATGAGGCAAGGCTCGCCCGGGCGGCATCTATTTATACGGTAGAGGAGGCCGCCGCTAACGGGGTGAAGCTGATCTACCTCAATACAAAGGAATCCCCTGATCCTGTGGCCAGCCTGATGGAGCTCACCGGAGGCCTTGGATATGATGATGTCCTTGTCATGGCACCGGTGAAACCGGTAATCGAGCAGGGAGACAAGATTCTGGCCAAGGACGGCTGTCTAAACTTTTTCGCCGGTCCATCAGATGAAAACTTTAAGGCGGAGCTAAACTTCTATAATGTGCATTATGCTTTTCATCACCTCGTGGGAACCAGCGGCGGAAACACCGATGATATGAAAGAATCCCTCGTGATGATGGGTGACGGACGGCTCAATCCCTCAGCGATGATTACCCATGTTGGCGGTCTTGATGCTGTAGTGGAGACGACATTGAATCTTCCGAAGATTCCCGGCGGCAAGAAACTTATATACAATCACAAGAGCATGCCGCTCACAGCCCTGGATGATTTTGAGAAACTCGGAGAGGGCAGTGAGTTCTTTGCCGAGCTGGCCCGGCTTGTGAAGGCGAATAACGGTTTGTGGAGTACAGAAGCAGAAGCCTATCTGCTTGAAAATGCCGAGAGTATTTAATTTCATCCGGCGATATCAAAGCGGCGCCTCCTTATGAGCTGAATGAGGGGGGGCTTTTAGAACCTCTCAGGCAGGAAACTTGACCACTGCTTCGGTGTCTTCGGTGTGATTGAAGATAATTGTTCCATTCAGTTGCTCTACAAGGATGCTAACCAATCTGGCGCCAAGGCTCCCACGAATTTCCTTCTTATGTTCCTCAGGGATTCTCAGGTTTCTGCAGATAATACTCATTTCATATTCACCGTCTGACTTTTTGAAGCGGATGTCTATTAGCTTTTCAATCTTCTCTTTCGACCAGCTCCTGACTGCTGTCGAAACCAGCTCGGTTGTTATGAGTCCGAGCGGAACAGCCCTTTCCGGTGAAAAATAGATTTCCGGTATGGCCATCCTGAATCTTACATTTTGGTCCGGAAAAGAGGAGAGAAGGGAGGAGGTAAGATCTTCCAGATAAATATTGATTTTCAACTTTGATACCAGATCTGAATTAAACATTTGTTCATGAATAAGCGACAATGAATAGATTCTGTTTCTTAGATCCTCAAGCTGGATTTTATTTGTATCATCAACGGTCTCTTCATAAAAATTTACAAGACTGATTATGATCATAAGGTTGTTTTTTACCCTATGATGAATCTCACCTATGAGAATCTCTCTTTCAGAAAGAGAAGTTTTGAGTGACTCTTCAAATTCTCTGCGTTTGGTAATATCCCTGATGATGCAGGTTGCCGTGCTCTCCGGGGAGGCAATGAATCTGCATTCTATGCTGCAGAATCTTCCGTTCCAGAGCATGTCGCACTCGACTGTTGTCAGTTCATGGGTTTTCAGGGTTTTATCAAGTGCCGCCATAATCTGTTTGCCTGTATCATCGGACAGGAATGATTTAATATCTCTTCCGAGAATCTTCTCTGAATCTCCTTCATATAGACTGTTACCGCTGAAAATCTTGTCAATTCGGCCGTCTTTGTTCAGCTGAAGGAAGGAGTCCGGGAGAGCATCATAGATTGATTCAAGCTCCTGTGTCCGGAGTTCCAATGTGCATGTCCGTTCATCGACAATCATCTGCAGATCGTGCTGGTAAATCAGTAATGCTGTTTCATGTTTGGTATTGGTTTTCGCATGGAAATAATGAATGATTGAGAGACCAATAAGGATGGCCGTATGGACTATCAGCGAACTCCGTATGAGGGTAATCATCAGCGTCATGTTTTGGTTGTATGATACTTCCTTCTTTAGGTGAGCAAGAACCGATATTAATAAGACAATGAAAATGGCCGATAGGTAGAACATTGAAATCCGGAGCCATTTGAGACTTTTTTCTCTGCCTGACAGTTTTTTCGTCCTGTATCGAGTTATTTTTTCTGCTGATTCATTCATGCAAATCTTCTCCGGCTATGAGTAACATAATATTCTCTTTAAAGGATATTGATTATCAGATTTTTGCTTAAGAAAGCATAGTAGTTCCCCTTTAAACATAGGTCAAGCCTATAAATTACCGTGAAAAGTAATTTAGGCAGGATCTTCTCTGTTCTACATTGGAGATTCCGTTATTGCGATGAACTTTTTATTTAGCTCTTATTTTAACCGGGAGGTTTAGAATTAACACACCGCTCATGATAATGAGTCCGCCAATTACCTGCTTGCCAGAAAGCTTATCTCCAATCACTAGCCAGGCGAGCAGAATTGTATATAGAGGTTCGATTGTACTAATGACGGCCGCGTTTTGGGCTCCGACCACCTTGAGACCGGACAGGAACGCTACAAACCCGATAATCGTACACCATACGGCAAGGACGGCGGCTGAGATCAGGTTGGCGGTGCTGAATGAAATATCAAGTGAACCTGTGAACGCCCCGTATATGGTGAAATATACCAGACAGCAGACTGCCATCCAGGCGGATACCTTCGCAGGCGGAATATCGGAAAGCATTTTCCGGCTTCCGATTATATAGATGGAATAAAATACCGCAACAAGAAATGCCAAAAGGACGCCGCGCAGGTCTAAATGTCCAAGAGGCCCCCAGAGAACGACAGCGCATCCGGTAAGCGAAATAATGAGTGAGGCGAGTTTGCGGCGACTGAAGCTTTCTCCAAGGAAGAGGACAGAGCCCGCCATCACCATTGCCGGGTATGTGTACAAGATTAGTGAGCCGAGGGCCGGACTGATGTACTTCATCGCAAGAAACATCATCAGCGCAACATTTCCGTAACAGATAAATCCCAGAAAGAGGAGACCTGCCAACTGTTTTCTGTTTACGCGCCAGCTGATGCCCCTGAGCCTGAGATAGCCTGTAAAAAAAAGACTTACAATTGCGAAGCGGATTATCATGATACTCGTCTCATCACCGCCCTGGGTAATTGCGATACGTGAGATGACGGCAATGGAGCCGAAGGCACAGGCTGAGATGATAATGAGAATATTGCCCTTGATTTTCTGATTCATAAGTTTCTCCGAATCCTATCGTAGTTCAGCCCGCCGCAAGCCGTCAATCGAAGTTCATACTAGTTTTATATCATCTCTCTGACACAAGGCTGTTAATCCGCTGGAACTCAAAATAATGTAGTAAATTGAGTGGAAATAAGGATACAGACTAACTTGTTATTAGGCATGATTCATGAAATAAAAGTATTAACACGGAGAGTTTACCAGCAATTCTGATATGTTGTGCCGCCGGGGGACCTTTTCTTGAATAATCTCAATATACGACAGTGACCGAACCGTCGCCAATTGGAACAATTTTTACGGCTATTCCGTAAACTGCGGAAAGGTTTTCTTCGGTAAACAGCTTGTCAAAGGGTCCTGATTTCACTTCCCTATTCGGTCCTATTAGAATGAGATAATCGGCTGTCCGGGCTGCAAGTTCGGGGTCGTGAGTCGTGAATATTACTGTTTTTCCTGCTGTCCTGTAGGATTTCATCAGGTTTATCATCTCCCGTTTTCTGGATAGATCGAGGTGATTTGTGGGTTCATCAAGCAGGAGGATCTCCGGCTCCTGGGTGAGTGAACGCGCCATCAGGCATACCTGAGTTTCTCCACCGCTGAGTCTGGGTATCTTTCTGTCGGCAATAGCCGTCCCTCCGGCTGTCGCAAGCGCTTCAAATGCTATTTTACGATCTTTTTCCCCGGGCTGCTGAAGAGGGTTCAGATAAGGTGCGCGGCCGAGAAGGATGTACTCGGCTACAGAGTACTCGAAGGATAGATTTTCTTTCTGAGGAAGCAGGCTTATTGTTCTTCCCCGCTCACGAGAACTGCGTTTCTGAAGATCTTTTCCGTTTAACAGTATTACCCCATCGTCCGGTTTCAGCCAGCCAAGCAATAGATGCAGCAGTGTAGTCTTGCCCGTTCCGTTCGGTCCGAGAATTGCGCATATAGAACCTTCCGGCAGCGAAAGGTTGAGATCAGAAAAGAGTTTTGTTTCACCGAAAGAGAAGCTCATTCTCCTGAGTTCAAAAGCCGGTTGCCCTAGCATGTCTGCTCCGTATCAGGTCTTGTAAGGATGATTATAAAGAGAATGACGCCTAAAAATGCTGTCAGAATTCCCAGTGGAATCTCGCCTGAGAACAGCAGTCGGGCAAAATCATCGCAGATGAGTCCGAAAAGTCCGCCTATTACAATGGCGCCCGGAAGTGATGCCGAAGCATCGGCGCCAAATAGTTTTCGGGACAGATGAGGCACTATCAATCCTACCCACTGAACAATTCCACTGATGGAAATCATTGTAGTGACGGGGATTACAGCCAGAAAGAGTATGAGCAGTCGGCCTTTTGCCGGGCTTAGTCCCAGGGAGAATGCCGTTTGGTCGCCGGTCGACAGGATGTTTATTCTCCAGCGCAGGGCGATGAGAATTGTCAGAGGAATCACTACTCCCGGAATTGCAGCCTTGAGGTGGGAGGGTGTTACTCCGGACAGGCCGCCGAGCAGCCAGAAGGTCATCTCCGGAAGTTGTGTCAGCGGATCGGCCAGCGTTTTCACGAGGCCGAGGCCCGCCGAGAATAGTGCCGATACGGCAATCCCTGCGAGTATAAGACGCAGCAACCAGCCTCCGAAGCGGAGCCTGTGGGCAAGGATGTAGGTTAGCGCAAGCCCTGTCAGCCCCGCGGCGGCAGCGCTGATCTGCATCCATATCAGAGCCTGTCCGCCGAGTATAATGCTGAGTCCCGCACCGAAGGCGGCCCCCTGGCTTATCCCCAGAAATCCCGGCTCAACAAGAGGGTTGGAAAATATTAACTGAAATATAAGCCCTCCGCAGCCAAGCGCCATTCCCAGCAGCATGGCGGCTGTACAGCGGGGCAGTCTTAACGTCAGGAAGATTTTCAACGCCAGAGGATCAGCTCTGAGCACTGAAATTGGAGTAAAGCCCGGCTTCGGGTAACGGCCTAGAAGCAGCGACAGCAGGAAGACTGCCGCAAGCGTAAGGCAAAGTAGTATTAGTCTGCTCTTGTTGCTTCGGTGCTTTACTGTTTTGCTCATCAGCGGTAGTCGCCTGTGATTTTGGGAAGAATTATCTCATCAACATCAGCCTTCGAGAAGCCGTATGCGGTGCTGTAAAATTGATAAAGTTTGCTCTCAAGCAGTGCTTCTGAAAACAGCTGAGGATGGAGTTTGCTTCCTATCCAGTACATGCCGAGTATCCATCGCGGATCAGGTTGATCCCAGCTTAGGAAATCTCCCGGGAAGGCATAGAGCCTGTCGTTCTGTTCTGCTCGCAGCATCTTCCATAGCGGATCTTTTTTAAGCTGTTCTTTGACATCCGCAACATCGGTATGATAGGAGACTACAAAAATTGTATCCGGATCCCATGCGGCAATCTGCTCAAATGATACGGTCTGCCAGCTTCTTTCGCTTACGGCATCCGTCCAGACCGGGACGCCCCCCGCCCATTCAACCATCCTTGTCTGAATCCAGCCGGCTGGCGGAACCTTGAGGGTTAGACTGCCGCCTTTCATACTGTGATAGAGAAAGAGTACTCCGGGTTTTTCCGAAGCCGCTATTCCTGATGTTGTATTTTCAACAGCAAGCCGCTCGGTCTTGAAATAAGATTTAAGTTCCTCAGCCCGTTCGGGGTTATTGAAGATCTCTCCCATCAGCGTCAAATCTCTATCGTACTGCTCCGGTGATTCCATGTCGATGTAGTAGACCGGGATGCCCAATGTCTCAATGTTTTTTGCGGCCTTTCTCATATACCCTTTTAGTATAACATGAGACGGGTTGTAGGCAGCAACAGTTTCGGGCTGCAGCTCCATTGCCAGAACAGCCTTGCCTGAATAGGCCGGATCAAGTATTTCCTGAAAACTACCGCCTGCCTGATTTCCTTTTCCCATTGCTATGAGAGCGTCTGCAGCCTCCGGGAACATATAGAGAGCGTCGAGGACTAGTGAATATCCGGGTCCCCAGCAGAGAATCTTCGGAGTAGTTCTGTCTTCAGCTGCCACAGTGGTCAATGAAATACAGACTGTCAAAAGCAGAGCTGAAACTGATTTTTTCATGTTGAATTGCATAATTGTGTCCTTTTCAAGTGATGCTGATCATTGTGGCGTCGAGTTAGTGCTTTTTGTCAAGGCGATTTTTTAAAAAAAATAATGAAAAGTATTGTTTTTTGTTAAAATTAGAGGTGTGTCAGAGGTAAGTAAGAGTGAAACAATGATTTTTCGTTGACCGCAGACATTTTCTATGCTAGTCTTTTAGAAAATTATATTTCTCCGAGTTTGTGAATCCTGTGGCAAAGGCTATGGACGCAAACCGATGGGTTTATCTGGAAACGGATACGCCTCCCGGACTTGGAAAGGAGAGTGAGAGTGGATAGGTTAAGAATACCCGTCACCTGACTGAATAAGAATCAATACACAACAGAATACAGTTTCTCTATACCTTTATCTGAATAAAATCGTCAGATAGTTTTGGATAGCTGTATATACTCATTTCCAGTAAATTGTCCGGGGAGAAGACAAACACAAACGGAGGTTGACATGTGTGATTCAACAGTCGCAGCAGGCTGTGGTGAAAGTGACGAGAAGGTAAAGAAAAACAGGCATCTTTACAAAAAGGTATTGAATGTGAACGGTCTTGATCAAACAGTGATCGTTGATGTGGACGACAGACTGGTTGATGTAATCAGAAAGCAGCTTGGGTTGACCGGAACTAAGGTGGGATGCCGGGCCGGGCAATGCGGAATCTGTTCCGTACTGATCGACGGCAAGGTCAAACGTGCTTGTGTCGTAAAGATGAAGTCGGTCCGTGAAAACGCCGAGATCATAACGATCGAGGGTATTGGCAACCCTGAAAACCTTCACCCCGTACAGGCGGCTTGGATTAAACACGGTGGTGCTCAATGTGGAATCTGCTCTCCGGGTTTCATAGTTTCGGCAAAAGCTCTTCTGGATCAGAATCAGAGTCCGAGCAGGGAAGATGTACGGGACTGGTTTCAGAAAAACCGTAATGCCTGTCGCTGTACAGGGTATAAACCTCTGGTAGATGCCGTTATGGATGCAGCGAAGGTTGTTCGCGGAGAAATGAAGATTGAAGAACTATTGTGGGAATTCAAGGACGGTGAGAGTATCCTCGGTTCATTTGCTCCCCGGCCTTCAGCCCTCGCGAAGGTTACAGGCCGATGGGATTATGGTGCCGACCTTGGTCTTAAGATGCCCGGAGAGATGCTCCACCTCGCCCTTGTTCAGTCGAAGGTCTCGCATGCGAATATCCTGTCTATTGATTACAGCAAGGCTGAAAAAATGCCGGGTGTCGAATGTGTTCTAACGGCGAAAGATGTGCAGGGTACGAACCGAATAAACGGAATGGCTACCCTTCCGGGAAATAAATGCGACGGTTTCGACCGGCCTATCATCTGTGATGAGAAAATCTTTATGTACGGTGATGTAATGGCTATTGTATGTGCCGACACCTCCGAACATGCTAAGGCTGCAGCGGCCGCGGTGAAGGTTGAACTTGAAGAGCTGCCCGCCTACCTGAGTGCATTTGAGGCGATGGAAGAAGACGCAATGGAGATTCACCCCGGCGTGCCTAATGTTTATTATGAGCTTCCGACAATTAAGGGTGGAGAGGTGAAACCGCTGATTGAGAAATCTGCGTACTCTGCCGAAGGCAGCTATTATACTACTCGTCAGCCCCATCTGATTTTAGAGCCTGATGTCGGATTCTCATACTATGATGAGGATGACAGACTGACTATCCATTCAAAGAGTATCTGCCTTTACCTGCATATCGACATGCTTCATAGAGCCCTCGGCCTCGATGCCGACAAGGTCAGGATTGTCCAGAATAACATGGGTGCCACCTTCGGTTATAAACTGAGCCCGACATGTGAAGGTTATCTAGGTGTTGCAACCATGGCAACGGGGAAAGCCTGTTACCTTGAGTTTGATATGCATCAGACAATTACATATACGGGAAAGAGAGCTCCGTCAAATATCGATATTACAATGTCTGCCGACGAGGAGGGCAGGATCACAGCCCTTGATTATCAGCATATCTTCGATCACGGTGCCTATTCCGAGTGGGGTGACCTCGTTTTATTCAAGGGGAATATGTTTATCGGCGGCGGTTACAATATCGATAATATCCGCGGGTACGGAAAACTTGTCTGTACGAACCATGCATACGGTACGGCATTCAGGGCCTACGGATCTCCGCAGGCCCTCTTCGCGAGCGAATCTGTTGTCGATGAGCTTGCCCTAAAGATGGGTATGGATCCGCTCGAATTCCGTTATAAGAATGTCTACCGGGAAGGTTCGACAACACCGACCGGACAGAGTCCGGAGGTCTACCCCCTGCCCGAGATGATTGACTGGCTCAGGCCAAAATATCAGGCGGCTTTGAAAAAGGCTGAGGCTGAATCAACTGAAGCGCAGAAGAAGGGGGTCGGTGTAGCGCTTGCAACTTACTGCGTCGGTGGTGACTTTGCCGATTATTCCGAGGCCTGGGTCGAACTTCTGCCCAACGGAGGCGCGGCGGTCTACAACTGCTGGCAGGATCACGGCCAGGGTTCGGATATGGGTACTCTTACAATCATCCATGAATGTCTGCGTCCTCTGAACATTCCTGTAGACAAAATTAAGCTGATTATGAACGACACTGCAATGAGCCCCGACGGTGGAATATCAGCGGGAAGCCGGGGACAGGTTTTTTTCGGAAATGCGATGAAGGACGCCTGCGATAAAATGCTTGTCGCAATGGTGAAACCCGATGGAAGCTACCGCAGCTATGACGAGATGAAGTATGAGGGAAAGGAGTTTCTTTACAAGGGCAATTACGCCTCTGGTCCTCATTGTTCTATGATCGATGAGAAAACGTCGCAGTGTAAACCGATGCTAATGTATATGTACGGAATGATCATGAGCGAGGTAACCGTAGATACCGCGACGGGTAAAACATCGGTCACCAAGATGACTATGGCTATTGATGTCGGTAAGGTTATAAACCGCAATAATGTAGACGGGCAGATGTACGGAGGGCTTGCACAGGGAGTAGGTCTGGCCTTAAGCGAAAACTTCGATGATCTCTCTAAGCATGTTGATCTTGTCCGCTGCGGGCTTCCGTTTATAAAGGATATTCCCGATGAGATGGAGCTTGAGTATTTTGAGTCTCCCCGCGAACAGGGTCCATTCGGAGCCTCCGGAGTAGGCGAGCTGCCGCTGTCGTCTCCCCATGCCTCGGTTGTCAATGCGATAGCCAATGCCTGCGGAGTCAGAATCAGAGAGCTGCCTGCAACACCCGACAAGGTGTTATCTGGTTTGAAGAAACTATAGATTTATCGGTTTCCGCCGCGGACTGATGCGGCGGGAGCCTGCTTTTTTGAAGGATTGAAGATGGATAAAGAGTATATCGGAGCCCTTGAGGATAAGTGTATTCAGGACTGCCCTCCTGGATGTCAGAGCCTATGTCCCCTGCATGTAGACGTCAGGAAGATGCTTGAAGCCATTCAGAAGGCCGATTTTAACCTTGCTCGCAGCATCTATGAAAGATCGGTGGCCTTTCCGGGGATACTCAGTAGGATCTGTGATGCCTCCTGTAGATCCGGCTGTCTGAGAGGAGATTACGGCGGCGCTATAGATGTTCCCCGACTTGAAGAGGCGGCAGTTCTATTTGGAATGAAAAAGGCTCGGAAGTTCCGTATCCTCAGAAAGAGAAGTGAGCGTGTGGCTGTCGTAGGCGGCGGACTCTGCGGGATGACCGCGGCGCTTACTCTTTATGAGAAGGGTTATGACGTTGAACTCTTTGAGAAGTCTTCATCACTCGGAGGCTGCGTCCGAAGTATCGTTCTGGATATTCTGACGCCGGATATTATAGCTGAGGACGTCTCCGTCTTCGATTCTACCGCTGTCAGCATTAGGTTGAACTCCGGCCGTAATGCTTCTGAGCTTGAAAATTTAATAGAGTCATATGACGCCGTTCTCGTTGCCTGGGGAAGCGGGCAGGCGACTAGGGAGCTGGTAGCTGATATTGATACCTTCATTTGCAGGCATTCGGGCCTCTTTGCCGCCGGCAGTCTTCTCCGGAAGAATTATTCGCCATCGACGTCGATGTCGGACGGTCGCAGAGCTGCTGTTTCCATTGATCGCTACCTCCAGGGGGTTTCGCTTTCGGCAGGTCGCGATGGAGAATTACCCTTTGAAAGTTGTCTTTATACAAATACAGAAACTATCGTCCCGTCAAGTGTTACGGTGCCTGCCGAGGGCGGGTCTTTTCGCCGTGATGAGGCATTAACCGAGGCTTGCCGCTGTGTGCTTTGCGAATGCATGGAGTGTGTCTCCGCCTGCAAGTTGTTAGAGCATCACGGGAGCTATCCAAAGCGCTATGTGAGAGAGCTGTCGAACAGCGTCAATCAGTTCTACGGGGTGAGGAAAACAAAGCATATGCTTAACGGCTGCACTGATTGCGGTCTTTGCGCCGAGCTCTGCCCGAATGATCTGTCAATGGGAGAACTCTGCACGATGGGAAAGCGCGAACTTGTAGAACGGGGAATAATGCCGCCGGCAGTCCATGATTTTCCAATTCAGGATATGATATACAGTAACAGTGAGCAATGCTCCATCCGAATCTTCCCTGAAGGAGCTGACTCTGTCTATTTCCCCGGATGTCAGATGCAGGCCCTGATGCCTGATTTGCTGGAAAAATCCTATGAAAGCATTCTTCAAATGAGTTCAGGCAGAACAGGTCTTTATCTCGGCTGCTGCGGAGCCCCTGCAGACTGGGCCGGCCGTATACCTCTTCGGGACGAGATAATAGAATCATTCAGAACCTGGTGGAGCGGCTGCGGCAAACCCAGAATAATCTATGCCTGTACCTCCTGTAGGAAGATTCTTGCAAATGCAGTCGATAAGGAATCACTCATTTCCTTATGGGAAATCTTCGATGAAAAATCTTCAGAAAATATTCTTCCGGCGACCGTGGGAGAGCAACCTAGGCTCGCAATCGCCGATCCATGCACCTCTCGTTATCTTCCTGAAGTCAGATCGGCTGCTAGATCCCTTTTTAAAAGACAGGGCTGTGAAATTGAAGAATTATTCTATAGTGGAGAGCTTACCCGCTGCTGCGGATTCGGAGGCCTTGTCAGCCTGACGGAACCGGAGGTCGGCCGTCTAATGGTAGAGGCGAGAATCAATGAAAGCAATGAAGATTACGGGCTTTATTGCGTGATGTGTCAGGATAACTTCGCATCCGAAGGGAAAAGCACCAGACATATTCTTGAAGTCCTCTATGGTGCTTCCGCCCATAGGAAGCCGCCGGGCAGCAGGATATCTTATAGTGAAAGACAGGAAAACCGGCGAAGAGCCCGTGAGTCGGTTCGAAGAAGATGGGCTTCAAACCACGCCCTACCTGCAGACGATGCCTGGGAGAATACAAGGCTGCTGATATCGGAAGAGGTTGCTGCCCGGGTGGAAGAGCGGATGATTCTTTATAGGGATATTCAGCGTGCTGTCTTCGAAGCGGAGCTGAGCGGCCGCCGGATTCTGAATCCGGAAACCGAACATTTAATAGCCTCGAATAAACCAGGAGTAGTTACCTATTGGGTTGAGTATTCGCTGGAAGGGGAGGCTGTCAGGATTCATAATGCCTACAGTCACCGGCTCGAGGTTATGGAGTAATTATATGAAAACTGAAGTATCAAATATAGACGGACTTCTCTGCGAGGGCTGTAATCTCCTACTCGAAGCCGGAAAGGTTCATATAAGGTATATGAAAAGTAAATTTCCTGCGGAACTTCTGGTCTGTCCGGGCTGCGGCCTCATCTACGTACCAGAAGAACTTGCTATAGGGAAGATGGCCGAGGTCGAGCGGACCCTGGAGGATAAATGATCAGGACGGAAAAAACGCCTCTTTACGAAGCCCCTCTATGGCGGGATTTCAACGAAGGGCTCAGACGTCCCGGCGGGCTTGAACTTACCGACTATGCGCTTTCTCTATGCGGGATTTCTGCCGGGGCTAGGGTTCTCGATGTCGGATGCGGCGGCGGCTTCTCGGTGGAGTATTTGTCCAGCCGCTTCGGTTTTATAACAGAAGGCTGCGATATCTCAGATCAGATGATAGAAGAAGCACGGCTGCGGTTTCCGGCAAAAATCTTTTTCAAAGCCGATACGGCTGCCATTCCCTGCTCCGGTGGCTGCTACGATGCCGTACTGGCAGAATGCAGCCTTAGTATCTGTAACGATCTTTCCGCGGCTCTCTCTGAAATCAACAGGGTTCTTGTCGCCGAGGGGAGGCTTATAATCACCGATATGTATTTAAGAGGCAGAGGTGGGGCGGGGACGGCGGATAATGGAAAAAGCTGTCTGCAGAAATTATCTCCCGAATGGAAATGGCGGAAAGCGCTTCAGGCCGAAGGTTTTGAAATTCTCTGCATAAAGGAGCGCAGCTCTGATCTTGGGTCGTTGATTGCAAGGATAATATTTGAGTTTGGTTCAGTCGAAAATTTCTACTCCGAGTGGCTGGGCGGCCCTGATGACTGCGGAGTAAAAGACAGTACTGCAAAACCTGGCTACTTTCTTGCAGTCTGCCGAAAAAAAGGAGATCTCTGATGAATGAAACAAACTGGGAACTGCTTGAGCTTGCTGGCAAGGGATACTGCTGCAGCCAGATTCTTGCAGCACAGGCCCTTTCAATTAAGGGCGTAGAGAATCCTCTGCTTATAAGGACTATGAAAGCTTTCTGCGGTGGACTGCAGAGTGGGCTTCTTTGCGGGGCTCTCAGCGGAGGGGCCTGCTTTCTGGAGCTGCTGCATGAAGGTTCGGCATTTGTAATGATTCCGGAGCTTATCAGCTGGTTTACTGATAATTTCGGCAGCAGCGACTGTGGGGTTCTCACCGGAGGAGATGCTGACTGGAAGGCTGAGCACTGTCCTTTAATCATCGCCGGGGTTTATGAAAAATGTCTTGAACTTCTGGAGAACCATGATTATGAAATCGAGTAGGAGTCTCTGCCCTGTATGTTTGAAACTTCTGAATCTTGAATATATCAGACGGGATGATGATGTTTTTCTTTCCAAAGAATGTGATGAGCACGGCAGTTTTGAAATTCCGATATGGAGGGGGCTCCCCGATATCGATGACTGGATGATGGGGACGGAACTCACTCGGCCGTCAAAAGTACTGACAACCTCTGTCGATGGTTGTCCGTTTGACTGCGGAGTTTGTCCTGAACATAAACAACAGGCCTGCTGTGTTGTTATTGAGATAACAAGTCGGTGCAATCAGTCCTGCCCTGTCTGCTACGCCTCCTCATCAAAGGACACTTGCGGCCCGGATGATCGGCCAGTGGATGAAATAATTTCTGATTTGAAATTTCTAAAAGAGATAGGTGAAACACGTCCGTTTAACCTGCAGTTTTCGGGAGGCGAACCCTCACTTCGCGACGATTTGCCGGAGATTCTCCGGGCAGCTTCAGCGCTCGGTTTCCCGTATCTTCAGCTCAATACAAACGGCCGGAGGCTCGCAGAAGAACCTGGCTATGCCTCCACGTTGAAAGATTCCGGATTGTCAGCGGTCTTTCTCCAGTTTGACGGCTTGTCGGATGACGTTTATATACGACTCCGAGGAGAGGCGCTTGCAGAAAAAAAACGACAGGCAGTGACAAACTGTGCTGCAGCAGGACTTGGTGTTGTACTGGTCATGACTCTGGTGCAGGGGGTGAATGATCATCAGCTTGGAGGCCTTGTTAAATATCTCACAGAAAATCTCCCTGCCGTCAGAGGGCTGCATCTCCAGCCGGTAAGCTGCTTCGGCCGGTATCCGGAAGGTAGGGGAAAACCTCGGCGGATTACTATGCCCGAAGTTTTTGCGGCTCTTGAACTTCAGTTGGGAGACTCGGTAAAAGCTGATTATTTTAAACCTTTAAGCTCCGGGCACCCTCTTTGTTCATTTCACGGACGTTTCTATCTCGGACCGGAGAAAGAGATCGTTCCGCTGATAAATGATAAGGCTGAAAGCCCGGGCTCTTTCTGCTGCTGTTCAGGCGGTGTTTCTGCCATAATGAAGGCGCGAGATTTTCTTTCGGAAAAATGGACAATGCCCTCGGCATCTTCTTCGCAGCCGGTCGGAGCTGCCTATAATGTTTCGGCCTGGGATGAGTATCTTCAGCTGGTAAAACAGAACGGCTTCAGCATCACCGGAATGCTTTTTCAGGATGCCGATACCCTTGATTTGGACAGACTATCTTCCTGTAGGGTTCATGTTCTCGCCCCCAATCGCAGACTCATTCCATTTTGTGCGTATAACCTCAGCAGCAGGAACGGAATGACACTGTATCGCAGACAACTCAAGGTGCAGCATTGATCAGTCCGCTGGATAAATGGATGGAGGGCAGGCTGGGGCATAGTCCAACCTCTGAAAATCTACTTAGGTATCAGTTTGCCAAAATCAGGGAAACGGCTGCGTATATAAAGAATTACAGCCCTTATTATAGAAGAATTCTATATAATTTACACCCGGAGGATCTCAGATCCGCCTCTGATCTTGCCGAATGGCCGCTGACTACGCAAGAGGACTTGAAATTATACGGAGCGGGGATGGTCTGTGTTTCACAGGATGAAATATGCCGAGTTGTAAGCTTGACCAGTTCCGGCACAACCGGCGGAAGAAAGAGGGTCTGGTTTACCGATGAAGATCAGGAACGCACCCGTGATTTTTTTCATCACGGCATGATGAGTTTTACCTCAAAGGGCGACATTGTTCTTATCGGGATGCCCGGACCTCAGCCGGGGAGCATCGGCCCCTTGCTCTACGATGCCTTGTCACGATTCAGCGCCCGGGGAATTGTCGCGGGACCGCTCGGTTCTCTCTCAGAGGCCGGGGGTATAGTCATAAATAAGGGAGTAACTCATTTTGCCGGGCTTCCCCGGCAGGCGGCCGGTCTTTCGGCTTTTCTTGAATCCTGCGGCAGGTCTCACAATCTCAAGACCTGGCTTTTGACTGCTGATTATGTACCCTCCGGTATTAGAGAACGCCTTGAGGCAGTCCCCGGCACCGCCGTATATGAACACTGGGGAATGACCGAAACGGGGCTCGGCGGAGGGGTATTCTGCGGCGCAAAGTCGGGTTACCATATGCGTGAGGCTGATCTTTATATAGAGATAATTGATCCTGATACCGGGGTGATGCTTTCTCCGGGGCAATGGGGTGAGATTGTCATTACGACGCTGAGCCGCCTCGGAATGCCACTTTTTCGGTACAGAACCGGCGACTGCGGTCGCTGGCTGTCAGCTTCCTGTTCCTGTGGTTCTATGCTCCGGCTGATGGATAGAACCCCCGGCAGACTTGACGACTTTATGGAGCAGCCGGATGGCAGCAGGCTGGCGCGCAGCGACTGGGAAGATGCTGTATTCAGCCTTGACGGTGTAATTGATTATCGCATTAAGTCCGGAGGTTCTGTTGCCGAGCTTATCATCCTCAATGCTCCGGCGCCGCAGGGGGTTGAGATTGAAAAGCTTGAAACCATCCTTCAGGGACGGATAGAATACAGAAATGTAAGAGATTGGTCTTTTGAAGGGCCGCAAAAAGGTATATGGGGCAGAGCGAGATTTGACTGAAAATAAAATAAAAACAACATATGGAGCTATAATATTGGCCGCAGGCTTTTCATCACGAATGGGCCGGCTGAAGCCGCTTATGCAGCTCGGAGGCTGTACTGTGCTTGAGCATCAGATTCGGTTGTTTCAGTCTGTTGGAATTGATTCACCTGTTGTTGTTGTCGGCCATCATGCTGATGAGGTGATTCCCACTGCCGAAAGGCTGGGTGCACGAGCTGTGCTGAACAGCCGTTATGAAGCGGGCATGTTCTCATCAGTCATAGCCGGAGTCGGGGCACTAAGAGATTCCAGTATAGACGCATTTTTCATGCTTCCGGTTGATGTTCCGCTAGTCTTGGGAATCTTTCTTAAGCGGATGTGCAGAATCTTTGAAGAAGAGTCTGCACGTATCATTTATCCGGAATACAGGGGAGAATCAGGACATCCGCCGCTGATCAGCTCCTCTCTCATTCCAGAGATCCTCAAGCATGACGGAGCCGGGGGGCTTCGGACGGTGCTTGCGAACTATGAATCAGGCACTTTTGGGTTTGAGACTGGCGAAGAGGGTATTCTTTTTGATATGGATACCCCTGATGCTTATGAGAAAATAAAACATAGATGGGATGAGAGGCAGCTTCCGAAGGAGAGCGAATGCCTACATCTGCTGAATGACTATGCAACTCCGTTAGACGTGATTAGTCATTCTGAGAAGGTCTCGGAGCTATCCGGTATTATATGCCGAAAGTTGAACAATCGGGGATTTAATCTATCTATTCAGCTTGCCGAGCGGGCAGGGCTGCTGCATGATGTGGCCAAGAGTTTGCCCAATCACGCCCGTGAAGGCGCGCGGATACTGACCCTTCATGGTTATAATGATATTGCGTTGATAACCGGGCAGCATATGAACCTATACTATAGCTCCGGCAGCCCGATAACCGAGGCGGAGATCCTCTATTTAGCCGACAAGCTCCTTGATGGTGTTGAAGTATGTCCTCTCGTTCATCGCCGGACTGAGTCACTCCGCCAGAAAGGCGATACTCCGGAGATTCGGAACGCAATAAACAAGCGTTTTGATTCTGCTGAATGTATCGCTGCAGCTGTTGAAGAACTTCTCGGGGAACCTTTGATGAAATTTATTCAATTCGATAGAGGCTCAAAATAAGGCCCGGCAATCACATCATAATCGGGGCAATCAGGTTCTCATAGGATAATATCGATTAGTTCTTGAATCGGAAGAGTTTAATACACCAATTTTTAGTACCAGCACTATAGAGCAAGCATGTAAGGAAGCGGTGAGGATGGGAAACCCTGGGATTAATTCTATTGAGTTATTAAGTGCTTTCGGTCAGAATGAAATAAAACTCATAATAAATAGCGTAAGCGAAAAGACGCCTGTTGGGCCGGTTGGCTCCTTCGACTGAAATAATCATTAAGAAATCTTAATAAATATTTAATATTGACTTAAGGTTTATGCTCAAATACTGTGTCATAATTAAATATCGACATATGAAAGAATATGATATATATTAGTTGCATGTGCAAACAATTTATAAGGAGGATTGAATATGGAATTTTTAAGTTCACCTGGTGGCATCATTGCCTTGTCTATTTATTTCATGATCATTATTTTGATCGGCGTGAAATACTCAAAAAAAGCTAAGACAACAAATGATTACATCATTGCAGACAGGGGGTTGACCACACCCTTTGTTACAGCATCTGTTACCGCAACATGGATTGGCGGGGCGGTTATTTTAGGTGGTGCATCAGAAGCTTTTAGAGGCGGTTTTCAGGCAATTGTTTGGGACCCCTGGTCACCTGTTTTAACATTGATGATAAGCGGTTTCTTTCTTGTAAGGGTTTTTAGAAAGTCAAAGTTTTTAACCATCGTCGATTATTACAATAGCAGATTCAACAAGAAAATCGGAGCATTCGGTATTGTCATCAATACTCTTGCTCTTGTCTCATGGCTTTCCGCACAGCTCTTATCTCTCGGAGTAGTGCTATCAATGATTACCGGATTCAGTCTGTTAGCCGGAACCATCATTGGTGCGGTTGTCATTCTGATTATATCTCTTGTGGGTGGTCTCTGGGCTTTATCGCGTTCCGACATGTTGGCATTCATCATCATCGGGCTGTCAATGTTGATAATGGTTCCGTATGCCTTCAGTGCTGTTGGGGGTGTGAAAGAATTCATTGCTAATGCTGGTACCTTCGATGGTAACCCGCCGTTTGCACTCTTTTACTCTATAAACTTGAATGAAGCAGGCGATGTCTTCGGATTTGACGGTTATACCGGAGCACTCGGTATTCTCTACATGCTCGCCGCATGGTTCTCTGTTGCACTCGGTGATGCCGGTGGTCCGGTTCTTACTGCAAGAGCCCTAGCCGCAAAGAGTGAAAGAACCGCAACAAAGGGTTTTATCTACGGCGGTCTTTTCTATCTTGTACTTGGAATGATTCCCGTAATCATAGGTATGTGTGTGTTTATTCTGAACCCGGGCTTTCCTGAGGGTGAATGGGATAATATCCTGCCTTGGTTTATTGCAAACTATGTTCCAGGATGGCTCAGAATTATGTTTCTCGTTGCCCTGGCTTCGGCTATAGTCAGTACTGCTGGTGATACAATTCTATCAACCGGTGCAATGCTTGGAAATACAGGCCAGCAGATGATTAATCCCAAGGCAACTGATAAAAACAGGCTGCTCGGAACAAGGATCTGTATGGTTATCCTGACGATAATTGCATTAATCTTCGGACTTGTTCTCGGTAACCTTTATAACCTCCTCGTTTTCGCAGGAGCCCTTGGCTTTCCGACAATGGCCGCCGTTTATATCTGCGGTATTGTATGGAAAAAGACTAATAATTCCGGAGCTTATGCATCAATGTCGAGTGGTGTAATAAGTTGGATAATCGGTGTTTTTATATTCCTTCCGTCGGTTGAAGGTGATGTATGGGAAGCCATCTACATGGCATGTGTACCGGCCTTCCTTGTCAGTCTTACAGCATTGATAGTTGTCTCTAATCTGACACAGAAAAAAGATCCGGCAAACCCAATAAGAGATATTGACGGTAATGATATCTCTGATACAAAGCTTTTTGTCTGGGGAAAGAAGAAGGACGCCGCCGAAGTGGCTTCTAGGTAGAAGAATTTTAAAAATAAAATTAATTATGTGGCAGGAAGCATTATGCGGAAGACCGTAGTAAAACGATCATTATCTGTGAGTATGATGCTTCCGCCGTGTTTTTCAAGAATTTCTTTAGCAATATTAAGCCCCAGTCCTGAACTGGGGCCTTTTTTATTACTGTAATTATTATAGTAATACGGCATGAAGATGCTTGCCTTGACATCTTCTGTTATGCTAATACCGTTATTCATGAAATTTATTACAATTTCTCCGTTCCGCATTTCTGATGAGATTAATACATCGGTCGGATTCTCGTTATGTTTAAGACAGTTGTCGAGGATGTTGTTAAAGACCCGCTTCATATTTATCCTGTCTATATACAGGACACGGCTCTCTTCTTCTATATCAATTTCGACATTGAAACCGGCTCTGGTGAAGGCAATATAGTAATTCGCACAGACTTCCCGCAGAACTTCATTGATATCGTAATCACCTCGTTTCAGCAGAGTTTCGGTATGGCGGGACTGGACCTGCTCGAAGAGCATGGAAACAATATTATTCAGATCTTTGACACTGTTGTCTATATATCCGAAATATTCGTTTATCTTTTCGGTATTGTTATATTTTTCACCGAGAAGGGCGGTGTATCCTGTTAGGCATGTTAGAGGTGACTTGATGTCATGGGAAAGATTTGTAATAAGCTGATTACTGTTCTCCTGAATCTCGGCATTTACCTTTTTAATCATTTCCATCTCTTTAACCGTCTGGTTGTAGGCTTCCGCCAGCTCTCTGGCTTCAATTAATTGGAATTGGTCCGATTCAATTCTCGTCTGCAGATGTGGAATCTTTGTTATCTTTTCCTGAATATACAGAAACTCCCTGCTTAACTTACCGTAGATGTCCTTAAAGTAAAAAAATGAAAACCCGGTAGAAATTAAAAGAATGCCCATAATCATCAAGCCAATATAGTATGCTGCCTCATTTCTTAATAATTCAAGTTCAGTCTCAGGTATGGATTGATCAAAGAGGATGATGTTTTCATTTCCCTCTTCATCAAGATAAACTTTATGCGTAACAAATTCAGTCCATGTATCGAGATTTATCCGATCGAGGAGCTGTTTGAAGGAATATTTTTTGCCGGGAATACTATTTTTGCCCCTCGTATAAATTACTTCGAGGTTCTTATTTATTACTTCAATAGTGAGGCCGCTGTTGTGAAGGAAATCATCATTTAGAGTCTCATAGCTTAAAAGATCAATTTCTTTGTTGTTAAAATAATGTCTATGCATCTGATTGGTCATAATTTTCTCAATAAAGTAATCATAAATAAAAATCGAGGATGTTACCGTGATTATCAATATGATTAGCTTCGATAAGAGATACTTTCGCAGACTGATTTCGCGGCTATTGTTCATTTATTTTGTAGCCCAGTCCCCTTATCGTCTGGATGTATCTTGGCTGCCTGCTGCTGTCCATCAGTTTTTCTCTGAGTCTGCTGATGTGAACAGTTATAGTATTCTCATCCTTAAAGTTGAACTCTCCGAATACCTCATTGTATAGTTGATTCTTTGTGAAAATATGGTCTGGTGAATTGACAAGAATTATCAGTATCTTATATTCAGTCGCAGTCAGCTCACAGTCTTTTTCATTTATAAAGACCTGGCATTTCTCGGTATTTATTTCAATATCTCCAAATTTCAGTATCTTCCTACAGCCGGAGAATGTATAACTTCGCCTGAGCTGGGCTTTGACTCGTGATACGAGTTCCAATGAGTTAAAAGGTTTACAGATATAGTCATCGGCTCCCAGGTCAAGGCCAAGGACTATATCCTGATTCATAGTTTTCGCAGTCAGGATGATGATCGGTACGTTTGAGGTTTTTCTGATTTTCTGCACGAGGGAGAAGCCGTCGAGCCCGGGCATCATAATATCAAAAATACATAAATCGACCTTCGTCGATTGGAAAATCTCCAGCGCCACTTTGCCGTCATTACCGACGATGACTTCCCAACCTTCTTTTTCCATATATATTCTTACTAGGTTGGAAAGGTCAGGCTTGTCATCTGCGACGAGTATCCTCATGAAGTACATCCTTTAGGCTGATAATCATTTTATTGTATCATTAATATCAGCAGATGAAAAAAGCCGCGCGCTTAAATAATTGAAATATTATAATGGTGTCACCGTAATAACCACAATCGGATAATATCGGCACTAAGGTCAGGAAAACTGCAGACACTCTTTTCGGTTCGCGGGGACTTATGAAATACCGCTAATAGGCTTCTTCGTTATCAACGTTTGTAACCCCTGCGGAGGCAAATGAGGCCATCTCCCGGGAAATTCTCACCCCCAGTTCAACCATGAAGCCTCCAATCACTGCCCCGGTGCCTTCTCCTAGTCTCATGTTGAAGTCTACAATTGGTTCGAGCCCCATGGCATCGAGCATTACCTTATGACCCTTAACTTTTGACTTGTGGCCGGCGAAGAGATAGTCTGATACCGATGGGTCAATAAGCCATGCCATGTATGCGCCAGATGTGACAGGAAAACCGTCTATCATGCAGGCTACCCCTCTTCCTTTCAGTCCCAGAATAAATCCTGCCATCGTGCATAGCTCAAAGCCTCCGAGTTTTCGCATGATATCCATCGGGCCGGAATATGGCGCGTGTTTCAAGATAGACTCGAGAATTATCCGCCGCTTTTTTTCGAGCAGCTCATCGCTGATTCCGGTTCCCTTGTCGATTATAGAATCGGCTTCCAGTCCTGCTGCAACGACCATTGCGGCAGCGCTTGAAGTATTGCTTATTCCCATGTCTCCGAGAGCCGTCAGCTGATAGCCATCAGCGACGGCTGATTTAGCAAGTCTCTTCCCGTTTTCGAGACATTTTTCCAGTTCGGAGTCAGACATCGCCTCCTCTTCATGGAAGTTCTTCGTACCCTTTGCTACCTTGCAGTCAATTATTCCCGGATTATCAAAATCAGCCGCCACTCCCGCGTCCACGGCCTTAACCTCGAAGCCGCAGTGGTTTGCAAGTACGTTTATTCCGGCTCCGCCGCTTACGAAGTTCATTACCATTTGAGGTGTTACCTCGCTTGGAAACATCGAGACTCCGGAGGTGTTTATCCCATGATCACCTGCTATCACGTAGACTGCCTTTTTTTCTATAATCGGCGGAACCTTATTCTGTATTCGAGCCATCTTCATCGCATACTCTTCGAGTTTTCCAAGGCTCCCGACCGGTTTGGTCAGGTTATCTAGATGGTTCTGCATTTTTTCCTGTATTTCATTATTACTGTTACTGCTCACAATCTTACTCCGTTATTTGTTTCAGGTTTGTCCCTGAAATCTGATATTTTCCGTCTTCAAACATCTGTATTCTACAGAAGTTTCCTCTGTCTATATGAAATGCCCAATGATTTTCGATGCCGCCTCCGGAGAGGATCGAAAGGAGGGTTCTAATGGGGCCTCCATGGCTGATAATAAGTATTGCCGGTTCATGACATAGTACAACTTGTTTGTTCCAGAAATTTTCAACTCTCTCATACAGCTGTCGAAGGGTCTCTCCCTCCGGTGGTGAGTGTTCAGCAGGGGCGCTAAGCCAATCAGTGAGAAGTTCCGGGGATTCATCATTTATCTCATCATAGGTTCTGCCTTCCCAAAGGCCGAAGTTGATTTCCTTGAGTTCTTCGGCATGTATCGGCTTTAGTCCGAACGCTTCAGCTATCGGGGCAGCTGTATCAACGCAGCGCCTCATCGGGCTGGTGAATATGAGATTAACCCCATTACGGTTGAACTGCCCCGCCTTCAGAGCCGCTCTTGTTCTTCCTTTTGCGGTGAGGTCTACATCGCTTCCGGCTCCTGTGTAGCCGCGGCTGTCGCATTCTTCATGCCGGAGCAGGAAAATTGTTTTCATGAGATGAAAACCTGAATAAAGAGAGGCAGCAGCAGCATTATAAGTACTTCACCAGTTTCTATCAGGCTGCCGTATACGTCCCCGGTGAGCCCTTCGAGTATTCTGCTGATAACCAGGGTCGCAATGCTCAGGAGGAGCAGGGCTGCAAGACAGGCAAAAATTCCCGGCAGTCCTCCAATTAGAAAGGCGGCTGCAAGGGTGAAGAATCCGGCGAGAAGGGGTTCTCGCACTCTGCTGTACTCCTTGAAAAATGAACCCATACCGTCCTTTCTCGCCGACGGGAAAATGAGGATGAAATTCATTGTAATCCAGCGAGCCCCCATTGGTATGAGCAAAAGGCTAAAGGAAGCACCGTCTTTAATAAACTGAAGAATAAGGGTCCATTTGAGAAGGAGCTGAATAATTAGCGCAATGGCCCCAAAGGCTCCGGTTCGGCTGTCTTTCATGATAGAGAGCTTTTCGGTTCTTGTTTTACCGCCGCCCAAGCCGTCGGCTAGATCCGCAAGGCCGTCGAGGTGAAGACCTCCGGTGATGACAACCCATATTAAAAGGATTAGGGCGGAACTTACCTCTGGAATGAAGAATTTTACGGACAGGAGGCTCGCTCCATACAAAAGCCCGCCGATAATAAGGCCTACTGCAGGGAAGAAGATTGTGGCCCTCGCGACACTCGCCATATCCTCATCCTGTCTGTACGGAATGGGGATGATCGTTAAAAACCTTATTGCGTATAATAGTTTCATGAGCTCAACCCTTCAATTTCTGAGGAATGCCGGCTGTCATCAGAATCACTTCATCGGCCGCGGCTGCGATTATCTGGTGGCTTATTCCTGCTATATCCTGGAAAATTCCCCCGAGCCTCGTTGGTGCAACAAGACCGACTTCAACCAGATTCGAGATGATTATTAACTCGGCGTCGATGCCGGCGGCTTTCGCGAGAATTGCTTTAACTTCGGAGGTAACCAGAGCCTGTGCTTCTTCCCGGGCAGGATCCTCTCCAAGCTCCATTATAATATTTGTTGCCAGCATAGTCAGGCAGTCGATGATTACAGCGGCTTTCCCTATTGAAGCGGCAGAGAGTATTGCCGAAACCTTGAGCGGTTCCTCGGCCGTTTGCCATTCGGCAGGTCTTGTCCTCTGATGCGCCTCAATTCTTTTCTCCATTCCGCCGTCAAGGGCGAGAGCTGTTGCTATATAGCTCACGTTTTTCCCTGATTCGCCGGATAATTCTGAGGCCCGATTCTGTGCCAATGAGGTCTTGCCGCTCTTGGTTCCGCCTAAAACGAGGGTTATTTTTCCCATAATCTCTGTTTCCTTAATACTTTTATGAGTCTGCGATTTTTTTTCGAGGTAAGGACTCCTAACCGCGCAAAATCAGGAAGTCCGAAGGATGCACAGTCACGTATGAGAACCCCTGAGTTAAGTAGTTTTATTCTCATCTTATTTCGCTCCTCTTCTGAAGGATTTCCGTGTTTGACCATGATGAAGTTGGCGGTTCCCGGGAATATTTTAAGGTTAAAGTCCCTGAGCATTCGGATGAAGTCAGCCTTTGTCCTTCGTAGACTCTCCCATTGCCGCTCATAGACGTTCAGGGCCTTAAGTGCTGCGATTCCCGCCGCCTGAGCCTGGGAGCTTACACTCCAGACCGGTTGAAGCTTTTTCAGATTTGATATTATCTTTGAATCAGCCGCTATGTATCCGAGTCTGAGCCCGGGAAGAGAGAAATCCTTCGTCATAGATCTCATGATTATTATATTTTCAGCTGTAACAGAGCTCCTGTTTTCAGGGGACAGGAAGTTGATATAGGCCTCATCTATTATCAGATAGCCTTCAGATTCGCCGCAGGCTCGGCTGATTTTAAGGAGATCTTCGGTTTCAAGCTGGGTGCCTGTTGGATTGTTGGGATTACAGAGCCAGGTGGTTCTCGGCCGGCTCTCTCTAATCCGGCTGCACAGCTTTTCGGCCTCAGGGATGAAGTCATCTTCCTCACGGCTTCTGCACTCAATTACCCGGGCTCCCGAGATTCGCGAATATTTCTCATATTCTCCGTAAGAGGGGCCGGCAATGAGGGCGTCCCTGCCTGCTGAATTGAGCAGGTAGGAAAGAAGCCATATCCCCTGACTCAGCCCGTTAACAGGGATTATTTCATCCGTCCTTCGGTTTTGAAACCGGGAAATGGCCCCGCATAATTCCAGTGCCTTGGGATCCGGGTATTCGGAAATGCTGCTTTTTTTTACAGCCCTCCTGACATTGCGGGGCAGGGGGAAGGGGTTCACGCTGACCGAGAAATCCAGGAGCCTTCGTGATGTCATCCCTTTTTTCCCTAGTTCCGCATAATCCGGGCCGCCGTGGATCACGTCCTGTATTTTAAATTCCATAGATGAGTATCCCCATTGCCACAAGAAAAATCATTATCAGGATTGTCGCTGCTTTGCATATTCTAAGGCAGTCATCGATGTCTCCGCTCTCCGGTTCCCGTCCCTTTTCATTGATTATATAGAATCCCTTTTTTTCGAGACGAAGGTCAAGAATTACCGCTATCGCAGCCATTGTCCAACCTGCATTCGGGCTTTCTGTTTTATTGCGACTTTGAAGCGTTTCGCGAAATGCTGAAATCAGATTTTTCTTTTTGCATCCCGCGATCATGATAAAAAAAGCAGTTATTCGGGCGGGAATGAAATTCAGGATATCATCCAGCCGGGCGGGGAACTTTCCTCCCCATTCATAATCATCCCTTCGGTAGCCGAGCATTGCGTCGCAGGTGTTGACAAAGCGGAAAGCCCATGCGCCGGCCAGGCCGAAAAGCAGATAGAAAAAGAAGGGAGAGGTGAAACTGTCGGTAATGTTTTCTGATGTCGATTCGATGACAGCTGCGGCAATTCCGGGTTCAGTGAGTTCTGTTGTGTCGCGGCTTACCAGATGCCAGGCTGTCTGAGTTCTTGCTTTATCGAGTTCGCCTGTCTCTAATAGTTCCCGGATTTCCCCCGCAGCCTTGAAAAGATTCCGAAGTGAAAATGACAGCTTCAGAAGCGGAATGGAGAGCAGAATTATTAATAACACGGGAAGAAATCCGATGAAATAAAGGGGGACTGATAAAAAAAAGATTCCTGATGAGGTGATTAATACTCCCCAAATGAACAGTCTGAATCTGCCCGGTAGTCTTTTCTTCCAGAGCATATCAATCCATTGTCCAATCCAGGCAACAGGGTGGAAGCTGTTCGGCGGATCTCCGAAAAAGAGATCAAGAATGAAGGACGCGGTGAGTATTGCTGAAATAATCATAGTCCGATTATCCGATCAAGAAGATTCATGTCGATGTTATCTCTTACTGTTTGTGCCAGAATATCAAGTTCCTCATCTCTCTTTGTTTCAAGGCTTACGGCCCTGCCTTCGGGCGTCCATCTGAGGGTTTTAAGCCAGCCTCGCCTGAACTCAGCCTCATCAAAGGCTCCGTGAAAATAGGTTCCCCAGATTTTCCCGGATGCAGAGGCTGCTCCGTCAAAGCCGCCCGATTCTGTTTTAAAGATGGCGAGGGACTGATTATCGAGCTTTGTCTCTCCCATGTGGATCTCATATCCGGATATTTTAACCCCGCGGAGCCCTGCGAGAAAGCCGGAAGAGGAGATGCACTTTGCGGAAGACTGAATAGTTTTCTTTTTTCTGGTGAAATCGGTTTTTACCGGGAGCAGGGCAAGTCCTCGAAATGAGCCCGTATAGCCTTCAGCCCCGTCATCATCATTAATGCTTCGCCCTAGCATCTGATATCCGCCGCATATTCCTGTTACCGGAGTTCCGCCTTCAGCGAGTTTGGTTATCATTTCTGAAAGGCCGGTCTGTTTCAGCCAGAGAAGATCTCCAATTGTAGTCTTTGTCCCGGGCAGAATGATCCAGTCAGGCTCTCCAAGCTCTTCAACCCGGCTGATGAATCTTAGTTTCAGCCCCTTCTCGATAAGCAGGGCGTCAAAGTCGTCATAGTTTGATATATGAGGGAAATGAATTACCGCAATATCGATCCCGGTTGTTCCGAACTCCCGGCGCTCATCGAGGAAGACCGAATCTTCCTGGGCCAGGAGGAGATCTTTAATATAAGGAATGACCCCGAGTGTCGGCCTTCCGTCAGTGAGATCTTCGAGCATTCTAAGTCCTGGCTCAAGCAGACTGATGTCGCCCCGGAACTTATTAATGATAAATCCTTTAATGAGATCTCGTTCCTCAACCTCAAGCAGTTCAAGGGTTCCGTAGAGAAACGCAAAAACTCCGCCACGGTCGATATCCGCGGTAAGAAGAACCGGGGCAGATAAATGTCTGGCTACCCTCATGTTTACTATATCATTAGCTTTCAGATTTATTTCCGCCGGGCTTCCGGCTCCTTCGATTATGATGAGATCATTTTCTTTCTGTACAGTCTCGAGCACTTCGCAGACCTTGCCCCATAGCTGGTTTTTCTGTGAAAAGTAACTGCTCCCGCTGAGCCTTGTAAGCGGCTCGCCCATTAGAACTACCTGACAGGAAGAATCTGTCTCAGGTTTAAGAAGTACAGGATTCATGTTTATTTCAGGCAGGCGTCTCGCGGCATAGGCCTGAAGAGCCTGGGCCCTGCCTATTTCGAGCCCCTCGGGAGTAACGAAAGAGTTGAGGGCCATATTCTGACTCTTGAACGGAAAGACCTTAAAGCCCCTGTCGGCGTAAATCCGGCATAGGGCTGCGGTTAGAAGGCTCTTACCTACATTTGAGGATGTGCCCTGAATCATGAGGCATTTCGCCCCTATCTTTTTCATTTTTCCACAATAACGCCGAATACTGTTTTGAGCAATTAAAATATTGTTATATATATAAATATTTTATCGCGGTTATTAGATTTTGCGGGAGGGTCGTAGATATGCATTGTGATAAGGACAGGGCATGATAGAAAAACGGTTGTCATGATTCAGCTTATACAAAGTTCAACCAGGTTATAGCAAGAGGCTCAATTAATGCGGAATGATAATCCGAACAACATCTTAAGAAAGCAATAATGATACTGTCAGCGAAGTGATTTTGAAAATTTAATAAAATTTAAAGAAAATGTGATGCGTGAAATCGGTTTCCGGCTCATAATAGCTAATAAAGATAAGGAAGTGATTTTATGAATATTCAGACGCCAGAACATACAACATTCTTCTACGGCGGCACCGATACAATTGAGGAGGCGGACATCGTTCTCGCCGGTTTCTCGTATGACTGCACGGCAAGTTTCAGGGCCGGTACTCGTTTCGGACCGCGTGAGCTGCGATCATATCCCGGGGACGGGCTTGAAACCTTCTCATTCTACTTCGGAGAAGATCTTGAAGATGTAGCCTACCACGATGCGGGTGATATGGAGCCGGTCTACGGGGATCCTCTGCCGATGATCGATATCTATAAGGCTGCCGCAAGTGAGCTTATATCTGAAAATCGGCGGCTTATAGCAATAGGCGGTGAGCATCTTATAACCTATCCATTTTTCCTTGCGACGAAGATTCTTCACGGGAATTTCACAATGGTACATCTCGATGCTCATGCCGATCTTGCAATAATTAATCATGTCGGCTCGCGGGTAGCGCACGGTACGGTAATGAACCTATGCCTTGAAGCAGGGCTTCAGAAACTGGTTCAGTATGGAATCAGAAGCGGCAATAGGCAGGAATGGGAAATGCGGCAGAATGATCCCCGGATAATACCCGCAACCAGTCTTGAGGAATTTGATGATAGTCTCGATGACGGTGAGAAGATCTATCTTACAATCGATGTAGATTTTTTCGACCCCGCCTATGTTCCCGGTACCGGGACTCCTGAAGCCGGCGGCGCCAGCTTTGGAGATTACGTGCAAATCCTAAAAATATTACGTAGAAAGAGGGTTCGCATAATCGGAGCCGATCTCGTCGAACTTGCGCCTGAACTTGACAGTTCCCGCAACTCCACGGTCTTTGTCGGCAAGGTTCTGCGAGAGCTGCTTCTTACAATGCACGCGCTTAAATAGGGGAACTTCTAATAGCCTGCCGTCAGTCCGAAGTCGATAGACAGGCAGGCTCCGGTTATTGCTTCCACCTTGCCGGATGCCAGGAAAAGGATACATCGCGCGACTTCCTCAGGCCGGGTGAAACGCCTGCCGGGACGTTCTGGATATACTTCGAGCAGATCTTTAATGTAGGCTTCGTCATCTCCACCGCCATAAGTTTCCATTGCCTTGTCAAGCATCGGGGTTGCGACGTCTCCGGGGCAGACGGCGTTAACTCTTATGTTCTTCCTGGCAAGTTCAACCGCGAGTGACTTGGTAAGGAGGGTTATTCCTCCCTTCGACGCGCAGTAGACAGCCGCCAGATCGTTGCCGACCAGCCCTGAGTCAGAGCTGATGTTTACAATGCAGCCGGAGCTTTTTTCAAGATAGGGAATGGCGTGACGGCAGATGAAGAAGGTTCCCCTGAGGTTTGTATCCATCACCGAGTTCCACTGTGCGTCGGTCACCATCTCCGCCGGACCTTCGAGCCAGATACCGGCGCTGTTTACGACAATATCTATTCCGCCGAGTTTTCCGGCCGTTTTTGTAACGATTTTTTTGCAGCCTTCCGCGGTTGAAACATCGCCCTCAATCAAGTGCAGCCTTTCACTGTTTATCTTTTCAGATGCCTTTCTTAGGCTTTTTTCGCTGCGGCCGACAATGCAGACTAAAGCCCCGTCTGATGTAAACGCTTCGGCGGCGGCAAGACCTATTCCGCTGGTTCCGCCGGTAATTAGTACTCTTTTGTTTTCAAATTCCATATGAGGAGCATAACGCGCGGCAGCGGCGCGGGCAAGTATTTTTTTCAGAGGAAGAGAAGCTTAAAGCTGCAGGTTTTTGATATATTGGATTTCAGCCTCGGTCAGTCCAAAGAGCCCGGTTAGCCTCTCCTCTGAAGGAACACCAAGCGGCAGCGGCAGCTCCTCGAGGTTACTTCGGAGAACCTTTACCGAATTAAACTTTTTAACATAGAGGAAGTTGTAAATATCCGAGTTCAGCAGCTGCATTAGGAGAGGGGCGGGAAGGCAGCCGGGTCCCGGCAGCAGGATGTTGGCGCTGTTGAGCGTCAGAGTTCCCTGCCTGTCCAGGGCGAAGACGAGCTTTTTTGAAATAAATTTGTATACAAGCTTCTCGGCGGAGCGGTATTTCCATTCAGGTGCCGTCTGCTGAAATATATCCGGCTCAAATTTAATAAAATGTGATGCCGGCCTTATCGTGCCCGGCCCTATGTCGCCGCCGCGGATTAATGGCTCGAACCCCGGTCTATTCTCTATGCTGACATACTTTTTATTATCACCGGTAACAATTCCAAGCGCCCATTCTGCGCGGCCTGACAATGTGAAATGCGGGACGGAATAGATCTTGTCGATTATTTTAATATCATTGCTGTTTATATTTATGTTGAAAGCAAGGCTGCTGTCAGCAGGCCGGGGATTGTCCGGACTTGTAAGCATTTCCAGGGTGATAACAGGAGTATAGACCCCCTTGAAGATTTTTCCGAGCTTCCTGACTTTCGTTATCCTGCTTCTATCGAGGATGAGCTCCCGGACATCTTTATGCATCCTGACATTGGTTATTGATTCAGGCAGCACCAGGGAGACCATCCCTCCTATACTCGAAAGTTCGAAGGCTCGGCTGATGAAGTAGGAGAAACTCTCACCGCTTTTTATCATCGGGAATCTTTTCTCCAGCTCTGCTCTTTTTGCAGAATTGCAGGCGCCCCAGGGCGGGTTTGTGGCCGTTATATCAAAGGCGGAAGGAAAGCCCTCCGGAGGCTGGAGCAGGCTGTCGCAGGCGAATACTTTCGGCTGAAAATCTATGTCCGGGCACTCAAGCAGGATGTTGGACGCAGCCATGAAGGCGGCTGTACTGTCCGAGTCCATTCCATATGTTCTCTCCGGAGAGCCGCCTGCCGCGATGAATGACAGCATAAACTGTCCTGTCCCGCAGCATGGGTCGACGAATAGCGGATTATCAGTCTTGAGACCTCTCATGGCCGAAGCAATCATCGACGCGGAAATGTCCGCGGGCGTGTAGAATGAACCCGAGACTGATCTGTCGCCCCGCTGCCGCACGGCCTGGTAGATAATTCCGGCTATATCCGTCTCGGAGGGGGGCAGTTTTGGCAGGTCTATCCTCATCATTGCAGATGCGGCCGCGGTGAAGCCGGGACTGAGGGTGAGCTCAAGCTGCATGAATCTTTCTCTCAGATGGCTGAACACCACCTTGCTGCCGTAATTATTCGGATTGAAATCCAGAAGGACTATAGGTTCCGCGGTGCTTACCTGTCCGCTATCTATAAACTGTTTTAACGAGAGCAGAAACATTAGTTCAGGGCCGTCAAGCTCTATCTTTGATACCGCGTCACAGAGGACGCGGTACTCTGCCGCGGGACTAATAGTGCCGGCAGTCTTCTTTTTATTTGCTCTCCGGTTAAGTCTGTCAATCTCTCCGCTCTGGATCTTTTCAAGGAGGCTGAGAACTTCACTCTTCCTGTAGCCTCCATCCTGTTTGGTGAGATATTCGTGTCTTTCCCAGTTTAGAATACTTGCTTTCGAGATACCTATAAGTTGTGCCGTCTGTGCTGCCGTGAGCAGGTCGCTACCAATCATTTTCTGTTTGAGATTTTATCATTTTACGCCTGTTCGAATCTACGGTCTGAAACTTCTTATCTCTCCACCGGCGTCCTTTAAGGTTATGATCGTCCTTTTAATAGATAAATCGGCGGTCAGCACGGCAGTTTCCCCGTCCTTATTCCAGATTATCTCAAGAGTCTTGTTGTCCTTGTTTTCAGATAGAGAAAAATTCCCTTCAAATGCAGTACATGTCATCCTTAATTTCATCAGATTTTTAAGCCGCCGCACAACCGGGCGGTTCATCTCTTCGGAGATTTCAGAGTTTGAGTAGTTGTGGCGGTTTATGTCGCGCCCGTTGCGGGTTGCCTCTACAAGCTCTGTATCGTTTTTTCCCGCGAGAGCACCGACGTAATATACCTGAGGGGTTCCGGGAGTGAAAAACTGTATTGCCCTTGCCATTATGTAGGCATCATCTTCCTCTCCAATGGCTGAGTAGAAGGTACAGTTTATCTGGTAGATATCGAGGTTCTGGTATTCGGAGGTGGAGTATTTTCTCTTGATATTCGACCCCCGGCTGTAGAGTTTTTCCACAGTAAAATCGGTTTGTTCAGGGGTGAGCAGGTCGGCCGCGTCGACAACTCCGATGCCGTCGTGGGTATCGAGGGTTGTGAACTGCTTTCTCGGGCAGATTGAAAGCCAGTTTTTCAAGGGGGAGAAGTCTTCGGCGTACCATGAATACAGCAGCAGCAGAGGGAGTGCAAAGTCATATACCCTATACCCCTTGGACGCCATCTTGAGCTGAATGCTATAGTGCTCATGCATTTCAGGAAGAAGTTCAATATTGAATTTCGACGCAATGGCTTCCAGTTTTTCAAGAGTCTCCCAGATGTCCGGCTCTACCATGAAGCAGGAGGTTCCGCGCTTTTTTGTTATGTAGCCCACGGCGTCCAGTCTGACCATGTTTATTCCACCGTCTTTAAGCCTGCGGAGCGTCTTTCTAAAGAGGCTCTCGCCTGCTTCAGAAGAGATGTCTATGTCTATCTGCTGCTCTGAAAATGTACACCAGACCTTCCTCTCTGTTCCTGATGGAAAGTTTATTGTAAGCCACGGCTCGGTCGGCTGCCGACGGTAGATGGCCGAAATCTCTTTTTCGGTTGGGCCCGCTTCACCGAAGATCTTTTCAATCGGAAGAAACAGTCCTGAATACCGGGAATCATCTTCATTTTTAAGCCAATCTTTGAAGTAGACTGATTCTCTCGATATATGGTTAACCATAAAGTCGGCTATTATTTCGTAGTCGGCGCCCAGGGCAGCGGTATCCTCCCAGCTTCCCAGCGTTGAATCTACTTCGTCGTAATTGATAGGTGAAAAACCCCTGTCTCCCGATGATGGGAAGAAGGGGAGGAGGTGTATTCCAGAGAAACATCCCTGGAAGTTCTTATTCAGGTTGGAGAGGAGGGCTTTCAGATTCCCTCCGAGGCTGTCGGCATAGGTGATTAACACAACTCCGTTTTTCATTTATTACTCCTAATATCCCGCCACAGATGGCGGGTGAATTAAGTGAAGTTTGAAAGGCTCTGCCTTCAAACTTCAGAAAAACCTTGCCATGGAAGGTCGTAGATTAACCCCGCCATGGATGGCGGGTGAATGAAGCGAAGTTTGAAAGGCTCTGCCTTTAAACTTCAGAAAGAAATTGGACATGGAAGGTCTTATATTAACCCGCCACGGAGGGCGGGCAAACCAGGGCGAAGTATTAAAAGTTTTGCTTTTAATACTTCTAAATGAAATTGAACAAGGATGTTCAATTTCATTACCCCTTAACAGAGCCTGCTGTGAGCCCTCGAACGAAAAATCGCTGGAGGCCGAAGAATACAGCAATGGGAATAATCATGCTCAGGAAGGCACCGGCTGTCAGCAGATGCCAGTCTTGTCCCTTCTCTCCTACCATGGCGGCAAGGGCGCTGGTGACAACCCTGTTTTTATCTCCAAGAAAGACAAGTGCCACAAGGTAATCGTTCCAGACCCAGAGAAACTGGAATATGGCAAAGCTTGCGAGTGCCGGAATTGAAAGCGGCAGAACCAGTTTGACAAAGGTGACAAATGGAGTTGCCCCGTCTAGGTATGCCGACTCGAAGATATCGCGCGGGAGATTGCTTATATAATTATACAGAAGATAGATCGCCAGAGGCAGGCCGAAGCTTGTGTGGGCAAGCCACATACCTACAAAGGTTCCGTTCAGCCCCCATTTTGTAAAATCTCTCAGGATTGGAATCAGGGCAATCTGGAGAGGGACTACCAGGAGGGCTACAACGATGATGAATAGTGGTTTTCGTCCGGGGAATTCCATCCAGGAGAAGGCGTAGGCGGCAAAGGCCGCAATCAGGATCGGGATGATCGTAGCCGGGATGCTTACGGCAATAGAGTTTAGTACCGCGTCGGAGAAATTATTCCCCTGGCGGGAGATCGTATTTCCTTCGCCGTCGGTGTATTCTATTTCTCCCGCGCTCAGGACGTCCCTGTAATTCTGCAGGTTCAGGTTAGCCCCGAATCCTATCCATTTTTCTTCAAAGATCTCAACCTTGCGGGTACGCTTATTTCCGTACCATTTTAAGGTTCGCCCTTCCTCAACTTCAATTCCGTTGCGCCATTCGTTAAATGAGGCTGTAACTCCTTCAATCTCAATCGGCTGATCCGGATCAAGCTCAGAGGGCATCTCCATTTCTCCGGTTTTGACGAAGTCTTTATGAGGCAGAACTGTCCACCAGCCCGAACTGTAGATGTCTCTCGAATCACGGAAAGAGGTTATGAAAACACCTAGGGTCGGAACTGTCCATAGTACTACAATGACTATAAGGACGATGCCTATCAGAGGATTTGACTTGCTTCTATTCAATTTGATTTTTTTCCTCATTTCAGGACCCTCCGTCTGCGGAAATCTCTGAGGTTGTACATCAGTACCGGCACTATTACTATCAGCAGCACAACGGCAATGGCCGATGCCTGTCCGGAGTTGCCGTACGTGAATTGACGCAGATAAAATTCATTGGCAATAACATTCGTTCCGAAGTTACCTCCTGTCATAACCCTTACAATGTCGAATAGTTTAAGGCTGAAAATGAGAATTGTTGTTGTCACAGTGATAATAGTCGGCATTATATAGGGGATGGTTATCTTGAAGAAAATAGTAAAAGAATTTGCTCCGTCTACCCATGCTGCCTCATTTATTTCCCCTGGTATTGCCTTGATTGCGGAAGATATTATAACCATGGCGTAGCCGGTCTGAAGCCAGACCATTATCACAATGAGAAAGAAATTATTCCAGAAGGGGACAAGCAGCCATGCCTGTGCTTCTCCTCCGAAAGATGTTACTATGGCATTTATCAAGCCTATTTCGGTAACGTTGAATCCCTCGCCTTTATAGGCATATATGAACCTCCAGATAACACCCGCGCCTACGAAGGATATTGCCATCGGCATGAAGATCAGCGACTTGAACACTTTCTCATAGCGGCTTTTGTCTGCCAGTACGGCAATCAGCAGTCCCATAATTACGCAGAAGGATGTTCCGAATATCATCCATAATAAATTGTTTCTGAAACTCTCGAGCATTATCGGATCAGTAAATGCGAAGGCGAAATTGTCAAAGCCTACGAATTTGTCAGCATGAGGGCCCAGAAAGCTCAGCCTCAGGGTTCTCAGTGTCGGAATTACAAGGGCCCAGAACAGTAAGACTATCGCGGGGCCTGCAAACACAAAGGCTACTGCAACAGAGCGGATTTTCCTGGGCATAGTTTCTGCAATCGCGTTGAGAACGAAGAATAGAAGAGCTGCCGAACCCAGACCCCAGGTGACGGCAAAGACTGTCATCAAGATCTTATAATCCTGAATTGTCTGCAGGAGTATAAAGCCTCCTCCCAGTACGACAATGGTTAGGATGACAAGGGCTGCCAGGGTGATGGGGCTCCATCTGGAATCTATATCCCGGCTCATAAAAACCTCCTTGAAAATGTTTTATAAGGAAAACGGGAACAGAATACGGCTTAATGCATCTGTTCCCGCTAGGTCAGTTAAAAACAGGATGCTTATTTAGGCCAGGACGCGTCTATTGTTTTTAGAGCTTCATCGAGTGTTTTCGCGCCGGAGACATAGGCTGTCATCTCTTTCCAGAATGAGCCTGCGCCTACTGCGCCCGGCATCAGGTCTGAGCCGTCGAAGCGAACGCTTGTAGCATTCTGGATTACTTCAGCAACTTTTCGGTCAACCGCATTCGTGTACCAGCTGAGCTTTGAGTCCTTATGCGGGGAGATAGCTCCGCCTGCCTTTACCCATCCCTCTACAGAAGCACCGGTTGCAAAATACTGCATAGTCATTCTAACTTCGGGCCTGTCGTTGAACATTGCGTAGATATCGCCGGCAACTAGTACCGGTTTCCCGTATGCCGTGTCGACAGTCGGGAGATAGAAGAAGTCATAATCAGTTCCGGCCACAAGATTGTCAGGGAAGAATGATGTTATAAAGTTACCCTGCTTGTGAAGCCATGCCTTTGGAGGACTCTCAAACATTACCTTGGGTGCGTCTCCGAAACTTGTTGTGGTTATGCTTTTGCGCCCGCCGTAAACCATGCCTTTTGCAAACCAGATAGATGCCATAGCGTCAATTGCTTTGCGTACTTCCGGGCTATCGAATTTAAGTTCACCTGCAACCCATCTGTCATAGTTTTCCAGACTCGTTGTCCGGAGCATCATCTCTTCTACCCAGTCGGTGGCTGCCCATCCGGTAGCGGCTCCGGATTCAATTCCTACAGCCCAGGGACTGTCGCCGTCGGCGAGAATTGTTTTCTGCAGTTCAACGAGTTCTTTCCATGTTTTAGGAACCTTGTATCCGGCAGCATCAAATTCTTTCTTGTTGTACCATACAAGTGATTTGCCGTTTACTCTTCCCCAGATTCCGGCCATTATTTCGCCGTCGGGAGCCTTCATTGTGGCCATGTCGAGCCAGCTCTGAATGAAATTTGACTTAACCTTTCCCATGTCGAGGACCTTGTTCAGGTCAACAACATAGCCTTTTTCTACGAAGTTCTTAAGAAGTCCGGGCTGTGGAAAATCTACAATATCGGGAGCATTTCCGCCTTCTATGGAAATGCCGATTGATGCTTCAAATTCTTTTGAACCTTCATACTGGATGTCGATTCCGGTCATCTTTTCAAATGATTTCACCGATTCTTCGAATTTGATGGCGTCGTTATCGGTGAACGGACCTGCCATCCTGACAACCGTACCGCGCACTTCAGCGTATGGATCATCGGCGTCTTTTTCGGTTGCTGCTGGTGCAGGTTCTTCTTTTTTCTGACAGCCTGTCAGAGTGAAGGATGCAATCAGCAGTACAGACAGTAGAATTAATAAGATTTTTTTCATATCAATCTCCTTTTTTACGGCTCTTTAGCCGTTGATTACTTTTTTAAGTAGTCGACCTTTCTATCAGACTCACCTGAAGGTTGACCTTCTGAATTGTCTCAGCTTTTCCGGATAAACGCTCGAGCAGTAGACCGGCTGCAATTCGGCCTGAATCAGCAAGATGCTGAGAAATTGTCGATAGCTCCATCCAGTCAGCCGCGTCGATGTCGTCGAAGCCGAGGATGGCGAGCTCCTCAGGAACCTTTATTCCATGTTCCCTTGCTGCCTTGATGATACCAATAGCATGGAGGTCTGACATGGCAAAGACGGCTCTGGGGCATTTTCCTGTATCCAGGAAGGCGCTGAAGATCTTCTGGGCGTCTTCTACTCTTGTTTCAGATTCAAGAATGAATTGATCCTCCAGTTCGTATCCTTTTTGTGATAAGGTTTCACGATATCCCCTGAGCCTGACTTCTGAAGGATGACAGCTGTAGGGGATGTCCTTGATTTTATCTCCGAAGAATCCGCAGGGCAGATAATTTTTCTCAAGGAAGAGTTCCGCAGCCATCTGGCCTCCGCGATAGTCATCCGCGAGGACCCTGGAAAAGTTCTCATCATCAGATTCAATCATTACAACATTGAGTTCCGAGGCTTTTAAAATACGGTGCTGATCAGCTGTGAGATGTACCGACATTAGTATCAAACCGTCGATGCGGCGAGTGAAGGGGACTGACGTGAGGTATTCATCAAGCTGCTCAGGCGTCTCGATTGTGTAGACGATGACCTCGAAATTCTGTTCACGGAGCGGTGGAATTGTACCGCTTAAGCGTGTTGCAAAAGAAGGGGCAGGGAAAAAGGGGGTTAGAACTCCGATTCTGCCTACCGAGCGCCGCGCCCTGGTGCCTGCGTTCCCCTGCGGGATGTAGTCAAGTTTTTCCATTGCTTTGGCTATTCGGCTGCTGGTGGTATCTTTGACATCACCAGGATTGTTAAGGAACCGGGATACAGTTGTTATGCTTACACCTGCTTCCTGAGCTACGTCATATATTGTCATTCTGTCATCATTGTTTTTTGCCATCTGCCCCAGCCTGAAAGAACTGTATGAAAGTACTTTCATATAAATTCAGAATAACCCCGAAAAGTGGGAGTTGTCAAATGAAAAATATCAAAAACATTCAATAAATATCTATAAAAGGATGAATGGGTTTGTAATTGATGAAAGAACTTTCAAGAAAAGCCGTCCCGGACGGCTGTCCGAAACGGCTTTTAAATTTTCTAAAACACCGGAATGTTTTTATATAATAGGCTGGGCCAGGATTGTCGGAACAGCGGCGGGTGAGAGCGCACGAGACGCAAGCTCTTTATCCAGCATGAAAAGACCGTTAGAGTCAGTTTTGATTCTTTTGACCTTTGAGAGGATTTCATTTGCCGAATCTTCTTCCTCCACCTGCTCATCGACGTACCACATGAGAAAGCTTTCGGTAGCATAGTCTTCAAGCTTTCTTGATAGGGTAACGAGTTTGTTGATTCTACCGCTTATATATTCTTCATGCTTCACAACGGCCTCGAAGGCTTCGATATAAGAATTCCATTTTGTATCAGGTCCTTCAAGCGGCTTAAGTTCGGCTCGTCCGCCCCTGTCATTAAGAAAGTTGAAGAATTTCATAGCATGCATGGTTTCTTCCATATATTGGCATCTCATCCAGTTTGAAAAACCGGGAAGATCTTCATCATCAAACCAGCTGGCCATGGAGAGGTAGAGATAAGCTGAAAACATCTCCGCCTGAATCTGATCATTGATAGCGTCCTGCATTTCGTTTTTTATACTCATTATATTGCTCCTTATTACTCTTTTAATAATATAATCAGAGCCGGCGAACATTGCAAGAAAATCTATATAGGACGGAAGAAAAAAGGCCCGCAGGCTTGTCTGCGGGCCGGAACGACGGAATTGATGCCGGCATTCCGATTATTCCTATGAAGAGCGGCTTTAAGCGCTCAGTGTCAAGTCGCCGCGCGGCGGAACTTTTTGATTACGCAAGGATCTAATAACAGGAGATCTAAGGCCATCATCTTGTCCTATAATATTTCACCGCCTTCCAAGCGTGAAATCATCGTGGGGGTTCTTTGGGGATTTCAGGTCATTGGATTTTTCTTTAAAATTAATAAAAACATGTAGAATAATTCTAGTTTTGGCTTGTAGAATAAGATGAAGACGTTATTTGGGGGAATGCATGATAGAAATTCAGAACGTAACGAAAAAGTACGGGAAGCTGGAAGCAGTTAAAGACCTTTCATTTTCCCTTAAGAGCGGAGAGACCTTCGGGCTTCTCGGTCCCAACGGGGCGGGAAAATCAACGACTATCCGGATGATAATGAATATAATCAGGCCCGATTCAGGAAACATTCTGTTTAATGGGAAAGAGATTGCCGGGAAGGATACAGACCGGATTGGATACATGCCCGAGGAGCGGGGGCTGTACAAGAAGGTTCCGGTAGACGAGCTTCTAATCTTTCTTGCCGAGCTCAAGGGCATGCCGGCCGCGCAGGCTTCCAAAGCGATGGATCCGCTTCTTGAAATGTTTGATCTGTCCAAATGGAGGAAAAGCAAGACCGACAGCCTGTCAAAGGGAATGAGCCAGAAAATACAGTTTATCTCTACCATTCTTCATGATCCTGATATTATAATTCTTGATGAACCCTTCTCCGGCCTGGATCCTGTAAGCGCTGATCTGATGTGCTCAATGATTACGCAGCTAAGGGACAGAGGGAAGACGATTATTTTTTCAACTCACATAATGGATCATGCCGAGAAAATCTGTAACAAGATCTGCATAATGAAAGAAGGCAGGGTGAAAACTTCAGGAACCCTTTCTGAAGTCAAGAACAGGCATGGCCGGAATACCGTGGTCATCGATTTTGAGGGCAGCGCGGGATTTATAAAGGAGCTTCCCATGGTGGAAGATGTAGTACAGTGGCCGGGGTCATGCGAAGTCTCGCTGACTGATGACCCTGACGCGGGCTCAGGGCTTCTCAAGGCCGTCGTTGAAAAGCTCAAAATAAGACGGTATGAGCTTCAGCGACCCAGTCTTCACAAGATTTTTATTGATCTAGTCGGAGAAAAGGAGAATGGTGATGCGTAAGCTTTTTGTTCTTATAAAATATAATTTCAGAAGAACCGCGGTGAAGAAGAGCTTTGTAGTTCTTACAATTCTCGGACCTTTTATAATAATTGCCATGTCCGTTCTCCCCGGTCTTCTCATGACCAGGAGTATGGAATCGGTTACTGAGGCGGGTATTGCCGTTTACGGTGGAGATGATAAGGTCGCCGAGGCCCTGATTGCCTCCAGTCCTGATTTTCTTAATATGAGCAGGAGCCGCGACTTTGAAGAATCCAGAGATGCGTGTATGAAAGGCAGCCTCGACGGAGTCCTTCTTCTTCCTGAAGACAGTCTGAATGCTGAGTCCCTTATTTTCTATACAAGGAGCGGAAGTGATCTTGTAATGACCGAAACGGTTCGCAACACTGTCGGGCAGCTGATAACCGGAATGCGTGCCGCCGCGGAGGGGCTGGATCCCGAGAGGATTGCCAGGATTACAACCTATCCTGCAATGAATATTGTTCAGCTTAAGAAGGGCGGGGATGACGCAGCCGGAGCTGACTTTGGAACAATAATTTACACCGCTATAGCGTTTATAATGCTGCTGTATATGACTACTCTGCTCTACAGTCAGATGATAGGCCGGTCGGTCGTGACCGAGAAGACGAGTAAGACGGTTGAAATTATGCTCTCATCTGTTAAGCCCGAGATTCTGATGATTGGTAAGATTCTCGGTATGGGGATAGCCGGAATTCTTCAGTACGGAATATGGATAGCTGTCTCACTTCTTCTCATCAAGGTTGCCGGGCCCGCCTTCAATCTTGAGCTGCCTGCACTTCTGACAACTGATCTCCTCGGTTACCTGATTTTGTTTTTCCTGTTGTCATTCTTTCTTTACTCCGGGTTATATGCCGCCGTCGGAGCTCTTGCCGAGGATGAGCAGAGCCTCGGACAGCTTCAGATTCCTTTCATCATACCCCAGGTGCTGCCTATGGTGATGATCTCCTATCTTGTGATGAATCCTGATTCTCCTGCAACGGTTTTTCTGTCATTTTTTCCGCTGACAGCCCCTATGGTGATGTTCGTTAGAATCATTGTCGCACCGCCTGGTCTTCTTCATCTTCTGCTCTGTGTAGGAATTCTGCTTGTTTCAATCGGGGCGGTGTCGGTAGGCTCTGGGAAGATCTTCCGCCAGGCCATCCTCCGAACCGGGCAGAGCCTGTCTCTTAAGGAGGGTTTTAAGCTGCTTTTTGAGAAGAAGGACTAGGGTGAGATGTTCACCCTAGCTATAAGTTAATAATCTATATCGTCGAGGGTGATAGTCAGGGTGTAGGTTGAGCAGAGATCCACGCCCCATTTTGTGTAGCTGTCACCCTCCTCATCAACTAGCCGGACATCAAAGCTGCAGTCATCACCATAGCCCGAAAAGGTTACATCGTAGGATTCGCCGGCAAGGAGAACCTCATCTTCGCCTAGAACATCCTCTTCCCAGTCATCGGAGTAGTCCGGGGAGAGGAATATATAATAAATATCGAATCCGGTATCGTTCAGGATGGTGAAATCCTGTACAGAGCCGACACTATCTCCGGTCGAAAGATCATCAATTGTAAGGACAACTTTTCCCTTCTCGCAGCTGTTAAAGTCCCATTTGATATATGAGTCATCATCTTCATCGATGGCCTGGATATCAAGAATGCAGGTGTCGCCCAAGCTGTCAAGAGATATTTTCACACTCTCCCCGTTCATGAGGACCTCATCACCTAAAAGATCTTCTCCCCAATCATCTGTAGAGTCTGGAGAGATGTTGAGGTAGTAAATATCATATCCAGTTTTATTTATGACGGTGATGCTTTCGGCTGCTACCGCGATAACAGAAACCGTAAATAGTAGCAGGAGTATAGCGCCCAATTTTTTTCTAATCATTTTAGCTCCTTTTCTTTTAAATTTATTATAATGAGTATACTATTGAGAATCAAGTTAATGTTGTTGACAGTGCTATCAATATATGATAACAACTATATAAGAACAACAGAGGATGTGTATGTTAACAATAACAGAGAAAGCTAAGGAAACCCTGAAAAATCTTCTTGCCGCCGATTCGACGAAGGTACTGAGACTTTTTTTTCAGGGTCATGGATGAGGCGGTCCCCATATGGAAATGGCTCTGGATGAGTCAAACGACAGCCTTACTACCCTCGATCTTGAGGGGTTTACATTTCAGTATGAAAAGCAGATTGAAAAGATGATTGAGAAATCAGTGATTGAACACACTAAAAGTTTCTGGGGTGAAGGTCTTGTGATTCGCACCTCGGGCGCAGGGGCCTGCTAGGCTTGCAGTAAAGTAGTGGTTTTAAATTGATTACAAACAGCCGATTCCCGGTAATAGGAATCGGCTGTTTTTTTTGGCCTGAACATCATGGGCCGAGACGCAGGCGGAAATATTCATATGTTCCATCAGGGTGTCTGCGACCTAGTGATGAGGTTGGAGAAGGTTTATATATTAAACATTATCACTCGTAAAAGCCCCGGTTTTCCTGTACAATAATCGAAATACAGGAGCATTTTGTTTCTGAAAATTGTCTTCGGGGTTTATCAATGTCTACCAGAGTAAATAAGTTAGTATCTCCTGTTGTGAAATGGGTTGGCGGTAAAAGGCAGTTAATAACGGAAATAGGGAAGTATCTTCCGGAAAAGTTGTCTTTGTATTATGAGCCCTTCATCGGCGGAGGAGCGGTTCTATTTCACTTGCAGCCTTCAAAGGCCGTTATTAATGACACAAACAGTGAACTTGTAAATCTCTATAGAACAATAAAGACCCATCCAGATGAACTGATAGAGGATCTCAAGAAACATAGAAACGAGGAAGAATATTTCTATAAAATAAGAGAACTCGACAGGGATAAGTCTAAATATTCAGATTTATCTGATATCGAGCGCGCTTCAAGAGTGATCTTTCTGAATAAAACCTGTTATAACGGTTTGTTCAGGGTCAACAGTGCCGGAGAGTTCAATACTCCATTCGGCAGATACAGAAATCCGAATATTGTAAATGATATTACAATAAGGGCAATCAGCAATTATTTTAATAAAAATGATGTCAGGATTTTGAATACAGACTTTGAAGCTTCTCTTGAAGGTATAAAAAAAGGCGCGTTTGTTTATTTTGATCCGCCATACGATCCTGTCTCCTCCAGCGCGAATTTTACCGGCTATACAAAGGGCGGCTTCGGACGTGATGAGCAGATTCGGCTTAAAAATCTTTGTGACAGGCTCGATGGGATGGGGGTTAGATTTCTGCTTTCAAATTCTGCGACTGATTTTATCAAAGATCTATATTCCGGGTATAACGAACTTGTTATAGTATCCGCCACACGCGCTGTAAACTCTAAGGCCGAAGGGCGGGGGGCCGTCGAGGAAGTCTTAGTCAGAAATTATGAGTAAAGCTGTATTAAAGAATGATCTTGCATGGGAACATCTTTTCAGAAAGTACAAGATAATATCGGTCGTTAAGAAGTATGGTTTTTTTAGAATAAGTGCTTCGTTGATAAAGGAGTTTCGGGAGCCCAGACTCATGACCAAGTTTGATCATAAGAGTAATCTTCCTGAAATTTTCAGAAATAATAATTTATCAATTCTTCCAGTTACCAGAGGCGATTATATAATTGCACCGATGGAGCTGTATCAGGATATTGATGAGTATATTAATTCTGAAATCAAGTATTTCTCTATCCCTGAGCATCTTCAGAGTCTGAATCAAAATATTACCAGTGAATCCAATGCAATCAATTCAGCTTACATTTCAGGAATTCTTTCAGACTTTCTTGAAGAAGAGGATCTTCTTCCTACTGTCAGTGGCCGGATGGGATCAGGATGCTTTAGTTTCGAGGTCAATTCTTCTGAAAATAGAGGAATGTTTAATGTTGAAGTTGAGAATTCTCAGATAGAGATTGACGGTGGCTATGAGGGGCTCGAAAGTTTTGCAATTATTGAGGCAAAAAATTCGTTATCTCATGATTTTTTAATCAGACAGTTGTATTATCCCTGTCATCTATGGTCGGAGAAGGTGAAAAAGCCTATCAGGCCGGTTTTTATGATTTATGCAAATGGACTCTTTTATTTGTACGAATACAAGTTCTCCAATATAAATTATTATAATTCTATTGAGCTCGTTAAGACAGGCTTGTATTCCCTGGAAGAGAGGGCTGTCACTCAGGAAGAAATAGTTAGTTTACTATCTTTGGATCAAAGTCTTAAAGAACCTGAGCTGCCTTTTCCACAGGCTAATTCATTTGAAAGAATAATAAATCTTTGCGAGCTGTTATTTGACAGGAAACTCACAAGGGATGAAATCACATCTAAATATGATTTTAACAGTAGGCAGACAAATTACTATACCGATGCAGGACGATATCTAGGACTTATTGCGAAGAAACGTTCAGGCGATGTATATTTCGAACTTACTCCCGTAGGAAACCGGATACTCAAGCTTAAATTTAAAGAAAGACAATTGAAATTTGCAGAATTAATACTAAAGCATAAGGTTTTTGCTGATTCATTAAAACTGTATTTTAAAAAGGCCGAAGAACCCTCGAAGCTGGAAATAGTAAGTATTATGAAGGCCTGTAAATTATATAAAATCGATAGCGAAAATACTTTCGAAAGAAGAGCCTCGACTGTTTTAAGCTGGATTGACTGGGTTATTAATTTACAGCGTTGATTTACTTCCGTTTTGGCTCTATCTTTAAAACATGAAATCTTTAATTGTTGCATCCGCCATTATAGTTCTTCTGACAGGCTGCTTTGCGGGTCCTCCGCTTGTGGAAATTACGCAGGGCGGGTCAACTGTTACAAGCGGCCAGGTTCTCAGCCTCGAAGCGGCGCTTGCAGCACCAGATGTTCCTGATAATTTTACGTTTCAATGGTTGGTTGACGATGCTCTAGTAAGCGGCGCCTCATCTGCTGACTTTTTATACACTGCACCTGTCGTCTCGCAGGTGACTTCGGTTAAGATTAAAGTAACAGCTTTGGCCGCGGGCCGGGGAAGTACCGAGGCGGAAATAACGGTATCAGTGCTTCCTTCACGGGTTACCCACCTTAGCCAGAGCGGAAGTTTTACCTATGCAGTTGATCTGGGGATTAATCCATTATCAGTCTACTTCATTTTTTCCAACGGCTCTGAGACTGAAGCCTCGAGACCTCTTGTTAGCCCGAACTTCTCTGTTTCCAGGCAGCTTCCGCCGCCACAGAGCTCCGGGGTGCTGCCGCCAGTTGGAGCGCCCCTTCCTGCCGCCTTTCGGGGAAGTCCTTTTGTCTCAGAATTTAACCGTAATCCTCCTCGCCTGGAAACGTTTTCTGCGGATCTGCGGCGTTCGATAGAATTTCCCGCTCCTGACGTGCCTTTGTATGACACCGAAGGTGAAGGCGGCACTCTCTATGATCGCAGTATCGCCGTAGCATCAACTTGCCGGAAGGTTGTGGAAGCCGACGGAAAGCGTCTTAACATCTGGGTTGCCGATGCCGACTGGGGAGTTGCAGCGGGGAAAGTTACTCAGACCATGGTAGACGCGCTCGCTACCCGCTTCATGAAGGCCGGTGCCGGCAATGACATCTATGACTGGGTAAGGGGCATCTTCGGCGCGGAGTGGGGGAGCCATGACTACTCCAATCTCATTCAGCCGGATAATGAAGTAACTATTCTCCTTTATGATATCAGCGGGGACGGTCCTCCTGTGTCGGGTGAAGGGCGGATTGTCGGCCTCTTCGATGCTATAAACAACTTTACTAAGGCCTCACAGAGTCTGTCGAATGAACGGCTGATGTTCTTCGTAGACGCGCCGCTTTTTGCAGATGACACCGACGAAAATGGAAGCTGGAGCATAACCGAAGATTTCTGGCCCAATGAGGTAATAGCTACCCTGGCTCATGAGTTTCAGCATATGATTCACTTCTATCAGAAGGCAGTAAGGAACAGTCTGGGCATCTCGTCTGAGATCTGGCTGAACGAGATGTGTTCAATGGCCGCCGAAGATCTCGTATCCAATAAGATTCAGGCCGACGGGCCCCGGGGGGTAAGCTATAGTGACGGCACGGCCGGAGCCCCAGGCAATACTTCGGACAGGCTTGCCCGTTATAATTACTATAATGACAGCTCTCTTACTTACTGGCCGCCTATCGATGCTCCTCCTGTGGAGACCCTTACGCATTATTCACTCTCATATTCCTTCGGCGCCTATCTTGCCAGAAATTATAACGGCCCGGAGCTTTTTAAGGCCATCGTCCAGAACACCGGGATCGATTACCGGGCGGTAACTTCGGCACTATCAGCAATGGGTTATGGGGTTAAATTCACCGGGCTGCTTCAGAGATGGGGGGCCTCGGTTCTGGTTTCAGACATGACCGATGCCGCGGATTATTACAATTACAACAGCGGGGATTTTCTCTCCTTCAGTCATGATGGAATAACGTATCAGGCGGGCTCAATAAATCTATATAATTATTACTTTAATGCCTCCGGCGAGCAGCAGTCGGGGCCTAAGCTCTATTCATCTTCTCCTGTGGGAGCATCGACCCTTGCCCCGGCCTCCAATACCTTCTATTACGCCGGAGGAGGCCTTACAGGAACAAAGTCCTGGACTATTACTATTCCCGCCTCAGTTGGAACGACGGTTGTGTTCAGGTAAATCGGTGTTATAATGAAGGCAGATCAGCAGAAAGAAATGGACTTTGATATTTGTTGCACAGTCTGAATCTCTAAAAGGAGCATCAGAATGAGAAATAAGTACATTGTTAGAATCAAATCGCTGGTGGTATTCTCCTTGATAGTCTTGCTTTCAACATCATCCTGCAGCAAGAGTCATGATGATGCCATGCTTGAAATCTCTGAATATGCGAAGCAGATAGGTACTGCGGCTGTTCTCGTTTTAAAGGATGGGAAGACGCTCTACTCCTATGGTGATCTTGAATTTAAATATATGTGCCATTCAATAAGAAAACCCTTTTTAGGCGCGCTTTACGGAATCTATGTTGATCGGAGAATTATCGATCTTGACCTAACACTCGAAGAACTCGGAATTGATGATATTGAGCCTGCCCTGACTGCCGATGAAAAACAGGCAACAATTCGGGATCTGCTCATGTCCAGGTCCGGAGTTTATCATGAAGCCGGTGGTGAAGCCCCTTCTATGATTGCCGCAAGGCCTGAGAGAGGGAGTCATACGCCCGGATCCTTTTTCTACTACAATAATTGGGATTTTAACGCTCTTGGTACAATTTTCACAAAGCTAACCGGGAAGGGTGTTTTTGAAGCCTTCGACGAAGAGCTAGCCCGCAGGATTGGTATGAAGGATTTTTCCATAGAAGACTGCAGCTATATTTATGAGAATGATAAATCACGCCATCCATCATACTTTTTCAGGATGTCGACTCGTGATATGGCCCTCTTCGGCCGGCTCTATCAGCAGCTCGGCAGGTGGAAGGGGCGGCAAATAGTCCCTGAAGCGTGGATAAGGGAAAGTACGGCAGTCTATCCGGTTGGAAATCCCGGCGGTGATCCATACGGATATTTATGGAGGATAATACCCGAGGAGGCGGGGCTGGGGTATGGTTTCTATCATACAGGGCTAGGCGTACATCTATTGGGAGTCCTTCCGGATCAAAAACTCGTTGTTGTTCACCGGGTTGATACTGATAAGCCATATAAAATAAAATGGTCTGAAATTAAGAAGCTCCTTGAGATGATAGTCGCTGCCCCATGAAAGCTTTTAGTAAAATAGTCATCAATCATTTCACTCATAGGCTTTCGTGGGGAGCTTCTTCTTGTTAATCGAGCCTACTCGTCGCCGAGAATATCATCCATGTAACTATAGTCTTTACCGTTAGCGGTGAGCTCTACTAGATCTTCTCCCGAAGTTCTGAGTGTCAGGGTTTTTATGTTTCCGCCTTTAAGTTTAACCTCAAGATTCATATCTCCATCCTCGGTTACTGAAACCGTTCCGGTTATTTTTGAGAAAGTAATCGGCGGAAGCTCGTCTGTCATTACGCCTGAGCCTTCGTTTTCCGAGAGCATGCTGAAATACGCGTCAATATCGAAGTTGTCGAAGACTATGCTCATTCCGGAGGAAATATCGTCCATCTTGAGTTCTATACCCTCAGGTGTTTCGCCGAACATCGATGTCATGAATATCAGGCCGAAGGTCGCAAGAACCACCCCGGTTGTTTCCTCTACTTCAAGCTCCGTAGGCCCTTTGGCAAAGACCGCGGACGGCATAATTAATACGAGAATTACAATTGCTAGTATGAGTTTTTTCATTTTATCTCCTTTTCCTGCTTGATAGCAGGAAGTAACTTTATCATAAAAATGTTTGGCAGACAAAACTTTTTAATGCAGCTGCCGGCTATATTTCCCATTTTGACCTGGTCGGATATCGTAGGTGTTTCCTGTCGGTATATCCGAGGGTGAAAATCAGGCCGATTCTTCGGTCCGGAGCAACTCCGACTTTTTTCCTGAGCCTGTTGTTCCAGAGTGCAGCCTCGGCAAAACCTATCATACATGATCCTATCCCTCTGTTGTGAGCCGTCAGCATCATGTTTTGTCCTGCAAGGGCACAGTCAGTTCTGCCGAACATCTTCCCTTTTTTAGAGTAGGTCAGAATTACAACGACCGGAGCATTGAAGAACAGAACGTCGGATTTTCCGTCAATGACATTCGACATCCTATTATGAAAATTGCCTAACAGTGCCTTATCCGCGTAACGCTTATAGCCTGCCAGCTTGAGAATGTTCCTGCCGATGGGATTTCTTACGAGCCGCAGGACATTCTGGATTATCCGCGCGATGGAAGCGGCGGTTTTCTGAACTTCCGGGCTCTGGATGATTATTGAATCGACCTGCCGGCTGTTTGAAGCTGTGGCGGTAAGCTGTCCGGCAAGCAGTATTGCTTCAAGATCCGTACTGCCTGGCAGTTTGTTGTTGTACTTTCTTATTGAACGTTTGCTTAGGATGAGGTGATCGAAGAGTTCGGCTGCGCCTCCGCTATTTTTCGGGTATGGAGTCAGTTCCTTTCCGTCGACTCTGACCGCTCCTGCGGGGCAGATCATTCCGCAATGACTGCACTTGATGCAGCCCTCATTTTTGATAACCGCTGTTTTTGAGGACCTGTCAATTTTTATTACTTTTGATGGACAGTCATCGGCACAGAGGCCGCAGAAAGTACATATCTCATTTTTGATTGTGAATAACATTGTTAAACTCCATCTTGCCTGATGACTCTATGACTGAATTATTGCAAGTCTTCTTCCGGTGCTATAATAGCATGATTCGGGTGAGATGAAACATAGCCGGACGTGGGCCAGCAATTCTAAATTTGGCTGCAATTTTATAATCATCCGGCCCTTGCTGCACCCCGTACCCATGAAAAACTGCTGCGAAAAACGCAGATGTTTTCCACAGTTGCGAGGCCCCGCAGCGTCGGCATACACAGGCAGCCAAATTCAGAAGTACAGGCTGTCCGGAAGCGGGATTAGAGCTAATAAAAACAAGGCAAAGAGGAATAAAATAATCTTCTTGCATTTAAATAATTATTCAATCGCTTCCGGAGGTCAAATTTAGAATTGCCGGGAGAAGGCCTGATCCCGCGTATTTGACTGGGTAAGGTCGGCATAATTGAAGGTTTTTAAGTTTTTAAGGCTGTCTTCAGATATTTTCACTTTACATATGTAAAAATCATGATGCACTACTTTACATAAGACAAATAAATAACTATAGTTAATATAAGCTTAAGAAACTAAATATTGACATGGGGACGGAACTTTCAAAGGAAGTTTTCTCCAAGGAGGCTAGTATGAAGCTGTCAAAAGAGATACATAAAGAATTATATCTGAAGATGAATCAGACAAGAGAATTTGAAGAAACCGCCGCAAGGCTGTTTGTTGAAGGTAAGGTTCACGGTACAGCGCATTTTTGTATTGGTGAAGAAGCAACCGGGGTAGGAGTATGTTCGGCCCTTGAAGTTGAGGATTATATTCTTCAGACGCATAGAGGGCATAACCAGGGAATCGGAAAAAATATGGACATCAATAAAATGATGGCTGAATTCCGCGGTAAAGCAACCGGCTATTGTAAGGGAAAGGGCGGATGTATGCATATTGCCGATTTTTCTGTCGGTAGTTTAGGCGCTAACGGTGTTGTTGGAGGCGGTCTTCCAATTGCTACCGGTGCAGCACTAAAACAGAAATATAACAAAGAAAAAAATATTACTGTATGTTTTTTTGGTGACGGCGCATCTAATGAGGGTGCATTCCATGAATCGCTGAATCTTGCATCAGTATGGAAACTTCCTGTACTTTTTGTATGTACTAATAACCTATATGGCATGTCTACACCTGTCAGTAAATCAATGAATATTGAAGACATTTCAATAAGAGCTGCAAGCTACGGAATTAAGGGCATAGCACTCGATGGCAATGACGTAGTCAACATTTACGAAGAAACACTGAAAGCAAAAGAATATATTTTAGAGAACGGACCAATGTTGATGGTCCTTAATACCTATAGATGGATGGGTCATTCCAAGTCGGACGCACAGATATACCGAACTAAGGATGAGGTCAAGGAATGGAAAGAAAAATGCCCTATCAAACAACACAAAAAATTCATTCTTGAGAACAAAATTATGACTGAGGATGAATTAGTCGCAATCGGAAAACAGGCTGTGGAAGATATTGAAAAGGCTGTTGAATTTGCTGAAAACAGTCCTGAGCCAAGAATTGAAGATATCTTTGATGATGTGTACGCGTAAAACCTTTGAACTTTAAAGTGCAAGCACTTTTTGTTTAAAGGTTTTCAGAAGTTTGAAATCAAGGATTTTAAACTTCATTCTGTTAACCCGGCCCTCGTTGCTGCTGTACAGCAACGGGCGGGTAGGTAACAGGCAACTATAGGAGAGCAAAATGAGAGAAATAACATATGCCCAGGCAATAAATGAAGCAATGAGCGAGGAAATGCGCCGTGAGAAAAACCTGATTTTTATGGGTGAAGACATAGGTCTTTACGGGGGTGCCTTCGGTGTTTCAAAAGGAATGTTTGAAGAGTTCGGCCCTGAGAGAATATTGGATACACCTATTACAGAGCTTGCAATCACTGGATGTGCCGCAGGTGCTTCGATGACCGGACTCCGGACAATTGTTGAGATAATGTTCAGTGATTTTATGACACTGGCAATGGAACAGCTTGCAAACCAGGCTGCTAAGAACAGATTTCAGTTTGGCGGTCAGGGATCGGTGCCGATGGTACTGAGAGCTCCCGGCGGATCCGGAACCGGAGCTGCGGCTCAGCACAGTCAGAGCCTTGAAGCATGGGTAGCCCATGTTCCCGGTCTTAAGGTTGTTATTCCATCAACACCAGCTGATGCTAAGGGGCTTTTAAAAGCCTCAATCAGAGATGATAACCCGGTTGTTTTTCTTGAGCAGAAGCTTTTATACCGGGTAAAAGGTGAAGTTCCTGATTTAGATGAAGATTTTATTATCCCTCTTGGAAAAGCTGATATCAAACGTGAGGGAAAGGATGTTACAATAATAACATATGGACGTATGGTTCAGAGATGTATTAAAGTAGCCGAAGAATTTGCAAAAGATGGTGTTGAGATCGAGGTCGTGGACATTAGAACTCTTGTACCTCTTGATAAGGAAACTCTTATCAGCTCAGCAAAAAAGACAGGTAAGGTTCTTGTTGTTCATGAAGCCTGTCAGACCGGCGGTTTCGGTGGTGAACTCGTAAGTGTTGTTGTTGAAAGCGATGCCTTCTTTTATCTTGATGCTCCGGTTAAAAGACTTGGTGGTCTTGATGTTCCTATTCCTTATAATCCGGGATTGGAAGCTCTGGTTGTTCCGACTGAAGAGAAAATAACCGCCGCAATTAAAGATCTTTTATAGGGGGGATACAATTGAACCTCCGTGTTCAATTGTATCTGGAAGTATGAGGAGCACGCTTCTCATACTTCGGCTCATAACCCTGCCTTCTAAGCTGCGAAGCAGCTTTTGGCGGATGATTTGGAGAAATAAATGGCTGAAAAAATAATTATGCCCAAAACGGGTATGTCAATGGAAGAAGGCGTAATCATCGAATGGCTCGTAAAAGAGGGTGACCTCGTTGAGAAGGGTGACCCTGTAGCTGAAATAGAAACTGATAAGTCGACTATGGAACTTGAATCCGATTATGACGGAACTATTCTTAAGATTATTTATCCCGCCGGAACTACGGTTCCGGTTGTTAAAACTATTGCGTGGATAGGAACCCCCGGTGAAGAGCTTCCAAAAGAGGAAGCAGTAGTTGCCTCCGAAGCACACAGTGCCGCCGCAACGACTACGGCAGTACCGGCATCAGCACCAGTGGCTCTAAAGGCAGAGGCCTCCCGGGCCTCCATGGTTGGCGACAGAGTTAAGGCCACTCCGGCGGCCCGCCGCGCAGCCATAGAGAAGGGCGTGAGCCTTGAGGCCATCACGCCGAGCGGAAAGCATGGTGAAGTTCGTGAGGGTGATGTTCTCTCGGCTCCGAGTGTCAGTGCAACCCCGCTTGCCGCCAGGATAGCCGCTGATCAGCAGATTTCTCTGTCTGATGTTGCAGGTTCAGGCCACGGTGGAAAGGTCTTCAAGTCTGATCTTGCTATGCTAAGCGCCATGTCAGCCGCTGTTGCGGATGGTTTTGTTCCGAGCTATCAGGATGAGCTTGTTAAACTCACCGGTATTCAGAAGATTACCGGTAAAAGAATGTTTCAGAGTCATTCTGAAATCCCGGTTGTTACAGAGAATGCAAAGGCTGATGTTACCGAGCTGCTGGCAGTAAGAAAGAGTCTTAATGAATCTCTTGGTTCTTCACTCTCTATCAATGATTTTGTGATGCTTGCAACCGCAAGGGCACTCCGGCTTAATCCGAGAATGAACTCGAGTCTTGCCGAAGGAGATCAGCTGCTGTATAAGGGCAGAATCAACCTCGGAATGGCGGTAGCAACTCCAAGGGGTCTTCTAGTCCCGGTAATAAATGATGCCGATATGTATTCAATTACGGGCTTTTCATCAGCGGCTAAACAGCTGGCAATGAAGGGTCGTGAGGGAAAGCTTCAGCCGAACGATATGGAAGGCGGAACATTTACGGTATCTAACGTAGGTATGTTCGGTGTAACTGCCTTTACTCCGATAATCAATCAGCCTGAAGCCGGTATACTTGGCGTATGTGCAATTGAAGACCAGCTTAAAATGATCGATGAAAAAATTGTTAATAGAAAGATTATGGGTTTAAGTTTAACTTTTGATCATAGAATTGTAGACGGTGCCGAAGCGGCGGTTTTCATTAAAACCATCAAGGATTTTCTTGAAGCGCCTCTTACAATCCTCGCATAGGAGGAACCCGCCGTCGTGGCGGGTCTTAAAAGGAGTATTGAATGGCTGAAAATAAATTTGATGTAGTAGTAATCGGCGGAGGCCCCGCCGGTTATGTTGCGGCAATTAAAGCCGCACAGATAGGCGCAAAGACAGCACTCGTCGAGAAGGATGTTCTCGGTGGAACCTGCTTGAATCGGGGCTGTATACCGACAAAGAATTTCCTCAAAAGCGCCGAGTTCCTCTATGAGATGGAAGAAGCCGCAGGCCGCGGTATCAGGCTTGAGAACTCCTCGTTCACAATGGACATGCCGGCAGTGGTAAAGGCCAAGAACAAGGTAGTTAAAAAACTCACAGGCGGAGTTGGAGCCCTTCTTAAGGCCAACAAGGTTGAGGTATTTAAAGGTACGGGCGTCGCTCGCTCGGCAACTGAAGTCATCGTTAACGGCACAGATGTAATAAAGACCGGCGCGGTAATACTTGCCGGAGGATCTAAGGCTGTAAAACTTCCTATTCCGGGAGTAGAGAGCGAATTGGTTCTTACCAGTGATGAGATTTTAGATATTCAGGAAGTTCCCGAATCCCTTGCTATAATCGGCGGAGGCGTCATCGGAATTGAGATGGCTATGGTCTTCGCGGCCTTCGGCAGCAAGGTTACTATAGTCGAACTCGAGACAAGTATTCTTCCCTTCATGGAGAAGGAAGCATCCGATACCGTTTTGAAATCGCTGAAGAAGAAAGGCGTTAATGTGAAAACCGGTATCAAGCTTGATAAATTTGAGGAAACAAAAAACGGAATTAAGCTTGTTCTCGGAAACGGTGAAGTTGTTGAAGCGGACAAGGCCCTGCTGTCCATCGGACGTCAGGCTGATCTTAGCTGCGTTGAAGATCTTAATATTGAAACCGAGCGGGGAAAGATTGTCGTTGATGATAAGATGGAAACCTCGGTCAAGGGGATCTTTGCTCCCGGTGATGTAAACGGACGAAAAATGCTCGCGCACGCCGCATTCAAGATGGGTGAAGTTGCCGCGGTTAACGCTGCCGCCTATGCGGGTGTAAAAAACAGTGAAGCTCCGGCAACAGCGGATATGCGTTTTGTACCTTCTGTAGTATATTCTATTCCGGAAGTAGCAAGTGTCGGATTATCCGAGGCTGAAGCCGCGAAAGAGCATGAGCTTGCTATCGGATATTTTCCCTTAGCCGCTAACGGCCGCGCGCTTGCAGCCGGTGCTCCCGAAGGATTTGTGAAGATAATTGCCGACAGTAAATACGGGGAAATGCTTGGTGTTCATATTGTCGGACACGGTGCTTCTGAGATTATAAATGAGGCAGCGGCGCTTATGGCAATGGAGATTACAGTTCATGAGGTTTCCGAGATAATACACGGACATCCGTCTGTTTCTGAGGCTTTCATGGAAGCCGCGGCAGATTGTTTGGGCAGGTGTATTCATCTGCCCCCTAAAACAAAATAAAAATCGGTTATTTTTATTTTGTTTTTCGGAGTTTTTTGACAACTCATTGTTGAAAAACTCCATTCAAATCTAAGGTTGACTATCGAAGAAATCGCTGATTTTTCGATAGTCTGTAAGGATTGTAATAATATATGCAGAGAAGCCGGGATGTTTTAGTAGAAATAGCAAGAAGATACTATATTGACTCATGTTCACAGCAGGAGATTGCTAAGGAATACAAACTCTCCCGGCCGACTGTTTCAAATATTCTGAAGCAGTGCCGCGAAGAAGGCATTGTCGAAATAAGAATAAGGGATGGTTCCACTTTTTCACGCGGACTTGGCGACAGGCTCCGCAACCGCTTCGGAATCCGTGAGGTGCTGATAGTACCGTCGAGCGGAGATCCGTCCGCTGTCCTGAGCCGTGCCGGGGCCGAAGCTGCCGCCTTTGCCACAAGTGTAATTGAAGACGGCATGAAGGTCGGCATTGCCTGGGGAACATCGCTTTTTCAGATGGTTCACCATATGAAGCATCTCAACGTTGTCGATACCAGTGTAATCCAGCTCATGGGCGGCCTCGGCGCCAGTAACCCCCAGTATGACGGGGCTGACCTCGCCCGAGAGCTTTCCAAGCTGCTTAACGCCCGCTACTATCCTCTGCAGTGCCCGGTTCTTGTTAAAAATATTGAAGTTAAAGAGATGCTCGCTTCGGAGAACGGAATCCGTGATACCCTCGAGCGGACAGGTAATCTCGATATTGCATTTGTAGGACTCTCCTCGAATGATCCTGACAAGAGCGCACTGGTTAAGGCGGGTTTTCTTACCTATGATGAGGCTGAGGAAACAACTATGGCCGGAGCCGTCGGTCACATCTGCGGATACAGCTATGGTTCAGGCGGTGAAATGCTCGACCTCCCGGTTAATCACCGGATTATTGGAATAGAATTTGAAAAACTAAAAACAATCCCCGAGAGGGTGGGCATTGCCTGTGGTGCCGAGAAGGCCGCCGCCATAAGGGCTGCGCTTGAAGCAAATCTCATTACAACTCTCATTACCGATGAAGAAGCTGCGCTTAGAATACTTAGTTGATGCAGCCGAAATCTTCTGAAGTTATAATAAACTCTATTTTTTAATTAAAGCCGATTATTCTCAAGAAGCCTTGTTTTACCCATGTACTATCAAAGCACCAGCTATGACTCTTTCCAGTGGATTAATATGATCCGGTTTTGTGTTATTTCGGGGAGGGATGGAGTGGTTTTTTTATATTCGAAAAAAACTAATTCTGGTTATAAAATTACTTCTGCGTTCTTGTTAAAAAAATCGAAATATTGGGGATTAAAAGATACAAGGCAACGTTATTTTATAAAAAAAGCAAGAGAAGTACAATTAATATATCACTTGATTTTGTATAGTACAGGCGGATTTAAAATTGAAATCCTAGAGGATAAGATAATATGAATTCATTAGAGCGTGTAACATTAACTTTGCAACATAAAGAAGCGGACTGTATACCAGTTTACCCATTGATTAATAGTGTATCTCGGAAAACTCTGGGTATTACCTATGAAGAATGGACCAAAGATATAAATGTGCGGAAGCTATTATCAAAGCCACTGATGAAATTGATGTCGATTGCATCTGTACTCTGGTAGATTTATCAGTTGAAGCTTCAGACTGGGGTGCTAATCTTATTTATTTTGACAATCAGGCAGCCTGTCCAGAGCATGAGAAGCGATTATTGCAATCAGAAGCAGATTATGAAAAGGTGAACGTGATTAATCCTAGAGAAACACGACGAATGAGTGAGCATATTGAGCTGGCACGGAAACTGTTTGAAGCACGAGGTGATGTCAAACCGATTGTAGGTTTCATATTTGGGCCATTAGGTATTCTTGGAATGCTTCGAGGTCACGACTACCTTTTTATGGATCTTATGATGTATCCGGAAAAAGTCCAGGCAGCTCTACGAAATATTACTGAGACACTTAAAGAATTTATTCGTGGATTGGTTGAAGCAGGTTGTCATGCAATTATGTTTGACACTCTCTTTGCTTCAAAAAGTATTATGAGTAAGGATATGTGGGATGAATTTGAAGGAGTCTATATGGAAGAATTGGCTCAAGTCATTAGTGACAGTGGAGCGATGGTCATGATTCATAATTGCGGTGATGGTGTTTACTTCGATGTTCAAGTGAAACGAATGGATCCTGTGCTTATTTCTTATATGCATATTCCTGATGACTGTGAAGATATGGCAGATATTAAGGAGAAATACGGAAAATCCATAACATTGATGGGGCATATTGATCCAGGCTGGCTGATGGTTGCAACGAAAGAAGAGCTGGAAGCTACTTGCAAAGAACAAATTGATGCCTACAAAAAGGATGGCGGATTCATATTGGCCACTGGTTGTGAATATCCTGCTGCTATGGATTTTGAATATGCAAAAACTATGGTAAATGTTGCAAAGACATACGGAAAATATAATAAGTGAGGAATTAACAGACTCTGCGCAGCCGTTTCGATATCTGTAATACTTAATACTTCAGGAAGTCCTAATTATCTCTCAGTATGGACACGATATAGATGTATCTAAGTATTTTATCAGCTGTATTTATAACATTATGGCTTGTATAGGGAGGACAGTAGGCATGATTTCCCCAGCTTAGGCCAACAGAATTATAATCTTCAAAGATCATCTCTCCCTCTCCTTCCATTACTATTATCAGCTCTTCCTTGTTCTCTGTGTTATGAATTCCAACTGACTCTCCAGGTTTAAGAGAAACCAGTCCTGATTTCATCTGTACTGTATCAGGCGGTCCTCCCAGTATTCTTTGGAATCCGTTTTTTTCCATATTCACTTTGATAGATCTGGGTTCTAATTGAATTGTATCCGTTTTATCCACTTTCAGCTCCTGTTTAAATGGTAAAAAGAGATATGATCCCTGTCAATCAAAATTTTTTTAATTTCGCTCAAAGATAATAATTATCCGGCCAAATGAATTAAATAAAGCCGCAGGTCGAATTCCATCTGGGAATAATCAGAAAGCATGTTATGGCAGAGCCTGTAGAAGGTTTTATTGTGTTCTTTCTCTTTCAGATGAGCCAGTTCATGGACGGCTATCATATAGAGAAAGTCGGCCGGGGCTTTTTTAAAGATTGATGCGATACGTATTTCACTCTTGGATTTCAGTTTATTCCCCTGAATCCGGGATACAAATGAGTGTAGTCCAAGGGCATTGTAGGCAGTTTCAATACTGTCATCATAGAGTACCTTGTGAACCGGTGATGCCTTCTTCATGAAGGTTCTTTTTAGGTCCTGGATATAGGCAAAGAGTGCCTTGTTCGTAATAATATGGTGCTTTTCGGGATATCGATCCTCAATATAGGAGCCCAGTTTTTTTTGCTCTATAAGTGACCCTACCTTAATAAGCACGTCATCCGGATATCCGGAAAGAAGTGAAAGATCTATGTCTGTTGATGCAGAAAGTAAATGGGAAACTGATTTTAACCGATTCATTCAGCTAATCTCCTGTATAGAATATTGACATGAAAATATCATTTTATTCAGGAAGTTTAAAGTGATCTTGTTCATAGTTAGGTTAAGCCCTGTAACAGGGGAAAGTATTATTGAATATGCTAATTGGTGGGCTAAGATCCTGCTTTTACCGTTTTAAACATCTCTTAAATACCTGAAAACATCTACTTTACGACCAAACATGATTATGTTATAGTTTGTCCATGGCAAAACTTCCAGCATACACAAAAGTATATAATCATTTAAAGGGCATGATAGCAAAGGGGGACTACCCCCTAGGTCATCTTCTGCCGTCCGAGCCCGAGCTTGAGAAACAATTCGGAGTCAGCAGAACAACTATCCGTCGTGCCGTAGAGCTGCTCGCGCGGGCAGGCTATGTCGAGGTAAAGCAGGGACGGGGAACACTGGTCCTCGATTATAATATCAATCAGAATATCAGCAAGATAACATCCATTTCGCAGACTCTTCTTAAGAAAGGTTATAATGTGCGCCCCCGTAAAATTCACATGGGTTACGTTGACGCCGATAAACTGATAGCAAATGCACTGGATATTGAGGAAGGAAGACAGGTAGTAAGGCTTCAGAGGGTGCAGCTGGCCGATGAAGTGCCCATTGCAATCATGGAGAACTATATAAATCCTGATATGGTGCAGGGTATAGATCGGTTTGACAACTCTTTTACCTCACTATATAAGCTCCTTGGAGATGAGTTTGATATCCATCTGGAGACTTCCATCGATAAGATTACCGCGAAGGTTGCCGACTTCATGGAGTCCGAGATGCTGCATATTTCGCCGGGCGCCGCATTAATTCTTATGCGGCGTGTAACCTTTGCCGGCGGAATTCCTGTAACCTACGACCATCTCCGAATCAGGGCTGATAAATACCAGTTTGAAATAAACACTCAGGGAATCGTTAAAGATTTCTGAGTTACGCAGGCTTTAACACTTAAAGGTATCTGAAACATCATTTCAGGTACCTTTTTTTTGTCCTGAATCGCATGAATGTGGCCGTAATGACACTGATGATATCCTCTTGACAGTTAAACATAATGATGTATAATGATAAAACAACAAAGATAATAAACAATACAAGGATTAGAAAATGCATCTAACGGTAAATGAAATACCGCGTTTAATAGATATCAGTGCAGTAAGAACCGATGTTCAGGTTAGTGAAATTAAACTCGTAGCCGAAATAGCTGTGAAGTATAATTTTGTCTGCGCATTTGCAATGCCGTGTTTTACCGGCATGCTGATAAATGAACTGAAAAGTTATGACTCGATCATGGTGGGGGGCGTTATAGGCTTTCCTTCCGGAGCAGACACTACCAGAATAAAGGTTGAAACCGCAAAGGAGCTGATAGCCCTCGGCTGCAGTGAGCTTGATATGGTGATAAATGTCGGAGAGCTGTTGTCGGGAAATTATGATGCAGTATACAGGGACATCAAAGCCGTTGTCGATACGGCAGGAGGGCTGCCGGTTAAATCGATTCTCGAAATATCATATCTTAATGATGATGAGATAAAAACCGGAAGTAAGATTGCCGCCGATGCCGGAGTCTCTTTCGTGAAGACGGGGACCGGCTGGGCAGGAAAACCGACGACGGTAAATACAATCGAGCTCATTAGGGAAGCAATCGGAGACAGAGCGCTCATAAAGGCCGCGGGGGGGGTGCGATCTCTTAAAGACCTTGAGGCCATGTACGCGGCGGGATGTAGCAGGTTCGGCATAAGTGTCACCTCAGCTTTGAAGATTCTCGAAGAAGCTCATAAACGTGAAGGACTTCCTTTCAACGGCGGGATTTCTTAGTCCGAAGATAATTATTAGGAGACAGGTGTGGATTATATTATTGCCTATGATTTAGGGACGGGTGGAACAAAGGCTTCGCTTTTTAAGGCCGATGGTGAAGCAAGTGCTTCTTATTTTGCTCCATGCAGTACTTATTATCCTGAGAAGGATTTCAGGGAGCAGAAACCGGAAGAATGGTGGGATATGGTCGTCCAGTCTACAAGAGGGCTTCTTGATAAATCAGATATCAATTCGGCCGATATCAGGGCTGTTGCTGTTTCCGGACACAGCCTTGGTGTAGTTCCTATGTCAGGAAACGGAGAGCTCCTTCTTGAATCAGTTCCCATCTGGTCGGATGCGAGGGCGGGAGTTCAGGCGGCAAACTTCTTTAAAAATATCGATGAGAAACAATGGTATCTAAAGACCGGAAACGGTTTTCCCGCAGCTCTGTATTCAATATTCAAGATCCTCTGGTACCGTGATAATATGCCGGATGTGTATTCCCGGAGCGCAAAGTTTATAGGCACGAAGGATTATATCAATTTCAGAATGACCGGGGTCATGGCAACGGATTTCTCCTATGCCTCAGGCAGCGGCGTCTATGATCTGAAGGGATGGAAGTACGATGAAGATCTTCTAAGGGCCTCAGGTGTTGAAAAGGGCAAGATGCCCGAGATTCTATCCTCTACCGAAGTAATAGGTGAGATAACCTGTAATGCCGCAAAAGACCTCGGACTTCCTCAGGGAATAAAGGTTGTCTGCGGCGGAGTTGATAACGCATGCATGGCAGCCGGAGCAGGTTGTATTGAAAACGGGAAGGCCTACACCTCTCTCGGTACTAGTTCCTGGATAGCCGTCTCATCGGATGTGCCCATCGTTGATAATGAAAAACGTCCATATGTTTTTACTCATATAGTGCCGGGCCAGTTCGTATCGGCAACTGCAATATTTTCCGCCGGAAACTCTTACCGCTGGGTCCGCGACACCCTCTGTAGGAACCTCCTTGAGGCTGAGGCGCGGGGAGAGGGCAATGCCTATGAGCTTATGAATGCTCTGGCCGCAAAGTCGCCCCTAGGCGCAAACAAGCTGATCTTCAACCCCAGTCTTGCCGGAGGATCCTCTCTCGATGATTCGGTGAATATTCGAGGGACTTTTGCCGGACTTGATCTGGCTCACAGCCAGGCCGACATTATTCGCGCCGCACTGGAAGGAATAAGCCTGAATCTCCGCATTGCAATGGATGTACTTGCTTCTTACACAAGGCTGAGCGATGACATGCTCCTTGTGGGCGGGGGCGGGAAGAGTCCTTTCTGGAGACAGCTTTTCGCAGATATCTATAATAAGAATATTACCGAAAGCAGGGTAGGTGAGGATGCTGGTTCGCTGGGGGCTGCCGCCGCGGCAGCAGTAGGCGCAGGACTTTGGAAGGATTTCAGTCCTCTCGTGAAAATAAATCAGAGAACCGGAGGGGTGAGTCCCAACGCCGGGCGGGCAGCTGAATATGAAAAAATCCTCGCGGTATTCATCGAGGTTGCACGCAGACAGTCTGAAATAGGCGATCTGTTGCACGGCATAGGATTAAATGCCGGTAAATGCTGATACTATGGTGAGCACTGCAGCTGCCGGAGCGGACACCCTCGCAATGGAGGTTGCAAAGCTTGATTCCGCAAGGGGCGGGAAAATCTACGCTTATGAAGACTCTCACCGATGCCGTTATTCCGGCCGTCTTTGCATGTTGTTGTCTATTTTAATGGCCAGATTTTTAAACTTTAGCTTGATAATGGAAAAATTAAATAAGAAGGAAAACTTAGAAACTATCAGCTTTTAAGTTTTTACAAAGGAGAGAATGAAATGCCAGCATTAGACATGTTTTCACTTGATGGAAAGAAAGGATTTATAACAGGAGCGGCTCAGGGGATTGGTAAATGCCTGGCCGAAAACTTTGCAGAGGCGGGAGCCGATGTTGCAATCGTAGATGTGAACCTTGAGCTTGCTCAGAAGACTGCTTCCGAAATTGCAAAGAAGAGCGGCCGGAAGGTCGTGGCCTATCAGTGTGATGTTACCAGGGCTGAAGATGCCGCGGCCCTGATGGAAGCCTATGTCTCCGACTTTGGAACAATTGACTTTGCGGTAAACAATGCCGGAATAGCCACCTTCGATAATGCCATGGATATCGATCCCGAGACCTTCAGGCGGGTAATAGATGTTAACCTCATAGGAGTCTTCAATACAGCCCAGGCCGCTGCCCGGGTGATGAAGGCACAGGGAAGAGGCGGTTCGATTATAAGCACAGCCTCGATGTCGGCACACATTGTCAATGTTCCTCAGACTATAGCAAACTACTGCGCGTCGAAGGCCGGCGTAATGCACCTCTCCAAGGGACTCGCTGTTGAATGGGCAAAGTACAACATCAGGGTCAACACTGTAAGCCCCGGCTACATCCAGACTGAGCTTGTTGCGTCCCTCACCGACATGCTTCCCATCTGGAAGGAAAAGATGCCCGAAGGTTCGAGGCTTGGTTATCCCGAGGACCTCGTAGGCGCATACATCTACCTTGCCAGCGATGCATCAAAATTTGCAACAGGAGCCGACTTCGTCGTAGACGGCGGTTATACAATTTTATAAAATATCAGCCGGGCGGAATGCCCGGCGCCTAGCCTGTGTTAATTGATGTAACAATCAAAGATCATATATAAAATTCATTTTTGTGATACATTCTACTTTCTTTATTTAATGTAGTAATCAGTAAGTTAGTCCTTGTTACCAATGTCCTGGCTTTACTTTTGCAGTATTTAATACAAGCTAGACAACGAATGCATAGAGAATTATTTATTTTCAAGTCATCTTCAATTGCTCCAGTCGGACATGCATTAATACAGATCTTACATTTATTACAATTTACTAAATCAACATCAGGTTTTTTTATAAAAATATGGGGTAAAAATTTCTGGGGAAATCTGGATAATAATCTCTTATTACCATCAGGGAGATCGATCCCGGATAATTTCAAATTTTCTGAGTTTAATGCTTTTTGAATTGAATTATGAATAAATTGGTTAATATGTTTTATTTCATCAGGGGTTGGTCTATGAGGTTCAATTTGAATTTTCTCATTATTGTAAGAATGGGGAAAGACAATATTAGATGCTGATATGACAATTCCATTATTTCTTGAAATAATTTTTTGTATGTCATTTAAAGCTTTACCTGTATAAATATTACCATAGCCTGCAACCAGGATAACAGGGGTGAAATTGAAATTGTATTTTGAAATAAAATGTGAAAAAATATCCGGAAGAGAATCTGCATATATTGGGAATATAATAATTGTTAATGAATCTGATTCGGCCGTCATCTTAATTTTAGCCCTAATCCGCGGATATGTTACATTTAAAAGGACTGTTTTTATTTCTGTTATATTTTCAGTTAGTTGTTTAGCTATATTAAGGCCGCTACCTGTTGGGGAGAAAACTAATAGATTTACTTCATTTAATTTCATACCATTCTCCAGAAAATATTATTGCCATTTTATATAATGATACTAAGATGAAGCCAGATATAATTGGCTGTCCGCGGAACTGAGACCGATTATGTATCCCGCACTAACATTCGCAGCCATCAACTCTATCTGGATATTGGGTGAAGCTGACGCACTTACCCTGCCTGGATGTAGGATTATTATAGATAGTCTTAATTATTCATGACTCCACTGAAGATATGCAGTGGAGTCATTTGCAGTTTGTCATAAGATATTTTTTAAACCCAAATAGTATAATGGTTTGCTCAATATAACTAAAATATGAAACTAATGCCCATTTACCTTTTTTCTGCAGCTATGCTAAGACTTCTATATGTTATCTGCTGGCTAGTTCATTCATCGCTCTTATCCGTCATAAGTTCTTTTAGGGCTGCCTGATTAAAGCCCTTGAACACCAGCCAGGCTCCCATTACAAGTTCCTGTGGTGCCAACACCATCTGTAAATAAAACCCATAGCCGGTATCCAAATGAAAAAAATGCAGAAAGGCGTAAGCAAAATAGGGTATCACGCCAATTAAGCCCCAGATGGTCAGCCAACGAGGGATCAGTCGGGTGCGGTAGAAGGACACGTATAAACATGTAGCCCCAATTAGAAACATGAGGGAATTGACAGGGCTCATTAGGTCGATGAGCTTATACAAGGCATTGCCGATAGATTGTAAATCAACCGAAACAGCCTTCATGGCAATGTATTCATTACCAAGCACGACAAAGGCCAAAATGGTGAGGGTCGACAATATATACCCTGTTCCTTCTAAAGCCCCACGGAAAAGCAGCATGCCCGTCGCCAGTTCCTTGCTATCTTTTCTGATGAGCGGGTAAAGGAAAACAGTCATCGCCACCAGTGAAATCCCCATCATGATGATGAAAAATGCACCCGCTGTAAGCTTGGACGAATTGGCTGCCACGAGGCTCAACATATCCACACCTATAAGCGGTTTGCTGGTAGTGATCGAAGTAAACACTTCACCGCCGATTATTACACTTAAAACACCGAAGACTGTCCCCAGTAAGTAAAGTGTACCTGCCATTACTGCATTCATTCTGTAGGTTTTCATTTGAATTTCCTCCTTTAACTTTTAATTGCCATAGGTATATGAATACCACTCATATAACGAGTTAATAAAATAAATTATAACGCCGTTTGAGCATTTACATCTAATATAAAAATAAATTTGTATATATTTATGACAGCAATCAGTATACGTAGTTGATAGGAAGGCGGATATCTGCAGATAGGATAGGACTTCAATATGTTGGGTTTAGTTTGTTTCTCAATCAGGTATATTCAAATTCAATTATTGAGCAGATAGACATCGTTTTATTTTATTTCAATGTTACCATTAAATTATAAAAGAATCTCAATTCTTGTGTCGTATACAATCAATAAGACCATTTACCATTGATAACGTACACATTCATGGAAGAAACATTATTTTTAACTTTCTTTTTAGTAACAACCCAGTTATTCTACCGCTCTTTCCGGGTACTCGCTGTTAGACGACGTTCCAGTATCATTTCTTATATTTCACTTGTTTTTCGAAACAATTTTATCAAACCTGCTATCCATACATACACTTAAATCAGTTGTAATGAAATCACCATTATAAAATAAAGAAAAAATAGTTGCCGGTGTAGGAGCAGATTGAGCCTGTTTTTTTGTCTCCAATTTTATGACTTTAATATTCAGTTTTCTTTTTTCAGCAGTTTCTGCAAGTGATTCTTTTACATGGTATTCGGTATAAGGGCAGCGATTAGTATAATAGACTATATAACCATTTTTGTCCGGGCATCTGCCCAGTTTAGCCTGTTCATTTAAGTAAGGTAATTCAGCCTTCTCAGTAAATGGTAGGTACACTAATGAAAATCCGGCAGGGGTGGAATCACATTCTTTAAACCCTTGCCTGAGTAACCATTTGGTATCGCTCATGAAATGAAATTTCTTATTTCCTACAACTGCTACCAGTCCATCTTTCCCCTTGTTTTTTGCATCATTAATTACTTCTTGGAGTAAAGCCTTTCCATGTCCTTTGCCCTTGTACTGTCCTGAGACCCAAAAACAACCTATCATGAAGTAATTTGGAGCAGTTACAGGAATCCATGCTTTTTCAGCAGGTCCGTACTCAATGAATACTTTTGCTCTTTCATTTATCCTACGGAAAACAAAACCGTTTTTAAATTCGTTTTTTATCCACTCTTTTTTTAATTCATAACTTGCAGCACATTTCTTATCCGAAATAGCACAGCAAATATGTTCTTTGTCAATATTCGATTGATCAATGGTAATATAGCTCATTTAACGACTCCTGTTTTTTTACTAATGAGTGACAAGCTGTAACCAAATAAGATTGCACAATACAATGCCAAAGCCAGTAACCTAAATGGAGGAATTGAAAGCAGTATTGCATAAGCAGGAGCACCAATAATAAGTAGTATGCAAGCCCATTTCGGGAAAACTTTAGCTTTCAAACTACCTATTCCAAATACGGTAGCAACCATTGCAATAATATTTATTGGAATCCAACCGGCTGAATTAACCAGTATTGAATAATTTGATCCGATTTCTTTTACAGGAAATAATATATAGAATAGAATTCCTGTAATGAGTAATATCGTCGAATAAGCGATATTTGTTAATCCAGTTAACTTTTCAATATTCATAGTAATAACTCCTTCAAATACGTTTTATTGGGATACAAATATCGACAGACGGAATATGTCAACATAGTTGAAGTGTGCTCTTTGAAATAAATATATATTCTAACTGGCTTTTTTCCGCTCTTTTTC
>JAEKNX010000030.1 GCA_016839055.1 Spirochaetales bacterium
GGCCGCCGCCCGGGATGGATTATAAGCAATTGACAGATTAAATTCTCAGTTTTCAATGCTATGAAGGTAGCAGTATGTTTTGAGAATGGAGAAAATTGCAGTTTTAGGTTATACCGCTATGTATGATATGTAATTCACTGGCAGGAGAAGTTTTTTATTAGCAGAAGATTCTTGATTTTTCGGTTTTAAACGAAATTGGCTGCATTTTCGGAGAATTTGATTGACAGGGATTATAGAAATTCCTATCATTGAAACAAAATAGTATTTCAACAATTAAGACAGTACATAACAGAAATTTCTACACTTTGACCTTTTTCCTGAAAATTCGATTGACAAGCAATATAACTTTTCCTATCATTAGGTTGCTGGTCTAGGTGAAGATTTTTTGAATGAGCTTGAACCGGCTTATCAGGTTATTATTGAATTTCCAGGAACATGGCCAATATTTCAAAATGGTTTTCGAAGATTCTTGCTTGCCAGATTTCCTTTTTCCATTATTTATCGCGAAAAAGATAATGTTATTTATATTGTTGCAGTTATGCATAATAGTCGAAGACCCGGGTACTGGTTGGAACGATTATAGATTAATTCTGTAACCTCCAACCCCCTTTTCCTCTTTGATAGTGTGTTGTATCCAGTTTTTTTTACTAATATTTGTAAGGAAAATTACTCTTCAGATGTACACCTCCGTCCCTCTTTTCTGCTATAGCCCGAAACAATTTCGCTGCAACGATTCTGTTGCTATCTGACAAGCTATGGGCACTACTGAAAAGGATTGGTACAAAGAGAAAATATATGAACCATAAAAACAAGGAGTAGGATTTTAATGGCTACAAAAAAATATTGGTGAATTGCTACTAAATAATCTATACTCTAAATAAGATAGTTCTAGTATCAATTAGTATTTGGGGGTTCAAATGAAAAAAACGATGTTATTTGTAAGTCTTGTTATTCTACAGCTCTTTTTTTACACTCATATTGTGTTTGCAGGCTCTGGTGGGGTTCTCAATATTTACATTGATGCGGACAGGACTGGTGCTAAGGCTTCCGGTATATCAATAGAACAGGGGGTCAGGCTTGCTCTTTCCGAAATAAATAATAAGATTAATGATTATAAAATTGAGCTTGTTATTAGAGACCATCACGGTAGTTCCAAACGAAGTGCACTGCATCTTAAGGAATTTGTCAATGATCCGAATGGACTGGCTGTATTCAGCGGTCTTCATTCTCCTCCGGTTTTTTCAAATCTCGACTATATGAATGAAAAGGAGATTCTTCTACTGGATCCATGGGCTGCAGCCGGTCCAATAACCAGAACAACTGACAGCAGCGGGAGAAACTGGATTTTCAGATTATCAGTGGATGATACCAGAGCAGGGGAAATTATCACTGCTTATGCTGTAGATAGGGAAGGGTTTAAAAAACCTGCTCTACTACTTGAGGATACCCCATGGGGACGGTCCAATGAATCCTCTATGATAACTGCATTGGAAAAAAGAGGTCTGGAACCTCTTGATATAATCTGGTTTAACTGGAACCTCGGTGAAAATGGAGCCAGAGTAATTCTTACTGAAATATATTCCAAAGAGGTGGATGTTATTTTCATGGTTGCAAATGCACCGGAAGGAATTACATTTATAAAAGCTATGGCAGAAAGAGATATCAATGAAAGATTGCCAATCCGGAGTCATTGGGGAATAACAGGTGGTAGATTTTTTGAAACACTTGGACCGGAAGTGCTTGTTGATATTGTAGATCTTCGATTCATTCAAACATCATTTTCCTTTTTGGATCCGGAACAATCCCCTTTTTCTATTGATGTATTCAACCGGGCTTCATTGATGTTTCCTGAGATTATTGAACCGGAAGATATAAAGGCGCCATGCGGTTTTATTCATAGTTATGATTTAACAAGAATATTAATTTCTGCTTTAAATCAGATAGAGATTTCGGAGGACATAATCAGAACCAGGAGGCTTCTTAGGGATGCACTTGAAAACATAACAACTCCTGTACAAGGGTTGGTAAAAATCTATACAAAGCCTTTTCGTGAATATTCAGAAGAGGATTTTTTTGCCCACGAAGCCCTGGGGTTACAGGATTTAAAGATGGCGGAATATACCAAAAAAGGCGGTATCAGGCTGGTGGATGAATAATCATGAAAATAAAATGGAGACTCAACAGTATAGCGGGCCGAACCTGGCTCTATAGTTTTTTCAGCTTTGGGGTCGCGATGATCATTCTTGTACTTCTGTTTCTCGGGATTACTGAAAGGCAGATAAGAACCCTTGTAGAAAGTGATAACGAGGAACAGATACAGATAATTGTCAGGGCATTTGATCAGAGTATTGAAGTTTATTTAAATGACCTTAACAATACTGCCGGGTCAGCTACATTAGTAAATGCTGTAATGGATCCAGATAATACAGGATATTACCTGCCGGATTTTATGGAGGACATGAATATTCACAACATTCCCGGAGATTTTCTTCTGTTGGCTTTTGACGGTATGGTTATATACAGTACAGATACTTCTTATAAAATGGGTGAAAATTTGCCATATTTTCCAGAACTTATCGATAAAACAAAAAATGATAACTGGATTCAGTTCCAGGATAAAGATAGGAATGTGGTCTTTGTTAGTGATATAAAATACAATAATCTAATAGAAGGATATTTGATTTTTAACTCAAGTTTTTCTGATATTTTTAAATCTAATTCTTATCTTTTTGACCTAGACGGAAAGGACAGGTTTTTCTGCGCTTTATATAAGGATTCAATTCTGGCAGGCCCTGAAAAGCTGAGTCAGGATTCTATATCTTCTGTTTTCCCACTCCAAACTATTCCTGTCAGCTTGCAGGTATCAACAAGTTTTTCCAAAATTCGTGAACCTATAAAGAAAATCATGTATCAGATATTGCTTGTTTCCTCCATCTCAATATTGTTGCTGTCTGTATTTTTTTCAGTAATAACATCTCGAAATCTAATCAGGCCACTTCTTTCACTTGAGGATGGAATAAAACAAATAAGTATTGGTAACTGGGAAAATCTTAAAATTAATGTTAGAGATCCTATTGAGATTCAGTTTCTTAGCAAATCGTTCAATTCGATGCAGGAATCTATCAGAAAAAAAACTCTTGAGCTGGAAACCAGTAACTTCGAACTTAAAAAGTCAAATACAGATTTAATCAGTACACAGAGACAGCTGGTACATAGCGAGAAAATGGCTTCCATTGGTCAGCTTGCTGCTGGAGTAGCGCATGAGATAAACAATCCAACTGGTTTTGTGAGTACGAATCTTCATACAATGGTTGAATATTTATCGGTATATAAAAATCTGTTTCAGCAGATGGAAGAGTTGATTACTTGTATTGAAAATAAAGATGTACAAGAAAAAAGTTTGACAGTAATAAATAAGATAGAGAGCATGAAAGAAGAAGAGAATTTCCCTTTTATTCTTGATGATGCCTTTCAACTGTTGGAAGAATCCATTGACGGAGCTAACCGGATAAAGAAAATTGTACTGGATCTTCGTAATTTTGCACGACCGGAAAGTCATGATGCCCGGTTGGCTAATATAAATACTGCAATTGAAGATGCTCTTCGTCTGACCAGTAATGAACTTAAATATAAATGTGAAATTGTAAAAGAGCTGGGAAATCTTCCGGATATTTTTTGCAGGATTGATCAGATTACTCAGGTTTTTGTGAATCTTTTTGTCAATGCTGCTCATGCCATAAAAGATCGTGGTAATATTACAATTAAATCGTGGATAGAAACAGATTCTATTTTTATATCGGTATGTGATACAGGAACAGGTATTGATAAAGAGAACCTGGATAAATTGTTTGATCCGTTCTTTACTACAAAGGATGTAGGAGAAGGAACTGGTCTGGGACTGGCTATCTCTTATGGGATTATAGAAAAACATGGTGGAACAATTGAAGTAGAAAGCACTCCCGGTAAGGGAAGCTGTTTTTATATTAATCTGCCTCAAAAAGGGAATAGTATATGAGTGAAGAGAATTGTGTTCTATTTGTAGACGATGAAAAAGACGTTCTGAGTTCATTACTAAGGCAGTTTCGTAAAGCTGATTTCAAAATCTATACTGCTGTCGGCGGGAAGGCAGCTCTCGAGATATTAGAAACAGAATCCGTAAATACAATTATTACTGATGAACGTATGCCTGGAATGAATGGTCTTGAACTGCTGCAGATAGTGAAAAAGAAATATCCCGATATTATTAGAATGGTATTAACCGGTTATGCTGACAGCGGTACAATTATAGATGCAATTAATAAGGGAGAAGTGTACAGATTTGTATCAAAACCATGGAGTAAAGAAAAGTTGATAGAAATTATTGAGCAGGCATTCTCAAATTACAAGACATTACAACAAAATAGAAAACATATGGAAATAATAATAGAAGAGAATAATCAGCTGCATAAAGATATAGTTTTAAGAGAAAAAAATTTGGAGATATCCCGGGAAATTCTTGATATGCTTCCAATACCGGTTCTTGTAATTACTCATAAAGATACAATTGGTTTTTTTAACAATGAAGCAGATAAACTTTTAGATATCCAGTTTGATATTGACGATCCCCTGGATTCTGTTTTTCCGGAACACATAGCAGTAAAAATTCTACAGGGATTTAAAAAAAACGGAGGCCAAAGCTCTTGTATTTGGGAAATAGAGGGTAGGAAGTTGACATTGAATATTAGAGCTCTAAGGACATCGGATTTTTTTCAGGGTTTAATATTTTTTATTAATTTAAAAGGAAAGGGTGTGTAATTATGACAGAAGAATCAATCATATTATTTATTGATGATGAAGCAAATATTCTTAATTCTTTAACTCGAAGCTTGTCCAAATGGATGAAAGAAGAAAAATTATCACCCAGGACAGCATCTTCTGCACATGAGGCTTTAGGCATCATGAAGGAAGTGGGTAATAAAATTTCAGTCATTGTTACTGATCAGCGAATGCCCGATTTAATTGGGAGTAAGTTAGCCGGAATAATTTCCAAACAATATCCTGATATTGCTATCATTATACTATCCGGTTATTCGGATATGAGTGATATGTCATCTATTGTTAAAGCAGGAGTTTTTTCATTTGTTTCCAAACCATGGAACCTGGAACAACTGCAAAATGAAATTCACAAAGCTCATTATGTATATAATTTGCGCAGGGAAAACAGAATCCATAGAGAGAGATATATTGAGGAATTAAGACTCGGTGCAGAGTTTCAGAAAGCGATTCTTGGCACTTCTCCGCCTTTGAGTGAAAATATTGATTATTCTATTACTTATAGAGCTGTCTCTGATACAGGAGTAAGTGGAGACTATTATGATATAATTCAACTGGATTCTTATAGATTTATTGTTTTAATGGGGGATGTTTCCGGTCATGGTATCAAAGCTTCTTTTCTTACGGCTGTTTTGAAAACAATTATATATCCGGATTATATAAAAAATCTGAAAAACAATTTTTTTTCGCCATCACATTTCATGAATTGGCTAAACAAACGGATATGTGCTTTTCTGGATAAATTTACTGATATTTTTATTACATTCTCCGCTGCACTTGTTGACCTTTCCGGGAAAACCTTTGTTCTGGCTAATGCAGGGCAACCTCCTGTGTTTCTGGTAAGAAGCAACAAGGTTCTTCCGATAGAAACCACCGGACTGGTTCTGGGGGTAGATCCAAACAGTGATTATAAAGAGAACCGTGTTTCTATCCAGCCGGGTGACAGGCTGTTTTTCTGTTCTGACGGGATTTATCCTACAGGTAATAACACTTTAAATTTTGATATGAAAGAATTTATGGAAATTTTGCATAATAATTCTAAAGATATACACAACCATAAGAAAATTCTGAAGGATCTCAAAATGCTTATTGCAGATGCGGAATGGGATGATGATATTACAATAGTAAGTTTAAAAATATTGGAGGGATAATTACTATATGGACATTTGCACCATGCACATGCATCATTCAACTCCCTGACGTCCTTGCAGGGACGAAGTCCCGACCAGGCAATTGTAAAAGATGGCATATCGAAAGATGTACACCTCCGTCCCTCTTTTCTAGGTATTAATTATTGATGAGTACTGGAAAAGTGATGACAATAGAACGATTACTAAATAATCTTGATCAAATTCCCTCTGCGACAATGTGGCTTCTTTCTGATATTAGCGAGTATCGAGGAATGCAGAAAATGTTTACACGACAGATACCTCAGAAACTTAAATCTTTAAAGGAATTTGCAATAATAGAAAGTGTTGTTTCTTCGAATAGAATGGAAGGTCTAATTATAGACCATAAAAGAATTAAACCCGTCATTTTAGGAGAGTCAGCTTTAAAAGATAGAGATGAGGAAGAGATAAGGGGATATCGCAAAGCTTTGAGCTGGATACATAAGGATTCTGAAAACCTTTCTGTATCTGAGGGTACATTGAAAGACTTTCATAAAACATGTCGTGGTGAAATATGGGATTCTGGTAAATACAAAGAAAGAGATGGAGATATAATTGAGACATATCCAGATGGGAAATCCCGTGTTCGTTTTATTACAGCATCTGCTGCTAAAACTCCGGAATTGATGTCCAATCTGATAACGGCATGGGATCTATTAAAAACAGATAGAAATATTCACCCTTTAATAGGTATTTCTCTTTGTAATCTCGATTTTCTTTATATTCACCCTTTTCGTGATGGAAATGGGCGTGTTTCAAGATTGTTATTACTTCTTCAGGCTTACCACTTTGGATATGAAGTGGGTAGGTATATCAGTCTGGAAAGAGTAATTGAAGAAAATAAGGAAAGATATTATGAAACTCTTGAATTATCATCCATAGGCTGGCATGAAGGAACAAATAATCCCTGGCCTTTTATTAATTATATGCTATTTATTATTAAGTCTGCTTACAAGGAATTTGAGAACAGAGCTTCACATATGGGACCTGAACGTGGAGAAAAAACAAAAATCATCAAAGATACAATCGAAAAATTTTATGGAAATTTTACTGTAAATGAAATTAGAATAAATTGCCCTGGAGTCAGCATTGATCTTATAAGGAAAGTTTTGAAAGACATGAGTAAAGATAGGATAATAACAAGTACCGGCAGAGGCCGGGGTGCCAGCTGGCGAAAAGTATAAGCCAATATCCTCGAAGATGTACACCTCGTCCCTCTTTTCTCTGATATTTTTAAATCTAATTCTCATCTTTTTGACCTAGACGGAAAGGACAGGTTTTTCTGCGCTTTATATAAGGATTCAATTCTGGCAGGCCCTGAAAAGCTGAGTCAGGATTCTATATCTTCTGTTTTCCCACTCCAAACTATTCCTGTCAGCTTGCAGGTATCAACAAGTTTTTCCAAAATTCGTGAACCTATAAAGAAAATCATGTATCAGATATTGCTTGTTTCCTCCATCTCAATATTGTTGCTGTCTGTATTTTTTTCAGTAATAACATCTCGAAATCTAATCAGGCCACTTCTTTCACTTGAGGATGGAATAAAACAAATAAGTATTGGTAACTGGGAAAATCTTAAAATTAATGTTAGAGATCCTATTGAGATTCAGTTTCTTAGCAAATCGTTCAATTCGATGCAGGAATCTATCAGAAAAAAAACTCTTGAGCTGGAAACCAGTAACTTCGAACTTAAAAAGTCAAATACAGATTTAATCAGTACACAGAGACAGCTGGTACATAGCGAGAAAATGGCTTCCATTGGTCAGCTTGCTGCTGGAGTAGCGCATGAGATAAACAATCCAACTGGTTTTGTGAGTACGAATCTTCATACAATGGTTGAATATTTATCGGTATATAAAAATCTGTTTCAGCAGATGGAAGAGTTGATTACTTGTATTGAAAATAAAGATGTACAAGAAAAAAGTTTGACAGTAATAAATAAGATAGAGAGCATGAAAGAAGAAGAGAATTTCCCTTTTATTCTTGATGATGCCTTTCAACTGTTGGAAGAATCCATTGACGGAGCTAACCGGATAAAGAAAATTGTACTGGATCTTCGTAATTTTGCACGACCGGAAAGTCATGATGCCCGGTTGGCTAATATAAATACTGCAATTGAAGATGCTCTTCGTCTGACCAGTAATGAACTTAAATATAAATGTGAAATTGTAAAAGAGCTGGGAAATCTTCCGGATATTTTTTGCAGGATTGATCAGATTACTCAGGTTTTTGTGAATCTTTTTGTCAATGCTGCTCATGCCATAAAAGATCGTGGTAATATTACAATTAAATCGTGGATAGAAACAGATTCTATTTTTATATCGGTATGTGATACAGGAACAGGTATTGATAAAGAGAACCTGGATAAATTGTTTGATCCGTTCTTTACTACAAAGGATGTAGGAGAAGGAACTGGTCTGGGACTGGCTATCTCTTATGGGATTATAGAAAAACATGGTGGAACAATTGAAGTAGAAAGCACTCCCGGTAAGGGAAGCTGTTTTTATATTAATCTGCCTCAAAAAGGGAATAGTATATGAGTGAAGAGAATTGTGTTCTATTTGTAGACGATGAAAAAGACGTTCTGAGTTCATTACTAAGGCAGTTTCGTAAAGCTGATTTCAAAATCTATACTGCTGTCGGCGGGAAGGCAGCTCTCGAGATATTAGAAACAGAATCCATAGAGAGATATATATTGAGGAATTAAGACTCGGTGCAGCAGCTGTTGCTCTTGTTGAAGAATACTTTTTAAAGCAGAAAATAATGTCTGAGATTTTTATTATGGATAAATCCAACCGGATTTTGTTTTCATAGTCTATAAATTATATTTACTAATTTTATTGTAAAGTTGTCTTCTGGACAATCCCATCAGTTCGGAAGCATATTTCCTATCATTATTAGTTAGTGCAAGCATCTTTTGTATATGTTCCCGTTCAGTGTTTTCTATTTGTAGTTTTAAGTTATTACTATCGATAATTGATTTTGATAATTTCTCAGTGCCATTCAACTGGGATTTGATTGAAGTTATTGTGTTTTCTCTTATTTCAAGCGGCAGATCTGCTTTTACTATTGAAGATCCTGTTGATGATATATATGAGCGGGTTATAATATTTTCCAGTTCTCTGATATTTCCCGGGAAGTAATATTCTTCAAGGATTTTAATGGCTTCAGGTTGAATACTCTGAAGTTTTTTTCCATATTTCTTTGTAAGTTTCTTAAGAAAATGTAGTGCCAGCAGTGGGATATCATCCTTTCTCTCTCTAAGAGCAGGTAAATTAATTGTAACAACATTTAGCCTATAGTACAGATCTTCTCTAAACTTCCCTTCTTTAATATATTCCATCAGATTTCGATTTGTGGCTGCAACTATTCTGGCATCTGTATGAAGTGATTCAACTCCGCCAACTTTTTGATAAACACCATCCTGAATAGTACGAAGGAGTTTTGCCTGAAGTGCTATATCCATATCCCCAATTTCATCCAGAAAAAGAGTTCCTCCATTGGCAAGTGAAAATTTCCCCTCTTTTGCCTTAATAGCATCTGTAAATGCTCCCTTTTCATGACCAAACATTTCGCTTTCAAGAAGAGTAGATACAAGACCTGCACAGTTTACTTTAATAAGTGGTCCGTTTCTTCTTTGTCCGGAATAATGTATTAAATCTGCAATAAGTTCTTTACCTGTTCCACTTTCTCCCAGAATTAAAATATTGAAGTCTGTATCCCGAACTGCATTGATGGTTTTTTCCACTTCCTTCATTGTGGAATTATTGGAAATAATTTGATTCCCTGTATGAGATGCAAGGGATAATTGGCGCTGAAGAGAGATAATTCTACCTTCCATATTCAGTTCATTAATTATTCGTTTAAGTATTACTTCCAGCTCCTCAAGTTCGAATGGTTTTGTCAGATAGTCATAGATTCCCTGTTTTATAAGTTTGACTGCTTCTTTAATATCTGTATAACCGGTCATAATAATCGTATATGTATGATTTCCGGAATCTATTATCTTTTGGATAATCTCCTGTCCACTGATATCCGGCATTTTCATGTCTATTAAAAGAATCTGGGGCTTTAGATTTTTTAACTGCAACAAACCAGCCTTCCCTCCAACAGCGATTTCCACCTGAACTTCATTTGCGATTGATGATCTTCTAATCCCTCTCTGCAGACTGGAGAGAATAGCCATTTCATCATCAATAATTAATAATAATACAGGTTTCATATGTCAGACTCTTTCATTATTTTAATATAATCTATTTTCAGTTAGTGGGCAATTTTTGTCCATTCTGTGCAATTTATTGCACACAATATTTAACACTTAAAAATTTTGGAATAATCTTATAATAAATTCATTGCTTTTAAATGAGGATTTTCAAGATACAGTGTTTTGTCAGAAAGAGGGACACCGTCATTAGCATGATTATTCATGTTTCCGGAGATAAAAACCGGCATATTATCGCTATCAGATACAATACATCCTGTAATTCAATTTTATTTGTTATAGGTTCATAAGTCAATAAAAAATTCCCCCCACAGTATAATAAAAGTGGTTCGTAAGCGACTTTGTCCCGAATATCTTTGATATTTTTATTGATTAGCTGCAGGAAATAGAAGAATTCAGAATGCCGGCGATAACATCCTGCACGTGTACGACAATTCTTTCTCAATTCATAACCAAATACTTATTGTAATCGAACCCGGAGCCAAAATGTTTATGTGTATATAATTATAACTTTGTTTAAAAGGGTGTAATGTTGGCACACTATATGCATGAATATATAGTGAACAGCAGTTCTTTGACAGAACAGAGAAGGATATTTCAGAGATAAGATCGGCAGTCATAACGGCATCTTGCTAAAAACTGCTCCGTAGGAGCAGATGAATAACCATAAATGATGAGGAAAACAAAATGAAAAAAATAATAATTTTAATGTTACTGGCTTTAATAGCAACCGGAATGGCCTTTGCCGCAGAGACAGATTCGATCACAACCGATATCAGCCTGACTGTAGACCCGCAGATTATTGCACATAAACAGGCCGACATTGTGATGAATGTACCTGTATTGGACGCCTCCGATGCAGGAAACGGTGCTCTTGCTGAAGGGGCTGGAAGTATTGGATACTTTGATTCCAATGCCTCGACAACCTTTTCATTCCAGGCAAGCGCGCTTGATAATGAGGCTTCCGGTGGTGATGATGTAATGACAACCAGGTATGTTGCAAGCTTTTCAGGATTCGGCGGTGACGCGGTAGCTCCATATGAAAGCGGCGATGTAGAGAACCCGGATCTAGACGATTTGGAAGGCACAAGGACCATTGTCCCGCACAGCGGAAGAATCGATATAGATTTATACGTTGAAGCCGACGTAGAGTGGGAAGATGATGCCGGATTATACGGCTCACAATTTGTAGTTACTGCTGTTGTTAATTAAAAACTTCGGCCGTTTTGACTGATCGATCTTCTGAAATATTCATCTGCTTTGTTCCTGTTAAAATCCAGAATGGAGAAGTTGATAAATGAAATCGAACATACAGCTAATTATAATAACAATCATATTTGCAGCTTCTTCAATGGCAATATCAGCTGATGGTTTTCAGTCAGATATACACCTTGGGATTCCCCCTTCCATTATTGCCCATCCGGCCGGGAACACAATCTTCATTTCTTCATCGGTTCTTTCTTCGTCTCCGGCAACAGCTATTGCGGAGGGTGAAGGCTACATTGGCTACTTCGACTGTAATATGCCTGCCACCCTCTCATATCAGGCAAACAGCCCGCATAGTTCTCAGGAGCCGAATCCAGATATAATTCCCGCTGTCTATGACCTCAGGCTTTACGGCCACGGGGGTGACGATATTTTCTACACAAGCCCCTCTGTTGAGCAGAAAGATATTATTCTGCTGCCGGGGTCTACTTCAATAACCTCCACAACAGGGGAAATACATGCGGAGCTTAATGTCAGTGCTGAAGTGGGCTGGGAGCATGATGCCGGTGAATACACAGCGGTTTTCATTATAACTGCTGTACAGATTGGAGGAATCACTATTGAGGAAGTAAATCTCTATAAAAGTTTTTTCGCGGAACGGGGGCTGCCTGATCCGGCTATAATTGCTCCTGGGACAGACCCTAATCTTTATCTCAGCAGTGATATATCCATGAGTTCGATCTTCATCGGCGAGGGGGCGGGCTACAGAAACCGCGCCGGATATTTCCTGTTCGGCGACTTAGAGGAGCCGCTTCCGGGAACCATGTCTGTTATCTATGAAAATGCCTCGATGGCCGGTTCCGGAGGACAGCTGATGCCGGGAGATACCGCGCCTGTCGGCATATTTAATTCAGATAATAATATCGGGTTTTGGCTTCAGAGCAACGGCTACAGTAATCCGAGCAGTCCGTACTACTATACCTTTGACAATTCAAATTCAGACAGCCTGAGGCATGCTGCAATTTTCTCGGACATAGAGAGGGAGCGGATCATCATCGGGTGGGAGGACCTTCCCGGCGGCGGAGACAAAGATTACAATGATGTTCTTTTTGCGCTGGATATCTCGCCGTTTTCAGCCCTCGATCTGTCTAATATTCCGGATGTAAGCGAGCTGGGAAATCAGGGAGGACCAGATGACTAATAAATTATTCTTAATAACTATATCGATCATGCTTTTTCTTGCACCAACAGCCCATGGGTTTCAGGTAACCCCGGCGTCAAAAGCTATTCAGCTTGGGCAGGGACAGCAGGAAACTATCACTATCCGTCTTGTCGGGACAAAGACCGAGAAAGTTATGCTCTACCTCGGAGACTACATAATCGACAGACGGGGCACGGTAGGCTTCGAAGCACCTGAGGAGGGTGACAGAAACTCCGCTAAAGAGTGGATCTCACCCCTCACAACAGCAGAGGAAGTCACCTATTACGACACAATTGAACAAAAGATGGTCACCCGGAGAGCACCCGTTGTTAATCTTAACGAAGGCGAGGTAAAAGAAGTTTCTTTCCGCCTGTCTCCCCCCATTGACGCGAAGGGCGAGTATTACGCAACCCTCCATTTCCGTGATATTACGCCTCTGGAAGCAGATAACAGTGACAGGCCTCAGGTTGCAGTATATTTTGCCATAGCGGCACGGCTGAGCATTCATATAACAGGCAGTTTCATTCCTGTGAAAAACGGCAGTGCCTTCGACGGTGAAGTATATCAGGGAGAGGGCAGTACAAGACTGTTTTCGGCATTCAGAAACTCAGGGAATGTGCATCTGAATGTAAAAGGAAAAACATTCATCAGAAGGAAAAGCGACAGCCGGATATTTGCCGAGATAGAGCTGACTCCGGCCGGCTCGCAGCCCGACGGCAGTGCGTTCATCCTCCCAGGAAGCCTCCGGGATTTCGAAGGCTTCCTGAGCCGGCCGCTGCCGGCCGGAGACTACATTGCCGAGACAATCTACGACTACGGTTCGTACATTATGCCGAAGCAGGCAGTGGAGTTCACTGTTAAGGAGAATGCAGACAGAGGAGATTTTCAGGCTTACAGCTTTGAGCCGAAAAATATCAATATATCAGCTCAACCGGGAAGAACTGAAATTCAGAAGCTAACGATCTACAATATGAGCGCTGAGTCGATCACACTTAAAATACTTAACGAGGAAAATTGGATAACTGTGCTCAACCCTGATATTTCCATTCCCGAGGGAAGTTTTCGGAACATTGGAATAATGTCGACATTGCCGGAAACGATTGAACCCGGCAGCAGCGTTCATCCACTGCTTATAAGAGAACTCCCGGACGGACTGAGCTCAGAAGTTCCTGTTGCTGTCGGCAGGGATTGAGGAGGATGACATGAAAACAAAAAACGGTAAATTGTTGATACTGATTCTGTCTCTCGCGGCGCTGATTTTCAGCGGCTGTGCCACTCAAATGCAGAGCACCATCGAGGTGCCGGAGCTCGTAATCTCCGGGCGCCTGCCCGGCAGCCCGGATCCGCTGCTTAAAGAAATTAGTGACAGGATGATGGAGTCAGAAGAGCCCGGTCCGCTTGTCAGCGGCAGTTATTTTGACACCGATATAAGAGCTATACTGATGGAACTGTCGGCGAAAACCGGGATAAAACTTATTCCCGATCAAAGCGTGCAGGGAATGTTGACTCTGTCATTTGCCGAGATGAGGCTTGAAGAGGTTCTTGACATGATCCTCTATTCAGGCGGATGGGCCTATAAGGAAGAAAACGGATACTATCTGATAGGAAGTGCTGATCCGAACAATCCCGCATCAGCAAGACTGATGGTTACCGAGAGCATTATCACAAACAGCGCCGCTGGTGATGTCAGAAAGGGGCTTCCGGCGATGTATCAGCCCTTTGTTTCCATCCCGGATTCAGCTGGACACCGCATTACAATCAATGCCCCGGAGACAATCCTGTGGAAGATAAAGCAGGCAGTAAGCGCGGTGGATGTAGCAAAGAAGCTTATAGCGGTCAATGTTGTTGTTGCGGAGGTTACCATCACCGAAGGAATGGCCGTCGGCCTTGACTGGGGAGAGCCTATTCTTTCTATAGATTCAGCAGCCGGCATTGAAGCGCATACAGGAGGTATCCCCCTGATGACGGGCTCTATCGGAGCAGATCTATCAATCACGCTTCTTGCTATGGGAAAATCAGGCAGTGTTGATATCCGCGCAAATCCGAAGATCGTAGTGCTTGACGGAGAGTCGGCAGTTGTAGAAATTGTCACAAACCAATATATGCCGATTATCGACAGCAGCGACAACCTCTCATCGACTGATGTAAAGGTAATCAGTTCAGGTATCAGCCTAACGGTTCTGCCGCGGATTACCAGAGACGGCGAAATACTGCTTCAGGTAGAGCCGATTGTAAGTGATCAGAGCGGTACCGCCGGTATCAACGGGCTGCCTGTTATTAACACCAGGCGCACAAGTACCACAGTAAAACTTAGATCAAAGGAAACCTTCATGCTTGGTGGTCTTATCGAGGAACGCCGGCAGACGAGCGTGCGTAATGGGAGCTACAGTAAGGACAACATCAGAAAGGAACTGATAATATTCCTGACTCCGGAAATACTATGAAGCAGTTACAATAAATAATTCTTAATCTTCCGGTAGAGGGTTGCTTCCCGATATCGAAAGCTCGGTTGCGGCCTTTCGGTTCCCTCCGCATTTTTCAAGAGCATTCATGATGAATATTCCATGATCTAGATGTTTAAATAAATCAATACATTAAAGCTGTCATTTTGATAATAATTTTACCAGTTATCATATTATAAATGGTATCAATTCCCGCAATTTGGGTTGGCATGATTATTGCGTGTATATAGATGATAACACAAGGAGGATGATATGAACAACAAAAAATCAAGTATTCTTTTATTTTTGGTAATCTCTTTTTCCTTGTTGGTTATCGGCTGTTCCGGTGTACTCTTTGATAACCCCTCGGATTCCGGTGATACTTCAACAGCAGATACCCTGTCAGGTGACTGTGCAATTACCGCATTTACCATAAACGGGATAAATGGGGCAATTGATGGAACGGATATCAGTCTGACTCTTCCTTATGGCACAGATTTAACGAATCTTGTTGCATCCTTTGTGACTAGCGGACAAAACGTTACAGTCTCTGAAGTAGAACAGATAAGCGGCCAGACGGCCAATAACTTCAGCATTCCTGTAGAATACACCGTTTATGCGGAAAACGGCGATACGGAAATTTATACAGTTACAGCTTGTTCTGAACCTGAACCTTATCATCCAAATACAGTATCCTTCTGGAAATTTGATGAGAATAGAGGTGTAACCGCGTATGATTCAATCGGTAGTAATGATGGAGTAATTCACGGAGCGAGCTGGGTGAGTGGACATAATGGAAGTGCACTTGATTTTGATGGTGATAGTGATTGGGTAGAAATTCCTGATGATGTTCTGTTGAATATAAATGAGGAAATTACTGTTGTGGCTTGGGTTAAGATTTCAGAACATAAATCTTCAAAGATTATTGAAAAAGAAACTTGGAATAGTGGTTGGAGTCTTAACCAGGATGTGTGGGATGGATGGGAGGCTGGTGTATTTATGCAAGATGGCACAAGACTTGGTTTGGGTTGGGGAGAAGGAAGGCCTGAGTTAAATGAGTGGTATCATTTAGCTATAACTTATGATGAAGAGGAATTTAAGTTTTTTGTGGACGGTGTTCTTAAAGATTCTGTTTCTACAGGAAATACTATTAAACTCAATAATAAACCAGTGAGCATAGGATCTGACGAAGGAATGCAGAAATTCTTTGCCGGAATGATCGATGAAATAGCACTTTATGATACAGCCATGACAGAAGAAAATATTTTAACCAATTATTACGACGGATAATTCTCATAACAGTAATGAATATTCCATGATGTAGATGTTTAAATCAATACATTAAAGCTGTCATTATGATAATAATTTTACCAGTTATCATATTATAAATGGTATCAATTCCCGCAATTTGGGTTGGCATGATTATTGCGTGTATATAGATGATAACACAAGGAGGATGATATGAACAACAAAAAATCAAGTATTCTTTTATTTTTGGTAATCTCTTTTTCCTTGTTGGTTATCGGCTGTTCCGGTGTACTCTTTGATAACCCCTCGGATTCCGGTGATACTTCAACAGCAGATACCCTGTCAGGTGACTGTGCAATTACCGCATTTACCATAAACGGGATAAATGGGGCAATTGATGGAACGGATATCAGTCTGACTCTTCCTTATGGCACAGATTTAACGAATCTTGTTGCATCCTTTGTGACTAGCGGACAAAACGTTACAGTCTCTGAAGTAGAACAGATAAGCGGCCAGACGGCCAATAACTTCAGCATTCCTGTAGAACACACCGTTTATGCGGAAAACGGCGATACGGAAATTTATACAGTTACAGCTTGTTCTGAACCTTATAATTCAGTTGAAAATCCAAATGAAGGGGAGGAAGAAGCTTCACTGGCTGTTTATTGGATGACCGGATATGACACACATAATGTGTATGGGTATGATTCTAACTGGGAATATACCGGGACAAATTATTCTCTTGTGGATTTGGTAAATGCAAACGGGCAGGTTTATTGGGGAGATTTTGGAGCAAGAGATATAACACAAGATTCAGACGGAAACTGGTATGTTGTAGATAATGTGTATGATGATGTCTGGAAGTTTAATAATGATTGGACTTATACAGGGGAGCATTATGATTTAACTTCACAGGAAACAAGTCCTGAAGGCATAGCCTTTGGTAGTGATGGTTATTTGTATGCAGTTGGTTGGAGTTCAGATACTGTTTTCAAATATTCATTTGATGGAGTTTATACAGGAACAAGTTATGACATTAGTGCTCAATCAAATTATCCTACAGGCATTTATCAGGATCTTGAAGGATATTGGTGGGTTCTTGATTCTTTAGTTGATAAGGTTTTCAAATATAATTCTAATTGGGCTTATACAGGGACATCTTATACTACTAAATTTGGTTCACCTATTGTGAAAGGCACAAACGGTTACGGTATGTTCCAGGATTCGGATAGATATTGGTATATTTCCGACATAGCGGATGATGCGGTAAATCAATATAACTCTGATTGGGAATATACGGGCAATTCGTTCATTCAGTTGGAAGATGGAGTAATGGCAGGGATTATTGAAGACAGATCCTAACACAAGGAGGATGATTGAACAACAAAAAATCAAGTATTCTTTTATTTTTAGTTAGCGGGGACGGAGCATCAAAATATGATTCAATTATTAAGATAATTTTATTGTCATCACAGTTTTTTCCTTATATAATCCCTTATCAGGCTATAAACAGGGCATCCTGGAGGTTCCAT
>JAEKNX010000031.1 GCA_016839055.1 Spirochaetales bacterium
GGCCGCCGCCCGGTGTGGATTATACGAAATTGACAGATTAAATTCTCAGTTTTCAATGCTATGAAGGTAGCAGTATGCACCGCTGCTGGAGAAAGAAACCGTTTTGATGGGTTTAAACCAAAATGGGTTTATGTCTCTATAAGAAAAACTGCTAACGAGGGATTTTTCTGATTTTTAGACTTAAATTCACCAGGTTTCCGGGAAATTTATCCGGGGGGCGATATAACTTTTCCTATCAATTGAAATGTTTTATTGAAATGACCCGGCTGATAGATCAGTACTGCATCATCTATTTTTCCGTATTTATTTAATGCGGAGAGGATGGAATTGCGGGCAGACAGGGGTGAGCGCTTGTTCCATACAATACCTATGTCTTTTTCATCCTTTTTTTTATCTGCGGCTCCGACTGCCGGAACGGGTGGCTCTTCGGTTCCGGAATCTGATAATAGTATTATAGTTCCGCCATCTTGTTTCAGCCTGTGTTTAATCAGGCTGCTGTATTTTGATCCGCCGGTTAAAAGGGTTATCCTGCTCATTTAGAGTCAAGTTTACATATACGGCATTGCGAGGTCAAGAACTTTATATCAGATGCAGCAATTAGAATTATTGCAGTAAAAATTTGATTGTTTGAAAACAAATCATATAATTAAAGAATAACCTTCAGGTAAAGCATAAAAGAGTTTAAATAAAATTAATATGGAAGTATTGAATGGTAATGGATGAAGATTCAGAACAAAGTAGAATTCTGCTCATGAAAAACCAGGAACGCCTTGATTATGCCCTGGAAGCAGTAAAAGCCGGAGTCTGGGACTGGTCACTTAAAGATGGCACTATCTATTTTGATAGTCACTTCTATGAAATAGCAGGCTATGAACCCTATGAGTTTCCATCAGCCTTGAGTGAATGGGAAAAAAGGATCCATCCCAATGATCTTGAATCGTCGAAAGCATCCATTGACGAATACGTTTCCGGCAACCGTAAAGAATACGATATTAAATTCAGATTTCTACGGAAAAACGGCAGTTATATGTGTATTCAATCAACGGCAAAAGTAGTTGAGCGTGATGATGAAGGGAATCCCGTACGTTTTATCGGGATTCATCTCGACATCACTGAACGTAATCAATCGGAAAGAAAACTTAGGGAATCCGAGGGTCGCTTCCGGGGGATCGCAGAATGTATGAGTGACTGGATCTGGGAAGTTGATGCTGAAGGACGATATACATACTGCTCCGACAGGGCAGAAAGCATAACAGGTTATTCGGCAAAGGAAATTATAGGTAAAACCCCCTTTGATTTCATTGTTCCTGAGGAAATCGAACGTGTCAGTTCGGTGTTTTCCGAAGCCGTCTTGAAGAAAGAATCATTCAGCGGGCTTCAAAACTGGAGTCTCGCAAAAAACGGAAAGAGGGTCTGTCTTCTTACCAGCGGAACCCCTATTTTTGATGACAAGGGCGTTTATTCCGGATACCGGGGTACCGACTCCGACATTACGGCTCAAAAAACTGTCCAGGACGAGCTGCGGAAATCCGAGATATTTCAGCGGTCTCTTCTTGAGGCTTTGCCGGATTTCATCTTTGTCCTTAATAATAACGGTATAATCCAGAAAATAAACAGGGTACAACCCGGTCATAGTTTTGAGGAGGTCATAGGGAAAAATGTTGTGGATTTTATCCCGTCGGAATTTCACGCAAAATTTTATCAAGCCCTCCGGCAGGCGATCAACGAAAACAAACTTCAAACCTTAGAAGCAGAAGCCACTCTTTCGGATGGAAAACACTACTCCCTGTGCCGCCTTAACCCTGTATCCTTCGCCGACGAAAGCAGCGAGGTTGTACTTGTAAATACCGATATAACCGGGCTCAGAAAGGCGGAACTGGCTCTGGTGGAAAGTGAGGAAAGGCTTAATCTGGCGATGACGGTGATAAACGATGGAGTCTGGGACTGGAATCTCAAAAAAAATACTGTATTATTTGATAACAGTTACTACACAATAGCCGGCTATGAGCCGGATGAGTTTCCGGCTTCATTCGATGAATGGGAAAAAAGGGTTCATCCCGAGGATCTCGAGTATTCAAAATCCGCCATTGATGAATACCTTGCCGGTAACAGTAATAATTATAATATTAAATTCAGATTTCGGCGGAAAGACGGCAGTTATATGTGGATTAAGACAAAGGGGAAAATTGTTACGCGGGATGAGGCCGGAAACCCCTTACGTTTTATTGGCACCCATCATGACATTACCAATCGTAAAAACAGGAGTGACAGAGAACTTCATTTAAACATGCTGCTGCCTCAATTATTGAAACCCGGAATGCTGAAGGATAAAATTGAGCAGATAACCAGCATGCTTGTATCAGCCCTGGATGCAGATTTAGCCCAGATATGGCTTTATGAACCAAACAATCAGTGTAAACAGGAATGCATTCATTATGCAACCGACGCATACAAGATCTTCTGTAAAGATAAAAAGAACTGCCTCCACCTGATATCTAGTTCCGGACGATATACTCATATAGATGGAGAGCTCAGGAGGCTTCCCGGGGGGGGCAATGATATCGGAGTATTTTTCACAGGAAAAGACAGTTATTTTACTACAAATACTATAATAACTGATTCCAGGATCCATAATCAAAAATGGGCTATAGAGCTGGGGCTCAAATCTTTTTCGGCACATAGATTGACAGACCCGGATGGGGGAAGTATAGGCGTTATGGCTGTTTTTTCAAAAAACATCATTTCACCGGAGATTGAATCTTTTCTGAAGCTGATCAGTAACCTTACCTCTCAGGTAATAATAAATTCCCAGATAACCTCCAATCTGGAGGATGCCTTGTCCCAAAGCGATAAGGTAAATAACCTGATGGAAGGAAGAGAGTGTCGGGTTCGTCAATTAAAAGAGGAGATAAATTCACTTTATCGGGAATTAGGAAAACAGGACAAATATAATACAGGAGACACTGACCTTCCTTATGAACAAACAGAGATAAGTCTTATAGAATCGAGAGAAAACGCCCTTAACCTCGCTGAGGATGCCGAAATTGCCCGACGGGAAGCTGTCGATATAAATGAGCAATTATCTACTATCAAGCAGGCGGTAAACAGTTCAAGTGATGCTGTTGCAATATCTACTGTGCAGGGAGATGTTTTCTATTTGAACAATAAATTTTCTGAGTTGTTTGGCTACAGCATTACCGAAATGGCCATACTTCCACAAAATGTTCTCTTTGAGGATGAGAAAACCTTCGAAACCGCAGTGACATCGGCCGGATTGGGAAAACCCTGGAATGACCAGGTTGAAATGGCTTCGAAGAACGGACGCAGATTCCCTGTATTCATGAGAACGGCTCCATTCAGGGATGAAAAAGAGAATGTACTGGGATTAATCTGGAATTTTACAGATATTTTTGATCAAAAAGAAGCCGAAAAAAAAATCCTGGAATATACCAGAACAATAGAAGAGGATCTGGCGGATAAGGAAACAATGCTTGAAAAAGCGCGGCATCTTCAATTAAGTTTCATACAATCCTCACTGCCCGTACTTGAAGAATTCTCTATTCATGCCCTGTTTATGCCCTGTGAGGATCTGGGAGGAGATTTTTTTCATGTAATGAAGGGGGTGCGTGATAATAAACTTGTAATAGTTCTCGGCGATTGTACCGATCACGGAATAAAAGCCTCAATGGATGCCACGCTGCTGTCAAGCCTTGTAAATAAATATTTATTCCTGCTTTATGCGGAAAACAGGACTGATCTTTTCTTAAAAACAATAAGTATTGAATTTATGAAAATAGCCGACGAAGATCAGTTTCCTACTATTTTTGCGGCCGTGATAGATCTGGATGGGAACGAGATGTTTTATTCCAATGCCAACAGCGAGCTTCCCAGCCTGATTAGAAAAAATAAAGTTACCAGATTGAAAAAGGCAGCGGGTATGCACATAGGATATTTTGATGATCCTGTCTATGAAAGAAAAAGTTTCAAGTTTGAAAGTGGAGACCGGCTTCTTTTTTATTCGGACGCGATTATAGAAATCGAAAAACCCGACCATACAAGGGTGGGATATGAGGGGCTGGATCGTATGCTCCAACAAGGAGAAGTTAATGCTATGAATAATTTCGAAGATTTGATTGCCCGGATCGAAGGTGAAAATCTGGGACTTCCTCTGAATGATGACACGACACTGATCCAGATTGATTTTATGGAGCCTGTAACGAGTGAATATCAATTTCATGAACTTGAGAAATGGCACGACTATCATAAGGAAATAAAAGCGGATCTGTACAAACATGATTATTCCACCGGTGAAATTGAAGAATTTGGCATCGCTCTCGATGAATTGTGTATAAATGCCTTTTTACATGGAAACCGGGGGGATAAGAACAAAACCGTGACAATAAGCGGCAGAATTGACTGTATGAAAGTTGAATTTTTGATTACGGATGAAGGTGCAGGATTTGATCCGGACCAAATACCCGATCCGAGTGTCTGTATAGAAGAAATAATGGAGAGAGACATTGAGGATGAGTATATGCATGGCCGGGGAGTCATGATGGCAAGGAATTTCGTGGATTCCATGGAATACAATGAAAAAGGAAATACTGTTTCCATAAAAAAGCAAAAAGCTAAGAAAAAACTTCATAATTATTTAAAGATACTGCCGGAAAATAATTGGAAATAAAATAAAAAAATATTGTTAAAAACTTTGCATTTCGATTTTCAATATACGAGGATTAATATAATAAAGAAATCCTTACAAAGGATCTAAAAATCAGGAGAGCATTATATGAAAATGAAAACGAAGATTGTAGCAGGATTTGCAGTTATTATTGGATTTTTAATAGTAGTCGGAATCCTTGGCGTTTTGCAGCTTAGTACAGCTTCAACCGGTTTTGAGGAGTATCGGCGTTTTGCAAAAAACACTAATCTTACAGGAAGGCTTCAGGCCAATATGCTTATGGTCCGAATGAATGTTAAAGACTTTATTATTACGGGAAGTGATGCAGATTCTGATCAGTACCATGAATATCTTGAACTAATGAAAGGGTTTCTCAGTGAAGCTCAAACCGCGATCCAAAACCCGGAAAGGGCAAAACTGATTGACCAGATTACTGAAACTGTTTCTACGTATGAAGCAGCATTTGAAAAGATCTATGTATTTAGAGCAGAAAGAAATACTGAAGTACAAAATTATCTGGATATTACAGGGCCTTTCATGGAAAACACTCTAAGTAAAATTCTTGATTCTGCAGGATCTGACGGAGATATTGCAAACGCTTACCATCCAGCTATAGCTATGAAGCATTTACTTCTGGCTCGTCTTTATACGGCAAAATATCTGGATACAAATGATGATAGTGCTGTCACCCGAGTTGGGGAAGAGTTTACTAAAATGGAAAATAATCTGGTATTAATGGACACTGAAATACAAAATCCACAACGAAGAATATGGCTAAAAGATGCAAAAGACGCAAAAGAGATCTATATTGAACATTTTGCAAAATTGGTTGAAATAATCAAGGAGCGAAATAACATAATCACAAATGAACTTGATGTATATGGACCTGAGATCGCCGCCTGGTCGGAAGAAGTAAAGTTATTATATTTAGTTGATCAGGATGAACTTGGACCCAGGCTTCAGGCTTCAAACAGTCGCGCTACCCTTATGATAATTATAATATTGATTGTTGCCATGATAGCCGGTATTGGTATTGCTCTTTTTACCATATCAAGTGTTTTAAAGCAATTAGGAGCCGATCCTGCGGAATTGCAGACGATAGCTGAAAAAATTGCCACAGGTGATCTACGAAACATCAATAAAAATGATTCCGGCAAGAAGAACATCGGAGTCTTTCTTTCAATGATTAATATGAGCACCAACCTGACCGAAATCGCATCGGCTACTATAGCCGGAGCAGAGCAGATTGCCGCAGCAAGTGAGCAGTTAGCTACGGGCAATCAGGATCTATCCAATAGAACCGAACAGCAGGCCTCTGCTCTTGAGGAAACATCAGCTGCCATAGAAGAGATGAGCTCATCCATTAAATCAAATGCCGATAATACAGGTTCCGCCGATCAGCTTTCACGTGACGCTGTGATTAAGACTGAAGAAGGTTCTATATCGGTTGAGAGAATGATTGAATCAATGACTGATATCAGTGATTCCAGCACCCGGATTGCCGACATAATTGAAGTTATCAATAACATCGCCTTTCAGACCAATCTTCTTGCTTTGAACGCGTCAATTGAAGCGGCAAGGGCTGGAGAACAGGGGAAAGGATTTGCCGTTGTTGCAGTGGAAGTCCGAAAACTCGCGAAGCGCTCGGATAAGGCCGCAGGAGAAATTGCCGGAATAATTAAGGACAGCAACAAGAAGGTGGTTGAAGGTGTAGAGATTGCCAAATCTGCGGGAGTTGTTTTAACAGAGATAAACGGAGCCGTCAAGAAGGTTACCGCCCTCGTCAGTGAAATCTCGGCTGCCTCCCAGGAGCAGCTGACCAGTGTCGGGCAGATAGACGAGACCTTGAGCAGTCTTGATGAAAATACTCAGAAAAATGCCGCTCTTGTGGAAGAGGCCGCCTCTGCTACCGAAGAACTCTCCGCTCAGGCTCAGGAGTTGAACACAACCATTCAGTTTTTCAAAATTGATTCGACAGAAAAAAGCCACACTTCGGTAGTAAGGAAAAAAGAAACGGATAAGGTTACGCTAAAAACCCCAAAAACAACAAAACTTGAGCAGCCGCGGCTGGCAAAACCCACCAGTAAGAATGCGAGTGCGTATGAAAGCTTTTCAGAACTTGCGCATGAAGGTGAATTTGATGAGTTTTAAAGAGGGGGAGAATATGAAAGATGAAGATATCAGGGTATCAAACTCTAAACGCAACAGCCGAAGCATGCAGGACGACTATGATCTCGATGATAAAGAAGAAGAAGACATGCTTGTTTCCCAGCTTAATATGGATGTTACAAATCAGTATGTGGTTTTTTCCGTTGGAGATGAGGAATACGGAATTCCGATTCTTTCCGTTCAGGAGATAATCTCCATGCCTAACCTTACCAGAATTCCCGGAATACCGGAACATATTCCTGGTATCATTAATTTACGCGGTAATATAATCCCTATTTATGTACTGCGCAGTAAATTTGATTTAGCACTTGAGAAGCTGGATGAAAATACAATTGTAATAATAGTACAGACGGAAGACGAAAGTAAAAAGACTGTCGGGTTTATTGTAGACTCTGTGTCTGATGTGGCAAGTATTGAAAAAGATAATATTCGTGATACTCCTGATTTCAGCGGGGAGGTAGATGTGAATTTCGTGAAGCAGATAGGTCAAATAGGAAACAGGATGATTATAATAATTGATCTTGCAAATTTTTTCTCGGATAAAGAAAATAAGATCCTGGAAAATGCGACCAAGGCTGTCGCGCAATAGGAAATAGAAAAAATAGGAAAAAGTATGAATGTAACAATAGTAACGGATCAATGTATTCAGGATATCAGTAATGAATTAATTATATCCGGATCAGGGTTATTTAAAAAATGACTAATGTCAACATAGTTAAAAAACTATCAATAACCTCCCAGTTAAAACCCCTTGCCTCAAGTCTTGCTATATTAATCAAGGAATATGAGCGAATAATAGTTGAAATCTCCAAAAGCCTGCCCACCATTGAAAGACAAATTGATGACAACGTCATGGAAGCCAGAGAGCTGCTTAATTTCATTTTCTCAAACGAAAGTCCCGACAACAACATCGCCAGCTCATACGGAGTAAAGCATGAAATTGAGCGATTTCACAGCCAGCTCGATATAGCATTGGAAACATTGAAAGAAACGGAAGCAATGGATAAGCTGATTTTCTCTGATATAATAAACTCCATAGATATATCAACATCTACACTAAAAAAGATGGAAGAAATATATAACATTTCCGAAAATCTTAAGGTTTTTGCCATTAATTCCATTATATATTCGCAAAAAGCGGGAACAAACGGGAAAGGGTATCAGATTATTTCCGGTGAGTTTATCCGGATGTCGGAGGATATTGCCAAAGGAACCAATAATATAAATAAACTGGGGCAGGAGATGGATTCGCAAATCTCCACCTTATTGAATCTTTTAAAAGAGCATGAAGATTTTACAAGCACGCATATTGAAGCAATATCTATTGATTCCAAGATGCTTGTGAATAGTACGAATAGCAGCGTGCAGAACTTTTCAATAATATTAAACGATCTTCTATCCCGTATAGAAAAGTGTAAGGACCCTACCGCGCAGATAATGACCGAACTTCAAAAACAGGATATTATTCAGCAGCAGCTCGAGCATTTAATGGAAGCAATGAATGATATTCTGATTATTATAGATAAACATTCTTTTCAGCTCGGATCTGAAACGGAGATAACAAACAACGAAGATGCCAGACAGGAGTATCTCAGCCTTTATACCCTTTTAAACTTTCTCGTAGTATCAACAGAAAAACAAATACGCCGAATCAGCAGTGAACTTATTGGCATGATCGATGCGATGGAGTCATTATTTACTAATATGAAGACCTCAATAATAGATATCGATCAGGATAAAGATTGTTTTTCCCGTTTGGTTCTTGCAGATAAAAACGACAAAGATAATGCATCGGTTGTAAATCAGATTTTTCAAAAACCCGCAGATATGATAAAAACGGTTGTAAACAGTATTAAGTTCGGTATGGATCAGAAAAAAATGATAATCGACTGTTTTATGATTATTGAGAACATGATCCTTGAAGAAAAGGAATCGACACAGGCTTTTATTCCGATTATTGAAACAATAAACAATCTGCTTGTGCTTGCCCGTATTGAACAGGCACGTTACACCTTGAATATTTCCAACTTCTCTCAGTCGGATTTTCCGGAATTATCGAAAATTGTAGAGAATGTTGAACAATCTCATGCCCTGGTAGAACATAATTTGCAGACAAGCATCAATACCTTCGATTCACAAAAGGAAAAACACAATGAGATGAAGGAAAAGCTTGACAACTCTCTGGTAATATTAGGAAAAACGGAAAACATTTTTATTGAAAATTTCGAGTCGGTTATGAATATAACCAGTGAGCTTTTCAATGATATTAATCAATATGTCGATCTTTTTAAGATGCTTCGCGGCTTGACTGATGATATGGTAGCAAAGATTGATATCTGCTCCGACATCCATGATAATGTAGACCAGCAACTGGAAGCGTTTGGAGGTCCTATCTCGCTTGAGGACTGCCTGTTTAAAGATTTAATCATACAGAAGATCGTTGATAAATGTACCGTTGATACGGAAAGAATAACACTTAATCATGAATTTACCGAATTCGAAATCGAAGGATCGTCCGGTAACAGTATAACCTTGTTTTAAGGATTGGGAAGAATATGGGAAAGATAATTAACCTGGAAAAGGAAATACGAATAGTGAATGTTAAATCAGTATGGGAGGAAATTTTGCCCATCCTGCAGGATAATTATGACAAAAGTTTTCCGCAAAAAATAAATATGAAAGAAGTAGAAATCATTGACAGTGCCGGATTGCAGCTGATTTTATTCCTGTTTTCTCTGGCTGAAGAGCTTCCGGAAAAATATATTATTGAAAGCCTGTCTGACAAGATAAAACAGCTTTCTCAGTCAATTGGATTTAGAATAAGTAAAGGAGAGGTAAAAAAATGAAAACGGTTTTCGCGGTAGATGATTCCCCCACAGCAAGAGCCTCAATTGAATATACATTATCCAAGGGAGGATATCATGTAGAATTGGCAGAAGATGGTGTAATTGCCTTGGATAAAATTAACGGCTATTCAAAACCTATTGATGTCTTTTTATTTGATGTTAATATGCCCAATATGGATGGGATAACTCTTATTAAGAGGGTTCGTGAAATAGCTGAATTTAAATTTACACCGATTCTTTTTCTTACAACGGAATCTCAGGAATCAAAAAAAATGGAAGGAAAGACTGCGGGTGCCAGCGGCTGGGTAGTGAAGCCGTTCGAACCTGAACAGCTGATTTCACTAATAAAACGGTTCACCGGGGAGTAAAGATATTATGAATGATGCCCTGCATGACATATATATTCAGGAAGCTGAAGACAATCTTCAAATTCTTGAAAGTGCTATTATAAGTATCGAAGAAAACCCTGATGATAAAGATACTATAAATGAGGCATTCCGTGCCATTCATTCCATCAAAGGAGGGGCCGGTCTTGCCGGATTTTCAGGGATCAAGGATTTTACCCACATTATTGAAGATCTGTTTGAACACATACGCAGCGGGGTCTTGAGGGTTCAGGAAAACCATATATCTGTAATACTCGATTCACTTGATATTATTAAAATGATGATTAAAAACATCAAGACAAACCAGGACTCTAATACCGGCATTGATACCGAAGATATTATCTCACAAATTAAAAAAATGATAAGCCGGATAGATGGAGCGGAAATAGGCGGTAATGAATTCGAAAAGAAAGATGAAACTGGAATAAGTAAACGTAACTTTTTTCACCTTAATCTTAAATACTATTCCGAGGTCTTTAATTCCGGAATAGATCCACTCATGTTTATTTCAGATCTGGAAAAGGCAGGAAAGATTCTGTTTATTCATACGGATACGCATGAATTTCCGGAGATTTCTGAATTCAATCCTGAGCTCTTTTATCTTTCCTGGAGACTTTTTTTTGAAACAGAGATAAGTGAAAAAGACATCTATGATATTTTCTGTTTTGTTATCGATGAAAGCGAAATAACAATTACCAATATGAATTCAATTATTGACAATCCGGATGCCCTGGCTGAATTCGCTATTGAAGGAAAGACTCTGTCAGATTTTATTATATCTGAAAAAGAGGCAGAACCTGCGTCTTCGAATAAACCGACTGAACATGAAAAAAGAGAAGAGCACAGAAAAGTTGAAGATCGAAGAAAGATTGATCGGAGAGAATCAGATCCTGGAGCTGTTTCCTATATCCGGGTCCAGACGGAGAAACTAGAAAATATTTTCAATTCCGTCAGTGAACTGCTTATCTTGCAAGCCCGGCTGAATATGCTGACAGAAGAGTATAGTGAAGATATCCCCGACGGCTTTGACGCAGTTGCTGATTCCTTAAAAAATATCACGACCATCATTCAGGAACAAGTAACATCATTGCGTATGATGAGTTTGAGCAGCACTTTTGACCGTTTTAAGCGGGTTGTACGGGATATCGCCACTGAACAGGGAAAGAAAGTAATACTTTTTATTGAAGGTCAGGATACAGAGCTGGATAAAAATATGATTGAGAAGCTCAATGATCCGTTAAAGCACCTGGTTCGAAACTGTATAGATCATGGTATTGAAACCGCGGACGAGAGGATGAGAAAAGGGAAGAAGCCGGAAGGGCAATTAAGATTATCCGCGTCGATAGAAAGCGGCCAGGTTCTGATTGAGATAGCCGATGACGGAGCCGGAATAAATAAGGAAAAGATCCTGCAGAAAGCGATTGAGCGTAAGCTGGTCTCAAAAGAACAGAATCTTTCGGAAGGAGAAATTCTTTCCCTGATCTTTCATCCCGGCCTTTCAACTGCCGAAAAAGTTACCGACCTTTCCGGTCGTGGAGTCGGTATGGATGTTGTTAAAAGTACCATTACGGAACTTCACGGCAACATCGATATTTTCTCGGAAGATAATAAGGGCACCACATTCAGACTACACCTTCCTCTTACCCTCGCAATCCTGGACGGGATGTTAGTCAGTGTCGGGAATGAAAAATACATTCTTCCGACCCTATCAATCCTCGAAATTTTCAGACCTTTAGCTGAGCATCTAAAAACAATCTCGGCTAAAGGAGAGGTCGTGTTTTTTCGGGGAGATTATATCCCAATAATTAGGCTCCATGCTCTGTTCAACATTGATAATGCTATAGCGGAACCGTCCGATGCACAATTAATAGTTGTCTATAGCGGAGGAATGAAGGCGGCTATTCTTGTGGATACTGTTCTGGAACAGTTTCAGATTGTCCTGAAATCACTTCAGCGCAACTTTCATAAAGTAGAAAATATTTCCAGCGCTACAATCCTGGGTAATGGAGATGTCGCATTAATTCTTGATATTCAAAATCTTTTCCAAAATCTGGTGAAAACCAATAATGTATAGAAAATTTGATGCCAAACTGAAAGATACCGTTCTAACAATCTTTGCCGGCGAATATTACGTCAGTAAAAGCCGGGAAATTATTTCCACTGTATTAGGCTCCTGTATTTCGGTTTGTCTTTATGATACTAAAAAAGACATTGGAGGCATGAATCATTTTATGCTTCCCGAAGATGCCTCACCGATTAAAATTCTCAACAAAAAAGATGCAGAGATAAAAAAAGAAGATCTTGCCGATGCTTCGATGCGCTACGGAATAAACGCCATGGAGGTTCTGATTGCTGAGATGCAGAAAAGCGGAGCGGATAGAAAAAATCTGCGGGCAAAGGTATTTGGAGGAGGAAATGTTCTTTCCCGTCAAAGCACGATTCAAAGTGTTGGTGATAAGAATATCGGATTTGCCCGGGCTTATCTGAAAATGGAGCAAATTCCTATAGAGAAAGAACATGTTGGAGATCATTTCGGCAGAAAAATCTTCTTTCTAACCGGAGAAAAAAAGATTTTTATGAAAAAAATAGGGTTCGAGCAAGCGTTGCAGGAATAAAGTAATTACATGAAACGATTGGAAAAAAGGAAGAAACAGGGTGATATCACAATTTTTGAATAGGAGCAGGTTGTGTACGAGTTAAAAGATAAAGAATTTGAATACATCTCCGAAAAAACATATAATTATTCAAAAATTAATCTAACGGAAAAAAAACGATCACTTGTTGTCTCCAGGTTATCCAAAAGAATTCGACTACTGGGATTATCAGGATTTCCCGAATATATCAAGTATCTGAATGATTCGAAAGATGAATTTCAGCATATGATAGATGCCCTCTCAACAAATTATTCACTTTTTTTCAGGGAACCGCATCATCTGGATTTCCTGACAAATGTCATACTTCCACAGTCGAAAGGTAAAAATATCAATCTATGGTCTGCCGCGGCTTCGACCGGACAGGAGATTTATTCAATATTGATATGTATATTAGAATACCAGCATAAAACAGGAATAAAACAACAATACAAACTCTATGCTTCCGATATCTCCGGCAAGGCTTTAACTGCGGCAGCAAGGGGCGTTTATCCTCGAAAAGATACCGAAAAAATCGATAACGGAATCTTAAAAAAATATTTTTTAACAGGATCTGGCGAGCAGTCGGATCAGGTGAAAATAAAAAAAGACTTGATTAAGCAGGTAAGTTTTTTCAAATTGAATTTAACAGATTCCAGATACAGTCTTCCGATCATGGACATTATTTTTTTAAGAAATGTTATTATATATTTTGACGGAGACACAAAGAAACAGCTTGTAGCGCGTTTGGCTGACTACATAACCCCCGGCGGATATCTTATTATTGGACACAGCGAATCTTTGTCCGGCATAACCGATAAATTTACCCTTGTTGGACAAACAATTTATCAGAGGAATGAACAATGATAAATATTCTTGTTGTAGATGATTCGGCACTTGTAAGAAAAGTGCTTTCTGAAATTATTTTAAAAACAAACGGCATGCAGCTTGTAGCCACGGCTCATGACCCAATTTTTGCTATAGAAAAATTAAAACAGCACGATGTTGATGTCATTTTGCTGGACATTGAAATGCCCCGAATGGATGGGCTGACTTTTTTGGAAAAACTGATGAAAGCAAAGCCGACACCGGTCATTATTCTCTCATCATTAACCCAGAAAAATGCTCAGATTACCCTGCATGCTTTAGAATTGGGGGCGTTTGATGTTTTGGCTAAACCGGATGATATTCTAACACTGTCGGAAATGGAGCACATAGTTGTTGAATCAATTCAGAATGCAGCCAAAAGCGGTGTCAAAAAGAAATTAGTAAAGCAGTTTCAGAGATCTGAACAAAAAGAATCGTCCATACCCGCGCCGAGAACATTGTTTACCACCTCCCGCAAAACAACGGACCGTATTATTGTAATCGGTTCCTCGACCGGCGGAACAACCGCAATTGCGGATATATTGAAAGAGCTTCCGGTGGATCTTCCGGGAATTGTTATTGTTCAGCATATGCCGCTTCGCTTTACCCATGCATTTGCTGAACGGCTCAATATGTTTTTACCGCTTTCAATTAAGGTGGCGGAATCCGGAGAAAGAATTAACAACGGTTTTGTCTATATCGCGCCCGGAGAACAGCATTGCTCGATCGCCGTAAGCGGCGCGAAATACCTGATCAAGCTAAGAGAGGGTCCAAGGGTTAATTACCATAAACCTTCCGTTACCGTGCTTTTTAATTCCGCCGCAAACTTTGCCGGGCAGAATGCTGTTGGAGTAATGTTGACCGGAATGGGAGATGACGGCGCGAAGGCTATGAAAGAAATGAAGGACGCGGGCAGTTATAATATAGTTCAGGATGAAGAATCCAGTGTTGTCTGGGGGATGCCCGGAAAAGCATATGAATACGGTGCGGCAAGTATTGTACTGCCGCTGAACAAAATCGCTGAGAGAATTTGCAGTTACCTGCAGGAAAGCAAATAATAGGAGTAGATAATGGGAATTAGAGTTAAAAAAAAGGGAGAGTATACGGTTTTAACCGTGGACAGCCGTTCCCTGGCAGGAGATGAAGCCCTGGAATTAAAGAAAAAAGCCCTGGAAATTATCGATTCCGGAAATATTAAAATATCCCTGGATCTGATAACGCCGGAGTATATTGACAGTTCTGGTGTCGGTAAATTGCTGTTCCTGAATAAAAAACTGGAAAAACTGGAAGGAGAATTCTCGATAATAGGAATTAATAAAACACTTTTCAGTTTTCTTGATTCTTTAGCCATTACGAAGGTAATAAAAGTCGTGCCGCCCGAATAACCCGGAGGCAGTTCACGTTTTTAGAAGAATTCTTCGTCAAGCATTTTAAGTCTGTCCCTGATCTGTGCTGCTTCTTCATAATTTTCCAGTTTGACAGCTTTATCTAGAGACTTTTCAAGCTCAAGCCTGCTTTTTTCATATTTATATTTCGCGGGCCCCTGTTAGTCTCAAGAAGTTGCGATATGAGCCGTTCAAGGGTAGGGTTCTGTTTCATACCCAATATAATCAGTACTTTGGTGAGAATGTTCATATGTTTGAGGGATGCGACTTTCTGGCAGAACTGACACAGCATATACCGCCCAAGGGAACACAGTACATACGCAGGTACGGCTTATATGCTTCAAGGACTAGGGGGAAATGGCCGGAGCATCCTGAGATTGTCAGACATGCTCCGGAGGGCTGGAAGGTTGCACAGCAGAACCTGGCCGAAGATGGAGAGATTACCGAAGAAACGGAATGTGATATTTCCGACAAAGCCAGTAGAAAAGCCTGGGCAAGACTGCTGGCAAAGATATATGAAATTGATCCTATTGTTTGTCCGAAATGTGGTTCGGAAATGAGAGTGATTGCTGTGATACAGAATACGGCTGAGATCAAAAGGATTCTGAAACATCTAAAGAAGGTTGGAAGGCCGCCGCCCGGGATGGATTATAAGCAATTGACAGATTAAATTCTCAGTTTTCAATGCTATGAAGGTAGCAGTATGCACCGCTGCTGGAGAAAGAAACCGTTTTGATGGGTTTAAACCAAAATGGGTTTATGTCTCTATAAGAAAAACTGCTAACGAGGGATTTTTCTGATTTTTAGACTTAAATTCACCAGGTTTCCGGGAAATTTATCCGGGGGGCGATATAACTTTTCCTATCAATTAACCTCAATTATACACTATTCCTCAAAACCCCATTTGAAATTTTCACTTCTCACAATTTCAACACAACTTTTAC
>JAEKNX010000032.1 GCA_016839055.1 Spirochaetales bacterium
GTGTGGTAACTCCCTATAATATCAGAAGTTAGCGTATGTTTTTATCATTTTTTATTTCAAATTTGTGTGACGAGCCACTTTTACTAAGAGCCTAGTATATTTCTTTTTTGTAAGCGGGGCTTTGCTCCTAATTACTGTGGTTTTTCCAACAATATTTACCTTCGTGCATCCGGCAAAAAGATGCGGCAGAGCTCTAAGATATTCTATTTACATCACTTTCAAGATAATGAATTTCATTACGTGGATTCTGGGATTAACGAAGGTTGAGATACTCCCGGGAGATCGTGAGGTTTTAAAGACGCTTAAATCCACTGTTGTTGTCGCCAATCATCCATCCCTGCTGGATGTTACTATCCTGATGGCTTTATTACCCCAGGCTGATTGTATTGTAAACTCAGCACTTTTTGAGAAACCTGTTATTCGTCACGTTGTCAAGAGACTGTTTATTCCCAATTCTCTTGATTTTTCCGTGATGCTTTCCGACTGCAAACAATCACTGAAAGATGGAAACTGTCTTATTATTTTTCCGGAGGGATCCAGATCTGTCCCTGGCATTGCTCCGGTACTGAAGAAGGGAAGTTCGCGCATAGCTCTTGATTCAGGTTTTCCTATTCAGCCTGTTATGCTTAAGGCTGATAATATGCGGGGACTCCGGAAAGGTGATTCGTTTTATAGGATTAATGAAAAGGGCCGGTATGTATACGAAATTATTCTTCTGGAAAAGATTCAGCCTGAGGATTTTATTGATTTTCCATTACCGGTGGCTGCCAGGCATATGACAAAAGAAATTCATTCCCGGCTTTTTGTCTAAAATCAAGGAGGAGATATCTAGGCTTTTTACAGAACTGAAAGCTTGTTTTTCTAAAAACATCTTGTTATAATTCGTACAAAATAATGAAAAGGATATTGCATTTATGAGTGTATTTAATGATGAATTAAAAAGATTAATCATATCTTCTATTGAGCTTGAAGACATAACTGTTGAAGATATCGAAGATGGCGCGCCTCTGTTTGGTGAAGGTCTTGGTCTTGATTCAATTGACGCACTGGAGATCGGTGTAGCATTGAAGAAAAAGTATAATATCAAATTATCTGCGGAAGACAAAGATAACCGCAAGCATTTTGCATCTATTAATGCATTGGCGGAATATATTATGGCCAATACTGATACTGTTGGTGAGGGAGCGGCGAAATGACACGAGATGAGATTTTTGGTAAAATGAAAGTTATTCTCGTTGAAACTTTTGAAATTGAACCGGATGAAATTCAGCCCGAGGCATTACTTCTTGAGGATCTCGATCTTGACAGTATTGATGCTGTTGATTTAATTGTACAACTTCAACAGTTTACAAATAAAAAAATTGATCCGGAAGCATTTAAGAAGGTTAAAACGATTCAAGACATTGTAGATGCTATCTATGACCTGATGGGATCCGGGGCTATTAGCTGATGCAAATGTCTTTAACCAAATTCCTGTATTTTGATCTGGCAGTAAGACATTATATATGAAACGAAAGATACAATTATTCTTTTCACTTTTTTTTCTTTTAAGTACAATTTTTGTATCTGCTGAAAGTTTTATGTACGGTGAAGCTGTAAGCGAAGATGAAAAAGATGGAGTTCGAAACGTCTGTGAGAAGATTATAAAAAATAATGTTATGCGCGGTAATTTCAAACAGGTTAAAGAGATTAAGAGTCTATCAAGATCTTTTACCGGGCACGGCGTTTTTGTAATTTCTCAGGATGACGGAATTGTCTGGAATGTAGTTAAACCCTTTCCTTCAATAATGATTGTAACTGATAACGAAATTATTCAATTGTCCGCTTCCGGAAAATCGTCAGTTATTGAATCTGACGGTAATCCTATTTTCAAGCAGTTTGCCAACACTTTTCGTACTGTTTTTTCCGGGAACGCGGAAAGTCTTTTTTCACTATTCGAAGTATACTTTGATTCTCATAGTGAAAACATATGGCAGATTGGTCTGGTTCCCAAAGACAGCATTATTCATTCTGTAATCAGTTCAATAGAACTTTCAGGTAATGAATCTCTTGACCGCTTTGTCATGACTGAATCGACCGGTGATACATTGCTATATGAGTTTAGTGATCAGACTTTTTCAATGGAATTAAATGATGCCGAAAAAAAATATTTTAACAGATAATTTCATAAATTTATGGGATAAAACAAGACGTTTTCATGTATTGATCTGGTTATCACCCCATCTTCTCCTGGTCTTTTTGGCAATAGTTTTTTGTCCTCTTGTTATAAACACTGATTTTTATTCAATTCTGCCGGAATCTAATGCCCCCGAAGAGGTTAGGCTCGCTGAAGCAAAGATGAGTTCGGAAAACAATTCCGGCATGTTTGTTTTAGTCGGTCATGAAGATTTTAATAAAGCAGTACTAATCGCCAGGGATTTGGCAGAGTCTGTAGCCGAACATCCCCAGGTTGACAGCAGCACTTTTGAGATAGATGCCGGTATGTATTCTCAGATGCAGGATTTTATGTTTGAGCATCGCTACCATCTACAGAATGATTCAACCCTCGCCCTTATTAAAGAGGACGGCGGACAGCCTTTTGCTGAAAACGCACTTGCAACAGTTTATTCCCCGTTTTCTTTTTCCTCATTGGCGCATATAGCAGAAGACCCCTTCCTGCTGACAGATGCCGGACTACGCGGGTATTTGAATTCCGTGCTGAAAAATGGAACAAAGATGACCCTGAAGGATAATGTTCTTACTTCCGAGAAGGACGGTATCAGCTATGTCTTACTTAGTATCAAGTCGAAATCGGGTGCAAGCTCTCTAAGTTCAAAAGATCATATTGTCGCGTGGATTTATAGTGAACAGAAGAGACTTGAATCCTCTAATGATGAGGTGGTTTTCTACAATTCGGGCGTTCCATTTCATAGTTTTGAAAGCTCAAGTAATGCTCAACGTGAAATAACTATTATTGCGACAGCTTCGATGCTCCTTGTTATTTTAATGCTTATTCTCGTCTTCCGCTCAATAGGACCTCTTGTATTAACTCTCTCCGCGATAATCCTTGGAGTCGTGGTTGCCTTTGTTGCCACCCTGTTTATATTTGGGGAGGTGCATATGCTTACACTGGCCTTCGGTACAAGTCTGATTGGAATCAGCATTGATTATACTCTGCATTTTTTTACTGCACGCTATAGCAGGCCCGAATGCCATGACGGGCGAACCATCTTGCATATTGTTATTGCAGGGGTCTGGCTTGGGCTTCTTTCCACTCTGATCAGTTACAGCGTGCTTCTTGCCGCACCCTTTGGGCTTCTTCGTCAGATGGCTGTTTTTTCAATAGCCGGCCTTTTAAGTGTATTCTCGACAGTGGTTTTTATTTACCCAAAAACGGTCTCACGAGTAAGGCCAACACATTCATTGCCGAAGCGGCCTGTTGAGATCTTCAGCGGCGCGATTAATTCATTGACTTCGATATCCAGGAAAAAGAAAATAATCCTGCTTATCTGCGTTACCGCTGCGGCCGTACCAGGATTGATGAATCTTAATTTTGATAATGATATCCGCGGGCTCTACACTATGTCGAAGCATTTGCAGGACTCGGAACGAGTAGCCTTTGATGTGCTTGATCTCGGTTCTTCCGGCTGGTATTTCATCCTGGAGGGAGATAGCGAAGAAGCACTTCTTCAGAAAGAGGAAGTGCTTTCAGCAGTCCTCGATAAGGCGATTGAATCGGGAAAACTCGGATCTTTCATGTGTACGTCAAACTATCTTCCTTCAACCAAGAGGCAATCGGAGGTGTATGAGGTAATTTCAAAGAATCTCATGCCAAAGGCTGGTTCTCAGCTTGAATTACTTGGCTTTGGCCCTGAATATGAGGTCCGACTTTTGGAAGATATGAAAGAGCAGAAGAATACTTACCTTACAATTGATTCTTACCAAAATCATCCAATAGGTAAAATGACAGGTTCTTTCTGGATCGGTAATGTAGAAGATAAATATTATAGTGCTGTTTTACCCCTCCATGCCGAAGATTCCGGATATTTTTCGGAGCTTGCAGGTTCTATGGAAGGCGTTTTTTTCATTAACAAGACTGCTGAAATTAGCGAAACACTCGGCTCATTAACTCTCTCAAGACTTAAGTTTCTACTTTTGGCATATTTCGTGATAGTCTTTTTTCTTTCACTGAGATACAAGCCTGTTCTGGCTCTCAAAATATCCCGGGGCCCCTTGGCTGCCGGTGTTTTAACTTGTGCCCTGCTTGGATATACCGGAGTACCTCTCAACCTTTTCTCTGTTATGGGACTTGTTCTGATTATAGGCATAGGCATTGATTACTCAATTTTTCTAACCGAGAGTAAGGAAGAGGGAAGCAGTACAATGCTTGCGGTGATATTATCATCACTTACAACAATCTTTGCATTTGGAGTTCTTTCTTTCAGTTCGTTTCAGCCAGTTTCCACCTTCGGTTTTACGCTGTTGTTTGGAATAATACTTTCATTCATTATTGCACCTATCAATACAGCATTTATAAGAAGCAGTCGTGAAAATAAGGATAAAGCAATATGCGAGCGGTAAGATTATTTTCTTTTTCTATATTCATGATTATAGTATTATCTTCCTGTGTTCATTTGGATGAAGAAACCTCAGATGATCAGGAAGTTGAAGTTTTTCTGACAAATGAAGTTGTTTATAAATTTCTCGATCCTGTAAATATTGAAAAACCTGTTGATATGTTGCAGAAGATTGAGGGAAGATACGGGGATACGGAATTTTCTCTTCTAATTTACGTTAAAGCCGATTCAGACAAGTCGGAAATGATTATTCTAAACGATTTCGCCTCTGAGTTGGCCAGAATAACCTATTCCGAGGGCCGTGCGTTAGCGAGCGGTTTAGTCGCAGAAGCCGGTTTGTCGGCTGAATATATTATGGCAGATTTCCAGCTCGCCTACTTTAAGGCAAGAATTATCAGTAATTCACTATCAGCTTCCGGGCTGAGTTTTACTGAGTATAGTGAAGGCGACAAGATTGTTCGGGAGATTCTTGACGGTAAAAAGTTGATTATTCATATAGAAAAGAATACTGACAGTCTGTATTTTAATAATATCCTAAGAGATTATTCATATTTAATAACATATGGGGAATCAGAATGAAAGAAGAGATTTATCTCGATGATTTTGGAGTCGTCTGCAGCCTGGGCAATGGGAAAAAGGCTTTATGGGGTGGTGTTATTGCCGTATCAGAAGAAGGCATTAGACCTGTTAATATAGCCGGCCGGCCGTTGTATATCGGCTTGGTTTCCCCTGACCTTTATAGTGAAAAGCCCTCTCCGCCTTTTAATAACAGAGTCTCCGCTATCCTGCGGTTAGCTCTTGACGAGATAAAGTCGAGCGCTGAAGCTGTGATTGCGAAATATGGAGCGAAGCGTGTCGCGGTACTGATAGGTTCATGTGACAACGGTTCCGAGGCTTCTTTAAATTCTTATGAATATTTCCTGGAAAACGGTGTATTTCCGGATGATTATACCCTAGCGTATCAGAGGGCAGATCTGCCTGCAAAATTCGCATCTGATTATTTAGGCACAGAAGGTCCAGTTATTGCTTATTCAACAGCTTGTGCATCCAGTGCTAGTGCAATAGTCAGTGCCCGGAATCTGATAATGTCGGGATTATGTGATGCTGCTATTGCCGGCGGTGTGGACATAGTCTCTGACGCTGTAGCCCTAGGATTCAGCGCGCTTGAAGCTGTCTCGGAGAAGCCTTGTAAGCCGTTCAGTGTAAACCGAAATGGAATAAGCCTAGGTGAGGGTGCCGCCGTCTATGTAATTACAAAAGAGATTATTAGAGGTGAAGGCATAAAGCTTTTAGGGGCGGGAGAGAGCGGTGATGCATATCATATGACAGCGCCGAACCCTGAGGGCACCGGCGCAGCGCAGGCTATGAGCCGGGCGCTCGATAATGCAGAACTAACCCCTGAAGATGTTGATTATATAAATCTTCACGGTACAGGGACGCCGTTAAATGATGCTATGGAAAGCAGGGCGGTTGCACAGGTTTTTTCCCGAGAGGTTCCTGTAAGTTCAACAAAATCACTTACAGCCCATACTTTGGGTGCTGCCGGTGCGCTTGGTCTGGGTGTCTGCTGGCTTGCTCTTTCCGGATATAATAATGAGAAAACCATCCCGCCGCAAATATGGGATGGACAGCAGGATCCGGACTGCCCCTCTTTGGATATAATAACTAAAGGCAGACAGGCGGACAGACTTCAAGTCTGCATGAATAATACTTTCGCCTTCGGAGGCTGCAATGTCAGTCTGGTAATCGGGAAATGATAATTACTTGCATTATTAAGAGTTTACATTGTATTCTATGCCCATGATTGAACGACCAGAAATTGAAGAATATCTTCCTCATAAAGATTCGATGTTACTTCTTGATAGAATTATGGATTATGACACAGAAAATAATTTTCTTGTTTCCGAAGTAGACACCGGGGATGATGATCTTTTTTTTAATGCAGAATTGAATGGGATACCTGCCTGGACAGGCTTTGAATATATGGCGCAGAGTATTGCCGCTTTGTCGGGAGTGAACGCGCGGACGTTGCTGGGAATAGAGCCGAAGATCGGATTCATCATGAGTATCCGTGCTTTTAATACAGAGATTCCGGCTTTTCCGTGTGGAAAAACACTTCAAGTAAGGGTTTCCCAAATTTTTAATGAGAATTCGGTTGTTTCCTTTGACTGTTCTATCATGCTCGATTCGAGAATTGTCACGACCGCAATAGTTAATGCCATTGAGATAGATTCCGTTTCTGAGTTTTTGGAGAATTAATATGAATGATAAAAAAAGAATCCTGGTAACAGGTTCCAGCAGAGGTATAGGTAGAGCTATTGCCATAGAATCAGCTAAAGCCGGCTATTCGGTGGCTGTCCATTATAACAGCAATACAGCTGAAGCTGAGTCCTGTGCCGAAGCAGTACGCAAGTTCGATGTAGCCGCTGACATCCTGCAGTTTGATATTGCTGACCGCCAGGCCTGCCGGGAAGTATTAACCCGTGATATTGAAGAGAATGGCGTGTATTACGGTATTGTCTGTAATGCCGGGATAAACAGAGATAACGCGTTTCCTGCCCTCACTGAAGAAGATTGGGATACTGTACTACATACGAACCTTGATGGCTTTTATAACGTAATTCAGCCATGCATAATGCCGATGGTCAGGAAGCGTAAGCCTGGCCGCATAATAACGATGGCTTCAGTTTCCGGCATCATCGGCAATCGCGGACAGGTGAATTATTCTGCATCCAAGGCAGGAATTATCGGAGCCACAAAGGCGCTGGCGGTGGAGCTTGCTAAGAGAAAGATAACAGTTAACTGTGTGGCTCCCGGGGTGATCGAAACTGATATGTCTGAAGACGCGCCGCTTGATATGATTCTGCCGCAGATTCCGCTTGGAAGAATAGGTACGGTAGATGAGGTAGCTGCTCTTGTTGTATTTCTTTTATCTGAACCCGCCGCATATATTACACGTCAAGTAATCTCAGTAAATGGAGGTATAGCATGAAAAAGAGAGTTGTTGTAACTGGAGGAGCATGTATTTCTCCAATTGGAAATGAATGGGAAGTGATCGAGAAGAGACTTCGTTCATGTAAAAATGGCATTAAGTATATGGCAGATTGGGAAAAATATCAGCGAATGAATACTAAACTCGCTGCACCTTCTGAATTTGAGAATCCGGGATATTCAAGAAAACAGGTTAGGGGAATGGGACGGGTTGCTCTCATGGCTGTAATAGCTGCTGACCGTGCGTTCACGCTATCTGGGCTCAAGGATGATCCGATGCTAAAGGGAGGCCGGTGCGGTGTTTCATTCGGTTCCTCAACCGGAAGTATTGATGCTTTGCTTGACTTCTATTCGATGCTTACAACCGAAACTCTCCAGGGAATAACGGCTACAACCTATATCCGATCAATGCCGCAAACCTGCGCGGCAAATATCAGTGTTTTCTTCAATTTGACCGGACGTCTAATTACAACAAATACCGCGTGCACAGCAGGAAGTCTTTCAATTGGTTACGCATTCGAAGCAATACAGAATGGATTGCAGGATGTTATGGTTGCAGGAGGCGGGGAAGAGCTCAATCCTACCGAATCAGCAGTTTTTGATACGCTTTACGCTACCAGCACTAAGAATGACACTCCTCATCTGACTCCGGCAGCCTATGACCGTGATAGAGACGGTCTTGTCATTGGAGAAGGAGCCGGTGCTCTTATTTTGGAAGAATACGAGCACGCGAAAGCTCGCGGAGCCAAAATATATGCTGAACTTATTGGGTTCGGAACAAATACCGACGGCTCGCATATTACTCAGCCAAACAGATCAACTATGGGCAGGGCTCTTAGCCTTGCACTTGACTCAGCATCTCTTTCAGCAGACGCTATTGGGTATGTTAATGGTCATGGGACAGCGACAAAGCACGGTGATATAGCTGAAACCGGAGCTACCCTTGACGTTTTTAAAAGACGAGTTCCCATCAGCGGACTTAAATGTTATACAGGTCATACCCTAGGAGCCTGTGGGGCAATTGAAGCATGGTTATCTATTAACATGATGAATAGTTCCTGGTTCTCACCTAATCTTAATCTGCAGAATCCAGATTCTGACTGTGCTGATCTTGATTATATTCAGGGTACCGGACGAGATCTTGACGTTGAGTATCTTATGTCAAATAATTTTGCATTCGGCGGTATTAATACATCGCTTATATTTAAAAGAATGAGTTGAAATTCTTAACTAAAAACAAAGGTAATAATATGAAGAAAAATATTTTTTTAGGATTGATGATTTTTGCTGTTATTTCTATGAGTTCCTGTTTAACTTTCACTTCTGCTGCATTTAATGAAGTGCATGAAGGGAATTTACTTGAACAGCCTCTTGATCAGCAGAAACTGCAGACTGCAATCAAGACCACGCTACTGAAGTTTAATTGGCAGATTACTGAGATTGGCGAAGGGTATTATAATGCTCGCTTCAGTAAGTCAAACGATCTCATTTTAGCGGATATCAAGATTGTATATGACGATGAGTCATTTAAAATAATATACATCAGCAGTAAAAATCTCGATTATAACGAGCGAAGGCACACTATCCACAGGAATTACCCGAGATGGATTAATAATCTTGATAAGAGTATTTCTGTTAGCTATATTCAGCAAGCAAATAGTTAATTATAAAGATAAATAAAATCGACCTGAATCCTGAAATCAGGTCGATTGTGTTTAAAGCTGGAAAGCAAATCCACCTGTTAGAAGAAGCTCATTGCTGTTATAGAAAAAACCCTTTTTGGAATAGCCTGAATAAAAAGCTAAAAAGATCTCATGACGAAGTGTTCTTTGAATTTCATCAATCTGATTCGCGGGGTTGAGTGGTATTGAAAACCGTACTCCCATATTAGGTAGTTGTGAGAATGAGAATAACTCAGTCTCAATATTAAGCTTCGGATAAGGCCAGAAATCGGGAAGTTGAAGGTTGAAACCTAAAAACATGGAATTCCTGTAGAATATGACATCTTCCGGCCGGGCACCGAATTTCCCTTCATATCCGGCGCTGAGGTATAATTCTTTTCCAAACTTTCGATTTATATATAATCTTACAGATTCGATTCCAACATTTTTAATTTCAGGTGAAGTGTTCTTTATTAGATCATCCCCGAGATGACTGCTGATATGAAAGACGTTAAGCTCAAATAACCAGTTTCCAAAGGCTATATCAGAATAAGCTCCGGCAAAATAATCAACATGGATGAAATCAAACGAGGCTGAGAATGGGGCAAAAATTGAAGAGATAACTCCAAAAGCTCCCGAATCAACCGTCAAATCATCTGTGATTTTAAAACTGAAGAAGGGAATCTTCCCGCCTGCTCCAAATGTTATTATTTCATTAGCAAGAGCCGAGGAATATCCGAAAGAGAAACTTGTCTCTGGAGAAAGGGCTATGCTGTTGTGGATGATATTTTCTGATAGTCTTTGCTCCGGAAATATATTAATATCCAATGCTTCTACATTCTCAACGTTGCTAAACAGGAACAAGGGTAATAGATATAGTATTGAAAAAACTATATGGGTTTTCATAAAAAACAGTCCTTAAATACTTTCTTTTTATTATAAAGCTTTTTATGCTTATCGGAAGAAAAAAAGAATTATTAAACGGTAGATGTTCAAAACAGATTTTGGAGTTGATTATTCGGCTCTTCAGGTGTTTGCATGCATCGTTCATGTTGCCTGGAAGCTCAACTATTCGTTATGTAAAAAAGTGTATATACTGATAACATTGTTTATGTTTTTATTAATAGATAAGGTCTATTAATGAAAACTGATTACAAATTCAGGGTATTGTTTAAATAAAATGACTGTAATCAGTGGTTTTTTATAAGATTAATACTTATAACCTGAGTATTTCTAAATATGGAGTAAATAAAGAAATGGATAATAATTCTGTAGAAAACGAAGACGATTTTGCAACCCTTTTTGAAAATAGTTTTTCCAAAGTGAATAAAATGGAACCAGGACAATCAATTGAAACTGAAATTGTTTCGATTTCCGGTGATACTATTTTCCTGCAATTGAGTGGAAAGAGTGAAGGTTTGCTTGACACAGCAGAAATGATTGATAAAGATGGAAGCATTTCGGTTAAAGAGGGTGATAGGATTAAGGTGTTTTTCCTTTCTGCAAATCATGGAGAAATGCATTTTACAACAAAGATTAGCGGGGACAAAGCCGGGAAGGCTGTATTGGAAAATGCCTTTGAGAGCGGAATTCCTGTTGAAGGAAAGGTAGAAAAAGAGATTAAAGGCGGGTTTGAAATAAAAATTGGTGATACCCGGGCTTTCTGTCCATATTCCCAGATAGGCCCAAAGAGGATAGAAAATCCTGAATCATATATTGGTAAAAATCTTACTTTTAAAATTTTAGAGCATAGTGAAAACGGCCGCAATATTCTTGTTTCAAACAGGATTATATTGGAAGAAGAGCACAAAAAACAAATAGAGATCCTGAAAAAAACACTACGTGAAAATATGGTCATCAAAGGTACAATAAAACTAGTTCAGGATTTTGGTGCCTTTGTTGATGTAAACGGATTGCAGGCCTTACTTCCAATCTCAGAAATCAGCAGAAGCCGGGTGGATGATATTCATAAATTATTATCAGTAGGACAGGAAATTGAGGCTTCTCTTATTAAAATTGACTGGAAAACTGAACGTATAACTCTAAGTATGAAGGCACTGCTATCAGATCCCTGGGATGAAGCTCGAACAAAATATAAAATTGGTACAAAACACAAAGGGGAAGTTGTTAGAATTACCGACTTTGGCGCCTTTGTTTCCCTGGAACCAGGATTGGACGGACTTGTTCACATATCCGACCTTGAGAGTGATACTCGCGATAAGAACCCGAGTGATATTTTAAAGAAGGGACAAAGTCTGACCGTCCAGATTAAAAGCATAGATACTGAGAAAAAAAGAATATCATTAAAACCTGTTTCATCAATTCAGCAGGATGAAGATAATAAACAGTATTTAGAACCTGAAACCGACACATATAATCCCTTTGCTGCACTTTTAAAAGACAAATCGAAAAGCTCAAGGAAGAAATAGAATATTAAACGTCGTAGTATAGAAAATAGTTAAACAGGTCGCTTACATTTAACATTATTTGGGTGTAGGCGAGTCTGATGTCCCGTATATCTTCTCATTAGGCAGAAAATCAGCCGGCACTCCCGGCTTTCAAAGAAGCCGGACGTCCGCTTGTTCCTTCAACAGCTGGGTTTGTGACGACAAGAGTTACAATGAAATCATCTACTACATTCAGATTCTCTTTCTCCCGTATCCATGTTCATCTCCGTGAGCTCCCTGGGCGGCAGCTACTATGTATTATGCTATTAGCGTAAGAATTAAACCTCAGCGATACAAACTGATCAGCTCATATCTGTTTTTTACATGCAATTTCCTGAAGATATTGTAAATATGATTTTTCACGGTATGTGGTGATAAAAATAGAATTTCCTCAATTTCACTATTGCTTTTCCCGGCGAGAATGAATTGTATGATTTCAAGCTCACGCGGGGTTAAATTCTTTTCTTTGGTAATTTCAATTCCGCCTTTTTCAACAAGATTTCCCCTGCGGAAAAACATCATTGTCCAGATAAGCGGAATCAGGTTCATGTAAAACAGCACTGCAATGGTGCTGAAGAACCGTATGTTCTCATGAATAATCAACATTAAAACAATTAAAGGATAGCGGCTTAGAAAAAGGAAGGCATAGGGCCGCATCAATCCTCTTTTACGTTCATCCGAGGTTTTAAAACTCTCATAACAGATTCTAATCAGAATAAGAAAATCACAGATGAACATCAGATCCCCCATCGACTCCAGGAGAAAATATGAGAAAGATATCCCGATATAAAGACAAATTGATCCGGCAATAAGAACAAGCGAAAACAGAATGATAAAAATAAGCATTATCCGTCTGATTTTACTTTCAGGATTTGCCTGTCTGAAAGAGTATAGAATCTTAAACTGCAGGAAGGCCATCAGGCTCATAAGGATTACAAATGAGATCTGTGAAATCTGAATATAAACCGGATGCCCGGTAAAAAAAAGAAGCGGGGGGAGATTTATCTTTATATATTTGCCTATAAAGGCAATGATAAGAAGCAGATTATAGATGAGAGCATATACTGCAAGAAAGGTAAAAAACTTAACCCCGCCATACATCCGCTGTTTAAAAAGAAGAAAGGTGATTATTACGCAGCCTAGCAGTAAATTGAAAAAAGTAAGAAGAAGCTTAATATGTTCCATTTTAACAGCAGTTATATATGAGAAAAAACTCCTGCACAATCAAAATGAGAAGGCTTTCTCATTGCCTGATAAAAGCTGCCGCTCCATTATACAAGGCGTAATGGAGGAAATAATGATAAAAAACATTCTGAAAAAAGTTTTACATTTTTTAATGTCCCTGCTGTTCTGTTTCGCGATTCCAGTAATGATAAAGCAGTTTGTTCTCAGACCTGTGAGATTTAATTTGATAGGAGACAATGTTGCAGGACAATTATTTCAATGGGGCCTGAGCCTTCTTCTGATTCTCTTCGGCTATATTTTCTTTATAAGGATATTTGAAAAGCGTAGGGCCGCAGAACTCTCCCTGGGGGGATTTCTGCAGGGTTCGCTCAAAGGAGGGCTCTGGGGAATGATGAGTATCGGTGTAATTTTTCTTGTTCTATTTCTATCCGAAGTTTTCAGGATTACCAGTCTAAGCGGCAGCACCGAAATGTATCAGAATGTGGTTCTTCTATTTCTGCTGGCTGCGACTGAGGAAATTCTATACCGCGGGGTGCTCCACAGGCTGATTGAAAAATGGACGAATACGGTTATAGCACTGGTAGTATCGTCGGTTCTCTTCGGTATCATGCACTTCAGTAATGACTACTTCAATGTCATGAGTTTAATTTCGATAGTCAGTGGAGGAGCAGTAATGGGCTTGGCTTATTCGTTAACTAAAAGTCTGTGGATACCCATTTTCGCGCATTTCGCCTGGAACTTCAGTCAGGTACTGATGGGAATTCGTCTGTCAGGGATGGATGAGTTTAGTAATCTTGCTCTATTTCAAAGTGAGCTGACGGGAAAGAGCCTTCTGACAGGAGGTGATTTCGGAGTTGAGAATTCGATAATTACGATTGTCTATACAGCCGCGTTTTCTATAATTCTCGGGTTCAGGCTTCACTCCCGCCGAGCTGCATGTCCGGACTTCCACGCATCAAATCCCTCACGCACAAAGATTTAGGGTTCGGTCCACGTCCTTCTGTTGTCTATGCCTGAAGGGGCCCGGGGTAAGCTAAGTTGAAGCGCTGACAAAGGAGGCTTTTTGCCATCCTGCCGTTGATCCGCTGGAAGGCATGAATGGATGCCTGGAAGCGATCCTTCCAATTCTCTGTATTCATTTGTATGTTTTAAGAATTAGTATTCAATCTCAATATTTAGCTCTTGGGCAGATTCTATGACCATTTTCATATCACGTTCTCCAATATGAGCGTTATAAATTTTCTTTTCTTTATTAAGCTTTTTTATCGTTGTGTATAGTATTTTGTAATTTGCCTTTGCTACTGTTTCTACTGTATCATATCCGCTCTCCAATAACACATAAGCAAATGTATGATTAACCCATCTTATTCGAGAAAGATCGGTTAATTTTGTAAGTTTCAAGATTTCGTTTTTATCTATTCCCGTTGTTTTCGAAAGCACTTCTCTTTTATCAGCCGTCAAAATCATTTCATACAACTTTAGAGTATTTTTTATTCCTAGTTTCTCAAGTTTCTCAATAACCTCTTCAGAAATAACAGGAAAATCTTTAAGTCTGTTAGGTTTTTGCCTATAACCATTTACAACCCGTTTCAGTACTTCCAAATACTTTTCCGGGAGACCGCACTTTTCAGAAAGTATTTTAATGTTATCTTTACTTTTAAGGGCAGTTAATAATTCATCAAGATTTTTGAGATTCTGATTTTTTATTGCATCTAAATTTTCTTCTATATTTTTTTCTAGTATTTTCCAGCTTGGAATTAGCTCTGTTGATTTCAAAATATCTTTATATTCATCAATACTTATACTTTTTAGATCAACATAATATCCCATATTTTCTCCTCCAGTTGTATTATTATTTAATAATTATATCATTTATATATGACAACTGTATGTCAGGTTTTAATCACAACTCGATAATTTCTTCAGTTCCGAATTATCAATATTCCCGCCATGGATGGCGGGTGCTAAGTAGCAAGTTAGGCAAAAAGCTTGCATATAAAACGGGGATTTGATTCACGTAGTAGATATTCGGCAAGCTGGATACCGGCTTTAGAATACATTGTTTAATTACTGTAGAGGACGTAGGAAAGCAGCTGAATTTTTCTACTTGTCTTTACTTAGCCAAAAGTGCCTTTGGTATAGAAATTTTATGGACATCAAGACCAAGGTGTGCAATTATTTTATTAATGGGTGTGATACCTCCTCTTTAATTTAGTTTACAATTTTTGTCATAGTGATGTGTTTCTGGCTTGTCATAACTGTTTAGTACGCGAAAACCTTGTGGGGTCCCATCCATACTCTCTTAGGCAATAAAATAGAGGATACTAATATGAAAGAAAAGCGGAAAAATCAAGAAGAAATTAATAGAAGTATATGTAAAGTTGATATTTCAATATGCGAAGAATGCAGCATAAATGGAAAATTAATGTGCAAATTGAATATAAAGGATTCAATTTGTTTTGGAATTCCGGTTATTACTTCTTGGACTATTATGATAATTGGAATTGTTCATGGATTTATGATAAATAATCTAAATTTAACTGAATTAATTATTTTTATTGTTGGTTACCTAGGCTTTCTTGCCTTCTTTTTTCTGTTATGGGAAAATAAAGTTTTATGTAGTCATTGTCCATACTATAGTTTTGAAGAAGATAAAGCCGTAAAATGTTATGCAAATTACGGGCTTCATAAAGCTTGGAAGTATAATCCTTCTCCAATGAGTAAATTTGAACAAATTCAATTTCTTATAGGTATTTCAATATTTGTTATATATCCTTTAGTCTTTTTGTTAATCGCTCAAGCGTTTGTTTGTTCCATTTTGTATATTATTTCAAGTATAGTTTGGATTGTTTCAATGCATTTTTTGGGGTGTGCTAAATGCCCCAATTTTAGTTGTCCTCTTAATAATGTGCCAAAAAATGTAGTTGATGAATATTTAAAAAAGAATCCAGTTATGAAAAAGGGGCTCGTCACACAAATTTGAAATAAAAAATGATAAAAACATACGCTAACTTCTGATATTATAGGGAGTTACCACAC
>JAEKNX010000033.1 GCA_016839055.1 Spirochaetales bacterium
CCTTTGGAATTCTTTCACACAATTATATTTCGGGATAAATGAGCTTAAATCTTAATTCCTGTGCGGGAGTCAACACACGTCAGGTCTCAAGGCTGCTTCATTCAATGAGCGATAAACATGATCTGCCATGGCACAGGGTAATAAACAGTGCAGGGAAAATATCTTTGCGAGGCGAAAGTGAAATTATCCAGCGCGGACTGCTTGAATCTGAAGGAGTGGAATTTGGTTTAGACAATTCTGTCGATCTGAACAAATTCGGAGTATAATTGATAAACACATATATATGCAGTAATTTTAATTAAAAAATTTCTCCAGCAGTTCCTTATCTTCATCTTCAATATCCCAGAAGCTTGCACCAATTTCATGAAAATTTTCAGAAACAGCGGCCGTTCTTACAATCTTGCAATGTGCCTTGATTTCTCTGCCGATTCCGGGAAGAAAAAACTTCAACTGGACAAACTGCCCCGGCTCCATAGACGTGTCGGAGATTAGAGCAATACCTGACGCACTGATATTTTTGCTGTAAACAAATTTATTGCCGTTGCAGTTTACTTCCACATCGAGGGGAATCCTTGGGGCTCTTTCTACCGGTTTTTTATCCACACTAACAAACCTCCACAGTTCATTATATTATCGGTTAAACAAGCCGTAAAAGCAAATATTGAGCTTCAGAAATCCTTACTGAAGCCTAATTCTACATCACTTCAAAAAGAAAACACCTGTATTCCAGCCTGAGCCGTAAGCTTAAATAATCCCGCGCTTTTTGGGTTCATCATGCAATCTGACATGCAGCGTACCGTCAGAATCAGCAGATTCCTTGTAGACAAATCCTGTACTCACTGAACACATTTCGGCATTCATACCGTCCAGAGTAAGCCCCTGCCGGATGGCTTGTCTGAATTCTTCAGACAAATCAGGATTAGCTTTGATATACTGATCTCTTTTTGTGTTTAAAAACAAGGGCTTTAATCGTATCTGCAAGTAAAAGATAGCTATAGACCAGGCTATAACGTAGACTAAAAACAGCATTATCATAAAAAAATCCGGAGCAAGTTTCAGTTTCGCAAGATAATTAAACAGCGGGAATCCCAAAATAACCATTACTCCGCAAAACCCTTTAATCCCCTGCAGTTTTCTATTCAGCCATTTGGCATGTTGTTGCATTTGCCCTCCAAAACATTTCAATTGGCGTCAATACTGGCGTCAGTGGCCTTTTGACGCCTAAATAAAAAAAAGCACTTCAGCTTGAAGTGCTCCTTAATCTCTTCCCCCGAAAGGGATTATATTTGCAGCAGAGAAGACTTGAACTTCCACGAGCGTGAGCCCACTAGCCCCTCAAGCTAGCGTGTCTACCAATTCCACCACTGCTGCCAGTGTTAATTGCTTGAGTAATTTAGACTAATTCCCAAATTAAGTCAACCATTTTTCAGATACTATAACGTAAGAGAAGCGCAGAATTAACCCGAAAAAGAAGCCTGCTGTCTGATGCATCAAGGACAAAAAGCGGGCCTAAACTCAAGCCGAAATGCATAGAAAACCCACTAATCTCAAACAGCAGGGTCTCGCCAGAAACCGCTGCGCTCAGAAAATGTTTTCCGTCAGTAACCCCTACCGGAAGATAATACAACAGTTCAATCCCGACATTCATCGGATTATAAACAAGCCCAAGTCCTAGAGGGAGGTAGTAACTATTGTGAATGTCCGTCCATACGTCAAAAAAGTACTGAAAACCAACCATCGGTATCAGCGTAATAAATTCCCTGCCGAGCGATATCGGTACTCCGATAATAGCCGACAAGCCAGGTATTATGCTCACAGCATTGCCGGCCAGTCTCAGATCAACTGCCACCTCCAGACCATCAACTACCTCCGTATCAATATCTGAACCGCCGGTCTGAGCCATGGCACAGACCGGCAAAATGATAATTAAAATCAGGGTAAATAACAGTTTACCTAATAAGCTCATCCTATCTTCTTCGTCTTCCTTTCTTCTTGCCAAGCAGAAAAACAAAGCCAAGTACAGCAGCTACAGCTCCGGATCCTATGAAAACAATTGCCTGGGTTTCCCCTTCAGTACTTCCGACAAAAGCCTTCTCAAGCTGGTTCATTACCGATGCCTGAAGATTATTATAGAGATATATACCGTAGACAGCCGCAACTATACCCGCTGCCAGAAGAACAATACCGACGATCAGGCCCATCTGATTCTTTGCCATTTAAACTCCTTAAGAATGTATCTTTTATAAATTTAATAATATCACATACTACGCCAGAACTTATAGTTTTCTTTCTCTATTTTATCTAAATCAGGCAACGGGAAAAAAAGTTCCTTCTCGGCTGACGCGAACATAAATCCGTGACGGATCAGCCTGTAGGATTTTTTATTAAAGGATATATCCAGACTCAGTCCCTTTGTCTTTTTCTCAGCTGTATTACGCAGTTCAAATATAGCATCTCTTAGTTTAGATGGATGAATACTTGGAAGAGGCGGCGGCATCAAGGGATTAGCCTCGAAGTCCGCGAGAAAATCAGTAATTGTCAGATCAAATTGGGTATAAAGAACCTTGGGAGCACCTTTGGGATTGGTTGGATTGGTAATCCATTTACCATATTGACTAAAATCCAGACTTGAAAGAACCAGCATTTTAAGCGGTGTTACTTCGGCGAATATCCTAAGAAAATCGGGCTTGTGCGTTCTATCATATTTATCAGATGCCAAACCATAGCAGGACCCGTCAGGATTAGACAGATAGAGTTTCTTAATATAATCAAAATTGATATGCTCAAGAACCCTGTAGGTTGAGATAAACTTGGTTGCCTTCGGTTTTCCATCCTCATGCTTGACGAGGGCTTCGAGCCCTTTCTCAATTTCAAAGTAAGGATCCCGGAAATCAGTATCAATCTCCGCAAATATTACCTTCCCTTCATAATACCGGGTTGATCCAGCGCTGTAATGTTTGGCAAAGCTCTCGGGTTCATACTGTGATGCAACGAGCGCAGGATTCGGATGGCAGATCATATAAAGATAATTTCCATATTTATATTCAGTCATTATTTACCCCCAGAAAGATTTTAGCATGGGTGCTATTACAAGCGAAACCATGGACATCAATTTTATCAGAATATTTATTGAAGGGCCGGCTGTATCTTTGAACGGATCACCTACAGTATCGCCTACTACGGCCGCCTTATGAGCATCAGAGCCCTTGCCTCCGCTGCCGCCTGCTTCAATCATCTTTTTAGCATTATCCCATGCTCCACCAGCGTTGGACATAAAAATTGCAAGAACAACTCCGGAGGCGGTTACACCCGTCAAGAGACCAATGAGCATTTCGGGCCCGCCGGCAAAACCGACTATCACCGGTGTAACAACTGAAATAATACCAGGCAAAAGCATCTCTTTTAAAGCTGCCTGAGTGCTTATATCGACACAGCGTTTATAATCAGGAGTCTCATCATCTGTCAGGATACCGGGATGTTCACGAAACTGGCGCCTTACCTCTTCTATCATCTTATAGGCTGCCCTTCCTACTGCGGACATCGCCATTGATGAGAATAAGTATGGTATTACCGCTCCCAGAAGAATACCGACTAGGACTGGAATACTCATCAAATCTACAATACCGACTCCTGACTGCTCCTTGAAGGACGTGAACAGGATGATTGCTGTAAGAGCCGCGGAACCTATTGCAAATCCCTTTCCAATAGCAGCGGTTGTGTTTCCTACCGCGTCGAGACTGTCGGTTATGTCCCTTACCTCAGGAGGAAATTCAGACATCTCAGCAAGCCCTCCGGCATTATCAGCGATAGGTCCATAAGCATCTACGGCAAGCTGTATCCCGAGTGTAATAAGCATACCGACAGCCGCAATTCCTATTCCGTACAAGCCCGCAAGCGCAAAACTACTCCAAATTGCAGCTCCAATTATCACGATAACGGGAAAGGCGCTCATCATACCAACACCCAGTCCTGTAATTAAGGTGGTAGCTGCTCCTGTTTCACATGATTTCATAATCGATGTAACAGGTCTTGTGCCGGTACCCGTAAAGAACTCGGTAATCATGCCTATTACAACTCCGGATACGAGACCGATAATGCATGCCCCGAAGATATGATACATCCCGGAGCCGCCGTTAAAGACCTGCTCTCCGATAAAAAACTTCAATACAATAAAAACAAAAACCGCTGCAATTCCCGCAGCGCCGAAGGTTCCGGCGTTTAGGGCTTTCTGCGGATCACTTCCAGGTTTAGTCCGTACAAAAAAGGTGCCTATCAGCGATGCAACAACACCAACGGTAACAAGAATCAGCGGAAGAAGCATCATTTTGACCTTCAATTCATCATCAGCCTGAACAGTCAGTCCCAGAATCATCGCGCCGGCAATCGAGCCCACAAAAGATTCAAAAAGGTCAGCGCCCATTCCGGCAACATCGCCTACATTATCACCAACATTGTCGGCAATTGTCGCGGGGTTTCTCGGATCATCCTCCGGAATTCCGGCCTCAACCTTTCCTACCAGATCTGCTCCGACATCAGCCGCCTTTGTAAAAATACCTCCGCCAACTCTGGAAAAGAGAGCGATCAGGGAGGCTCCGAGTGAGAATCCGGTCAAAATCGGTAAAATAACGTCTGCAAGGGCCACTACATCTTCACCAAAAAGCCGCGTTGTGGTTGCGAGCACGATAAACAGGCCAAGCAGAGCAAGACCCACGACACTCATACCCATAACGCTGCCGCCCGAAAACGCTACCTTCAAAGCCGCGTTGAGTCCCCTGTCCGAAGCAGCCTGGGTTGTCCTTGAGTTAGCCGCTGTTGCGACCTTCATTCCTATATAACCTGACAGGCCTGAACAGACCGCTCCGAGGACGAAGGCTGCTGCCTGCAATTTAATAGGGCCCTTATTTCCGATTGCCAGAAAAGCAGCTACAAGTATAACAAATGGAATCAGAACCTTATATTCCCTACTTAAAAAGGCCATCGCTCCTTCTGAAACGAAACCCCCAATCCTCTTCAACTGCTCATTCTCTACTTTCTGCTTGAAAATCCATTTAGCTCTGGACAAAGCATAAAGCAATGCCACAACACTCCCTCCGAGCGCTGCGATTAATACAATTTTAACTTCCATGAGAACCTCCTCCATGAAGCTTAGATGAGTGAAATACTACAGACTATCGGTTATTTGTGCAAGTCCAGGACATATCTCCACTATTGAAAATTCTTTGGTATAACTTTATTATATGCTCATGATAAAGAAACTTTCAGATATGGTTATAAAAGCATCAGGGCTGAGTTACCTCATTATCTTCGCCGCTGCGTTTATCGCAATCGAGATATTTTTCTCAATTAATCTACCCCTTCTAACCAAAATGACCGAAGGCAGGGGTCTGCTCGATATGTCCCTGGGATACTCATCTGATTTTGCCTATGAACACCTTGCCAGCTACAAAAATGCCCCGCCGGCATATTTACGAATTCGTATAGCTGATTTTTTCTTCCCAATAGTCTACGCCTTCCTCCTCAGCATCCTCTTGGTCTTCGTATACCGGAAAAAATATGCTGAACTTGATAATTACAGGTGGATACTCTGCGTACCCTTCGCGGCGGCCTTCTTTGATTATTCCGAGAATATAATGCTCACAGTTCTATACGGATTACTGCCGGCCCGCTTCGACTCGGCGATAGTCGTCCTGAATGTCGTTACGATTCTCAAATTCGGATTACTGTCTATATCCATTCTTCTATTACTCGCCGGAGCCCTGTCCCTGCTGAAGGGCGGAGACAGCGGATTTATCATGGGAAACAAGTTTAAGGGAAAAAAATAAAGACAGTGCAGATCGACCCGATTTTCACTGGATAAACCTGCGGAATTGGAATAAACTGCCTCCATGATTGACTTTTCACTATCAGGAAAACAGCTCGAAGTAAGAAATAAATTCAGACGCTTTTCAGACGAATACATAATTCCAGTCAGACTCAAACACGACAGGGAAGGCACGTCTCCACATGAGATAATAAGCCGGGCCTGGGATGAGGGGATTCTAAACGGTCCTCTTCCTGCTGAATACGGCGGAAACGGATATAGTTTCATCGAATCAGCCCTCGGCTCAGAAGAACTAGGCGCAGGATGCACCGGAATGGGAATAATAATCGATACTCATACCCTCGCTTTCTTGCCGATCCTCCTTGCCGGCTCTGAGGCTCAGAAATCACTATTTTTGAAAAATATCACCGAAAGAAGGCTCCTCGGGGCATTCTGTCTTACCGAGCCGGATGCAGGTTCGGATATAGGCGGAATAAAGACAACAGCGGTAAAAAGAGGCAACTCCTATATCATTAACGGACATAAGAGATTCATCACAAATGGCGAGACTGCAGGCTTTCATTTAGTATTTGCCTCAACATCGCCGGAGATGGGTAATAAGGGAATGAGCGCGTTCTATGTCCCTACAGAATCACCAGGGGTTAGCATTAAGTCACGAATGGACAAAATGGGCCAGAGGGCAGCCGTTCAGAATGAGATCATCTATTCGGGTGTAGAAGTACCTTCTGATAATCTCATTGGCGCCGAGGGAATGGGATTCAGTATTGCTATGGATACCTTTAACCATACCCGCGTCTCGATTGCGGCCCTCGCACTCGGGAATGCCAGAGCCGCCTGGGAATATTCATCAAGCTGGGCCCGAAACCGTATACAATTCGGAAAGCCCATAACAACCCATCAGGGAATATCGTTCAAACTCGCCGAGATGCGCACCGAGATAGAGGCATCAAGGATGCTCATATGGAACGCGGCATCGGCGGTTGACAGGGGCGCAGACAATCAGGCGATGCTCTCCTCAATGGCAAAGTACTATGCTACCGACAAGGGTATGAGAATAACCGAAGAGGCCGTCCAAGTAATGGGCGGTGAAGGATATTCGAAGGAACATCCGGTTGAGAAAATGATGCGCGACGCAAAACTCTGCCAGATCTACGAAGGCACAAACGAAATTCAGAAAATAATCATCTCCAAGAATATGTTCTAATACACAGGTAATCGCGGCGGATCTGCCTAATTTAAAAGCAGATCCAGCGTCAGAGTCGAGATATCAATGGATGTATAATCTTCTACCGCGCCGGCTATATCATCATACTTCTCTTCACCCGTCCGCATTATCTCACCTGCTATCTTGGCATAATTATAATTGTAATGCCACTGCCGCACCGAGTCTTTAGAAAAGCACTCGAAACTGGCAACCTCGTCCTCAGTGTCCATATGCGCCAGATAATGTCCGTTAGGCGTACCATCGGCGGTCAGAGCCTGTATCTTCAGGGTGACAAGGTCAACCATTGAAAACACATATGAGCCAAGTCTATTGTCATCACCGTCGTACTGGGTGATTGTATAGTTACTTCCGGTAAAGCCTACCGGATCGAGCGGATGCACTGTGAGATCGGTGTTAACCACAGAGTCATAGGTAAAATACATAAGTTTAGTATTTCCCTGATAAACGCTGATTCGGTTGAGGCTCAGGTCACTCTTATATTCAATTGTATACCGGAGAGGCAGAAGAAGCCCCTTCCCCGATGTATTTATCTCGGAAAGGTAACCGCTGCTATTATATGAGAGCTCCAGAAAAAGAACGTCATCGCTTCCGTACCGGGTCAATTTCGACTTAGGGATATGCCCGCTGTAATATTCTATCTCCACAGTGAGATTCCTTGTCAGCCGGCTGTCTTCCCGGTAGACCTCAAGCGGATAATTCTCATTATCAAATTTCATCTTGAAAAAACCGTTAGAATCATAGGTCCACATAGTCCAGTCAACAACGGACAAGCCTGTAAGGCTGAAAGAGGGAAAGGCCGGGGTGGCCCCGGAGTCAGGATAAGACAGGCCCGCAGAGTTCCGCGATGAATTACCTGCATAATGCGTTTCTTTTATCTTCCGGTCGGAAGTGTCGAACTCCCAGACAAAGCCGCTAGTCATCTCCGAGTTCGAATTATAACGCGCCCTGTTTATATTCAGCTCACCTGAATACTCATAGACATCAAACCACTGAATAAGATTAGCATTGTCATAATTACATTCAGCGGCTATAAGGCCGGAAGAATTATAGATAAATACGGAATACCACAGGAGATTATTAGAGCTGTCATAACAGACTTCCTCAATCTTCAGCCCGCTATTCCATTTGTAAAGCTTAGACCATTTCAGCCTGTCTTCGGGGCTGTAACGACGGACAAGAACCGGATCATCATTATCATCATATTCCCAGGTTTCATACCAGAGGACCTCTTCGGTCAGAGGATCGGTTGCCGTCAGAATAGTCCGCCCCTCATTCCAGGTCAGGATTAGATCCGGTGAATCTTCCTCGTAAGAGCTGAGTGCATCCTCAAGATAATCCATATTGCATCCGGAAAATACGGCCGCAATAATTAATATAAAAATCAGTTTTCTCATCCGCGTCATCTTCATCCTTTTATATACATAATAGCCCATACCAGCTATAATTTCGGGGTGTAAGGGAAGTTAGTTTGAAAAAGTATATTCTTGTTTTAATATTAAGTTTACCCCTTCTTTCCGCAGGGGCTGAAATTAATGTTGAAATAACCCCGATAGGCCTCGGTGAAGGCATGGCTCAGCTTGAGAGCATGGTAAACATTGAGACAGCCGATGCAGCCGAGGAAATTGAGAACCTCGTCCGCACCTACACCGCAAAACCGCTTCTTTTTTCCGCAATGTCCAATTCAGCAAATACAACATCCTCAATTCTGCCTCTCTGCCGGCCGTTTACAGAAGATTTTGCCATCTTCACAGGTTCTTCAGCCTCATTCACCTCCGACAATTTTGATTTCGAGGCTCTTGCCGAGCAGCTCGGGACATTTTCTGTTGAGAATGATATTTACATCGGTGCTGCTCTTCAGGCTTTCTCAATCTACCTGACCGTTCCCGGTGATTTTATAACAGAGAATCTTTCATTCACGGCAGGCGCAGGTTATCTGTCATTCGATTATGAGACTGTTAGCCTCGCAAGCTCCGCTGTACATCTGTCAACATCTTACAGCTTCTTCAGTAATACCGAAACGGCCCTATTCAGCTGGAGTGGAATCCATCTTCAGGCAGGATTATCTCTCTCAAACAACACCATCTCGACAGTGTATTCTCTCGAGGACGTCTTGCAGACTTTTCCAATAGATCCTGACGGAACAGGACCGATAGTGCCGTTCTATGTGACAATCTCACTCTCGCCGGATGTGAATATCACATATCAGAACACTCAATTCTCCATCCCGTTTGCACTTTCGACGGGAATAAACATTATTGACACCTTCCTGCTCAGCATCGGGGCCGGGGCGGTAGTATCATTCGGACAAAATTCCCTGGAAATAAATGTAAATGATGAAATAACAGTGGAAGGTTATCTTGCAGACCTGATAGAAACCTCGCCCAGGGTAATAGTAAGCGGTTCAGAGCCTGGAGCTATAGCTGATATTCTAACGCCCATTATTTTCGGTACTTTCTCATTCAGCATCGGCGGCTTCTATCTAAACCTACCGGTTTCCTGGGATCTCAGTGACACGCTCACAGCCGGAATCACGATAGGAGCCGGGTTTTGAAAGAATTGAAGCATCTCGTTCTCGCCATGACATTACTCACATCCCTTTCTCTCAATCAGAGCTTCGGAGAGAATGTCTACCCGGGCCAGAGTATCTACTTTCTTCCCCAAATTCAGTCCGAACTCTCCTTCCCGCTTGCCGTCGGCTACGAGAGCGGAGGTGCCGTGAAGGCAGACCTTTCGGTTCGGGGCCTGTTTTTCGAGATGCTGAGTCTCGGAATCACAGGAGAATACGGTTTTTACACCCAGTCCGCGGCGGCTTCAATTTATACCAACATTGGCATCGAAGGCGGATATACGTTCATTCTGCCATGGGGATTATCAGTCACGCCAGCGGCAGGTTTTAATCTGGTGATACCCGTAAATACCATTGCCGCAATCAGCCCGGATTTCCAGCTCGGATGCGAGCTCAGCCTTCACCTCTTTGATCGCTCCAAAATATTTCTCGACGGCAGTGTAAGTTTTCCGTTAACAACCGAGCGGCCCGGTCTTTTATCTCTCGGAATAGGAATCAGGCAGTCCACCCCCCTCATGCTCCCTGTTGGGAGGGTTAATCCGCAGATGAATCTTTCCACCTCAATCTTCTCGCCGGATGGTGACGGAGAATATGATAAAATCAATTTCAAGCTAAAGGCAGAAACGCCTTCATCAATTAAAACCTGGACACTTACAATATTAGATAAACATGAGAGACCCATTTTCGCCGAAGGCGGCAAAACCCCGCCGCCGGAAGAAATCCAGTGGGACGGCAATTATGACTCGGGAGATTTCGTTTCCTCGGCCGATGACTATTCTGTCGAGTTCACCGTCACAGACAAGCTAGGCAGAACCGATGTCATACGGGAGAACTTCGTTGTTGACGTTCTTATAATCAGAGAGAACGGTAAAATCAAGATCAATATCCCTAATATAATTTTCCCTCCTCAGTCCGCCGATTTTTCCCTGCTCAAACTTCAGGATGACATTGATAAGAACAATCAGATTCTTAATAGACTATTTGAAATATTCAAACGCTTTTCGGCTTACAGTATTCATATCGAGGGTCACGCAAACGCCGAACACTGGCAGACAAAAGAAACTCTGAACCTGGAGCAGGAAAATGAACTCCTGCCGCTGTCCCTGGAGAGAGCCGAGCTGATAAGAGAAAAATTGATTAAGCTCGGTATTGAAGAAGATCGCCTGAGCGTTGAAGGTTTAGGAGCCGCCCTTCCTATCGTACCATTCGCTGATACTCAAAACAACTGGAAGAACAGACGGGTAGAATTTATACTTGTAAAATGATCATCAAAAAAATCTGTTTCGTTGATGAGAAAATCAAATAGTATAGATGCTGCGGCCGTTAAAAGCCCCCCGCCTATAGTCAGAACTATACCTGACTGAAGCCCTGTATTATCAAAACCATTATCAATATTACTGAATATACTGTAAAAACCAACCGCGGTGACGGCTGCTCCGGCAACAAGGCCGCCAGCGGCCCCTATCCCTAGCGGTAACAGAACATCTGGACTCAGTTCATTAGACAGAACACTCTTATCCTGTTCCTCAGGGGGAACCCAATCCTCGGAAAAGACCATCCCCTGAATTAAAAATAAACATCCGGCAGTCAGAAGCATTATTCTTCTAAGCACAAAGTACTCCATCTAAAATCAATTACATTCAAACATAAATATAACAGAGTTTGCCTGATCACACTACCTTCTATTCAGCGGGCGTATCCCGGCCATGCATCCCTGCATAACCGGGTCGGGCTTTCCGGGGGCCCCGTCGAAGCCTGCTGCAAAGCTTCCGGCTTCGACCACCTGCCGGGCCTGTTGCCCGGCTCTGCCCCTCCAATCCCTTACGCAAGGGGAGGAACCTGCGGTTCCCGAGCAATCAGAGATTGCTCTATAGGTTTCTCTGGCCTTTTCCTGCGGGAAAAGAGCCACGCAATTATTTGGTAATAATGTTTGATTGTAAGCTGTGATTTGAAAAAATGATTTAGCCTGGGCTGCGACGTGAAGAACCTACGGTTCTTCCGCAGTTTGCCAAAGGCAAACCTGCCACCTACTCGAATGAAGTTTCAGCTTCGCTTCGACTTCATCTGCACTTTTCGGGTCAGACTATATGGCTTAACGTGCCCCCGGGGCTTTAGGTGAGTTTTTGGTTCTGGTGTATGTCAAACAGGGATGTAACGCTTATCGCGTTGGCGGGTGGAGGAACCTGCGGTTCCTCTGGAGTTTTGGCTATGCCAAAACATCCATAAATTATAAGGCAAGGGATTAAGCTATGATTTGAAAAAATAAAAAAAGCCTGGGCTGCGACGTGAAGAACCTACGGTTCTTCCGCAGTTTGCCAAAGGCAAACCTGCCACCTACTCGAATGAAGTTTCAGCTTCGCTTCGACTTCATCTGCACTTTCGCAGTCAGACCATATGGCTCAACGTGCCCCCGAGGCTTTCAACCACATTTCTTCGACATTTGCAGGTCAAATTAGGTTCCAACGCTTATCGCGTTAGCGGGAGAAGGGGTAATAATAAATGTTGATTGAATAGTTAAAAAGAAAAAAATAAAAAAAAGCCTGGCGATGACGGAGCAACCTGTGGTTGCTCTGGAGTTTTGGCGAGGCCAAAACGTCCATACAGCGCATCCGGGGTTTAAACTCTTTTCTTGGGTTACTTGGCGTAAGGTTCATAACCCACTTTGTCCCGCGACAGACCGCTTTTCAGGGTAATAGGGCGTCAAATTAGGTTCCAACGCTTATCGCGTTAGCGGGAGAAGGGGTAATAATAAATGTTGATTGAATAGTTAAAAAGAAAAAAATAAAAAAAAGCCTGGCGATGACGGAGCAACCTGTGGTTGCTCTGGAGTTTTGGCGAGGCCAAAACGTCCATACAGCGCATCCGGGGTTTAAACTCTTTTCTTGGGTTACTTGGCGTAAGGTTCATAACCCACTTTGTCCCGCGACAGACCGCTTTTCAGGGTAATAGGGCGTCAAATTAGGTTCCAACGCTAATTGCGTGTAAGCGTCAAAACAACCACACCCCGAAAAATCAATCGAGTTGAATATTCCAGGGAAGTAACTGATGCCAATCTTC
>JAEKNX010000005.1 GCA_016839055.1 Spirochaetales bacterium
TCGAGTTCATCCGTAATGTCGAGTTCATCCGTAATGTCGAGTTCATCCGTAATGTCGAGTTCATCCGTAATGTCGAGCTCATCATCTAATTCAAGGTCGATATCCTCTTCAGAAATCTCGACTTCCAGAGAATGCTCATCGAGATTGAATTTTTCATCATCAAAAGTGAGTTCTTCATCAATTTCCGGAGTGGATTCTTCTTCGAGGCTGAACTCATCATCTGTAGTGAGTTCCTCATCGAGATTGAATTCTTCATTATCAAAAGTGAGTTCTTCATCAATTTCCGGAGCGGATTCGTCTTCGAGGCTGAACTCTTCATCTGTAGTGAGTTCCTCATCGAGATTGAATTCTTCATCATCAATAGTGAGTTCTTCATCAATTTCCGGAGTGGATTCTTCTTCGAGGCTGAACTCTTCATCTGTAGTGAGTTCCTCATCGAGGCTGAACTCTTCATCTGTAGTGAGTTCCTCATCGAGATTGAATTCTTCATCATCAATAGTGAGTTCTTCATCAATTTCCGGAGTGGATTCTTCTTCGAGACTGAACTCTTTATCTGTAGTGAGTTCCTCATCGAGATTGGAATCTTCAGTCTCCATTCCTTCGATATGCAAATCATTTGAGAGAAGCATATCGTCAAGATCCATACTGATGCCTTCTTCGGAAACCGCTTCTGAAGGAAGCGGTTCATCCTCTATATCGAAAGTAATATCGTCGGTTAAAACTATGTCATCCGCAGCCGATTCTTCCGTGGTTTCAAGGACTATATTGTCAAGATCTATTTCATCTGAATCTTCGTCGTTATTAAAACCGGACAATAGTACCTCTGTGTCTTCCTGTGTAAAAATCTCGGAATCGAGAATGTCGTCGTTTAGAAGTGCTTCTACGTCGCTGTCGGTGATTTCTTCTGAAGCATAGGGTTCTTCAGGTTCAGCATCTTCTATATATAGTTCGGATATGTCTATTTCTTCAAGAGCAGGGCTATGCTCTACTGATTCTTCAGCGGAAATGTCCTCGGGAGCCTCTTTCCCAGTACCGCTTTCTTCAGTGACAACTGCGGTATTTAGTATGTTGTCGAGTTCATCACCGGTAAGGGCTATTGTCTCATCCTCATCATCTTCAAAGAATCCCGGCACTTCTTCTGCTGGTTCTGCGGAAACATGTTTGTCAGTATATTTCATTGAGGAAAGTTCATTCTTTAAATCCGAGAGCTCATTTTTAATAGAAAGCAGTTCTTCTTCTATTTTAAGCAGAATAGATCTGGAAGATTCGGTTTCAAGATCCTGTACTCCGGCAGCCTCCTTTAAGGATGAGATGCTGTCGGAAAAATCTTCTTCAACATTTGTCAAATCCGCTTCGAGTGCATCCAGGTCACTGAAATCATCATCGATGGACTCGTTTTCAAAGTCAAGGATATCTACTTCTTCTTCGAGATCGAGTTCCGGAAGATCCATCGACGAATCAATGGATTCAAATGAGGATTCATCAATAATTGAGTTTTCTTCTTCAGCTGTCGGTAGGGTAGAATCGGTTAGTTCATCAAAGGAAAAGTCATCATCAAGCGCATCTTCATCCGGAAGATCGAGTTCGCTCGATAAATCTGGAAGAGAGTCATCTTCAAGAGTACTTAGAAGTTCTTCTTCCTCGTCGGTTAGAGTTACATTTTCTTCAAAATCATCACTAATATCCAGATCTTCTAGTTCGAAATCGGTTTCAGCATTATCTTCAGCTTCGTCGATATCTTCCGGACCTGTTTTTACCCAGACACCGTATTTTTCAAGATCCCTATCTATTTCTGAATTCTTTTTACCAGTTGTCCCATCATTATCAAGTTCATCCATAGACAGATCAATATCGTCAAAAGCGGCCATTCTCTACTCCTGCAAAAAAACACTGCTTTTAGTATCGGCAGTTAAGCTTAATTAATAAATTATAATCATAATATATCAAATAAGAAAGTTACTTTCATCATAAAGACTCAAGAAAGATTTAAAAACAGCCGTTATTCCAATTATGAATAGTTTTTCGAGAATTATAATTTCAGTCTATCTCATGGTCCTATGCTTTATGATAATTAATCTGATTTCAGGATCCGGCGGCATGATGCCGTATAAGGAACTGGATTTATATAAAACGGCGATTATGACTAATATTAAAGACCTCGAGGGGATTAACAGGAGTCTTCAGATAGAGTCTGAGCGGTTGATTCATGATTCTGATGAAATCAAGATTAAAGCACGTGAGCTCGGCTGGATAGACTGGGATGAGGGTGTGATTATTGTTAAAGGATTCAGCAGATCGCAGATCGGTTATACAATGGGAAGGCTGCTGAGCCGGGAGCATAATAAGTATGAAAATACTACAATTTACAGGCTTGTGTCATTGATGATAGGCTTTTTATTTTATATAGCATCCGGTTTTCTGAAAAAAAACAGAATTAACTCAATTTAGGTGAATATTATCAAAAAACTCGCAAATTAATTGGATTTTTGGATTCAAATTTACTACACTAAGAGTAGGCAACACTTTCTCCTGTGAACGTGGGAGCAGAGCAGGGTATTTTTACCGCTTCCACGTTCGCTTCTTTTATTGCGAGAGATGTTCATCCCTATTTTATCAACCTTGATTCGACGTAAAATCTCTTCTCGAAGGCTTCGCCCATGGAAAAAGTCTTTCTAGGAAAGGCTCCGTCATCAATAACTGTCTGAAAGAAGGTGTCTTTGGATATCGAGGGCAGAAAGATGCCGATATTTCCTGGTTTTCTGCCGATATTATCGGTAATATCGACCCCGTGAATATAGTCTACAGTACCTTCGTATTTATCAAGATAATTATCGATAAAATTCTGAATTGTCCCCGCTATAATCGAGGAAGTTGGTTTTAGGGCTTCAATCAGCCCGTATTCGCTGTCGCAGCTGTAGCCGCAGATCTGTTTGTCGCCCGCATTGTTTACCTCATTTATCATTTCGTCGAGGGTTTTAGTTGTTTTTATTATGAACTGATTATCTTTGGAAAGGGATTCAAAAAAATGTTCAGGGTTAGTTTCGAAGATAGCCCTGTGAATTGCCTCAAACTCGATTCCTTCTGAGTAGATATTGACCAGCTCCACGAGCGCCCATCTTGAAGGATGACTCATCAGGCCCGGCTCATCTGCATGTTCTTTTTTGTAATTCTCCCAGATGGTTTTCGCAGTGGCGAGTGAATGGTTGCCGTCACCCATGGCGAATAGAAAAGCATTTTCACTGTTATAATGTTTTTTAAGCTTATCAGAGGAACCGAGATTTTCGAGGGCAGCGGCGAGGTTGCTCAGAATTTCCTTTGAATTAACCCTATATCCGGTAAGGTGGCCGCTGTCCATCATCAGGTCAAAATCATAGACTTTTTCAAGGGAATCTTTTAATTCAGCTAGAGGTTCTATGATGCTTTTTTCAGCATCATCGATGAGAACCATAATATGTGGAAGCTCAAGCCGGGCATTTTCCCGAATTCTAACCCTGGGAGGGATTCTCTCTAAAATGGTACCCTCTGTTGCCCGGATAAGGCTTTGTGAATTCTTGCTGAAATCATAATGCTCAAGATCCAGGGCGGTCATCAGTCCCCACCTGTTCTTCGTTTTCGGGGTGTCGCGCTTTAAAAGGATAAAACCTTTTTCCGGATCGGCTAAGACTCCTTGGTTGATATAATCCAGCATTGTACTGTTAATTAATTCAATACGCTCATCCTCGTCGCCGTCATCGAGGTAGCATTCGGGAAAGATCAGATTAAGTGTACTGGGATATCCTGCAGTCAGCTTGGCGGCACTAGCCCAGTATTCAGGCTGTGAAGTGTACTGGTCGCAGGCGATGACAGCCCATTTTCCCATTGCCGTGTTCTTTTTCGGCAACATAATATCAGGTATCTGAATACCGTAGTGTTTGAATATTTCCTCGTGCTTTTCCATAAAAAGATTTTACTTGAATTATGATTTGTTGACAACACTCAATTTTTAGGAAGAGTTTTCAGTTTTGCCCGGCAATTCTGAATTTTACTGCAATTCCCCCGAATGTCGGCCCTTGCTGACCCCAGCGGCGGCATACAAAGGCAGACAAATTTAGAACTACTGAGTTTAGCCGATTTTCCTTTACAGCGGGAATTACTTCTGGTATTTTGTTTTAATGCCTGCTGTCAAAGCTTATATTAATCTTGATTTCCTCCCTCCTTCGACCGAAAGACTTTTCGAGCTGCCGGATGCGGCTCGGAAGGAGGGGGTAAATGAGATTGTTTTGAAAATAATCAACAATTTTCCCTGGGAATTCGAACCGAGAATGAGATCAGACTTTTTTTTCCCTGAGAATGTCATCGCTTATTTTTTTAGATTATGTACACAGGCTAATATACGGATATCCTTTGTGTTCCCCGGCCCCGATGATTTCGGGAGGCTGCTTAGACTTTCAGGTTATACAAGACTCGCTGGATCAAGCGGGGGGATGGTTTTAATTGATCCTGACAGCGTAGGGCTTAAATCTTTTCTGGAATCTATTTTTGAAGACGTTGTCAGCCTGGTTCCAGATGTAGGCAACTTCATCCTTCGTCAGCCTGAGAAAAAGAATGAGAGCAGTCAATACTGGACTGCTTTCAACAAGCTTGCCGTAGAGAGCGCGGAAGCATGCGGCTGTAAGACTGAAATGACCGAAAGAGAAATGCCTTTTACTTTTGCCGAGGATGTCTTTACCGCAGCCGGAACGGGAAGTCTTCCCCGGCTTTCCGACATTCTGACTGACAGTATCGAAAATTTTCAGAAATCAGTCTTCAAACTCAGACAGTTTTCGATAATGAGCAGTCTGTGTTTTAACGGACCAGCCGCCGATTACGATAATGTCTTTGAGCTGTATGGACGTCTTTTAGTACAGAGAAGGAGGCTTGATGAGAGTCTTGAGTCTTTCCGCCTTTCTGGCGGGGCTGTACTGGATCGTGACTGGCTTGAGAAGTATCTGTCGTCTATACGCATTGCTGCCGAGGAAGATGTTTTTAATATTGCTATGAGGCTCAAACAGCTTGGGCTTTTAAATGAAGTTTTTTGACAATTTTTTACGCTATAATAGTTTAGCTTCTTGTCGTTAAAAACACTTCAAAGGCTCTGTCAAAAAACCGCAGGTTTTCAATAACACGATTTTTGAAAGAGCCTTAAATTTATACAATATTGCTAAATAAAATGAAAAATAGTATTCTCGAATTACATTGAGTTTAAGGAGCTTATTATGAGTATACCACTACGAAGCGCAGTAACAACTGAAGGCCGCCGCATGGCAGGTGCAAGAAGTCTCTGGAGAGCTAACGGGATGCGGAAAGAGCATTTCGGCAGACCTATTATTGGTATTGCTAACTCTTTCACTCAATTTGTTCCGGGGCATGTACACCTTCATGATATAGGACAGAAGATTAAAGGAATTATCGAGGAGAAGGGCTGTTTTGCCGCCGAATTTAATACTATCGCGATCGATGACGGCATAGCAATGGGCCACAGCGGAATGCTGTATTCCCTTCCATCGAGAGAACTGATTGCCGACAGTGTTGAATATATGTGTAATGCACACAGGGTTGATGCCCTGATATGCATCAGCAATTGTGATAAGATTACTCCAGGCATGATGATTGCAGCCGTCCGCCTGAATATTCCTGTTATTTTCGTATCCGGTGGCCCCATGGAAGCCGGAATGGTGAAGGGCAAGGCAACCGATTTAATCGATGTAATGATTAAGGGCGGCGACAATTCGGTTTCGGATGAGGATCTTGCGGACTATGAGGAACATTCCTGTCCAACCTGCGGATCATGCGCCGGAATGTTCACCGCGAATTCTATGAATTGCCTAAATGAGGCACTAGGCCTTGCTCTTCCGGGTAACGGAACAGTCGTCGCGACTCATAGTAACAGAACTAAACTTTTCGAGAAGGCTGCCAGGCTGATAGTCGAACTTGCTGACCGTTATTACACCAACGGAGATGTGAGTGTCCTTCCTCGGAATTTGCTTACAAAGGCTGTCTTCAGTAATGCTATGGCTCTTGATATTGCGATGGGCGGATCTACTAATACCGTTCTACATCTTCTCGCGGTAGCCAATGAGGCAGGTGCTGATTTTACCATGCAGGATATCGATAAGCTTTCACGAAAGGTTCCCTGTATATCCAAGGTTGCTCCAAACTCGAGCTACCACATTCAGGATGTTAACCGGGCCGGCGGAATAATGGGAATACTGGGGGAGCTTGAGAGGGGAGGCCTTATTGACGACAGTGTCGGACGGCTTGATTTTAAGACCCTGAAAGATGCGCTTGAAGCCTACGATATAATGAGACCGGATCATACTAAATACGCTGAAGACTTGTATATGAGTGCGCCGGGGAATTCAGGCCGGAACCTCGTCATGGGATCCCAGAGCACATTATATGCGGAACTCGATAATGACAGAGCCGGAGGCTGTATCAGAGATATTGAATCATGTTACTATCCTGACGGAGGACTAGCGATACTTTTCGGCAATATCGCGGAGAAGGGATGTATAGTTAAAACCGCCGGAGTAGACCCGTCAATTTATAAATATTCCGGTTCTGCCTGTGTTTTCGAGAGTCAGGACGATGCCTGTGATGGTATACTCGACGGCACTGTAAAAGCCGGCGATGTTGTGATTATCCGGTATGAAGGACCAAAGGGCGGACCAGGAATGCAGGAAATGCTGTATCCGACAACCTATCTAAAATCGATGAAGATTGATAAGGAATGTGCCTTGTTAACCGACGGTAGATTTTCAGGCGGGACCTCCGGTCTTTCAATCGGGCACGTATCACCGGAAGCGGCAGCAGGCGGAGCTATTGCGCTGGTCAGAACCGGCGACAGGATAGAGATTGATATCCCGAACAGGACAATAAAGCTACTAGTTGATGATGATATTCTTGAAAAAAGAAGAAAAGACGAAACGGCGAAGGGTAAGGATTCCTTCAAACCCATCGGACGCGACAGGCAGATTTCAACAGCGCTTAAAGCTTATGCAATGTTTGCCTCTTCGGCAGATAAAGGCGCGGTAAGGGTTCTTCCTGAATAGAGGAAGTCAGGCACAGACCAGATTTTTCCGATGCTGTTCAACCTTGCGTGCCGTTTTGAGGGTTCTTAGGAGTTCATCGAGTTCCTGGGGGTCCTCTGTTTTTTTCATGCTGTATTCAAGAAAATTAATTAAATCAGTTATAGCACTACCCATAAGTCACTCTCCTTCTTTTATATTATCGGAAAGGCTCTGTTATTTTTCCAGTAAATATGGTTAACTTTTATTTTAAATTAACTATAAACGGAGAAAAACATGAATGCGCTTCTTGCTTCTGGAATAATTGTTCTTTTGATGCGAATTTTACAGGATCTTGTATTTAACTTTAAAATTGAAATGTTTAACCGAGGCAAAAAAGCCGGCGTAATCGGGATAAATTTTTTTGAGAGCATAATCGGAATGTCGGTTATTGCCCTGGTTGTTAAATATATTGATCAAGATCCCAGGCTTTTAATATTTTTAGGCTTCGGTTCATCAATCGGCGGTCTGATTGTTATTAAAATCCGTGATAAGATGAATGTGAAGATAATCGGGCAACGTCAATATTATGCAAGAATATCATTTATTGGAAATGAAGATCTTGTTGAGATCCTCCGCGATAATAATTTCCTTTTTACTGTTGAAACTAAGGAATTTCTCGATGGTCAGGTTCGGACTATTATTGAGGGATCTCTCGAGAACAGGGCAAGAAAAGAGAAGCTAAAAACCTTTTTGAAGGATAGAGAGAACAAAATTGTTACAATTATTCCGGCTAGGGAAGTGTACTGGGTGTAGCTGTAGGTTCGGTTATTTAAAGTATTGGTGTTAATAATGTAAATTATTTTTATAGTCCGTCTATAGTTTCCGGGGGATTATGAACAAGGAGCAGAGTCTTTCTGTTTCTTTTTCTCAGTTATAGAGATTGCTAAAAACGAATTGAATCCTTAAGGTTTAAATGTCGCTTCATTATTTCATCTTTTTCTTGAGTAAGAGTAGGGTGAAGATAACATCCTTTTTCTTTTTAAATAATGTAGAGAATAATACTTTTAGGAGTATGGTAATAAAGTTAAACATATTTATATTATCGGCAGTTACTAATATGGAAAATTTTCCAATTAGTAAATAAAATTATAGTACGATCATGATGAAATGGATAGAAAAAGATATTGTCCTTAGCCTGCAGGACAATACTTTCTAAGTAGTTATGGAATTTACAGTTTGAATAGGATGCCTGCGCCTGAACCACTACTGCATCCTTCGGCAAATACGGCAAGATTCTCAGAAAAATAGTAGCTAACACCGCTTAACCAGCCGAATCCGAAAGGAGACGCAGAACCTATGGTAAAGTTAAGTCCAAGGCCTTCATAGAAATCGAAATTTCCAATCCATTCAAGTTCTTCGGGAAGATCCAGAGCAGCAAGAGCAAAGTGGGCAGTTGCGTAAGCTCCGACTGTGGGGTAATTGAAAGACCATCCAACTCCAGCTCGAGCTGCAGCACCTATTGTAAAAGGGAGCTCTGCAATCTCCACACTAAGAATTGAATATTCAAATCCACCGATAAGGGCCCCACCTGCACCAACATTAGCATTTATAGATCCAGGTGCTACAAGTATCCCCTCTTGGGAAAAAGATTCTCCAAATACCGTACTAGAGATTAGTATAAGAATTACTAGGAAAAAGGTACTTTTAATTTTCATTATTCCTCCATATGATTAATTAGATGATTGAAAATACTATTGATTAGAGTGTCAAAATACATACAGGCACAGAATGACTATTAACTCTATATAGATTGTCTGACAATTCTAATTATTTATAAAAAACTGTCAATTACTCCCAAGATTTTTATTGATGCCTATACTGAGCGATTTCTATATTGCAGGGAGTTTGTTCGTCTCGTAGTTTTATTTTATCGGGTAGATCTTTAAGCACTGCTTTATAATAATAGTTGTGCAATCCGCCTAAGAGTAGTTCTTTTTTGGGCTCGTCACATAAATTTGAAATTGAAAATGATAAGAATATACGCTAACTTCTGATATTATAGTTAGTTACCAAACATTCTATAAAGGTAGTAAGCGTATGTTTGTAAAAACTACAGCACGAAAGACCTTAGGACCCAAGAAAACAGAGCCTGAACTTATTAAAGGAACTATGAAGAATCCCGCCCCGGAAAAGTCCCTGCTGACGGTGATGAAGTAAGCATTTTCTATCCTGTGACTTCAGGAAGAAAAACATAAAAAACCGGCAGTTCATTGACTGAACTGCCGGCATAGTTTTGTCTAATCGGCTCTATTTGAGGGTTGCCGTTACTCCACCGAAAACTACCTCTTTGAGAGTGTCTTCAAGTCTGTTTAGTACCTCATCAATTTCTTCTTTTGTGATAATTAATGCAGGTTCAAAACGTATTGTATTGGCGCTGATGAGGGTTCCGGCTACTAGAACCTTCCTCTTGAATAGACCGGCTGCGACCTTGTATCCGACTTCCGGATCCTTGAAATGCTGGCCGATTAAAAGACCCTTTCCTGTGATTTTGTCGTAGACACCGGGGTATTTATTTGAAAAATCATTGAGTCTGTCTATGAAATACTGACCGTTAACGGCCGCTTTCTCGGGGAGATTGTCTCTGAGGGTTACGTTGATTGCAGCAATAGCGGCCGCGCATGCCATCGGGTTTCCACCTGTTGTTGATGTATGAATAAACGGATTAGGCTCTTCGAATGCCTTCCAGATTTCCGCAGATCCCATGAAGGCGCCTATTGGCATAACGCCTCCGCCGAGAGATTTCGCTGTACACATGATATCCGGTGTTACGCCCCAGTGGTCAACACCCCATAACTTTCCGGTTCTTCCCATTCCTGTCTGAACCTCGTCGGCGATGAGCAGGATGCCGTAATCGGTACATATCTGGCGGGCACGCGGCCAGAAATCATCCGGCGGAACGATTGCTCCGGCTTCGCCCTGGATGGGTTCGGCAATGAATCCTGCAATGTCAATTCCGACTGTCTTACAGATTTCAAGTTGCTTCGCCAGCGCGTCGGCATCTCCATAGGGGACAAAAAACGTCTGTCCGCCGAAGGGTTGAAGGCCTTGCCGGTAGTCTTTTTTTCCCATTACCGACAGTGACCCCTGAGTCTTGCCGTGAAAGGCTTTGACAGTGGATATGAAGTTGAACTTTCCGGTATAAAGCTTTGCTATCTTAAGAGCGCCTTCTATTGTCTCTGTTCCGCTGTTTACGAAGAATGAATGATCGATGTTACCGGGAGTTATCTTTGCCATGAGGGCTGCAAGAGCTCCTCGAAGCGGGTCCATGAGTTCCTGAGTAGGAATACCTGAACGTCCGGCCTGCATTCTTACTGCCTCTACTACCTCAGGATGTGACCATCCAAGGTCCATCGCGCCGTAACCTCCCAGGCAGTCGATATATTCGTTATCGAAGACGTCGTAGAATTTAATACCTTCTCCGCGCCATTCTGTTCCTGCATAGTCTCCAGCTTCGGTTACGGATTTTCGGTATTCAACCCAGCCCTTGTTGAAGTGGTCAACAAAGTTTGTTACAGTTTCTTTTGACATCATCTGCGCTGTTTCTTTTGTGATATTTTCACTTAAAACAATATCATTCCATTTTTGAGCAAACTGCTGTGCGTCTTTGTAGCTCATCTTTTTCTCCTTGTATATAAACCACTTACAGAGCCTTTTGGATGAAAGTGGTTTTTCATTCTTTTTATACGGCGACAAATCCTGTGATAAGGAAGGCAATAGAGGCTATGAGTGCCCCGAGAATACCGTATGGAGCCTGGGTGAAGGCATGTCTTAGGTTGTCACAGCCTGTGGCCGCGGATGTAAGTATTGTTGCGTCTGAGTAGAAGCAGATGTGAGAGCCCCATCCGCCTGCGGCTGCTACGGCACCAATTACTATAACAGGATTAACACCGAGGTTGAGCGCAATAGGAATGACTAAGGGTATTGCAATAACATACATTCCCCATGAGAGACCCATGATGAACTCTGTGATTCCGAGTACAATGAAGACTACAAACGGAAGCATCTGAGGCGTAACATGGGCAGTCGCGGTTGTGATAACATAGTCGAGAAAGCCGATAGCCTGGTTGCCTGCTGCAAACATATAAGCGAGTACTACCATTATAAGCGGCAGGAGCATGTTTTTAATACCATCGACCACCAGGTCGAAGAATTCCATCTCGTCTATGATTCCCTGGAAAATATAGAAGAAGAAGGTGAACGCAAGTGTGATAAGAATACCTGCCTGCATGTCAACATCAGTAAGGATTGTCGCAGCTACAAGTACGATGATTGGTACGAAGAAGTTCATCAGTTTCGGATTCTCAGGAATTGTAACTTCTTTTCCACCGCGAATATCGATTTTCTCTGATCCATCGGGTGCAAGCTGGCCGGTTTCCTTGGCCCTCTTGTATGCGCCTTTCATTGGTCCGAAGATTGGGATTACACCAATTATTACCAAGGGAACTATGAGAGCGGCTGCCCATGCATAGAAGTTATATGGAATTGAACCTATGAAGTATTTGAGTCCGTCACCGTCTGCAGCGAGTCCCTGCTGTTCAATCAGGCTTCCTATAAAGATTGCCCAGGTTGAGATTGGAACAAGTAGGCAGACAGGAGCGGCTGTTGAGTCAACAACGTAGGCGAGCATTTCTCGGGGAACATTGTGCTTGTCAGTACAGGGGGCCATACTTGAGCCTACTGTCAATGAGTTCAGATAGTCATCTATGAAAATTACTACACCGAGAAGCCAGCTCCAGAGAAGGGTTCCTTTTTCAGTTTTTGCTCTACGAGCCACGAAGTTGCCGAAGGCATAGGCGCCGCCCGCTCTTTCTATAAGGGCTATAAGGCTGCCCATAAGACCGCAGACAATGAAAAGCCAGCCGATGTCTTCATCGATCATAGTTTCAAGAAGAGCATCGCTCCAGGGCCAGAAAAAACCTGTTTTGTATGCCAAAATGAAACCGAAAATAGAGCCGAGTACAAGTGATTCTAGAATTCTCTTTGTCCAGAAAATGTAGAAAAGTAAAAATGCCGACGGCAGTATTGTCAAAATGCCCATATTCTCTACATCGGGCATCAGTGCGCCGATAATAAAGAAGACTGCAATGAGAATCCCCCATGTCAGCACCTTTTTTTTGATATTCGGATTATTCCCGCTGCTGTCTAAAAAAGACTTCTTCAGGGCCGAATCGGGCGTTGTCTTAGTCTTATCCATCTAAAAAACCTCCTAAAAAGCAATTAAGAAAGCATAAAGCATGTTTTGATGTGTTGTCAAGGAATAAATAATTACTTATTCGGAATAATAAAGGGTAGAAAGTGTTTTGCTTATGGGTGAAACATCTTTTAAGTTGACAAATGAGTTGATTTAACTACAATAGAGTTATGTTCAGTCCATATGATGAGCTTGATTATAGAATATTAGTTAAACTTCGCGAGAATTGCAGGAAATCGGCATCTGATATAGCCCGTGAGCTGGATGAGAATGAACGCAAGGTTCGAAAGAGAATTGATCGGATGATTGATATGGGAATTGGAAAGTTCACCGTGGTTATTGATCCTAAAACTTTCGGATATGGAATAACTGTAGATATTTTTCTAGAAATCGAGTCAGAAAAAGAAAATAATATAATGGAGACTCTTGTTTCCATTCCGGAGCTAACGTATATAGCTAATGCTCAGGAGTCTAATCTCATCTCGATAGAGGGCTGGTTCAGGACCAATGAGGAACTTTATATCTTCCTCAGAGAAAGATTGCCCAGTATTGATGGTGTTAAAATAAAGAGTTACGCCCTGGTCCCTAGAATTCTCAGGGATATCGACAGCTGGATGCCGGATCCTGAATCATTCGGAATAAAGTAAAAGTTTGCTATTTAGCAGCAGAAGTCTGCTCGGCCGCAGCAGACTTTCGAATTATATAACCTTCCCGAATATTTTCTTCAGTTATTATTGAATAGATTTTTCCGTGATCGGCCTGGCTGACGTCTTGATTGTCTTCATTAACTATCCTGTAATCACTGCTCTTAAAGAACAGGACATCAGGACCGATGAACTCGAGCTCTTCTCCGGGTCTTATCTGATTTTTTACTATTAGTTCCCATGAACCTTCTCCGTTTGACGGTCCGACTACTCCCATGAAGATGAACTGCCTGAGGTATGATTTTTCTGTAGGTATTTCGATGTCGTCCCTGCCGAAATAAAATCCGGTAGAAAACTCACGGTGGCTGACCTTTTCAAGCTCTTCCCGGAAGCCTGCGATTTCTCCCTCGAATTTTCCAGTGAGTTTGTCCACCGCCTTGCGGTATGCTCTTGTGACAACGGCAGTATAATATATGGACTTCATTCTGCCTTCAATTTTAAGAGAATCAACTCCTGCGTCACGAAGTTCTTTTAAATGATCTATCATGCAGATGTCTTTTGATGAGAGAATACTGGTGAATCCTTCTCCCTCGTATATCGGATAATATTCTCCGGGGCGTTTAGCTTCCTCGAGCACGAGTTCACGTTCGTGAACTTTGTAGTCCCATCTGCAGGAATGGGAGCATTCTCCCTTGTTTCCGCTGCGGTCGGCCATCCATGCGCTAAGGAAGCAGCGTCCTGAGTAGGCCAGGCACATGGCGCCGTGAATAAAGCATTCAAGCTCAATATCGGGAACTTTCGACTTAATTCTCTCTATCTCTTTGAGTGAGGTCTCACGCCCCAGGACAACTCGGGTAAAGCCTATATCGCGGTACATCTTTACGGCTTCGGAGTTAACACAATTTGCCTGCGTGCTGAGGTGAAGTTCGGTATTAGGAAAATATTCCCGGAGTTTCCTGACTATGCCTATGTCGCTGATTATAAAGGCATCGAAGGGGTAGTTCGAGATGTAATCGAGGTTTTCCTCGAGGTTATCGAGGTCGTCTTCATGAAAATAGATGTTCAGCGCTCCATAGAGCTTCTTATTACCCTTGATTTCCCGGATTAGCTTGTGCTCGTCATGGTTGAAGTTGTCGGCTTTCTGCCTGAGCGAGAAATTTTTTATTCCGATATAGGCGGCATCAGCGCCGTAGAGATATGCGTATTTCAGTTTTTCGACATTACCTGCCGGTGATAGTAATTCCATTCGCTGAAGATATCAGGAAAACGGTGGAAAATCAATTGCTCATTAATCACTGTTCAGCCGAAGTGAATACCTATAATCCTTATGATTGAAAAAAATATGTATACAAAGAGGTCGTCTTTAATTATGATGGCCATAACTATGATGTATACGAGAATAAAAGAAACAGCGCTGATTTTTGCAATGCTTTTCATTGCCGCGGGCTCAGGGTTTTCAGAGGTGCCGGCCCGGCTAAGTTATGATGCTCAGTGGCCCGATTCAATTTTTCCGGTAGAGCCTTTTCAGGGAGAGGTCGCGGGTGTAGAAGAATCCGCGTTTTATCTGTCCTATGATGGCGGGGAGCTGCGGAAGGAGCTTAAATACTCACTTTTATTAACCTACGATGGTGAAGGCCGGCTTGAGAGTGAAGAATACTTCAACGAAGACGGCAGTTCTGCAAATTCGATCCGCTATGAGTATGAGAATGGACATATTGCCTTTAAGATTCAGAACCATCCCGATATTATAAATCCGGACAGGGAGATCTTCAGGATTTCCGAAGACGGGCGGATACTCGAAGCAGAGAAAATATTTTCTAAGGGAAACTACGGCTGGAGATATAAAAACTCCTTTGATAACGAGGGCAGAATTGTTCTTACAAGCAAATATGACCGTTTCTGGAAATGGAAACTGGTCTATAGCCGGATGTTTGACTATGACGAGCAGGGCAGGCTTGTGTCAACCGAGGGGTTCGGGATGGATTATAAGCTGCTCTGGCGTGATGAGCATAGCTATGATGATGAGGGCCGACTTGTAGAATCCGTTAAATATAATCCGGACGGCGGTCTTGTAGTCAAAATAGTGAACAGTTATAACAGCCGTGGCTTTGTCACAAAGCGGGAGTTTTTTGATAATACCGGAGAGAGCTACGCTATTTATACCTACGGATATAATTTTGATGAGAAAGGAAACTGGACCGAGAAAATAATCGGCAGGGAAGAGGCCGGTAAAGCTTCAAAATATCTGAATCCCGATTCTATGGTAGTACGGAGTATTGAATATTCCGATTGAAATAATCATGCATCAGAATAAACCTCTCTAAAAAAAAGTTCATCCATGGTTCAGGAACGGGCTGATGCGTCAGGTCTTCGAGAGGGGCAATTACAACCTCACGATTTGTCGTAAATATATTTGCTGTCGGAATAGCGGTAACATTATCGATAATTGTATTGCCCTCGCGGCTGCTTAGCTCAACCTGGAGAATAGCCGAATCTCCTGTGTATGACCATTCCTCTTCGGGGAGATCCGGATCGATGATGCGTCCCTGTCCCGAGATGAAATTGCCAAGTGAGTTCATTATTACCCCTTCCTTTCCGCCGATTGTTACTACCTCTACCGGTTGAACTATATGAGGGTGGTGCCCCCATATGATATTAACACCTGAGGCAATCAGTTTATGGAAAAACTCGGTTTTACGCTTAAGCGGCTTGGGCTGATATTCAATACCGCCGTGGTAGCTGAGGATGAAAAGATCGTAATTTCCGATTTGAGGCTCAAGCCAGCGGATAAACTCATCAGAACGCTTGGAGTTATTAAAATCGATCATCATCATGTGGCCCGGCCGGGGAGTAACGTTCGAGAACTGAGAGACCGCAAGATAACCTATCTTCCAGCCGTTTTTGTAGATTGTTATGGGGCTGAAGTCTGTATCGGGATTTACCTTCGCGCCCGAGAAACGGACGTCACGATCCTGCTGTTTATTAACCTTCGTACAGAGCTGCTGCATTGCTTCGACCGTCGCTATGAGGCCTTTGGTTCCCTGGTCTGCAGTATGGTTGTTGGCTATCGACAGCACATCAACTCCGGCATTGACTGCGGCCTCAACATATTCAGGATGGATGTTGAACACAGGATAGCTTGCCTGGGGAAGTTTCGGGTTGACCGGGAATTCGACATTACTGAAAGTCAGGCTGTCCGACATTAGTATCTTCTCGATATCACGATAGATCAATGAGTAGTCCGGCATCTTGTAGTTGATGACATGCGCCATCATGTCGCCGGTGAAACTTAAGACAAGCTTCTCTCTGATTGCCGGGGGAGGTTCAGGGGTATCCTCTACATTGAGTGCCGTAAGCCTCAGCCCCGGTATAAGTAGTATTGTTAGGACAAGCAGTCCTCTAAAATATTTTTTCAATTACATCTTCCATTGTTTCGACAGGATGAAACGTTATCCCCTTCTTGATATGATCAGGGATTTCCGAGAGATCTCGCTCATTGGCTTTAGGAATCAGTATTGTCTTGATTCCTGCGCGTCGTGCCGCTATTGTTTTTTCCTTGAGGCCGCCTATAGGCAGGACTTTACCAACGAGCGACAACTCTCCAGTCATCGCGAGTTTCTTTTTAATCATCTTTCCGTTGGCAAGAGAGATTAGGGCCGATGCCATTGTAATGCCGGCTGACGGTCCGTCTTTCGGGGTTGCCCCCTCAGGAATATGCAAGTGTATCATATTCTTTTGAAAATAGTCGGGAGCTATGCCAACCTTTTCGGCAATATGCCGTACGTAGGTGTATGCAATTCCAACCGACTCCTGCATAACCTTGCCCATCTGTCCGGTCATCTTCATTCCCTCTTTTCCTGGGACGTTAACCGCTTCTATCATGAGGGTGTCACCGCCGAAATTCGTCCAGGCCAGACCCACCGCCATTCCTGGACAGGTTATAGCCTTTATCTCGTCTTCACGGAATACCGGCTTGCCGAGAAATTCCTCGAGGCTTTCCGGGGTAATTTCAAAAGGAGGTTCCTGCTGCTCAAGTACTATTTTGAGGGCAAGTTTTCGGTGAATACGGTCGAGTGCCTTCTCATAGTTTCTCATTCCGGCCTCGCGAGCGTAATTAACCGCTATCGCCGACAGGGTTTTTGAGGTGTATTTCACATCTCTGCGTTTCAGGCCCGTTTTTGTTATGGATTTAGGAATGAGATATTTTTTTGCAATTGTCATCTTTTCTTTTGCAATATAACCTGACAGCCTGATTATCTCCATCCGGTCAATGAGAGGCCTGGGGATTGTGTCGAGGGTATTAGCCGTAGCGATAAAAAGGATGTTAGAAATATCGAAGGGCAGATCAAGATAATGGTCTCTGAAGGCCACATTCTGCTCCGGATCCAGAACTTCAAGCAATGCCGATGACGGATCACCCTGATAGGATGAGCCCATCTTGTCGATCTCGTCTATCATGAAGACCGGATCGCCTGTTTTTACAATCTTCAAGCCTTGGATAATCTTTCCCGGCATTGCGCCTACGTAGGTCCTTCGGTGTCCTTTTATCTCGGCTTCATCACGCATTCCGCCTACCGAGAATCTGAAAAACTTCTTATTGAGGGCGTTGGCAATAGACTTGCCTATGGATGTCTTTCCGACACCCGGGGCACCAATGAGGCAGATTATTGATCCTTTAGAATCATTTTTCAGTTTTCGGACGGCTAGGTATTCGATGATTCTCTTTTTTACGTCTTCAAGCCCGTAATGATCATTGTCGAGAATACTTACGGCCTCTTTCATCTCGAATGACTCCGGCTCTGGCTTATTCCACGGAAGGGAAATGATGGTATCCAGATAATTTCTTGTCACTACAAATTCTGATGAGTTAGGATCCATCAGCTTGAACTTCTCGAGTTCCTGTTCGACCTGCTCCTTGACCTCACCCTCAAATTTGAAGCCTTCGATAGCTTCGGTGAATCTGAGGTATTCTCCGCTCTTGGCGTCCACCGGCATGCCGAGCTCCTGCTTTATCGCCTTAAGCTCTTCTTTAAGAAAATATTCCCGCTGGTTTTTCTCGATCTTCTCATTGATCTGATTTTGGATTTTTCGCTGAATCTTCATCAGTTCCTGTTCTTTTTTGATGAAGATAAGAACGGCTTCCAGGCGCTGCTGAACATCAAGAGTCTCAAGAATCTTCTGCTGTTCAACTCTGTCAATATTCAGGATTGAACTGAAGAAATCTGCAATCTTGCCGGGCTGATCAATGTTCACCATTGAAAGCCGCATTTCTTCCGAGAACAGAGGATTATTCTCAGACAGCTGCTTCATTTCATTAATTATTGCTCGGGTTAGGGCTTTTACCTCGATTGTGTTATCGTTTTCATCATCAAGGTACTCTACTGCAGCCGAAAACGGAGACGTCTCGGATATGAACTTCTTGACTTTAAATCTTTTAAGGGTGGAAATGAAAACATTAATCCCACCATCTGGAAGATTGATTTTTTTCACTATCTTGCCGACTGTACCTATCCGGCATAGATCCTCGGTAGTCGGTAATTCGGTTTCGTCATCGTTGATCATTAGAAGGCCGACAAGGCTGTGCTGGCTGAGACTCTGGTCAACAACCGAGATGTCCTGTTCGGACTCAATCATCATCGGAGTGAAAATCCCAGGGAAAACTGGTTTACCCATAGTAGGTATTATGAACAAGTGGTTCGGCAGCATCTGATCTGCAGGCACAATTTGTTTCTCTGACATGTTTCTAACCTCAATATTCTAATTATATAACTTGTGGAGTGAAATACAAAATCACTATTTTGTATTTTCGATTTTTCTCCAAAAACTCTTCCAACAAAATATGCATAAAACCAATAAAAGGCAATTGAACCTTTTCAAAAGGGGTTTATTCAGACTCCTGGAAACTGAATAATATCATTAAAAAGGCTTCATGATGATAGCAGTGGAAGAAAATCTTTGTTTTTTAAGTTTTACCGGATTCAGAATAGTAACGATATGTTATAATGCATTCCAATGAGCCGAAACTATTGTACTGAAGCTGCCGTCCTTAAAACCAGACGGATGGGAGATATTCATAAGACTGTAATTATTCTCAGTCCTGAAAAAGGAATCCTCAATGCTGTTGTTCACGGGGCCTATAAGGGGAAAAGTCGGATAAGCAGTATTACCGATCCTTTCTGTCTCTCCGTTTTTGAGCTTTATCATAACCCTGTAAAGGATTTATGGAAGATTACCGGCTGCGAGTCACGCGAGCTGAATAGTAATATCAGAGAGAACCTGAACGCAGTATATAACGCATCATTCTGGTCCGAGCTTATACTGAAGAGTCACGCCTCAGGAGCCGATTTTGAGTGGGCATATTCGATTTTATGTTCGGCTCTGAGCAGCCTCAATGCTGCGCCCGATGACGGAATGATGATAACAATGCATTTTCTATATCGGTTTTTAATAGGTTCAGGCTTCATCTCGGACTTTTCAAGCTGCGGTCACTGCGGTCGGGAACGAGGCAATGCGGAAGTATATTTTTCACCCGTTGAAGGATGTTTTCTGTGTTCGCTCTGCGCATCATCAGGCTTGCCTGTTATTGATGGTAGTTCGGCCTCATATCTCGAAGCTTCTTTGTCTTTAAACCTTGAAGAAGCTGTTAAAAATAGGTTAGATTTACGGATAGTAAAAGAAATAAGAAATTTACTTTTAGCGATCATCAAGAGCATCATCGAGGTGCCGCTGAAAACCCTGGATTATATTGATTATGTTATGGAATAAGAAAGACATTAACCCCGAAAAGGTTCGGGAATTAGCCGTCCGTTTTGGGATAGATCTGCTGCCGGCATCTATTTTTGTAAGACGCGGCATAACCGATTTCGAAAAATTGAAGTTCTATCTCGAAGACGACATACAGTACCTTCACAATCCGTTTCTCTTTGATGAGATGGAAGATATTATAGACCGCATAAAGCAGGCGGCTTTAGAAGGTGAGATGGTCAAGATCTTCGGTGATCGGGACGTTGACGGTATAACATCCACTGTGATGATCTTCCAGGCAATGCAGGAGATAGGCATTGAGGCCGAGTGGAACCTTCCCCAGGGAGATGCTCCTTACGGACTGACAATGGCAGCCATCGATGATTTTGCCGATAAGAACGGCAGCCTGCTGATAACAGTAGACTGCGGAATTTCCAATTACAACGAAATAGAGTACGCGGCCGAACGAGGGATTGATACTATAGTAATTGATCATCATAACAGCCCTGAGAAGCTGCCGCCAGCTTTCGGAATAATAAATCCGAAGATGGAGGACTGTCCTTATCCGTTCATGCATCTTGCAGGCTGCGGAGTTGTTTCAAAGGTAATATGGGCGCTGCGGTTTTCACAGCTGGATCTCTATAATCAGGAATTCTGCCTGATGAATATCAGGCCTGGTAACGAATCGATCATCCTTGACGCTGTAAAGATTAAAAACCTAGTCCCCGGAGACAGGATATCCGAAACACTGGCCCCGGGAATGATTAATCCTGAAAACACAAGACTGGTTGACTTCCTTAAGTCGCAGATCATTGTCTATGATGCTGAACCACAGAAACGGATGCTCCAGAAGGTATTCGGAAAGAACACCGATATCAATCTTATTGATGCTGCCCCGGAAATATGGAAGGTTTTTCCGAGTCTGGACGGGAAGAGTCTGTTGAAGATGCGTGACGGCAGCCGAATGGTCAAGTACAGCTACAAGGCCCCAGATGAGCTTGATGTATTTCTCAACCTCTTTACAACTTTTATAATAAAGAAGGAACCTAAACTATCCGCCCTCTATGAAAAGGATCTCGATCTGGTGGCGCTTGGGACGATAGCGGACCTCATGCCGCTTGAGGATGAAAACAGGATAATTGTGAAGAAGGGGATGAAGGAGCTTCTCTCAACTGGAAGGGATGGTCTTCGCAGCCTTCTCGCGGCCCAGAATTTACTCTCAAAGACCCTCAGCACTACTGATATCGGCTGGCAGCTGACTCCGCTGATAAACGCTACCGGAAGGATGGGCGTACCATCGGTTGCAGTGGAACTTCTTCTCAGCAAAGATGCCGACGAGATAAACCGGCTGACCGCCGATATTCTAAGTCTAAATAAGCAGCGCAAGAAACTTGGCGAAGAAATTTGGACTAAGGTTATGCCTTCTGCCAAGCGCAGCTACCAGGATATGAACGCGAAAGTTGTTCTTGTTGCCGACAAGGCCATGAACCGGGGGATTACCGGGATTATCGCCTCCAGGCTTGCCCATTTTTTCGGCGTACCGGCAATAGCCGTGTCCATCATGGACGATAAGGCCGTTGGATCCGTCCGCAGCGCCATGGGCATTAACGTTAAGGATTTTATATCCGGAGCCTCAGACCTCTTTATAGATTATGGCGGACATGATTTTGCCGCCGGTTTCAGTATCGAATTATCTAATTTTGCGGCTTTTACAGCACGAATCGAACAGCTTGCCCCGAAGCTTAAAGGGGCTGATACCGAGGAAGCCAGCATAAATATTGATGCGGAGCTTCCTGTTACCTACCTCAATCCAGATCTTATAAAAACAGTCGAAATGTTTGAGCCCTACGGGGAAGGTAATTCGCCCCTAGTATTTCTGTGCCGCGGAGTGTTAATTGAAAATATGGAACCGATGGGGAAGAGTGAACAGAAACATCTCCGTATCCTCTTTAATACGGGTAAATACAAATGGCCTTCCGTATACTGGAATGCTTCAGAGAGGGCAAACCGTGACTTCAGTAAGAATGACAAGGTTGATATAGTCTTCCGGCTTGGACGAAATTATTTCATGAACAAGGAAAGTCTTCAGCTCACCATTCTGGATATGAAAAAATGAAAAAAATTTCACTGATTGCTCTAATTGTTCTTTTAGTAACCGGTCAAGGTTTCTGTCTTCAGCTTATTATCCCATCCGAAGTGACTCAGGGAGAGGTTTTTACAGTATTTTTAACAGAGGACATCCTCGAAAATGGAATAACGGTCAGTCTGGGACGCGGAGGTGATATCTACTCGAGTACGAATTCTTTTAGCGCCGTAATTGACGGCGCAAGACGAACCCTAGCCCTGCTTGGTGTTCCGTCAACCCTGTCTCCCGGGAGATATACTGTTTCGGCGTCTGACGGCGAAGAAACAGTAGAAACTGAGTTTCTTGTCATTAAAAAAGAATTCATAGAAGAGAATATTGTCCTTGGTAAATCTATGTCCTCCCTTCGTAAGTCTGATGATATTCGGAAGGCTGAACAGTGGCGAAATCTCTATGCAATTTTAAAGACGGTGAACACGGCCGATGTTTTCGAAGACGACGGGCTGATTCTTCCCGTTGAATCACTGCGAAAGACATCTTTCTTCGGTGACAGGCGTACTTTTAAGTATAATGACGGCACATCAGCGCAGTCAATTCATAACGGCATAGACTATTCGGCCGAGACAGGAACGCCTGTTTATGCCGCCGGGGATGGGAAGGTTCTCTTGTCGGTAGAGCGTATCCTCTCCGGGCTGACTGTCGTTATTGAGCATCTGCCGGGAGTATATTCGCTGTATTTTCACCTCGACAGTATTGAAACCGGAGAAGGGCTGATGGTGAAAGCAGGAGATCTTATCGGGACAGTCGGATCCACGGGACTGGTTACAGGGGCGCATCTTCATTGGGAAGTGCGTGTAGCGGGAGTCGCCGTCGATCCTGAGGCCCTGGTGGGCTCTTTCATTATTGACAAAGATTTTATTTTGAGTAATATAGAGTAACTTATAAACCAAAGGGGGTGATTGCTATCGCTCATGTGAATATTGATGAAGGTGAACCGCTCGAAAAGGCTATTAAACGCTTTAAGAGAATTGTCGAGAAAGAAGGTATTATACGTGAATGGAAGAAGCGTGAATACTTTGAGAAACCTTCTACCATTAAAAATCGCAAAACAAAGGCGATGGAGCGCAAGCAGCTTAAAAAGCAGCGGAAGCTTCTGAACATGAAGAGTTACTAGCAATCCATGTCGTCTACTGCCAAGGCAGTCGGGCGGCTTGTATTCGAGGACTGTCCAATGTAATTGGGTGGTCCTTTTTTTTATGCCCGGAGAAGATGGGTCTTTTGATTTCTTTCAAACGTACCGCACGGATTGAAGTATTTTTTATCTCTGAGGGAATGATTTTCGGATTATCCGGTTTGAAGGCAATACAGATGATGATTAAGGTGTTTTACATAGTTTTCCCTTGTATTGAGAATTGTTGTGATATTTTAAAAACTCTTGTAAAACAGCCTCAAAAATGCGATAAAATTATATAAGTATATATTAAATATTCCGGAGGATATCATGAGTCGAAAACTTAACTTTTTTGCAGGGCCTTCGACCCTTCCTGTAGAGGTTCTCGAAGAGCTTAAAGAGAATATGGTCGACTATAAGGGCATGGGAATGTCTCTTATCGAGACTAGTCACAGAAGTAAGGAGTATGATGAAGTGCATAACGAGGCAGTAGGCCTTGTTAAGGAGCTGCTTGAACTTCCGGATAATTATAAGGTTGTATTTTTAGGAGGCGGGGCTACTCTCCAGTTCTCTATGGTTCCGATGAACCTTCTCATTGGTGAGAGAGTTTGTGACTATACATTGACCGGTGTCTGGGCAAAGAAGGCTTATGCAGATGCGGTAAAACTCGGAAAGGTAAATGTCGCTTTCGACGGTAAGGATGATAAATACACTCAACTTCCGGCATCGGTTATGCCAAGCGCCGGTTCTTCCTACCTTCATCTGACATCGAATGAGACAATCGGAGGCCTGCAATGGCAGAATTGGCCTGATACCGGCGGAGTTCCGCTTGTTGCTGATATGTCCAGCGACATCATGTCGCGTCCGCTTCCAATAGAGAAGTTCGGGATGATCTACGCCGGCGCACAGAAAAACCTGGGGCCTGCCGGTACCACTCTCGCTATTATTCGTAACGACCTTCTGGAGCGCAGCTCCGATAATCTTACAGCCTACCTGAACTATTCAATTCATGCCGATAAAAATTCACTCTACAATACACCGCCTGTTTTCAGTATATGGGCAGTAATGCTTGTTCTTCGCCGGCTCAAGGCTCTTGGCGGACTCGGCGAGGTAGAGAAGATGAACCGTAAAAAAGCCGGCATTATCTATGACGCAATAGACTCAAGTGAAGGCTTCTACAAATGTCCGGTCCAGACTGAAAACCGCTCGATGATGAATATTGTTTTTACTATGGCAAATGAGGATCTTGAAAAAGAATTTGTTACCAAGGCGGAAGCAGAAGGAATGGTCGGACTTAAAGGACATCGTGATGTCGGCGGTTGCCGGGCATCTGTTTATAATTCTATGCCGCTTGAGGGAGCTAAGACTCTTGCCGACTTCATGAAGAACTTTGCGGCGTCAAAATGAAATTTGATGATATAAATCTTCAGATTATCAGGCACCTTCAGGACGGCCGGAAGTCATTCAAGATTATCGCCGATGAACTCTCTATTACCGAGAACACAGTAAGAGCGAGGGTTAACAAGCTCATCGAGGAAGGGATTCTTAACGTTAGCGGTTTAATCGATCCTGAGAACCTTCCCGGCCATCAGTCTGCGATTATCGGTGTAAAGATAAAGAACATGCGTCTTGTAGAAAAAGGCGAGGAGTTCAGTAATCTGAAGGGCGTAATCAGTGTGGCCGTTGTAACCGGCCGTTATGACCTGATTGTTCAGGTTCTCCTGAATGAAGAATTCAGTCTGCTCGAGTTTTACACTAGTGAAGTAACAAAGATTGATGAGGTTCAGGACGTTGAGACTTTTATTGTTTATAAGGGTTATAATATCAACGTTCCTTATATACTATAAAACCGGAGAAGATAAATGGCAGAAATTAAAACAAAATACATGGGAATCGATCTTAATTCGCCCGTTATCGCGGCAAGCTCAGGCCTGACCTCGTCAGTAGATAAGGTGAAGAAGCTTGAAGACGCCGGTGCCGGCGCGGTTGTTCTTAAATCACTGTTTGAAGAGCAGATACTCTATGACAGCACAAAGATGACCGAAGGTCTAAACGCTGATATTCATGCCGATGCGTTTGACTTTTTCAGCGGAATGAGCAGCAACTATTTTCTTGATGAATACCTTGGTCTGGTGGAAGACTGCAAGAAGGCTGTCGATATTCCGGTTATTGCGAGTGTTAATTGCGTGACCGACGGTGCCTGGCTTAAATACGCTGAACGCTTCGAGAATGTCGGTGCCGACGCGCTTGAGCTGAATGTTTTTCATCTTCCGGTGAACAAAAAGATGAGTAGCGAAGATTATGAGAAAATATATTATAACATCGCTAAAGAGATTAAGAGAAAGGTTAAAATTCCAGTAGCATTCAAGGTTAGCCCCCACTTTACAAGTCTATCCAGGGTTCTCGAGAACCTAGCTGACCTTAATATCGATGCACTGGTTCTTTTCAACCGGTTTTACAGGCCCGACATAGATATAAATAAACTTAAGATTACTCATGCGCCCATCTACAGCGCGCCGGAGGAGATTTCTCTGGCTCTGCAGTGGATTTCCCTCCTGTCCGGCGAAATCGAGATTGACTTTGCCGCTACAACCGGTGTCCACGATTCTGAGGGTGTTATAAAACAGCTTCTCGCCGGTGCGAAGGCTGTACAGCTTTGCAGCGCCCTCTATAAGAGCGGACCCGAGGTAATTACGAAGATTAATGATGAGTTATCAGCCTGGATGGATTCAAAAAACTACAGTACTATCTCGGAGTTCAACGGTATGCTCTGTCAGGAGGAGTCTGAGAATCCTGAAGCCTATGAGCGTACCCAATACATGAAGGCTGCCGTCGGTATCAGTTGATGAGTATGAGCATATTCGAGATTCTCATGCTTGTTTGTTTCGGGGCCGCCTGGCCCCTTAATATTTATAAGTCTATTACCTCAAGATCTACTTCCGGCAAGAGTCTTCTATTTCTGTTTGTGATCAACTTAGGTTATGTCTGCGGGATGATTCATAAGCTTGTGTTCAGTTTTGACGGGGTCATCTTTCTCTATGCGCTCAACTTTGTTATGGTATCGATCGACATTGCGCTGTATTTTCGTAACCGGCGAATAGAGAAGTCTTGCGCTTCTTCTTGAGCTTACATAGCATTTCTGACGATTCTGAAACCCATCCCGAAATCTTTTCCTTTTAATTCTTCAGCGCTGCGGTGGACTACTCTAGCGCTGTCTTCATCATAATTAAAATTACTACCGCGTCTGACACGTTTTCCGCCGTATGTTGTATCAATTTCTGTTCTCATGGGGCCCGCGGGATTTATTTCAGGTGAAATTTCATAATATCCTTTTAGATACCAATCATTACAGAACTCAAACAAATTACCACTCATATCGTAAATGCCTAACTCATTAGGTTTTTTCTGCCCAACGGCTTGAGTCGTCTCGGTATTCTCAGAATACCATCCGACCTCATCGAGAACATCGCTTCCTGAGTAAATAAAATTCCGGCTATGCTTTCCACCTCTGGCGGCAAATTCCCATTCTGCCTCGCTTGGCAGGCGATATCCGTTTTTTGAAAAATCGCAGGTAATTCCGGAGTAACAGGGATCCAGTCCTGAATTAATACTAAGCCAGTTGCAGAAGTCTTTTGCGTTCAGCCAGGAAACCCACATGACGGGTCTCTCTCCTCGTCCCCAGCCCTCATCCTTTGGTTTGACTTTTTGAGCTGATTCACAATAAAGATCATATAAGTCGAAGGTAATTTCATAAGCACTGATAAAATAATCTCTGGTTAGAATAACCTTGTGACCAGGTGATTCGGCATCAGCGCCCATCATGAAAGTCCCAGCTTCTACAAATACAAGTTTAAGAGAATTAACAGAGATCTGTATACGTTCATCAAGAGACGGGAGTACCGGTTCGGTTTGAACTGCTTTCGTATTAAGATCAGCCTGAATAGTCTGGTTTTTTGCGACACAGCCTGAGAAAATAAGTACTGCAAATATTAACATTCCCCAAAGTTTTAAATATTTCATCTGCACCTCTCCTGATTCATTTTAACATGCAGGTTATACAATTAAGAAGCAAAAACATTTCTTTTAGAAGAATGTTACTCGGGCCGGTGCTAATTCAATCTGCAGGCATCCTTCTGTTATTAGAACTCTGAGGTCTTCCGCATTCCGGTTCTTCATGGTAATGGCAAAAATGCGGCTTCGAAAATGATTTAAGACATTGAACATGCATATGCTTTCTTCTATGATTAGGTTTAATTTAGATAAAGCATTAAAACAGGATTCTCTGTCGAAGTTTAAGTATAAGCTGAATAAGATGCTGTCATATTTCATCAGAAAAATAAAATTGAGGAAATATGACGGATGTTCAGAGAAAATTTCAGCCGAAGGCAGTAAAAATGAGAGACAAACGATTTATAGCAGAACATCGCGGCGGACCGTTAAGAGAGGAGCAGCACAGGCTTTTGATAAAATGGGCCTGCTGCTGTGCTGGTAATGTATTATCACTTTTTGGCGGGGAAATAGATGAAAGGCTGATACATGCAATAGAAATTGCAGAGAGATGGGGAAAAGGAAGCGTATCGGTGGGTGAGGCAAGAAAAGCATCAGTGGGGGCAATTGCGGTGGCAAATGAATTATCAAACACTACTTCCATATTGGTAGCCCGTTCGGTTGGTCATGCTGCAGCTACGGCGCATATGGCCGATCATTCATTGATAGCAGCCGTGTATGCACTGAAAGCCGTGAAACAAGCTGGTGAATCGGTCGATGCGGAAAGAAAATGGCAAAATAATCAATTACCGCCTGAAATCTCTGATCTCGTATTGACCGCAAGGCAGGAGAGAGAAAAAGCTATTTATTAAGGTGTGTTAAGCGCCTTGTCGAAATTATATTAATAGGGACTTTATGAAATATTATCATGTTGATGTTTTTACTTCGGAACCGTTGGCCGGAAACGGCTTGACTGTTGTTTTTCCATCGGCGGATATTGAGCCTGAGATGATGCTGATGATCACTCAGGAATTTAAACAGTTTGAAACCATTTTTATATTCCCGAAAAAAAACGGCTGTTTCCCGGTGAGGATATTTACTGTCGACGAAGAGCTTGATTTTGCCGGGCACCCGATTCTTGGCGCCGCTGCCGTGATACATCATCTACAGAAAGACAATTTAAAAGAAGTGAACATTAATATTGCGGCAGGCGCGAGGCTCATATCCCTAAGCTCCAAAAAAAATAACATCTGGTATTCAGTCACAATGAATCAGGGGCAACCGGTCTTCCTCCGGACTCCGGATGAAGATGAGTACACGGATATTATAACCGCGTTGAATCTAACAATAGACGATTTATATCCGGGCTATCCACTCGAGGTGGTTTCCACCGGGCTGCCGTATTTATTAATACCGGTGAAGGACGCTCTGGCAAAAGTGAAGTTTAATATTACCGATATTGAACCCCTGCTCGAGACAGTGGGCGCGAAATTTGCCTATCTTTTTGATCCTGGAACGCTGGAATGCCGCAGCTGGGATAATGCGGGTCTCGTTGAGGATGTTGCTACAGGCAGCGCCGCGGGCCCTCTTTGCGCGTATCTTGTAAAGAATGGATATAAATCATCAGGCGAGAAAATATTTCTGCATCAGGGACGATTTGTTAACAGAGACAGTATTATCACAGGCTGGGTAGATGAACACTCAGGTGATGTTATGATAGAAGGAGATGTTGCCTTATTCGGCTTTGGCGAGTTAGCTCTTTGATATATTGAGGTCTTCCGGAGGCTGAGATATTGATATTCTTAGAAAAAATAGATGATAACCGCGAATTGAAATTCTGCTGATTATCCCGTCATGATATGATAAAATAATTAATTTAATTTACACCCAAGATGTATTTCATCCGTCGAATAGAGTGAACAATATGAAAGATGATCTGAAACTGAAAAACAGTGAATCAATCCGGCGCATAGAGAAGGCTTATCAGAGTGATAAAAAACGCTTTCAGGCCCGAATGCGCGCGGCCGGCCGCAGCCTCGAAGAAGCCGAAGACATGGTCCATGATCTTTATGCCGAGACTTTGGAGTGTCTTCCTCTGGTAACAGGTATACGAAATTTGTCTGCCTGGATGAACTCGCTGTTTACACGGAGGATGATCGATGCCTGGAGGCATGACAAGGTTCGGAAGGCAGTAGGTGAGACCGATGTGGCAGAAGAGACCCTGTACGAGATAATTGCCGGGACGGGGCTCAACCCGCTCGATAGTTTTGTCAGAGACAGCCTCGTAGATGCCTTGAATGATGCAATGCGAGCTCTGCCTGAGAAGCAGCGCCGGGTTGTTGAGGCACAGGTCTTTGGAGGAATGACCTTCTGTGAGATAGCCGAAACAACCGGTGAGAGCATCGATACACTGAAGGCCAGGAAGCGTTATGCGCTGCGAAATCTATCGCGGGCTCTTGTTCACTGGATAGATCAATAGGGGGATGAAATGACTGATGATGAAAAAAAGAAGAAAAAAGAGAGAGATGCGGAGCTTCAGGCAGAAATTGGAGCCGAAATAGAGTCTGAAATCGAAGATGCAATTGAACGAAAATTCGGCGGCGGGGGCTGTGACGGTGAGCCCTGGTGGGATGAGCGCAGCCTGCCGGTCAAGATCGTTATGGGTTTCGGCTTGGGCGTTCTTGGACTAGGACTCGGGGCGTTATGTATATGGCTGGTAATGCTGCTCTGGAACTGGCTGATGCCTGAGATTTTCGGTCTTACAACTCTTACTTACTGGAAGGCCGGAGGACTGATGCTTCTCAGCTGCATTCTCTTTAAAAACATACGTTTTGGTAATGACAGTGGCAGAACAGAGCGAAAGAGAAAAAAGGAGCTTCGCCGCTATATGAGTGATGACCTTGCAGAGAATGGTGAAGTCTAAGCTAAGATAACCGGTTCCATCATATTAAACATGGAACCGGCTATTCACGGAGATCCCATTCATACTATAATTCTACAGCTGAAGTAATTCTATCTGGATCATGTAGTGAATGAAATTTTTTTATCAGGGGAATCTGAATGGATATTTTATCAATAGTAATAATCATGTTTTGTGTGCTGGAAACGTCAAATATCCTGATGTTGTATTTTACACCCGGTACTCGCCGCGGAAACGGTATGGGTGTGTTCAACGCATATGAAAAATCAAAGGCTGATCCGGATATTCATGCATTGGTGAGATATCTGATAAACTGGGTGGCCGGGACCAAACTTATTTTTATTGCTCTGCTAATTGTTATTCTTTTTACGGGAAGCCCAGCAACAAAGATTTTCAGTGTGGTAGCGCTCATTCTCTCTATTCTGACATTTTTCTGGAGACTCTATCCAGCAATAAAAGGTCAGGACAAAGAAGGTCATATTACTCCAGCAGGATATTCAAAAACGCTGGGCATTATGATCGCAGGCTTTGTCGTTATATTCAGCATCGCGTTGATTCTCAGTCTGGTACTGCGGGCTGCATAATTTTTTACTCTAGCTGAAATCCAGTAATTCCTAATTAGACCTCCGAAAGCGGTTGAATAATTATTTATATGCAAGGAGATTATTTTATTCCTCTTTGCCTTATTTTTATTAGCTCTAATCTCGCTTTCGGACAGTCTGTACTTCTGAATTTGGCTGCCTGTGTATGCCTACGCTGCGGGGTCTCGTAACTGTGGAAAACATCTGCGTCTTCGCAGCAGTTTTTCATGGGTACGGGGTGCAGCAAGAGCCGGATGATTATATAATTGCAGTCAAATTTAGAATTGCTGAGCAGGGGGCTTAGTCCTTGCACCCGCCTTTAATCTGACATATGCTGCCGAATATGAACTGAGTACATGCTATCACAATCCATCCGGGAAAATATGAGGAGACAGATCTGACCGTTTTTGAGCTTGAAGACATGCAGGTAGAATTAATAAGGAAGAACATTAAGAATGTCCATCTGAGGGTTTATCCGCCTGACGGAAGGGTTGTTGTCTCAGCCCCCCGGCTTATGAGAGAGTCCGCCGTACGCAGGTTTGTTGAGTCAAAGCTGCCATGGATCAGGAAGCAACAGGGGAAGTTTATCGCTCTCGAAAGTGAGGCTCCCAGGGAGTACGCCTCCGGTGAGCTTCATTACTTCCTGGGACATCAATATATACTTAGGATCGTAGAGGCTGACAGAAAGGCCCGGGTTGAGCTTGAAGGACAATATATAACGCTTTTTATTCGCCCTGGAACGGAAAAAGATAAAAAAAGAGCTGTTCTGGAACACTGGTACCGCGACAGGTTGAAAGAAATTTTGCCCGGAATAATTACTCGTTATGAGATAATAATGAAGGTTTCTGTTTCCGGCTTCGGAATAAAGCGGATGAGGACCCGCTGGGGAACCTGCAATATCGCGACCGGGCGTATCTGGATAAACCTCGAACTGGCAAAACGATCTCTTTTATGTCTGGAATATCTTGTAGTCCATGAAATGAGCCATCTTATTGAGCGTCATCATAATAAGCGTTTTAAATCAATCATGGATAAATACCTGCCTGACTGGAGAGAGCATAAGGACGGCTTGAACCATTTTCCACTTTGTAATACCGAAAGTTACTCCCGTAATCATTAATAAAAATATTGTTAAACTAAGGTGTCCGCGATATCTTATGAGTAATGGTAAAATGTTGGAGTTAATAAATGGGAACTAGGCTGGAGACGATAGGGGCAAGGTCTTCCGGACTAATGGGGCAGATATCCGGAAGAATCATGAACCTAATTCACCGCAGGATGTACCGACGAATAATTGAGGGCTATCTATTCGAGAAGCTCGAATTAACATTCGGCAATACAGTTCTTGATATCGGCTGCGGAGGCGGAGCGGCTGTGAAATTATTTTCCGAAATGATGGGGAACTCGAAGATTTGCGGAATCGACTATTCAGATGAGATGGTCAGGCTCGCTGGAAATGTGAATAGAGCACGGATTAGAACAGGGACTGTCGAAATTAACGCCGGTAGTGTCGCGGAAATTCCCTATGAGGACGGCTTATTTAATATTATAACCGCCTTCGATACAATAAACTTCTGGAATGATTACACGAAGGCTTTCTCAGAGATAGACCGCGTGCTGAAAGAAAACGGTGTCCTTGTAATTGTAAACGGCTGCCCACAAGAGGGCAGCAGGTGGTGTGACTTCGTTAAGTTTAAGACAATAGAAGCCTATATCGACCTGCTGAAAAAAAACTGTTTCTTTGATGTTCATGCCGAGTTGATTAAGAACACAGTCATCGTTTATGGCCGAAAAATAAATCAGGATAGACTTTCCGGAAGAGTCTTTACATAAGCTTTAATTTCATCCCTGACACGCCTGTAGTGGTTAAGCGCTTCTTCTTCGGTTTTTGCCGTCTTTGAAAGCTCCGGCGGATCATCAAATCCGATATGTATGTGTTTTGTCTTTCCGGGAAATACCGGGCAGGTCTCATTCGCATGGCCACAGACGGTCACAACATAATCGAATTCGATCCCGCGGTCTATGTAATCAGTGACAAGCTCACTGTTATAATTAGAGATATCAATTCCTTCTTCATTCATTACCTTTACAGCATTCGGGTTCAGGCCGTGGGTTTCTATACCGGCAGAGTATGCATCAATTCCATCTTTTTTTAGCGCCTGCGTCAAACCCTCTGCCATCTGGCTTCTGCAGGAGTTGCCTGTACATAAAAATAATAGCTTAATTTTACCCTTCATATCTGTTTCCATCCCTTTGTTATAGGAAAAATGCCATATAAGGAAATGAAGATCAAGATGCTCTGCATTAGAGTTTGGTTAATTATTCGCAGTCAGTTGCCTTTCGAGGAGTGATTGAGTGAGGAGAGGTCAAATCCCGTAATATTATATTTTCAGTCATAGGCTATTGAGTTCGGTCCGCTTGGATTCGGCAGCAGTGCTGAGGTGACAATACCGGTTTATGCACCTGTTTTTCTAATTCCGGCAAAATAATCATTAAAAAACAGCCTGCCGGTCAATGCCGGCAGGCTAAGAAGCGTAGACTCTTGTCTATACGAACTTCTCTCTAATCTTAGAGCTTACATAGTCGAGGATTGCGACTGTTATAGCAATGAACCATACCGCAATTCCGGCGGACTTATAGTCAAGCAGTCTTATGTACTGAACAAGCAGGAATCCTATTCCGCCTCCGCCGACCATACCTATGACTGTAGACATTCGGACATTTATGTCCCAGCGGTAGATAGTAAACGAAACAAAGGGCGGAATCATCTGAGGCACAACGGCAAACATTATAGTCTGAAGCTTGTTCGCGCCTGTTGCCTGAATTGCCTCAATTGGGCCCGGATCAATACTTTCTATTGCCTCAGAGTAGAGTTTTCCGAGAGCGGCAATTGTATGGATTGTAAGTGCAATAATGCCCGCGAAGGGCCCGAGGCCTACCCATACAACGGCAATGAGCGCCCATATCATCGGTTCGATAGAACGCGTAATATTAAAGATAGTCCTTATTATGTAATAGATGGTTATTGTTATCCACGAACCTGACATCAGGTTGCGCGCCGCGAGAAAACTCAAAGGGATGGCAAGTATTATGCCGAAGAAGGTCGCCATCATTCCCATGAAGATAGTCTCAAGCATAAGCTCAATTGTCAGAAGCAGGGGCTCACTTGGCTTCAGCGGGCCTACATCCGATGTCTGCCGGGCATGAACGTGATGAATCTGCTGTCCGACCGCGCTCGGCGGCGTTAATCGGTAAGGCATTACGAGGTCAAATGTGAAACTGCCGTCTGCATCAGTAATTAAGCTTATATACTCACCATCCTGCCGGGGCCGGAACTCATTTCCAATCGAGTCTTCCCAGTATATGAAGGTCACTGTATCCGGTTCGAAGCCGCTGCCTTCAAGATGCAGAACCGAACCCTTAACCGCCTCATTTTTTTCATCGAGCGTAGACATATTACCATAGGTCGGTGTTGATTTTATATAAGGTTTACCCTCGATGTACTCCGGAATAGGAGGAGGATTGACCGAGTCGTCGGCCAATATTGCGGCCTTGGCCTCGACCGATGAGGTATCCCGGGTTACGGCAGCTTCCCAGGGCCAGAGAATCCTGGACAGCGGAGGCCATGCATCGGGAAATTCCTTCACCATCTTGTAGACGTCTATCTCGCTTATCTGCCATCCGAGGGAAAAGAACAGTAATAGTACCAGGGTGAATATCCCAATACCCTTGGTCTTACGTCCCTTGGCAACATGGTAGGCATCATAGATAATCCACAGCCAGAGGAGGGCAAGAACGGCACTGATGAAGATTACAAACATTGGCTGCCTGCTGAATGATTTTACAAACTTATCCGCATATGTAAGCTCACGGTGGGCAAGTAAGGTCAGTCTCCAGAGAAAAAGTCCGATTATACTTATAAACGAGAAGAATAGCAGAAGACCTCGTTTTATCCTGTGTGAAAAAAGTTGTCCCAGCCCCGGGACAATAGCTGACAGAACTGCGGCAAACGGGGCGGCAATCAGAGGTATTTTTATGATTTTGGTATTACGCATTGTCGCCTCCGGTTAATGAGCCGGCATTGACCCTGACGGCTTCTTCTCCATATATTTCCTTAAACTCGCCGTCGGTCATCTTTCTGATTTCCGCATTACTGCCTTCATAGACGAGGTTTCCGTCCCGAAGTCCGATTACTCTCGAGGAATACTGCTGAACAAGATCAAGATAGTGCAGGCTGCACATGATTGTAATATTACGGTTTTTATTAATGTCCTCAAGGTAGCCTAGAATTGAGTGTGCGAGTACTGGATCAAGGCTTGCCACAGGCTCATCGGCAAGGATCATCAAAGGATCCTGCATGAGTGCTCTGGCAATACCGACTCTCTGCTGTTGCCCGCCTGAGAGCTCATCTGCCCGTTTTTCGGCCTGATCGGTTATGCCGACCATCTCAAGTGCCTCAAAAGCTTTCTTTCTGTCACTCTTGGGAAAGTGGTGAAGAAGGCTTGATGACGGTTTAACATATCCAAGCCGCCCCGCGAGTACGTTTGTCATAACGCTGGAACGTTTCACGAGATTGAAATGCTGAAAAATCATTCCAATCTGCCGGCGAACTTCCCTGAGGCTTCTACCGTCAGCCTTTGCCACATCTTTTCCGTTCCAGAGGATTTCTCCCTCGGTAGGCTCAATCAGTCTGTTTATACACCTGAGAAGGGTGGATTTTCCTGAGCCTGACAAACCAATTATTACAAGAAACTCACCGTCTTCGACTTTGAAGCTAATATTTTTAAGCGCTACAGTTCCGTCGTTATAGATTTTGGTGAGGTTACGAATTTCCAGCATTGGACCTCCAAAAAAGGGACTGAACAGTAAAGTCAGTCCCAATAAATTGATATAGGAATGTTTGATGCTTCCTTATCGGGAAGCATCAAACTCCGAATTGAAACCAACTTGTTGATTACAATCTATTTATTCAGTTCTTCGATACTGAGGCCTGCAGCCTGGAGAACCTGTCTGAAGGGATCGTAGAAGGTGTCGTCATGCTTTTCAAGTGCGTTCCACTGGTAAGCGGTCTTGAGAGCATCCTTTCCTTTTTCGGTGTCAGCAATCTTGAGGAGAGCGTCGACAATTTTCGTTTTCATTTCTTCATCCATGTCGGGAATAAACTGTACGCCGTCATTCGGAATGTTTTCAGTAACTGCTATTACAACAACCTTGTCCATGACATCGGGGAAGTCTTTTTCAATTCTCGTTCTGGCATCAACGTAGGAAGCTCCTGCGTCGACGTCTCCGTTGTAGATGGCTGCAACAACACCGTCGTGACTTCCTGCGTCTACTATTCCCTTGAGGCCTGTCTCAGTGTTAACACCGGCTGCTCTGAGGGTAAGCATAGGAATTATCCAGCCGCTGGTTGAAAGCGGATCGGGTCTGCCGAAGGTTTTTCCATTGAGATCAGAAACTTTAGTAATTCCGCTGTCGGCTCTAACCATTATCTGCCCGTTATAGGTCGGAGAACCGTAACGAACTGATACGAGTGCTACATCCGCAACGCCTTTTTCGGCTGCGAGAACGTAGGCGAAGGTTGCAAGGGACGCCATGTGAGCCGAAGGAGGATCACTTGCCATGGCTTCGATTACACCCGCATACTCTGTTGCAACATTTGTAGCGAAGTAATAGCCTGTTTCATCATGAAGCATATCGGCAACTGCCCGAGCTCCGGATGAGACTCTTTCCATTTCTCCAGATGGAACGAATGACCAGACAATCGGATTTTCTTCAGTGCCAAGTTCAGGTGCTTTTTTACAGCCAGAAATTACAAAAACTGTAAGAAGAACCAAAACTGAAATGGATAGTGAAATTGTTTTTTTCATATTTTCCTCCGTTATATTATTAACTCCTAATTATACGCCCCACCTATAAAATGTGCAATCCAATAAATTGAAAATGTCTTCGGACTTGAATTGACGATACTATTAGGATATTATTATAGACATGAATGAAAATAATGATGAGTTTATAGATATCAGGCCTTATTCCGATGAGCAGTTTCCGGCAATAAAGAAGCGGCTTGCGGATAATAAATACCTACAGGGTTTTCTCCGGGGCCTCAAGTGGCCTCAGTGTCCTAAGTTGTTTGAGCCTGCCGCCGAGAAGCTTATTGGCCTGTATATCAGACGTGAGCTTGGAAAGATAAAGACAATAGAAGAATTTCAGAAAGATCTGATAGTTGCAAAGCTCATGCAGTGGATTGTGGACAAGACTACCGACGGCGTTAGCAGTTCAGGATTGGAGAATCTGGACAAAAACATGTCTTATCTGTTCATCAGCAACCACAGGGATATTGTGCTTGATTCCGCGCTTATCAATTACTTTCTGGTTCATGATAATTTTGATACAACCCAGATTGCATTCGGCGATAATCTTCTTATAAACGATTTTGTCAGCGATCTCATCAGGATTAACAAATCATTTATTGTGAGGAGGAATCTGCCTTTAAGAGAGCAGATACAGGCTTCCATCACTCTCTCAAAATATATAAATCACACCCTTGAAACGGGAGATTCCATCTGGATTGCTCAAAAGGAAGGCAGGTCTAAGGACGGTGCCGATCTGACAAATCCAGCAATTATTAAGATGTTTTATCTTTCTCAGCGAAAGAGCGGCGTCGACTTCTCTAATTTCATCAATAAATGCAGGATTGTACCCGTTTCAATTTCTTACGAGCTCGATCCATGCGACACCCTCAAGGGATGGGAAGTTCACAGGATGGAAACCCGCGAGGCGTTTTTGAAGACAAAGACGATGGATCTTATCAGCATGTGGACCGGAATGAAGGGTGCCAAGGGGCATGTTCATATTCATTACGGAAAACCGCTTGAGGGGACGTTCTTAAACGACAAGGAGGTAGCCCTTGCCCTGGACAGGGAGATTCACCGAGGTTACAAGCTGTGGTCGAGCAATTACATCTCCTATGATGAGATAAACCAGACCGGAAAGTATGCCGACAGGTATAGTGAGGAAGAACGCACTGACTTTCTAAGCAGATACAGGAAACTTGGTGAACCGGTCCTCCAAAAAGTGTTGAGCATGTACGCCCGTCCGGTCACCAATCAGGAAGAAGCTGTATTTACTAATGAATAGGATGATGAAGCTTATTGCCGCAGCCGCGGCAGCACTTTTGTTCTCATGCGGGAACAACCCTCCTGATATAAACCAGCTTAACAGCCAGATTAATTTAAGAAAATCTCCTATAACCGGCGCGGTCACCGCGGAACTCCTTGTCCTTTTGAACGCGGATGATGAGGATGGGGATGAAGATATTGAAACAATCTATGTGATAGACGACGAGAGCGGAATACTCTGGTCTGCCGAGCGCGGAAGCTGGGCAGTCAGGAATAACAGGGGAATGACCTGGATAGGCTCAGAGAGGTTCATCCTGCCCTATGGAGAGCTTCCGGCTCCGGGCAGATACCGAGTGATTGTAACCGATAGAGGCGGTGAGCGGGTCGAGGGCACTGCCTTCATTCCGCTTGTGAAACAGCTTCCTGAAGATGCTGTCTATCCCGAGCTGCTCTTCGGTAAGGATGATCTAATCGAGGTTAAGAGCCTTGAAAAAAACAACATTGTCTCTTTTTATGATATTAGTGGGAATCTTCTTTCTTCCTTCTCTATAACACCCGGAACCTTCAGATGTAAAGATCTTAATAACGGAGAAAAAATTTTTTCAGAATACAGATACGTGGATATCGGTTATTATAATAACAGCCTGGGAACAGGCCTTATTAAAGGTTCATATGAGAGGAGAAGCGAATGAGCCAAAGCTTACTGAAATTTTATGATGATGAGAGTAATCTTCTAAAAGAGAAGGGCTTTTACAAGGAGGAGAGAATCATTTCCTCTCCCCAGCAGGCCGAGATTGAAGTAGAGGGAGGACGAAAGGTACTTAACTTCTGCGCCAATAATTATCTCGGCCTCGCTGATGATCCGCGGCTGATAGAAAGTGCTAAAGAGGGGCTCGACGAGTTCGGATACGGCCTGTCGTCGGTTAGGTTCATTTGCGGTACGCAGACGGTTCACAAGAAGCTTGAGAACGCGATAAGCGGGTTCCTTGGAACCGAAGATACCATCCTCTATTCCTCCTGCTTCGACGCAAACGGAGGCCTTTTTGAGACCATTTTAGGTGAAGAAGACGCGGTTATCTCCGACGCGCTTAATCACGCGAGCATTATTGACGGAATCAGACTCTGTAAGGCTCAACGTTTCCGCTACTCAAATAGTAATATGGAAGAACTAGAGGACTGTCTTAAAAAAAGCAGTTCCTGCCGTTTCAGATTGATAGCCACCGACGGTGTCTTTTCAATGGACGGGACAATAGCCAATCTTAAGGGCATATGTGATCTGGCCGAACGCTATGATGCCCTCGTGATGGTGGATGACTCTCATGCTGTAGGTTTTATCGGAGAAACAGGCGCGGGTACTCCCGAGTACTGCGGGGTGAGCGGGCGAGTGGATATTATTACCGGGACCCTCGGTAAGGCCCTCGGAGGAGCCTCCGGCGGATATACTTCCGGACGGAAGGAAATTATCGGCTGGCTGCGTCAGCGGTCGAGACCCTACCTTTTTTCGAATTCACTCGCGCCGGTTATGGCATATACGGCTATTATAACAATAGAACTCGTTAAAAACGCCGACGAACTCCGGGCGGCACTGCGGGCGAATACCGATCTCTTCAGAAACGGCCTAAAGAAAGCTGGATTCACCCTGGTAGACGGAGAGCATCCGATAGTGCCGCTGATGCTTTTTGAGGCGCCTCTCGCGGTTAAAATGGCCGACATGCTCCTTGAGAAGGGAGTCTATGCAATCGGGTTCTGTTATCCGGTAGTGCCTGAAGGTCAGGCCCGTATCCGGTTTCAGATGTCGGCCGCTCACAGCAGGCAGCAGATCGAAACCGCCCTTAGCGTCATCATCGACTGCGGAAAAGAGCTCAGGGTCATCTGATGAAGGCCCTCGCGAAGATAAAACGTGAGGAGGGGCTCTGGCTAATCGACGCTCCGGTTCCCGAATGCGGTCATAATGATCTTCTTATTAAAATCAAGATAACCGCCATATGCGGTACTGATGTGCATATTTTCAACTGGGACGAATGGTCAAAAAAGACTATTCCAGTACCGATGATTACCGGTCATGAGTTCGTCGGTATTGTCCAGCAGGTGGGCAGCGAGGCAAGCGGTTTTGCTATTGGCGACAGGGTAACCGGGGAAGGTCATCTTACCTGCGGACACTGCCGTAACTGCAGGGCGGGCAAGAGGCACCTCTGCAGAAATACCAGCGGAATAGGCGTGAACCGTAACGGCTGCTTTGCCGAGTACCTTGTTCTTCCGGCATATAACGCGTTTAAGCTTGATGATTATATCTCTGATGAGATAGCGGCGGTCTTCGATCCGCTGGGAAACGCCGTACATACGGCTCTGTCATTCGATCTTGTAGGTGAGGATGTTCTTATAACCGGTGCCGGACCCATAGGCATCATGGCCGCAGCCGTTGCCAGGCATGCCGGAGCACGTTATATAATCATTACCGATGTAAATGATTACCGTCTGGAACTCGCCCGCAGAATGGGGGCTACGAAGGCCGTTAACGTCAGCCGCGACAGTATTCCCGATGTGATGAGCGAACTTCACATGCTCGAAGGTTTCGATATCGGACTCGAGATGTCCGGGCAGGTTGAGGCTCAGCGACAGATGTTTTCGTTGATGAACAACGGAGGGAAGGTGTCGCTGCTTGGAATACCGTCCGGAACCTGCGATATAGACTGGAATGAGGTTATCTTTAAGGGACTCACCCTGAAGGGGATCTACGGACGCGAGATGTTTGAAACCTGGTATAAGATGGCCGCAATGGTCCGGACCGGTCTTGATATTTCCCCGATAATCACCCACCAGATGCCGGTGGATAATTTCCTTGAGGGCTTTGAGATTATGAGATCAGGCCGCTCCGGGAAAATTCTCCTCCATTGGGACTGAGCCGCAATTATATTTTTTTCAGCATTGCCTGAAGTTTTTCCTTTCCCACAAGATTAATAGGCCTGCTCTCGGTGTAATCTCGGGCCTTCTTCGAGAAATTTGAACTTGTTACTATCATGCCGCGTCCTACAGAATTTTTCTTCATAGATTCAAGCATTGCGCGGGGGCTTGTCTCGGAGACAAGATCCGGGACACGGAGGAACCAAATGAGAAGGGGTATCTTCTTGGCGCCCCTCCATTTTGATTCTGCTTCAACTGCTACAATCTGGCATCCGTTCGGAATGTCGCCCATGTCTCTGATGCTCATGCCTATGCTTGCCGTAATCTTCTTGCATATGTTTAAAAACTCGTCTCTGCCGGCGGTCAGGTAGTCTTTCATCATGTCGTCGGTACGAAGATCCTGATATTGGCTGAGTTTTTCGCCCACGTCTTTAAAGGTCGGTTTCTTGGAATATATTTCTTCCCATTGTTCGATTGCATTGTCAATATCGCGGCGCTGTTCATAACAAAAGGCAAGGAAATATCTTGCAAAAATAATTTCCTGGCCGACATTGTCAGAATTTGCGATAGCCCTCTCAAGTTCGGAAATAGCGCGTTCGAAATTCTTCACGTTTATATAACATATACCGCGTTCAAGCAGAGATTTTACCTTGAGCTCCGGATCACGCTGCGATTTTTCAAAGGCATTGAGTGCTCCGGCGAAGTCTTTCTTGTCTTTCAGTAGTTTTCCGATATAAAAATTAGCCTTGTGGTTTTCGGAATTATAGCGGAGGGCAAGTTCTAGTTCGGTCTTTGCTTCAGCGGCACGTTTGCTGCGATAGAATATGCTTCCCAGCCGAAAATGAGCATCGGTATGTCTCGGGTTTAATTCGATGGTCTTTTTATAGTGGCCTACGGCGCTGTCGGTTTTATTCCGCTGCTCAAAAAGAATCGCGGAGTTATAATACCATTCAGCTTCTTCCGGCTCCATCCTAATAAGAAGCAGAAATTCTTTCAGGGCTTCTTCAGGCTGATTGAAATCGTTGTAAAGCTTTGCTATAGTTTTCCGGTATTCAACTTCCTTAAGGATGCCTGTAAACTCACCGTATTCGTTGATCTTCTTCATTTCCATGAGAGCCAGCTCAGATTTGCCGTCGCCAAGATATGACAGCCCGAGGATATAGTGAACTTCATAATTTCTGTTGTCATTAGCTAACAGCTGTTTTGCCTGCTTAATTGCAGCTGCATATTTACCCTGCTTGTAGAGATCATAAATACCTGCTACTTTTCTAGGCGCTAATATTGATTTTAAGACGAATATTATAAGAACGACGAATCCGGCGCCGAAAATAATAATGAATAGTACTACTGGTGCCATATATTATACTCCTGGTAAAGATTAATCTGTAATTCCAAGAGTGTCAAATGTTATGCCTGAAAAAAAGAGGATTGTATGAAAAAAAAGCTATTGTTTTTAATTCTGATTTCAATTTCCGCTCATCAGCTGATAGGCCAGAACATGTTTAAAGAGGGTGAGGCTCTGCTTCTGGATAACAGGCTTTCAGATGCGGCCGTAATGTTTGAGGCGGTAATTGATCAGGATCCGGCAAATTCGGCTGCATATCTTTATCTTGGTTATATTTATGAAGTAAAGCAGGATTACAATTCAGCAGTGATGGTTCTCTCACAAGGCCTAACCGCTGTCGACAGAGATCAAGATAAGTTCTATTTTAATATAGCAAATAATTATTTTAAAGACGGTGACTATAAGAGCGCCGCTGAGATGTATTCAAAGGCAGTTCGAAGCAGAACGGGCTTCGCCGAACCCTACTTGAATAGGGCTAACTGCAGGGTCAAAACAGAGGAGTATTCACTGGCTGTGAGGGACTACCGCCTTTACCTCAATATGAAACCTGCAGCCCCCCAGCGAAGCAGTATCGAAAAGATGATTTCAATGCTGGAGCTCACTATTGTCGAGGATGAAAAACGCCGAGAAGATGATGAGCGGCGGCGGCTTACCGAGGCAGCCAGACAAAAGGCTCTTCTTGATTCAGTCCTGAATTCTTTGAGTAATGCCGGTTCGGATACTACCAATCTTTCGGCAGAATCCGAGAATATAGAAGATATTGAGTTAGAATTAGATATAGAGGATTAATAAATGGATAAACGAGTTATTATAATAGGGGCAGCTGTATTGCTGATTATTATCGGCGCCGCCCTGTTTTTTATGCTGCGGCCCGGCACGGAGCCAGTTGTCGAGCAAACGGGTCTGACGGAGTTTGAGCGAATAAGAGATAACACAATGATTCTGGCCGAAGACTATATGCAAAAGAGCGATTATCAGCGGGCCTTGGATCTTCTTGACGGACTACTTATTCAGGATGCTTCCGACGAGAATGTCAGAGCCCTCCGGGAGAAAGTGCTGCAGGCGCGAAAGCTTGCCGAAGAAGCGGCAAAGGCCGAGGACCGCCAGCAGAAAGAGGATCTTGTCGGTTCCATAGAGGATCTAGGCCAATCATTTAACAACAATCCTCAGACGGTTACTCTCCAGCAGGATAGAGGCCCGACTGAAAACGAGAAGCAGCAGCTTGCTAAACAGCTTGCCGAGCTTGAAGAGCAGAAACGTCTTGCTGAGCAGCGACGGAAGGACGAAGAGGCGCGGCTGGCGGCCCTGTCTGAGGCTGAACGTCAGAAGGCTGAGAAGGTCCGCAGCCTCATTGCGGACGGCGTCCGGCAGATGGATGAGCAGAAGTTTAGCGAAGCCAGGAGAAATTTTGACGAGGCAATAAGCCTCAGTCCACGAGAGGCAGTAGCCTTTGCCCAGAAGGGCGAGTCCTACTTCCTTGAAGATAAGACTAACCAGATTAACATCCGGGAAGCAGTAGAATTCGCTAATAAGGCTGTTGATTATGATAATACTCTCTGGATTCCTCATAATACTCTAGGTAAAATTTATGTAGAAACAAGGAACTGGGGTCAGGCCATAAATGAATTCAGGGAAGCCTCTCGTCTGAACCCCGATAACGTAAATATTCTATATGAACTGGGTAAGGTCCAGTATCGGGCCGGTCAGTTTAATGACGCGAGAATGTCTTTTGAAGGAGTAGTACACCTTGATACTAACAACTATAAGGCTCTTTACAATTTAGGCGCCGTATTTTTAAAACTCGGCAAAGCCGGTTCGGCTCTGGATTCCTACAAGAAGGCAATAGCCGTGAATCCTTCGTATGATGCGGCCCATTACGCGGCGGGAAATCTGCTTAATCAGGCTGGGAAGTTTGCCGACGCGGAAACCCATCTTAAGAAGGCAGCGGCTCTTCAACCGGGGAATAGTAAGTATCTTGACGCCCTGGCTGTAGTCCTTTTCAAGGAAGGCAAATACTCTGACGCCGAGAAATATTTCAACGCTTCTTTGAAAATCGATCCGGAATCAGCCGAATCAAACAATAATATGGCCCTTGCCATTATGAAGCAGAACAGATATTCAGAAGCGCTTGATTTTTCAGCGAAAGCGGTACAGCTGGAATCTTCAAATGCAGTTTATCTCTATACCCTCGGTGAGATAAGCAGCTCGCTTGGTGACAAGACTAATGCCGCCGTTGTGTATGAAAAAGCTGCCGCGGTTGATCCTGCCTATCTTCTGCCGCGCATAAATCTAGGTAAGATATACGATGAGAGCGGTGAGTATGACAAGGCGCTCGAGCATCTGCTGAAAGCTTACAAGCTTGATCCTGAATCACTTGAAGTCAATAATAACCTTGGAAATGTGTATCTTCATACCGAGCTGTATGAGGACAGTATCAGACATTACAAGAAGGCAATAGAGAAAAAGCCCAATGCTACGCTGATAAGGTATAATCTCGCAAACGCCTACATAGAGACCAAACGTCAGGATCTCGCGGTTAAGACGCTTCAAGAACTTATTAAAGTTGATTCGAAATTTTGGGATGCATATTACCGTCTCGGCAACCTGATGTTCAAGGACGGTGACGAGGCGGGAGCTTCAGCAGTATTTAAAACTCTCCTTGAAAAAAATCCGAATTATAAAAATAGAGAGGAGATAGAAGCCCTCATTCAGTAATTTGAAACAGCGGCCGGATTAGAAAGTCCGGCCGAACATTCGATAAAGCTCGTCACGTGATATCAATTGGATCACAGGCCGTCCGTGCGGGCAGCGAGGATTGTCCAGCTCGAGAATCTCTGTCGTAAGTTCTATGGCACTTATCTCATCTATCCTGTCTCCGTCCTTAATCGCGGATCTGCAGGAAATCATCGCATACAGCCTCTTCTTGAGCTCCTCTGCGTCTGTAAGCTTGTTTCTGAGGAATAGTATGATATCATCCTCGATGCCGCTGCAGACTGCCGGCATCGCATTAAGCATCCAGTCGCAGTCTCCTGCTTTTTCGAGTTCGAATCCCATTTTCAGGTATTCATCAATCTGTGTTTCGAGCACAGCTTGCTCGTCTTTTTCGATCGAAAAACGGAGGGGAACAAGCAGGTCTTGAACTTCAGGGTGTTTGTTGCTGAGTCTGTTGAAAATCAGTCTTTCATGGGCCGCGTGCTGATCGACTATCAGAAGCTCATCATCATGCTCAAAAACCAGAAACAGCTTGAAGAGCTGCCCGAGGTAGACAAGCCTCGCGGCCGGATCCGGTCTGCTGCGAACTTCAAGAATTGCTGCCGGAGCCGGCTCTGCCGCTATTTCACGGCTCAGCTCGGAAAGGCTTTCTCTCCTGAAGATACTCTTGTCAGCAATACTCCGGGGGCCTGCCGGCATCACCCGTGAAGAGGGTGATGGCCCCGGTGCTCCGCCGGCGCCGGATGCGCTACTGTCAAATCCGAAGGCGGGCTGGCTGTAGATACTGCGGGCATTGGCCCTGAAGCTGTTGCGGCCGCCGAGGTGATTACTTACAGTCTCGGTAACCATGTGGTGGATTTCCGGAAGGTTCCTGAACTTTACCTCACGCTTTGCCGGATGGATGTTGAAATCTATATGTTGAGGCGGAATTTGAAGAAAAAGGAAACATACAGGATGACAACCGCCCGGCATATAGTTCGAATAGGCGTAATCAACCGCCTGTACGAGGGAATAATCATTGATCCTGCGGTTATTGATAAAGATCTGGATGTATTTTCGGTCTTTCCTGTATAGAGAGGGACTTCCGGCGGCGCAGGTGATTCTCAGCCCGCCATCGTCGGCCGAGAAGCTTTGAATAAATTCTTTCTGAAAAAGTCCGCTGTATGCCGAATGTACCCTCGTTATAAGGTCGGAGGCCGGAAGAAAGAGTTTTAGCTTGCCGTCATTGAAGTAACGGAAATTGATTGACAGCTGAGGAAGGGTTTTTTCGATAAACATGGACCTGCACTGGGCCGATTCGGCGCCTGCGCTCTTGAGGAAATTTTTTCGGCCTGGCATTGAATAGAAGAGATCCCTTACGCTGATGACGGTGCCTTTGCCGCCCTGGTATTCGCTTATGTCACGCAGCTTTCCGTCATATATCTCCAGTTTGTTTGCCGGAAGGGCATCAGAGGTTGAGCTTATTATCCGCAGCTTTGAGCAGGCGGCAATACTCGAGAGGGCCTCTCCCCTGAAGCCAAGGGTTGTTGTGCTGTAGATGTCTTCAAAGTCGTGAATCTTGCTTGTCGCGTGAGGAAGGAAACATTTGCGAAGATTTTCAGCGTCCATCCCGCTGCCGTTATCGATTATCCGAATTTCCTCCATTCCGCCCTTTTCGACGTACAGGGATATATCGGTTGAATCGGCATCAATGGAGTTATCGAGAATTTCCCGCACTACTGCCTGCGGCCGGTCAATTACTTCGCCGGCGGCAATGCGGCGGGCAACAGAATCCCGGAGAATGTTAATTCTCCGGGATTGAATATTGTCAGTCATAAAATTAGTTTAAAAATGTATTCTTGTATCGATTGTGAAAGCATAGTAGATATCCGCAACACCGTCTGTGAAGATGATATTTCCGTTCTCGTCCCTGCTAAGAGCTGTCGCAAACTGCATTGCTATATCAAGGAAGTCGTCGAAGGGATAAACAAGTTCACCGGTGAAGACTGTATTGTCGTCAAACAGCTGGAAGCTAGTCGTTCCGGCCACGGCGTCCGCTATGCTGCCCACGAGGTTGTCACGGCTGTATGAAATAGAACCGTAGAGACCGACTACTGGAATTATGTCAGGCATAAGGTAGAGGGCAATGTGAAAATTATCTTCGGCTTCAAAGCTTACTGCGGTGCCGTCAAATACCCATGGCCAGAGATAACCGCCTTTGAGAGTCACGGCATCGAAGAAGTTGGCCGAAAGCTCTCCGTAGACACCCATTGTTATATCCTGATAGGCGGCGAGGCCCGGTGCTGCTGTATAGGTAGTCAGCTCATTGAAGTATTCGGTTTTGTTTACGAGGTATCCGCTGTTGTAGAATGATGACCTGAACAGTCCCTTACTCAGCCTATACTCGAGCCGGTAGTCGATGGTGAAGAAATCTCCGTAAACACCTGCCGAGACGCCGAAGTTATTAAGGGCCGTCATGAAGTCAGGCTCTGCTGAATTGTATATAGTGTCCCAATGCCAACCTGTTTCATCAAAGAGGGTCAGGGCCGCGAGGTCTGTAAACAGGGTCATACCGAGGAGTTCTATTGGCAGGCCTAGGTCGATGGCGCCGTTTAATATCATGGTATTCCAGAGGACAGTGGTGTCCTCAAGTTCAGAGTCAGGATTTATATCGGTAATGGCAGAAAGACCGATTCCAAGCGGAAAATCCGGACCGAAAGGCATATATACAAAGCGTCCGCCGAAGATTGTCGGATCGGCTGCATCGTCTAGAACAGCTTCGAGTCCGAAATAATCAAAATTGAAACCGGTATTTATACCGACTTTTCTGATTGCCGGAAACTCGTTGTTGTTGGCGAAATTGTACATTAGAATACCGTGGCCGATACTCATGTTATCGAGATTTCCGAATTTAAGGTAGAAATCGTCGCCGTTATCGCCCCACTGAATGTATTTAATCTTGAGAAAAAGATCACTCATTATATCAAGGAGGATATTTCCGAGTTCAATCTGGTCGGTTCCGAATGACCACTCATTATTGCCTGCCGGCTTATACCAGGTTGCAGGATCAAAAAGATTGTCCTGATAGATTACAGGCAGATAGAGACCCATCTGAAGATCTCCTATGGCAAACTCCGGCTGAATGACCGCCTTTGCATAAGTTGTGCCGTCTACCGTAACCGAACCGATTTCAAAGGCGAGCATATCCGCTATTCCTTCAAAAAACTCATCGAAGGGGCCGGGGACAGACGGTTCCGCGGCTGCTTCCTCGGTATCAGGCTTTTTATCGGTCGAGGGGATGCCTCTGCCGGTTATGTTGGCGGCCGCCGAGCCCTGACCTGAAGCCTTAGGCTGCGCCGGGCTGTCCTTCGTTCCGGTATCCGCTGTTGCCTTGCCGTCTGAATCAGCTGCGGTATCATTATCAGCTGTGTCCCCTCCGGCAGGTTCATCAGCAGGTGTGTCTTCTCCGGCAGGTTCGTCAGCAGGTGTGTCTTCGTCAGCAGGTTCACCAGCAGGTTCAGGGCTAACAGTATGGCCCGGGACCTGAGCAGGATCTGCGCCTGTGAAGTCCATGCCGCTGAATATTGACGCGAGGCTCTGCGCCGTGGCCGTAGTTGCGGCGAAGGTGTCGGCAAAGACGTCGGCAATCTGGCCGGAGATAACATTGATGGTTTCCCCGCTTAACAGGCTTGAGAAGGAAACTGCTCCGTCTAAAACCGCGAGAACTCCGATTGAGTCAATTACAAGGTCGGTTCCTCGGACTCCGCAGACGGCCGATTGGGTAATAATCGAATAATTCTCATACCCGAGCCCTGCACGGGCGGCTATGACTCTGAGTTTGCCGTTGAACAATGAAAAATCATTCGACTCATCGGCAGCCCTCTGGAAGGCCTCAATCTGGAAAACCGAATTTTCTGAAATCTTCAGGATTGAGCCGTTCGGTTCCAGCTGAATTTCCGCTGTTGTATTATAGGTCTTTATCGTAGCTCCTGGAAAGAGCTCCATGCCGGTAAAAACCTCGCCGACATAGCCTCCGGAACTGTCAAAAACCTCAAGTTCAAAATCGTCGTCGTAATAAACGAGAAAGGCTGTAGGATTGGTTTTGTCCTGTGCTGTTACCGGAAAAACAAGTACCGTCAGCAGAGCAAGGACAGTTAAAACTGTTATAAAAAATCTTCTATTTTCATTCATTGTTAACCTCCTTTCTTAGAAAAGCTTGAGTGAACAGCTGAGGGTTGAATTAATGTCAAAGTCTTCCCAGCTCAAGCCCGCCGTACCATCTGAAATGTACATCAGATCATAGGACAGGGTGATAACCGCGGCTCCGGCGTTATAGTTAATTGCCATATTAATTAATGCGTTTTCAGCACTGATAAGATCGGCTATATCTGTTATGAATTTCTTGTCATAGGACGCGGATAGTGAAAAATCAGGAATAAGTCCTTCTTCGACCAGGAACATTGCATAGACATGAGGATACTCAACAAAACTGTTGTTTTCTATTCCATCAGTGGGTATAGCTGCAAAAGGACCGTCGAGAGTGGCCGTGAACACTAGCTGATCATCGAGCAGTGAGACTCCGGTTGTTCCAAGCCATGAGATGCTGCCCGGAATAACAATACTCGTTCCCGAATTGAGAACAGCGTATTCTATTCCCCTGTATAGATCATAGGAATTGTTGAAATATGATGGAATAAAATTGTCTCCGAGGAATCTAAGCTGAAAGACATAGGGAATTATGCCTATGAGTCTTCCTCCGAATCCAACCATGGAACCGGAATTTATACCCTGGAAGGCAAGGTCTCCAAACACTGCAAGGGAAGCGAAATCTAAATTGATTATAGGCAGCACAAGGTCTGTGCCGTATACTAATACCATTTCGGCATCGGTTACACCCGTGATTGTCGAATCGAAATAATCGGTTCTATAATCCGCATCGATGTCAAATACTCCGGTAATTCCCCACTCGAGATTTTCAATAATCGGGATGGCCGACCATAGAAGCGGTCTTGCATACAGCCGCCCTCCGAAAACGTCGAAATGTGCAAGGTTTCCGACAAATGTCTCAATACCAAGATAAGGAAAATTAAAAATTTGTCCATCGAGGTCGAAATTAAGGCCCATTATCTTTTCATCAGGCTGGAATAGAGTATTTGAGTACTGGTTTACAATAAATCCTGTTCCCAGTGTCGCATCTTCTATCTGGCCGAATTTTGCGTATAAAGCATCGCCCTTATACCCGTAGCGGATATATTTAATCTTGGGAAGATACAGGTCAAGGAAGGTCTGCCCATTCATGGGAATCCAGTCTTCTTCTCTTATGTCAAAACTGCTGCCGTCATTTGTCTCAGGTGAAACAAATCTGTAATGAAGAACCAGATCCAGACCGATTCCGAAATCGCCGAGTGCAAGATCGGGACTTAGAGCAAGTGTCTGATAGGTTTCAGATTCTGTAGATCCGTCAACAGGATCAAAAGTTTCAACGCCAAGAAGAAGTCCTAGGCCGAAATCGGCGCCGGGTGCCTCTGAATCCTGAGCGGAAACCGACATTACAGGAACAAACAGGCTGAGCGCTATCATCAGTATCATAATTTTGTTTGGTCTCATAGCTTAATCTCCTTATAGTCAAGTATATACCTTTGCATCTTAATACTCAATTTGATTAGTAATATTTCAGCAATTCTAATTTTGACCTCCGGAAGCCCCTGAATAATTTTTAAAATGTCTAAATATCTAAATTTTTCCTCTTTGCCACCTGTTGAAAAGTTCTAATTCCTGCTTCCGGGACATCAGTAGTTCTGAATTTGGCTGCCTTTGTATGCCGCCGCTGGGGGCCCCGGTGCCGTCAGAAATAATTGAGGTCTTCCGAACCCTAGTCTGATGGTGTCGGGGTCAGCAAGGGCCGACATTCGGGGGAATTGCAGTCAAATTCAGAATTGCTGGTAATATTTTAGTAGAAGATACTCGCGCTTACACCGGCGCTGAATCCGAAGAGGCTTATGTTGTTTTCCGACAGAGTGTTAAACTTATAGCCTATACTTCCGAAGGCCGAGAGGGTAAGGGTCTGAGGGATGATGAGGGAGGTTACATGCTTAAGCTCGGTCCTGAAGACAGTATCAAATCCGATTAGAATTTTTTCTTCGTTTGTGAAAATTTGAAGGGCTTCTTCCTCTTCGGTGAACAGAGGAAGATCAAGCGGAACCTCCGGACTGAAATTCCAGATATAGAGCAGGTTCTCAGTAAATGACCAGAGAGAATCGGCCTTGTTTACGGGGATATAAAGGTCAGTATCCAGAGAGAGAGTCTGATCTTCAAAACCGAAAATCGAAATACCGCCCTCGATAAAGTATTCCTGAGTCAGAACGGCGTCGGTAAGCCTGGAAAGAACAGCATCAACCGACCAGCTGAACTCATCCGAATAATAAAAATCGAAGGCGGAGTAGGCGCCTGCCGTGCCGAAAAGATTTCTCGCGGTTGTTCTGCAGCTGAGTGTGAAATTAAGCTCATCTTCAGTCTCGGTGAAATCCTGGACAAGGTCCCTGCCGAGTTCAATACTCAGCGTATGTGGAAGAAAAAGGTCTATAATTCTGCTGCTGTAATCTCTTGAAAGGCTGAAGTACAGGGAGTTGCCGAAGACAGCTTCATCTATTCCGGCTGTCAGGCAGTCGGTTGAAAAGAGACTTACTGTGCTGTCGGAGAATAACTCGGCGACCGGTATTGAACTGTAGAGATACTGCCGCCCTGCAAGCAGAGAGAAAAGTCCGGCAAGATCTTCTGCAAAGGACACGGGAAGCGAAACCGGGGCGGAGTCGAAGAACTCGGCACTTCGGACGTAGCCTATTTCCATCGAAAACTCAGAGTTATCCAGCTGGAAATTAACTGGAAGGCCAAGCTTGAGTTCGGCCGAATCAAAATATCTGCTGTCAGTTATTCCGGCGCCAAGGCTCAGATTCGCCTTTATTCCCAAGGGCTTGGTGGCCAGGACCGGGCTAAGCTTGAGGCTTGTTTTTCTCATCCTGAGGCTGCTGTTATCGAAGACTCCGGCAAGCACGGTAGCTGAAGCCCAGCCGCTGAAGTAATTGTCCCAGGTGCCGCTGTAACCGGTGCCGGAGAGCAGCATTTCACAGCTTGAACTGATACTGAAGGGGGAGAAGGCTGCGGAGAGCTCCGAGTTCCATTGCTGGGTGAGCAGTCCGGTGTTCAAGGTTGCGCTGAAGCCCGCTAGTCTTCCGGAAACCGGTCCGGCATTTATATTTATATTATCAGTCTTTGTGAAGTCTCCCCCCCCGGCATTATCGGTTCTGAATGAGTCGGAGATGGACAGGTAACTGCCGATCAGAGGTATTTTTATATCATGAGCGGCCGAGAGCCGGCTGTTTCCGGTAATATTCTCCCAGGAGATGTCGAGGGCGGCGTCTGTTCCGAGGATTCTTGTTTTAACTCCCGTATAAAGATCAAGATCTGATACCAGCTGATCCTCATCAACCGCCGTGTAAGACAAGCTCGAGATTAAGCTGGACGCGCCTATTATTTCGAGCGCACCTGCACTAAGAAGGGGTGTTCCTGAGGCCATGCTGAAGTCCGCTGTTACTCCGGCTGTAGTATTGAGGGCAGGATTGAGGAGGTGAATCTCATCTATATACAGAATTCCGGAAGAAGCATCATTAACCTCAATTTCGAGTCTTATGAGGCTGCCGGCGGAGGTGTCAACAGACAGCAGGGCTGCTGGTGAGAGGATGTCGTCGATGTAGATCTCATTATCCGACGGTTTTATTTCAATTTTCTGCCAGGAGGAAGTTTCTGAGAACGGTATGGAGGCTGCTATGCCGCTGCCGCCGGTATCTGTCATCCTGAAATTAAGGATGGAGGTGTCTGTCGGGCTGCTGCCTAGTTCTGGAACGTGAATATAAAACACAATGCTGCCGTAATCATTATATTTTATCGGAGAGAGCACTGAATAGAGCCTCCACGGGGCTGCCCAGTCTATTCTCATTACCTGATTATCATCGGCCGAATTCTTGTAGGGGTAGATCAATGGCGACGAGCTTTTCTCTTCTATAGCTGTAAGAGATTCTTCAATTTCTGAAAAATTCGGCTCAGTCAGCCCCGCTTCGCTGTCCGGAAAGAGGGACTTGCCCTCAAAGCGCAGATCGTCTATCAGGATACGTCCCGTCTTTTCGCCTGCGGCGGTGCTCACCGCGGTAATTCGGACAAACTCCGCGTTCTTAAGCCTTGCCCTGTCTGACTCGGATGTGCCGCTGAAATAAAGTCGAACCCGGCTCCAGGCCGAGCCGGGAATCACGAGGTCGGCGTCGTAGGCATTGTCTGACGCATCTGTCGTGAAGACTGCGACGGCATCGGACTTGTCGATATCAATGAATCCGTTATTATTAATATCCTCGGTGTCCAGGATATTGTTTCCGCCTCCTCTGCTGTCACCACCTATGAGTGTTCCCGCCACTGTATTTTTATCATTGAAGGTGAAACCGCTAGAATACTGTCCCGTTTCAGAGTCAAGAACTCCGTCAGCATCGAGATCTTCGGAGACGGCGCCTATTTCAAGATAGAATTCCACTCCGCTGAGATCCCCCTCTGATTTACAGTCGAAGGATACCGAATTGTAGCCGCTGAGGTCGGTATTAGCCGAACCCCGGGAAATAGGAATCTGTACGCCGGCCCATGACCCCGAAGACGGGAGCACCCAGTCCATGACAAGGACCTCGCCTGACTTGCCGTCCTTCTGGGCCGCGGTTGTATAGGGGCCTGCCTTGTATTTATCGGCGGCCGTTGACTCATCAGGGGAGTAGATCATCGATTCATCAATGACGTCATTATAATCCTGAAGTCCGTCGGATAAAGCCGATGTGTTGATGCGGTAATCCTTATAGTAGAGAAGTCCGCGGTCTCCGGCCAGGAGGCCGATATAGGAGGACGGGCTGGCAGGAAAGATTAAATTAGAATTAATATTGACACCCAGGCTGTCGTCGGACATGTTTTTCAGAACCAGGATTCCGGCTGAGTTGTCGCTCTGGATTTTGAGCCCTGCCGTGATTCCGGCTGTAATCTGCAGGTCCCCATCCTTCGCGCTGTTGTCATAATTAAAGGATGCCGAGGTGTTCAGATAGCCGGAGTTTTCCTCGGTTGGAAGAGCGTATGTTCCGGAGAGTACATTCCATCTGAATCCGGCGTTAAAGGCGGCCGACAGGCCTTCTGTTATGCTGAAGCGGTTTGCCGAGGCAAAGAGTAGATCTCCTCCTGTTTCTCCGCTGTTTGCCTTCCTGTAGATTATCTCTATCCGGTCTTCATTTCCGGGTTCGGTGTCAAAGGTGACTGTATTTCCGCTTAGATCCCAGTTGAAAGTCTCCCGTCCGTTTATGTAGATTCGCACGGTTCCCGGAACCGGATCGTCGAGGGTGTAGGAAGTTGACTCCTCCCTTATTACGGTGATGAGTTTTAGGTAATTATTGTCTGAAGCCTTCAAGGCCTCGGGTCCGTACACCGAGCGGAGGTCGGATGTAAGGCTTTCCAGCGGATAGAGGCTGTTTCCGCCGCCGGCCGGGTGAAGCAAGATAATTCCCGCATCAGCCATCGGTGAGACGTTTAGTTCTATTCCGCCTGCAAGGGAACTCGAAGACGGAGCAAGGTATACTCTGGTCTTCCAGCTGTCCTCAGGCAGAACCGTATTTATGTTGTAAGCGGCTGCCGATTCAAAGGGAGAAAACTCGCCTGCGTTCGTAAGGACAATATCACCCTTGTCTGAAAGGCAGAGCATCGGCCCTGCCGATGTTGTCTTCTGGAAATCAGAAAGGATGTGACCGGAGATATAATCATTATCGACTGCCGCCGTCCAGTCAAAATCGGCCGAGTAGGCCAGGAGGATGCCCTCAGGCTTTTTTTTCAGATATAACAATCCTGTTATCGGAGAATAGGAATAAGCATCGGCGGAGAGTTTTTTAAAACTGCGGACGATGGTTCCGGAGGAAAGGGTAACAGCCGGTGAAGTGCTGCCCGTACTCTCAATATAAAAAGCGGCAGAGGCGGGTGCCCCCGGCAGGTAGTAAAATCTCTCTCGCAGATAATCAGACACCTCAAGTTCTATCTCCGTGACTGAATCTGTGCCTATATACACCTTTGTATGCTCCTTGTCGGGATCAAACCTCAGCAGCAGCTCATGAGATGAGCCGCCTCCGTTGAAGGAGGAATAGAAACCGAAAGAGGACGGACCGCCGTCGGGGACGTAGAAGAAATCAGAAGTTTCGGCATCCTCTGAGAGGTTAATACCCATATTTCCGGCCGAGATAGTTTGCAGGAATTCACCCGGACGGCCCTGGTAACCGAGCCTGAAGGTTGAGTCTTCTAATTCGTCAGTAAATGCCGCTTCAAAAAGGTATCTGTCGAAGATTGAAAGTGAGGCTGTGAAATCAGGGGTCTGAAAAAAAGAAAAACCGGATTCCATTCCCGGATAGGCTATCGTTGTATCAAATCCGGCCTCCGGCGACCAGCCGAAACCTGTTGAAGCCCATATTTCGGCATTCCAGCTTCCTGTGAGAAACAGCATTACATCTTCAGTTCCGAGGGACGCTTTAACGAAAGAGTCTTGTGCCTCCTCTGCAGGCAGAAGAGGAGGCTCATCGGCTGAAGTCAGCAGGGGGAAAAAAGTTAACAACGCCATACTTAAGGTAAGGATTTTTTTTGTAAAATCAGCCATTATGGCCAAGTATAACGCGATTATCGGGATTTTGTCTTATCAAAGTTGATTTTTTAGCAATATCGGACGAAAATGTATCAAATGGAAATAAACGAATCAGATAAAATAAAGGCATCATCCTTCATTCAGAGATTAACTGCAAATCCTGCCCTTAAAAGTTATTCACTACTTCAGCGTGAGGAACAGATTATGCAGTTTTTAACTGTGAATGCCAGGCAGCTTTTTCCTACACTTTCCTCACCGGCGTTTTTTGCCGGAAGGAGCTGGGATGAAATATGGCAGGTATTGATAGCGGTACTGTATGAAACAACAAATGAAGATCTTCTTCCTGAAATAAGGAATATCATAAGCAAGATTGATTTGACTTTTTTTACCTTTTTAAAGAATGATTCAGTAAAACAGGAATCTGTGAATAAGATGCTGAATGAGATGATTCTGCGGGGGCTTAAAGTTGATCAGACTCGAAGAGTCCTCTCGGGTGCGCTCACCGCCATAAAATATGATATTGTTAAGAAATTTATCAGGGAAGTATACAGGCGTAATAAATATATTCACTTCGAACTAATAAAGGTAGAAAGGCTTAAATTAGGTGAAAAAGAAGCAGAGAATATGCTTTCAGTGACAATGCTCCTGCGGCCCCTCATCTATCTGTTTGCTCCGCAGGGAACTGTCATGAAAAATACGGCAAACGGTCATGTTTTTCTGAGCCAGTTCACAAAAAATGTTGCTCATTCGATGATTCAGAAGGCGCCTTTTGTTCCTGAACAGGTCTTTCTGAGCGCGATGAACTCGAACGCGTCTTTCGCCGAGGACCGGTCAATTGAGGCCACCGCAAGGATGAGCAATATTTTTACAGCGATGTGCAGGAATTATAAACCTGAGATTAAAAAAGACCGCGGAGCCGATACCGCGCAGAAAAGCTGGATAAATGTTGCACGCAAGAATTATAGATTCTATGGTTATGATATTAAGATGCTTGATGAGCTTTATAATATTGCGGCTGACAATAGCTGGTAGGAGCTGTTATGAATAAAAAAACTAAAGATTTAATCGAAAATATAGTACTCGCGGCAATTTTTCTTGTACTTATTCAGACGTTTATCGAAGATTTCGCGGTAATTAGAGGATGGAGCTGGAATACGCGGCAGCTATTGATTCTAACGGGCTTCTTTTTTGATATTTTTTTCACTGCCGAGTTTCTGATACGCTTCTATGCCGCAATGGCCGAGGGCCAGGTTAGGGATTATCTTGTTCTGCGCAGGGGGTGGATTGACCTTCTGGCTTCGGTACCTCTGCTGCTTCTAAGCTCCGGACCGTCGGCACTCGCTGTAATTATCGGCGGAGGGGCTATAGGCGGAGCCGCGGGAATACTGAATGTTCTAAAAGTTGTTAAAGCTGTACGGATAGCCAGGATTCTCAGACTACTCAGGGTTCTGAAGATTTTCAAGCAGATAAAGAATGCCGATTCGGAGATGGCTCAGCGTCACATATCGAAGATTGCGACCTTGGGGGTCTCGGTCTTTGTTTTCATTCTTCTGATTTCATCGATCTTTTCCCAGATGCTGAATATGCCGTCTGCTGAAAAGAAGAATGAGAGGGTGATTATTGATATAATAATGGCATACTCAGGCGGAGAAACCGGCGGGGCCGAAATGCAGAGTGATCTGCTCATCGTTAAAGAAGACGGTCTGACGGTTTTTACCCGTTTTGATAATGCCTATTATAGTGATAACTTCGGTTTTGAAGATTACCAATATGCCGAATACCTGAATTATCAATTCTTTTTTGATACGCGGGAGATTGAGAAGATCCAGTCAAAAGATAATATAGTGTACTTTATAATTATCCTTGTACTGGTTTTAGCCTATACCTTATTCTATAGTCCGCATTTTGCGATAACAGTAAGTGATCCTATCCATGTTATGAGAAGAGGTCTCGTAGAAAAATCATATAATTTTGAGGTTAAAATTGATCCTGATTACAAGAATGACGATGTTTTCCTGCTTGCGAAAGACTATAATAATATCTATCTGCCGATGAAAGACCGCAGCCTTGCTGAAGAGGAAGAAATTGATGCTGATTCTCTGGAACTGAAGATGGATGATATCAGGAAACTATTTTAGTGATAGTCTCGATGATACAGTTAGTCTTTGAACTTCCCGATGTTGAGAATATCAAGGATAAACGGAGAATTGTAAAATCTTTTAAGGAAAAGCTGATAAAGAAGTTCAATGTATCGGCAGCGGAGGTGGATCTTCAGGAGTCCCTGCGTTTTACGCAGATAGGGGCCGCCTTCGTCTCAAATTCAGCAGCCTTCGGAGAAAGCGTTATGAACAAGATACTTAAATATGCTGAAGACGAGGTGCCCGGACGGCTTCATAACGTTGAGATTCATTCCGAACAATTCTGAACTACCTCTATTGAATAATTTCTTCCGGTTCATTCTGATCGAAGAGATAAATTGATTCAACAGTATATATTCTATTTACTTCCATCGAATTGACAAATTTATCATCCGAGGTAAGGTTGAAGGTGATAAAGTGTCTCACCTGTTTATAGCCATCTGCTTCAAGTTCTAATGCGAAAGAAAAAGTACGCTCTTCACCTGGTTTGTCGGCTGAAACAGGCATTGGCCAGAACAGGAATCTTCCCTCTGTCTCTTCAATAAGCGGGCAGGGGTTGTTCCATCTGTTGTCTCTCATCGGAACCAGTCCGTAATCTGATTTCAGATTAATGGCGCTTCCTGAATAGGGGGCGAAGGTTCTTCCGTCAAAAACCTGACCCTTGATAATAGGGAAGTTGAACATTGGGGGCTCGGGAAACTCTTCGGAAGCCGGGTCACTCGAAGGACGCTGATGCGTGGCAACCTGCCTTATGCCCTCGTTTACCAGGGCGGCAATGTCGGCTGTGCTCTGCGGCTGTTCGATATAGGTTTTTCCAAGGTGGGCAAGTCCACGGCTGGAGGTTGTGTAGAGCGGCGGAATTCTGTTTAGAACATAGCAGACTACGTCAATTCGGCATTGGTCCGAGTTCGGACAGCCGGTGCGGGTTAGATAATCCTCGTTACTAAAAATATCGTCAACAGTATTAATTACGAGCTCTTCCATTAAATTATGCGGTTTCATCTAGTCCTCCTGACCCTCGGAGTTGATTTCAATTATTTCCTTTATATCATCTATGCAGAAAAGAAAATCCTTGAGCGTCTCTTTTAAAGAATAATAGTTTAGTCCGGCAAAGTAAACCTTGGAGAAAACAGAAAAGTTAAAATCGTCGAATTTCTGGATGTTCATATAACAGCCGTATTCGTAGCAGATCTTAAGCATTTCTTCGAGCCGTTCCTGAATGAAGGTTACAAGCCTTGGTGAAAACGCGAAAGTGAAGGCGATCTCGAGAAACTTACTTTCATCATCAATAAAAAATCCGCCTCGAAACTCAGAGTCTTTGTCAAAGGAGGAGGTGTAAGTGTTTTCGGTCATCTCTCCTTCGCCGAGTTCATATCCGAGTTCCTTGAAAATCACGTTTACTCTTCTTATTCGTTCTTTCATAAGTTTTGTGTACTTCATGATGTGTCCTTTAATATAAATGTATTATGGAAATGAATAAATGACAAGAAACTATAATACATTGAAGTCATCTTTTTCCTTCCAGAAGGAATTGTAGATGTGTTCTCTTGTTAATTTGTCGATGTGGCTTAAACTGCTGATAATGGGTTTGACCTTGCTTCGGATGTTTGTCTCGTTATAGGGGCAGGGTGATTTACATACCGGAAACTTAAGATTATCCGAAAGCCTGGAGACTAGGCTTTCATGAACCTCACACATGGGTCTTATAATATGCAGTTTGCCTTTGAAGAATTCCTGAACCGGAAGCATTGTTGTAAAGCGTCCCCTGAAGCAGAGATTTATGAGGGTAGTTTCCACGATATCATCGAGGTGATGTCCCAGCGCGATTTTTGTATAACCCAGTTCTTCCGCCTTGGTAAAGAGAATACGCTTCCGGTTTCTTGAGCAGAGATAGCAGTTGAACTCATTGTCGAAAGATTCGGCGAACATCTTCGCGTTGACCGACTCGAACGACACACCGATTGTACTGAAGAATTCCTTCAGTCCGTCAAGCTGGGCGTCGGTTATCGGATGCTCCGACCAGTTGATATGAACAGCGTGGAGATCATAGTTAATAGGAAGCCAACGCTTGCGCAGCGCCAGAGCAAAGGCCAGCGCCAGAGAATCTTTACCGCCGGATATTCCAAGCAGAACTCGCTCGTTTTCCTTAATCATGTCAAAGCGGTTAATGCCCTTCCCAGTCTGTTTTACAAATCTCATTACCCAGGGAGGAATGCTGCCGCCGAAAATTTCAGCTGTAAGGCTTTTCAATTTAATATGTCTCCGCCGTGCTTTATCTTATTAATCTGGTTTTCAGGAGCATAGACCCTGATTTTCCGAAGTGAACGGGTAAAGCCTTCTACTACCGGACCTGAGAAAACAGATTCCGATTCAATATAGGAAGTATACCTGCCTCCGTCGAGCACCGGAAGATTAATCTCGAATGATATAGGCTCGGGAATATCGATGATAATATCGGTACATCCGAGTTCCTTCGTCTTTTGTTTCTCAAAATCGAGTCTGTATTCAAGGTCTGTAAGAGAAGCATGAAGGCGATCTCCGGAGTCGAAGGGTGTTTCGGAGACACATTTATATAGTTTTCTCTCATTTACCATATCGATGAGACTCATAACCGGATGAAAAGATTCTGTATAGCGAGAGAAGAACCGGTTGTCATCGAGTCCGTATAGATCATTCGGGTTTATTGAACCGTCGAGAAGCGCTGTTATCATCGCTTTTTTAATCATCGCCGTCGCTATGCGTACCGTCTTATGCCAGTATACGGTTTTATACATCAGATACTTTGAGAAGAGAATGTTTTCGACGGCTGTTATTCCCTGAACATTAATGCCAATACCCTCGGGGGCGGGCACAATCTTGGAAATAGCAAAATCAGTGTCCTGTATTCCGTAGGGCACGCCGCAGAAAAAAGCATCACGGTTCAGGTAGTCGAGTTTGTCCGGATCAAGGACTCCTGATAGGATGTTGCGGAAGAAGATAACCTCCGAGTCATTCTCGTGCGGCATCTCAAGGTTGACAATAGCGGCTGTCTTCCAGGCTGACGCTCCGACCTCATACTCGATACAGCCCTTCAGCGGTTCCTCGAGAATCAGCTCACCGGTAATAACCTCATGATCCTTTAGAGGCAGCTCTTTGAGAGAGTGCGCATAGGGAAAATGTCCGAGGTCATGAAGAAGAGAAGCGCAGAGAAAGGATTTTACGCCTTCTTCCGAGAGGCTGATACAGTCCCGATGGCTGACAAGGTGGCTGATTATCCTCTTTGAGATATGAAAAACGCCAAGGCTGTGGCTGAGCCTTGTGTGCGTTGCTCCGGGATAGACATGATATGACGGCCCAAGCTGTTTTATGCCCGCGAGATGCTGGAATGGCTTGAGGCTGACAAGCTTTTTGAATCCTGGTGAAAGAAAGATATTCTGCCAGAGCGGATCTCTGACAGGTTCGGTATACTCGTTGTTTAGATGCCGGAGTATTTTTTCTTTCAATTTCTGCTCATTGTATAATTGAGAAGTCCGCCCTCGATGATGATATCAAGCTGCCTGTCGGCAAGGTCATGGACAATTTCAAACTCGATTCCATTCGAGGTATTTACCGCTGTAAGAACTTTTGATTTTTTTATTCCTTCCTTAAGATTCTCTATTACTAAAATATCTCCCTCTTTGATGTGCTCATAGGCGGCAGGATCGGCGAAGGTGAAAGGAATAATTCCGAAGTTGATAAGATTTGCCTTGTGAATACGCGCGAAACTCTTCGTGATAACGGCTTTGATTCCGAGGTACATGGGCGCGAGGGCGGCATGTTCACGGCTGGAGCCCTGTCCGTAGTTCTCTCCGCCGATTATTACTCCGGTTCCGGCCTTCTGCGCTTTGAGATGAAAGTCGGGATCGAGGGCTTCGAAAACATGCTTGGAAATCTCGGGAATATTCGATCTAAGCGGGAGAATCTTGGAGCCCGCAGGCATTATATGGTCGGTAGTTATGTTGTCTCCGGTTTTAAGAATTACCGAGGCTTCGAGCCTGTCAAGGAGTTTGTCGGCCTTCGGGCATTCCTTGATATTCGGACCACGGATTATTTCAACCTCCGAAGCTTTGTCGGCCGGAACCGGCGGTATAACCATGTTGTCGTCAATTTCTATGAAGGAGGTATAGTCTTTTTTCTTAATTTCGGTGAGACTCCGCGGATCGGTAATTACTCCGGTGAGCGCCGAAGCGGCGGCCGTCTCAGGAGATACGAGGTAGACCTCGGCATCGGCCGTTCCGCTTCGGCCCTTGAAGTTGCGGTTGAAGGTTCGGAGGGTAACGCCGCCGCTTGCGGGGGAGAAACCCATGCCTATGCAGGCGCCGCAGGCGCTCTCGAGAATTCTGGCGCCGGAGGCGACGAGTTTTTTGATAATTCCACCTTCAATACCGCTGCTCAATACCTGGCGTGAGCCGGGCCCGATGCCGAGCGAGAGATTCTCGGAGATGGTTTTTCCCGCGAGGATGTCGGCGGCGATACCAAGGTCATTGATTGATGAATTGGTACAGGAGCCTATTGCAACCTGGTTTACAGGTTTTCCAGCCACCTCGCTGACCTTCCTGACGTTGTCGGGCATATGGGGCAGGGCAATCATCGGAACTACCTCATCAAGGTTTATCTCAATTATTCTGGAATATTCGGCATCTGTGTCGGCTTCGAGTTTACGCCAGAGATCTTCTCTTTTCTGAAGGATGAGAAATTCCTGGGTTATCTCATCGGACGGGAACACCGAGGTTGTGGCGCCGAGTTCGGCACCCATGTTGGTAATGGTTGCCCTCTCCGGAACACTGAGGGTTTTAACGCCCTGTCCGTGATATTCGTAAACCTTGCCTAGGCCGCCTTTGACCGTCTCGGACTGAAGGACTGTCAGGATGATGTCTTTGGCGCTGCACATGGGCTGCAGGCTGCCTGTGAGACGAACTCCGACTACCTCGGGGGCTTTCAGAAAGAAGGGTGCTCCAGCCATTGCGGCGGCCACATCCAGTCCGCCGGCACCGATTGCAAGCATCCCGAGACCGCCGCCTGTAGGGGTGTGGGAGTCAGAGCCGAGCAGGGTTTTTCCTGGAACGCCGAAGCGTTCGAGATGTATCTGATGACAGATGCCGTTTCCGGGCCGTGAAAAATGAAGACCAAATTTAGCTGCCGCCGATTGGAGAAAACGATGATCATCCATGTTGCGGTAGTCGGTCTGAAGGGTGTTGTGATCAACGTAGGAAACCGATAATTCAGTCTTTACCCTGGGAATTCCCATTGATTCGAACTGAAGGTATACCATTGTTCCTGTGGCATCCTGAGTCAATGTCTGATCAATTCTGATTCCTATTTCATTACCCGTCTTCAGTTCGCCTGAGATGAGGTGTTCTTTAAGTATTTTTTCAGTCAGGGTAATTCCCATGGCCGGCTCCTTCAATAAAAAATCATCTAATTGTTTTCAACTGTTATAATACAGATCAAGCATTGACGCGTCAATTCGGTTCTGGTAGCATTTTGTTTAATGAAAAAGATATATTTAAACAGAATGTTCATGTTTTTCCTTCTTCTTACTCTATTTTGGTCCTGTACGCAATCCGGAAAAAAGCAGCCGGCTGAGACTATCGGCGGCGGGGCCGCAGAGGCACAGCAAACCGATGCCGCCTCCGGTGACGGCGAAGAAAAAAACTCCTCTGCCGGCTCTGGTGCGGCCTCGGTATCAGAACCCAAGGGTAATGATTTTCTTCTTTTTTCAGAGATGAGAACTGAGCCGGTTATCGCGCAGGACTTTGAATTAGGCCCGCTTCAGCGGGGATTTGGAAATGAAGGGATAACTGCCGATATATTCAGTACCGCTGAAGTTTTTCTTCGCGGGCTTGAGACAGGTGAAGTTGTTTCTTCACTCATCGGTTCAGGTAAAAAGAGCATGGTTGAGCGTATGATGAGGGACGGACTGGCTATATCAGTCCCGGACGGTTTCCGGATAGGAGAGATCAATATAATTTCTGTTCCGGCTCGTGCTGGGGTGAAAATGTACGGTAAAGACGGCTATAGTAGCGGAACAATGTATTTTATACGTGAAGGCGGATGGAAGGTTTATGATTTCCATTTTGATTTTGCTGATCTTGAGAAACCGGTTCGACATGAACCGGAGGTCTGGGATCCTTCTGATAGAAAAATGATAGAGGTCGAGTATGGGAAATACAATTAGCAGAATAGAAAGAGAGTTTATAATTAAGGCTCTGGATGACAATAAGTTTCCGGTAATGCTTCACGGTCTCCGCAAAGAAGTTTGTGTTGTTATTTTGAATTATGAGGATGAGGAATTTATAGAGGTTTCTTCCAAGGACAGGAACCTTTATGAATTCGAGAAGGGGGAGGCTGTACGTCTTTTTTTCTCATACTATGGACATGTGATGACTTTCAATTCTAAGATTCTTTCCGGGAATGAGGATAAGCTGAGGCTTTCCTATCCCGAACTGGTTCTGAAGAACCTCCAGCGTAAATATGAGCGGGTTCATCCTCCTGAGGGAATTGATCTGTCTTTTACCGTTGATAATGTTAAGGTTGAACTCACGTTTCCTGAGTCAGGGCAGTTTACAAGACTTGAGGATTACAGCGGTAATGACAGCTTTGATATTTCCAGCCTTAATACGCTTATAGCTGAATTTCGGGGGATAATCTCTTCGCACTGTGATATTGACCGTATAACGATGTTTCGCGACCGCGAGCCCGAAACCTTCGAGGAGAAGCTTGTAGCCTCGACCGGTAGAACCTTCTTCATGCAGTCGATATATGAAGGTTTGAATCTTCCGGAAACAAGTGATGATATTCCCGTTATTGACAAGAATCATTTGAAACCTGAAGAAATTGAGAAGCTGCTCTCTGACATGAAGAAACAGGGCCAGTATTCGGTTATTTACTGTCCTATTTTATATCACGAGTACACGGCTGGATATATTTACCTGTGCAATAAGAAGAACAAGAAAATTGAAATTGATACGCTTGAATATGTTTATCAGTTTTCTAAAATTCTGGCATGGGTTCTGAACAAGAATAACTATTTCTCCGGCGGGCAGACCCGGGCTCAGGAGTTTAATTCACAGATAATTGATATCAGCGCGTCAGGTTTGATGTTTACAGATAATTCAGAGAATTTAAGTGATGTCCTGAGCATTTACACAGATCTTAATATTGAACTGAGAATTGGACAGCGCAGAATGCCAATATTCTGCCGGGTAATGCGGAAATATCACAATAAGGGAAGAACATTCTACGGTCTTCAGTATATGGATATTAAACCTGACGATTTCAGATATCTTTTTGAATATGTGTACGGAAGGGTATTTACCGAAACCGACAGTTCTCTCTGGGAAGGAGGCTCAAGGCCTCCTACACTCGAGCTTTAAAAATGCCGATATTAAATTTATGAAAAGTTTTTACCTCTTTATCGAAGTTAGCGGGTTGCAGCAGTTTCTTGCTGTCAAGGATTCCGCTGTATCAGAGTTTATGCGGGACTGCGGCAGAATTATAAATAACGTGAAGAAGTCGGAAATGATTGTTCACGACTCATTCATTATTTTTCAAATTGAATCAGAGATAGAATCTTCAAGAGCGGTTCTTGAGTCGGCGTTGAAAGTTCTTGGAAATATGAATGCTCTGTCGGAAGAACTTCATGAGTTTTCGATGATGTTGATATACCGTGATTCTTCTGATGCCGAGCGGCTGATAGGAAAGTTTAAACAGGATTATTTTATCCGTTGTGTAGATTCGGCAATTATTATTGAAAATCTGATAATAGAATCGGCCGGTATGGACTCAGTAAAAGAGGAGCAGCCCGGATTTTGCATTCTATATTCGGAGGAGCCACAGGCACCGGGCAGTAACGGTATATATGATGAATATCTTGTTGAGCAAGAGGAAGTGGTCAGGCTTATTGAGATTATTATTCCAGAGTTTGGGGCAGAGACAAGAAATACTAGAATAATCCTGACGGGAAAATCTGATATTGTTCTTTTTTCGGTTTTTGATGCGGCTATTAAGAAGATTGGGGGAGAGGCCGGGGCAGTTGTTATAAATTTTCTCGAAGGCGAGTCCGGAACGATAATGCCGTTTTACAGGAGTATAGATCCGGATTTTGTTCTGCGCGCGGGTGAATACTTATCCGGTATTGAATTGAAAAGCTGGAACAACAGGTTCGGAATACTGTCTAATATTAATTCTGATTATCCTGAGGAATCTTTTTTCATTTCCTACTGCCTCTACCTGAAGGCAAGGCTGAATGCTTTTAAAGAAGATCTGCTGCCGGAAATTATATTATTTGACGGCCTTGCATTTGCGTCGGTTGAGATTATGAGTTATCTCGGCCGGATTCTGGATTATCTTTCGGCGGAGTCGAAGCCTGTCCTCATCTTCTTTGAAAATGAAACCTTCCCGATAAGAAGTGAAATACGCTCTCATGAGATATTTTCCGGTGCCGTGGAATTTAACTGCTGTCCTGACATTCGGATGCCGCGGGACAGCTCTAATATGAAATATGTTCTCAAGCGGCTGCTGTTTACAATATCATTGACCGAAGGTCTTTTTGATCGATCTGTCCTACGGCGTTTTTTGGAAGGCTTTGGATATGACAGAATGGAAATACAGACAGGTCTTGGCAGGCTTGCTAAAACAGGCTATATCCGGGACGGTCGTTACCTGCATATCCTGAAAAGCAGAATTTGTAAAGAAATAATAAATGAAATTACAGACAGGGGTGACGTCTATACTGCCGTTGCCGCCTTTGTAAATGAGAATATTTACAAGCTTAATAGTTTTGATTACGCACTTGTGGTGGAAAGGCTTATGTCTCAGCTCTGTGACAATGAAGTTGCCTCGGCTGTTTACGTATGCCTTTCCCGGATCCTGGATTACGGGGGCAGCGGAAAAGTCAGTAATTACCTTTCCCGTTGTAAAGGCTTGCCGCAGAACATGCTTTCATCATTAACACTGCGCGCTGCTCTTATAAGCGGCGACAAGGGAAGCTGTAAGGAGTTGTTGCAGAATTTTCCGGAAAAACCGGAGCCGCCGGAAGATCTAAGCAGCACTGCGGTGCTGCTTGAAACCTCAAGATATTTTCATGCTTTAAATGACTATCCCAGGGCTCTTGATTGTGTGAAGAAGGCTCTTATTTTTCTTCAGGAAGAAGATTATCCCGGGATAGAAGGCACTGCCTTCATCGAGCTTGGTTTTATTATGCTGTGCAAGGGGAAGCTGCTTGAGTCTTCTGAATACATGAGTCTTGCCGTCGATAAGCTTCTTCACAGCGGAGATGAGTTTAATTTGATGAAGGCGTATATTTTCAGTGCCCTAGGTCAATATTTATGGGGAAGCATAGATTCTGCACTCGATTTTACCGATAAGGCGGCCTTGAAGGCGGCTGATGGTAATTTTGAAAACTGGCATTTTTTTATCGATTTTTTCAAATGCCGGTTATTCTTCGAGCTTGGAAGATACTATGATGCTGAGAAGCTGCTCTCAGGCTGTCTTCTCAGGAATGAGATATACCCTGATGAGAAGAGGCGTAGGCTGTTCCTTGCATGGACGGCGAGGGCCTGTGTGTATCAGGGCAAGGTATACCGCGGGCTTGCCATACTGAAATCTCTTAAGGAAGACCCGGAAGTTCTGATGTTTATTGCCGAGGCTTATTTTTTTCATGGAGACCTCGAGCCCGCTGTTCAGAGTGCTAAAAAAGCCGGAAGCATGACAGAATATTTCACGCCGGCTTTTATTCCGCTTGAGAATATTAATTGGGACAACGGTTTCGTCTCTGTCGAGGACAGGGCCCTCCGGTCGGCCGAGGGAACCGGTGTAATGCTGCACCTGGCCCGTGCCTTCCATGCATATTTTCTCGGGCTTTCTGGCGACAAGGAGGGAGGTATTGAAATTATTTTTGCTCTCACCCGCGACCAGAAAATATCGGAGGTTGATCCGTTTAACAGACTGTATTTTTATTTTTTCTGTATTCTTTATGACAAGAGCAGTAATGCTGACATTGTTGATAAACTCACGCTGATTAGCAAGGCCCTTAAATATCTGCAGCAGACTTTAAGCCGGATTACCACTCCGGCAGTTCGTCAGGAGTTCATGATGAAGAATTACTGGAACTCTAAATTAGTTGGTGAGGCACGAAATGAAAAACTGATCTGAAACTTATTGACATTTAAGGCCGCGCTCTGGTATATTGCTGTAGCTTGCAAAGCGAGAGCGCGGTGGTGTAGCTCAGTTGGTAGAGCATTCGGCTCATATCCGAACGGTCAGGGGTTCAAGTCCCTTCGCCACTATGAAACCTGTTTTAAGGGAAACCTTGAAACAGGTTTTTTTTGGTTTCCGCAGCCCTTTCCTGAATCTTCGCGCTAGGGATTCAGAGGCTTCTGCATTGATAGACATATGCGTTTTTTAAGGTGGATGTTTTTACCTGCGGTAAAATCTCCAGAGGAACTGAAAGTTCCTTCAGTCCCGGAGAAATCCGGCTATAGAGAGGGGCAGCACCTTGAAAAAAATTACTCTTAAATTTATTATTAGTGTATAATGACTTAGAGGCTTGGTTTTGATGCTTAATTATAAATGTTACATGAAATCACATGGTAAATTTCAGGCAGAATTAAAGGTTAGATATCCTGTTTTCAATAGAAAGAACAGGTATGGTCTTGATGTTTATATTTTCTCTCCGAAGGTGCTGACCGTAGACAGTAAAAGTTACGGTATCGCCGCCTTTCTTAAAGATTTACGTACTATGACGAGAATCTCGACTCCTGAAATTGTACTGCCCCAGCTGGTAGATCAGAATTGCAGTGAAAGTCCTTTGAGCAGAATCAAGATCGAACTTGAAAAGGCCTCTGGCGGCGGGCGGATTAAAAACCAGAGGCTTATATATGAGCTCAGGACCCTTGCCAGTATTCTTAGAGTTCAGATGAGGAAGAGCCGTGTTTTCTTGAGCAGTAAACTTGAGAGCGGCGAGGATGTAGAGCTTCTAGGCCCATGGCTTGTCGATTTCTTAAAGCAGACTGATGATTTTCTTGAATGTTTCAGGGGCCTGAAGAAACTTTTTGTGAACCCTCAGATTGATGATCAGCTGAACCTTGCATTTGATTGGACGGATGAGTCGATTAGTCTGAACATTCAGAGGGAAATAGGCGTCATGCAGCGGATATGCTCGCATAGTCATGTGATGAGCGGCTGCGGCAAGCTGCTTATTAACGTCATAGACAGGGAGATTAAGCACAGGACTCAAAAGGGTTATCTTACTGGAATCGGAGCTCCAGACAGTAGTAATACTGGAGAGCTGCTGGTGTTTCGGGAAAATATCCTTAAGAAGTGGTCACAGTCGGCAATGTATCTGAATGTTTCAAAGAGCAGAACACCGGCCCGGGTAGGCCAGATAATAGCAGGAGTGGCGGCGGCGGCGGCGATGACCTTTGCCGTCCTGGCGACTATTCTGACCAATCATTTTTTTCCTGCCAATACCAAGGCCTGGGCTTTCGCAGCTGTTGTGGCCTATATTTTTAAGGACAGGATAAAAGAGACTCTTCGCGCGGGGATTAAGACATTAATGCCCCATCTCATACCGGATCGGATGATTATTCTCCGGGATTCTTCGGTACAGAAACGAAGCGGCAGCACGAAGTCTTTTGTGAAGTTCAGCTCGGCAGGGAATGTCCCTGAGGAGATTCAGAAGGCGAGGGGCTGGGATAGAAAGCCGTTTCGGGAGCTGCTGCCGTCTGAGAACGTGATAAGATACCGGCATGATGTTGTCCTAGACGGCCGGAAGTTTTTCCGAAATCATGAGAGAATGGAATCGGTAACTGAGATACTCAGACTCGAGCTTCACAAGTTCCTTCAACTGATGGATGACCCGGACCAGATTTATTATTATGCCGAGGATGGGCAGCTTAAGAAGAAGCGCCTTCGCAGGGTTTATCACCTGAATGTTGTTACGGTACTAACCGATAGAACAGAAGCAGAGGAGAGTATTCTTCATCACAGGATTATTCTGAACCGCGACGGTATTGTCCGGATTGAAAGAGAAGATTTATAGTCCGATACAAGGCGTTCTTAAGAACGAAATCAATATAAGGTAAAAAAACCGGGCCCATGGCCCGGTGAAATTCTAATCTAATCCTGAAAAAACTAATTCTTTATAACCGCAAATCCGAAGTTAAGCTCGAATGAATAGATCTCTCCGGCTTTAACGTTGATAGTCTGCTGGGCGGCAAGGCCTCCCGATACTATCCTGATTGTATGCTGTCCCGGACTAAGCTGCATATCGCCGCTAATCTGGCTTCCGTTATCAAAAACAACAACCTCTCCCGCTGGATTCGGAATAGTATAATTAAGAATATCATTAGGGATTACAACGTTCAGTTTGGCAGTCTTGGGCTGCAACTGAAAATCAACAGTCTGGCTGCCATTGAGCTGGACTGTTTTATCAAGTGCAAAGTAGCCCGGGGCATTAACCTTGATATCGTATGTTCCCGGAGGAAGAACGGTGCTGAAGCTTGTGTTGCCGTTGATAGTTCCGTTTATTGCCGACCCCTTTATTTGAACCTTCGCGTTTACGACATTACTCGTGACAGAAAGGCTGTAATTCTCTGCCTCGAGGTTGAAGTTCAGTGTTGTCGAGGATGAGAGATTTACCGGTTTTGTCTGACTGACGTATCCCGGAGCGCTGACAGTTACCGAGTATTGACCCTTATCAAGCAGGGCGGTAAAGGGGGCCGAGCCGCGGGCAATACTTCCATTTTTGTACGGAGTGCTGATTTCAACTGTGGCATTCCTAACGTTACATGAAACAGTTATTCCGGGTTTATCGGCTTCAAGGTTGAAGTTCAGCGTTGTGGAAGAGGAGAGGTTGATCGATTGGGACTGACTGACGTATCCCGGAGCGCTGACTGTTACCGAATATGAGCCATTTTCAAGGACGGTGGTAAAAGGTGTTCTACCGCGAACCACATTTCCATTTTTATACGGGCTGCTAATTTCAACTATTGCGTTTGCAGCATTGCAATTTACAGTCAGAGTTGGATTCTGCGGAACGGAAGATGTTCCTGACCCTGACAAGTTGCCGGTCCTCTGTGCGAAGACCGGGACTGTAAGAGCCGAGAGAACCAGGCATAATATAAATATCTTTTTCACAGTGTTTTTCATTCAATTACTCCCAGATTATGCTTTTAATTCCGCCGTATAAAACATCTGCATTTGCCATGTCAGATGAAATTGCAAAATCAGCAGCACCGGTAAAAGTATCATCCACGGCTGTATTGTAATCAATCGTTAAGATTTTAAGAGTGTCTTCAGAAGTGTTCCAGGGGAGTACCCAGGTGCCGTAATGCGTGATTCCATACATTACATCAACCTGTGCATAGGCAGAAACGTACGTTCCTTCCTCACCTGTCAGAGACTGATAAGGGATAGCTGTAGGATTAGTTATTCCTTCTTCACTATCCCAGTATGAATCTAGATAGAAGAAGAGAACATCTCCATCAGTCAACCAGTCTGAATTATATATGGTTATAGTTTCAACTCTTGGAATAGCAGCATCTGTTTTATCGGTGATTGATGTGGGGTCGCCGTATGTTGCACTATAAATATCCCTATCCAGCTTTATTCCATCTATAGAACCTACTGCATCTTGATAAATTTTAGTTCTCTCACCGGGGTCAGGATTCTGAACTCCTGCAACAGCCGTCCAATCCTGGGTAGTTCCGTTTATCTCGCCATATGTAAGGATAGCATCTACGTCTATATCAGTGTCGCTCCAGCTGGCGATTAATGTAATTTGACCTGCATTAACGCTAGGATAGGCGAGGAGGTCCGGGAAATCGGCGCCACTGCCTGATATTTCAATATATCTGGGAACAAAGGTCCAGCCGGTTTTAACGGCAGTGAGCTTGTACATATTAGGCTCTAGGGCCGTAAATGTAAATGAACCGGTGGAACTGACAGTCGCGGATTTTGCGGCGGTTGCCGAATATCCGCCTGTTGTACTGTCGTATGCGTAGAGGCTTACGAGAGCGCTTTCAAGGGTTACAGCATCCGAGACCTTCCAGTATGACTCTGTTGTTCCTGCTGCTTTAACGTTTACAGCCTTACCTGTGTAGTCACTTAAAGTGAATGTAATTGTTAACTCATCACAGCTAGCAAGAAACAATACCAGGACAGATATTGCCGCAAACAACGTAATTTTCTTCTTTGTCTTGTTTTTCATTTTAGGATTCCTCCTGAGATTTTATCCATAATTACGTTAATTATAACACTTTTATCATTCAAAATCGTTACCTGGAATTGAAAAATATGAGAAAATATCCAAATATACTATATGAATAAAGAAATTGAACTGAAAGCTCCGGTCTTTGACCCGGATAATCTGAAAGGTATTTTAATCGAAAAATATGGTGACTATACTTCTATTGACAAGGATGATATCTATTACCGCTATCCTTCGGGTCAGCTTGCCAGGCTGCGGAAGGAAGGCGGGAGTAATTGTATAACCGTCAAGAAGAAGACCTTGGCAGGAGGTATAGAGATAAATGATGAGCTTGAGTTCCGCGTGGATGACGGTGAGAGTTTTCTTTCGTTTATGCAGATAACTGGTGCCGAAGAATACCTCAGCAAGATTAAAAAAGGATACCGGTTCCTTAGCGAAGACGGCGCGGTAATCGAGCTGTGTGAGGTGAGTAATCTCGGCTGGTTTATAGAGATTGAGAAGGTGGTCCCTATATCGGAAGATCAGGCCGGCACCAGGGCTGAAGGCAGACTGATAGATGATGCAAAGTCTGTTATTCTTGGAGTGCTCGAGTCTCTGGGAATCCCTGAGAGCAGGCTTGAACACCGGTATTACTCGGAACTACTGCTTGGCAGGAAGTAATCTTATTACCGCTGTTTCGGCTGAAATGGTTGCTGCCTAAATAACAATGCGGCGCCACTCAAGATATGAGCCCTGGAAATTTACCAGTATGCCCAGCCTGCAGCCTGAAATATGCAGATAGTTTATAAGCTGGGCAATATGAGCTTCAGAGAAACATTTTGCTGATTTGAGTTCAATGATTATTTTATTCTCAACTACCAAATCAGCGAAATACTCACCAACAATGTTGCCCTTGTAGCTTACATTGAATGGAACATTATAACCGGTTAAAAACCCCATACCTTTAAGCTCATAAAATAATGCATTATGATAACACTGCTCAAGCAGCCCCGGCCCTAGTTGGGAGTGAACTTTTAAACAGCAGCCAACAACCTCAAATGCTAATTCCTTATATATCATAATTTCCTCCTGAAATTTTCAATCAAAACAACAACTCCACTTTTCAGGCGGTCAAGATTGAGCGACAGCAGCATAGCTGCGTCGCGAACTTGCATTGATCTTGACGGCATGAAAATGGAGGTTAAAATGAAAAAACAGAAGGAGGAATCAGATTAGCCCCTGCCTTTTTCTTTATTGCCGCAGCCTTTACTCCGGCAGTGTTCGTGGCAAAATAAATAAAGTAGGTACCTCCTTAAAGGGGAAATGATAACAATGGTGGGGGAGTGAATATCAGCTTCGTTAATTTTAATAATCATTACTGCAGCCTCGGCTTGAAATCCATGAATACAAAAAAAAGACCCGCCTGATTCAACGAATCAGACGGGAAAGGAGGTTGATTAAAAAAGGAGGTGTTTAGAAAACAGCAGGTAATCGACCTGCTCCGCTTCTTTCGAAACGATCTAATATATAAAATCTTCCGGCGAATCAACGAGACGCTTTCCGATATTTACAGATAAATTAATATCAGTTATCTACTTTTTTAGCAATACCCGCATCACCTCTTTAGGTGTGCTTGCGGCTATTAACTCGCTTGAATCAACAAAGTTCCTTAAGAAATTGTTGATCTTGCTAATTATGCGCAAATGCGCAATTTCGTTGTTCGTGTACACGAGAAAAAACAACTTTACAGGACCATCATCAGAAGCACCGAAGTTTGTTCCTTCACGGCAAATGCCGATTACAACCACCGGTTTCCCCGACAAATTCTCCCGGGGGTTACGGATGTGCGGCATGGCTACACCCTTTCCCAGGACGGTCGAAATCATCTGTTCACGCTCAATGAGTTTTAGAACAAATTTCTCATGATCCATCACTATGCCCGCGGTTACAAGAGGCCTGGACAATTCACGCAGAATTTCTTCTTTGCTTCCCGGCTTCAGATCAGTGATAATAAGATCCTCGGATGTAAGCCGTGAAAGGGGTACGCTGTCGGCGTCATCATGCATGAGACGTGTAAGCTCATCAACCCCGGTATTATTCATTTTATCAAGGATCCAGCCGTCGATAAGTCCCCTGTCAAAGCGCCATTGGCTGGCAATTTTAACGCAGGGAATTTCGTTCTTTTGAATCATTCTTAGTACTGTTTTTTCAGCTACCTTGAGATAATCTGCTATCTCCGACAAAGTCATAAGGTTGCCTGATAATGTATTATGTTTCATAAGACCTCTTGTATGTCTAACGTTGTCCATTATAGTCTATTTCTGTACTTCGTCAAGTACCTATTTTACAATTCCAAAACGGATCATTGTCTGATGTTTATAATTTTTTCCAGGTAAAAGGATTGATGATGGAAAATTCGGCTGATTTGGCGAATCCGGAAAGTTCTGCGTTTCAAGGCATAAACCGGAATGCGTGCTGTAGTCACCTAAACGGCCGGGCTCTTTATTAAGAAAATTCCCGGAATAAAGCTGAACCCCCGGCTGACTAGTGAATAGCTCGAGTTTTCTCCCTGTTTCGCCGTCACTCAAGACAGCAAACGGCTCGTTTTCTGATGCCGGGAAACAATTTTCAGAGGCTGACAATCCGTCCTCACCCGGTTTATAGCAGGAAGTTGTAAAACAATGATCATATCCGCCGGCTTCATCAATACCTGACCCGATAGTTTTTTCTTTCCTGAAATCAAAGGGGGTGCCGGTCACATCCTTAATTTCTCCTGTAGGAATCATCACTTCATTTACCGGCAAAAAACTTTCGCAGTTAAGCTTCAGTCTGTGATTGAGAATGTCCGTCGATTCCGGACCTGATAGATTCCAGTAGACGTGATTTGTTAGATTAACCGGTGTGGCCATGTCGCAGACAGCCTCATAATCGAAGAGAAGTTCGGAATCCTCTGTTAGAGTGTAGGTAACCATTATATCGAGAGTACCCGGAAAACCTTCCTCGCCGTCAGCGCTTATGTATGAAAACTTAACGCCGGCTTTTTTCTCTTCTTTAAAAGGGAAAATGTCCCATATCATCTTGTCAAATCCATTAGGGCCGCCGTGAAGACAGTTCGGACCATTGTTTTTAGGAAGGCTGTATTCAATGCCGCCGAGGCTGAATTTCCCATTGGCTATTCTATTGCACACCCTCCCGACAGTACTGCCGAAATACGGATGTCCATCTTCATAGCCTGAAAAATCCGACTTTCCGAGAGTTATTTCTTCTATGTTTCCGTCCCTGTCGGGTGTTTTTACTGAAATAAGGGTTGCCCCGTAACTGATGGCTGAGATTGACAGTCCGCTGCTGTTGGAAACAGTGACCCTGTCGATTCTGTCTCCTGAAACGGTTTTACCGTAGGTTTTGCCTTCAATAATCATTTTTATTTTTCTCCAAGAAGAATTTTAAGCTGTTGTATCTCACTGATGATTTTGTTCTTATCAAGATTCCGGAATTTCGCCGGTATCATATCACGGCTGGTGCATTCGAGAACCGCTACCAAATTCTGTAGTTCAATCTCATGCGGGTAGGAGGGTGGCAGGAATTCCCTGACCGTTGTTTCTATGTCTGCATGATTGATAATTACCCGGTTATCAAGGGCTGCCGTAAATCTTGCCCTTATGAGGATTGCTTCAAGATCAGCGCCGGACAGGCTTAGATGATACTTCCCAAGAACCTTTGAGATAGAAAATCCGTCAGTCTTTAATTTTAGTTTCCGTAGGAGGATTTCAAAAAGATTATCGACTTCCAGAGGAGAATCAGGAAAAAAGAGTGCGAGATGTTCTTCGGCACGGCCCTGACGCTTTAAATCAATGGGAATACGATCAGGCCGGTTCGTCGCTATAAACCAGATTATCTTACCTCTGTAGGCTGTATTGCCCATGAACTCCGCTATGCGGGTGAAAAGGCTCGTCCCGGTTATGCTGTTAACACTCTTGCTGTCTTTTCCAAGGAGAGAGTCCGCTTCATCAATCAGTACGCCGACAGGCGACATAGCCTTGAGAATGTTCATTACCTTGTCGAAGTTTGATTCTGAGGCTCCGGCCCAGCCTGAGCGGAACTTTACAATTGGAATGCCGACTTCGCCAGCAAATGCTGTTACCAGGAAGGTCTTTCCGGTTCCAACAGGACCCGCAATGAGATATCCCATTGGAAGGACATCAGCCCGCCCTTTTTTTATGGCTTTGGCGGCATTTTTCAGGCGGTTTTTTGCGAAATCATGCCCGGCAACCATCGAAAGATCATATTCTGTTTCTATGAACTCAAGAAGACCTGCCGCCTCATTCTCTATTATTTCCTTCTTCTTATCACGAAGATAATCGAGGGTTATGGTCTTGTCTTCCTGAAAGGATTCGGCCGCTATCTGGTTGAGGTTCATAAGGTTAAGGCCGCTTGTAATCGAGGCAACCCTGTCATTATTGAGTCGGCTTTCAAGAAGGAGGTAGTCGCGTTTAGAAGTAAAATCAAGAAACGCCTTCCTTACCTGGTAATCGGGGAAGGGGACGGTGAGTTTGACGGTATTCGGGGAGCGTACGAGCCTTGCGTTCATGTCGGAGATATTCTCGGAGAGCAGCATTATGGAAATGTCGGCCTGTGTAAAGATAGGGTCATGAGACCATCTGTTCAGGGTTACAAGGCAGTAACGGTCCTCCTCCGAGAGATCGGAAATTTCCGCGTTCGGAACTATAGTCTCGGCAAAATCGATGATGAGCACCATTCGGTATTTATTCGAGATATTCATCATGAAGTACTTTTCAAGATTATCGAAGGCGATGGATGGTTTTGATGAAAAAAGTTCCTTATCTGTTAAATCAGGAAAGGCTTTTTTCATGGTTTTCTTGTATTCCTCTCTCATCTCCTGAGTACAGAAGTTGATTCCCGAAGATCTGTCATAATAAACGATTATATCTTCATTTCCAAACAGGACTTCGGAGATGAATTCCTGAATCCTGACAAAGACAAATTCTCCCTCATACATCTTATTCGGAAGAAAATCCCTGATATTTCCGTGAATCAGATAAAGATTTGCTGTTTCAGAACAGTATTTATATGAAAGTTCCTGTGCCCATCCCGGAAGAATTTTGATGAATTCGAGATTTTTTAATATCAGCTGTTCGGCCATTTCCCCTCCAAGGTATAATCATATTATATGCTCAATAGTATTTTTTGTCAGTATCAAAGTGCCTCTTGATTTAACGGGCTCCATCGTATAATTTATCATTATGATTGAAATATACACAGACGGCGGATGCTCGGGAAATCCTGGACCGGGAGGCTGGGCCTTTGTGCTTAGCGCGGATGGCCGGCGAATAAAGAAATCGGGCGGCGAAGCCCATACTACCAATAATAAAATGGAACTCTCGGCCGTGATAAACTCACTGAAGGAAGTCAACACGAACTCTGCATTAGCAGGGAATCCTGTAACAGTTGTAACTGATTCACAGTATGTTAAAAACGGGATAACAGCATGGATCCATAACTGGGTAAAAAACGGATGGAAGACATCTGCCAAACAACCTGTAAAAAACAAGGAATACTGGATAGAGCTTAAGGCTCTGGTGGACAGTCTTGATGTCTCCTGGAGATGGGTAAAAGGCCATTCCGGAAACGAACTTAACGAAGAATGTGATACCATGGTCGGGCTTGAGATGGATAAATTCCGGTAAAATCGAAATTATGGCACTGAGAAAGAACAATGAGTAACATCGTCTATATCGCCGCGAGCCTTGACGGATTTATTGCAGACAAGGATGGCGGACTTAACTGGCTTCAGTCGGTTCCCAACCCTGAGAATTCAGACCTTGGATTTGCTGATTTTTTGGACAGTATTGATTGTATTGTTATGGGACGGAACACATTTGAGACTGTCGCTGCTATGGACATTCAGTGGCCGTACCCAAAGCATGTATTTGTACTCAGCAATGCTCTTAAATCCGTACCGGAAAAGTTGAAGGGCCGGGTAGAAATTATAAAGGGAAGTCCAGATGAGATTACAGCGATGCTGGACGAGCTAGGATATGAACGGAAATACATCGACGGCGGAAAAACTATCCAGATATTTCTTGAATGCGACAGAATTGACGAGATGATTATCTCAAGGTTGCCGATTCTTCTCGGAGGCGGAACCCCTTTGTTCGGCGTACTGCCGGAGCATTTGATGTTTGAACATACAGCAACGGATGTACTATTAAATGAAATTGTTGTTTCCCGTTACAGGCGTAAAAGATTATCGGCGACTGAAAAGAAATAACAGCCGTCAATGAAGGCCTTAATTATTGAATTTTCTGTTTACTCATTTTTAGCTCTTTTACCAACCAGGGACCAGATAAGCATAATGATCGCCAGCGGAACAAAGATGAGATGTCTGGTATATTGGTAGATACTGTTTGAAACTTGTTGAAAGAAGAGTGCTAGTGTGATTTGTGTGACAAAACGTTGACATTTATCTATATTAGTATACAATTAGTCACATGGTAGATCAAAAAAGTATTGTGAAACAGCTTCTATTGAATAACACTATCATAAGTGCAAAGGAACTTTCTTCAGTTGGCGTGCACAGAGAAACAATTCGTCGGCTTATACAAACCGGTGAAATGATACGAATTGATAAGGGCCTCTATTCTTCTCCTCAATTTATACCAAATGAAAAGTATTCGCTTATTATAGCTCAGAAAATCGTGACAAGAGGTGTTGTTTGTCTTCTAAGCGCACTCAGCTTCCATGAGGTTGGTACACAGAATCCCTCTGAAGTATGGATGGCTATTTCACGACCAAGTCGAGTGCCTCGTACTGATAATACTCCTGTTAAAATAATTACATTCTCTGGAGCTTCATTTACTGAGGGCATTGAAACGCATCAAATAGATAATGATCAAATCTATGTATACTGTATATCTAAAACCATCGCTGATTGCTTCAAGTATAGGAATAAGATCGGGCTTGATGTCGCAATTGAAGCGCTGAAAGATGTAATCCAGAATAAGCGTGCTACCATAGATGAAATTATCCACTATGCAGAAATATGCAGAGTAAAAGAGATTTTGCGACCATATATGGAAAGTTTAGCATGAGTGAAGCACAAAAGGATTATGCTGCTTCAGTACTTGCGAGATTATTGAATCACAGCCGTAAACATAAAGAAGATTATCAGTCATTATTGATTCGGTATCTGGCTGAGAGGTTCCTTTACAGGTTGGGGCAATCGGATTATCGAGAGGATTATGTGCTCAAAGGAGCATATCTTCTTACAATTACATTAGAAGATCAGGCATACCGAACAACCAAAGATATCGACTTTCTTAAAACTGGCAATACCGAAAGAGAATATATCCTTGAATCTATCAAGAACATTTGTGCCATCCAATACCCAGAAGATGCTGTGAAGTTTAATACTGAAACTATTACTCTTCAGGATATCAAGGAACAAAATAATTACCATGGACAAAGAGTAAAAGTCCAGGCCTATATAGGAAAGGCCCGAGTATCATTGCAAATTGATATCGGTATTGGCGACTCGGTTCATCCTGGGCCTGTATCGAAGTCTATACCATCTCTATTGGAAATTGAAACTGCTGATATTGAATCCTACCCAATAGAAACAGTCATTGCTGAGAAACTAGAAGCGTCAGTTGCTCTAAGCCTTCTTACAAGCAGGATGAAAGACTTTTACGATTTATATATTATAATTCGGACCTTTAGATTAAGTAGGAATATGCGAAAAAGCCTGTCCGGTCGAAGCCATAGATATGGTGGGATAACTATTGAAAGTCAGAGTAAGCGCTTCTGTGGTTTATGGAGCGCTGATGCTTAGGGTTCCTGTCTCCCCCTCAAGCAATCGCCACTCCTGCACAACTTCGCCCTCCGTGACATCGGTGAAAGTAATCTCGGCTGTATTCGGGCTGACACTTCCCTCGTTGACGGCAGTAATACTTAAGGTGTTGGTTCCTTCCTGTAGATAAAGGGTCAAGCTTGTCCCCGGAGATCCTGCAAGGATATGCTTCGCATCCAGAACGCTGCCGTTTAATGAAATTGAGATTGTATCATCGTCGATAACCGACCCGTTGTCGGTAAGAGTTATTTCGATGATTCGGGAGGAGACGGTAATATCTGAAAGTCCTGAGACGAAATCAGTGAGAATTGCGAACTCTTCGGAGAAACCGAAAATTCCTGAGTCATTTTTGTAATATTTCCCCCTCACCAGTATTCGGTAACTTTCCCCCGGAGGGAAATCTTCGGGAATAATCCAGGAGAAGGGAAATGGGCCCGAATAATTATCAATAAGAGTTGTTTCGCCGCCCCGCTTGTCTACAAGTACTATTGAAACCGATCCAGTAATTTCTGAAGGGCTTATTGAAATCAGGAGTTCTTCACTACGATACGCCAGATTATCACCGCTCTCGGTTATTACGGTTACGTCAAGCCCTCCTTCAGTTTCAGACGGTTCATCCTCGCCCTGGTATGTGTTATTCGGATTAAGTACTTCGAAATGACAGCCGAACAGAATAGCGGTACAAATTAATATTAAGATACTATATAGAAATATTCTTGTCATAGGTTTTTCCTCTTATCATCCTAAAAGATTTAACACCTACGGCTATAAGGTTTGTTACCTGGAATACTTCAATTTTTCACGAATATTTGAATCAGAAAAAAAATAATACGGTTATAGTCAGATGGAGATGCGCAGATGACTATAACAAGTTTTGCCTCAAACGGATTTACCGGTCAGCTTGTCCGGGTTGAAGTCGACATAAGACGCGGAATTCCAGGCATGGATATAATCGGACTGCCGGACGGAGCCGTTCTTGAGTCGCGTGAGAGAGTCAGGGCGGCGCTCCGAAACAGCGGCTTTGAGCTTCCCAAGGGCAGAATCCTCATAAACCTGGCACCTGCCGGCCTGCGTAAGGAAGGTGCCTCCTTCGATCTCTCCCTGGCCGCGGCCATCCTCATCGAATCTGGAGGTATAACAATTAAAGCCGACCTCAGAGTAATGATTCTCGGAGAACTGATGCTTTCGGGCGAAATACGGCCTGTACACGGCGTACTCTCGGCAGTTTCCGCGGCTTCTGCGGCAGAGGTAGGAATAATTATCATTCCGGATAAGAATGTTGCCGAGGGTACGGCTCTCGGATGGGGAGAGATCTACGGTATCAGGAACCTGTCCGAACTTCCTCTCCTTCTTACCGCCATCTATCATGGAAAGGCAAATGCCGCCGGATACAGTCAGGCAGAGAATAAAAAAAATGACCCTGTTGACCGCAGCAGTATTGATTTTATGGATATCAGAGGACTGCCCTTTGTGAAGCGCGCTCTGGAAATAGCGGCGGCGGGGCGTCATAATGTTCTGCTGTTCGGACCCCCAGGCGGGGGCAAGACAATGAGCGCGAGGGGGCTTAAGGGAATACTTCCGCCGCTTGACCGGGATGAGTCAATTGAGGTGACTCGTATATATTCAACAGCGGGAATGCTGCCCGCTGATTCAGGTCTGATTAAGAACCCTCCCTTCCGCGAGCCGCACCACTCAGCCTCTGAGGAAGGAATAATAGGCGGAGGCAAGACGATAAAACCGGGAGAGGTTTCCCTGGCGCATCATGGAGTACTTTTTCTCGATGAGACTCCGGAATTCAACAAGAATCTTCTTCAGTCTCTCCGGGAGCCGGTGGAGGAAGGCCGGGTGGATATTGCGCGGGCCGGCAGAAGCTGCATCTTTCCTGCTGACTTTCAGCTGCTTCTTGCCGCGAATTCCTGTCCCTGCGGGAACCTCGGAAAAAAAGAAGCTGTCTGTGTATGCAGCCGTAAGGAAGTAATGAGCTACTGGAAAAAACTCGGCGGAGCTCTGCTTGACCGCATAGATATTAGAATTCCTGTTGAGCCGGTCTCAATTAATCCCGCCTCGGACTCTAATGAAGAGAGCAGTGAAAAAATCCGGGACAGAGTCGAAGCTGCCGTCGTCATTCAGAAGGAGAGATACAAGACTGAACCTTTCAGCCGAAATGCCAGAATAAGCCAGAACAGACTGAAATACTATTGCGGCATGACCCCCGAGGCCGAGAAAGTCTACATGGATGCCGTGAGGAAGATGAGAATATCATCGAGGGCCTGTGTCTCGATAATGAAGAGTGCAAGAACTATTGCCGATCTTCGCCTCGAGAAGGGTAGGATTGGGCAGAGTGATATCCTTGAGGCCGTTCAGCACAGGAGATACGGAGAACAGGATTTTTTCTGGTGTAAATTATAGAAATTTTCCATTGTTATCTTGGAGAGCATTCGGGATGTTAAATTTCCCCTCAATTGTTTTTGTGAAATTACGTGATGAGAAAATATCTTCTATGATTAAACGGCCTGAACCGATAGGTCCGCATTTATCCTGCAGATCTGTGTATCTTATCTGCAGATCTATGGTAGCTATATGAGTTGCTTTTCGGAGAATCTCTTCTCTGATTGCAGACAAGTATAATGTTCCTGATTTGGTGACTCCACCGCCTATAACAACCATTCCGGGATTAGCAAAGATGACTAATTTTGCAAGCACACTTCCCAGATTTTTTCCGCTCTCCTTGATTATTCTCAAAGCGAACATGTCTCCCATCTGGGCAGCCTCGCCGACATCTTTTGATGTCACCTTATGATTTTTAGCAAGTTTTTTTTGGAGAATGGGGCTGTCTCCCGTCATGGCAACTTCAAGCCCTTTTTGGGCTATGGAAGGGGCTGCAGCAATGGTTTCAAGACATCCAATGTTGCCGCAGTGACAAAGCTTTGTTTCCCTGTCTAAAGCAATGTGTCCTATATCTCCGGCGCTACCTTTCGCTCCTCTGTATACCCGGCCTTCCATGAAGAGTCCGCAGCCTATTCCATTGCCGACCTTTACGAATATAAAGTCGTTTTCATCCTGAGCGATTCCTGAATATGCTTCCCCCAGAGCCATAACATTAACATCGTTATCCAGCAGTACCGGGCATGAAAAGTGGTTTTCATATATTGCCTGAACAGGGTATTGATGCCACAAAGGCAGGTTTGGAGGAGCTTCTGAAATCCCCTGATGGAAATCAACAGGAAAAGGAAAACCCAGGCCTATTCCCCATAAGCTCTTTTTCTGGATTTTAGCTTCGGATATCAGCAGATCTATTTTCTTAATGATAAGTCTGTTGATGAACTCAGGATTTAAAATAGATTCAAGGTCATAGACGGCTTCCAGGATGGTTTCCATCCTGAGGTTGAAAAGGCTGATGCTTAGACGGTGAATTCCGAGGAATACGCCAATAACGTAGCCGGCGTCAGGAACAATTTCGATCTGTAATTTTCTAACGGTATTTTCAGATTTTTTCGGTTTAATTTCCTGTATGATTCCTGTTTCAATCAATTTGTTGATTTGAAGAGAGACGGTAGATTTTGCAAAGCCTGTATTTGCAACCAAATCGGTTCTATTTATGGAACCTTCATTTCTTATTATATTGAATATGATCGAATCAGCAGAAGGTGATTCATAACTAGTCTTTCTCATTGTAATCAAATTAAATGATCATCCCTATGAAGTCAATACTTAATTCTTATAAGGACGATTATCGAACAAAATTGTTTGACAAATGAATAAAAAGGTTTTACCATAATTCTAAAATGAATCTTGATTAGAAAAGCTGTATAAAAAAGTTCTTTATTCTTGCCTTGGCAGGTTGGTTGAAAAAGACTGCAAGCAGACTGTAATTTGGAGATGAATGTGATTAAAGTAGCCGGAATTGAATTCTCGCATTTACATATGGGTGATAATTTACGAATGGTTTGGGAACATCCTGAGGCAGAAATATGCGGAGTCGCTCATCCTGATAAATCACTGATGGATCAGGCTATTAAGAACTTTCGGATTTCTGATGATAAAGTTTTTACTGATTGGGAAGAGTGCATGAGGCAAACCAAACCTGATGTGGTCATACTCTGTCCCCCGACGGCTGAACATGCCAGGTGGGTAGAATTGATTGCCGCCTTTGATGTTCATATTATCCTGGAAAAACCCTTTGCTTCAACTCTTGAGGGAGCTGACAGGATAATCAATGCACTCAAGGGAAGGGACAAGCTTTTTGCCGTGAACTGGCCTTTGGCCTGGTATCCTCCCCATGTAAAAGCTAAAGAGCTCCTTGATCAGGGGCTAATCGGAGATATTCGGGAGGTTCATTTTTACGATGGAAACAGAGGGCCCCTCTGGCATTCATCTGATAAGCTTGAAACAACCGCCGAAGACGTGGAGAGAGAAAAGCCGAAAAGCTGGTTTTATAAAAAAGAATCAGGAGGTGGCTCTCTCCTTGACTACCTGGGTTACGGAACGACCCTGGGTGCCTGGTACCATGGCGGAGCAAAACCTCTGGAAGTTACTTCTTCAGTCTATCAGTCTGAAGGTCTGGAAGTAGATGAGCACAGCATCACGACCGCCCGCTATGAATACGGTCTTTCAAAATTTGAGACGAGGTGGGGTACTTTCACAGACCCCTGGCTTTTTCAGCCTCAGCCGAAATGCGGATTTACTCTTGTAGGAACCGAGGGGACTATCAGCAGTTATGATTTTGAAAAAACTGTACGGGTTCAGACAAGAGAACATCCCGAAGGAATCGAGTATCCTGCTGATTCTCTGGAAGCCCCGTTTCATAATCCTGTGGCCTATATGATCCACTGTATTCAGAACAATCTTTCCATTGAGGGACCGCTCTCCATCGAAATGGCCCGTATAGGACAGCAGATTGTAGATACAGCCTATAAATCTGCAGAATCAAAGAAAACTTTGAATCTCATAGGCTAGGTGAGGTATGGAAGAGAAAGATCGTTACGGCATAGGCAAAACCGGAAGCACAGCAAAAATTAAAGCTCCTCTAATTGATTATCTTCCGCCGAAACCCCGTAGTTATAATCCTTCTTTAGCTCTTATAGGCTGCGGCGGCATATCCGAACAGCACCTGATAGCATATACAAAAGCCGGTTGGAATATTTCGGTACTCTGTGATGTTAACCGAGAAAAGGCTGAAGAGGCTAAGAAGAGGTTTAATTTGAGCTCCAGAATTGAAGAGGACTGGGAGAATCTGATTAATGACGATGAGATAGATGTGGTTGATCTGGCTGTCCATCCCAAGGTGCGGGACAGAATGTTTGAACCCTTTATCAGCAGCAAAAAACACATTCTCTCTCAGAAGCCTTTTGTGACGGACATAGCCAGAGGTCAGGAAATCGTCGCAAAAGCCGCCTCTGCCGGTATTAAATTGGGAGTGAACCAGAATGGGCGCTGGTCTCCCCATTATTCCTACATAAGAGGTTTGATAGACAGCGGAGCCCTGGGGGACGTTCAGGCAATCCGTCACTCAATATCCTGGGATCATAGCTGGACGAAGGGGACTCCCTTTGAAGATATACATTATTTAATCCTTTTTGATTTCGGAATTCACTGGTTTGACATGGTGAACTGTTTTTTGAAAGGTCAAAAGGTTAAATCAGTCTTTGCAAAAGCTTCTTACGCGGCAGGCCAGGACGAAAGACCTCCACTCTTATCTTCAGTTATCTTTGATTATGAAGGGGGACAGGCATCAATCGATTTCAATGCTTTTACCCGCTTTGGTCAGGAAGATAGAACCCTTGTTGTCGGAACTAAAGGTACGGCTCAAAGTTTCGGTCCGGATTTATTATCACAGAAAGTAACATTCAGCTGCGCATCCGGCCGGGCCGTTCCAGAACTTGAGGGCAGCTGGTTTCCGGATGGCTTTGCCGGTGCTATGGGTGAACTCCTGTGCGCAATTGAAGAGGACAGGCAGCCCTTGAATAATGCCGCGGAGAATCTGCTCAGTCTCCGTTATTGTTTTGCGGCCCTGAAAAGTGCCAGGACAGGTCGTCCAGTTGATCCGTTTGAGTCCGGCCTGTCTTTAGTTAAGTGAATTCCCTATTCGTTGGAATGGGTAAAGTATACAGTGAAAGGAGAAGTTTATGAAAAAGAGTATGTTGCTTCTTTGTGTGATGATGCTGATTGGCAGTTTTTCCGCTTTTGCCGGAGGACAGGAAGAAGGCGGAGACGGATACACTATTGGTATCAGTAATGCCTGGGTCGGAAGTGAATGGCGAACACAGATGGTAGATGATGTAAAAGCTGCAGCTAAGCCTTATATCGATCAGGGACTGATTAAAAAGATCATTGTTCAGAGTTTTGATGTGAGCACGGAAGGTCAGATTGACCAGATTCGAAACCTGATTTCCAGCGGTGCTGATTTGATTCTAATCAATCCCGCAGATGCTACTGCTTTGACACCTGTTATCGCTGAAGCTAAATCTCAGGGAGTCATTGTTATCGGGACAGATACTGAATTATCATCTCCTGATGCCGTCAATGTCGCTATAAATCAGAAAGAGTGGGCTGCTATTTCTGCCCGTTGGCTCGTTGAAAAACTAGGTAAAAAGGGCAATGTTGTGTGCATTAACGGTTATGCCGGTCATCCCGCCAATACCGCTCGTGTAGCAGGATATACAGAAGTCTTTAATTCTTATCCTGATATAAAAATACTTAATGAGGTCAATGCTGACTGGGATAACGCAAAAGGGCAGGCCGCCATGGCTGATATGCTTGCTACCTATCCCAATATCAATGGCGTATGGGTTCAGGATGGTATGGCTGCCGGTGCTTTCAGAGCCATTCAGGCTGCCGGAAGAGATGACATCTTCTCAACAGGTGAAGCCAGAGTTGACTTCCTGAAAATGTGGAAGACTGAAGGACTGGACATGATAGGTGTGGCCAATCCTCCCGGAGCAATGACTTCCGCTTTCTTTGTGGGAATGCAGATGCTCGCCGGTAAAGAGTTCAAGGATGGAATCTTTGAAGGTCCCTATGGAAACACAATTTATGTACCGGTTCCCACAGTTGTAACTAATATCAACTTTGATACAGTCTATAACGCCTATAAAGATTACCCTGATTACTTTGCTGTTGACGGGCATCTGACAGAGGCTCAGGCTTCTGCGTATTTTAAATAAGAGAGTTCTCTTAGCGTGAAATTTCGATCCTGGAGAAAGTGTAAATTTTCTCCGGGATACATATTTTTAGGATAGGTATATCATGGTTCCATTGCTAGAGCTCAGAGGTGTAACAAAAAGGTTCGGAGGGGTACAGGCCCTCAGTCAAGGCGATTTTGTTCTGAATAAGGGTGAGATCCACTTTCTTGTAGGAGCCAATGGTTGTGGTAAAAGTACCCTCAGTAAAATTATTGTCTGTGCCCTTGAAAAAGACAGCGGCGAGATTTTCTATAAAGGTAAGGCTCTAAATCTTTCAAGTCCGGCTGAAGCCCGCAGGGCGGGGATTGCCGTAGTCTTTCAGGAATTGAGTCTCATTCCTGATTTGACTGTTCAGGAAAATATGTTTTTGGGTAGTAAGAATCAGGGAATGCTTGGTTTTGTAGATTCAAAATCTCAGAAAAAGATGTGTGAAAAGGCTCTTGCCCGTTTTAAGGCTGTACTATCCAAGGATATTTGCCCTGAAACTCCCGTGACCCGCTTGTCTACTGATGAAAGACAGATTATTGAGATTCTGAAGGTACTAATACGGGAACCGGAGGTTCTTATTCTTGATGAAGCGACTTCATCGCTGCATACCACGCAGGTCGAAATCCTTTTTAACATAGTCAGGGAGTTAAGGGATGAGGGATGTTCCATCATTCTGATCTCTCATAAAATGAAAGAGCTCTTCGAGATTGGTGATAGAGCTACCATCATCAGAAACGGTGAAACCGTCGCTACTGTGGATTTGAAATCCGCAACACATGATGAAATTGTCACCCATATGGTGGGAGAAGAACTTTCATCTTCCAAAAATGAGGAGAGGGAAATCAGTGAGAACGTACTCCTTGACGTCAGAAACCTAAGTGCTCATGGACTGAAAGATATCAATTTCACCCTTAATAGAGGTGAAATCCTCGGACTCAGCGGGCTTCAGGGACAAGGCCAGTCTGAATTATTATTAACTCTTTTCGGGAATTCTTCTGATTTCAGGGGAGAGGTCGTGCTGGATAATAAATCCCTGGGGCTGAAATCTCCCGGTCATTGCGTGAGAGACGGCTTATCATATATCTCGGGCGATAGAAAGAAATATGGTGTATTTCAGATCAGATCTATTCTGGAAAACACTGCCCTGGCTTATATAAGAAAGAAAAGGGTTCATCTATTCAGTAGAAAAAAATTAAAAATATCAGTTCTACCAATACTTGAGAGACTCAGTCTTGTTTACGACAGTCTGGATCAGTCCATCTCGAATCTAAGCGGCGGTAATCAGCAAAAGGTTATAATAGGCCGATGGTTGATGACCGAACCGAAGATTCTTCTGATGGATGACCCCACAAAAGGGGTAGATATAAAAACAAAAGAAGAGCTTTATACTTTAATGAAAGAACTTTGTGATGCAGGAGTTTCAATACTATGGAATTCCTCGGAAGATCAGGAAATCCTGAAAAATACAGACAGGGTACTGGTTCTGAATGAAGGCCGAATAGTTGATGAGCTCCGTGGGGATAGATTAAGTGAATACGAACTCTACAAAGCCGCGATGGCTTAAAATAGATTGGAAGGAACGCTTCCGAAAAACTCCCTATTTACTGGGAATTGTAATTGTTATACTCCTTATGATCCTTTTAGGAATTCGTAACCCGAAATATCTGAGATTTATGTCTCTGTCAGTGAAGCTGAAGTCCTGGATGCCATTATTATTTGCAGCCTTCGGGCAGACCTTTGTTATTCTGACAGGGGGTATCGATCTTTCCCAGGGGACTATGATCGCCCTTGTGAATGTGATTGTCGTTCAGCTGGTTATGTATTTTGAAGGATCTGTGCAGGGTATTATTATCGCAGTATCTGCCGGGATCCTTGTGGGAACCGCGGCCGGAATTATAAATGGATTATTATTGACAAGGCTCCGGCTCCAGGCTCTAATTACTACCTATGCAACCGGAGTTATCTGGAAAGGCCTGGCTCTGGCAGTTATGGGCGAACCGGGAGGTAAGGTGCCCATGAGCTTCTATCATTTCTTCTCCGGTAAATTTTTATATATTCCGGTAGCTGTGTACTTGCTCGGTTTTTCGATACTTCTGTATTTTTTTCTGCTGAAAAGAGGGATCATCACAGAGCTCAAAGCCGTGGGAGGATCGACAATGGCAGCCTTTGAGTCCGGTGTCAATGTAAACTCAAAAAAAGTCATGGCATACGGGATCTGCGGATTTTTTACAGCCTTGGCCACTCTGGCCATTATCGGCGAAACTATTTCAGGGAGTCCTCTTGCCGGTGCCGGCTATGAATTAGAAGCCATTAGTTCTGCTGCCATCGGAGGGGCGAGTCTCTCGGGAGGCTTTGGCAGCCCTATAGGAAGCCTGTTCGGGGGAGTCATCACACGGCTTATAAATGATATCATTTTTTTCTATGGTATCGATGTTAAATATCAGCAGTTGATGCAGGGAGTCATTATTATCCTTGCTCTTTCCTTCGGATCTTTACTGGCTAAGTCTTTGAGCAGGAGAGATAAATGAATTTAAATATTAATATATTTTCCAAATTTAAAAATCCAACAGTCATTGCTGCAGGTATTGCGGTACTGCTTTTGATCATCGGTGAGATGAGTGCTCCCGGATTTGCCAGTTTTCCCCAGATCATTAATATGCTTACGGTTGCTTCATTCCTTGGAATTGTAGCTGCCGGGCAGAACCTGGTAGTCCTTTCCGGACAGGGCGGAATTGATCTTTCTGTCGGAAAGGTTGTCACTCTCGGAGCAATATTAGGTGGAGCCATTGCCAATGGAATGGATTCCGGTATTATCGTGGCTTTTGCAGCCGTTATCATGGCTACATTTTTTGTTGGAATCCTGAACGGCATTGGAGTGACTCTTATCGGAATTCCCCCCCTTATCATGACCCTCAGCATGGGTATTGTTGTCGAATCGATCAGTCGTTTTATTACAGGCGGACTTGCTGTAAAAGGAGCAACCCCCTTTATGCTTAAGGTCGTAACAGGGCGTTTTCTGGGAATACCCGGTATTGTGTATATTTGGATTATATTTGCCGTTATTTTTATCCTGTTTCAGAATAATTCCCGCTACGGGTTGAGCCTGTACACTATGGGGAGCAACAGTGAAGCTGCCCGTTTGTCAGGATTGAATGTTAAATGGATCAGAATCCTGTCATACGGGCTTAGTTCCATGCTTGCCGGTCTTGCCGGCTTCCTGTACCTGGGATATCTGGGGTCCATCTATAATATTTCCCTGGGGAATAAATATAATCTTTCTTCTGTTGTTGCAGTTGTCGTTGGAGGGGTTTCTCTGGCCGGGGGCAAAGGCGGTTACCTAGGAGTCGCTGTCGGCTGTATTCTCCTGCAGTTCCTGGAAAGCTTTCTGACTGTTCAGAGCATTCCGTCATGGGGAAGGGAAATTATAATGGGAATAACGCTTTTGGTTCTTTTAACGGCTTATGCCCGGGAAACAAAACTGCGTCAGTAAAAGAAAACAAATGAATAATATACAAAGGAAATTAGCAACTATGAATTATGAATCCTTATCAAAAATGATCGATCATTCTCTTCTGCATCCTACAATGACGGATGAAATACTTAGAAAAGAATGCGGCGTTGCCGTAAAATACAATGTTGCGTCTGTCTGTATCAAGCCCTATGCGATCCCCCTCGCACTTGAAGAGCTTAAGGGAAGCGATGTCCTGGTTGGAACCGTGATTGGTTTTCCTCATGGGAACAGCAGCACGGATATTAAAGTTATTGAAGCCCGAGCCGCCGCAGCAGCAGGAGCCGGAGAAGTTGATATGGTTATTAATATCGGCAAAGCCCTCGGAGGAGATTGGAATTTTGTACAGCAGGAAATTAAAGCGGTCAATGATGCAGTCGTCAAAAATGGTTCCATTCTTAAAGTCATTTTTGAAAATGATTACATGACGTCTGTAGAGATAATCAAGCTATGTGAAATCTGCAGCGCTCTGAAGGTTGCTTTTGTGAAAACATCCACAGGTTATGGTTTTAATAAGCAGGAGAACGGGATGTATTCATACAGAGGGGCAACAGCAGAACATCTTAAGCTAATGAGAGAGCATTCGGCCCCTCAGGTACAGATTAAAGCCGCCGGGGGAGTCCGGACATTGAAAGACCTGATTTATGTGAGGTCTTTGGGTGTAAGCCGTGTTGGGGCTACGGCTACGGCGGTGATGATGGATGAAGCCAAGGCCCTTCTTGCAGCCGGGGAAGATCTAAATTCACTCGTAGAAGAAGACCATCAGCTGGGAAGCGGTTATTAGTATGTATGATAAGAGTGTAGCGGTAATTGGATGCGGATTTATAGGTCCCGTTCATGTTGAGGCCCTGCGGCGTTTGGGTATAACTGTCAAAGGTGTACTGGGAAGTAGTCCCTTAAAATCCAAAAGAGCCGCAGAAGCCATGGGGCTCAGCATGGGATGGGATTCTCTCGATGATCTTCTTAAGGATGATGAGATAGGCGTTGTCCATATTACATCTCCGAATAAATACCACTTTGAGCAGACAAAAAAATGCCTGGAAAGCGGAAAGCATGTAATGTGCGAAAAACCGCTTACTATGAGCTCTTCTGAATCGGCCAGCCTGCTTGAAATAGCTTCCGGCAGCGGGTTGATAACCGGGGTGAACTATAACATCCGTTATTATCCCCTTAATATAGAATCAAGAATCCGTTCTAAGAAAATGGGTGCAATCCATGAGGTTTCCGGTTCCTATGTTCAGGATTGGCTCCTGAAGAAGTCTGATTACAACTGGCGGGTATTATCGGATGTCAGCGGGCCTCTAAGGGCTGTAAGCGATATTGGTACACATTGGCTGGATCTTATCTGTTTCATAACTGGTAAAACCATAGAATCTGTTTGTGCAGATCTATATAACATTCATCCTGTCAGAGAACGACCGGCAGGAGAAGTCGAAACATTCTCTAATGAAAATACATCAAATTTTGAAGAAGTTCAGATTGATACCGAGGACGGCGGAAATGTACTTATTCGCTTCAGCGACGGCAGCCGCGGCTCTCTCAGGGTTTCTCAGGTCGCGGCAGGAAGAAAAAACAAGATATCTTATGAAATCTGCGGCGCGCAGGAGACAATCGCATGGGACGGCGAGTCTCCAAACAGCCTCTGGATCGGCCGAAGAGATGAGATGAACCAGCAGCTGATTAAAAACCCGGCTCTTCAATCGAGTGAAGCAAATTACTTTACCAGCTATCCCGGAGGTCATGCAGAAGGGTTTCCGGATAGTCATAAGCAGTGCTTTAAGGCTTTCTATGATGCTGTACTCGGAAATCATCCTTCTATTCCTCATCCCAGCTTTGAAGACGGCCATAAAGAATTGCTTATTTGTGATGCTATTTTAAAGAGTGCCCTGGAATCCAGATGGGTAAAAATCGAAAAATAAAGGAAGGTTATAATGATTGAATTAGGATTTGCATCTGCTATTCTGCCGAATTTAGATTTTGATGCCGTAATAGATAAAGCTGCGGAAATAGGTTATTCCTGTGTTGAAGTGATGTGCTGGCCCAAAGGAAAGGCTGAACGAAGATATGCAGGAATAACCCATATTGATATGGATAGCCTTACTGATGGAGAAATTGCCCGCATACAGGAAAAATGCCGGACAAAAGGAGTCGGTATCAGTGCCCTGGGTTATTATCCCAATCCCCTTGATCCTGACGCGGAAGCGGCAAAACAGGCGGTCGATCATATAAAGAAGGTTATACAGGGGGCTGCGAGGCTTGGTATTGGCAGAGTAAATACATTTGCCGGAAGAGACTGGAGGAAATCTGTTGAGGATAACTGGCCGCGATTCTTAAGTACCTGGAAAGATATAGTTTCAATAGCGGAAAGTTTTAAAGTGCAGGTGGGAATAGAAAACTGTCCGATGTTTTTTACTGATGACGAATGGCCCGGCGGAAAAAATCTTGCAACCACTCCGGTCATCTGGGAAAGAATGTTCAATGATATTCCTTCAGATTTCTTCGGATTAAACTATGATCCTTCGCATTTCATCTGGCAGCAGATGGATCATGAAGCCCCCCTGAGGGATTTTTCCGGGAAAATTTTTCATGTTCATGCCAAAGATGTCAGGCTCGACCGACATAAATTGGACAGAGTCGGGATAATGGCGAATCCGTTGGAATATCATACTCCAAAACTGCCTGGCACCGGAGAAATCAATTGGGGCCGTTTCTTTTCAATATTGGGAGATACAGGTTATGACGGACCTGTTTGTGTAGAAGTTGAAGACCGGATTTTTGAGGGAAGCGACGCGGCACGAATTAAATCTCTTGAATTGTCATACAGGTATTTAAAGAATTTTATAGCATGAGCAAAAAAAAAATTATCAGCGCCATAGAGCATCAGGGAGGGGGAATTCCTGTAGATTTCGGATCGGGTCCGACCACAGGTATTCACTGCAGTGTCATCATGGACCTGCGTAAACATTTCGGCCTGGAGAGTAAACCGGTTAAAATTGTTGAACCTTATCAGATGCTCGGTGAAGTGGATGAAGAGCTGAAAAGTATTTTGGGAATTGAAACTGAATCGGTAACGGCCAGGAACGGCATGTTCGGTTTTACCAATGAAGATTGGAAAGTATGGCAAACTCCCTGGGCTCAGGAGGTTCTTGTTCCCGGAAAGTTTAACACTGATGTTGGAGATAACGGGGATATTCTCATTTATCCCGAGGGGGACAGAGCTGCCGCAGCAAGCGGACGAATGCCGGCCAGCTCTTACTTCTTTGACAGTATTATTCGTCAGAAATATTTTAATGAAGAAAATTTAGATCCTGAGGATAATCTTGAGGAATTCGGACTCTGGGGGAAGGAAGACATTGAATATATAAAAAAAGAGGCTGAGAGAGTTCGTGATTTGGATCGCTATGTCCTGGCAAATTTAGGCGGAACTTCCCTTGGAGATATTGCTCTTATTCCGGCTCCGTTTCTGAAAGACCCAAAGGGTATACGTGATATTACCGAATGGTATATATCAACAGTCATACGCAGTGATTATATTCATGCGGTGTTTGAGAAACAGTCCGAAATCGCTCTTGAAAATCTCAAAAAAGCCTTCGATGTCAGCGGCAGCGCCTTTGATGCCATTTATCTTTGCGGAACGGATTTCGGTACGCAGAGCTCAACTTTCTGTTCAGCCGGTACTTTCAGAGAGCTCTGGATGCCTTATTATCAAAAAATGACTGGCTGGATTCATAAGAATACCCACTGGAAAGTGTTTAAACACTCCTGCGGGGCAGTTTCGTCATTTTATCCGCTATTCATAGAAGCCGGTTTTGATCTTATTAACCCGGTACAGCTCTCTGCAGATGGAATGGACCCGAGGACGCTTAAATCAAATTACGGCAGAGATGTTGTCTTCTGGGGCGGAGGAGTGGATACTCAGCAGACACTTCCGTTCGGCAGTCCTGAAGATGTCAGGAAAGAAGTCCTGGCAAACTGCAAAATCTTTTCAAAATCCGGTGGTTTTGTTTTTAATACTGTTCACAATGTTCAAGCCCAAACGCCTGTCGAGAACTTCATTGCAATGATTGACGGATTAAATGAGTTTAACGGTACACATTGATCCAGAACCTTAAAATTTTTATATTGACTGCAAACCCTGTGTTCCTGTGGAAAACTCGGCAGACAGAAAGCTGTTCATTGCATATGGCGGAGTTGTTTGTGAGCATCTCTGGAAAAGCACCTTTTCCAGAGAACTCAATTGCAGATAGAAATATTATCCCAGTTTATTTGTAGCGATATGCCAGTTCTTCAAATCTTCATAAACCTTGACATCTACCATGTCGCCGGCAGTATCAAGCAATAGGGCGCACTCGGGGCTTAAATCTATTAAGTGTAGAGTTTTTCCTAACTTGCAGTACCTCTCAGCGAGGGCGTTGATAGCCTCGATACCTGAATGATCGTGAACTCTTGAATAATGAAAATCAATAATTACATCATCGGGGTCGTCTGCGGGATGGAAGAGATCCGCGAAATTTTTTGCCGAACCGAAAAACAGCTGGCCCCGCAGGTGATAGACCTTTGAACCTTCCTGATTAGTCTCAGAATGGATTTCTATTTGACTTCCTTTTTTCCACGCGAATACAAGTGCTGAAACGATGACGCCGATTAATACGGCGATTGCGAGATCTTCTACAACAGTAATCACTGATACCAGGATGATAATAAAAGCGTCTGATTTTGGAATTTTTTTAAAATTTCGGAAACTGGTCCACTCAAAGGTGCTAATGACTACGATGAACATGACTCCAACGAGAGATGCTACAGGTATTACTTCAATGAATCCTGAGCCTAGCATTACAAATGCCAGAAGTGCGATTGCGGCTGCAACTCCTGACAGCCGACCGCGTCCGCCGGACTTGATATTGATCATACTCTGGCCAATCATCGCGCAGCCTCCCATGGCTCCGAAAAAACCGCATATAAGATTTGCCGCTCCCTGACCGAGACATTCTCTGTTTCCATGGCCTCGTGTTTCGGTTAACTCATCAACGAGGGTCAGAGTCAGGAGTGATTCTATAAGTCCGACTGAGGCTGCGAGAGCTGCATAGGGGAAGATTATCTTCAGGGTTTCAAGATTGAGAGGCACCTGAGGTATGTGAAATGACGGTAATCCTCCTTTCAGGCTCGTGATAGTCGGATCGAGCATTTTCACAAAATCTATTACGGTTCTCAAGTGAACAATATCGGCACGTCTCAAAACAAAAGCCAGGGCAGTTGTTACGACGATTGCAACAAGTGATGCGGGAACGGCCTTTGTCAGCCTGGGCAGAAAAGCTATGATAGCCATTGTAAGCAGGACAAGAGCTATCATCAGGTAGAGCTCGGGCCCGGACATCCATGCCGCATTTTTTCCGGCGCCGTTTTTAAATTGACCCAATTGAGCGATGAAAATTACAATGGCAAGACCGTTTACAAATCCCAGCATGACCGGGTGGGGGATAAATCTCACGAATTTTCCAAGTTTTAAGAGTCCGGCTAAAAGTTGCAGAATGCCCATGATTACAACGGCAGCAAACAGGTATTCAACACCATGACTGACAACCAGAGCAGCCAGTACTACAGCTACCGCGCCGGTAGCACCCGATATCATACCGGGGCGTCCTCCAATTATGGATGTTACCAGACCCATTATGAAAGCCGCATATAGACCAATCATAGGTGAGATGTGGCATACGAAGGCAAAAGCAATTGCCTCAGGCACTAACGCGAGTGCTACTGTCAGACCAGAGAGGAGATCGTTCTTAATATTATTCATGTAAATTATAAAACTCCAGGATTGTTTGGCTTTATATTAAAGCCTTATTAGAATCGCCATTAAACCATTATTTCAAAGAAATGATCAAGGAGTATGATGAATTAAAATTAAAAAAAAGCTATATAGAAAAAATTAAGAGCTCAGGCGCCCGAAATTTCAACAAACATAAATTAAATATTTTAAAAGAATGCAATTCTGAGCTTTCTGTAATACAATAAGTGAGAAAAAATTAATATTTAATAAAAACTGGATTGATTTTGGTAAAAACAGGAAGAAATAAATTTAAATTTTTCAATCTCCTCTTAGTATTCGTATACCTGGCAGTTGTCATATTAATGCTGGTATTTGAAGTAGGGCAGAGGCGGAAAGAAATAATTGACGGTGTTGATCATCGTCTGCAAGCTGCGGCATCGGTTGTCAAATATCTGCTTGAGGATGATTTTCATGACCGAGCCGTTTCTCCGAATTCTATCGGAATAGATGAAGAGCGAATGAACCGGCAGGCTATCAAAGATTTTAAAAACCGAAACGGATTTGAATGGGTATACACCGTGGTTGAGCAGGGCGGCAATTATTATTTTACGGCCCCGTCGGTTTCAGAGCTTGAGGCTATGGAGCGGAAATCCTGGTATTTTTACCCCTTCGATGAGATACCTTCAGAATTTGCCGATGTTTTCATAACCGGCATACCGGCAGCAATAACATACAGCGACGGCTGGGGAACTCACCGCTCTGTGGCACTAAAGGAAAGATCCCCTCTTGGAAATGTTTATATCTCCTGCGTTGAATACAATATTTCCACTCTATATTCTGAGGTCTCAGGCGGTATTCTCTCATCGGTCGTCAGATTTGCCATAGTCGGTCTTGCCGTAATTCCGTTCCTGTTTTTGAATATTGTTTACAGCATAAGAATTAACAGGCTTAATTTTGAGTTGAATGAGTACCGACAGTCTCTTGAGGGTCTTGTTGATGCCAGGACACATGAACTGACTCGGACGCGGGATGAACTCATAGAGCATGCAATTAAAGATTCGCTTACCGGAGTTTATAACCGGCGGTTTATGACAAAGCGGCTCGAGGAGGAAATGGGACGTCATACGCGTAACGGCAGGGAGCTGACCATGATGGTGGTCGATCTGGATCACTTTAAACTGGTAAATGATCGTTTCGGCCATATTGAGGGAGACAGGATCCTGAAGGATATATCGGACATAATCAAGGAAAATCTTCGGGAACACGATGTTTTTGGAAGATACGGAGGAGATGAGTTTTTAATCCTGCTGCCTGAGACTGATATTTCCAGCGCTAAATTAGTTGGTGAGAAACTGCTAAAGGTCGTAGATGATATGAGAAGCCAGCCCGATAGTCAGAGGGTGACACTCAGCATAGGCTCCACTGAATATCTACCCGGAGAAACCGTGAACGAGTTTCTCTCAAGGGCTGACTTTAAGATGTATGAGGCTAAAAAATCCCGAAACACAGTTTTCTGCTGAGCCCTATCCTAAACCAGATGAAGCCGTAAAGCTGGCTTTTTTCTTACCGTTAGGATATATTTATAGCGGAGGTATTATTGATGAAACTTTACAGCCGCAGTCAGGTAGTTCTGATTGTTTGTTCAGCAATACTGCTTGTATTTTTTCTTATTATCGGGTTCGGATTCTTTAAATTTCCCGGAACACCCGCGGCCATCGAGGTTAAAACAGAAAAACCTCCGGTTTTTGAACTTCAGACCAATATTTTCCCCGATACAAATTTGCTTCAGGTTTCAGATTATGAGAATTATTCAGAAGAAGAACGTAATACCATTAGAATATATGAGAAGCTTAATGAAGCTGTCGTAAATATATCAACTGAGACAATGGGAATCAATTTTTTCCTTGAGCCGATACCTATGGAAGGCGGCACAGGCTCAGGGTCGATTATCGATAAACGCGGTTATATCCTGACTAATTATCATGTTGTTGAAAAGGCTTATAAGGTCTTTGTAATCCTCTTCGACGGAGCACAATATGAAGGGGAAGTAATCGGACGTGATCAGGAGAACGACCTTGCGATCATAAAATTTGATCCTGAGGGAAAAGAGCTGATAACAATCCCCTTTGGAGCTTCCAGTAATCTCCGGGTCGGCCAGAAAGTCCTTGCCATCGGAAATCCATACGGATATGATCGAACACTCACAATTGGGATAGTCTCCGGTCTTGGCCGGCCGGTTAAAACAAATAACGGCCTCGTTATTCAAGGAATGATACAGACTGATGCCTCAATCAATCCCGGTAATTCCGGGGGGCCCCTGATTGATTCAACCGGAAGGATGATAGGAATAAATACCATGATATTCAGCCCTTCGGGAGGCTCGGTAGGAATCGGCTTTGCCGTTCCAGTTGACTCGGCAATAAGGGTTGTGCCGGAACTCATCAGCTTCGGAGAGGTGAAAAGGGGTTGGATAAATGTTGTTCCTATTCAGCTTGACCGGAACATCATCAGATATGCCAAGCTTCCTGTTGAAGCGGGAATTCTTGTTTCAGAGGTCGAACAAAAGGGAAATGCCGAGAAGGCTGGAATTAAAGGCGGCGACACATCACGGCCCGTACGTTACGGCAGGGATACAATTTACCTCGGCGGTGATATTATAATAGAAATTGACGGTTTCAAGACTGAGACTATAGCCGACATGTTTACCGCCCTCGAGGACAACAAGCCCGGAGATGTCATAGAAGTCAAGGTCATCCGCGGGAAACAGAGGAAGGCAATACAGATAGAACTTTCCAAACGTTCTGAAGGATTAACCTGGAATTAACCTATGCCTGATTTTAAAGTAAAAGCAGATTTTGAGCCCGCGGGAGACCAGGCTCAGGCTATTGAGAAACTCGCTGAAGGACTCCTTCAGGATCGTCGTAAGCAGACCCTCAAGGGGGTGACTGGTTCCGGGAAAACTTTTTCGATGGCAAAGATTATAGAGCGGGTTCAGAAACCTACTCTTATTCTCAGTCATAACAAGACCCTCGCCGCGCAGCTATACCGTGAGTTTGTTGATTTTTTTCCTGATAACGCGGTTGAATATTTTGTCTCATATTATGATTATTATCAGCCTGAAGCCTATGTTCCGTCTAAAGATCTTTATATTGAAAAAGACTCCAACATTAACGAGGAGATAGACCGTATGAGGCTGTCGACTACCTCATCTCTCATCGAGAGGGATGATGTAATAGTTGTTGCCTCTGTATCCTGTATCTATGGACTCGGAAATCCGACATCTTTTAAAAATATGCGAATACCTATTGTTCGGGGAACAAAGACAGGTTTTGATAAAATCAGCCGCGCTCTAGTGTCTCTTCATTACGACCGAAACAATGATGTGCTCAAGCGCAGTTCATTCCGGATAAGGGGAGATGTTATGGAGATCTTCCCGGCTTATATGAAAACCCTCTACCGAATAGAACTTGAATGGGACGAGATTGCGCGGATTACCCGTATTCACGCCGTTACGGGAGAAGTTCTCGAGGAACTGGAGCGGTGTACTATTTATCCGGCAAAACACTTCGTGATGCCCGAAGATCAGATTAAGGCTGCTGTCGGAAGTATTAAAGAAGAACTCGCCGAACGTTATGAGGCACTTACTGCAGCGAACAAGCTGGTTGAGGCTCAAAGAATAAAAAGCCGTACCGAGTATGATATAGAGATGATGGAAGAGCTCGGATACTGTTCCGGAATTGAGAATTACTCCCGTCCGCTTTCCGGCCGGAAGGAAGGGGAGAGACCTGCCGTCCTTCTCGATTATTTTCCCGAAGATTTTCTAACCTTCATAGACGAATCCCATGTTACCCTGCCGCAGATAGGGGCGATGTATGAGGGTGACAGATCGAGAAAGATGAACCTCGTCGATTTCGGCTTCAGGCTTCCGTCCGCACTCGACAACAGGCCTCTTTATATCTCTGAGTTTGAGGATTTAACAAAACGTGTCATTTATGTTTCGGCTACGCCGGGAAAGAAGGAGCTTCAAGTATCAGAATTGATCGCCGAACAGGTTATAAGACCCACCGGCCTCCTTGATCCTCCGATTGAAGTCAGGCCGACACAGGGGCAGATTGAAGATCTTTACAGCGAGATTAAAATCCGGATAAAGAGAGAGGAACGGGTGCTCATTACGACACTCACAAAGAAAATGTCGGAGGATCTTGCTGATTACCTTTCCAATCTTGGAATAAAGGTCAGATATCTGCATTCGGAAATTGAAACAATTGAGCGGGTTGAGATTTTAAAAGATCTCAGGACTGGTAAAATTGATGTAATAATAGGAATAAATCTCCTTCGGGAGGGGCTTGATCTGCCCGAAGTCTCTCTCATAGCAATCCTCGACGCTGACAAGATTGGATTTCTTCGCTCCGCGACCGCTCTAATTCAGACTATTGGTCGTGCTGCCAGGAACTCGGAGGGCAGAGTCATTATGTATGCAGACAGGGAGTCTGATGCCATGCGGGAGGCTATTTCAGAGACCGAACGCCGCAGGGGCATCCAGCGGGAGTATAATGAGAAGCACGGAATAACACCTACTTCGATAAAGAAGGCCGTACAGGACATTCTTGTCAGGAAGAAGGAAGAAAAGAAGAGAGATGAAAAGGTCAGCATAGACATAATAAAGGGAAACTTCAACGTGATTATTTCAAAGGAGAGGAAGGCTCTAATAGCAGCATTGGAGAAGGAAATGTTTGAATGCGCTAAGGATTTAGAGTTTGAGAAGGCAGCCTTTGTACGAGACGAAATAGAAAAACTTAAGAAGATGGGGGAGCTATGATCCTTGCCGTTAACATAGGAAACTCGAGTCTGAGGTTTGGTATTTTTGAGGGGCGTGATTTTAAAACGGGCTGGACTCTACAGACCAAACCGTTTAAGTCCTCCGATGAGTATGTCATCGCCATTCATTCAATGTTTATTCAGCATAAGCTGGATTTGAATCAGATTGAAGATATCATAATTGCATCGGTGGTTCCCCCGTTGGCAGCCGCCATCCGTGATGCCGTGAAAGAACTTTTCGGCAGAAACGCGAGGTTTATTAATTACCGGATGAAGTCAGGGCTTAGCTTTCCGATAGAGCAGCCGTCCGAGATGGGAGCCGATCTTCTATCTAATGCCGCCGCGGCATATAATCTTTATCATAAGGATGTTATCGTCGCAGACTTTGGAACCGCAACGAGTTTTACTATCGTCCGGGAAAACGGCTTTCTTCCGGGAATTGTAATAGCTCCGGGAGTCATCTCAGCCCTGGGGTCTCTATTTGCGGACACTTCACAGCTTCCGCAGATTGAATTGAAGGTTCCCGATAAGGTAATAGGTATAGATACGGTTGGGTGTATTCAGTCCGGCATTATCTACGGCTGGGCAGGCCTGCTTGATAATATTGTGCGGAAGATTGATGAGGAACAGGGTACCAGGTCAATGGTGATTATTACCGGCGGAGCGGGACGCCTTTTTGAGAAGGTCGCATCGAGGGCAGATCTCTATGATCCTCATCATACAATCAGAGGGCTTCAGCTTCTGCATGAGTTGAACCGGGATTGATTTAAAAGATGGCCAGACCGATCTTTCCGCTGATTATTCCGAGGCTCGCTCCGGCGAAAACATCAAACGGATAATGAACGCCGTTATATATTCTGGAGAATCCTATAAGGGCAACATAAAAAAACAGGAAATATTTTATCTCCGGAAAACAGTTGCTTCCGATAATTGCCAGCACGGCGGCGGCGGCGGTGTGTCCGGATGGGAAACTGAACTCATCCGGCGGAATAACCAGGGAGGTGATGCCTTCAATCTTCTTGAACGGGCGTGCCCGCTTTACTTTTTTCTTTACGATGATGTAAATTCCCGTATCAATGGCATATGCCGTAATTAGGGCCGGAAGAATTGAAATTGCGTCCCGGGTATATATGATGAGATATATGCCCAGCAATACCGCGTAAAACCATCCGTCACCTATCTTGGTGACATAGTAGAAAAAATAATCCAGTATTTTTTTGCCGGAAAGACTGTAGATTCTGAGAAACAGTCTTGCATCAATATTCATGCAGCCGTTAAATAATTTTTTCACTATTTATTATACCTCTATGACGAAACACATATACATATATAGTACATCATTGTTAAAAGAAAATCAATTTACAGCTGAAATATTGATTAATCTGCCTTGAAGAGCACAGGATCAAGGGGAAAGGCCGCTATGTGGGGCAGGTAGTCATAAGTTGCATTACCGGTGTTTACAATTGCGTCAATTGATAAGGCGGTGTATTTATAGGCTTCTATGAAGCTGATATATCCGTCAAAGTTATAATCGGCTCCGGAAGGACTCTTTAATAGAAAATATGTGAAATATCCATGCCCGATAGAGGGGCTTTCATAAGATTCTTCATTCTCACCCGATGCCGCCATGATGGAAAAACTGCTCTGAGGCAGATCATTAGTCGAGGGGGAATAGGCGAGATACAATGAAAGCGTTTCGGCCGGCTGAAAAGAGGAGGAAAAATCATACTTAATATAATCAGCAGCGGTCGTATCCAGAGTAAAGCCGTCTCCGATGAATCCTCCGGAGTAGCAGCTGTCGAGAATAACCATCCTGCTCACTGCCGGTACCGCAGCTAGCAGGATGGCGAGTGAGTCGTCCGACACCGTTACGCTAAGCACGTCGGCGCTCTGATTGCCGTTTGCATAATCAATGACGGTCGACAGTGAATTATAGAGAAGAAGAATCTCGTCATATGGGTTTGCCGCTGCCGAGGGTTCGGTGTTTGATAGATTCAGACGGACGCCGTGGCCGGAGTAATAGAACAGAAGTCTGTCGGCGGCAGTTATGATTGAGGAGAGATCCGAAACGTCGGTTTGAAGTTGGGAGAGGGTTGCCTCACTGTCAATTCTGAGGCGGACATCCCAGCCCTTGGCTGTCAGCAGCCCGGCAAAGGCCTCTGCGTCGTCATCGGTATAGTTTAGATCATTCGCTCCGCCGTAGTCGGCAACCCCGTAGATCAGGGCGTAACCCTGAGGGATGATCGGCTGGGTACAGGAAGAGATGATTGTAATTATTATTAAGAATAGAGCTGCGGACAGCAGTTTTAATAGTGTTTTCATTTAAGCAGCATCCTCAACCTTATCCCGGTTGAAAGAAAGAGATCAGCCTGCTGGTGGATATACACCGTCACAGGGAGATCTAAGAAAAAATCAGCTCCGATAGTCTGCAGATATCTCCATGACGGAAAGAGGCTGAATGACGGCAGGAAAAACAGGCTGGTGGTTAGGTTGTACCTGTACCAGCCGGCAGTAACCCCGCCGCCGATTCCCCCGTCAGGGAAAAACGGAGGATGATAGAGCAGTTCAAGTCCGGCTTCAAAACCATCAAAGCCGGGATATGACCAGCCTCCATTGATATCTGAGGATAATGTGTAGATTAAACCCGCGGAGAGTCCCGCAGAAAAAGTATCGAAAAAATTTATAAAGAAGGCGGCATCAGCATTTATTTTAGCCTGGGGCTTGAGAGTCTTTCCGTCAAACGAGCTTAGCTGAACCTGGGGGGACAGTCCGAAGCCGCCGCTTAAAAAAATCTCTTCAGAAAAGCACTTGGTTCCGATGATTAAAATAAATGTTAGTGTTATTATCTTTAACTTCATCCTATAAAGATATAATACCAGGAAACCGGGAATTCAAGTGAAATGAAGAAATTGATAAACTTTTTGATAATAATAATCACCTTTGCCTTAATTATGCCGCTTTTAACCGGCTGTGAGGAGAAGGAGGATACCCTCGGTGATATTGAGCTTCCGCCTACTCCGCTTGTAGTAGCATCTGAAAGCTGCGGGGTAATAGAAACTGCGTATCTGAGGTTGAGAGAGCGGCCCGATGTGGAATCGAGAATTGTAACAACGCTGTGGCGGGGGTATGTTCTTGAGATAATGTCCCGCTCGCCATCCAGGGACGTGGTCGAGTATGAGGAAGATTTCTGGTATCAGGTGAATTATGACGGTCTCCAGGGCTGGGTGTTCGGTTCGAACATGACCATCTATACTTCTAAAGAAGAGGCACAGAGAAAGGCAAGGGCTGTCAGAAGCGACTGAGCCTGCTGATTTTCAGTTTAAAAGAAAGACCGCAGTCAAGTTTTTTTCCGCAGTAAAATCTTATGATTTCATTGTTTCCGGTAACAGCTTCACAGCTGTAGTAGCCGCCTCGATATTCCGATGAAACAGCCTTCACCTTAATTATGGTATCACCCTCATCAGAATGACCCTCCTCGTAAAGACTGCAGTTTTCGGGTCTGAACATCATGCCGGATCCGGCTTCATCTGAAGGGATTGTTATTCTGTTTATGGTTCCTATGAAACCGGCAGTGAAGATGTTCGACGGCTCATCATAGAGCTGCTCGGGGCTGCCTATCTGGCACACCCTGCCGTCGTTCATGACGGCAATTCGGTCTGATATCGACATGGCTTCTTCCTGGTCGTGGGTCACGTAAATAGCGGTGAATCCAACATTCTTCTGAATCCGCCTTATCTCACGTCTGAGTTCCTTTCTGAGTTTTAAGTCCAGCGCGCTCAGCGGCTCATCAAAGAGAAGAAGTTCAGGTTCGGGCGCGAGGGCTCTGGCAAGCGCAACCCGCTGTTTTTCTCCTCCGGAGAGTTCATGTATATTTCTTTTCTCATAACCTTTGAGCTGAACAAGCTCGAGAAGCTCAAGGACGCGATCTTTAATTACCCGGGCCGGGAGCTTTCTTATTTCGAGCCCGTATGCAATGTTCCTGGATACCGACAGATGAGGAAAAAGGGCGTAATCCTGGAAAACCATTCCAATGTTCCGGGCCGCCGACGGCTGATTTGTTATATCTTTTTTACCATTCATGATTATCGAGCCGCTTTCAGGCCTGTTGAACCCGGCTATTATTCGAAGGAGGGTAGTCTTCCCGCAGCCCGACGGACCGAGGATGGACACAAACTCTCCTGTATCAATGTCGAGATCAGCCTCGAGATCGAAGTCATCATAACTGAATTTTATTTTTTTTATCTCTATACTCAAAATATATCACTCCCTCCAAAACGGTCTATCAGGTAAAAGGCCAGGCCGCAGATAAACATAAGCAGAGTACCCATCGCGCAGGCCCCGAAAAAATTATATGAAGAAATAAGACGATAAATTGCAATTGGAATTGTCGGTATGGCTCCGTCCGACAGGATGAGGGCGGCGTTAATCTCTCCCGCAGAAATACAGAACGCGAAGGCTGCGGCGCTTATTATGCTGCCCTTAAGAAGAGGCAGCTCAATCCGGATGAATGTAGCGGCAAAACCGGCCCCAAGGGTCTGTGAGGCCTCAATGAGGCTGACATTAATCCGCTGTATTCCTGTTGTAAAGGTTCTTACAACAAAGGGCAGAGCGATGACCGAATGCGCGAAGATTATCAGAACCGCCCTGTTCTCGGATGCTGACGGGATTATGGACGAAAGGCTGTAGTAGCCCAGCCCTATGACTACCGCCGAAACGCCCATCGGAAGCATGAACATAGTTTCCGAGAATTCGGGAAATCTGATTTTTTTCCGGACGGAAGCGTAGGCTGCAATGATCCCGGCAGGTATAGAGATTAGAACCGAGGAGAAGGCGAAAATCAGACTGTTTTTTATAGCACTGCCGGCTATCCTGCCCGAAAAGGCACTCTTGTAGGCATTCAGCGAGAAAACAAGTCCGCCGGACCAACCCGCTCTGCTCTGAAATGACCGGATTGCAACAGCAAGAAGCGGTCCTATTATAAGCAGGCTGATTAAGAGCAGATAAAGAAGCATCAGAAGCCGCGCCGGCCGTGAGAGACAGCCGAATTTGCGTAAGGCTATTGGCGCCTCATCGTTTGAAAAACCGGCGGCGGATTTCTTCTGCAGTTTAATATAGAAGTATGTCAGCAGGGCTGTAATGACGGCGCCGGCAAGGGCTAGGGATGCGGCCGCCTCGAGATCAATGCTGATTCTCGCGAGCCGGTAGATTTCAACCTCAATGGTCGAAAACGAGGGGCCGCCGCCTAAAACGAGAATTACTGCAAAACTCATGAAACAGAAAATGAAAATAAGCGATGCCGCCGCTATTATCGCAGGCATGAGGACCGGAAGGGTTACGGTTCTGAAAATCCGAACCGGTCCAGCACCGAGGATCTGGGCGGCTTCAATCCTGCTTTTCCCGCTCTGGCTCCAGGCCGAGGATACAAGTCTCAGACAGATGGGGAAATTGTAGAAGGTATGGGCCATTATTATGGCCTTGAACGAATAAAGAATACGCAGCGGCGTTTTGTCGGTATTCAGTAGTTTCATTAAAAGGCTGTTAATAACGCCGCTGTTTCCGAAGCAGAGGACAAAACCCAGAACCACGAGAACCGACGGCAGGACAAAGGGGAGAGTTGTCAGGCTGTTTACAAGCCTTTTCCCCCGGAACTCAAGATGCGACATCAACCAGGCGCCTGGCAGCCCTATTAAGATTGCCGATAGGGTACTTACCGCTGCCTGAAGAAAGGTGAAGCTTATTATTGAGCGGTAATAGGGATTTTGAAGAGTATCAATAAAACCGGCGAAAGTGATATTTCGGAAGATAGATAAGACCGGAAATATAAAGAAGACTCCGAGTACGGAAACGGGAAATAAAAAAAGTATTGATGAGGCTGAATACCTCCCGCCCGCTCTTTGAGCGGGAAGTATTTTTTCAGCCGAATAATTAAGCAATATCAAGTTCCCTTATTTAGTTGTCGCTTCCAGCCAGCTCTGAAGCCAATTCTCCAGATTCGCATCTATTTCGGCAGTAGGCAGCAGCAGCGGCTTCTCTGAAACAGGGGCATAGGAGAATGACTCGGGGAGTTCAATCTCAGGATTGACCGGCATCATGAAATTCGTCAGCGGTATTGCCGATTGAAAGTCCTCTGTCAGCATGTAATCGATGAACATCTCGGCGGCTTTTCTGTGGGGTGCGTCTTTTACAATGGCCATCGCTTCGATGTGCATGTAGTTGCCTTCGTCGAAGAGGACTGCCTTGTAGCGGTCTGTCTTCTCATACTCAACATGGTAAGGAGGACTTGTTGTATAACTTAAGACCATGGGAGCCTCACCGGCTGTGTAGAGACCGTAGCCCGAATCCCAGCCGTCTGTAATAGTCAGGATGGATGGGGCAAGGCGTTCCCAGTATGCAGGAAAATCGTCACCGTAGACGGAAATTGTCCACAGCAGAAAGCCGAGACCCGGGCCTGAGGTCCGCGGATCCATGAGAATCAGTGAGTCCTTGTATTCCGGTTTTGTAAGATCTTCGAGAGTCGCAGGCGGATTAGTGATTTTTTCTGAATCATAATTAATCGCAAAGTATCCGTAATCGAAGGGAATTGCCCTGAACTCCGGGTCGAAGACGAGGTGCTCCGGTATCATTCCGCTGTTCTTTGGTTTGTAGGCGGTAAGGACATCTTCTTTAAGAGCCTTCGCAAGCAAATTGTTGTCTATGCCCATGATGATATCAGCCTTCGGGGCCTTTTTCTCAAGAATAGCCCGGCTTAATACCTGACCCGAGTCACCGGCTGACTTAAGCTCAACATTGATACCGTATTTTTCTTCAAACGGCGGGATGACGGCGCCTGCCGGTCCCCATTCTGAGGCAAAGGAATCATAACAATAGATTACCAGTGTTTTTTCTGTTTCCGCGTCCGCGGAACTTTTGTTCTCGTCGTTTTTACTGCAGCCTGTAAAGATGAGGGCCGCTGCCAACATCAAAAGTGACAGTTTAAGTGTTTTCTTCATGAAAACCTCCAGAGTATATTTATGATGTGTGGGTTTGTTCAAGTCTCGTTCCCTTCGCCGGCATTATCCGAATCAGGTTCAAAGGGTATAATCTCAGGCGGCGGAATCAATTTCCGCCGGCCACCCCACGACTCCTATAGCTTAGAAAATGTTTAACGAAGTGTCAAGTGCGGATCAGATATGTTATAATGGGATGGGGTGCTATTATGAGAAAGTTATATATTACAATTTTATTGGTATTATTATTTAGTTCATGCACAACTATATTAACTGATTCAACTTCGATGAAATTAGTTTCAAAGGTTGATCTGCAGAAGTATACAGGCCTCTGGTATCAGGTCGGCAGATACCCGCATTTCTTTCAATCTGATGACTGTTCGGAATCGACAGCTGAGTATTCTTTTACTGAAGATGGGAAAATAGAGGTGCTAAACCGATGCTGGAAGGACTTTTACAGTGGGGAATATACATCTGAAGTCAGAGCCCTCGGAACTCCAGTCGATGAAAACGGTAATTGGCTGAGAGTACTTTTTTATGGTATTTTTCCGGCTGATTACCTGATAATTGAGCTTGATTCGGAAAATTATCAGTGGGCGGCAGTTACCTCCCCAAACGAAAATACTCTCTGGATTTTAAGCCGGGAAGCCTCCCTTCCGGAAGAAGTTTATTCGTCCATTATATCTTCGCTTGAGAAAAAGGGTTTTGACAGCACTAAAATAATAAAAACTTCCAGACAGAGATAGTTGTTAATTTGCGATACAATAATAGTTGCCAAGCTGAATGTCTTTAAGCGAAGCTTCAAAGATATTTAAAGACAGGATGAAGCATAGAAAACCAAGGACCGTGCTTCCCTGTCAAATATCCAGTTTACAAGTTTATATTTATCGGTGAAGTGGTAGTAGTAGGTCTGTCGCTTCAGGCCGCATTTTTCGGTAATGTCCTCGATAGATATTCTGCTCAGTGGTTTAGACTTCATTGTTTCTATAAGGGCCTCTGCAAGAATTATCTTGGTTGAGTTTGCCATAGCTTCATTATAGCCGTTACAAATTTAATTGCAAATCAAATTATTGGCCTGGGCGGGGCCGCTCACTGACATTTTTGCAGTCATAACCGGAATGATTCGGCTTTCAAAGAAAATTGCCCTCAATATCGTAAAATCTGTTTATCAATATCGAGTTTCAATGTATTCTAAGAAACAGATGAACAAGATAGTAATATTTACCGGCGGAGGAACTGCCGGACATGTATATCCGGGGCTCTCGGTAGCCGAAGCCCTGATGAAGAAAGACGGCGGAATTAAAATTGTCTGGCTAGGCTCGGGCAAGGGTATGGAAGCTGATATCGTCAGGCAGTCCGGAATTGACTTTATAGGAATTCCGTCGGGGAAGTTGCGCAGGTACTTCTCGGTAAAGAACTTTTTTGATTTATTCAAGATTGCGGCGGGACTGGTAAAGGCCTTTTTTGTTATAAAAAAGATGAAACCCGACCTCGTGTTCTCGAAGGGTGGATTTGTCAGTGTGCCTCCGGTCACGGCCGCGGGTCTTCTGAAAATACCGGTGATTTCTCATGAGTCTGACCTGACGCCTGGACTGGCAACAAGGATAAACAGCAGGTTTTCAGAAAAAATTCTTGTCTCCTATGAGCGGAGCCTTGATTATTTCCCAGGGGGCAGGGCTGTTGTAACCGGGAATCCTGTAAGGTCGGCCATATACAGGGCGGACGCGGCAAGGGGACGGAAGCTTGCCGGGGGCGGAGATAAAAAGATAATCTTCGTAATTGGGGGCAGTCAGGGAGCTCTTCAGATTAATCTGCTGATAGAAGAGCTCATCGAAGATCTGGTGAAAGACTTTACGGTCATCCATCAGATGGGGGCTTATTCATTCAAGACGTCAAATCTCCACGGCTATATTACAAGGGATTTTATAAAGGAAGAGCTCCCTGATTTCATAGCGGCTTCTGATTTGATAGTAAGCCGTGCGGGAGCATCCACTCTCTGGGAGACAGCCTCACTCGGGAAGGCGTCCATCCTGATACCGCTTGGAAGCGGAAGCAGCCGGGGAGACCAGATTAAGAACGCCGAGGTCTTTAAGGAAGCAGGGGCCTCGATAGTACTGTCCGGGGATCTCAAGGCAGAAAGATTGAAGAATGAAATCTACCGGCTGATGTCGGATGAGACTTTACGCAATAAAATGGGACAGGATGCCCTGGATTTTGTTCGGGGTAATCCTTCCGATAAAATATCTGATATTATTAAAGAGAGGTTAAGTTAATGCAGTTTGGAGATTTTACAATACTTCCTATCGATGTGTTTTTCACAATAATCATCCTGTTTATGATGATAAAGGCGATTGTCCGCGGATTTGTGACTGAGTTCATGGGACTCGCCGGTTTCGGCATGGGTATCCTCTTTGGTGTCCTTTTTTCGGCATTACTCGGAGATTTCATCAGCTCGAACTTCGGACATTCCAACTGGAATCAAGTTATAGCCTTTCTTTTAATATTCCTTGTAACCTATGTTCTTATCAAGGTTTTTGAAAATGGCCTGAATGCCCTTATTGACAAGATAAACCTTGATAAGCTCGATAAATCGCTCGGGCTTTTCTTCGGAATTATTGAGGGAGCCGCCCTGGTGATGATAATTGTTTTTGTGATAGAAATACAGCCGCTGATAAATACCGAAAAAATTGAATCAGAGAGCTGGTATATACAAACAATTCATAAGTTTATGCCTGACGGGCAAACTCTCATTGATGAGACCCTTGATGCCTAGTGCCCGGGAGAAATAGAGAATGTTTGAGAATATAATAGGTCAGCAGCGTGTTGTGGAAGAAATTGAAAAGGCGGTAACAGGGAAAGCTCTTCCCGGCTCACTGCTATTCAGCGGCGATCATTATTCAGGCAAGATTTCCACTGCCCTCGAACTTTCACGAATCTTGACCTGTTCCGGGGATAAGAGCTGGAACTGCGCCTGCAGATCATGTGAGAATCAGAGGCTTCTTCTTCATCCCTATATTCAGATTCTCGGCAGCAGTTTTTTCATGGAAGATATAAACGCCTGTGCCGACATTATCAAGGCCAAGCAGCCTGTTTATGCCAGGTATATGTTTATTAGGGCAGTCCGAAAGCTACTGAAACGATTCGACCCTGTTTTGTGGGAAGGGAATGAGCCGAAGTTCAAACAGGTTGCGGCCAATGCTGTTAAGGCGGAAGAGCTGCTTCGCGAAATAAAGATAGATGGAGACCTTGAGCCTACTGTAAAGCTTGCTAAATTAGTCGACCGGATAGTAAACGAGTGTGGGAAAATTGCAGACTCCTATAATTCAGATAATATCCCGATAGATCAGATCCGGCGGATTCACAGCTGGGCCCGAACATCGTCTGAATCCTGTAAGATAGTTATATTTGAAAATGCCGACCTTATGGGAGATTCATCGAGAAATTCTCTATTGAAAATTCTTGAAGAACCGCCGGAAAATTGTTATTTCATCCTGACTACCAGCCGTAAGGGCGCAATCATTCCGACCATTCTTTCGAGAGTCAGGGTTTATAATTTTAAATCCAGGACCGATACCGAGGCGGACGAGGTTATAAGAAAGATATTCCGGGAGGATCGGACAGGATACCGCAGCATAAGAGAATATTTTCTCGGCCGGAAGTCCGATATCATCGCTCTGAAACAGCTTGCTTCAGATTTTACCGACTCTGTAGTTGAGATGGAAACCGGGAAGAATCTCGGCATTATCGGAAATTTTAAGGATGTTTTCAGCCAGAAGCGGCTGTTCACCCTGTTTGTTGAAGAATGTGTCGCGATAATGAGAGTGAGGCTTAAGGAAGGCAGGCTTGACGCCCACAGGGCGATGGAGCTGAATGAGCTGTTTCGTAAGGCAATGCTGAGAAGAGAACAGTATAATCAATCTTCGCAGCTGGTTCTTGAGTCATTGTTTTACAGCGCGGCCGGAAAATAAGATTTTCGGGAGACGGAATTGAGGAAATTTTTAGCACGGGCTCTCAGCAAACTAGGGCGTCTTGATGAGGCACAGGTAAAAGCTCTGGTGAAGGAGCTGGCCGACGAGAATGAAATTCTTGAGAGTTCGCTTCACTCGATGACTGCCGGAGTGATTGTCATGGATTCAAACGGAGTTATTTCATTCATTAACCGTGCCGTGAAAAGGATGATTCCGCTTCTGACTGCAGAGCCGACGGACAGGCATTACAGTGAAGTCATCGACGATGAAGAAATATTAAAACTAATTAGAAGCAGTGAAGAAAATCAGGAAACAATTCATGACCAGGAGTTTGCCTTCGATGCACCTAACGGCGCCAGAATAATTACCTGCAGCATTCTTCCGCTGCTGCTTCATGATGAAATCTCAGGCAGCCTTATTTCCCTCCGGGATGTTACCGCGAAGAAACTAGCGGATGCCAGGCTCCGGCGGGCTGAAAGCCTTGCCTCACTCACAACAATGACGGCTGGTATGGCGCATGAAATAAAAAATCCTCTCGGTTCCATCGGTATTCATATCCAGCTGATGCAGAAGGCCCTAAACCGGGATGATGTTCCCGACGGAGCTTTTTTCAATAAGAATCTCGGAATCCTCAGTGAGGAAGTTGAGAGGCTGAATGGAATAGTCGTAGATTTTCTCTTTGCTGTTCGGCCTATGGACGTTAATCTGAAAGAGCACAGTCTCCTTGATATAATTAACGATTCGATGGAGCTTGTCAGGCCGGAACTCGAAGATGCAGGAATTGAGATTGAAACATTATTTGAGGACAATGTTCCGAAGCTTAAGCTTGATGATAAACTTATTAAACAGGCGCTGCTTAATATTATAAAAAACGCTATGAACGCGATGACCGATGGAGGTCATCTTGCAATTCATGTTTTTGCAGAAAATGACACAGTTGTGCTGATAATCAAGGATGACGGTGAAGGTATTCCGGAGGAGAACCTGAACAAGATTTTTGAACCGTATTTTACAACAAAAGACTTTGGTTCGGGTCTCGGCCTGACTCTGGTTTATAAAATAATAAAGGAACACGCTGGAGAGATTCAGCTCAAATCAAAGCTGGGCATAGGCACGAGCTTTATTATCAAACTTCCTGTTCCGCAGAAAGATCAGCACCTTATTGGCTGGAATGGAGAATCAGATGAAGTTTAATCTCTTGATAGTTGATGATGAAAAAAATATTCGTGAAGGCCTCGGCACCTCCCTCGAAATGGACGGCTATACTATCATGTTGGCTTCGAATGGAGAAGATGCCCTGAAGATTCTTAACAGCCATGATGTTGATCTCATAATAAGTGACCTGAAAATGCCGGTTATGAGCGGACAGGAGCTGCTTCGAAAGGTTATTTCCTCCAATCCGGGGCTGCCCGTAATAATTTTAACCGGACACGGAACCATTGAAACCGCTGTAAATGCGATGAGAGACGGTGCATATGATTTTCTGACAAAACCTGTGAACCTGGACAGACTCACCCTCCTCGTGAAGCGTGCTCTTGAAGGCCGGGCCCTCATCCTCGAGCATCGGGCCCTGAAGGATGAGGTTGACCGCCTGAAATCGAAGCAGAAGTTCAGCCGGATAATAGGAAAGAGCACCGGAATGAAGAGGGTGATGGAGATAGTCGAACAGGTAGCGGCCACCCGCGCGTCGGTTCTCATTACCGGCGAGAGCGGTGTAGGAAAAGAACTCATTGCCGATGCCATTCATGAGCTGTCGGACAGGAAGGATAAACCCTTCATCAAGGTCCATTGTGCCGCCCTGTCTGAGAGTCTTCTCGAGAGTGAACTCTTCGGGCATGAGAAGGGCTCCTTTACAGGAGCGATATCCAGAAAACGCGGCAGATTTGAGTTGGCGAATCTCGGTTCAATATTTCTCGACGAGATAGGAGAGATCGATCAGTCAACTCAGATAAAAATACTCAGAGTGCTCCAGGAAAAAACCTTCGAGCGGGTAGGCGGAGAAGTGACTGTTGAGGTTGATACGAGAATAATATCAGCAACGAACCGTGATCTGATGGCTGAGATAGAAAAAGGTAATTTTAGGGAAGATCTTTTTTACCGTCTTAACGTCGTTAAACTTCATGTTCCTCCGCTTCGTGACAGGAAAGAAGATATTTCGCTGATGGCATCCGTTTTTCTCCATGATTTCGCAACTGAAAATAAGCGTAATATTGACGGTATAGAGCATAAGGCTATGCTTGCTCTTCACAATCATAATTGGCCGGGCAATGTCCGTGAACTTCGCAACTGTATAGAGAGCGCCGTTGTGATGTGTAAAGGCGAGGTAATTACAATCGATGATCTCCCTCCGTCAATAACCAGCTCAGCGGATCAAAACTGTATAAGAATCTGCACTGGAACATCCCTGGCCGATGCGGAGAAGCAGGTTATCATAGAGACGCTTAACATGGAGAGCGGCAACAAGAGCAAGACGGCAGAAGTCCTCGGTATAGGCCGGAAGACTCTGCATCGAAAGCTATCTGATTACGGAGTCGATCTGTAATTACCGTCATCATCAATAAAAATTGAACCGGTATAAATATAATCTGCCGATCCAGTAATGAAGATCTCATTTGAAGGTTGAAGCCATTGGAAGAAGAATTCTCCCTGCTTGTGAAGGACGGCGGCGTTTCTGTCAAGGAAGCCGTTGACTACAGCCGCAGCGGCGGCAATGGCGCAGGATGACATGAAGTCATCACCCCGGCTGTTGCGGATATGAACCACGATTTCTTCCCTGCTGTTGACTGTAGCAAAGATCAGCCGCGTTTTCAGAGAGACTCCGGCGGCTTTCAGGATTTCATCGGCAGTTTCCTTGAGCTGAGGTATGCTGCGGCCTTCTGAAAAAATCACGATTCCCTCTTTCTGAATGTTCAAAACTGTAACAGGGTATTCATGGCCGGCTGCCGAGATGTTGCGAATATAATCAGTCTCAGGGTTTTCCATAAGTTCGAGACCCTCTTCGGTGAGGGGAATTCCGAGAGAGAATCTGAAATTATTGCTGTCAATTAGTCCTATCAGATGAGAAATACCGTTAATTTTAAGCTTGAAATCCTCTTTTCCGGATATTCCCGAATCGAATATATACCGCGACATACAGAGGGCCGCATCAAAGGCCGGATTACTGAATGTCCCCGAGGGATCGATGAAATAGGCCGAAATTGAATTGGTTGTAAGTTCCTCGATGGCTATCAGTCCGTTTCCGCCTATTCCGTAATCTCTCCGGCAGATACTTACGGATAGTTCACTGAGCAAAGCCTTGTCCGGCATTTTTTTTCCTGAAAAATTTACCAGGATGAGATCATTGCCTGCAGCCTGTAGTTTATAAAAGTCAAAATCCATGCTCAAAGCATAGAATAGCAGAGCACAATGGTCAACGATAAAAAAATCTTAAAATCGAGGGAATTTCAAAAATCGGTTATTTTTGAAATTCCCTTTGCAGTGTTTTTGCATGAATGTATTTAAATATATACAAAATAACAAATTGCAAAAAACTGCATTAAAATCTATGGTAGCTCTTTCAAGAAATCTCTGATTTTTGAAAGTGCCTTGATCTAATTATCAAATATATTAATTAGACTGCCTTGATGACAAGGCTGCCATTTTTTTGTATTCTTATTTCCAAGGAGATGTTATGAGCAAAAATTTTAATCTTGATGATGCTATACGGAAGGTTCCGGATTTTCCAAATGAAGGAATACTATTCTATGATATAACGAGCATTCTGATGAATCCGGCGGCATTCAGCTACTGCATAGAACAGATGATGAAATTGTATAAGAATGAGAAAATTGACGCCGTAGCAGCGGCCGAGGCAAGGGGTTTTCTCTTTGCCGCTCCCTTCTGTGAACGGATGGGCATCCCTCTTATACTCATAAGAAAAAAAGGCAAGCTTCCCGGTGAGACTCTGACTAAAACCTACGCCCTGGAGTATGGAGAAGATTCCATTCAGATTCATAAGAATGACATTCCTCAAGGAGGGAAGATTCTACTTGTTGATGATCTTATAGCCACCGGAGGGACACTTAAGGCAGCCGTTGAACTAATAAATCAAGCAGGGGCTGAAGTAATTGGAGCTTTTGGAGTTGTAGGGCTTCCATTTCTCAATTATGAGAAGCAGCTCTCAGGGATTACCATAAAAACTCTTGTAAATTACTACGCTGAATAGTATTGACACACCGAATAGATTTTAGTAGATTACCTTCAACAATTAGTTAATGCCCGATGGTGTAATTGGTAACACACGTGATTCTGGTTCATGCGTTGAGGGTTCAAGTCCTTCTCGGGCAGTCTAATTATTTCGGCATGCCGAAATGATTCTGGAGTTTTCTATGAAAACTCCGTTTTCCAAATGAGAGCAGATGATGTGTGGACGTTTCCGAAGGAAACTCCAAAAAACAATCTGCGGAGCATGTTGTTTTCGGTCCCTTCGTCTATCGGTAGGACAGGAGATTCTCATTCTTCAGAGAGGGGTTCGATTCCCCTAGGGACTAAAAGCCGGCTTTATGCCGGTATTTTTTTACTATGCTATGCATAAATATACAGTTATACTGTATAAATATAAATATAGAGGCTATCAGCATGAAAAAAGACAGCTGCCTGGTTCTGGAAGATGGAAGTTTTTTCCCAGGAATCGGATTTGGTGCGGAACCCGGCGAGAGCTCGGGAGGGGAAATAGTATTTAATACCGGAATGAGCGGGTATCATGAAATAATCACCGACCCCTCCTATACCGGACAGATTGTGACAATGACCTATCCCCATATTGGTAATTATGGTGATTTACATGAATGGTCTGAAAGCGGACCGGAGCCTGGTTCGAGAAAGACTATAAAAGTCAGTGGACTTGTTGTCCGTTCAATATACAAGGGACGTGTGCCGTCCGGACGCAGTACTCTTGATTTTTTTATGAAGGAAAATAATGTATCCGGTATATCTGATATTGATACCCGCGCTCTTACTCTAAAGCTCAGGGAAGAGGGAAGCCTGAACGGCTGTATAATAAAATGCGCGTTTAAGGACGGAAAGGCCGACGAAAAAGATCTTGCCCGTGCCCTTCAAAAGCTTAAGGCTCTCCCTGATATGCAGGGGCGGAACCTCATAGGAGAAGTTGGATGTACTGAGGCTGTCGATATAAATCCCGGCGGGAAGATTAAATTCGCGGTCATCGACTGCGGCATCAAGGCGAACATTATAAATGAGCTGTGCAGGAGAGATGTCTCTGTAAAACTTTTGCCGTCGAGCACTGCCGTCGATGAGGTTCTTAGTGAAAACCCGGACGGCGTACTCTTTTCAAACGGCCCCGGAGATCCGTCGGTTCTTATAAAACAGATAGAGCTTGTAAAAGCGCTGATAGGCAGAGTTCCCGTATTCGGTATCTGTCTCGGGCATCAGCTAATCAGCCTGGGGCTCGGCGCCGAGACTTACAAGATGAAGTTCGGTCATCACGGAATAAACAATCCGGTGAGAGATGAGCTGACTGGGAAGGTTTTCGTTTCGAGTCAGAACCACGGCTTTGCCGTTGAAGAAAACAGTCTGCCGAAAGATGTAAAACTGTGGTTTAGAAATGCGAATGACCAGTCTGTTGAGGGCATTGTCTGCAAAGACAGGAAGATAGCTTCGGTACAATTTCATCCTGAAGCTGCTCCGGGGCCGGTAGATACTTCATGGATTTTTGATGAGTTTATAAAAACAGCAAGGGGGGGGAATTAGGATATGCCGGCAAGAAAAGATATAAAGAAGATACTTATCATCGGATCCGGTCCGATTGTCATCGGGCAGGCATGTGAATTTGATTATTCAGGAACTCAGGCGGTAAAGGCGCTGAAGGAGGAGGGGTATAAGGTAATTCTTGTAAACCCCAATCCAGCGACGGTGATGACTAGCCCGGGAATTGCCGATGTCGTGTATATGGAACCTCTAGAGCCGGTCTACATAGAGGAAATACTCAAGAAAGAGAGGCCGGATGCACTCCTCCCGACAATGGGCGGACAGACCGCCTTGAACCTGACTCTTGAACTCGAGAAACTTGGAATTCTGAAAAAATACAATGTGGAGCTAATAGGCGCCGGGATCAGGGCCATCGAGCTTGCCGAGGACAGGGCTCTGTTCAAGGAGACTGTCAATAATATAGGTCTTGATACCCCATCATCAGCACTGGTTAAAACTGTCGCAGAAGGCCAGGCCTTCGTTGATGGAAACGGTTTTCCCGTAATTCTGCGGCCAAGCTATACTCTTGGAGGGCGCGGCGGAAGCATTTCCGAGAGTCAGGAAGACTTTGTTACGCTGATGGAAAAAGCCCTCTTTGAGAGCCCGGTTACCGAGGTTCTGATAGAAGAATCACTAATCGGCTGGAAAGAGTTTGAGCTTGAAGTAGTCCGCGACAGGGCTGATAACGCCGTTATTATATGTTCAATTGAAAATATAGATCCCATGGGAATACATACCGGCGACAGTATAACAGTCGCACCAATCCAGACTCTGTCGGACGTCGAATACCAGAAGATGCGGACGGCGGCAATTGATACCCTCCGGGCAATCGGCGTCGACTGCGGCGGCTCCAATGTCCAATTTGCTGTGAATCCCGAGACCGGACGGATGATAATCATCGAAATGAATCCTCGGGTGTCGCGTTCATCCGCGCTGGCCAGCAAGGCAACAGGCTTTCCCATTGCCCGCTGTTCGGCAAAACTCGCGGTTGGATATACCCTTGATGAAATAATAAATGAGATTACCGGAAAGACGGCCTCTTGTTTTGAACCGACGCTCGATTACTGCGCGGTAAAGGTTCCCCGCTTTGAGATGGAAAAGTTCCCCACCGGCTACAAGAGTCTCGGCACCCAGATGAAATCGGTCGGAGAATCTCTTGCCCTCGGCCGAACCTTCCCTGAGGCGCTGAACAAGGCCCTTCGGTCGGCCGAAATTGGATATGATGGACTTCGGCAGCTTGACATGGGATACAACGGCCTGGATGAGATGCTCGGCAAACAGCACCCCCTCCGCATCTTTGCCATCTATACCGTTCTCAGTCGTGAAGGCGAACGTGCAGTTGACAAGCTCTGCCGCGAAACCGGTTTTAACGAATGGTTCCTCTATCAGATGCTCGAGCAGATTGCCCTTGAAGAAGAGATCAGTCATGACGGATTAAACAGCGATAATCTCTTAGAGGCGAAGCGCTTCGGACTCTCTGATTCAAGGATTGCGATGATAGCCGGAGTCTCGACAGGAGATGTTATTAAAAAGAGAGATGATGACGGCCTCAATGCCTCCTATCATATTGTTGATACCTGCGCCGGGGAATTTTCGGCTCAGACACCGTACTTTTACTCTACATACGGAGAAATTGATGAGGGCGCTCCCCTTGAGGAAGATGCCGTAATCATTCTCGGCAGCGGCCCGAACCGGATAGGTCAGGGCCTCGAGTTCGACACCTCCTGCACCCTCGCGTCCCTTGCCTATCAGAGGGAGGGACGGCAGACCATTCTTGTTAACTCAAATCCTGAAACTGTCTCAACCGACTACAATGTGTCAAACAGGCTTTATATAGAGCCTCTGACCTATGAGTACGTTCAGGAAATTATTAAGAAAGAGAAAACAAAGAAAGTTGTTGTTCAGCTTGGAGGACAGATTCCGCTTAATATAGCCCGTGAGCTTGAAGCCTCCGGGGCCGAGATTGTCGGAACTTCGGTGAAGAGCATCTATGACGTGGAAGACAGGGGACTCTTCTCGAAGCTTGTTAACAAGCTTGAGCTTACCCAGCCTGATAATCGGATGGCAGCCAATGCCGATGAGGTTATGCGATATTCAGAGGAAATCGGCTTTCCAGTCCTTCTTCGGCCCTCTTTCGTCCTTGGCGGACGGAGTATGTTCATAGCTTACAAGAGGGACGAGCTTGCCGAATTTCTTCTTAAGGGAATAGTGATGTCCAAGGAAAGGCCGATTCTCGTCGATCGCTTTCTTGAAGACGCATTCGAGTATGACCTTGATGCCATCTCGGATGGAGAGAATGTTTATGTAGCGGGAATAATGCAGCATATAGAAGCCGCCGGAGTTCATTCCGGTGACTCGGCCTGTGTTTTTCCGCCCTTCAAGTCGGAACTCAAGGCTGAGGAAGAGATGATGCAGGCGGCCAAAAAGTTTGCCATTGAGCTCAACGTAATGGGATTCATCAATATTCAGTTTGCGTTGAAGGACGGTATCCTGTATGTTCTCGAGGTAAACCCAAGGGCGTCACGTACAATACCCTTTCTGTCCAAGGCATCAGGGGTTGATCTCATCGAGGCGGCGGTTAAAGTCTGGAACGGCATAAGCCTCGAAAAACAGGGACTCACCAAAAACGGCCTTGGACGCGGAGAATGCGTTACCGGCTGGGCTACCAAGGAAGCTGTTTTTTCATTCGACCGCTTTGCCGGTCAGGATCCGCTGCTCGGACCGGAGATGAAGAGTACGGGGGAAGTAATCGGTACGGGCGATACTTTCGGCGAGAGTTTCGCGAAGGCTCAAGCCGCGGCTTCAGTTAAACTGCCGAAGCCGGCTGACGGCAAGGTCTTCGTTTCGGTGCATGACCGTGACAAGGAAACTATTTTCCCGATTATCGAATCACTGCGGCAGCTCGGCTTCGAGTTTGCCGCTACCCGCGGAACCGCCGAGTTTCTGTTTTCCAAAGGAATTTTCTCGGAGGTTGTTATGAAGGTACATGACGGACGGCCAAACGTTGTCGACCATATGCGTGCGGGAAAAATAAGCCTGCTTATAAACACGCCTCTTGGGAGATTTTCTCAGAAGGGCGACCACGAGATAAGGATTGAGGCGGTAAGAAGCAAGATTCCATATACTACAACCACATCAGCCGCGGAAGCAGCGGCTGTGGGAATAAAGTACCTTATGGAAGAATCTCCTGTAGTCCGGCCGCTTTAAATAAACTTCAGCTGTCCCGGCCGGTATAGCAACCGGAGGGGGCTGTTACGCCAATGCTGACGCGGAGACGTTTGAACAATAGAAAAAAACCGTCCGGGCAACCGGACGGTTTAAATTCATTTGCTTTAATTATCTGTCACATATCTGTTGTAAAAATATTCAAAACTGTCCGTCAGGGCTTCCCATGATGCTTCGACAATATTCTCGGAGACACCTACGGTATCCCAGGTGTGTTCATGATCCGAGGACGTAATAAAAACCCTTACCTTGGCTGCCGATGCCTGTTCGGGGTTCAGGACGCGTACCCGGTAGTCGACGAGTGATATCTTTTTGATAAATGGATGAAAGGGCGTCAGCGCGTCTCTGAGGGCCATGTCAAGGGTTTCTATCGGACCAGTTCCGACTCCGGCACCCATCAGATGCTTGCCCATCGCTTCAAGAAAAATCCTTCCTGTTGTTTTTGACGGCAGTCCTCCGGTTTTGAATGATTCAAGATGATAGTTATTAAGCTCAGACAGCTGTTTGTACAGCCCCAGCTCCTTCCGCACCAGGAGGAAAAATGAGGCTTCGGCTGCCTCGTACTCATAGCCGAGGTTTTCTTTTCTCTTTAGCTCTTCGATAATCGCCGCGACTTCGGGAGAGTTTTTCGTATAATTACCGTATCTCGATATTTTCTTTACAATTGTGGATTTTCCTGCCAGTTCAGACAGGAGTATTCGACGCTCGTTCCCAACTAAGCTGCCGCTCAGGTGTTCCATCAATTCCGGAGCCTTCGAAATAACATCAGCATGCTGTCCGGCCTTATGGCTGAATGCAGCCTGTCCGACATAGGGCGCGCGTTTATTGGGAATGATATTCGCTTTCTCCGCAACAAAACGGGATAGAGATGTTAAATCTGGCAGGTTTTTCGCTATATTAATTTTATAAGCGGTTTTAAAAGCAATATTCGGGGCAATTGAGCAGAGGTTAGCATTTCCGCAGCGTTCTCCCCAGCCGTTTATGGTTCCCTGAATGTGAACAGCGCCCAGATCAAGGCTGATCATTGAGTTTGCAACAGCTGTTCCGCAGTCATCATGAAAATGAACCCCGATAGGAGCCAGTTCTTTTATCGGAAGCCCTCCGATTATTGCGGTGACCTGTCCGGGAAGGGTGCCGCCGTTCGTGTCGCATAATACAAGACAGTCTGCTCCAGCCTTTGTCGCTTCCCGGAGTAACTCGAGAGAGAAGTTCGGATCATCCCTGTAGCCGTCAAAGAAGTGCTCGAGATCAAGAATAACCTGATCTGTATGTTTTTTACAGTATTCAATTGATTCGACTATCATAGCGAGGTTTTCTTCAACATTTGTATGAATGACTTTCTTGACATGCGCCTTCCACGATTTACCAACAATGGTAATTGCCGGCATACCGGTTTTCAGGAGGGCGTTAAGCCCCGGGTCGGATGAGGCTGAGCCTCCCGGAGCCCGGGTCGATCCGAAGGCGGTAACCTTTGCGTGAGTCAGGTTTTCTTTTTTTATCGCCTCAAAGAAGGCGGCCTCTTTTTCATTTGAAAATGGAAAACCGCCTTCGATATAGTCAAAACCTATCTCATCGAGGGCCTTTGCTATCTGGATCTTGTCGGTAAGGGTGAAACTTACATCAATTCCCTGCATCCCGTCTCTTAGGGTCGTATCATATAGATCAATTTTCACGGGCGGCACCATTGTTTTCCATCGAAAGCTTGTATCTGTTCATGGCGGCAATATATGCTCGCGCGCTCGCTTTCAGTATGTCGGTAGATGAGCCCTTGCCTAGGTATTTAATATTATCAATCTCGACGAGGACGGATACCTCACCTATAGCCTGTTTGCCGGAGGTTACTGCGTGTACGTTGTATTCTACCAGGCGGCCGCTTATACTAGTAGCCTTGTCGATTGCCTGAAAGATTGCGGATATCGGTCCGTCTCCGGTTGCCGCCTCCTCGAATACTTCGTCTTTAATCTTCACTCTAACTGTCGCGGTCGAAATGACCGTATTCCCGGTGATGATATTGAAGTAATCGAGATTATAGAAAGTTGATTTTGTTCCCAGAACCGAACCGGCAACCTGCATTATATCTTCGTCGAATACTTCTTTTTTACGATCGGCAAGTTTTAGAAATATTTCGAATGCCGATTTTATCTGTTCATCAGAAAGAGCTATTCCGAGCTCATCGATTCTTTTTTTGAATCCGTGCAGTCCCGAGTGGCGTCCGAGAACAATTTCACTTGCTTCCCTGCCGACAGATTCAGGAGTCATTATTTCGTAGGTTTCCCGGTTACTCAGCATGCCGTGTTGGTGAATTCCTGATTCATGTGAAAACGCATTGGCTCCAACTATCGGTTTATTCCGTGGAATAGGAGAGGCCATTATGACCGAGAGCAATCTTGATGTATTGTAAAGCTGTTTGGTGTCGATGTTTGAGTTAAGATGATGAAGATCTTTTCTGACATTGAGTGCCATGATGAGCTCTTCGAGGGCCGCATTACCGGCACGTTCGCCGATTCCGTTTACTGTCACTTCCGCCTGCCTGGCTCCGTTCTTGAAGGCTGCGAGAGTATTGGCAACTCCCAGGCCGAGATCGTTATGACAGTGAACGCTTATTATTGCCTTATCGATATTTGGGACATTATTCATTATTGATTTTATTAATAATCCATACTCATCGGGCATGGTGTAGCCTACGGTGTCGGGAACATTGATTACAGTCGCACCGGCGTCGATTACCTTCTCGATTATCCGATAGAGGAATTCAAGCTCAGATCTTGTTCCGTCTTCGGGAGAAAACTCGACTTCAGCGAATTTGTTTCTGGCGTATGTTACTGCCTTTACTGCCGATTCAACAACCTGATCGGGGGTCATTTTGAGTTTATATTCCATATGAATGGGGGAGGTTGCAATGAAGGTATGCAGCCTTGAATTTTCAGCTTTTCCGATCGACTCGTATACGGCATCAATATCTTTCTCAACGGATCTCGCGAGACCGGCAATTGTGGTCCCCTTTACATTCTCCGCGATTAGTTTACAGGCTTCAAACTGGTGGGGGGAGGAGACCGGAAAACCCGCCTCAATTACATCAACGCCGAGTCGGGCCAGCTGAAGGGCGAATTCGTATTTCTGTTCTATTGTCATTGCCGCGCCTGGAGCCTGTTCTCCGTCGCGCAGTGTTGTGTCAAAAATTTTAATCGTATCCATTTGATTAACTCCTGTTCCTTTTTTTTATTTCTATTTTTGGCTGACAGCCGCGTGTTTTCTGCCCCGTTCAATCGAGACAAGGCCGCTTCGTGCAATTTCTACGATGTTACCATCGAGAAGCTGTACCAGATCTTCTATCTTTTTCTCACTGCCGGTCAGTTCTAATATCATTGTATCGCTGCCGACATCCATTACCTTTGCAGCGAAAACTTCGGCTAGCTGGATTATCTCGCCGCGATTGCCTGGTTGTACTAATAGTTTTAGCAATGCGAATTGTCTGTCGATGGTATGCTTATTTGTAAGATCTGAAACCTTGATAACCTCTATCAGCCGGTTAAGCTGTTTTTTTATCTGGTCGATGATGGTATCATCGCCCCTGCATACGAGGGTTATCCTGGTTATATCCGGATCCAGGGTTGGTCCGGATGAAAAGCTTTCAACATTATAGCCGCGGCCGGAGAGTAATCCTGATATTCTGGCCAGAACCCCCGCGTTATTTTCTACAAGCAGTGATATTACATGGTTCATAGTCTACTCCTCTTCCTTTTCTATACAAAAAACCATTTCGTCAAGGCCTGCTCCGGGAGAAACCATCGGCCAGACATTGGCTTCAGGTTCAATCAAGCAGTCGATGATTATTGGTACGTCAGTTAACGCAGCGGCTTTTTTTAGAGCATCTTCAAGTTCCGATTTACTCCTGACCCTGCACCCTTCGGCGCCGTAGGCATCGGCAAGCTTGACAAAATCCGGACTGCCGTCCGGGCTGACTTTATCTTCTTTATCAGCCTTGATTCTGTCATTCAGATGAGTGGAGGAATACCTGCCGCCGTTAAACATCTGCTGCCATTGTCTTACCATTCCGAGATATCCGTTGTTTAGAATTACTATTACTATAGGAAGCCTGCATTTTACGGCTGTAGCAAGTTCCTGAAGATTCATCTGAAAAGAGCCGTCTCCGGCAATAGCAACGACTCTTCGATCTTTACATGCGATTGCAGCGCCTATTGCCGCCGGGAAACCGTATCCCATTGTACCGAGACCGCCTGAGGTAATAAGTGTTCTAGGTTCTTTGAAGTTCCAGAAAAGGGCTGTCCACATCTGATTCTGTCCGACCTCGGTTGTTACAATAGCGTCTGGAAACGTTCTGTTGACGGTGGAAATAACCTGATACGGCATCAAGTAGCTGCTGTCATCCTCTTTTGCATTGAAACCTTCATAAGCGTTTATGCAGATAGCCTCATCTTTCCATTCTTTTATGGTCTTATGCCAAGCTGGCCGGTCTTTTTTATCAAGAAGAGGGTAGAGTTCTTCGAGTACAATTTTTGCATCACCAACTATCGGAATCTCAACCGGAACATTTCTTGCTATGGCGGAAGGATCAATATCAAGATGGATTATTTTTGCGAGGGGCGCGAATTTCTCGAGATTCATCGTTACCCTGTCGTCAAACCGGACTCCGATACCAAAGAGAAGATCACATTCGGAGACAGCCAGATTTGCCGCGTAAGTTCCGTGCATTCCTATCATCCCGAGATTAAGAGGATTTTTCGTCTCGAGAGCACCTATTCCCATCAGTGATGTTACAACTGGAATTCCTGTTTTCTCAATAATATTTCTGAATATTTTTGATGAATCCCCGACATTAATTCCTCCGCCGGCAAAGAACAAGGGTTTTTTAGCATCATTAACGGCTGTTACGGCTCTCTTTAACTGGCCCGCATGACCCTTGCCTGGGGAAGTATATCCTTGTAGATTCACGTCCTCTGGATATGTCTCTTCAAGCGGCTGGTATAGAATATCTTTTGGAATATCCACTACTACCGGGCCTGGTCTGCCGGTGGAGGCTATATGGAATGCCTCTCTGAGGGTTTTTCCAAGGTTCTCACGTTTGGTGACAATATAATTGTGCTTGGTGACCGGACGTGTTATGCCGACAGTATCGGCTTCCTGGAACGCGTCATTTCCAATCATGTTTCGGGGAACTTGTCCGGATATGCAGACCAGAGGAACACTGTCGAAATTCGCGGTAGCAAGACCTGTGACGGTGTTGGTTGCCCCGGGGCCGCTTGTTACAATACAGACTCCGGTTTTACCTGTCGTACGTGCATAGGCATCAGCCGCATGTACGGCAGCCTGTTCGTGTCTCGTTAGTACTACATTAATATCATCAGCATCAAAAAGGACATCGAAGATTGGAATGACAGCTCCGCCTGGATAGGCGAAAATTGTGTCAACCTTCTCTTTTCTGAGCGATTCGATGACCATCTCGGCTCCCTTAAATACCATACTTTTCCTCCTGGTTTTTATGCACATTAAAAAAAAACCGTTCTCCCTCGCAGGGAGAACGGTCAGAAGTCAAGCTTCCGGTAAATCAATCTCCCTGCATAATCCTTTTTCTGAGTAGAATAATAATGCTTGGTAGTGAGATTATTGATTTGCCTGAAGTTGTCCTCAAATTCATTATAAAAGGTTAATAGTGTTTGGGTTATTTGTCAAGTTAAACTTCAGTAATTTTAAAGACTATGCAGTAAAATTAAAGTTTTGATATTACAGTACAAACTGTTATAATAAAAATATGGAATTAATTATTGAGTATTTTGGTACGGCAGCGTCCGTAATTGTTGCAGTTTCGCTAACCCAGAAGAATATAAAGAAGCTTAGGATCCTTAACGGAATTGGTGCCGTAGCTTTCGCTTTATATGGGTTTATGATTAACGCGTGGCCGGTCTTCGGTCTCAATGCCCTCATTGCATTGATTGATCTTTACTATCTGATAGAGATGAAGCGCAGAAAAGATTTTTTCAAACTCATGAAAATTGAGCATCCAGCTGATTCTATCTATCTGAGGGGTTTTCTTGACTTTTATTTAGATGACATTCAGAAATTCATGCCGGAATTCAGCCTTGAGAAAATGGAAGATGCCTCTGCCGCCTTTGTGCTGCGTGACATGATGCCTGTTTCCCTCGTTGTTTACTCAGAATCAGGAGACAGGGTGGAAATATTTGTTGATTACGCGCTGCCGGCCTATAGGGACGGGAAAAATTCAAGATATTTTTTCGATAAACTGACCGAGACTATCGATAAAAAGAGAAAAACTTTTATTACTAAACCAGGAAGCGCTTTGCATAATAAATATCTAAGGACTATGGGCTTTAAGTATTCAGAAGTGGATAATCTGTATATCTTCAGCAAGAGCTAAATTTGAGACAGGAAGGCTAAACAGTGGATGAATCAGGGACGTTTGAAAAACTTGTAAGAGAATTAGATCCTGTGGAACGACAAGAATTGCTCAAGAAACTAACTCCGGCTGAGATCGTATCGGCGGAACCTCTAATTAGAAAAGAGCCTGAACAAGAGATCGATCTTGAGAAAGAATATTATTCGCTGGGCCTGATTAGTAGACTTGTTATATTTTTTCATGTGGTCTTCGCAGGCGAAGATAAATTCCAGCTGACTGAAGATCTGGTTCTTAAAAAGCTGGAGCGTGAATTGAAACGCGACAGCGGTGAGATAGTATCCTTGAAAAACGGGCAGCTGCTGGAAGATTTTCTTACTGAACTGGTCAAGCTTCATGAGGCGAGCCGATTTTTTTCGGGACCCATAAATGCCGTCTGGAGACATAATCGTGATGAATTTTTAAACTTTCTTGGAAGTTTTCAGATACCCATAATCCATAAACAGCTTGAGCAGATAACTGATTTCGAACTCACCGAGAAGTCTACCGGTTTCAAGAATCCGGTAGACGTAAGAAAAGAGGTCTTTTTGAATGTTGAGAGTAATCTTGCGAAAATTACCGGAGATCTACGGAAATCAATGTATCTTCATTCAAAAACAGTTTCTGTGCTCAGTGAGCTTATTGATTACGACTATAAATCGACGGAGAATCTGTTTTCAAAGAAGAATGATAAATTATGCTGCTACTTCGGTGATGCCCGGGCGCCTCTGGACAGGTTGACCAATGTTCTGTCTTCCCTGCGGGTATCACCCGATCAGCAGCTGCTTGAAGCCATGTTTTTATTCATGCATGAGGATTTAAAGGTTAAGGATGAAAATTTCATTCAGGCTGAATTAAAAAATTTCTTTCATGAAGCAAAGGAAAACCTGAAAAAAATCCGTGAATTTAATCTGAAAGTACAACCTGCCAAACTTATGAAGCTTGTAACCGGGAATATCGGATATCATTCAAAGCCCGTCTCAGGAGGAGAGGACTGGTTTAATCTATATTCGAAATACTGGTATACTCTGGCTGAGTCCCGTTATAAAAAGTACAGCGCCGAAAAACGGAGAGAGAAAATATTTAAGGATATGCAGATGTATTTCAAGAAGGATGAAATGCCTGTACTGGAGTACTACAAAAATGCTTTTAAATTCAGCTGCGGCTTTCTTAATGTTTTTATCCGGGACGAAATGGCTGTACGGATGAATGGTATCCTGAAAAAAATACTGGTGGACGGAAGGTTTTATAAAAAACAGAATAAGGAAGGTTTTACCGACTCTTACAGTCTTTTGATGGGGCTCTATGAGAAATTCAGGAAGTTTGATGCCAAGAGCGCGAAAGGCGGAGCATATAAAATACAGATTGATGATGCCGGCCGTGAGATGGTTTCTGAATCCCTTAGGGCAAAGAAGGTAGCCTCGGTTGTTGAACAGGCTGATTTCGAGGCTAAAGAACTCCTTGATAAGGGACTCGAAGGACTACTGCTTCTGAAAAATATCCTATATGGAATACTTCACGGAAAGGCGGGCGGTCAGTTTGACAGCCTGTCAAATTTGAACGGTCTCGTTACAAGCGAAAGTCGTGATTTTATTATTGATCTGAACGAGACCTACACGAAGATAGATGATGCATACCGGATTCTCGGGGACATCATTGCACTCGAAGAAGTCGGTTGAGCAATAACGGATAAAAACAATAAGATATGGAAAGAATCAGAAAATTATATGAAAACAGGATTGGCGGGAAGCTTCTGATGACAACTCTATCGGCCGGAAGAATGGGAACCTCCTGGGAGACCGTTCATCCGGCAAAGCTTGCAGTCTATGATGAGCTTGGAATTGACTCAGGGAGAGTCCTTTTCGTAAAGCAGAAGCACACAAGGCACGTCGAAAGAGCCGAAGAGCTAAGAGCCCGCGGATTATCAGGACTCTGTGAGGCCGATGGGATTATTAGTTCCAATTCTGAGGATATTCTCGGGCTGACGGTAGCGGACTGTATGCCGGTGTTTCTGCATGATGAGAGAACTGGTGTCAGAGCGCTTCTTCACAGCGGCTGGAAGGGCACCGGGATAGCTCTCGAAGCAATAGAAATAATGAAGAACAAGTACGGATGCCGTGCGGGTGATATCCGTGCGGTACTCGGGCCTGCTATAGGAAGTTGCTGCTATAATGTTGAAGCCGTCAGGGCGAGGCAGTTTGAGGCGGAGTGGGGCAGGGGGAGTGTCGAAAAGCGCGGCGGTAATTTTTTTATTTCCATGAGAACTGCGAATAGGAATATGCTTGAAGATGTTGGAATTACCGGAATAGTTGACGTTGATGAATGTACATGCTGCAGCGGAAACCTAGGTTCCTTCAGGAGAGAGGGCCAGGAAGCTTTTACGCTGATGATGGTCCTCAGTATTTGCTGAAATGCATCAGGACATCTTGAATCCGCTTGAATAATGTGTAATTATTGACGCTCAACCAATAAACTTTAATAGCTCACATCCGGAGGATAATTACTGATGACTGATTTGAAGAAGAGCTGGCAGGAATATATATTTAAAGCACTGAAGACGGCAGCGGACAGAGAGAATGTGGAAGCCGGGATTGATTCCGCTGAGAACATTATCGTTAGCAGTCCTCCGAAACCGGAAATGGGAGATTTTGCGTTCGCCATGTTTCCTTTTGCCAAGGCACTCAGGACTTCCCCGCAGAATATAGCCGGAATGGTAGTGAAAGAACTTGAAAACATGGAAGACGCCTCAGCAGCTGGAACATTTTCAACAGCAGGCCCCTATGTAAATGTTAAAATCAACATCATGGATTCGGCGGCCGGAATAATCTCCAAAGTTCTTAATGATAAAGATGATTATGGACGGGGAAGCAGTTTGAAAGGCAGGAAAATCATGCTTGAGTTTTCCTGTCCAAACACAAATAAGCCTCTCCATCTTGGGCATCTAAGGAATGACTCAATAGGATCGGCGGTTGCGAGAATTCTCAAGGCAGCCGGAGCTGAGGTAATGAAGGTTAATCTTATCAATGACCGCGGAATTCATATCTGTAAATCGATGCTTGCGTACCGGAAATTCGGAAACGGAGCGACTCCAGAGTCTACAGGAATGAAGAGCGACCATTTTGTAGGTAAATACTATGTGAAATTCGATAGTTGGTCGAAGGAAGATGACGGCGCGCTTGCTGAAGCCCAGAAAATGCTTCAGGACTGGGAATCCGGCGATGAAGAGGTAACCAGTCTCTGGAAACAGATGAATAAGTGGACAATTGACGGCATTGAAGAAACATATAAGGCAACCGGAATAAGTTTTGACAAGGTATATTATGAAAGCAACACCTATTCGAGTGGTAAACAAGAGGTTCTTAACGGACTTGAAAAAGGTGTATTCTATAAAGAGGATGATGGTTCAATTTGGGCTGACCTCTCTGAAATAAAACTTGACAAGAAGGTTTTGCTCCGGGGAGACGGCACCACCCTCTATATGACTCAGGATCTAGGTACGGCAATAGCACGACAGTCTGACTGGCCCTTTGATCAGCTTATCTACGTTGTCGGTTCGGAGCAGCAATATCATTTTCAGGTCCTCTTTCATATCCTGAAAAAACTCGGCTACATCTGGGCGGAAGATTTAAAGCATCTGTCCTACGGCATGGTGAACCTTCCGGACGGAAAGATGAAATCGAGGGAGGGAACGGTAGTTGATGCCGATGACCTTGTGAAACAGCTTGGAGAAATGGCAAAAGAAGAAATCATAGCTAAAGAGAGGGGAGATGACGTCGGTGATATAGACGGAACGGCACATTCAATCGCTCTCGGCGCCCTGAATTATTATCTTCTTCAGGTATCTCCGTCGAAGGATATGATATTTAATCCCGCGGAGTCTCTATCATTTAATGGAAATACGGGGCCCTACCTTCAGTATATGGGAGCCAGAATTTCCAGTATGATAAGGAAATTCGAGAATCAGAAAGAAAAATTCGCGGGAATAGAGGCTTCTTCTTCAGTCTTGACTGTAGAAGAAGAAAAAGAACTAATTAAATTGCTTATTTCTTATCCCGAAGTTGTTGAACAGACTGCCAATCAGTATAATCCTTCCGCATTGACAGCCTTTCTCTATGAGCTTGCGAAAACATATTCAAGGTTCTACCATGATAATCCGGTGCTTAATAATGAAGATAAGGTAATAGCGGTAAGCAGGATGGAGCTGTCAAAGGCGGTTCTGCAGGTTTTTCGCAACGGATTTGAATTAATAGGGATTCCATTCCTTGAAAAGATGTAAGTTTATTTAATAAATTTGATTTTTGCTGTAATATGGCTGTGAACCGGCAGCTGCTATAAGAGCGGCGGTAGAGTTTTTGGTTATAATCAGGATTGGTGGATAGGAGAGGGGCTTCCTGAAATCGGTTGGTTTTGGAAATCCCTCTTCGGTATTTTTTGCATGAATGCATTTGTATATATATTAAAACAAATTGCAAAAAACTGCATTTATATATAGGGCAGCTCTTTTGAAAATTTTTGATTTTTGAAAGAGCCTGAGTTATGAGAAATTGATAGGGCATTGACTATCAGGCACTGATTATGGTATATAATCTTCTCAGATATTTTTGTATTAAGGTTGGATAAATGTACGCACTGGTTGAAATTAAAGGTAAACAGTACAAAGCGGAAAAGGGCGGCCTGCTTAGGGTTGATAAAATAGAAGGCGAAAACGGCGATAAGCTGGAATTCGACTCTGTATTAATGCTGAGCGGAGACGATGTTAAAGTCGGAACTCCCTATGTGGACGGAGCAAAAGTAACGGTCACACTTGAAGATCAGATTAAAGGAAAAAAGGTCAAAATCTTCAAGTTTAAAAAAAGAAAGAACTACAGTCTCACACAGGGTCACAGACAGAAGTATACTACTGTACGTGTAGATGATATAATCGAAGCTTAATTTGATTAATATCAGGATTGCCATTGATAACAAGGGCAATCTAGGCACATTGAGGGCCGAAGGTCATGCAATGAATGCCGAAAAGGGTTCGAATATTGTCTGTGCTGCGGTATCTGCGCAGCTCAGGGCGGTTGTAAGAGCTCTTCAAGCAAAAGCCGGAATAGAAGCCGTAATTTCTGCGGATGAGCCCGGTTTTCTTGAGCTGATTGTAAAATCCGGTTTAGGCAATTCTGAATGGCTTGAAGGGGCTACTGATGTCCTTCTTGCCGGACTGCTTGAGACGGAACGGGATTTTCCCGATGAATGCAGTATTAAACTGTTTAAAAATGATTTAAGGAGCTAGTAATGGCACATAAGAAGGGCGGCGGAAGCAGTAAAAACGGAAGAGATTCTAATGCACAACGACTCGGCGTTAAAAAATTCGGCGGTGAGGTTGTTAAAGCTGGTGAAATACTTGTCAGACAGAGAGGTACTAAAATCCATCCCGGAATTAATGTAGGCAAGGGCAAGGATGACACCCTTTTTGCTAAGAGCCAGGGATCAGTCGAATTCAATAATAGGATGGGCAGGAAATTCGTTTCTATTGTTCCTGGTGAATAAAGACTAATGACAGGGTTTGCTGACGAGACCTATATTGATGTTTCCTCCGGTAATGGAGGAGCAGGCTGCGTCTCGTTTAGACGTGAAAAATACGTACCAAAAGGCGGTCCTGACGGCGGAGACGGCGGACGGGGCGGCGATGTAATCTTCATAGTACGTGAAAATCTCAAAACACTGATGACCCTCAGAAATAGAAGGTTCCATAGGGCTGAGAACGGCCGACCCGGATTGGGCAGACGTAAACACGGAAAAGACGGCAACGATGCCGTAATAGAAGTGCCTCCAGGAACGATGATAAAAGATGCCGAAACCGGTGAAATTATCAAAGACCTGACTCAGATTGGTGAAAAGTGGCTTGCGTTGAAGGGCGGAGAAGGCGGAAACGGCAATTGGCATTTTAAATCTTCCGTCAAACAGACTCCCTATTATGCCCAGCAGGGCAAGGAAGGCTGCGAAATTCGTTATCATATAGAGCTGAATGTAATCGCGGATGCCGGTTTTGTCGGTTTTCCCAATGCGGGAAAATCTAGTCTTTTGAAAAAACTGACTAACGCCGATCCCAAAATAGGGGCATACGCTTTCACGACAAAAATTCCAAATCTTGGTGTTATGGATGCCGGTTATAGGCATGTTGTTCTTGCCGATATTCCCGGCATTATCGAGGGAGCCTCTGAAGGGGCGGGCCTTGGTATAAAATTTCTTAAACATGTTTCAAGAACAAGTGCCCTCGTTTTCCTGATAGATTTAAGTGATGATAACTTTCTCGATTGTTTTTCCCTACTCCATGAAGAGCTGAAGGCCTTTTCGGAAGATTTGGCGGCAAAAAAGCGAATTATTATTGGAACAAAGCTGGATCTTGAAGATACCGCTGGAAAATTAAAAGAACTGCAGGCGAAATATCCTGATGAAGAAGTTTTTGGTATCTCCACCTTCAGTAATACAGGGATTGATGAGTTAAAAAAGAAGATTGTGGAGCTTACCGCAGAATAATTATGCATGAAAAAATTGAAACGATTATTATCGGAGGAACGTTTAATCCGATACATATTGGCCATATGCATCTTGCAGAGGAAGCTTCAAGGACATTCTGTGCCAAACGGATTTTGATTGTTCCATCCTTTATTCCAGCACATAAAGACAGTAAAAATATTCTTGCTCCAGAACACCGGATCGCAATGCTTGAGATAGCCTGCCGTAATACTAATTTTGAAATTGAAACCTGTGAGATAGAGCGGGGTGGTGTTTCGTACAGTATAGATACAATAAGATATATCAGAAAAAAGTATAATTTAAATGACAGGCCCGGCCTGCTTATAGGCGATGATTTGTCTGTCGGTTTTTCGAGCTGGAGAAATCCGGACGCGATAGCCGCCGAAGCGAAGATAATAATAGCATTTCGTGATAGTTCTGAAAACAACGGATTTCCGTATGAATACAGAAGACTCGAGAATCTGATGCTGAACGTATCTTCGAGTGAAATAAGACAGCGGATGAAAGACGGCAGAGCGTGCCGGTATCTGATGCCGGGCGGTGTGTACGAATATATTGTAGAGAATAAATTATACGGGGAAGTTAATGCCTGATGATAAGGATATTCAATTATATCTTAGAAGTAATTTGAGCGAGAAAAGATGTCTTCACTCCAGAAGAACTGCCGAGACGGCAGAGAAACTTTGTATGCTCTACGGCTATGATACTAAAAAGGGCCGGACAGCCGGCCTGCTACATGATATAGCACGTGAACTTTCAAATTCAGAGATATTTGAACTGGTTGAGAGAGACGGCATGGGAATTAGCAGCATAGAAAAAGAATATCCAGTACTTCTCCATGGCAGAGCTGGAGCCGTCCTTGCCGTTGAAAAGCTCGGAATGACCGACGAGAAGATTCTTGATGCGGTAAGATGGCACACAACGGGGAAACCGAATATGGAGGGGCTCACTGCTGTTCTTTATGTTGCCGATTATATTGAGCCGGGAAGAAAGCATATTGACAATGAATTCAGGCTTCGAATTAAGGAGATGAACCTTAACCATCTGGTCATGGAAGTTGTAAGAAGCAGTATCGCCTATTGCAGGATGAAGGGGTACTCAGTTGCCGAACAGACTTTTATGCTATATCATGATCTTGAAAAGAAGGTGAGTTAGTCCGGACATTATTAATAGCTTCAGCTTTCAGACTGCTTCGGAATTTCTGATTGTAGGAGATTGGCCTGCCTGTAGTTGGAAGGAATCTTTAATTTCCTTAATAAGGATGTTTTTGGTCAATTTCATGGCTTTGGAGTATAAATTGAAATCAAGAGTTGAATTTGATAAAAGTATTATTATTCTTATTATAATTGCAGCGGTGATAGCCGTTACCGTATTTATAATCATGAGAAATACCCGTACTGATCAGATTACTGAGATGATTGAAAATAATAAGGGTATAAACGCTGTTTTTCTTGTTCATGATGGTGACCAGCTTCTGTTTACTGAGATTTTCTTTTATAATCCTGAAACGGGGAAGGGGGCATTGCTCGATGTTCCCGGTGAAACAGGGGTCATAATTAAAAAACTTGGTCGTATTGACAGAATCGACAGGTTGTACTCAAGCCGTGAGCCGGATGAATATATTTCTGCGGTTGAGGAAATGGTTGAACAGGAGATTCATTTCTATATAGAGATAGAGTTGGAAAAACTGTCTGCTATGGTCGATATTGTCGAAGGCCTGGAGATGTTTGTTGCGAATCCGATTGAAATAATAGATAATGAGCAGATAGTACTGCTACCTTCCGGCAGTATCATTCTGGACGGTGATAAAGCCATGTCGTTTGTGACTTACAAGCATTCGGAAGAAACTGAAATTGATGAAAGCGGAAGGCGTGAGAAAGTTATTCAGTCCCTCCTTAAAGCTTTTCAGCAGCAGGGCCAGATGCTGACTTCAGATAAGTTGTTTCCGCATTTCAGGAAGACAATAAAGACGAATGCCGAAAGCACATCGGTGAAATCGTTCATACGAGAGATGGAGAATCTTGATACTAGTAGAATGGTCTTTCAGCGGATCCTGGGAGTCAGGAGGACGGTAGATGATCAGATACTGTTGTTCAGCCATTATGACGGTAATCTCCTTAGGGAGACTGTAAGGCAGACAATAACATCTCTTGCAAATATTGAGGTTGTAAGTGATGAAGAGCTGAATATTTCTATAGAGATTCTGAACGGGACAGGGGTGAATGGGCTTGCCTCCCGGACCTCTCAGGTTTTTCAGAGTTTCGGCTATGATGTCGCACACATTGGAAATCATGAGAGCGCCGAAATTGAAAAAACAAAAATTATAGACAGACGTGGAGATATTGCGCAGGCTCAGCGGGTTGCGAGTATCATTAAATGTTCTAATGTTGAGTCTGCGGCCGATAATGCCGTGACTGATGATGAAAATTATACTAATATACTAACTGAAAATATAGATTTGGTGATATTACTGGGAAAGGATTTTGATGGAAGATACTGTAAAGATTGAATTAGTTAAGAATACGGCCCTTGAGATTGAAGAACACAAGGCGCAGAATGTAATTGCAATAGACTTAAAGGAACAAAACAGCTGGACGGATTATTTTATAATTGCGACAGTTAACAGCCAGGGTCATATGAGGGGACTCCTCCGGAATCTCCGTGCGTTTTTAAATGAAAACAATATTGAGTTCAAGAATAAATATAAAAATGTTGATGATTATTCCTGGCTCTTCGTCGATTGCGGTTTTATGGTCATCCACCTGATGAACGAAGAAACCAGAGAATTTTACGATCTCGAAAAATTGTGGTTCAACGGGAAGACGGTTTATTCGTCGAAATCTTCGTAATCAAGACCGCTGTCGTAATCGAGGTCCTCATCCTCTGAGTATTCATTAAAGCCCTCGTCTGCTTCGTTGAAACTTTCGTTCAGTTCATCCTCATCGAAGCTTTCGTCATCTTCCTCATCCTCATCCTCATCCTCATCCTCATCCTCTGAGTCATCGGTTTCGTCGATTTCGTCATACTCTTCATCATATTCAGAATCGTAATTATCAAAGTTATCTTCATAGAAGTCGTCATCATCATGATAAAGATCGTCAAAATCTTCGTCGCCGGTGTAAGAATAACCTTTTCCTCCTGACATTGTCCTCTCCATTAATTTTGTTTGTTCTTCATAAGCAATCTAAAGGGAAGAATTACCTGATGTCAACAGTTTTCAACAAATATATCGATTAATTTGTTAATCCAATAAATAAACCAATATTGCCGAAATTACCAGATATTTTGACTATAGCAGTGGAAGAATAAAAACTGGTATTTATATATATATTATCGCCCTTTAGGATTGTAGGCGGGGTAATGTCGGCATCAAAGCCGTTCTCTGACAGCTTTATAGTACTTCTTCCGCCGAGTTGATTTAATAATTCGGCAAAAGTCTCTTTAAACATCTGATCTTTGTGTGAAATTTTCTCTTCTATTCCCATATTTCGGAAAAGCTCTTCTACCAGAGCTTCCGCGGTATCAAGCGCTGAGTAGAGCATTAAATGCCCTCTGACGTCTCCTGCAAGGCCTATGGTTGCGGTAATATTAGTTACATCAAATAGAACTCCGGTTGAATCTATTTCAATATCGCTTAATCCGTTCTCAATGAAGATCTCTTCGCATGCTTTACTTATCAGTATAAGGCTGTTATTACTCATAAGCAGAAGTATAGAGAATTATATGGGAGGATGTCAAATTCTTTTATATAAACAGGTTGTTACGAAAATAATTCACCTTTTTTAAAATCAGAATCGGTTTACGAGTGAGCATTAAGTATAAATTCTTGTCTGTTAATTAATTAGATCCGCGCAGAAGGCGGGGGAGGGTGAGGCGGTTTTGCAGACGAATCGTGATGGAATTATATCTTGTGAAAGTTATCTCTAATTGACAGTATCAGTTATTTAAGTATAATAGTCTGACATTATGAAACAGCGGTGTATATTGAAGGCTCCTGCAAAGATTAATCTGCATTTGCAGATTGCTCGAATTAGACAGGACGGATTCCACGATATTAAATCACTTTTTGTAATGGTTGATCTGTATGATCAGATCACTATAAGTTCTTTGAAAACAGGTAATCGATGTGAGATTAACGGAAGTTTTGACTGCGCGATTGAAGATAATCTCATCTTCAGAGCGTGGAAGATTTTCTGTGAAAATACAGGGACAGAACATGGAGTTGTTTTTGATATCAAAAAGATGATTCCAAGCTGTGCCGGTATGGGCGGAGGTTCATCAGATGCCGCATGCGTTCTAACCGGGCTGAACTTATTGTTCGAGACTGGTTTCACCGTGAATCAGTTGTGTTCAATGGGGGAAAAGCTAGGGAGTGATATTCCGTTTTTCCTGACGGGGCCGGCAGCGGTGGTAAAGGGACGAGGCGAAGATGTGTCTGAGATATTGAATCCAAGAGTGCTGCATTTTGTGGTAATTAATCCTGAGATAAGGGTCTCTACTCCAGAGGCTTACAGTTGGGTTGACCAATCGGCTGAAGACGAAACCGTCTTCCTTGACGATGAGCAGATGAGCCGGATTTATAATGCTGATTTAGAACAGTTTGCGGGTTTTCAAAATGATTTCGCACCTGTTTTAGCCGGAAGATATCCGGTTTTCGGCAGGGTTATTGATGAATTGGAGGCTGCCGGTGCTGTGTACAGTAATGTTACAGGAAGCGGCTCAGTTGTTTTCGGACTGTTTACAGGGCGAAAATCAGCCGGAAAGGCCTATGAAACTCTAAAAACCAAATATAAATACGTCCAAAAAATAAAATCGCTTGATAGAATTCCATATGCCATATTAGAATAATATGCCTGATAATATGTACAAGCAAGGAGAAGTATATGGACATTACAGATATCCGCATTCGAAGGGTCAGTGCTGATGGGAAGTTGAGAGCTTATGTTACCGTTACTTTTGAGGACTGTTTTGTTGTTCACAATGTAAAGGTCATTGAAGGCAAGAACGGGGCGTTTATTGCAATGCCCAGCAGAAAGACAAAAACCGGAGAATATAAAGATGTTGCACATCCAATAAATTCCGACTTTCGCGGACTTCTCCAGCAGAAGATACTTGAAGAGTATGAAAAAGCTCTGAAAGATGACTCTACAATGATGATAGAATCTGAAACCTAAGCGAAGTTTATTTTTATAAAAAAAGTTTTTTCTCACATGACAGGCTTTTCTGTTAGTATTACCTGATAGAGATTGGGACGTCGGCAAGCGGTTAAGCCTCCGGTTTTTGGAGCCGGCATACGCAGGTTCGAATCCTGCCGTCCCAGTAAATATAAAGAAAATAATAGATGGGAAAAGGAGTGCCAGAAATGGACTACAAGACAATAAACGCTGAAATAAGAACTGAGTTAAGAAAAAGCGCAGCAAAAAAAATGAGAACTGAAGGTAGAATTCCTGCTGTTATTTATGGGCATAATGATCCAATGAATATATCCGTAGATGCGAAGGAATTTTCAAAGAAATTTGAGAAGATTTCTGAAAATACAATAATTACAATAGCAATCGGTAAAGATAGTTATAGTGTTCTTGTGAAGGATTTTCAGGATGATATCCTTACTTCAAAGATTCAGCATATCGATTTCTTTGAGATTGAGAAAGGCAAGACACTTAAAACAAATGTTCCTATACATATCGAAGGTTCAGCTAAGGGTGTTCGTGAAGGTGGTGTTCTCGAGCAGAGACTTCATGAGCTTGAGGTTGAATGTCTTCCAACGGATATTCCTGAGATAATTACAATTGATGTATCCCATCTTGAGGCAGGCGACGCTATTCATGTTGCTGATATAGAAATTCCCAAGGGAGTTAAAGTTCTCAATATGCTTGAGCAGACAGTTGTCTCGGTAACTCTCGTGAGAGAAGAAGTTGAAGAGGATATCGAAGAAGAACTATCAGAAGGTGAAGTTGCTGGAGAAGTCAGCGAAAAATAAACCAGTTCTACTATTCATCGGTTTAGGAAATCCGGATTATAAATATCGCAAAACCAGGCATAATGCCGGTTTTGCGGTAATTGATTCTCTATCTGAAGCCTGCGGAGCAAAATTAAAAAAATCTTTTTTAAAACCCTGCCTTATCGCGACTGTTTGCCTTGAAGATTATACTTTATATCTGGTTGAACCTCTTACCTACATGAATAGATCCGGTGATGTCCTGAATTATGTTTTTCGCAAGACCGGTGTCGGCGTAGATGAAATGATAATTATATGTGACAATATGGATCTCAAACCGGGGATGATAAGGCTTAAGAGTAAAGGCTCGAGCGCCGGACATAACGGTATAAAATCCGTGATAGATAATCTTGGAAGAGCGGATTTTAAAAGGTTGTATATTGGTGTCGGACGGCCGGCCGATGGAATGACAGTCATAGAGCATGTGCTCGGAGAGTTTGAACAGGAAGAAGAAACCGAGTTTCTCGGCTCTGTAGAAAAGGCGGCCGGTGCCTTGATGAGCTTAACGAAGAACCCGCTTCATCTGGTAATGAATGAAATCAACAAGAAAAATAATTGAAGAAGCAGTAAATAACTATCTTATAGAATATCAAATCCAAGAGAAAGCCGTTATCATAGCCGCGTTCTCAGGCGGATCTGACTCCACAGCTCTTGTATCCATACTATCGGGTATGAAGGGGGCGAAACTCAAAATAATCTGTGCATATTATAACCACAATCTCAGGAATGGATCTAAGCTTGAGTGCGAGCTTGAAATAGTCAGGAAATTCGCTGATGCAAACGGTTTAATATTGAAAACAGGTTGTGCGGGGGCTGGAGTCATCGAAGACTATGCCTCGAAGCATAATCAGAGTATCGAGGAAGCCGCCCGAAATAAACGTTACGAATTCCTTGAAAAGGTCAGATTGGAGTGCTGCGCTGATTATATAGCGACAGGACATCACCTGGATGACAATGCCGAGACTGTTCTCATGAGGTTTCTTCAGAACTCCGGGGTGGCCGGATTGTCGGGGATACCCAGGCAAAGAGATAAAATAATCAGGCCGCTAATAGAAGTGCCAAAGAAGCTTCTGGATGATTTAATTAAAGAAGAAGGAATGAGCTGCAGCAGGGACGAGACAAATGATCAGCAGATCTTCCTCAGGAACAGGCTGAGGCATGTTCTAATTCCCTCAATCAGGGAGATTTTCCCTGAATTCGATCATAATATGTCAGGCTTGTCGGAAAAAGTACGGATGTATAATTCTTTTATTAATGAAGAAGCAGAAAAAAGGCTGAACTGGACTGAAATAGACGGAGGCTGGAAGCTAAGCAGTAAAAAACTGTTTGAGCAGCATCTGCTGCTCAGAATCCATTCTGTTTACGGAAGGATAAACAGGCTTCAGAATGAAAAGCAGAGAATAAAATTCCATGCACTCGAGCGAGCGCTCAGCGGAGACGGCGTACAGAACGGCAAGGTTCTGTTTAAGACCGGAAAATTTGAAGTTATCAGCAGGAATGACTGTATTTTGGTTCGTAGTCTTGTAAATCACACTAAAAAAAGTTATCTTTTATCCTTACAACCTGATATTAAATATAAGGTTCATGGTCAGATTTTTCAGATTTTTTACGAATCTGGGGAAGTCCAGCCCGGAGGAGAGCAGGTTTCAATTGCTGTTATAAGCCCTTTGATAGCCCGGTCCTTCCGTGAGGGTGATTGGATAAGAATGAAAGACGGCAGCAAGAGTGTTAAGAAACTGCTGAGCGAATGGAAAGTTTGCACAGATGACAGACAGCTGATACCGATTGTAGAGGATACTGATGGTATAGCAGCGGTGATAGGTAGTCATCTGGGCTATGAAGATAAGACTGCCTACGGCAGAAATATAACCGGAAAAAAACAGAAAAGAGTGCTGTTGAGGTTTAATACGGTGACGGAGACAACAAGTGAGTGATCAAAACAATAATAAAAAACCAGAGAAAGACTCTAAAGGTAATTCAGGATTTGACCTGAACAACAACAATAAATTCGCATTATTTTTTCTTCTTGCGCTTATTGTAATGTTTTTTGTTCTTTTTTTAGCTAATGATAATAATGATGTCATGGAAATCCCGTATTCGACATTCCTGAATTATCTTGAAAACGAACAGGTTACTGCGGTAAAGATAATCGATAACAAGACGGTACAGGGAACTATGCGCGGAACGTCGGGACAGAGCACTGTCTTTGAAACTGCTATTCCTTATTTTGATGATTTTCTTATGAAGAAGCTCAGGGAAAATAATGTAATTATCGAAGGTGCGGAACGCAGTACGTCAGCGGCGGCAATTTTTATCCAGATTATTCCCTGGGTTATCGGATTCGCGTTTATCTGGTTCATGCTCAGGCAGATGCAGGGCGGCGGGAATAAGGCTTTTTCCTTCGGCAAGAGCAAGGCGAAAAGGTATACGCAGAGCGACAAGCATATAACCTTTGATGATGTCGCAGGCCAGGCTGAGGCGAAGTATGAACTTCAAGAAGTAGTAGACTTTCTGAAGAACCCGGAGAAATTTCAAAAGCTCGGAGCGCGAGTTCCGAAGGGCGTGCTGCTTGTTGGTATGCCGGGAACCGGAAAGACTCTACTTGCCAAGGCTGCAGCTGGTGAAGCTGGTGTTAACTTTTTTCATATGTCCGGTTCGGACTTTGTTGAGATGTTTGTCGGTGTCGGTGCCAGCAGGGTTCGTGATCTCTTCGAGCAGGGCCGTAAAAATGCGCCGTGCATACTTTTTATAGATGAGCTTGATGCGGTTGGCCGAACCCGAGGCGCCGGTTACGGCGGTGGCCATGATGAGCGTGAACAGACTCTTAACCAGATGCTGGTAGAGATGGATGGTTTCGATACGAAGGACGGAGTAATTCTTCTGGCTGCTACAAACCGACCTGATGTCCTTGACCCCGCGCTGCTTCGGCCCGGCAGATTCGATCGTCAAGTAGTAGTCGATATGCCTGATAATAATGAACGGAAGGCCATCCTTGAAATACATGCCCAGAAGGTTCAGCTGGAGGATGATGTTGATCTTGAAAGAATTGCAAGAGCGACGCCAGGAACCTCTGGAGCGGATCTTGCGAACCTCGTAAACGAAGCCGCACTATTTGCAGGCAGGCAAGGCAGAGACAAGGTTTCAGGCCAGAATTTCGAGGAAGCAAGAGACAAGCTTCTGCTTGGAGTAGCCCGAAAATCAAGATTAATCTCACCTGAAGAGAAAGAGGCGACAGCCTATCATGAAGCCGGTCACGCGCTGCTTCATTATCATCTTGATGATGCTGATCCTCTGCATAAGGTTACTGTTATTCCACACGGTCAGGCTCTCGGCCTTGCCATATCACTTCCTGAGAAAGATTCATACTCAAAACGGAAAGGCTGGCTTAAGGCTAGAATAATAATTGCAATGGGCGGCTATGTTGCCGAAAAATTAAAATACGGTGAAACAACCACAGGTACAAAAAACGACATCGAGCAGGCCACAGGCCTTGCCCGGAAAATGGTAATGGAATGGGGCATGTCTGAGGCATTAGGATTCATTTCTTTCGGGTCTGAAGACGAACCGATTTTTCTTGGAAAGGAAATTTCTCAGCATAAAGATTATTCTGAAGATACTGCAATGCGGATTGATAATGAAATTACTAATATCATGAGAGAATGTCTTGATGTGACTGAGAAAATTCTGATTGAGAACCGTGAACAGCTGACTATTATTGCTGAAGCCCTCATCGAAGAGGAAACTCTCGATGATGACAGGATACGAGTACTCCTTGATCTTCCCCCGGCTGTCAGAAACTACTGATAATCCGTATTATAAATAGTTAATCTTTATCAGCAAACATGATACAGAAATAGCCCCCTTTGAACCGATAATCTTTGAGGGGGGTATATGAGAAATAAAATACGGCTTGTACTGATCATATGTGCCCTGTTTGTTTTTGTTTCAGATATATTTTCAAGTGAAACAGTTGACAGACAGATAGGCATAATCTATATAAAAAATGCTGTCGCAAAATACCTTCTCGGTGAATACAATGACTCAGTCGATCTTCTTGATAAGGCTGAAGAGTTCTATTCTACTTCTTCCGATTTCTCATATTTGAACGGCTTAATTAGGCTTGAACGTGATAATAATATAAATACCGCTTCGAAATATTTCAAGGAAGCGCTTGATTCCGATGACTGGCTTCTGCTTGAACGTAGGAAGTGTCTCTCAGATCTTGCCTTGTTATTGTTCAGGAAAAAAGAGTATGAGCAGATTATTTCAATGATAGATACAGGCTCCTTTCCTGATTACAGAGAAAATGATTTAATGTATCTGTATCTGCTGAGTTTGAAATATACCGGTAATAATGATGTGTACCAGAATAATCTGAGACGGAGTATTAAAAGATACGCGGAAGATTATCGTTTTGCCGCATTGTATCTAAAGGTAAGCGGTCAGTATAAGCGGGAAATACTCGAGCGAATTCATTCATTTAAAAACAGCGCCGGGGCGCTTGATGTTTTTCTAAAAGCTGTTCTGACCCTCGAGGACGGTCCGGGTAAAATCCGGAAACTTGAAGAGTACTTTAATGATAACGGGAAGGAAATAGAAGCTTTTATCGAATATTATCGTCTGACAGGCACTATAACGGAAGGGGAGCTGAAAAGACTGTTTTCGGAAGGAGTTTTCGAAAATCCGCAGCTCGGGAAAAAACTTGGTGAGATACTCCCTACCGAAGCTCTGAGGAGCTTATACAGGGAAGCTGTTGAAATGTATACCGGCAATGTTTATTATGATTTAAATGATGACGGATATTTTGAAGAACTTCATCTATATGATAACGGCAAACCAGCCGGAATAAGTATAGATTCCAATCAGGATGGAGTTCTCGAAAAAATGATATTTTTTGAGAACGGGATTCCGAAAGAGTTGATAATAACAGAAGAAACCTTTATGCGAATAAATTTCCGAAAATATCCTTTTGTCGATGAAGTAAGCAATGCCCTTAGCGATAAGATGAATGTTTACACCTTTCTGATAAACTCAGTAGCGCTGGATTTTTACCACGACGTCGGCGGGGGCGAGAGGGCCGTCATTGATGATGCCCGGATAAAAGATTTTGTTTCAGGAATTGATGAACAACGGGATAATGTTTTAAAAATTGCTTCATATACCGGCGGTGACCGGAAAGACAGCTTCACCTTTCTTGAAGAGGAATGGGAAAGACAGGATGAATACAGTTCCATTCTGAGAATTTATAATAAACTCAAGGGTAATTTTGTATATCTTAATAGATTTGAGATGAGGATAGCAGGCTTCGGAGATATTGATTATGACCGCCTTGTCGATATAAAAGAAGCTTATTCAAATGGTATCCTCATATCAATAGAAGCTGATGAGAATAAGAACGGAATATATGATTATAAGCTCAGTCTCGAGAATAGCGAGAGCGTATCGCTCTGGGATTTTAATGAAGATGGTATTTATGACTGCAAGCAATATATAAAAGATGGTATAATTACTACTGAATACTCATCAGCTTTGGACGGTGTGTTTAATATAATTGAGAGGAATTGATTCATGAGCAGGAAAATTTTACCTTATCTCATTATTGGATTATTATTGTGCTGTATTATCTCATGTGAGAGCGTAAGTGAAGTCGAACCTTATACGCCGGAATACAATGATGTGGTTTTTCTAAAGATAGAGCAGTTAATGAATCAAAATGATCCTGAAAGAGTTCTTCATATCATCAACAGCCTGAGTCTCTACGCGGAAAATGACGGTTTATATATGGAAAAAATAAAAAGTATAAGGCAGCCCGCAACAGAAAAATTGATTGAGAAGCTTGATGAGGCAATAGGTCTTAAGGAGTATCTCGAAGCCGCAGAAATTGTGAAATCAATTATGGCGGCAGGTTTGAGTACTGATTATAAGCTTGAGACAATGTATTTAAAATACGTAATTAAGAACATTGCCGATGGAAATATAACCCCGGCTCTGGCGGAATTTCAGGATAGAATAATTACCAGTGAGTCCGGATTAAACTTGACTGATGAAGAGGCTGAATTAATATTTGATGCCGCGGTCGTCAGTAGGAATAGGGCTGTCCTCTCGTATCTGAAGCGGAACAGCCAGTGGCTTAATGGCGAGCGGAAAGAAATTATTGATAATATTATTGATGAAAAGATAAGTACTAATTTAATGATAAGTGGAACTGTTACTGTTCATGTGAACAGGGGCATTAAACTTGAGCGGGGCATGGGGTATCCTGACCGCGTAATCGGCAGCGGTTTCTACATAGACCAACGCGGATATATTCTAACCAATTACCATGTAATTTCGAGTGAAGTTGATCCCGAATACGAAGGTTTTTCCAGACTGTATGTTAAATTTGACGAGGATGATTCAAAAATTCCGGCCGAGGTGGTGGGTTGGGATGCTTCTCTGGATATAGCGCTTTTAAAAGTTGAATATCAGCCTGAGTTTATATACGGCTTTCCTTTAGACCGTGAATATATTCCAGGCGAAGAAATATATGCCATAGGTTCTCCGGGCGGACTCGCGAAAACTATAACATCAGGGATAATCTCAGCTTCGGCAGACAGGAGGCTTCTGCCCCTTGGCGATACTATCCAGGTTGACGTGCCAATAAACAGCGGAAACAGCGGCGGACCTGTTATTGACAAGAGCGGAAATCTAATAGGTGTTGTGTTTGCCGGCATCGAACAGTTTGAAGGAGTTAATTTTATAATTCCTGCGAAATGGATTCGTCACAGCATCTCTGAGCTGTATAAACCGGGAAAGAACAGGCAGTCATGGCTGGGGCTGACGGTTCATGAGAGTCGCGAGGGGCTTGAGGTCTTATATGTGATGCCAGATACCTCCTGTTATAAGGCCGGAATTCGTCAAGGTGACAAGATCTTGAGTATCGATGGACAAGCTGTTCTGATGATCGAAGAGGCTCAGGAAATCGTCCTTAGGAAAAGACCAGGAACTCTTCTGCAGATGGTTGTTAACAGTGACAGCGTGGAATATTCCCATCTTCTGGTTGTCGAGGAGAGGGCAGATCTGCCGATGAAGAAAGCTCTTGAGATTGATAGCAGGAAAAATCTGCTGCCGTCCTTCTTCGGTATGAGGGTTGAGACGGGTGAGCAAACGTTTTTTAATCAGGACTATATTATAACCGAAATTTATCAGGGAATGAGCGCGGATGAAATAGGGCTCTCAGTAAATGATCCATTCACCCTTGTTAACTGGCAGATTGATAAAGAGCAGGAAATAATTATTGCCAGGCTCAGAATAAAAAAACGGAAAGCAGGTTTTCTGAAATCCGAAATACAGATGGGGAATAAAATAGATATAACAAATACAATATGAAAAAAATAAAAGTATTAATTGTTGAAGATGAAAGTATACTCTCAATGGATATGACTCAGAGTCTTGAGACTATGGGGTATGAGGTAATAGACGCGGTTCCCTCCGGTGAGGAAGCAATAATGCTTCTCAAGGAAGAAGAAACTGATCTCATCCTGATGGACGTACAACTCGCCGGAGTGCTGGATGGTATACAGGCTGCGGAATTGATAAATAAAGACCATAATATACCAATAATCTACATATCCGGCCATACCGATGAGCTGACTCTGTCCAGAGCGAAAATTACAGGACCCTACGGATACATCACGAAATCATTCAACTATGATGAGTTGAATACCACAATGGAAATGGTCGTTTACAAGAATGAACTGCAGCGGAAAGTGGCGGAAAATGAATACCTTCTTGATGCCACCCTTGATAATATCGAAGATGCGGTGATCACCGTAGATACTGAGGGATATATCATGTATTTGAACTCTTCCGCGGCAAGAATGATGAGAATAAACAAGGCAGACGCATCAAATATCAAAATCGACAGAATTGGAATAATTTGGAAAAATGAGAGTGGAAAAGAATTTGTCCATCCATATAAGACGCAGAGAAAAAAAAGACTAAAAACTACTGAATATGTCATGATAAACAAGGCTGCCGGGACATCACTTGTGGTCGAGTGTACAGTAAACATTCTATACGGTGACAAAAACAAAATCAGGGGCTATGTTTACCTGATTAAAAACATCGAAGAGAGAAAGAAAATTGCGGCCATTCAGTCAAGACTCGCGTCAATTGTTGAATCATCTCAAGATGCTATAGTCGGAATAGACACAGGAGGAATTATCAACAGCTGGAACAGCGGCGCTGAAAAAATTCTAGGTTATAACTCTACCGAAGTCATAGGCTACAATATAAGCATGCTTACGCCGTCAAATTATCCAAATGAACTTCCTGAAAAGATAGATCAGCTTAAGAAAGGGCTGTCGGCGTCACATTATGAGAGTATCAGGCAGAAGAAAAACGGAGAAATGATAGAAATGTCAATTTTAACATCTCCGATAATCGACAGAAAGGGAAACATGACGGGAGTCTCCTTTATCGCTCGTGATATAACTGAAAAGAAAAAGCTTGAGAAAGAAATAATAGAAATTGGTGAGAAGGAAAGAGAAAGGATCGGGCAGGATCTCCATGATAGTCTAGGGCAGCAGCTTACGGGCGTTCTTCTCAATGTAAAGTCCCTTGAAAATGAAGTCCGGGAACAATGCCCGACGCTGCTCGTAGATATGGTTATTAAAACCAAAGATCTCATAAAAGATGCTATCGCGCAGACAAGACAGCTTGCTAAGAACCTCGTGCCTATCATGCTGCAGACAGAAGGTCTGCAGCATGCACTAATCGATCTGGCAAATTATGCAGAAACTGTCTATAAAAAAGAAGTAGAGATGATTATTGATCATGAAATCACAGATATAAATACAATTACCGAGACTCAGCTTTATCATATAGCCCAGGAAGCGGTGAATAATGCCGTAAAGCATGCTGATGGCAGCAAGATATATATTTCTCTAAAAAATGTCCAGTCTGAACTTGTGCTGTCAATTAAGGATAACGGTAAGGGGATCTCTAAAAATCATGTCGAAGGCCTTGGTATGAGAATTATGAATTACAGGGCTAATCTGATAAACGGATCTATTTATATTCATACTGAAGAGAACGAGGGGACTCTTGTACTGTGCAGGGTTCCTATGAAGACGGCGGAGATGGATACTTTATGAAAAGAATTGTCATAGTTGATGATCATCCTATAGTGAGAGAAGGCTTTGCGAAGCTGATAAATTCCGAGCATGATTTTGAGGTGGTTGGTACTGCCGAAGATGCGAATGAGGCTATAGAGATTATTCAGAAAGAAAAACCTGATATTGCGATGGTTGACCTGTCGCTTCGGGACAGCAGCGGAATAGAGCTTGTTAAGGATCTACAGGGATTATGTCCGAATGTTAAGGTTCTCGTAGTTTCCCTTCATGATGAAGAACTCTATGCTGAGAGGGTTCTCAGGGCAGGCGCGAGGGGCTTTATTATGAAGGCGGAAGCTGTCGATGACATTATAACGGCGGTTAAGAAGGTGGCCAGGGGTGAGATCTATCTAAGCGACCGAATGCAATCCAAAATGATTGAGATGATGGCATCAGGCAGGCGTAAAGAAAGTATTAACCTCCTCGATATTCTGAGTGACCGTGAACTTGAGGTCTTTCAGCTTGTCGGAAACGGAATGAAAACGAAAAATATAGCAGACCAGCTTAATTTAAGCATAAAAACTATTGAAACCTACAAGTCGCATCTTAAAATAAAACTCCAGCTGAAAGACGGGATTGAATTGATTCAGAGGGCTGTTGAATGGAATATGAAACAAAACCTCAGGTGAGCTGGATTAGGCTGCTTGTGCTTGATTTTAGTCTTTAAATAATTATAATATTACATTACCAACCTTAATATAGAGCAGAACATACCCAAGGAGTTCTCGTAGATGAGTAAAGCCAAGAATATAAGAAATTTTTGTATAATCGCACATATTGACCACGGAAAGTCTACACTTGCCGACAGATTCATCGAGAAAGCCATGATAATATCGGAGAGAGATTACAAAGATCAGATTCTTGATAGTATGGATATTGAACGTGAAAGAGGCATCACTATTAAGTCACAGGCTGTTACTATACCCTATACTGGAAAAGACGGCACCGTATATGAGCTGAATCTTGTTGATACTCCGGGCCATGTGGATTTCTCATATGAAGTCTCCCGGGCAATATCATCATGTGAAGGAGCTCTGCTGCTCATAGATGCCAGCCAGGGGGTTGAAGCCCAGACTCTGGCCAATTTATATATGGCACTCGAGCAGGATCTTGAAATCATCCCTGTTATAAATAAGATTGATCTTCCGAGCGCGGATATCCCTCTGGTAAAGCATCAGATTGATAACGAGCTGGGCCTTGATTCTGATATGGTAAGCCTCGTGTCAGCAAAGACCGGCGAAGGTGTTTCCGAATTGTTCGAAGCGATTGTTAAGTATATACCGGCTCCGGTCGGCAAGCCGGATGCTCCTCTTAAGGCTCTGATATTTGATTCTCACTATGATCCTTACCGGGGTGTTATTGTTCATATCAGAGTCTTTGAAGGAACCCTCAAGAGCGGTGATATTATAAAGCTGTTTGCGAATAATACGTCCTACAAGGTAGAGGAAACAGGAATTTTCAGAGTTGTACTTGAAAAAACAGGGAAACTTTCAGCAGGCGATGTCGGATATTTCATTGCCGGGATAAAGACTATTTCGGATATCCGGGTAGGTGATACTGTTACGACCGAGAAAAACCCCAGCAAGGAAGCGCTGGCAGGGTACAGGGAAGTAAAACCTGTTGTCTTTTCCTCAATATATCCCGTTGATTCAAATGATTATAATGAGCTTCTTACAGCGATTGAAAAACTGAAACTAAACGACGCCTCCCTCATCTATGAAAAAGATGCATCGGCCGCCCTCGGTTTCGGGTTCAGATGCGGCTTCCTCGGAATGCTGCACCTTGAGGTGGTTCAGGAGAGACTCGAAAGAGAATTTGATCTGTCTATAGTGCTTACGGCCCCGTCGGTAGCATATAATCTCGTAATGACAACAGGGGAGAAGGTTGTTCTGGATAATCCGTCCGAATACCCGGAGCCGATGAAAATAACCTCAACATTTGAGCCCTATATCAAGGCTGAAATAATCTGTCCGCAGAATTTTATCGGCCCGATAATCAATCTCTGTCTTGAAAAACGAGGCGTTCAGAAGTCTCTTACTTACCTCGATGAAAAGAGGGTAGAGCTTGTTTATGAAATGCCGCTCGCGGAGGTCCTTTTTGAGTTCTATGACAGGCTCAAGTCAATCAGCAAAGGTTATGCTTCCTTTGATTATAATATGATAGATTATCGTGCCACAGATCTCGTGAAACTTGAAATAATGATTAATGGTGAGAGGGTTGATGCTCTTGCCCAGCTTGTTTTCCGGGATAATGCCGCCTCACGAGGCAAGAATGCCTGTAGGAGACTAAAAGAAGAAATACCGCGTCATCAGTTTAAGATTGCCATCCAGGGTTCAATAGGGTCAAATATTATTGCAAGAGAGACAATCTCTGCGCTTCGGAAAGATGTTACCGCGAAATGTTACGGCGGAGACATCTCGCGAAAGAGAAAACTTCTCGAAAAGCAGAAGGAAGGAAAGAAGCGCCTCAAGATGGTTGGAAATGTAGAACTGCCGCAGAAGGCTTTTTTATCGGTACTGAAAACAGATAACTAAGTAAGTTGTCTTAATTTAATCCGGTGATGGCCTGCTGAATTATTTTCTTAAACCATGACGCGGAAAAAAGCAGCCTTTTCAGAAAGCTTACATCCGCAGCCGGATTGTAATAATCAGGAAAGAACAGATGGGTGTAGTCTATCTGTTTTATCTGGGTCTTAAGCTCTTCAGGGAGCTTGAGACCGCTTTTGTCCTCGTTTGCGCTGTTTAGGTATGCTATTACCGCCGTTATTACTTTTTCAATTTTTATAATTTCTTTATCAAGAAATACGGCTGTCTTATCCTGGTTCTTAAATAAAGTTGTCCCATCAAGCCGGAAAATATTATCAGCCTCATTCACATGGATTTTATCTGCAGAACAGAAGGTCTCGACAAGCTCTAAAATTGCATCAGGCTCGGTAAGACGTTTCTCGGTAGATTTAATTCCATATTCGGCGATATCAACAAGCCTGGAGGAAAGACGTCCTAGCTCACCAAGCTGCCCGGCATAGGAGAGCATGATGAGATCGGTAAATACCGTTCTTCCGCTCTTTCCTGTTCTCGTGACGCGGTTACCGTTGAATGCGGAACTGAAAAATCCGGCTTTGTTGGTTCGGGTTTCCTTCATCATCGAGATGATATGGCTCGGGGAGCCTGATGAGTGGTATTTGTCGGGGATGAATGAAAAATCAAGACCACAATGCAGGACAATGTTATTGCTGATGCAAAGCGCTATATAGACCGCGGCGATGCCTACGGATCCAAGCGGAGGAATAAGCGGGGGCAGGAGTCCTTCATTCTTTAAGGATGTAAGGAACTGAGTCCTGTCAAATTCGGAGATGAAAAAATATTTTTTGCCCTGATGTTTTCGAATTACCTCGGGAGAGGATGTTAAATCGAAGGCGGCCGGGATTCTTAAGGCTTCAGGATCATAAAAATCATAAAGGTTCGCGTGCTGCGCTTCGAGAACAATCAGAAGATCAGGAGTAATGCCGTTATTGAGAAGGGTCGATACGGCCGTGTCGGCAGCGGCCAGGAAGAAGGTGTTGCGGTTAGCCTTTATGAACGAGATACAACCGTCCAGAGATTCGCCCGCACCGATGGCAATAACAGGTTTATCCGTATGAAGCTCTGACAGTGAGCGGGTAAGGCCGAGCAAGGGCAGGTTTAGAAAGATGTTTCTACACCAGAGCCTGCCCATGTGGATGGTCGTTATCCTGTTTTTCCAAAAAGACTGAAGAAAGTTTTCGGCGGCTGAAGCAAATGAATTATAGAAGCCGCGGTTCAGCATATAACCGCCGTTGAGCTTTACTGTGACAACCCGCCTGAATCTTGAAGGGTTCATCGCTCTGATTATATTCGATGGCGAGGAATTATTGCCAGTATATAAATAGCTGATACTGCGGTTATTTAGAGGTGTAAAAAATTCTTCGGTAAGCTTATATATATCAGGATTTTTCTCGATAGCAAGGACGAATGAATCAGGACTTATCCGCTCAAGAAGTGTTTCTACCCCTGTAAACAATAATGGCGATAAGACCAGATAAAGCGTCTGAGAAGCCGCTGCTGCTTGCTCAGCGCGCTTTATCGGATTATTGGAGGCAGAATACAGTACTCTTCCGTTAAGGCTTATATTCGGCCCCTCAGGGCCGTTAATAAGTTCGGGAAGAGCTCTGGAAACCATCTTTAGTTAGAGATGAAGATTCTCGCGAATGCCGCACCGAAATTATCATTAAATTTATCGGACTGGAAGATGAACTCTTTAAGCTGATTTCCCTGCCAGTTCTGTGAGGCATAACTGATAAGGGGAGCTACTGAAGAAAGCTCTTCAGTATTTTTTTCGGTAGTCTCTATCAGCTGAATAACAACAACGTTATCATTAATGATAATAGGTTCTGAAACCTCATTTTCTGCTAAGGCATTTATCGATTTAAGGAAAAACTCATTGGTATTAACTCCGGAGAGGCTTGTGTCCTCGTCGGCTGAACTAACCTGGGTGTATACAGAGATGCTTTGCCCATAATAGTTGACTGAAGGGTTACCATAGACGATAGGAAAGGAAATAGTGTCGTGAATACTGACATCAGAATCAGCTGATGCGCTGAGGAAGCCCTCTGTTTTCGCGAATTCTGCGAAATTACCGGCCTGCTTGACTAGATAATCTTCAATGACGCCTTTTTCGAATCTTTCCATATATTCTTTAACAACTTGAATATCTGCATCTATGGACATATCGGAGTATTCCGCCTTTTTGTCGCAGCGATAGATAACCCAAGTTCCGTCATCTTCGATGATGCTGCTGATTTCACCAGTGTCTAGCGCGAATATCTCATCCAGAGCTGTACCATTATTGATGAAGTTTTTAAGTTCATAATAGTATCTAGAACCCATTTCTCCGCCCTTATCAGCATAAGGATCTGAGGACTGTGTTTTTGCCATTTCTGTAAACACTGCAGGATCCTGTTCGAGTTTTGACAGAATCTGTTCCGCATCTTTTTTGTCGGACTTAACGGTAATCTTGCTTATAATAATCTTCCTGAAAAGATCGGCATTATGACTACCGAAGGAAGCTATATTGTCAGAGGGAAAGTCGGAGAAGGGGAATACCGCATAGCGGAATTTTTTCTCTGTTGATGCTAAATTCTGAAAGAACTTTTCCTCATTCTTATTTATCTTGTATGAATTGGAATCAATGAGGAACTGATTGTAGTAAAGTTCTTCCTCAAATTTCTTTCTCGTACTTTTCTTTTCAATATTGGAGCTCTGTGAATAAAGGTTTTCACTGAATTCGCCATTTTCCATGTAGGGGCCGTAAGTCACAATTGCCTTGTCGACTGCAGTGCCGGGGATGTGTACACCGCTGTTCCGGAGTTCTTTTATTACCGCCGTACGGAATACTGTATTGTCAAACGCGGTACGCCAGACTTGATACTGGATGAACTGCGCATTCTGATCGGTTATGGAATCTCTGTAATCTTCAGCTATCGCGTTAACCTGATCCGAGAAAAAGGATCCCTCAGTATATACAATTTCTTCGCCGTCATATGAGCCGAATGCAGTATTGCCCGTTGAGCCGATTTTTCCTGCAACTGGAGCACCGACAAAGGTCACAACAATAACAACAAGGATAATTAGACTGACTGTCCACATTACTGGTCTGTTCGATTTACGCTTCTCTGCTGCTTCTACATTTTCAATCTTAACTTTCTGATTTTTACGTCTCTGATCTCTGGATGCCATCTCGAATTCCTTAAGTTAGTGGTTAAATTCTGACAGCAAACAATATCACGTGCTAAAACTTGTGTCAATCTGAATATTATTTATACAAATTTCTCTCGGCGGGATTCATGTCTGATCGCAGTGTAATGACGATTTTCTACGGCCTGACTCGGTTGTTCAAATCCACTAAGCCAAAAAAAAACTATTCCGGAAAAACCCGAAATAGTTTTTCTATCGGGCTTGAGTGGGGAGGAATTCTCGGCTTCTGCGAAGTCTCGGATTCCTCTGGAGTTTGTCTGCAACAAACTCCGCCTCTGGGGTGAATAATCGTTCAAATCCACTAAGCCAAAAAAAAACTATTCCGGAAAAATCCGAAATAGTTTTTCTATCGGGCTGAGTGGATTTGGTCTCTGGTCACCGAATCGTTCGGCTCCCGACGACCCGTCTCAGTCGCTGGCGCATGGCATCCCTGCCATGCTTGCCTTCGCATTCGCTCGGCGCTCCTTCAATTCAAATCCACTCATTCAGCGGAAAAAAAAAGACTGCTCTGATAAATCAAAGCAGTCTTTTTTTCGGGCTGAGTGGATTTGAACCACCGGCCTCGCCGTCCCGAACGGCGCGCGCTCCCCCTGCGCCACAGCCCGTAATAATAAAAAAAGAGCCCTCGAAGTAAACTCCGAGGGCTCTTAACGAGAGCGACGGGGATTGAACCCGTGATCTCCGGCTTGACAGGCCGGCGCGATAACCAGCTTCGCCACGCCCCCTTAAGGTAGGTGTAATATAGCTAACTAATAAAAAACTGTCAATAAGGTATTTAAAATCTTTTTAACTTTTTAGTTTAAAAGCCGGATCGCCGAATATGAAGATACGATGAAAAAGACGCCGATGTTTGTGATAATAGCAGCTTTGTGTTTCAGCGGTCATATTTATGCTGAAAACAGTACATACGTGATTCAAAAAGGTGATACTCTTTACGGATTATGTAAAAAGTACGATATCTCAATAGATATCCTGAAGAAATATAATGAAATATCTGATCCTTCAAAAATCTTTCCGGGTATGACTATAAATATCCCGGGCGGATATACAGTTGTAAAGGGTGATACTCTTTACGGAATTTCGCGACGTTATCATCTCTCTATGGATGAGCTCGCAGAGCGGAATAACATGAAGACGACAGACGTCCTGTATCCCGGTCAGCTGCTCTCTGTTTTCGCTGAACTTGCTGACGCATTAGACGGGGCGGAAGACGATGGGGCAGCTGTAGTGAAGCCTTTTACGCCATCTGAGAAAGAAAATGGTGAGGATGGTAGAGTTGTTGCAGAGAACGGCGGAGAGCAGGTTCCTGATAATTACTGGCCTCATTACGGGAGTAGGACGGAGCTGACTGGCAAGCTCCGTGGCATACAGATTAATGGCAAGAGCGGAGATGAAGTCTTCGCTGTGTCAGGAGGAACTGTTGTTTGGGCTTCTGAATACGGTATCTATAAGAAGCTCATCCTTGTTGAAGGTGGAAACGGAATAGTCTACGGATACGGCGGGAACGATAGATCTACTGTGAATGTGGGTGACTCAGTACGCGTAGGCTCAGTAATAGGTTTATTAGGTGGTGAAGACGGAACTGATGCGTATTTTTTTGTGTATAAAGACGGTAAGCCTCTAGACCCTGAAAAGGCTCCAAGAGTCTAACTTGTAAGAAAACAATTTGTAAATTAAGTTATCCTTTCCTATAAAAAAAAGCCCTGCTTGAACGCAGGGCTTTTTTTGTATAGATCTGAAGATTTAGTTCAGTGAAAGCAGTACTCCGGCCGCGATTGCAGAACCGATAACACCGGCAACATTGGGACCCATTGCATTCATGAGAAGGAAATTGCCCGGATCTTCTTTCTGGCCGAGCTTCTGAACGACACGGGCAGCCATTGGGACTGCAGAAACTCCCGCAGCGCCAATCATCGGATTGATTTTGCCTCCGCTGAGCTTACACATCAGTTTTCCAAGCATAACTCCACCACCTGTACCGATACCGAAAGCTATACAACCGAGAACAATGATGAAAATTGTCTGGAAATTGATAAAGTGTTCAGCCGACATTTTGGAACCTACTGATATTCCGAGGAATATAGTAACAATGTTGATCAGCTCATTCTGTGCAGTCTTTGACAGACGTTCAGTAACACCGCTTTCTTTTAAAAGGTTTCCGAACATCAGCATTCCAACAAGCGGCGCGGATGCGGGGATTATAAACGCTGTAACGATTGTAGTAATAATCGGAAACAGAATCTTCGTCCTCTTGGAAACGGGTTTAGGATCTGCCATCCTGATCAGTCTCTCTTCCTTAGTTGTCAGAGCCTTGATAATAGGAGGCTGAATGATGGGGACGAGAGCCATATAGGTGTATGCCGCTACCGCAATAGGACCAAGAAGGTGTGGCGCTAGTTTTGACGTCAGATAAATAGCCGTCGGACCGTCCGCACCTCCAATTATGGCGATAGAACATGCCTCGGCAAAATCAAATCCGAGGTTGTGGGCTGCGAGAAACGGAATTGCTCCGAGGGCTTTAGCACCAAGCAGGGTAGCAAATATACCTAGCTGAGCCGCCGCACCAAGGAGGAAGGTCTGGGGTTTTCCGAGGAGAGGGCCGAAGTCAGTCATCGCTCCTATTCCCAGGAATATGATTGGCGGAAAGAGTCCGATTTCTACACCCTGGAAGAAATAATAAAGCAGTCCTCCGGCTTCACCTGCTGCTGGTGCAAACAGTAGTCCGGTCAGCGGAAGATTCACGAGAATCGCGCCGAAACCAATCGGGATGAGCAGAAGCGGTTCATACTGCTTCGCAATAGCAAGGTAGATCAGCAGGCCGCCGACTCCAATCATCAAAAGGTTTTGCCAGGTGATAGATTGAAAAGCGGTACTGTCTACGAATTTTAAAAATAGATCGATAAAACTCATTAAAAGCCTCCGTTAACCGATGTCCAGAAGCGGCTGGCCTTCAGTAACATTGACGCCTGCTGTGACATGGATGGCGGTGATTGTTCCGGATTTGGTGGCGAAAACCTCAATATCCATTTTCATCGCTTCCATGATGATGAGAAGATCCCCGGGCTTAACCGCGGTTCCCTGGGCAACTTTAATTTCTTTAATTGTTCCGGTAATGGCTGCTTTTTCGGAAGATGCTCCTCCGGCTGCCGCCGCTGCTGGAGCAGGGGAGGCGGCCTGCGCCGCCGGTGCAGGCGCAGCAGCAGCTGCTGCTGCAGGTTGAGCGGATTTCGGTGCCTTAGGCGCAGCAGAGGAAACCTCTTTCGCGAGGCTTACCAGATAGCTTTTACCTTCGTTCTCAACAGTCAGAACGTTACCGTTTCGTTCAACCTGGATATCATACAGTTTGCCGTCAAACTGGAATTTAATATTTTTACTCATAACTACTATACTCCTGATACGGTTTTGGATAATTTATTCGTATTGACCCAAGGGTCGTATTTTTCCGACACGGATGGGGACCAGCTCGACGCCTGGGGAACAACCAGATCCTCGTCCTCGACAGCAATGAAGGCTGCAACAGCTGCAATTATCCATTCATTATCTGCCTTGGCAACCGTAACCGGTGCAGCCTGTAAAGGCGCTGGTGCCGGTGCTGAAGCCGGCTGCTTATTTTTGCTGCCGTTATCATCTGAAAATTTTCTGATGACTATCATCAGGACGCTCAATAGGACCAATATTAAAAATACTATCAGTATACCGAGCCCTGAAGCCATTAAACTATAACTGAAATGTTCTTGCATAATCTGCTCCATTTCCCGTTAAAGGGGTATATTCCCGTGCTTCTTAGCAGGTCTGTCTTCTTTCTTTCTTATGTTGAGTTCGAGAGCGCGGATGAGTTCGATTCTTGTATATTCAGGATCGATAATGTCGTCAACTAGACCGTATCCTGCTGCAACGTAAGGATTCATGAACTGCTGTTTGAACTCGTTAATTTTTTCAGTTCTCTTTGCATCCGGATTGTCAGCATTATTAATCTCGGCTCTGGAAATTACGTTTGCTGCGCCTTCTGCGCCCATTACGGCAATCTCTGCTGTAGGGTAGGCAATAACTCTATCATAACCGAGTGATTTTGAAGACATTGCTATCATCGAACCGCCGTATGATTTTCTCATTATAAGGGCAATCTTAGGGACTGTTGCCTCGGCGATTGCATACAGAAGCTTGGCGCCGTGTCTTATGATTCCGCCATGTTCCTGGGAAATGCCGGGAAGATATCCAGGAACGTCAACAAGTGATATTACCGGAATATTGAAGGCGTCACAGAATCTGATAAACCTTGCGCCCTTATCTGAAGAATTAATGTCGAGTGATGCGGCCATGTGTTTGGGCTGGTTAGCAAACAAACCTACAGTTCTTCCGTTCAGCTTTGCAAATCCAACTACTACCGACTGCGCAAAATCTTTATGTACTTCAAGGAACGACTCAGGGTCAAAAACTTCACTTATGATATCTCTGACATCATAAGGCTTTTTAGGTTCATCCGGAATGATGGACATAATTGCAGGATTCTTTCTCTCGGCAGAATCGCCTGCGTCAACAACAGGAGGCTGTTCCATATTGTTAGATGGAAGATAACCCATTAATTTCCTAATGAAATCAAAACATTCTATCTCTGATCCGAATCTGAAGTGGGCAACACCGCTTTTAGCACAGTGGGCAATCGAGCCGCCTAGATCTTCATGCGAAATTATCTCGCCTGTTACTGCTTTAATAACATCGGGTCCGGTAATATACATATGACTGGTATTGTCAATCATGAAAACGAAGTCGGTGATGGCCGGAGAATATACGGCGCCGCCGGCACAAGGCCCGAGAATTACCGAAAACTGAGGAATAACACCTGAAGACAGGGTGTTATTTCGGAAAATTTTCGCATATCCGTTTAGTGCAAGGATGCCTTCCTGTATTCGAGCTCCGCCTGAATCATTTACCTGAATAAACGGAGTGCCATTTTTCAATGCCAGACTCTGTGCTTCAGCAATTTTTTCAGCGTGCATCTCACCAAGTGAGCCGCCGAGTACTGTAAAATCCTGTGAAGAGAGAAAGACCTGTTTGCCGTTGATTTTTCCGCTTCCGGTTACAACACCATCTCCGGGAAATCTTTTTTTATCCATGCCGAATTCGGTTGTTCGTCCCTGAATATAGGCCTGACTCTCAATAAAAGAGCCTTCATCCATAAGGCCTGTAATACGCTCTCTTGCTGTAAGCTTACCCTTGTCGTGTTGAGCTTTTATACGGTCTTCACCGCCGCCCTTAAGCATTTTAGCTCTAACTTCTTTAAACTCTTGTAACTTTTCGTTGTTACTCATTTTAACCTCCGCAAAGAAGATATGAAATATGTTTCATTGTCAAAAGAAACTATATTATTCTAACTATAAAAACTACTTATATAAATACAATTGTCAACCCTGGATTTGTTTAAACCCTAAAAAAGGAAATTTAATACAAACATCATAACAGTTGAATGTGGTTGCGTAAACATTTTTCTTCTAAAACTGGTGTAGTTTTTATTACTGCACCAGTTTTTAGGTTAGTTTGTAAGAAGTGTTTTCTTTAGGAGTACAATCCATTTTGCCGGGGCGGGGATCCTGAATGCCATGCGGTCAAGTTTTCCTTCTTCATTTTTAAATGAGATCTGTACTACAGTATCATTTAGTGCCTTGTCACAGAAAAAATCAGTTGTACCGATGGTCTTGATGCTGTCTTTCTGAATGAACGCTTCAATGCCGCCGAATCTTGAATAGTAGAAAATACCATCCTTGACAAGAGCGATTGCACCTGTTTTTCGTATAGGTTTTTCGAGTTTGCTCTCCTGGCCGAAATATGTGACGCCAAAAGAGGCGAGTAGGATCTCTTCAGCCGGATATCGGCTGGAAAGATGCCTTGTTTCGATATACCGTATCAGAGCCATGAGGAGAACTATTCCGAATATTATTACCCCGAGCATGACTGGGGAAAGATTTACTACTGAATCCATTATATCCTCTTTAAGTATTTTAATGCTTTACGGTAGGCAATTTTTTTTACAAAACTATTTTCTTTCAATTTGTTTGTAAAAGACGCCGCAATATCTTCGTCTGATTTTCCTTTTGATCTGAGTTTGTCAATATAACTCTTGTTGTCAATTAATGTTAGATAGACCGGATCATCAATTCTTTTATTGAAACTATTCATTATTATGACAGTCAGTACTATCAGCAGTGAAATAACCGCAGTAATAAAGAAATCCCAACCGGGATCAGGTACGATATTCCTGATGATCGAATTTGGGTTGCCGGCATTGAATATTGAATAAATATCAAGAATCATCAAAACGAAAAGAGTGATGTAGAAGATTAGGTGTTTTCTGATTTTCAATTATTTCTCCAAAAAATTTTCAGGTAAAATGAAGGGCCGTCCAGGAAGTGGACAGCCCATTAAAAAATGTGTTAAAAAAACAAGTTATTTTAAACCGTGCCAGTTAGCCTGGCCTTCAGGAATTGCTGCCCATTCGGCTTCAGCTTTTTCCCATGCTTCGTCAGTGGCTTCGGCTTCCCAAACAGTGAGGCCTCTTTCTTCTCTGGTTGCACCAGGAAGAGTGTTGTCAAGGAGCATTGTAATGAATGCAGTAACAGCCATACCTGTTGTGAAAATGGTCTGCAGGATGTTAGTTATAACATAGGCTGCTGAACCAGGGTCTCCGGTTACCATTGAAGTTGCACCAAAGTGTGCAGGAAGTGTAAGACCGGCAAAGAAACCTACACCGATGATGAACAGGTTTCTTGCGTTGTTAAGGTTAGTAAACTGCAGGTTGGAAAGACCAGTTGCAGCAATTAATCCGAACATAGTAAAGAAAAGAGCACCAACGATAGGCTGAGGCATTGTGGCGAGAACCATTCCGAACTTACCGAAGAAGGGCAGTATTAGGAGGATTATGCCTGCGCAGCGAATTACGCGGCGGCTTGCAACCCTTGTCAGACCAATTGATCCGATGTTTTCTGAGTAGGAAGTTGTACCATTACATGTCTGGAAAATTGATGCAACTAAACAACCAATACCTTCAGCGCCGATACCCTTGGAAATTATCTTTGATGTAGGAACCGGTGCTTCTGAAATTCTGGCACATGAGTAGTAGTCACCAACTGATTCAATCATTGAACCAACATAACCTGCGAGCATACCAAGCGCTCCGGCAACTGTGATTGCGTTAAATGAGGGGAATCCCCATTTGAAAGGAATAATTGGTTTAATCCAGAAAATAGGAGCAGCGCCGATGAGTTCCATGCCTCCCTTAAGGTTTGCAGGGTTTCCTTCGGGAATCAATCCTGTTACTGTTCCAATCCAAGCCATAATCCATCCAAGAATAACAGCAAGAAGAAGGGGGAAAAGTGCGAACACTTTTGATTTTCTTGAGAATACCTGGGAAAAGAGTACAATAGCTACGAATGTGGAAAGTGAGATTATCCAGTTGCCGGCCATCCATGGAGCACCCACACCGTAAAGTGCAAGACCAATCATGGCAATTGTAGGTCCTATAACAATCGGGCTAAATGCCTTCTTGATCAGTCCCATTAGACCGGTGTAACCAATTATGATTTCAAACAGTGATGCAATCATTACTGCTGCACAAACCTGCTGAATCATAATCTTATAGCCGAATCCTTCTGCCGCGCACATGCCTACTATAGCAAACATGGGTCCGAGGAAGGAGAAAGTACCACCCTGTAGAATCGGCAGTCTGTTACCAATTGGTGACTGCTGAATCAGGGTTGTAATTCCGGCGCAGAAGAACATTGTTGAAATAAGAAGTGCGAGTTCTTCTACAGGCAGTCCCATTGCTCCACCGATAATAATCGGAATAATTACCGTAGAACCGAACTGTGTCAGGAACTGCTGGGCTCCCAGAAGGAAGGAAAGTCCCCATTTCGGTTTAGAACCGATAGGGTAAATAACCCATCCTTCACTTTTTTTTGCTTCGTCGCTCATAAATCCTCCAAAAAAAATATTTTAAGAACAGAATTATTGAATTCTGTAGCTTTCAGAAAAAAAAGGAATCCTTTTTTTTATGTCCAAGTAGATTGTGTGTATGTGGTGTTTGAAAGATGTTAAACCCTCAGGTTTTATCATATACTGTATAATATCCTTTTTAAAAAAGCATCCTGAAAAGTCAATGATTAATCAGCCTTAGCTCAGATGCTAGATAGATTCTATGGCATAGATCAAAGGTTCGTCAAGTTAAATTTGTTATAATAATGTTTGCGCTAAAAAAAATACATAATTCTCAATATATTGCCTTGACCTGAGACTTAAACCGGACTATTGTGTTCCTATGATCCGGTATGGTCATTTTCTCACTAAAAGAAGTGGAGGAACGCTAATATGGCAGATCCTAAAGAAGCTGCTGCATATATTGCAGGTTTGGTAGAAAGGGCACGTGTTGCTCAGAAAAAAGTTGAATTCGCCACACAGGAACAGGTTGATGACATGTGCGTCAGAGTTGCCTGGGCTGGGTGTAATCCAGAATTCGCTAAGAAACTCGGTAATTTTGCCGCTGAAGAATCAGGAATGGGATTCGGACCTGATAAAGTGGGTAAAATTTATGCTAAGGTCAAAGGAACTCTCAGAGACATGAGAGGGGAGCAGTCTGTCGGCTGTGTTGAGATCGATGATGAACTCGGACTAATGAAATTCGCTAAGCCTGTAGGTGTTGTAGGTGCGCTGGTGCCTTGTACAAATCCTGAGGCTACTCCATTCGTGAAAGCACTCTGTGCTATCAAGACAAGAAACGCGATCATTCTTGCACCGCACCCAAGAACCCGCGGTACAAATAAAATGGCTGTTGACGCAATCAGAGCTACGTTAAAAGCAAACGGTATGCCCGAAGATCTTGTTATCGGTCTTGATGAGATTTCAGTAGAAGCAAGCAATGAGCTGATGAAGCAGACTGACCTTGTTCTCGCAACCGGGGGGGCAGGCATGGTTCACGCTGCTTACTCAAGCGGAACTCCAGCTTACGGAGTAGGTGCGGGAAATGCGGTAAGTATCATCGCCGATGACGCTGACCTTGAAGATGCTGCAAACAAGATAAAGAGATCAAAGATTTTTGATCACGCAACAAGCTGCTCAACCGAAAACTCAGTCCTTATTCAGGAAGACATGTATGACGCCATGGTAAAAGCACTCGAAGCCGAGGGCGGATACCTAGCAAAAGGCGCAGAAAAGACTGCACTTCAGAATGTTATGTGGGAAGATGGGCATACTCTTTCAAGAAACATTGTTGCTCAGCCTGCTCAGAAGATTGGCAAACTCGCCGGTCTTAAAATGGGCGCTGATAAATGCTTCATTATGGTTTCGGAAGATAAGATTGGAAAAGATGCACCCTTCTCAGGAGAAAAGTTATCACCTGTAACGACTCTTTATAAATACAAGACTTTTGATGATGCTGTTCAGCTTGTGAATGACATCACTGATTACTCAGGTGCCGGACACTCTTGCGGTATTCATACCTTCGACGACAGAAAAGTTAAAGAACTTGGCAGACGTGTTAAGGTTTCCAGAATTATGGTAAACCAGCCGCAGTGTCTTGCTAACTCAGGCGCATGGACGAACGGTATGCCGATGTCAATGACTCTCGGCTGCGGAACATGGGGAGGAAACATTTCTTCCGAGAATATTACATGGAAGAACCTTCTCAACTATACCTGGGTTTCTTATGAAATCGAGAATACAATGCCATCAGATGAAGAGCTCTTCGGCACAATAATGTACGAAGGCTAATCTAGTTAAGCATGATTTTTAGGCGGCGGGGAAAGCTTTCCGTCGCTTTTTTCAAATGGACCGGGGCAGTTTGTTTCAGGCCGATATCCGTCGGTACGGTAGCAGACTGAAAAGTAGAGGGGTTCGAGCTTTATGCCGAGGCTGCATCTATCCCCACATAATTCCATGCAGTTGTCGCAGGTAATATCTATCTGTTTCATGTATGGAATTATAAAATAATGAGTACACTTTGACTATTGTGTACAAAGGCAATTATTTTAATTGTTTACAAACCGGTAGATAATACAGGTTTAAATCATTATAGAATGGCTATGGAGGTTTAACATGGCTGGTGAAGAGATCAGGGCATTAGATAAAAAATACAATCTGCACTCCTGGAGTGCTCAGAAAACCCTCAATCCTATTGTTGTAGATAGAGCAGAAGGAATATTCTTCTGGGACGCAGACGGCAAAAAATATTATGACATGTCAGCTCAGCTGGTTAATATGAACGTTGGACATGGAAATCAGAAGATCATTGATGCAATCAAGGATCAGGCACAGAAGATGCCTTTCATGGGACCCGCTTACGCAGTTGACGTCAGATCAGAACTGGCAAGAAAGTTGATTGAAGAGATTGTGCCAGAGATGGGCAAGGTGTTTTTTACTAATGCTGGTGCCGAGGCAAATGAAAATGCAATCAAGATTGCAAGAATGGTTACAGGAAAACAGAAAATCTTCAGTGGTTACAGATCCTATCATGGTGCAACCTACGGAGCTGCAAATCTCACAGGTGAGCCAAGAAGGTTTCCTTCAGAACCTGGAATCCCCGGTTTTGTAAAGTTCTTTAACCCGTACATCGAAAGAGAACCTGTTATCAAGTTTGAGAGTGAAGAACAGTATGGTGAATACTGTCTTGCAAAGCTTGAAGAGCAGATTATCTGGGAAGGTCAGGATAATGTAGCTGCACTCTTCCTCGAGACGGTTGTAGGTTCGAACGGTGTTCTTATTCCGCCTCCAGGATATCTTGAGGGAGTAAGAGCTCTCTGTACCAAATACGGAATCATGATGGTTTGTGATGAAGTTATGGCAGGATGGGGAAGAACCGGAGAATGGTTCGCCTTTATGAACTGGGACGTTCTGCCTGATATGATTACTTTTGCCAAGGGTTTAACCTGCGGTTATGCGCCTATTGGCGGCGTAATTGTCTCAAAGGCAATTGCTGAACATTTTGAAGAAAATGTTCTCTACTGTGGTCTTACCTACAGTGCACATCTCCTTGGTTGTGCAGCAGGTATAGCTACAATTGAGGTTTACAAAGAACTCGGTCTTATTAAACGCTCTAAAGAAATGGGAAAAGTTCTTGCAAAAATGATGGCAGACCTCAAGGCTAAACACCCAAGTGTCGGTCCATGCAGAAATATCGGCCTTTTTGGTATGGTCGAGTTTGTAAACAAAGAAAATGGTCCGCTTGTACCATATGCAAAAGATCCTAAGGGCCTGATGAAACAGATTGTCGGAAAACTCAGAGAAAATGGTTTTACAACTTATTCACATGAGAATATGGTTGCAGTGTCTCCTCCGCTTATAATAACAGAGCAGGAGCTTAAGGAAGCCTTTGATATTCTTGACAAGGTTTGTACTTGGGTAGATGAAAATCTGCTCTAAGAAATAGTTTAAATAATTACAGGCTGTATCCGAATGGGTACAGCCTTTTTTTATTGTGAGGATTAGTTAAAGATAAGATTCTATGAGGTTGATTCTGCTTTGAAAGTATTCGCGTCGTCTTCGATTGAATTCTCCAGGATCTCCTGAGATGGCGACAGCCGCCGGTTTGAGATTTTTTAGTTTATCCTGAAGTGCTGTCCTGAGATCCTGCCAGCTCATGTCGGAATGGATGCTCGACTTTGGTGAGTATCCCATAATTTTTTGATAATCGCTGCCGGAGTTTTTCCTGATTAAAGCAAGCATTATTAAGTCCTGAGGACTCATTTCTTCAAGAATTTTTTCAAAATCGCCGTCGTCACTATAGAGTTCACGGTAGAAAGACTCAAACTCTTCTTCCGCTTTAGAGAAATTGCCTTGTTCGAAATATAATTCGGGCAGGAGGGTAATCCCTTTCTTTATCATATATTTTCTGCATTCCGGGCTGTCTAGGAGGGCCGCAGCCTCTGAGTATTTACCATGCTCAAGATAGGTTGAGCCTATGAAAAATCCCAGGATTACATCATTTGTTCTTTTATAACCGTTGGAGATTACTTCGAATCGTTTTTTTAAATTCTCTGATTCACTGTAATTTAAAAAATACTCAAGGTAAACTTCAGGCCGATCGGGATATTTTAATAATGCTTTATTAATTAATGCATCAGATTTTGCAGTTTCTTCGCGGCTTCTGTGGTACAAGGCACTGTCTATCAGTCTTTTCCACGGAGCAGTTGAAATGAAAGGAATAACAACACGAAAAAATATAACAAGTAGAAAAATGGCGCCGGGAAGGAATAGTAATTTAAGCATCAATGCTCCTTTAAAAATTTCACCATGAACTGCAAAGCAGCACCGAAGGTATGGTGAAGTGTATAGATGAAGTTTTGAAAGCTTTGCTTTTGAAACTTCAAATGATAAAATTATATGGAAGTAATTTTATCATTCTTCCTATAGAACTTGAAATTTGCCAGTAACGGCATCAACGATTACCTTGAAACTATGTCTGTCACGGTTAGTACATTTTACAATCCAAAAGGGCTTGTAGACAATACTTTGTTTAAGAATTTCTGAGTCCGGAGCAAAAAGAACCTTCATATTGTGAATAGAAGCGTGGGTCAGATAAGTTCTTGCGGTTTTAATCGCCTGCTCCTCGGTATAATCATGCTCGAGAACATTATCTTTAATTACCTGAGTTTCTGCAAATTCGAATTTATCTGTAGTAGCTGCTTGATTGTTTATCAGATCGACAAGACAGGAAGCCTTGGTGCTACGGCTTCTTCCAAAAAGTGTTTTGACTGTATAGGAAAATAGTACCCAGTAATACGGGTAGTAAATTTTTTTCTGAACCTGAACCGAATGCTGTTCTGAATATTTTAATACAATACTCATAGCTTCATTCTGTTCAATTTCAGAGGGTATTGCATTGATTAAAATCTTTACGGTATCTATTTCAGCTTCATTTGACATCTTCATTAACTCCAAAAGGACCCGCCCAAAAGTGGGCGGGTTTGATTGCTTTGCGACGAGCAATTATTTATCGATTTTTTTATTTATTCCATTTGCTTCCTGGGCCAGGTTGAAATCTGACTTTGCAAGCATATCTTTAGGTATAGGACCAAGCTTGATAGCTTCATCCATCGCCTTGATAATATGGTCGGCAACAGGATGAGATTTCTGTGTTGCATGGCTGACAATAATCATTAAAGCCCATGATACGACAAGGCCTCCGAGCATAGGATTAATAGTGAATCCTAGTTTCTCAAGCAGGAAGGCGGTTATTGCGCCGCCGATTATTGAGGCAAGAGCACCCGGAGTGTTCGCTTTTTTCCACCATACAGCGCAGACATATGCTGGCATGAATGCACTACCGAGTACTGATGTTGTGAATATGGTAACAGCAAAGACTCCCGGCGGATTGAAAATAGCAATAATGAGTCCAACAATACCCACAACCGCAACAAGAATTCTTGACACCCAAACCATCTGCTTATCAGTTGCTTTAGGATGAAAAAATCGTTGATAAAGGTCTCTGGAAGCTATTGTTCCAACCTGAAGCAAAATTGAGTCGGCAGTTGACATTATGGCAGCCATTATAGCAGCCATAACAATACCGGTAACGGCAGCAGGCAGAAGTTCTTCTGCAAGGGTGAAAATAGCCATTTCAGGATCTGCAAGATTAGGAAGGACGATAATTGCAAAGATTCCCAGAAGGTAAGGAGCTGTTACAAAGAAAAGATTCCATATTGTTGAGTAAACAGCAGCAAGACGTGCTGTCTTGGGGCTAGCCATAGCCATATGTCTTGTTACAACATGGGGCCACCCCATGTATCCTACAGAAAAGATTAATACAGCACCCAGGAGATCACTCCATGCAAACCGGTTTGCAAGATCTTTACCCCAGATTGAAAGATAAGTAGGGTCAATGTTTCCAATTGCTTCATTTACAGCGGTAAAGCCGCCGACATGAATCAGTGTGGCAGTGAAAATCCAGATCATGCCTAAAACCATTACCATACTCTGGAAAAAGTCTGTATAAGCTACCGCAAAGTATCCGCCCATGAATGTGTAGAGCATGATTATGCCTACGGCTATCGCCAGAGCAGCTCCATAAGGCAGACCGGTTACAAGAGCCATGCCTTTACCGCCGGCAATAAACTGAGCTAGAACGTAGAAGAACAGGAGGAAAACTGATAACCCACCGCTGATTAAACGAGTTGCGGCATGAGGGTATCTATGTTCAAGATATTCGATTGATGTTAATGATCCAAGAATTTTGGATAATTTTCTCATCCTTCTACCGAGAATTGAGAGGTTTACAACACCCCCGCCAATATCACCTACGGCATACCAGATGGACCAGTAACCAGTTGTATAACCAGCCGATCCACCCCCAAGAAACATGTAGCCGCTCATAGATGTGGATTGCAGGGTCATTGCGGTTACAAGAGGACCAACTTTACGTCCTCCGAGGAGGTAACCTTCTAAATCTTTAGCGCCGCCTTTCTTTATTGCCCAGAAACCGATGGCAACGACAACCACATAATAAAAAACCAGAAAAATCAGAACAATTGGATTCATTAGTTCTTTCCTCCATTGTCTTCACCATCTTCTATCCAGTTACGGGATTTTATAAAGAAAATTAGCGTATAGACGATCCAGAAGAGCGGGAATCCAAATAATACTGTTACAGTAAGCATGGGTAATCCAAACATACTTCCTCCTAAACTTTATTATATGAGTAAAACTTACTCAGGTTTCAGGGTATATGTGATTGAAATTAACTGTCAAGTATAATAATAGATAGACTTATCCACTTTAGTCCCATTATTGTAAAAATATATTATATAAGGTAAACTTGATTTATGGTAACTCACACAGAGCCTGAAACAGATAAATTATTTTTCGAAAAACTTATTTCTATCAAGTGGGGTGATGGATACCGTTGTCCTCGTTGTGGCGGCTTAAAATATTGGTTAAAGGCAGAACGGCGGATTATGATATGTAAAGGCTGCAGGAGAGAGATTTCTCCAATGGCTGATACGATGTTTTCGCGAAGTCATCTTTCACTCAAGCAGTGGTCTGATATAGTTAAACTTGTGACAAGCTCTCCTGACAGGGTTGTAACTGCTTCCTTTGTAGCCAGGGAAATTGGTATAGGATCATACAGAACAGCATGGGAAGCTCTTAGGAAGATTAGGTTTGCAATCAGTACCAATGAACCGCGAAAGAAGCTTGATGGGAATGTGGAATTCGATGAGCTCGTAATATCTGGCCAGGGTAGTGATTACAGTAAGCTGAGTATCCTCGGCGCACTTGAAGTTGCCGGTGAGAAAAGACTGTCCCTTCAGATGATAAAGAATCCGGATGAGATGAATATAAAAGATTATCTCCGGAAAAGATTCAGCAGGAATACTACGATTATAATTGATCCGGAAAAACTATATATCAGAAATTGGCTTGAATTGAACCGAATAAAGCAGACCAGCGCAAAAAGAATTTACGGCAGTAATTTTATGAATTTGCACGTAATTCTTGAAGATATAAAATACGGTCTGCGCAACGGTCATCATGGTGTATCTGAAAAGTTTCTACAAGAAAACCTTGATGAATATGTTTTTATTTTTAATCATAATGATGATCGCGAAAAGGCATGTGAAATACTTCTTGAGTACATGGTCAATACTTCTATAAGGAAATACCGACTCGCTGGGAAGAAGAATAGAACATTTCTATCAATATTATGGGGTAATAATTAAAAACCGCCGGAGTTTTTCCGGCGGTCAAAGTCCTTAATTAAAATAAAGCTGAATCTTACTCGTCGTACTGGCCGACTGTGATATTTCTATCACCACTGCGGGCTTCGACGTATTTTGCCTCACTTCCTAGACCGAATTGATCTTTGGGTTTGAAGACAACCTTTCCAGGAGTGATGCAGTTTGCAACAGGACAAACATGGAGACAGAGCTGACAACCGACACATTTGTCTTCGTCAATTTCTACCTTTCTGTTTTCAACATCCCAGGTAATAGCCTGATGTGCGCCGTCGAAACATGAAATGTAACATCTGCCGCAGCTGACGCATTTATCGTAATCAATTTTCGGATAAACCTTGAAGTCACGCTCGAGGTTATCGGCAGGAACTATGTTTGCCAGGGCCTTTCCGCAGAAATCATCAATGGATTTATAGCCTTTCTCTTCCATCCAGATGGACAGACCGCTAATCATATCTTCAACAATCCTGTAACCGTACTGCATTACTGAAGTTGTAAACTGAAGGTTTTTGCAGCCGAGGGAAATGAACTCAGCACAGTCTTCCCAAGTCTCAATTCCGCCCATGCCGCTTATGGGAATGTCTTTGAGGTAGTCATCCTGCTTCATGTTGGCAATAAACCTGAGTGCAATTGGCTTTGCTGCCGCTCCGGAGTACCCCGAAATCGAAGACTTGCCGTTTACAACAGGAAGTGCTGTCATCAGATCGAGATCAATGTGTGTAATTGCTTTGATTGTGTTGATAGCAGCAATTGCGTGACCGCCTGCCTTGATGGCTGCGGTCGCCGGAACTTCCATCTTTTCGATATTAGGTGTCATCTTCAGCATTACCGGGATGTTTGTTCCCTTGAGGGTGGCCTTTGTGAATGCATCAATGAGGTCAACACTTGCCCCAACATCTGATCCCATGTTTTCCTGAGTCATCTGAGGACATGAGAAGTTACATTCGATGATGTCCGCTCCTGCTTCGGTAACGTCTTTAGCGAGTCTTGTCCAGTCTTCTTCATTCGAACCCATGATTGAAACAATCAGACACTTTGTCGGATAATCTTCTTTAAGTTTTTTGAGGTAGTAAAGGTTTTCTTTATATGGATGATCGGAGATCTGCTCCATGTTCTTGAACCCCAGGAATGGCTGACCCTCTTTTCTGACATGGTCAAAACGGGGAGAGCACTCATCCGGAATATAAGTACCGATGGTTTTAAATACAACTCCGCCGCCTCCGGCTTCGAGAAACTTTGAACACATCTCATAAGTTGCCGCAACTGGTGATGAAGAGAGGAAAAACGGGTTTTCACATTTAAAACCAAGGAAGTCTACTGATAAATCTGCATGTTTTCTTTTGTTCATGATTATTTCGCCTCCTTGCTGATATAAGTGTCGATGCTGTCTGCCGCTCTTTTTCCTACTGCAACAGCCTGAACAACTGTCTTGCCGCCGCTTACAACGTCTCCGCCTGCAAAGATGTAGGGAATGTCGGTCCTGCAGTCTGTCTCTTCATCCGCTATGATTGTGTTTTTAGGGCTGATAGATACATCGGAGATATCCTTAACGGATGCATCCGGCATCTGGCCGATAGCAAATACAACCTTGTCACATTCGAGGTGGATTGTTGAGCCGTCACGGAAACCTGTGCCCTTGATGCCTGTTACCTTTCCGTTTGTACCTACAATTTCGGCTGGTGTGAAACCGTAGTGGAAATGAACACCGAGTGACTCGACATAGTTCATTTCAATCTTGTGTGCAGGAGCTTCTTCGCGGGTTCTTCTGTAGAGAATCATTACCTTCTCGGAGCCTAGAAGTCTAGCTGTAGTCGCGCAATCCATCGCAACGTCACCGCCGCCGATTACAACAACCTTTGAACCAGGTTCGATGTCACCATTGGACGGTTTTGCCGATCCAAGGTATTCTACCGCGTTAGTAACGCCGTCTAGATCTGTTCCGGGAATGTCGAGAATCTTCGGAGCCTGTATTCCGGCGCCTATGAAGAAAGCCTTGTATCCTTCTGCTTTAAGATCTTTAATTGTTTTATCTTTTCCAATTTTTGTATTGAGTACAATTTCAACGCCAAGGTCTTTGATGAGAGCAACTTCTTCGTCCACAATATACTGTGGAAGTCTTGCAGGTACAACTCCGTAAGAGAGAACACCGCCTGCCTTCGCTTTTTCTTCAAAAATGGTTACTTTATAACCTTTCTGAGCGAGTTCGGCTGCGCAGGTGAGAGATGCGGGGCCTGAGCCTATCATCGCAATCTTTTCTTTTGTGGCTTCAACTTTTTTAAGCGGCTTGAAACCTGACGCTTTTTCATAGTCGGTTGCAAAACGCTGAAGTCTTCCGATTTGGATTGGTTTATCTATACCAGTTCTGGAACAGCCTTTTTCGCAGAGAACTTCGTAAGGGCAAACCCTTGCGCAAATTCCACCGAGAACATTGTTTGTACGAATTATTTCAGCCGCACCCTTAAAATTACGAAACCGAATCGCGCGAATGAAATCGCCCGGGTTGGTTCCTGCCGGACAGTCCTGACTACATGGTGCGTCAAGACAGAGAAGACATCGTGAAGCCTCTTCCATTGCGGTTGCAATGGTGAATGGAGGAACTTCTTCACAAAGGTAATTCTGTTTAGCATCCTGTTTAACATTATTGGACATTATTTACCCTCCTAAATTATGTTCAGACAATAAGCCTATTTTTTTACGAGACCTCTTTTTGAGGAACTCTGAATAAAGAAAACCGAAATAAAAACTAAAAGAATACCGCCGTAGACAAATAGAGACGGTCTTTCTTTCAGGAAAATTATCGATAAACCGACACCTGATACCGGAATCAGAAACTTGAAACCGGAAGCTTTGATTACATCGATGTATCTTAGAGAATTATTGAAAAGAATGTAGGCGAAGGCCGTCGAAATACATCCAAGATAGACTATGAGAAGTAAATCCGAGGGTCTTGCAAGCACCTTCAAATCTGAAATAAATCCTTCCGAAAAAATATTGATTAGTAATAGCAGGGCAGTACCGGCTGCCATACTAAGGAAGGTGGGAATCATGCCGCCGAATTTCCTGATAGAGCTCTTCAGGAATATGCTGTAGATACTCATAGAAACAGCCGCACAGGCTAACAGCAGATTGCCTGTAAGAACAGAGCTGCCAATTGACAGATTGTTGAAGTTTCCTCCTGTTACAACTAGCAGCATTCCTATAAATCCGATAATAAGGCCTAAAATTTGAAATTTATTTATTCGTTCATGAATGAGTAAGGGAGCCAGCAGAGCAGTGAAAAGCGGTTGAGTATTAGCTATGATAGAACCGTTTGAAGCGGTCGAGAGCTTGATTCCGTAAAAGAGAAATATTGCAAAAATTGTTATTCCTAAAAATCCTGTTAAAGCAAACACTAAATAGTCTTTTGCTTTGATTTGATCGGATTTTTTTTGTATTTCAACTATAAAAAAAGGAGTTAAAGCGATTATACCGAAAAAATATCTTAAAAAAGACAGGGTTAACGGGTTTAGTTCCGTCATAATGTATTTCGAAACCGGGTATAGAGAGCCCCATGCGATCATCGCAGTAATAAGAAGTAAGATAGATCCTGTTTTTCTATCCATAGACGGTAAGTATAAATGTTTTTTATTAAAAACGCAACATTTAATTGTCGAAAATGTTTGCCTAAACATGAACTTCACAGGAAAGCAGTGATTCTTCAGATTTTTCTAATAATTATGCCACTTTTTGCAGCCATGGCAGCCGGTTTTGACTCTCAAGTCTTTTTACCATAGAATAGAACAGTCAGACAAGAGCTCTGACTTGTTTTTTCATGACGTTGCTGATATTTTTTATTTACATATTTTTGGAGAAACCCCGAGGCTGCCTCATGAAGCCGGTGCAGGATTGATTTCAAAGACCGGGCTGTTAATAAGGCTTGCGGGCGGCTTTCTGCCGCCCCGCATGATGTTGATACCGGGATTGCAGGTCAGATGGTTTTTCTCTCTACAATTAACAGGCCTTGTTACCATACTTCCTATTTTCTATCTGGTCTCGATACTCTGAGAATTATTTTTTTCCCAGCGGGATCTTGCAAGGCAGTTGACGGCCTGCGTGCCGGTCTCATTAACCGAGTGGGAAATCTCTATACAGGCGCCGCAGTCTTTTATCTCATGTTTAACGAAGGCATTCCCTCCTGGAAGAATTTCCTGTTTGTAATTGAGTTCTAGTGATTTAAGCCTGCTTGCTTCAAGAAAATCAACTGACAAGGCGTCAAACATCCAGTCGACATAAACGGGAGCTGTAACATGGCGGTTAAGATCGAGGGTTGAATAAGAAGCCTTGAACCCGTTATAGACCTCATCTCCGGATGGTTCTTTGAGTTTGTCCTTGAAGTCGTCTATTAATATGCGTTCAGCCTCTATCGGATCAGGATGGATGGATAGTATCTCCTTCGGAAGCCTGACGACCCTTCGTTTTTCGAGGTTAATTGTAAGCCATGCGCTGGTCGCCTTCACAAGCTGTTCACCGGATTCATTTTCTACTATAAAATCCCTGAATGAAAAAAGTCCCCTGGCTCCGGTAGGCCAGGTTTTAACCGAGACAGCTTCCGCATATACAGGAAGACGCTTGATTTCAATATGTATTCGCGAGAGCATCCAGGTAAGACCTATGTTCTGTAGATCGTTGACTGTAATATTATGTTCAATGCAGTGATTGCCGGCGGCTTCATAAAGGAAGTTGCACAGACTCTTAATAGTAATAGTTCCGTCGGGTCCGGTCTGGAAGCCCGCTATTTTAAAGTTTTCGATGTATGGTTTCATAGGTAATCCTCGCAGAATAGTATAAGCAACCGAATAATGTGTCAATAAACAAATAATTACTGAAAAATCAAGAAAATACCCCTATAATTATATTGTGATTCATTAAAATTATACGGAGAATTGTATGTTAATTAGAAAAATTATCTGCATTGCCGTCGTATTGTTAGTCACCGTGCTTTTACCCATTAGCGGGCAGTCAAAAGCAACCCTTGCCGTACTGGATTTTACAACCGAAGCTGTATCAAAAACCGAAATGACCGCTATTGTCGAATTTCTTTCGGCAGAATTATTCAATACAGACAAATTCATCGTCATCGATGTCAGTCAGCGTCAAAACATACTCAGTGAAATGGAATTCTCAATGCAGGGCTGTTCCGATGAGACCTGCGCACTTGAGATTGGAAAGATGCTATCCGCAGAAATGATCGTTGTCGGAAATCTATCAAAAGTAGGTAGCCGGTACCTCATGTCAGTTAAGATGCTTGAGACCGAAACCTCTAAGACGGTGGGGACGGCAAATGGGAAATTCCGGGATCTTGATGAACTCATCGACGGACTCGAATCAATCGCAATAGAACTTGCGGGAGGCAGGCCCTCTGCTGTAGTAATAGTTGAAGAACCGGCCGCTGAACCTGAGCCTGTAGAGGTGAAGCCGATCGACACTGAAAAGGATGAGCCGAGACCCAAAGATGAGACTGTTAAACCGCGGGACACCACACCATCCCCGGACGGCGAGTTTAATATCGCCGCAGTTGTATGCACGGCAACAGGGGTAGTCGGGTTAGGCGCAGGCGGATACTTTCTGTTTAAATTGTTTACAAATACTCTGCCGGCCTATAATGCCGCGGCTTCGGCCTATACTGACTCGCCCTTCGGATCTGATTTCACGACTCTGTTCGACGCAAGACAATCAGCTTATGATACCGCGTTTGCCGATTTAATAATCGGCGCTTCCGCGGCAGGCGCAGGTCTCATCCTGACGACAATAGGCATAATCCTCTTCATGCCTCCTGCCGAGGATGCTGATTCCCTGGTCAGCGTGGTGCCTATAATTTCAGATAAGCCCGGAATAGTCGTCCGGGTAAGCTATTAGGAGGTGGATATGAATAATTTTAAGAGTATATCAATACTGATAATTATAGCGCTCATCCTGTCCATCTTCGCCTGCAGTCTTTTTACGGCGCCGTCGAGAGACAACCCGAATGATCCTGAATATGATGGAGACTTGACTTTGCCGGGATTGGTTGAAGGACTGAGGCTCTCGCCGGGAGCAGATTCTCTCACCGTAAACTGGGACAAGACCATCGACGGCATAGATAAATGCATAATCTACTGGGATACTGCGGCTGAATTGACAGATACAGCCGAGAGTGCTGAAGTGGATGCCGCAACTGAAACAAATTATATTATATCTGGTCTTCATTACGGAACAGCCTACAATGTCTGGATGAGATTGGTTGATGAGCAGGACGGGACAGAGATATATTCTCAGGAGACCGTGACGGTCTCGGCCGTTGTAGAGCCCGGTGGAATTGTCGATACCTCTTTCAGTGAAGATGGACTTGCAGTTGCTACCGAGCCTGAGTCTACATTAACGGATGTTATTTCAGCAGGTAATGGAGAATTTTATGCTGGTGGTGATAAATATTTTACCCCAGGTCCACCGCAATTATATACACATATTATTAAGAAAATGAACTCTTCAGGGAGTTTGGTGACAACTTTTGCTACTTCAGGAACTTTTAACGGCAGTGATATAGCTATGCCAATTCCATATTTGAGTTTTGTTTTGAAAGATAGTGAATTAGTTGCTTTCTTAGTGAACTTCGGAACAGATGTATCTTATTATAATAATTTTTCCGTCAGTACTTTTAATAATTCTACAGGTGGTTTTACACTTAAAAAGGCCATGACGTCATCCGATGGGGATGTCTTCATCTGCGGAGATATTACAAGTCAACTTGCAATACGCAATTTATCCGGAAATCTCAGTGGAACGGATTATTCAATCATGCTGAATACGGCAACAGAGTTTCCAGGAATGGCCAACAGTTATGCGACCTCGATGGTGATTTCAAATAACCACCTTTATTCCGCGGGATATGTTAATAATGGTGCCGCTCCGAACTATGTATATCTCGGAAGCTACAACCCTGCTAATCTTGCACTGGAATTTCATTTCAATGTTGAGGCGGCAACATGGCAGGATCATGGAACTGATATTTTAGTAACTGCCGCACCAGAGGGAGGGGCTGTCTATATTGCTGCTTATAACCTGCTTGGAAAATTTGATGTCACTTCAAAGAATAAAGTAGACGGCTTTGGGACAAGCGGACTTGCAAATGGAATTGATTCTTTATTCGTAGCCTCAGATATAATGGTACAGCCAAACGGAAAGATTCTTCTTGCTGGAACTTCAGACAATACTAATGGAATTCTTTATCGATTTAATGCAGATGGAATACTTGATGCAGGTTTTGCCAATAACGGGGCATTCATTCGAGATAATTATATTTTCAATGCTGTAGATGTTCTTACCAACGGCCGTATAGTAATAGGCGGGAGAGAAACAGCGTACAATAAAGGAGCCGTCTGGATGTTGAAATAGCCCACTCTCAATGAACTCATGGCCTTCGTTTCTGCGAAGGCCTTCTTTGTATTCTGATGTAGAAATTATCAGAACTTTTAAGTAGAATGAAATCGGAGTTGTATAGATGGAACATCACAATAAAACGCCTGATTACAGAGGGCGTCTCTGGAACAGCAAGTTTATCAAAAAAGGCGATGTAATATTCGCCTTCTTTCTGAGGGCTCTTTTTATCATCTCGATTATAATCAGCATTATCACCGGTGAGTACAAGCTTGTGCCGGTATCAGGCGTATCTCTTTTACTGACCTTTATCCCGTCGATTCTTGAGCGAAGCATAAAGGTCAGCCTGCCGGTATCATTTCAGGTAGTGCTTTTAATATTTATCTTTTCCGCTCAGTTCCTGGGTGAAATATTTAATTATTATGAGCGGTTCTGGTGGTGGGACATTCTCCTGCACAGCTGGTCGGGTGTACTTCTGGGGACTATAGGTTTTCTTCTCGTTTATATTCTCAATACCGCCTCAGGGGTGGATGTAATTATGTCGCCGTTTTTTATCGCGTTTTTCGCCCTCTGTTTTGCCGTAACCTGCGGAGTAGTATGGGAGGTATTTGAGTTTACTATGGATGTTGTCTTCTCAACTAATATGCAGAAATCAGGGCTGACTGATACGATGGGTGATTTGATAGTTGATGCCGGAGGCGGGTTGATAGTATCTGTAACCGGTTATCTGACTTTAAAGGCCCGGAGGAAAAATCTGCTGTCCAGAGCTATTACAAATTTTATGATTAAAAATCCAAATATGGCGGATAAGATAGGAAATTAAGCGGTTATCAGTAACAAGAGATCAGGTGAGAAAAACGGAGCTTCAGGTAAAACAAGAAGGTCAGTTATCCAGCAGAAAGCCTTCAGTAAGGTTTACAGCTATAAATCTGCTGTCGTCTATAAGTTCATCCATGCTGTTGTATATTTTGTTTGATACTGACACGGTTTCACCGCTTGATACGTCTATCATCCGAACGTCCATTATGAACCTCGAGCTGATCTTTCCGAGATTGCCTACAACAATTTTATCGGCGGACAGCAGCCTTCCCATTTCAAGCTGACAGGATTCCTCAGAACATCCGGACATCGAGAAAGACAGCTCCTGAAGAAGAGTCTCACGTTGATTGCGGTCAATAATCCTAAAAGCCTTGGTGTTGTAAAGGGCACTCGAGAGATAATCACTAATGAATTGAGCGTCCAGGGCCGACAGACCCTGAGAGTTGAAATTCATTACCGTGGCTATGGGAGGAGCCGTGAAATTTTTGCGGTCATACAGATATTTTAGATCACGGAGTCTCTGATTATAGAGCTCATCATCTGCAGACTGGCCGGCCCTTGTCGCGGGCTGGGCGGAACCTCCGGCTCGCTGATTATTTTGAGCTGCCGATGAATCGGAAGTCCGTCCGGGTCCTGAATAATCGGGGTCTTTCTGCATGTAGACTGTCTGCATGCTGGGGGATGAAGCGCAGGAAGCAAGGATAATAACCGCGGAAATTATGAATATTATTTGTTTTTTCATTAATATCAGCATTTTAATATCCTATTGTAATAAGATTTGAACGGTTTCAGGATAGTCATAGATTTTATCGCTGAAAAGGTCGACACCCGAGATTGTTAATAGCAGAAGACCCGGAAGTCCGGTGTAGTAGAGGTATTCAAAATCAAAAAGACCTACTCCAAGCATTAGTCCGCCGAGAACGGCACTTGTGATGCCAGTGACTCCCCAGCCGTTCATGCTGCGCTCAAGCATGATATTTTTTGTTGAATAGCCTTCAGCCTCTACCCTTATCATATGTCCGGGAGCCCTTGATATTTCCATGTTAAGCGGAGTTTCACCCATGTAGATGCCGTCAAGATAAATCTTTACCCCCGGCGCGTTGCACTCTACCTTTACGGTATCCTTTACCGGAACAAAGAGGGTAGCACAGCTGATAACTGCGACACAGAGCGTAGTAATAATCAGAATCAGGATTGAAGTTGTTCGTTTTCTGGTCATTCAAAATTCCTTTTATGATTGACAAAAAAAGAAGCACAACACTATAGTTAATAACTATGAAATCTTATCTATCTACTATTATAGTATGTTTCCTGTTATTATCAACATTTTCTTGTTCCGGCAGGAAGGATTTTAGTAAAAATGATACTGATTCAGTAACATTTCATTCCGCTGATTTAGTGATGAATCCATCCGGATATGCGCCTCTGACCGCGGGAATTCCCGTGACAGCCGGTCAATTACTTATTGTGACAGTTAGAATTGAGAGTGCTTATGAGGGACAGGAGGATCTTGTTTCCGAATTTCAGGTAGAGCCTTCGCCTGAGAGGCAGTGGATACCGGTTATCGGACTTTATCCTGACTATAAAAATATCGTCCACCTGTCAATTAAAAGTTCTGATGGAACAGAAATACTGGAGGCAAGGCGGACTCTTACAACAAGACCGTCTTTCGAGGAGCTTCCATCTAAGGCGGAGACAGACGGTCTCTATCCTGAATCTGGTGAGATGATATTCGTAAGTTGTTCACTGCGGGGACTTTTTAATCTTCAGCAGGCTGTCGCCTTCGACAGATACGGAAACCTGAGATGGTATAGTCAGTTTCCTCATGGATATCACCCTATAGAGATAATCGACGGAAATGTTGTGGCCGGAGATCACACTTACAAAAACATGGTTCACAGGATAAACATGCTTGGATTTACCGAAAGAAGCAGTAAGTTCGGAACCGAAGAGAATGGATACATCTATATTCACCATGATCTCGTTCACATTGGAGGCCAGCATTATCTGCTTACCGTGAACAATACGAAGCAGAACAGCCGTGAGAACATGATAATCGAGTTTGATTTCAATGAAGAACGCGTGGTGAAAAGTTGGGATCTTGAAGAGATACTGCCGAATGTCGATGATCTCTATGCTGATCTTCCTAATACCTATTATATGGATAAGGCCGGGAAGACTATCAAGGATACGCTTCATATAAACGCTCTGGATTTTAATCCTGAAACACGGGAAATTCTCGTTACCTCTCAGCGTTTCGGCGCGGCTCTTATTTCATATGATGGTGAGCTGCTCTGGATAATGGCTCCGCATAATCTTCGGCGGAGAAACACAGAACCGGGTTATGATCCTCAGCAGTTCTCCTCGAGGAAAGAAAATATCAACATGCCGTCCTGGCCTCCGGTGCATGACGGAACCATGCTTCCAGGCCTGCCCGCCTATAGTTTTCTTGCTGAATTTTCGTCAGAAGATCCAAAAACATGGCGTCAGCCTGTTTCAGGCAGAATTCCAGCCTTTGTTCCGGAAGGAGAGGACTGGAATTACGATGAGTTTCTTCTCGACCCAGTAATACCCGGTGCCGAAAAGCTGCTGCCGGAAAGGCTGCTTGAATCAGGACAGGATATTATTGTCGGCGGGCAAACTCTTTTTGCCTGGCCGTTCCGTCCTCATACCGCGCGATTTCTAAGTAACGGCGATATTGTCATCTTCGATAACGGTTTCTCCAGGAATTTCATTCCTTTTGTTACAAAGAAGAGTTTTTCAAGAGCGGTAATTTACAGGCTTGAAAGGTCTCTCGACGGTTACGGAGGAAGGGTGAGGCAAATATGGGAATACAAACTTGAAGATAACTGGAAGGGCTTCAGCCTTTTTTTGGGAGAAACCGAAGAGCTTGAGAACGGGAATATTCTTATAGACTTCGGAGGGCTTGGAAAGGCCGATAATGTTTTGAAGTATTTTAATCCCGACATAGATCCGTCGATCCTGATAAATGATTTTCCATCTTATTTAACGGATGTAGAAGAGAATGTCGTAATTGTAGAGGTAGAACCCCGGCCTGACGGCAGTACTAAAGAAATCTTCAGGCTATCATTCAAGGCCAGTGAGAAGGGGACAGTGGGATCATACCGGGCATCAAAGTTTAATCTCTATGATGCCTGGATGAAGGACTAACCAGCCAGCGATACTCCCGCGAGTATAGACAGATATTTAATCCTGTCACTGTCTGAGCGGGATGTCAGAATGATTGGTGCAGAGGCTCCAATAATGAGACCTGCCATCGGGTAATCTGTAAGGTAGGCTATTGATTTATAAAAAACATTGGCAGCTTCGATGTCCGGAAAAAGCAGTACGTCGGCGTCTCCTCCTACTTCGGTCTTTATCCCCTTTATCTCGCAGCTCTTTTTTGATATTGCGTTGTCCAGGGCAAAGGGCCCGTCAATAAGACAGTTTTTAATCTGACCTCTGTCTGCCATCTTGGACAGGAGGGCGGCATCGAGGGTCGATGGCATTGCAGGGTTAACCTTCTCAACGGCACAAACAACTGCTACCTTTGGCTTTTCAATTCCGAGTTTACGGGAAACCGAAAGCGCATTCTCGAGAATCGATATTTTTTCCTTGAACTCAGGTGCAATATTCAAGGCTGAATCGGTCATTATAAGAAGCTTGTGGTATGTAGGCGGATTGAGGATTGCTATATGAGAAAGCATACCGGAACTTCGGAGGCCTTTTTCTTTATTAAGAACAGCCTTCATTATGGTTGCCGTTGCCGTTTTTCCCTTCATCAGGCAATCAGCCTTACCGCTTTTAATTAGTTCAACGGCCTTTGATGCGGAATCCCCTTCGCCGTCGGCTTCTACTATTTCAAATCCATCAATATTAAGAGAAGATTCTTCGGCAGTTCTGCGTATTGCCTCGCTGTTTCCAACAAGAATCGGTATGGCAATTCCTGCCGCCGCGGCTTCGGTAACCGCCTTGAGGGCATCAGCCTCTTCAGCCATTGCCAGGGCAATTCGCTTGGCGGGGTTTTTAAGGGCCAATTCTTCAAGATCATTAAAACTGGTTATCATTCTTCAACTCCTGTTGTCATTGGGGTGGTTAATTTATAGTGGAATAATATTTTATGTCGGCAGATTAATCTATCCTAAATAGGCTGCTGTTTTTGTTATAAAATCTTCAAAAAATATATTTAAAAGTCTGATGTGTATATTTGTTTTTTATGCTATTAATGAGTAGGGAATATGGACATCTGTTCAGAGAAAAGTTCGACTTTTCCTTGACTTTATATATAACCCAATCTAAACTCATAACGTAATATTTAAAATCGTTTTCAATAATTATAAAGTAAAAAGATTAACCAAATAAGGATACGTTGATGCTGTCAATTAAAGGTGTAAGCAAACATTTTGGCGGTCTAAAGGCATTGAAGGACGTTAGTTTTAATATCGAAGACGGACGAATTCATGGCATTATAGGACCAAACGGCTCGGGTAAAACGACAATGTTCAATTGTATTACCGGGCTGCTTGAGGTTACTGCTGGTAACATTTATCTTGATGATAAAGAGATTACAGGTAAACCCGCACACGAAATTTCTAATTTGGGAATAAGAAGGACTTTCCAGCAGGGAAAGCTTGTTCCATCGATGACGGTTGTAGAGAATGTTATGAGCGGAATATTTGATTTTAAAATCCGCGACATCCCCGACACATTTTTTAGAAAACCTTTTGCAGATTCAAAAATTGAATCAAAATTAAGAGAAGACTCGCTTGAAATACTCGCGATGCTCGGTCTCGAAAAATCAGCCGATAGATGGGCCTCTGATCTCGTCTGGGCTGAAAGACAGTTTGTACAGATAGCCAGAGCGGTTGTTTCAAAACCCAAGATTCTGCTTCTTGATGAACCCGCCGCCGGAATGGGTCCTATTGAAACCCAGGAAGTGGGGGAGCTGATAAAGAAGATTAAGGAAATGGGTATAAGTCCGGTAGTCGTCAGCCATGATATGAAGATGCTGATGAATATCGCCGAGACGGTGACTGTATTGAACTTCGGCGATAATATCTTCGAAGGGACTCCTGAAGAGGTTCAAAAAGATCCGAGGGTACTGGAGGCATATCTTGGCGCAGAATGATCCAATATTAAAAATAAAAAATCTATCGGTAGCTTATGGTCAAGTCAAGGCTTTAACAGATATAAGCATAGAAGTCTTGAAAGGTGAGATAGTTGTATTAGTCGGAGCCAATGGCGCCGGCAAGACGAGCATAATGGAAACCGTGCTTGGGGCAAACGTACCGGTTTCCGGCACGATCGAGTTCAAGGGGAAGTCTATTGGTGGCGTTCCCGTTGATAAGAACGTTAGAAACGGAATGTATCTCGTCCCCGAAGGACGCGGAGTATTCTCTTCAATGACTGTTATGGATAACCTCCTTCTGGGAGCTCATCACAATCTCAAAAACGCTGACTCGAAACTTGAGCTTGTTTTTGATTCTTTTCCGGTTCTTGGCAACCGAAAGAGTCAGGTTGCAGGAACCCTTTCCGGCGGAGAGCGGCAGATGCTTGCAATTGGGAGGGCACTCATGTCATCTCCTGAGATGATACTTGTAGATGAGCCCTCTATCGGACTCGCTCCGATAATCGTCAATGATATTTTTGAAATCCTTGTTAACCTGAATAAGGAAGGATATTCGATTCTGCTTTCTGAGCAGAATGTGTATAAGGCACTCAAGATTGCCCATCGGGGTTACATTCTTGAGACCGGAAAAATGACCAAACACGGAACCGCTGATGAACTCTTAAATGATCCAGCCGTTCGTGAAGCTTATCTTGGAGCATAGCCGATGGAAGTATTAATAGCACAAATATTTAACGGATTATCATTAGGCAGTATCTACGTGCTTCTTGTTACGGGATTTAATCTTCTGCTTCTAGTTGCGATGATAATTCACTTTTCTTTTCCAGTAGTAGTTGTTTTTTCAATGTATGTCTCATGGGCGGTCATGACTGCAACAGGAATGGTCCCTCTGGGAATACTCGCCGGTATACTCTCGGCAATAGCGGTAAATGTAGTCACCGCGCCGATGTTCCAGCATATAATGAAGAAAAGAGGCTCGGTCGATATAAACGCGACAATGGTAATATCGATGGGAATGGGGATGATAATCACTGATATTCTCTCTCATACTTTTAATCAGGGATTTCCAATTGCCTTTCCTGATGCGCTTACCGGTAACGACAAGGGAGCGCTGATAAGTACCAGGCTTATAAGCATTTCACGCGGACAGGTTCTTACACTTATAATTGGAGTAATCTTTGTATTATTTCTGTTCTGGTTGCTTTATAAGACCAGAGCCGGACGCGCGTTCAGGGCAATAGCCGAAGATCCAAACGGAGCAAAGCTTGTAGGTATTCCGCTGCTTAAGACCGGTCTCCAGTCTTATGCTCTTACCGGAATATTAGGCGGTGTTACGGCTGTTCTAATGGCAGTACTGCTTGGTTCGGCATCAGCCGGCCTTGGAGACCAGCTTGGGCATAAGGTTCTTGCCGTTTCGATTATAGCCGGTCTTGGAAATCTGAAAGGCGGTCTGATAATAGGACTACTTCTCGGAGTGCTCGAAGCAGTTATTCAGGGCTATCTTGCCGGTTCATGGTCTAACGCCATAGCCTTCATTATTATGCTAATCGTCATTCTCGCGAAACCCAAAGGGGTTTTCGGTTCGTCACTTTAAGATAAGGAGGAAATTGTGTCTTTACCCTTGTATTATTTTCTGGCGATTGCCGCCATTTATATACTTATGAGCTGGTCCATTTACATCCCTTACAGGGTTGGACAGCTTCACTTCATGACAGTAGCAAATATGGCAATATCAGCATACTTTGCTGCTCTGATGGCTATTAACTTCTCATGGCCTTTCTGGCTGGTTTTAATAGCAGGAACCCTGCTTGGAGCATTAATAGGATTTCTTGTGTCCCTGGCAATAGGAGATGCTCCTTGTTTTGCGGTAGTAATAGTTGGATTTACCTTCATTTATCTCACAAAGACGATAATTGAGAATGTTGAGGCTTTCGGCGGACCGCTGGGAATATTCAGCATTCCCAAGGTTATGCAGACTTCTTCTTCAAACAGAGTATTTTTGTTGATAACAGCTTACGCGCTGGTTCTTCTTACCGGATATCTTATTAAGCGTTTTGACCGCTCAAGGCTTGGTCGCGCGGCATCGGCGATCTTTATCGACCGTGATCTCGCAGTCTCTTTTGGGGTTGACGTAAAGAAGATGGGAATGTTCCTGCAGAGCTGGGCAAGTGCGGTAGGTGGAATGTCGGGTGTTCTCTATGCATTCATAATGCAGAGTATCTCACCGAATCACTTTACCTTCCATATTGTCGGAATATGCATGACCATGCTTTTTGTCGGCGGATATTCGACCATCTGGGGAGCTCTTCTGGCCGCGCCGATTCTCTGGGGATTTCCGCTTATTCTGCCTGAAGTGCTTCAGTCCTGGAACATTGTTATCTACGGTGTTCTTTTAATTGTCGTGCTTGTAATTAAACCAGAGGGGATAATTACAAGACCGATGATAAAAAAACTGGAGAGTATACTGTTGCGAAAGAAAAAATTAGTATAAAATAGAAAAGAAAGTGTTGTATACGCTTTTAAAAATAAATGGAGGAAAAAATGAAGAAACTTTTAACCATCATGTTTGTGTTGCTGCTTACTGTCTCTTTTGCATGGGCAAAAGGAGATCAGGAAGTTTCTGACACTGAAAGCACCGGCGTTGTTGCTACTGAATGGGAAATTCCATTCCTTAACTGTCTTACCGGTCCTATCGCAAGTATCGGCGAGTACCTGCAGTGGGGAGCAGAATACGCAGCTGAGCAGATCAATGCTGCTGGTGGAATTTCAGGTGTACCTGTTAAGATAGTAAGAGTTGACACCGGAATGAGTCCTGAAAAGGGTACTGTCGAGATGTCAAAGCTCGTTGCCGATGCTTTGGTAGTTATGGGTCCGGTTCCCGAACCTGTAATCATGGCAGCGGTTCCCATCGCTGTTGATGAGGGTCTCTACAGTTTTACTGCTACTACCTCCTTTGAGTATGCAGCAGAATACTTTCCATGGGCCATCTCTTGGTTCTCACCAACTGACGAAAAACTTCCGCCGATTGTAACCGCATGGGCAGAGAAAGTTGAAGCCAAGAAAGTTGTACAGTTTGTAGAAAATTACGGCGCATGGCCCGGAATGGCTAGAGCCCACGTAATCGGCCTCGAAAAAGCTGGTGTTACCGTCCTTGAAGACGTAGAAGTACCTACAGACGCTGTATCTCTCGGACCTCTTATTGTAAAAGCACTTGCTCAGAATCCTGATGCAATAGTTTTTTCATGTAATGCCGAGAAAGTTGCCAAGATCATCATTGAGCTTAAGAACAGAGGCTGGGAAGACATGAACAAGATGCTTGTTTTCTCAAGTGCTGATGACGCGGCTCTTTACACAACCGGCGGCGACAAGATCAATGGTGTTATGATTTATAACTACAATGATCCTAACCTTGATACTGACAGGTGGAATGATTTTCGCCAGGCTTTCAAGGATGATCATGAAGGCATCGAACCCTTCAGTCTTTCACCTAACTATTATGACGCAGTTTACATGATCAAACGAGCGATAGAAGAAACCGGTGTAACCGGTGATCCTAAAAAGCTTGCTGAAGAAAGAATTCTTATCAGAGATTTTTGTAACGACGTTAAAAACTTTGAAGGTCTCCAGTATGACTGGAGCAACAAGGGCGGATATCCTGCCGATAAACCTCTCTTCCTCTTTGAAATCCAGGGCGGAGAAAAGGTTCTTATAGCAAAGATTATTCCCGAATAGGAATCGACCATAAATGTAATGATGGTCAATCAGTGGGGCTCTGCCCCGCTGTTAATATATTGAGCCGCTGAAGGGGAACCCCGACAGCGGCTTTTTTTTAATATTACCAGCCGCGGGGGGGCATGGCAGGGCAGCGTTTTAAGAGGATTTTAGAAAAACGTTTGCGAAGTTCCGGATTTATTTCTTCCTCTCCGAATATCTTCATAGTCTGTACATCTGTGAACCGCATCTTCATCAGTTTGAATTTTGATTCTGCTTATAATGACAACACAACGAACGATATTATGCACGCTCTATTTTAAAGGTTTTTAGTAATTATAAAAAAAAAGCTCTCCCGCCCGGGGAGAACTTCTTTAATCTGAGGCTTAATTTCAAATTCTTTCTTAATCCAGGCTGCAATAAAAACCGCCGCATCTTTCTCATTGCCTCCGGTTTTAAGTCGGATGACCGAATTTATCTGTACGATCTTCTAAGTAAGAGCTGTCAGCTCATCCTTGTCGGCAGGAGATAGAAGTTTTTCTTTACTATCGCTTAGTATTCTTTCTTGCCAGGTCAATTGTTTTTACAAGGGCCGCAATGGTTTTATTTATGGGGACTGCAACACCGAGTCTATCGGCTTCCCGGACGATGGCGTTGTTTATAAAGTCTATCTCGGTAATGCTGCCGCGGTCGAAGTCTTGAAGCATGGAGGAACGGTTGAGGCCTGTTTTCTCTGCTACCGAATAAACAACTGAGAGAGGATCATCATAGGTTAGTTTTATACCACCCTTATCACAGACAGCGACAGCTTCGGCCACCAGGTCTTTCATCATTTCTTTGGTTTCAGAGAAATCAAGCAGCTGGCCGTTCGTGAGTCCTGTAAGAGCCGTCAGGGCATTGATGCCGACGTTGATAACGAGTTTGCTCCATACAAGGCTTTCAATATCATTCTCGGCCTCGGTCTCGAAACCTGCCTTTCGTAGCTCTTCGATGAAGGGTTTGAGCTTATCATTGTTTTTATCGGACATACAAAGGTGGGTAGGACCGTTTCCTGCGTGCCTAATATGGCCGGGACCGGCGAAGGTCGCGCCCTGTGATGTGACACCGGCAGCAGTATTAGACGCGCCGAAATGATTTTTAAGTATTTCTTCGTTGCCGAGTCCGTTCTGAAGCGTGAGGATAATAGTGTTTTCGCCCGCGAGGGCTTTGAAATTTGATGCAACTATATCGGTGGCAGTCGATTTGACAAAAACGATGAATATGTCGGATCCTTTGACCGCTTCCGGCTTATCTGAGGCTGCGGGATTGACTATACTGACATCTCCGGTAGCAAGTGTTTCAATTTTTAGACCGTTGGTATTTACCGCCGCGACATGTTCTTTGTTAATATCATAAAGAACGACTTCATTTCCGCAGGCGGCAAGTTTTCCTCCAAAGAGGGATCCCATAGCTCCAGCGCCGATTATGGATATTTTCATTAAGTACTCCTATAAAATCCCGCCATCCGTGGCGGGTTGATGAATGGAAGTTTGGAAGCAAAGCTTCCAAACTTCATGATACAATTGAATATGGATGTTCAATTGTATTACTCCTGTCTAATTATTCTCCGGCGTAGCCGGGTACTCCATATGCTGTTTTGGCAGCTTTAATTCCTGCTATAATTGCCATTGACATAACTTCAGCGGCCATGCTTCCAATAACTGTTAAATCGGCTTCAATATCACCTGTTGACATACAGAATACTGAGTCGCCGTCATACATTGTATGAATTGGGTTGATGGCCCTCGCATAACCGTCGTGAGTCATTTTCGCGACCTTTGTTGCCTGTGGTTTTGTCAGGCGTGCGTTAGTGGCAATTACACCAATAGTTGTGTTGCTCTTTATAGGATTTATCCCGTTTAGAGACTGTTTGAGATAGCTTAGCGTTCCCTGGAACTCGGAGCCTTCTTCGGGCCTGGTTCCCGCTATGATTTTGCCGGTTTTCTCGTCGATGATATCTCCAAAACAGTTGACGGCAACAATGGCGCCGAGAACTACATCGCCGACGGTTAGGCTTGCGGTTCCGATTCCGCCCTTCATTAGGCCGGCAGGTCCCCGTCCTTTTCCAATTGTAGCGCCGGTGCCGGCACCAACGTTGCCCATCGAGCATTCAGTGGCTGTAGCGTTTAGACATGCCTGGTAGCCCATCTCAGCATCAGGCCGAATAGAGTAACTTGCAATTGGAAGGTCGAAAAGGACAGCGCCTGGAACAATAGGTACAATGCCCACTCCCACATCGAGGCCTTTACCGTTTTCTTCACACCAGCGCATTACACCGTCGGCGCCGGCTAGTCCGTAGGCGCTTCCGCCTCCCAGGTAAACGGCATTAATTGTTTGAACGAGGTTTATTGGGTTAAGGGCATCCGTTTCCCGGGTTCCGGGTCCGCCGCCCGCGACATCAACACCGGCTGCTGCAGGCTCTACAGCGATAATTACTGTGCAACCGGTTCCGCCTTCGGTATTTTGAGCATGGCCTACAAGTATTCCAGGTACATCACAAATTGAATTTATCATATTTTCTCCTAAGTATTACTGCTGGTTAACCAGCATGTTGGTTTCCATTGCAATCATCAGCTCCTCATCCGTAGGAAGGGTGAGAACCTTAACCCGGGAATCGGCGGCTGATATTATTGCCTCTCCCCTGCTGTTTTCATTTAAGTTTTTATCTAATTCTATTCCAAGAACCTCGAGTCCGTCGCAGATCATTTGCCTTATCAGGCTTGAGTTTTCTCCGATTCCGGCAGTAAAAATAAGAGCGTCCATCCTTCCGCGAAGAGAGGCGGCAAGAGCACAGACATAACGCCTGATTGATCTTGAAAAAATGTTCAGGGCCAGGACTGCTCGTTCATTGCCGGTTCTGGAACTGCTGATAATATCACGGATATCGCTTGAAATGCCGCTTATTCCCAGAAGTCCGGATTTTTTATAGATTAGCTCTTTAACCTCTTCAGGCGTCATCCCCTCACGCATGATTAGCTGAAGAATTATTTCAGGGTCTACGTCTCCGGACCTCGTTCCCATAGGTACTCCGCACACCGTGCCGTAACCCACTGAGGTATCTACTCCGACGCATCCGATTGATGCGGCAAGTGATACTCCTCCGCCTATGTGACAGCTTACAGCACGAAAGTCGTCACGATGTGCGCCGCAGAGCTTGGCGGCCCTTATATTTACGTATTGGTGTGATGCTCCGTGAAATCCGAACTTGCGGTATCCCCAATTCTCATAGCAGCCGTAGTCGAGGGCGTAGAGATAGGCTTCTTTTTCCATTCCGCTATAGTATGCAGTATCGAATGAAACAGTATGCGGGATATCCGGAAGCAGTTCACGTACGGCCCTTATTCCAAGAAGGCCGGCCGGATTATGAAGGGGCGCGAGGCCTACGTTATCCTCAATTTTTTTCTCTACCTCTGAAGTAATAAGCTCGGGTTTTGTAAGAGTAGATCCGCCGTGAACAATTCGGTGGCCTACTGCGTTAATTTCAGAAAGACTGTCGAGAACCCCTGTTTTCGGAGCTGTTACCTGTTTCAGCGCGATATCGATTGCTGTTTTATGGTCGGGAATTGAGGTGTTGATACTGATTTCTTCATTTTTATCAGCCTGAAAGGAGACGGCCCCATCTATGCCTATTCTTTCTACCAAACCTTTACAAAGGGTACGTTTAGTTTTCATATCAAAGATCTGAAACTTCATTGAAGTGCTTCCGCTGTTAATTACAAGAATGTTCAATAAACGCCTCCGGATGATAGTAATTTATTTTAGCTGTATATCTTTGTCAACAGAACAAAATATGATTCTTTATATTGTTAAAATATCAGAAAATAGGTTATAGTAATAGCGTCTAAATTGATATATACTGAGCTTGTTCCAAAAATAGTTAATTTGAAACAAACTCATGAAGTGTTTTGATGACATTAAAGTTGCTTATAATGCAACTCCGTCGTTAAAAAACTTCTTCAGTCTATAAAGAGAAAATAATAAATATTATTATTTCTTTATTAGCCAAAACAATTTTACAGGAGAAATAAATGAGTTCACATCCCGAAGCAACAAAAAAACTTCTATCAGCCGATCTTCAGAAGATGAAGGACAACGGCGAAAAAATCTCAATGATTACAGCTTATTCCTACCCACAGGGTCTCATTGTTGATGAAGCAGGCATCGATATTATTCTTGTAGGTGATTCACTTGGAATGGTAGAGCTTGGTTATCAGGACACAGTTCCGGTAACAATGGACGAAATGCTGATGCACACCAAGGCTGTGGTAAGGGCAGTAAAGAGAGCGCACATTGTCGGCGACCTTCCTTTCATGTCCTACAATATTTCAACTGAGCAGGCTGTTACAAATGCAGGTATTCTCTATAAAGACGGTGGTTCCGACTCCGTTAAGTTTGAAGGCGGACAGGATTACGCCAGCGTTGCAGGTGCAATTACCCGCGCAGGAATCCCATTTTTCGCACACATCGGCCTCACACCTCAGACAGCTGCCATGATGGGCGGGTTTAAGGTTCAGGGCAAGTCACTTGACGATGCAAAGGCTGTTCTCGATGATGCTCTTGCAATGCAGGATGCCGGTGCCTTCGCCGTCATTCTCGAAGCTATTCCCCAGCAGCTTGCTGCTATCATTACTGAAAAACTCACAATTCCTACTGTCGGTATCGGCGGCGGACCTGATTGTGCAGGCCAGGTACTGGTTCTTCATGACATGCTCGGACTCTTTCAGAGATTTACTCCGAAGTTTGTTAAGGTTTATGCTGATATGTACACAGCTCAGTGTAATGCTGTTAAAGAATTTGTCTCAGACGTTAAAGAAGTTAAGTTTCCGGCTGCCGAGCACAGCTTCAATATGAAGGCTGACGCGGTTGAAGAACTGAAGAAAGCTCTGGGACTTTAAGATGTCCGCGACTCTTATCAATGGTTCGGTGATTCGGGAAGAAATTCTTTCCGAACTCCGGGCCGAGACAGAGAAGCTGAAGGCTGAGTACGGAAAGGTACCCGGCCTGGTTACGATTCTCGTCGGTGAGAATCCGGCCTCGATGTCTTACGTCACTTTAAAGATCAAGACGGCCCAAAGCCTCGGTTATAACGAGGTTCAGGACAGTCGGCCGCCTGATATGAGTGAGGAGGATCTGCTTTCCCTCATTGATAGGTATAATAAGGATGATTCGATCAACGGCATCCTCGTGCAGCTTCCGCTGCCGAAACACATCGATGAGAAGAAAGTTCTTAACGCCATTGACCCGGACAAGGACGTCGATGGTTTTCATCCTGTGAATGTAGGCCGGCTTATGATTGGCGGAGACGAGGTTAAGTTTCCTCCCTGTACGCCTGCAGCCATTCAGGAGATGATTATCCGGGCCGGAGTAGAGACAAAAGGTGCCGAAGTCGTGGTTGTAGGGCGGTCGAACATTGTTGGAAAGCCTATCGCGATCATGATGATGCAGAAGGGGCCGGGGGCTAATGCCACGGTAACCGTTGTACATACCGGATCTAAGAATCTTGATGCGCATTGTCTGCGTGCCGACATTCTCATTGTTGCTGCCGGTGTTCCGGGGCTTGTTAAGCCTGAGTGGATTAAACCGGGGGCTTGCGTCATCGACGTAGGCGTGAACCGCATTGGTGAGAAGATAAGCAAGAAAACCGGTAAGACTATTGCAATCCTAAGCGGTGATGTTGACTTCGAGCCGGCTTGCGAGAGGGCGGGGTTTATTACTCCTGTTCCCGGCGGGGTCGGTCCAATGACCATCACAATGCTTATGAAGAATACGCTTAAGTCTTTCAAGTACAGCCTCGGACTTCTCTAAGTCTGAGGGTTTATCGATCTCAAATTACAGCCGGGGGAGACTCCGGCTTTTTTGTAGGACAGAAAATAGTAGTTTTATTAAATCGAATTAAATAAATCGATGAAACTGTTAAAAAGTAAAAAGTTTCATTATCGAGAAGAAATGCCAAATGCTTATATCTGTTCTCGAGGCTCTTAATACGGTTGTCATCTGTTGAAAAAGAAGACTCCCTTCTGATGCACAATTAGACAATACATCTCCTTTAAGCCTCAGGGAGGATTTTAATAATGCGGTCAGACTCGGGGCTACCGAGATATCTACTTATCCCTTTATTTCATTCTCCTATACAAATAAAAAGTATCCTTCCATAGGCAGAAGGCTTCAGAAAAAACTTTTATCTGTCCTGGAAGATTCAGCCGAAGAGAATGGATGGAAGCGGACGAGCATCTGGACCTTTGCCAAGGAGGGTAGTGATAAATACTCTTCCATAACAAGAGAAAATTTTATAGGCTTCGGTCCCAGCACTACTTCACTGCTAAAGGATGCGTTTAAAATAGATACCTTCTCTATGAGGAATATATAAAACAGTGGAAAGCCTGTACCCTGGTAAGCAGCCTATAGGAGGCTGTACCTGCAGCAGGCTCTGCTATAAGATTGAGTTTAGGAATTTGGCGGGCATTATTAACGAAATAATTGGGGAGGAGATTGTATGATATTTGGTCACGTTAACAAATTAAATGACATCAGCCTGTATCCGGAGCTTATCAGGAAGGGGCTGAGGTATTTAGCCGATACGGATTTCAGTAGAGTAAAGGCTGGAACCTATGAGCTTGATGGGGAAAATATGTACGCCATGGTTCAGGAGATTGAAACCGATGAGGTCGAAAATAGGCGACCAGAGTCGCATGTCGAGTATGTGGATATTCAGTACCTGATATTGGGGGCGGAAAGAATAGGCTACGCTTCGGTTTGTGAGGGTTCGGTCGTTACCGAAGACTTAAGACCTGAGAAGGATGTTATCTTCTATGAGGCGCCAAAGAAGGAGACTATGCTGGATTTTGATGAAGGCAGTTTTGCTGTCTTTTTCCCCTCCGATATTCACAGGCCGGGATGTCTGTCCGGCAGGAAATCCAAGATTAGAAAGGTAGTTATCAAGATAAAATACGATATGATAGGCTGAGCCCCGAATGATGGCCGGGTGATCCCGGCAGTTGAGAAAATTCATACTGTTAACTTGATTGTTCACCGATTTAAGTGTAGCGTCAGTGATTATGAACGCATTAAAATACAGTTTGAACCCCTTCGGCGGGGCGGTTATTGAGAGCCTGAGCCTTCCGGATTATCCGGATGATTTCACAGCGGGGCTGGCGGAAACCATTCGTATAATGAATGATGAAAATATAAAAGTTGTTTGGCTCAGCATTCCCATTGAGAAGTCTTTGCTGATTCCAGGGGCTGTTGCATCCGGCTTTATTTACCACCATGCGGGAAGCGGATACCTCGAATTAACACTCAGCCTTCAAAAAGACGCCTACGTTCCTCCCTTTGCCACCCATTATGCTGGTGCCGGAGGTGTGGTAATTGACGATGATGGGAACCTTCTCATAATTTCAGAGAAGTACCGTGGAAATTATAAAAAGCATTACAAACTTCCAGGTGGAACCCTCAACGAGGGTGAACATATTTCGGACGCGGTCTGCAGAGAGGTTCTTGAGGAAACCGGAATTAGAACCGAGTTTCAGTTTCTCTCGTCTTTCCGTCAATGTCATGGCTACCGGTATGGAAAATCCGACATTTATTTTGTGTGCCGCCTGAAACCATTGAACCGGAATATTATAATAGACACCCTGGAGATTGAAGAAGCTCTATGGATGCCGGTTGAAAAGTACCTGGCCTCCCCGGAAACCCATCCTTTCAATAGAAGAATAGTCGAATCTGCCCTGGGCGGAAATGGAATTCGTCTGGAAGAGATAGAAGGATATGGAACAAAGGATACCCACGAGATGCTTTTCCTGGAATAAGGCTATTGTCCGGCCAACACCATATTAACAATAAAACTTGATTGTTCAGGTCATGTATACTTATATTTATTAATAATGAAGTATGAAACAGTTGAAACAATTGTTGGCAGAACTCCCCTGGTGAAATTATTACACATAAATACTACCTCAAATACAATCCTCTTGAAACTAGAGGGACATAATCCCGGCGGCTCTGTCAAAGACAGGGCCGCGCTTAATATGATACTCCAGGCGGAAAAAGACGGAAGATTAAAGCCGGGCGGCTGCCTGGTTGAGGCGACAAGCGGAAACACCGGAATTGCTCTTGCGATGATTGCGGCAGTCAGGGGCTATAAGATTACCCTTGTTATGCCTGAGTCGGCCAGCCTTGAGCGGCGGAAGGTGATGCGTGCCTACGGTGCTGAGCTTGTCCTTACTCCTCCTCTGCGGGGGATGGAGGCGGCAATAGACTGTGCCCGAAAGATGGAGAAAGAGAAGAGGGGGATTATCCTCGATCAATTTTCAAACCCCGCAAACCCGGAAGCGCATTACAAGGGCACAGGACCTGAATTATGGGAGCAGACAGGCGGGATGATAGACTATTTCGTAAGCGCGATGGGAACTACAGGAACTATTATGGGGACATCCCGATTCCTTAAGGAAAAAACGCCTTCAGTCAGGATAATCGGTGTACAGCCGGAGGAAGGTTCTAAAATTCCGGGTATAAGAAAATGGCCTGAGGAATATATGCCCTCTTTTTTCGAACCGGAGAGGGTGGATGAGATAATAGAAGTCTCAGAAGAAGAGGCCCGGAGTACCGCACGTATTCTCTCAGTCTCTGAAGGAATTTTCTGCGGCCTCTCCGGCGGCGGAACTGTTGCAGCCGTCCTAAGGCTTGCCGGAAAGCTTGATAACAAAATCATCACTGCAATTATTCCGGATCGGGGAGACCGATATTTATCGACCGGAGTATTTCCGGGATTAGCCGGGCAGGAAGGAACTATGAGGTGAAAAGATGCTTGATTTATTAAGAGGCCCGTGGCCCTGGTTTATCTCGGGACCGCTTTTGGGATTGATGGTTCCGTTATTATTGTTTACCGGCAATAAACAGTTCGGAGTCTCATCATCACTGCGGCACATCTGCACAGCAATTTTCCCGTTAAAAGCGGATTATTTCAAGTATAAGTGGAAGGATTATCTATGGAGTCTGGTACTTGTCGCTGGAACAATAGTAGGCGCATTTTTCGCAGTTGTATTTCTGGATGGAGACAGCGCCCCCGCAGTTTCTGAGGCTGCTAAATCCATGTTTGCACAATGGGGATTAAAAGAAATTGACGGAATTCTTCCGGCCGAGATTTTTTCCGTGCAGAATCTTCTTAGCCTGCCGACATTGCTGATGCTCGGAGTAGGAGGATTTTTTATCGGATTCGGAACCCGTTACGGAAACGGCTGTACATCAGGGCACGCGATTATGGGACTGTCGCTTCTTAATCCCGGCTCTCTCGCCGCCGTCATCAGTTTTTTCGCCGGTGGAATTATTGTCTCAAATTTTATTATTCCACTTCTGCTTCGGTTATAAGGAGGGTTGTGATGCTAAAACATCTTAAGTTTTTAATAATCGGAATTTTTTTCGGTATTGTTTTGATTAAATCAGAAGTCATCTCCTGGTTCCGTATTCAGGAGATGTTTCATTTTCAATCGTATTTCATGTACGCGATCATCGGGAGCGCTGTGGTTGTGGGAGCTATATCAGTACAGATAATAAAGAGGTCTAATCTTAAATCATTCAGCGGGGAAGAAATAAACTTAACAGGCAAGCCTTTCAACAAGGTTGGAAACACCTTAGGCGGGCTTATTTTCGGCTTCGGTTGGGCCCTCACGGGTGCCTGTCCCGGGCCTCTCTATGCGCTGCTCGGCGCTGGTTACTGGGCCATTCTCATAGCCATCATCAGCGCCCTTCTCGGCGTCATAGTATATGGCTACCTCCGGCCAAAGCTGCCTCATTAATCAGTAACATTTTATCCTCGTCCAGGTGTTTAATAGCTATAAACGTTATGGAGGCTAATAATGATAAAGAAACTATTAATAATAATCATTCTCCTTGTTTTAATTTCTTCAGGATTAATTGCTCAGGCGGCAGGCACAGGCTGGGGATGGCAGTTCGGGACGGGGATGAGCGGAAGCCTGTCCTATTTTGAAACCGGCGTTATGTTCCCGCGGATTAACGAGACTGTCTTCATCAACGCAAAACTCAGGGCTATGAGCGCGATTACCTGGACCAATTTTACCAATATGAATACAGGCGAGTCTGTTTCTTTCCATCCTGTTGTCCTCGGAGGACTAATCTCTGTCGGCGGAGGCAGCCCTATGATTGAGGATCACCTTAAGGTTTACGGCGGCTCAGATATTTTTATTGGATATTCGATGACGCCCTATGACAGCCTGTTCTATCAAGTGGATAATCTTTTCCCGCCGAATATTACCTTCGGTATCTGGGGGCATTTCGGCCTCGAGTTCTTCACCTCGGAGAAAAACTCGATATTTATCCAGTCGGGAGGAGGATACAAAAGCATGTTTGTTGAAGACAAGACCAACCCCTATGCGGTGGCCGGAAGCTGGCCGGGAAGCGGATTTGGAATTGAGATGGGGTCGAATATCTATTTTTAATCGTTCAGCTTCACCTCATCATTGGCAACGCTGCGGATGGCGAACAAGGCAGCCAGGCCGCCGGCTGCCCCGGTATAGAGTGTTTTTATGATGATGTAGGCCCAATTCGAAAGTCCTGCAGGGCTAATAAGGTAGATAAGCCCGCTCATGAATACGCCTCCAAAGAGGATGACGCAGATAATTGTTATAAATAGTGCTCCAAGGGCCTCACTTTTGGGCAGCTTCAGTGCTAGGCGGGTGATAACTGTTTTTATCAGATTACCCTTGGTAAACTCCTTACGGGCGGAACTAATCAAAATCCACGACGTCAGAAAGGAGATTATGCCTGTTGAAATCAAAATATCTACCGCCGCCTCTCCGTAGGGAAGAGCTCCCCGGCTTCGATAGGTGAAGAACGCGATAAGAAAGTTTAAGCTTGAGTTAATAACCGCGCTCGTAATTGCCTGTTTTCTGGCATATTTTAGAGCTTTGGTTCTCGTTTCTACCACAGGAGAATACTCTCCAAGCACCCTTCCATCAGCCTCAATTTCTAAAGCAACCACCGATACGGCTTTATCCGGTGCCTCCCCTGGAAGGGATATTTCAAGATTCTCTCCCTTTTGGGAAAATTTAAGCGATTCTCCCCCAAAGAGGGCTGCTGATTTCACCTGTACTGGAAAAGATTTTATTTCAAGCCTTCGGCTCTCGGGCCATTCACTGATGTGCAGGAAGACCTTGTCATCATTATGAGTCGCCTGTCCCCAACCCTGTCCATACAAAGGAGTATATGTACTTCCATACATCGACTTGCCGTATTTTTTTAACCAAATGCTAACATACTCAAGGCGCTCTACAGCCTCAGGTGGAAATCTGCCGGAAGAATCAGGCCCGATGTTCAGAAGATAATTCCCGCCGCGGCTGACTACCTCTATTAGATTTCGAACTAGTTTTGCCGGCTCTTTCCAGTTTTTCTCTTTTGATTTATACGCCCAGCTATCTCCCATTGTCATGCAGGTTTCCCATGGCTGGAACTGCTCAGGTGCCGGATATGTCTCCTGGTGCACCGGCGTTAATTCAAGAGTTCCATCGCCATATTTCCGCATCTGCTTGCGTATCCAGACTTTTATTCCCGGAATCTTAAACAGGAAGCATATGAGCCGGTAAAATCCGTCGCCGTCCGGATCAAGCCCCGATGGGGGTTTGCCTGTGCGCGCCGGAATACCTGTTTTGGGTATAAACTGTTCAGGGGTTACAAAATCAAATCCATCGCCCAGGCGGTCGTTTATCAGGGTGGCAGGACTCAGCTCATGAATGAGTTTATGAAAACGGGGCGGATCGTATTTACCGTGACTCGCAAGCCCGTCAAACCAGAGAATCTTCACATCACCATAGTCGGTGAGCAGTTTTCGGATGTGGCTTTCCATGTAAGCAAGATAATCACCCCATACTTTACGTTTGGGCTCACCGGTCCAGTTCTTGACAACAGGTTTACCGGTATTGCGATACCCACTGTGATGCATATCAGGCGGTGAGTAGTAAAATCCCAGAGGCATTCCGGCCTTCCTGCAAGCCTCTGCGAGTTCAAGGCATATATCTTTCCCATAGGGCGTATTTGTTATCTTGTAATCAGTACCGGGCGCGTCGAACATGCAGAAACCGTCATGATGCTTGGCCGTGAAGACAATGTAGCGCATCCCGGCATCAGCTGCTATGCGAACCCATTCTTCGGCATCGAAATTAACCGGGTTGAATTCGGCCGGCAAGAGCTCATATTCTTTTTCGGTAATCCTGGTTTGGGTATTGAACATTACCTCCGACAGATCCGGAGCCATGACAGGCCAGGAGGCTTCAACTCCCGCCACCGAATATGCTCCCCAGTGAATAAATAAACCGAATTTGGCATCCTTATACCATGACAGCCGCTCTTCCGGTTTTAAAAGATTTTTTAAAATCGATGTCATATGAGAACCTCCGATAAGTTGCTTACATTGTATAACGAAGGCGGGAAAAACTGTTAACAAAAAATATTGTAGATAAAAAAGCGGATTTGTCATTTAGGAGGGGGAAGGCCAACCCCCTTCGGCCATGATGATAAAGAGGGGGCTGACTGAGAAGTAAATTTTTTGTTGTTTAATTTTTATTCATCCGTGAACCGCTGCGCTGCTTTACTTTGCATATCCGTGAACCGCTTCTTTGTTCAGCAATGCAATCCGTGGTTAATTTTTCTTTTCTTAAATTTAAAAAGGGCTATCCAATACTTATTGGACAGCCCCTTCATTTTTTAAATAAATTACATTTTTCTATCGGATTTTGAACTAATTAAAAAAATAGCATCACGGAAGTCCCGGAATGACTGTCATGTCATCGTCATCGAAAGTTATATTCAAGGATGCATCAACTCTCAGAATTCGGGGAGCGCCCAGATCATAGGTTGCCCTTTGAGCATCCACACTTCTCATGCTGGTAACCTCGGGAAACAGGGAGATAGCTAATATTCCCCCGGCTTTTTCTGTCAATCCGGTAAGAGCAATACTGATATTTAACTCTTGATCCGAGCCTTCAGAAATTTACTGTGTAATGGCGGCTATATAATATCTATTCAACCAGCGAATTTCCCGGATAGTAAGTTAACATATTATTTTTCATGACCGAATACCAGCCGTAACTGTCTATCTGACATTCGAAGTCACGATGAGAGGAGTCCCCGGATATTGCAAAATCAAGGTCGATATCCAAATCAGAATGAATCGGAACTTTTTCAATATAAACGTCCGGAAAATATGTCATCCTGGCTTTCTGCTGACCGTTAACAGTCAGAGTAACACTGTCCCAGGTAGTACTTTCAATGTACAGCATAACAAGAGCTTCATCAGACTGTAGTCCGTCATCCGGATAATCCCATGAACCGTCGTAGGTATATGTATTATATCCTGTAAAGCCTTTGTATTCGTAATAGTATAGTTTTGAATAATCATCAGGGGCATACTTATTGTACAGGGTATACTTTTCATATCCGCCGCTTTCATAATTAAATGTCAGCAAAGTTGAATTTTCGTCAATAATTTATATATCCCAGGTTATCCCGGAGTAGCTGACATTATCGCTGTTGTTTCCCACAACATCGTTATCATTTATAAAAGTATAATCCACGGAACTGAGATTTCCATAACCATCAGGAGAAAACACAATCTTGTTGCCATAAAGCTGCCAAGCATATTCAGGAATAATTGTTTCTTCAAGATATTCATCGTCAAACATTTCTAAAATTTCACATGAACTGATAATTAAAACAAGAATTATAATTAACAGACTAAGCCAGAATCTCTTAGATTTTATCATCTCCAATTCCTCCATATATTACAAACTGTATTAAGTTTTACACATGATGAAGGATGATGCATCGGTAGAATTACGGCTTTTTATCAGTAATTCTACTGATAAAGTAAATTGATCAGTTCTATACGATTCTGGGTGTTGGTCTTCTGATAAAGATGGTTCAGATGAGATGATACCGTTCGTGGTGAAATTGAGAGTTCGGCAGCAATCTCTTTATCCTGCAGTCCCTGCCGTACAAGCTCAACTATTCGCTGTTCAGCGGTTGTTATTCCCATGGTCTGCCAATCCGGACCGGAATGCTCATTTCCCGTATTTGTTATTATCCGGTTCAAGCGCTCGGCCCCTCTGCTGTCTCGAACCGCCAGCTGATATGAGGCATTATGACTGTCAACAAGATTTTTCACCTTCTGTATTAACTCGGCGGCTGTGAAAGGTTTTTGGATATAATCTACGGCGCCTCTTTTCAAACCTTCAGCCTTGTCTTCAGCGTCGGCAAGCGCGGTGAGATATATAAACGGTACGTTTACATAATCACCGTTTCTCCGAAGCTCTTCGCGGAAAGTAAACCCGCTCATTTTCGGCATCATGACATCGCATATGATAAGCGAAACCTGCGGTGAAGTCTTAAGCCAACACAAGGCTTCAGCCCCTCCTGTGTACCAATTCAGATTGTAATCTTTACCAAGAAGATTCTGCAGCAGAGCCCCCATATCAGGATTATCTTCCACGAGCAATATCGTATCTTTTTCATCACTACTTTCGCTGACGTTTTCTGCAGTATAAAAAACAAGCTCTGATTCCACCCGTTCATGTCTGCTTTCGCGGAGTTCAGGGTTCAATTCGCTTTGCAAAAATTCCGAATGTCTTTCCGACTGCATCGGCATAATTATCGAAAAAGAGGCTCCTTCTCCGGGATGACCTTCAGCTTCAATTTTCCAGTCATGGATCTCTGCTATCTCGGCGACGAGTGCCAACCCTATTCCGCTCCCATCCCATGATCGTCCCTTATGCTCTTCAGCCTGAGTAAAACGCTGAAAGAGCCTGTTCTTTTCTTCAGGATAAAATCCGATTCCGCTGTCCCTGACGGTAAGCATTACTGTTTCATCACTTTCAGAACTCAGGATCAGTTTTATACCACCTTTGTCGGTAAACTTCAGAGCATTATTTAAAAGGTTCAGAACCGCCGTTTCGAATAGAGTCTTATCAGCACAAACTGCAAGAATCTCTTTCCCGGTATTGTTCTCAACCGTCAGTGAAATTCCTTTCTGCTCGGCGAGGGACTCGAGTTCTGCGGTTAACAGAATACAATAGCCGATAATGTCTATGAGTTCAGGTTCGTATTTCATGGTTCCAAGATCAAGTCTTGCAAAATCAAGCAGCTGATTGATCTGGGTTTTAAGCCGCTTTACATTACGCTCCATCAGCTTAAATACCTTATGATCGACCGGGAGGTTTTCTCCGTATCGACCGCTCATTATACCCTCGAGAGGAACGGTCAGCAGCGTTAACGGCGTTCTAAGCTCATGCGATACATTCGCGATGAAGTTGGTCTTGCTTCGATCAAGTTTCTTCAACTGTTCAAGAGCTTCATCAAGCTCTGCAGTTCTTTCCCTAACTTTTTTATCAAGCAATTCTTTTTCCGCGAGAAGCTCGTTTGTTGTATCTTTCAAAGAATCCAGCTGCCTATCGATAACTTTTCTCGAGGAAACAAACCGGTTTCTTGTCGCTTTCAGTTTGTTCCGCCAGTTTAATGCCGCCGCCGCTGCTCCTCCGGTAATCAGTGCGAGAAGGACTGATATAATCAGAAAGCTTGTTCTCTGCGGTAAAAAAGCGCGGCTTGATACTGCTACCGCCATGACAATAAGCATAGATAATACCGCGGCTCCGTTTGTGAAATATGATGAATGAGGCGGATGCCAGCGGAGTCGGACTGTAAGGCTTAAATCGTTGGTTTTATCATAAATTAATTTTGTTTTTACCTTTTTACCGGTTGCCAGCTCGAGAAAGGCACGATGAACAGCGGGAACAGCTTCTTTTATTTTCTCAATTGAATGCTTTCGATAGAGATCAAACATTCCGGTTTGAACCGAGGGTTTTAAATTACATTTTATATATAGTGTATTCCGAACACTGGTGAATTCCATTCTGTAAATATTGTTCGTACGGCGCTGCCACTCCTGAAATCCTTCTACAGGCGAAATATCCGGCTGTAGAAAAATGGCTTTTGCAAGCTGATTATGAATAAGAAACCCATAAAAATGCGCAATACTGAATAATCTCGATTCATTTGTCAGTGCAATAAGAATACCGCCAATATGAGCCATATATTCAAAACTGACTAGGATTCCTTCCTTTTCCAGAAATTTTCGCTTTATCTGATATTTTTCCAGGACACATCTATTGATAAACCTGATAGTTTCTAATGCAAGTCTACGGCCGAGATCAACACTATCAAGACCACAAGAGTTGCAGATATATTTCTCTTCAACATATAAAAATAATGATGATAAATTTGTTATCGATAGATATCCGTCGTTTAAACCACCGTCGTCTATTATCCAAGGAGGGAAATCGAGAAGTCCTTTTTCTATAATGCCATGATTCTCATTAAGCTGGGTGTTTTCATCTATAATATAACGAAACTGCTGGTCATTAAGACACATCTTCGTAAATTGAACCAGATAAAAATGAAATTCCAGGCTATAATGGATTTCAGGGTTTAGAAGTTCCTTGGAATCCAATTTCTCATAAGCATGTGGAAAATGCTGATTCAGAAGTTCTGTCATCTCATCAATAGAACCTCCCGCATTGGTAAATGCAGAAAGGATCTCTATAATTGCAGACGAGTAACACGGGAACCGGTCTGATGCATTCTTTACACTGCTCCACGGAGGGTGCAGCATCGTGCGTCCTCTGAGATCTATGCCGGGCCAGTCAGACAATAGAGGTCTCCATGAATGAAAGAAGTTCAGGTGCTAAAGCAGTATTCCAGTCGGGCAAATGGGCACTATCGGAGATTATCTTTTTTCGACCCATAAGTAGTTTTTCTAATCGAGAATCCTTCAGATAGGCTATGTTGACCATTCTATCATTTTCGCCATAGACCGACATTACAGGAATCTTCGTTTTAACAAGAAATTCATGCTCGTTATGATATCCGCCCGCTGCAATGCTTTGCATCAGGTATTTACGTGTCGACGGGTCGGATGATTCAATCGCAGCGGCGAACACCGGGTATTCTTCTTCATTATCCGAAATGTTAGCGGCTATTATTTCAACTTGCCGTCTGGTGATGGTTTCTACAAAAAGCGACGCGCCTTCGGGCAGAGGAAGAAAAGCTTCTGAAAAATCCTCCAGATGTTCAAGCGGAGGGCTTCCTATCATGAAAATACCTTTGACAATCGAGCCGATGTTATTTCCTGCAGCCTCTATTGCAATGTGGCCGCCTAATGAAAAACCGAGCAGAACCACCTCGCTGATTCCGAGTTCACTCAATAATAATTCAATGAATTTTGCGTAACCGGTCATTGAATATGTTTCTTCGGGCTGATCCGGACGCGCAGAAACACCATGACCGGGGAAATCGAAGGTTACTAAAGGAAAGCGGCTTAATGAGGTATTTCCCCATAAAGGATCAAATATTTTCTGCGACAAGGAATTGCCATGGATGCATATTATCGCCGGGCCCGCACCTTCGCGCTGACACACAGATGTAGTTATACCATTGATCTGTATCTTTTTTTCGAGCTTCATTCATCTCCTGCCATATTTTTGCCTTAGAATAGTATACAGCCTTATATGTCAGGGATAAAGTAAAAAACTAACGAGATTATTCGGGTTTATGAATCAAATACCTACGAGAAACTATTAAAGCTTTGAAGATCTATCAGCTAAAGGTAGATCTTCAGTTATTATTCTACGGAGCTGAGGAATAAACTGTCATATCATCAAAATCAGTAGTGACAGTTACGTCTCCGTTATATAAACATTTCCGATCACTCTACGGTAATCGCCGTAAGATCTCCGTCTCCAATGGATATATCCAGAGGATCATCGCCGAGTGTTTGGGGAGTCCCAAGAGGAGACGATGCCCAGAGATCCCCCGTAGAGACTGTTTCACTCTGATCAATATCCAGAAGCATTATGTAATAAAAGGAGGTCGCGGCAGGTTCTCCAAGCAAAACCCTGGTATTATCCCGCCATTCACTATTATCATAAAAACGGTATTCTGAGGAGCTGAAATCATCACCAATGGAAACTGTCCCGGTTTCCGAGAGAATGAAGCACATATAGGCACCGCCGCTATCCTCTCCAACCATAAGCTGTGATCCAGTATAGGAGAAATTTATATAATAACTATTCATAATATCGTTTCGATCGTTTGAAGGAAAAGTATGATTTGCTCTACCTATTGTATACGGATACAGAGTTTCCTCAAGCACAACTCCTTCTTCAATAGTTAGAAGCCAGACATTATCGGAAGGATCACCCGTTGAAAGACTCCCATTTCCGTCGGCATCAAAATATCCATAGTATAAATACTGTTGAGTAACAGGGAGCGGCTCAATCATATGAATTGAGGATGTCCCGGAATTAGTTATGGAATAAGAGGCTTCAGGACTGCCGGCTACCATGTTCGGGAATGTATTTGTGATTGTCGGATCCGCCTCATCTATTGCGTAGAGCTCAACGATCCATGGATGGGCTGCATCAATTGGCAGAAGATCTGCAATTACGGATGGAAAGGATATTTTCACAGCGCCTGTTTTTGCAGGATCGGTGCTTAGACAGGGGATATCAGCGGGGGTATACGGAAAGTCATTCTCCTGGGTTCCCAGGATTGTAATATTCATAACAGCTACAGCATCTCCGGAATCAATAGTAAAGTCATCGTCTTCGTTGTAATCCAGAAGAAGTTGCAGGTCATATTCTCCGGGTGGAAAGGTAACCATGACCGAGTCGCCAATAGTTTCTTCAGCATTTCCCGCAGCGTCTAAGGTTAGGGTTGCAGCATTCAAGACATCAGGTGACCCTGAATCTCTAAGTACAGCTATTACGGTTTTTCCAAGATAGTAATCGGGGTAGCCCGAAAGTTGAACTGTAACAGAACCGCCGGTTTGGTTACTCTCAATTTCATCAAAATCTGCAGCAACAAGAGTCACGGAAAGATCTTCGTTTCCAACAGTTATATCCCGGGGAATCAGATAAAGTTCGCCGACATTCCCTTCGAAATCCTCATTCTCATCTACCAAACCCATCAGAGTATAGGTCCCGGCGGCAACACCGAAGGCGACCCCTGGCTCGTCACAAAGCACAGCCGATGCATCGCCGCTTTCGTCAATGATTTCCATGCAGTAGGCTAACTGGTCATCCACATTTCCAATTATGGTACCCTCTGGAAATAAAGAGACCAATAAAACTTCTCCTGTTTTTTGCGATAAGCCGGAGAGATTGATATTGATATTGAATCCCTCTTCCGTCTCATCCGCTACCTCCTCAGGATCTGGGGCAGGAGTATCCGGCAAATCCATAGCAGTGTCACAAGAAAAGAAGATCAAGGTGATACAGAAAAATACAAACAATAGTCTTTTTTTAGAATTCATTTTTTCCCTCCAAATATTTAACAATTATTATTGTTTCTGTAATATCCCGGATCATTCCAAAGATGCTAAAAGAGTCAATTTATCCTGTAACTCCGGTCCTTCTGGGGTTATAGTCCAGGTTGAGGTGAAATCCCAGGTTGAATAAACTGTCGAAGCGGAGTTTATGAATTCTGCTGAAGAGAGGTCAGTTCCGGCATCACCATTTGGCACGGCGGAAACAGAAAAACTCATTGTCATGTTATCATTCACATAGATTTGTGATAAATTTCCAAGAGAGCTACCTACAAAAAGGTTTGCATTGATGTTCTCAGCTGTACCCGAACCTATTGAATCTCCAAAGGCAATACAGTTTTCTATACTCCCGTCACTTCCCAGCTGTCCTGCAAATCCACCAATCGTCACTCCATTAATTCCGATAACACTCCCTGTCGTATAACAGTTCTTTACACTCCGTGAGGTCCCTGCGATAAATCCTCCAATTTGTGAAGAACTCACAGAATCTATAGATCCAGTGGTATAACAATCTTCTACACTCATATAGGCCAAACCAATAAAACTACCGATTATCCCGGAGATGTCGCTATTTACAGTACCGGTAGAAGAACAGTTCGAAATTCTTGAGTTATCATCATCATAGTAAGCTGAATCGTAGTTGATATAGCCTATAAAGCCGCCGTAGGACGTCCCTCCAGATTCCAGGATCATTACGTTTCCAGTATTATGACAGTTAATCACTGATGCATTTCGAAGCCGACCGATGAATCCTCCCCCCTGGCCATTAAGGGTAACATCACCGGTAGATAAACTATCCGATACTAAGGAAGTGTCATCTTCTCCATATAAAAATCCTACTGCACCTCCTGTATCCAATCCACCGCTTACATCCGCCAAATTGTGGGATTCAGTCATGGAGCCTAAATGAAGAAGACGCCCGGCAAGGCCTCCTGTATAGTCATCACCACTAACACTGCTTCCATCCTGAACAGTACAAGAGCTGAAATTTATTAGACCTGCGTCGATATCTCCAACAATTCCCCCTGTATAAGACCCGCCATCAATGGTTCCCTGAAATACACAGCCCGAGAGTAAAATATCCAAATCATAAGAGCTATAAATCTTACCGACAAGTCCACCAGTATTTGAATCTCCTGTTATAACTGCTCCGGTAACCGAACATAATTCTAGAATGATACTGCCGGTTTCATCCCCTTCATAATAATCATCGAGCCTGCCTATGACAGCTCCTACAAGCCCATCACCAGTGACTATTGGATTTTCAAGAACAAGATTATGAATTCGGGATGTCACTCCAGCAGCACCAAACAGTCCAACAAAAGATTCATCGGGACGGTTTATATAGAGATTAGAAATAGTATAATTTTGTCCATCAAAAGACCCGCTGAATTTTGCATCCTGATTCTCAAAGGTTGCATAAGAGCCAATGGGTTGAAATCCCTCGCCTGAAGTAAGCGAGATGTCAACAACTCCGCTTTCATAACTCCCGGGATCATTAAAATCCAGATCACAGGTGAGCACATAATCTCCCGAGAGGCCGTCAGCAACTCTGATCAAATCCTCAATACTATCAATATTACCATCCCATTCAGAAGATTGATCACCGGAGTCAGAGTCATCAGCGGCATCATCATTTTCGCTGAATTCTGGTGTATCTACTGTTCCCTCTATATCACATGCAATAAATATAATAGAGATACATAGCATTAAATAAATAAACTTTTTCATACACAATATCCTCCAATTTTCACAAACACTATTGTTTCTGTCATATCCCGGAACATTCCATATAGTTATTCTCCTCCGAAGATGAAGGCTGAACCTGAAGCGCTGCCGTTATCATCATCAAAAGGCACACCAATAATTGCATAATCACCAGAGATAGAAACAGAGTTACCAAAAGAATCAGTTGCAGCCCCGTCGGCGGCTAATAACTTATCTACCTGCGGCCATAGGGTGAAATTCGCCCGTATTTCAACATCCCCGCTTGAAAGCATGACAGTAGTTTCGGAGCTGTTTACGTCTCCAACACTTACACTGCCGCCGTTTTCTACGGACCAATTAGCAAATTGACAGCCGGTTGCAGGAATGGCAGTGATGCTAATTGGAATATTCTCAACTACCTCTACAACTCTCGCTGGCATTGTGGTTCCATTGCCGTCACTGCTGACGGTCAGGAAGAGTGCTAACCCAAAATTAACCTGAACCGTTCCGCCTGTTTCAGTCAGGGTAACAGTTGTTGATTCTGCATAAATATCATCGACAGTAATACCTGTTCCATCCTCAACAGACCAATGCGAAAAAGCATAGCCGGCATCTGATATGGCCGTGCTATCAGTGCTATGGTCTTTAGCTGCTTCCTGGGCGCCTGAGGGTGTGACTGTGCCGTTTGCAGAAGCCTGGATGATGAGATCAAGATAGCTGATTGTGTAGGATGCTGCCGTAACTCCGGAGATCTCCATATTCTCACATTTAGCGGCTGCTTTTATTAATAGATTATTGCCGTCTCCGGCAACAGGAATGACAGCAGAATAGATTAGAGAACCAATATCAGGTTCAGTACCGTCAAGAGTATAATAAATTACCGCCCCGTCAGTCGGGCAGGAAATGGTTACTTCGATATCTTTGTTATAGGTTCCATCGCTTGCCCCGAATACCGGGCTTTGGGTAACATCAGCATCAGGGCTCAACGGAGACTCCGCGCAGGCAAAAAGAAGCAACAGGCAACATGAAAGCAGCAGTATTGAAATAAAATTAAATTTGCGCTTTTTCATTCTAATACTCCTGAATTTAATTTTAAATCGGGAGCAGGATTAAAACATCGGTAGAATTACTGAATTTTATACATAAAATTACCTAAAAATAGAGAACAAAGCACACACGAGGAGGTTCTAACGTAGGCGGTATATTCTGAAACTGTTATGGGAGGGGGGATAAATCAGGTTTCCTGATAACAAATATAAATTATATTTGACATAGTCTGACGGAGTCTGTATTTGTAGGATTAAGAAAAAAAATCAATAATATCACTAACGAAAATGAGTCCGCTTTCAATAGCAAGTCCGAGGATTGCGAATAACATTTCAGCGCTCATTGCGGCACGCCACGAGATGCTTTTTGTAAAATAAGATTTTGTTGCTTCACTAAAAATTGCCCTATACACTTAAGGGCAGGGGCAGATTTTTTAATTATCACTTTTTTCGATAGTTATTTGAAAAATATGAAAAAACAGCATTAGCGGACTGCCGGCCTAGCGGCTTCTTGACTTATACCAAAAGGCCGTTTTTCTCCGCTTCAAATTATTAAATAAAGTTTGCCATATAAAGTCGCCTGGGTCATCCAGAGAATTACTTAAAATCTTAGGTAATATTACCTTTTTTTCAATAAATGAGAAACCTATAAAACGGGATAGAGCTTATTAAGCAGCTCTATCCTGTTCTGGGTGTCGGTTTTACGATATAGATTGCTGAGGTGTGAAGATATTGTGCGGGTTGATAGGGATAGTGCCTGGGCAATCTCTTTGTCCTGCAGTCCCTGCCGTACAAGCTCAACTATTCGCTGTTCAGCGGTTGTTATTCCATATTGATTCCCAATTAACTGGTTTACCATTGATTCTTTTTTAGTAGAGAGCCGAATAAGACGCTCGATACTCTCACTGTCCCTGAGGGCCTGCCGGTAACTGGCTTTGTGGGTTTCAAGGAGGTTTTGTATCTTTAACAGCAGCTCGCTGCTTGAAAATGGTTTCTGAATGTAATCCAGGGCGCCGCTTTTCAGACCCTGAACCTTATCCTTGGGGTCTGCCAGTGCTGTCAGGAAGACAAATGGAATTTCACTATGGGTTCCGGCTTTAACCAGTTCCCGGCGAAAAGAAAAGCCGCTCATTCCGGGCATCATTATATCGCAGATAATGAGTGAAACAGGCGGGTTACTCTTCAGATAATCCAGCGCTTTGGTTCCGCTTCCGCACCAGTGTAGATTGTACCTGGTCTCAAGTAGAACCCTCAGAATCTCTACCATATCCGGATTATCTTCAACTATAAGGATTGAATCTCTTTTTGATGTATAGTCTGTTTCTTCGCATGAAACCGGACTCATTATCCCTGAAGCGACCCGGGATCTCCGATATTCCCCGTCGGATAGCGGGCTTTCCTGTACTGCCTCAGTCAGCAGAGGCATAATCAGGGAAAACGATGAGCCTATTCCCGGACTGCTTTCCACATCCATCAGCCACTCATGGCGCCCTGCTATTTCTTTAGTCAGAGCCAGACCTAAGCCTGTCCCCTCATGATGTCTGTCTTTATGTTCATCAGCCTGGGTAAAACGCTGAAAAATGCGGTCCTTCTCCTCTGGAGAAAAGCCTAATCCGGTATCCTTCACCGTGAGCTTAATCTTGTCTTCTCCGGAATGCAGGCTTAGGATAAGACTGATACCTCCTTTATTAGTGAACTTCAAGGCGTTGTTCAGGAGGTTCAGCATTGCGGTCTCAAGCAGGGCCTCATCGGCTTCGATTATCAATTCCTGCCTTCCTGTTTCATTGACAACAGAAAGGTACAGCCCTTTCTGCTCGGCAAGTGATTCAAGTTCTGCTGTTAAATTCCTGCAGTAGGAGATTAGGGGAATCTTCATTGGTTTGAAGGGGATGGTATCCAGATCCAACCTGGCGAAATCAAGGAGTTGACTGATCTGATTTCTTAGGCGATCCACATTTCGTCGCATAATTGAGAAGACAGGGTGCTGGGAAGGAATATTCTGACCGTATCTGTCCTGTTGCACACCTTCAAGCGGTACGGAAAGCAGAGTAAGGGGAGTTCGAAGTTCGTGGGAAACATTGGCGATAAAATTGGTCTTCGCCTTATCAAGAGCTTTCAGCTGCTCAAGGGCCTCATTCAGCTTTTCTGTACGTTCCTTAACCTTCCGCTCGAGAGAGTTACGTTCCTGAAGCAGGTCCTTAGCTGATTTATTCAGAGAGTCGAGCTGGTCATCAATGAGCTTCTTGGATTCTGTAAATTTGTTTTTGATGGTGGTAAGCTTTGCCTTTCTTTGGATTGATAGAATGGTGAGGCCTATGATTATTAGAGTTCCAAAACCCATATTGATGATTGAAGCAGTCCCGGGAAGGAACAGGCGTGTAACTATCAGAAAAAAGAAAACTGCTGCCAGTCCGGCACCAGCGGCGATGGGGTAGGCCTTTGCTGTCTTATATGGCGATTTTAAACGAATTATTACGTTGAAGAAATCCTGATCAGCTTTCTTAACCGGTGTTTTCATCTTAGCCGGCCGCCCCGTAGCATGTTCTATGAAAGCTAAAGAGGCTGCTGAATTTCCCTGCATACATTTATTTATGGCAAATGCCTGGTAGATACTGCACATTTTTGATTGGAGAAAATCATGAAGGTCGAATTTGATGCGGAGTGTCCTCCCGCGTTCGATTATCTGCAGATTATAGAGATTACTTGAGCTGTCGGTCCATTGCCGGAATCCTTCAATGGGCGATAGAGTAGGCTGCAGGAATACAGCTTTTGCCAGAAGGTTACTGTTCTTGAATCCATAGTACATTGCGTGGAAATTAAATTTTGAATCGTTGGTTAACATCTCAAAAATACTCGCCGAATATAGAATGAATTCGAGACTCACGAGAATACCGATGCGGTCGATAAAACTTCGTTTAATTCGATCCTCGGCTAAAACAAGATGGTTTAGACAGGCCAGGCTTAAGCGTGATATATTTTGGCCAGGGTTTTTGTCTGCTTCTGGAGAGAAGGGGGGCCTTGGCAGTGAATTCTCTACATAGGAGAAGAACGCTTTAATGTTAGTTATAGAGAAATACTCTTTCTGATTTTCAATATTTCCAGTGAGCCATGGTTTGAATCTCATAGGTCCCTGTTCTATAATGTTATGGCACTTATCGAGTTGGGGTTCTTCATCTATTACATAGGGAAATCCTTCGTTTTCGAGAAGTAATTTAGTGAATTGAAGGATATAGAAATAGTATTCAAGACTGTAGTACCTTTCGACGGAAAACAGCTCTGCCGATGAAAGATCATAATCAGAATTCGGAACATGATCGTTAAGAAGGATAGAAAGCTCCTCTACATCCCCGCCCTCATCTTGAAAAGCTTTAATAATTCTAACGATAGGTTTTCCCGGTTGGGTGAAAAGTTCTTTCTTTTTTCGAGACAGGCTATTCCATTCATCCAAAGCTATCCAGGGATGATAGAGCATCTTTCGGCCTTTTAAACTGATTCCGAAATTTTCGCTCATCATCTATTATTCAGGAAGGACAATAACTCATCGGCATATCCCGGTGAGCGGTCCCAAATCGGCATGTGTTCTGTCTCTGGAAGCCAACTTAATTTCCGGTCTGATCCCAGAATCTTCTGAAAGGATGGGTCTTTGATATAATCGAAATTAATAAGGGAATCGTTCTCTCCAAATAAGAGCCGACTCGGCAGCTTTGACTCCTTTATCCATTTTTTCTCATTTTTGAGCCCCGAAACGGCCAGGTTCTTCACCAGGTTGGTTCGGGCCTCCGGATCTGACACAAGCAGTATTTTCTTCAGTTTTTTTTGCTCAGATTTTCGGCGGTCGAGTTTTGCAGCAAGAAATTCGGCTCCCTCATCAGTCATAGGACCTGTAAAGAAGGATGCCCCTTCCGGAAGAGGATTGAAGGCTGCTTGTGAATCTTCCAGGCGGCTTAGTGGAGGTGTTCCCATCAGAAACAATCCGTAGAGGCCGGTAAGCCCCGGCTGAACTGCGCATTGCAGGGCAATATGGCCTCCCAGGCTGTGGCCTATGATGATATACTTTTCCAGTCCAAAATGCGTCACCAGGGCCGTAAGATGGCGGGCATATCCGGAGAAGCAGTAGCTTTTCTCCGGATTCGATGGACGTTTGGACTTTCCATGCCCGGGCAGATCATAGGTAATAAGGGCGTAGTTATCGAATCTCGGATCGCTCCACAGCGGAGCATAGGTCTGCTGGGAAAGGGAGTTGCCGTGAATGCACAAAAGAACAGGCTCGTTGCCCGTTCTGTGAGTGACGGCGGTGGAGACCCCGTCAATTTCTATCATCTCAGGGTGTATATTACTTTTACCTGACATAAATTTATTATATCGCAGCAAGTGAGTTGGCGATAGTAAAAAAAACGAGGAAGGGCGGCTCAATGCATAAGACAAGACTCTATAACCGATATTTCAATGTCACTGATTTTTTGAGGTCTTATCAGAAAGCCTTCAAACTGAAAATTAAACCGCTGAACGATAATCCGTTCCGGTTTGATGAATTTTATTAAAAGAGGTATATTAAAAACACCATGAGGAAATACGCTAGTATAGATTTCTCCATATGCAACCCGACAAAGCATGACGGTAAAACAGGATTATGCATGGCCGTCCCAGCCTGTAAACATCAACTTCTGGAACAGGAGGCACCTTTTGAGGGCCCCCTTCTATCGACAGCCATGTGTATAGGCTGCGGTGAATGTGCTAGAGCCTGCCCCCTCCGCGCCATAACCGTATTATCTTCCTAAGGATTATTTAATAGATTTAAGGAATTGTGTTTTTTTATTGTTCATCCTGCTTCCTCCGGTAATTGCTTTTACTCAGACAAGCCTTCCTGGAGATGAGCAGAAGGCTGACGATGAATCATTCAGCCGGGAACTTTCGGCTATTGGCGGAGATTGTTGATGTGGCAACTGCAAAAATCCGGATATGACTATGTTATTGAAGCGGCTATAATAGAGGTCTATTTAGTCGAATAAAAGAACTATAGCCTTGATCATATGCATATGATAAATTAATATTTATACCAGTCATTTTTACAAAGGGAAGTTAGACTTATGTATACATTCTCACAAATACCCTCAAGCTCCGGCAAGGGTTTATGGTTTTTACTCCGGGGATACAAGGTTAAATTCTTCTCAGCCCTGCTGTCTCAAGCTGTTGCTGTCGCAGCCGGCACCGCCGGGTTTTTTGTACTCAGATATTATGTAGATGATGCGGTAACCACAGGCAGCTGGCGTTTTCCTCTAATCTATTTTTCCCTTTTTTATATTGCCTTCGCCCTGATCCGAGGGTTTTTCTCCTTCTTAACCGCCAGGGGAACCGGTTCTACGGCGGAGGGAATTGCGAGAGACTTAAGAAACTCCATCTTTGATCATACCCAGAAATTATCTTTTTCTTATCATGATAATAATAGAACCGGAGAGCTAATCCAGAAATCGACTTCTGATGTGGATACGATAAGAAGGTTTTACAGCGAGATGATTTCAGGCTTATCGAATATCCTGTTTATGTTCATTATCAACCTTGTTTCAATTTTTTATCTCAATGTGAGGCTTGCCCTGCTGTCGATACTGGTTATTCCGGTTATAGCCGTAATCTCAACAGTCTTCTTCAAGAAGATCCATGAGTCTTATGAATCCTATCAGGATCAGGACGGGAAGGTCTCCGCTGCCGTTCAGGAAAACCTTACAGGAGTGAGGGTCGTCCGGGCCTTTGCGAGGGCTGAATTTGAAAAAGAAAAGTTTGATGTGGAGAATCTTGAAAAACTAAAGAGGGGCAGAAGGTTCATGATAAATCATGCTCTATACTGGCCGACTTCTCATATAATCTGTGCCGCGCAGTTGATTTTCGGAATAACAACCGGTGCCCTCATGGTTATTGAAGGTACTCTTTCAGTAGGTGATATGGCCGCCTACATCGGTTTTATAAATACAATTATCTGGCCCGTTCAGCAGATGGGTCGAATCATCGCGCAGTTGTCAACGTCATCAGTATCCTACGGGAGGATTGCCTCGATTTTACTGAATAACCAGGAAGACCTTGTTTCCGGAAATGATGATAAAGATCTCAAGGGCGAAATTCAGTTTATAAATGTATCTTTCAGTTATGATAATTCCGCGGCTGTCCTGAAAAACATCAATTTCAGCTGCCTTTCCGGTGAGTCAATAGCTCTTCTAGGGGAAACAGGCTCAGGAAAAACCTCCCTTGTGAATCTGCTTCCGGGTTTCTACATCAAGGATGATGGGGAGCTCCTTCTTGATGGTATTCCGATAGAAGAATATTCCAGGCATTATCTCCGTGCAAATATCGGGATTGTTGAGCAGGAGCCTTTCCTGTTCTCAACCAGCATAAAAGAGAATATCACTTACGGGGTTAAAAGAAAGATAACCGACGCTGAAGTTTACGCTGCCGCCCGTGCCGCTGCCATTCATGACAGTATTGTTGCTTTTCCGCAGGGCTATGACACAATGGTGGGTGAGAAGGGTGTTACTCTGTCTGGCGGACAGAAGCAGAGGATAGCTATAGCCCGTACTATTTTAAAAGATCCCAAAATCCTTATCCTCGATGATTCAACCTCGGCAGTGGATGCCGAGACCGAAGATGAAATCCGGGGGGCCCTGGACAATTTGATGGTCGGAAGAACAACCTTTATAATCGCCCATAGAATTCAGAGCCTTATAGCGGCTGACCAGATTCTTGTTTTTAAAGAGGGTGAGATAATTCAGCGTGGAGATCATAAGGGGCTGATAAAGGAACAGGGTTTCTATAAACATGTTTTCGAGCTTCAGAACAGAATTGAAGCAGAGCTTGAAGAGGAGCTGTTGCATGGCAGATAATCATTTTAAAGAAGAAGAGTTTAATAATAAATTAAATACAAAAACAGCAATGAGAATTCTATCACAGGCGAAACCTCACTGGCTGTTATTGACCGGATTTATTATCTGTATTATGGCCACAGCTTTTCTTGAAGCCTGCGGCACTTTTATTGTAAAACTCGCGATCGATGAGGCAATTATTCCCGGTAATAAAGAATTGCTATTTGAAAATTTTTTTACTTACGGTATTCTTCATTTCCTTTTGGCAGTCGTAGTTTTTGGGTTTATCTACTGTGCCGGGCGTCTGGGAGAACAGCTCCAATATGATCTCCGGAAAAAACTCTTTGGACATCTACAGAATTTGTCTTTTTCTTATTTTGACAAGACTCCGGTTGGATGGATAATCTCAAGATTAACATCCGATATTCAGAGGGTCTCAGATCTTGTGACATGGAATTTTCTTGATATTGTCTGGGCTGTTACAAATATTACATCGGCTATGATTTTTATGTTCATTATCAACTGGAAACTGGCACTCATAGTGGCCGTCACCATGCCGGTTCTGATAACAATAGCCCTCAGGTTTCAGAAATATATTATTGGCGAGTTTCGAAAGGTTCGATCAATTAATTCTAAAATTACCGGAGCATACAATGAGAATATTACCGGAGTTAAAATAATCAAGGCGCTGGTGCGGGAGAAAAAGAACCTGTCCATCTTCAGTGAATTAACTGATGATATGTATAAGGCTTCTTACAGGGCTATCTGGCTTTCCGCAATCTTTCTGCCTATAGTTCAGCTTATTACCGCCGTATCATTCGGCGCCGTATTATGGTTCGGCGGATTCCAGTTTAAAATGGGCCTGTTTACAATAGGAGGAATACAGGCGTTCATAAGCTATATAACCTTCATGATGTGGCCCGTGCAGGATCTGGCCCGTGTATATGGAGAGATGCAGCAGGCTGTAGCCAGCGCTGAGAGAGTTTTCTCTCTTATGGATACTCAGCCGGACATTTTAGATCTGGAGGGGGCCATTGATGTCGATTCGGTAAAGGGTGAAATTGAGTTTGAGGGCGTAAGTTTTTATTATGAGGAAAATAACCCGGTTCTGACCGACTTTTCTCTCAAAGTGAAGCAGGGGGAAACTATCGCCATAGTAGGGCCAACCGGAGGCGGAAAATCAACCATCGTCAATCTTGTCTGCCGATTTTATCAGCCCAAAGAAGGAAGAATCCTCATGGGTGGCCGTGACTACACCGGATTTACACAGCAGTCTCTCCAGTCGAAACTTGGAGTAGTTCTTCAAGCGCCTCATCTTTTCTCGGGAACTATCATGGACAATATTCGCTACGGCAGGCTTGATGCCTCTGATAAAGAGGTTGTCGAAGCTTCAAAGCTTGCCCGTTCACATGATTTCATCAAGGAACTGCCGAAGCAGTATAATGAAGATGTCGGTGAAGAGGGTACCCTCCTTTCGGTGGGGCAGAAGCAGCTTATTTCTCTGGCACGAGCGGTGCTTGCAAGACCTGATATAATTATTATGGATGAAGCGACCAGCTCCATCGATACTATAACAGAAGAATTGATCCAGAAGGGGATGGACAGCCTGCTGTCGGATTCCACAGGCTTTGTTATAGCCCACAGACTATCCACGATACGCAACGCGGATCGAATCCTCGTCATCGAGAAAGGACGAATAAAAGAATCCGGAAGTCACAAGGAACTGCTGAAAGAGAAGGGGCATTATTATGATCTTTATACCCGGCAGTTTAGAAAGGAACGCGAGAAAGATCTGCATGTATTCAGTTGACGCGTCAACAGGATGGAACTTTTGCCTTATCAATTGCCATACAAGTGGTTCTTGTTGACTTCAAACCCGGCACACACTAAAATTGATTAACAGAAGAGGGAATTTCAAAAATCAGGGATTTTTGAAATTACTACTTTAGATTTAAATGAAGTTTTTTGACAACTTGTAATGCTATAATAATTTAGCTTCTTGTTGTCAAAAATACTTCAAAGGCTCTGTGAAAAATAACCGATTTTTGAAAGAGCCTCAGGATAATAATCTTCGCTAAGGTGTTTTAATTTGAAATGGTATCATCGGTTCTATCTGAAAGTTTTTATTTCCATTTATGCTTCAATCCTCCTGACAATAATATGCTTTTCAGTTGTATCCTCCTTTCTGATGACTGAGATTTTAGAAGAAAATGCCTATGACGAATTACGAGTCGACAATATTACTCTGAAAAAACAACTTGATTTGAACCTGTTATTTGTTGAGACGGCCATAAATCAGCTTGCCGAATCTGAGGATGTTTTAGCATTAAATATGAAAAGAGTTGATCTGCATTCTCAGCATTTGATTGAGAGTATGAAGATAGTGTCACAAATCTATATCATGGATGTTCAGGGTATGCAGTTTTATAAATCATCATATATTGAAACCATGGGAGACCGTTCGGACAGGGATTATTTTAAGACGGCAATAACAGGAAAGTCCACGTTTTCTGATGTTATTATTTCAAGAAGCACAAATATTCCTATAACAGTCTATGCCAGTCCTATTTATCGGGATGGTAAAATAGACGGTGTTATCGGTGCAAGTATCGACCTATCTTATTTAAGCGAATTATCAGCAACACTTCGTTCAAGCAGTGACTCATATGGATTTGTTGTTGATCTGAAGGGCCGCATCATAGGCCATCCTGATCCTGTAATTGTGGCTGAGATGACGGATATTAATTACATGTCCATGGTTTCTGATGTTCTCTCAGGTAAAACCGGTGTAGGAGAATACGTTTTAGATGGAGTTGAAAAACTTGTAGCATATACACCATCAGAAAAATCCGGATGGGGAGTTCTGGTGCAGATTCCTAAGAAAGAAGCTTTTGAAATGATTGTTTTATTAAATAAGCTGCTGTTTCTCACGGCATTTTTCATCTTGCTGGTTTCTTTCGTTGTTGTGGTAATTATTTCACGACGGCTGCAGATGCCTGTTGAAGATATTATTGATATGATTGAAAAAATTGAAAATAATCAGAAGCTGAATCAAATCCCTCTGTGGAAAGATAATGAATTTGGAAAAATCAAAAAAAAGCTGCTATCTATGGATAGAACGATTCATGAGTATTATATCGAACTGGAAGATCGAGTTGAAACACGAACAGCTGAATTACAGCAGGCCTTATCAGAACTTGAAAGTACTAAGACAGAGTTGGAGACGGCTAATGAGATGTTGAGCTCGATGTCCCGTACTGATGCCCTGACTAATCTGCCAAACCGGAGAGCTTTGGATGAGTATATAGAAAGAACGAGATCAATTGCCCTGCGTCTTAATTTACCGATTGCTATATTGATGGCAGATATAGACTATTTTAAAAAATTTAATGATAAATATGGACATCAAGAAGGTGATAAATGTCTTGTCAGGGTCAGCGAATGTCTGTTGAGTCAGATACCCCGCCAGGTTGATTTTCTTGCCCGTTACGGCGGAGAAGAGTTTATAGTGATTCTCATGGATACTGACAGCGAGGGGGCTCATAAAGTGGCACAAAAGCTTTGTCATATGGTTGAAGCTTTAAGCATTCCCAACGAAGGATCTCCTGATAATAAATTTATAACCGTCAGCATTGGAGTCTCGTGGACCTCAAGTCTTGAAAATATAAAAATCGAGAAACTTATTTTTGAGGCTGACAGCAATCTCTATAAGGCAAAAAATATGGGTCGCAATTGTGTCTATGGCTAAAACCGGCTTAGTCGCAGTTGCGGAAAACAATCCAGATAGATGCAAGGATTACCAGCTGCGGTGAAATAGAAGCCAGCCATTTGATGAATGTAGGTTCAAAAGGGTTGTTGAAAAAATAACTTAGAACAATGTTAAAGGCCCAGAAAATAAAAATTATCAAGAGCAGAATGCTTAACAGCCGGTTCGGAATGAGTTTAAATAGGCTTCCAGCAAGTAGAATCCCTGCCGCTATTTCGATAATAGCCATTATTATAGGGATAACATCATTGCTGCCGCCGAAGGTTTTATTGATGCCTCTCAGAAGTTCGGCTCCTCCGGAATTATAACTGTTTATACCCTGAATCCCTATTACAATAAACATTAGAGATAGCGCTAATTGAAGAAAAAAGAATGAGTTGACTGTTTTTTTCAAAATGTTCTCCTTAAAAAAAATAGTTATATATTGATTTTATCATCTTATATCTATTTATTGTACGAAATATTTAGTGTAGTAGCAATCTTTGTTCGTAGGTTACAAGGTGAACAAAGGGGCAAAGCTATATGAATGATCAAAACAGGGAATCTCCTTTTAAATGCTTCTTGATTACATGGAGTTCAAATCCGCCAGCTATTAGAAGCTGAACAGGCAGTTGGCCGCTGCTACTAGCTGAAAAATCCGGTAATTCTTAGATTAAAGCAAACTAACTAGTAATGTTTATGATATTTTCATAGTAATGTTTATAATAGCAAGCTAGAACTGTTTATATGATCAAGCTAGTACTGTTTATATGATCAAGCTAGTACTGTTTATCATTTAAACTAGTAATACACCGAATAGTATTACAGGAACATATACGGATAATGGCGGCAATACAATAGACTATATCTCGCAGATCAGTATTTTGTTTTACATAGTAATATTCGTTCGGCATTTTTATATAGTATGCTGTCTCTGCAAGCAGAATCTCCTTCCGTCGCCGATAAAACCCGGGATAGAGTAAGAGCCTGTGGTAGAGCCGGCCAGTCGGAACCGAACAGTAGTCTCTGTGAACCTACTTCATTTATCAAATATTTTATACTACCGGAAGATTGTGAGGATAGCTCGGCATAACACATAGGGAAAACTTTTAAATATTCGGCAACCTCTTTATATTCCTGAATTCCGCTGTGACCGAAGATAAATGAGAAATCAGAGGGCATCTTTTTCAGAAGGTGGCCGAAAATTTCCACTCTCGTTGACTGAAGAATCTTCCACATTGTAGTTGAACAATTTTCTTTTTTTATATTGTTGACTGCGCCTGTATGAAATAATACGGGTAAGCCTTCTTCATGACATATTTTCATTAATTTTAACAAAGGCTGGAAATCATTTTTTAATTCCATATCCGTTACTTTTAATTTCAATCCTCTGAATCCGATATCTTTATAATATATTATCTTTTCTTTCATTTTTTTATCTAAGGGATGAACCGAACAGAACGCTATAAAGTTATCAGGATATTCTTTTTCCAATTTAAAAGCTTCCATTGAACAGTCATGTCTTTTAGTACTGATAGGAAGAACAACGTTTTTTGCAATCATGTTTTCCTTCTGGGATTTGAAGCAGTTTTCATAGGTGCCTCCATTACACATGTCCTTGAATATACTATATCCTGCCATTGAAAATTGAATCAGAGACTTAAGGCCTTTTTTCTGTTCTTCCGGATTCACCTTTTCCCAATACGGAATCGATAAATCTATTTTTTCTGGGCCCGGTAATGCTTTATATGTAATTTTATTTCCTTTTTTATTCGGATCAACTTTTTTCAGCGGAAGGACATTGGACATATGAGTATGAAAATCAATAACAGTCAGTTTCTCATCACAATCTATAACATATTCACCGTCGGTATTCAGTTTTAAATATTTTTCCTGTCTCACAACATCTTTTTTTGTCAGCATAAAAAATCCTTTCTATAATCCTATTCCGTTTAATATCGTATCCAACCCATGTGCTATAATTTCCTGATAATTTTCATTGCTTTCGAACTCGTAATTATCAAGATTTATAATGAAGGAAGTTAACAAATAGGCAACTACCTTCGTATTCAAATCTTTTCGTAGTTCTCCTTTATTTACATAGAGTTCTAAAGCATCCTCCAGCATTCGATAACTTTTTGGAATTTCATTTTGTAAGACAGCTTTTCTTACTTCCTGTGGACATTCATCGGTAAATCTTTTTTTCAAATTGATAAGCCGCAAATCGTTGTTTTCATATGCTAAAGTTGAATCTAAAAGATGAATAATATAATCCTTAAAACCCAATTCTTCTGAATAAATTACTGCTTCTTCAATTTTTTCTTTTTTTTCATTTCCTATCTGATTAAAGATGAACAAAAATAAATCATTTTTATTTTCGAAATACTGATAGAAACTTCCTTTAGGAATTTCAGCTTTTTCGACAATCATATCAATTGTAACTTTTCTGTAATGTACTTTGGAAAACTCAGTTAATGCAGAATCAATAATTCTCTCCTGCTTTTCTTTAGGTAAGTTGAAAAAAGTATCACTTGGCATATTATTTCTCCTAATATATATATATTCCCATCAGAATAAGAGTCATGGAAAACAGAACGACTGACAGATTCAACTGAAAGAACTTTTTTTTACTATTCAGCATAGCTGAAGCAAAACTTCTGAATTTTTTATAATTGAACAAAAGGGTAAATATTTTTACCGATGTTAGTGACATCAAAATAGCTATAATCCAGCTATGTCTGATATCTGTTTTTACAACCATGTACCAGGTGAACAGAATCAGAAGAATATCAGCCAAAGCCATTAAATATATCCACTTGGGTTTTTTCTCAGAATATGCACTATCAATTTCCCACTTATTCCATTTTTCTCCCAGCACACCGATGATGATTCTGCTGATAATTCCTACCGCAGCCCAGAAATAACATAGATACTCAAAATACATAATTAACACTCCTTGTGTCACATGACTAATAGTCATGTGACTGTTAGTCATGAATATGCAGTAAATACTTATTACTGTCAAGGTTTTATCAAAGGTATAGTGGGTATTATGCTATAAAAGAATTCACATGCGGGAATAGTTTGCATTAATGTAAATAGTGCAACTCTCCGGTCAATAATGAGCCCTGCTGTTAAAACACATTTAGAAGAAGTTTTGAGTTCATCATTCCTTAAGACATCCTGCTTATTGTGGTCCTCATTTTCTGGGGGGTGAACATATGTACTGGCTAGTCTTTTTGAACCTAGCCTTGTTAAACGGTTGGCTTCAGTAGTTCCTCAGTTGGTCATAACACTGGTTGGGGTGGGGCTGCCGTGAGTGTATCCGGTAGTTCTCATTTAATATGGTTATATTTCTTGGCCCGTCAGCTCTTGAAATTCCACAGTTGATGGTCGAGATTAAGTTTATAAGGAAAAATAATCTCAATCATTTTCTTTCTGTTTTTTTTTGATTCTCCGAATCAATTCTTGCATGTTAGAAACTGCTTTTTCCTCATTTTTGTCTTTTGGCAACTTCCATGCTTCCATCACTCGTTGTGTTATACACCCAATCAAAGGTGGTTTAGAATAGGCTCCGATATCATAAAGAGTATACCCTTCAAAATCTGTAGGGGTCTCCTGATAGCATGCGCGGACTACTCTTGAGATACTCTCAGGAGTTCCTTTAAATTGTAGGTTAATTAGTGATACTTGTTCTCTAAACCTTTCAATATAATCGATAGGAATATTGTAAAGAAGTGGATGTGGAGAATCTGTACCGATTATTCGTTTATTCACATCCACACCATTTTCAAAGAGGGCTATTAAAGCCTCTCCGGTAAGATGACCCTCTGATTCCGGTCCTGTAAGGACGAGATAGCGGATATTGGGGTTAGCAATAACATTACAGATTATTTTTTCAAAACCAATATTTTCAGTTTGAACAGTTCCTGAAAGTGCAGCTCCCGATTCAATTCCACTTCGTACAAGCGCTTCAATTTCCTGAGGTATTTGATCATCCGGGCGTGAGAGTATTACACAAACAGCTACAGGTGAAAAATCATTTCCACGTATAAATCTTCCTTCTTCTGGTGGGTATTCATAAGGTGGGGGGATTTTCTTCATTCCATCTCCTTTTTTAGATCGAAATTCATTATTTGGTAATCGATTCCATTACCGGTCTCTTGATGCTCGTGCAATTTTAACCAAACTCAGCATCACAGGAACTTCAACCAAGACACCGACGACAGTTGTAAGGGTCGCACCTGAGGACAAGCCAAAGAGACTGATAGAGACAGCTACGGCTAACTCGAAAAAATTAGAAGCCCCGATCATTCCAGATGGTGCAGCGACAGCGTATGGCACTTTCCAGAGTTTCGACCATCCGAATCCCAGAAAGAATATAAAGTAGGTTTGTATAATAAGAGGTACAGCAATAAGCACTATTGCCAATGGCTTAGCCAGGATTGTTTCTCCCTGAAAAGAGAAAATGATCACGAGGGTCAAAAGAAGTCCTGCTTCTGTTATACCGTCAAATTTTTTACAGAATATATTTTCAAACCATTCTTTAGTATGATTCTTCAGCAGGATTGTTCTTGTTATAAATCCTGCGGCCAACGGTATAACTACAAACAGAATAACTGAAAAAAACAAAGTGTCCATTGGAATATGTACATCACTTACACCGAGCAGAAATGCTACAATCGGAGCAAATGCAAACAGGATTATTAAATCGTTGATAGCGACCTGGACTACGGTGTATCCGGGATCTCCATCAGAGAGATAGCTCCATACAAAAACCATTGCAGTACAAGGCGCAGCGCCCAGAAGAACCGCACCGGCTAAATATTCTGTCGCTATCAAATCAGGAATTAAAGTTTTGAAGACAACTTTTAAAAAGAAGCTTGCAATTAAATACATGGTAAATGGCTTTATCAGCCAATTAACAACTAAAGTGATGATAAGCCCTTTAGGTTTTTTTCCGGCGTTCACAATACTTTTGAAATCAACTTTTAGCATCATTGGGTAAATCATCAACCAGATGAGAATTGCTACAGGTATTGATACTTTTGCATATTCAAATTTCTCCAGGATCTTCGGAACTACCGGAAAAAACACTCCGATTACTACCCCAAGTGCTATACATACTGCTACCCAAATAGATAGATATCTTGCAAACCCCCCAATCTTCTTTTCGGCCATTATTATTCTCCTAAAAGAACGTATTGTTTATTCTCTTCTTTGCCCTTGTATTATGGAGTTCATCCATTGTATTGATGAACTCATATTTTAGGATGTTGAAAAAGAAATCAGCTGCGTGTTCCCGGATTCGAATGTAAAACATCAAGAATAATCATAAACCAAGCTGTTTTCTTCTATTGTTGAGTACAACTCCTTCCGCACAGGTAGACAATTCAAGAACACATGGCGCTGTCAACCGGTACTCCACACGTGTACCGGTTTTATTATCATCCACTAGTCCGGCATCTTTTAGTTGGGATAAATGTTTGGAAGCTGCCGATTTTGGAATCCCCGCTTCTTCTGCAAGCTCGCAAACGCACCATGGCTTTTCTTTAAGTTTCTCCAAAAAATATATTCGTATCGGGTGTGCTAGAGCTTTGAACATATGAGCTCTTCTCTCGGATCTGCGTTTCTCTTCTTCACTAATCATATCTATAAGGTTTCAAATTCAAGAAACTTTGTCAATACCGCTTGACAATTATTTATTAGTTTCTTAATATTGAAACAAAGAAACAATCGGAGATTTTAATAAATAATTTTTTACTGAGGAGACTTAAATGAAAATTCAAATTTTAGGCACAGGATGCCCTAAATGTAAAGCTCTTGAAGCTTCCGCGCTTGAGGCCGTAAAAAAATCAGGTTCAGATGCTCAAGTAATAAAGGTTACAGACCTGGATGAAATAATGAATATGGGTGTAATGATGACCCCGGCATTGGCTATAGACGGAGAGGTAAAATCAGCAGGCAAAGTGCTGACTCCAGATCAAGTTGCCGAATATATCAAGGCGGTTATGTAATATGTCTTGTTCTTGCTCTTGCGTAAATGATAAAAAAGTAAAGCTTCTTTACTCCTGTTCAGGCGCTAGTAATACAGGACACCTTGCAGACCAGGTTTATAGAAAGTTGATGAATACAGGAGTAGGTTCAGGCACCTGCCTGGCTGCTGTCGGAGCGGATTTATCCGGTTTCATTGTGTCGGCAAAAGACTCCGATGAGAACATCATCATTGACGGTTGTTCCGTCGGCTGTGGTAAAAAGATTTTTGAGAAAAACAGCTTACCCTATACTCATTTTATAACAACCGATTTTGATGTTCAGAAAGGGAAGACTGAGATTACACCCGAAGTTATTTCAAGAGTTACCTTAGAAATTCAATCTCAAATAGGATAGTAAAAATGGCAAAAAAAGAATTTGGGCCAAATAAAACCCTGGGAATAGTGGGAATTGTATTTCTTGCAGCCTATTTCATCCCCTTTGATTCACCCCGTGTTGCCGGGGCCCTGCAGGAAGCATTTCTTATGCTTGGAGACTACGCTCGTCAGCATGTCCTTCTCTGTCTGGTTCCGGCAATGTTTATCGCCGGCGCTGTAACTGTATTTCTCAATCAGCAGGCTGTTATCCGCTATCTTGGACCCAAAGCCCCTAAAGCGGTAGCTTATGGAGTGGCTTCTGTTTCTGGGGCAATCCTCGCTGTATGTTCATGTACGGTTTTACCTTTATTCAAGGGAATTTATAAGAAGGGTGCAGGTCTGGGTCCTGCGGTGAGTTTTCTGTATTCAGGTCCGGCAATCAACATTCTGGCAATAGTACTGTCATATAAGATTTTCGGATGGGAAATGGGACTCGCGAGAATGATTGGAGCTGTACTTTTTGCAGTGATCATCGGATTGGTAATGCAGTTTATATTTCGGAAGGAAGATGAACAGCGGTTGTCCGATGAACGAATGTTTCAATATGAAAACTCTGGAGAGGAACGTTCGTTAGGCAAGATGGCAGTTTATATGTTTTCCATGATAGGTATCCTGGTATTCATCAACTGGGCCAACTCAAACGGCGGAAGCGTAGTCTGGGATGTAATCTATAAGAGTAAATATTGGATTACCGGAGCCTTCGGACTTGTCCTCATCTACTGTCTTGTTAAATGGTTCTCGCGAAGTGAGATGAAAACATGGGCGGAAGCAACAAGAGACTTTGCGCTGCAGATTTTCCCATACTTGTTTTTCGGTGTTCTGGTCGCGGGCTTCCTGCTTGGCCGTCCGAATCATGATGCTCTTATTCCGACATCCTGGGTAGCCTCTCTTGTCGGAGGCAATTCAGTACTATCAAATTTTATTGCCTCTATCTCAGGAGCTTTCATGTACTTTGCCACACTGACTGAAGTCCCAATATTACAGGGATTAATTGGTGCGGGAATGGGAAAAGGTCCTGCATTGGCGCTTTTGCTCGCAGGCCCCTCATTATCCCTGCCGTCCATGCTTGTAATCGGCGGAGAACTTGGTTTTAAAAAGACCGCTGTGTATGTAGTCCTGGTTGTAGTTTTATCGACATTAGCCGGCTGGATTTTCGGAATAATAATATAATACCTGGTGAGAAAAAGATGAAAAACAAGAATGCAATGCTGATGACACTTGGGCTGCTTGCGTTTATGACAAACGGCGATAACTATGCGGCTGCACCTCTGCTGCTGAAAATTTCTGAGGATTTAGGAATTTCTCTGCAGCATGCAGCCTATTCGGTGACGGCTTATATGCTTTCATTCGGGTTATTCACCCTCATATTCGGGCCTCTTTCCGACAGATTCGGAAAAATTCAGGTAATCAGAATTGCTGCCTTTGGGACAGCTCTTTTCAGCATTCTTGGCGGCTTTGCGTTTAATCTGCAGAGCCTGATGATTTTCAGGGCTTTCAACGGTGCCTTCGGGGCAGGAGTTTTTCCTGTAACGATGGCTCTTGTCGGCCAGTCATTCAATGATAAAGAAAGGCAGGGAGCACTAGGAAAGGTTATGGGAATAATGTTTCTCGGCGGGGCCACAGCCACAGCAATAGGCGGCGCTCTCGCATATTTCGGTTCCTGGCGGCTGGTCTATATCGTATACGGAATCGGTGAGCTTATAATAGCTCTTGTTATTCTGAAAACTCTTGAAAAGGATTCCGGCGTTGTCACAGAGCTTAACTTCATCAAGGCTTATAAAGCACCTTTAAGCAATTTAAGGTTTATGCGCCTGGTCATTGTAATCTTTTTTGTCGGATTCGCGGTATTCGGAAGCTTCACCTACTCAGGAAAACTGATGCAAGAGCTTACCGGCTTTACAGTTCTTCAGGTAGGACTCATTTTATCATTTTTTGGACTCGGAACTGTCTTTGGCGGCCGGATTGCTCCAAGGATGAAAAAACTGCTTAAACACGGTTTTCTCGTTTCGGCAGGAATAATGGGGTTTGCAGGACTTTATATACTATCCTCATTCAGCAATATAGTACTTCTCTGTATAGGATTGTTTGGATTTGGAGTCGCGTTTATATTTCTGCAGTCAAGCCTTGTCTCTACAGCACAGGCTAAACTTCCAAAAATGAGAGGAACCGCAATGTCGCTTGCATCCTTTAATATGTTTATCGGCGGTGCTGTCGGTACAGCCGTAAACGGCCGAATTATGATACAGCAGAATATAAACTTGATTTTCTTTTATGCCTCATTCATTATATTAGCAGTCGGTCTTATAGCAGCTTTTTTTATAGCGGGATTTGAGCTGAGACAAAAAAAGGCAGCAGGAGTAAAATTTTAGTGGAATTTATAGTTATCTTAATCAAAGGAATGTCAGAGCCATCAATCTGGGCGTTCCTCGCGGCGGCAATTTGGGGTGTAGTCAGTGTTATCTTAAGCCCGTGTCATCTTGGTTCTCTGCCATTAATTGTTGCATATATAAACAATAAAGAAAAACCGGATACCCGGGTGGCGTTTAAACTTTCCTTATTTTTCGGACTTGGCCTGTTAATTATGTTGGCAGCAATCGGCCTGCTGACAAGCGCCGCGGGCCGGATTTTAGGTGATGTTGGATCAGGCTTACTAATTGGTGTTGCGATATTTTTAATAATTTGCGGATTATGGCTTATGGATATAATTCCACTTGCTAAATTGTCTTTTTCATTTGTTCCAAAGACTTACCGGCCCGGTAAATTAGGGGCATTTATTCTTGGCCTTGTTTACGGAATTGCTTTGGGTCCATGCAGTTTTGCGTTTATGGCACCTATGCTGGGGTTCGTTTTCTCTGCATCAGGGACGACAATATCCTTCGGTTTTGCACTCATGTTATTTTATGCATTAGGACATACCGCCGTTATCGTGGCAGCTGGAACATTTGGAGATGCAGTAGGAAGGTTTCTTCAAAAAGGTCGGGCAGGAAAACTCATTCCAATCTTCAAACGCCTTTGCGGACTATCTGTGATCGCCGTAGGAATATATCAATTAGTTTCAGCTTTATAAAATAATTTTTGGAGGAAAATATGAAAAATATAATAAGGGTTATTGTAGTACTATTTTTATTCACAACTATATCATGCAGCAAAGATGCACAGGCAGAAGGCAACGAAGCAGCAGCCACCAGTAAAAATACCGAGCCAGCAGTTATCACATTTGTCGAACTAGGTTCAGTCAATTGTGTTCCATGCAAAATGATGCAGCCAATAATGGAGCAGGTTGAAGTTGATTTTGGAGAAAAAGTTGTAGTTGTTTTTCACGACGTCTGGACTGCAGCCGGAGAACCCTATGCCGCAGAATATAAAATAAAGGCAATTCCTACTCAGGTGTTTTTAGATAAAGAGGGCAATGAATACTTCCGTCATGTAGGGTTTTTCCCACAGGACGAATTGTATCAAATCCTGGAACAGGGATTAGCTCTCGATTAATAATGTAAAAACAACGCTTAGACTATTAAATTAATGTAGTATTAATTCTACATTGGTTTAATAGTACTTCGATATAAGTCATATTGATTGATTGAGAAACAATTGACAGGTGCAATATAGATGTTTTATTATATTACACATAAACTTTATCGAAATATTTTTAAGGATTAGGCTTAAATGGATTGGAAAAAAGCAATTGATAATGAAATAGTCTGCTATTGTCAGAATGTAAATAAAGGAATTATTGTTTCTGCCGTCAAATCAGGTACGATAACCTTGGCTCTAGTAAAAGATGCCACTTCTGCTTGTACTGGCGGGAACTGCAAAGAATTGAATCCTTCAGATAAATGCTGCTCGGGGGATATTTTAGAGCTGATAAAAATCTATTCCGATGATTCTAAAGAATCTGAATCGTCTTGCTGTTGCTGTAATTCATAGATGGCATTTTTTATTATATTTTTTATCAATCCCACTTTTCAATAATCCAGTTTTGAGATCACTATTTGATTACTTGTAGATTTGAGAGATATCCTTCATACTGATTCGACACTTTATAAAAGGAAAAAATATGAAAATCATAAAAATCTTTATTGTTCTGATCCTTCTTGCAGCTCCTGTTATGGCCGAGAAAAATCGAGATGTTGTAACGATAGGGGAATTTGACAGTACCCTCCAGGGATTCAGCTTTACAAGCGGAGGGATTGTAAAAGTCGATGAGGAGGCTGAGTCTCTTCCGATTAAAATTGATTTTATCTTTGATCTGCCCAATGGTCTAGGCATGAATAACAGCGCACTCGACAGTTGGTTTCCCGGAGAAGGCATGGTTCAGGATCTTGGTAACATCCCCCTTGAGAAAAATGTGGATTTTATAGACGATGATTTTGCACCCTACCTGATTCCAGATGAGATAATAGCCGGTCATACCTATCTGATGAAGCTGGCAGGAAGCGATAAGTACGGAAGGATTAAAATTATAGATTTTGATGAAGACAACAGCCGCCTTACCTTTAAATGGGTATATCTGGATGAGTAGAAGCTGAAAAAGATCCTGTAAGTACCGATAAGCCTGGATATTAATATCGGTACTGCAAGATTCAGCTATAAAGGAAAGTCTTAAAAGTTAATTCCAAGACTGGTTTTAAGACCCAATTCTGTATAGAGATGATCGGTAAGCCCTTCCTGGGGCTGATCCTGGGTTCTGAATTGCATATAAACTTCAAGGGCATTCCATGTAATGGTTTCACTAATCATTTCAATACCCAGTCCTATAACAGGGGTGAAATTGAAGGCATTCGGATATACTGAGTTTAAGAAATACTCTGCCTGTAGACCAGCCGTCGCATATACAGTTCCATATTTCATTGATCGGTTCTTGTATCTCTGAATTCCTAGTTATCATAACCGTCAATTCTATAGGCCGTTAAAAGGAATTCTATTTACTTCTTTTCGATCACAGTTCCAGGGAAGAACCACTAAATAATAATTTAATATTATACTTAAAAGTTGGTTATACAATGAAGATTTAAATGATAATATTACTTCACCATGCAGAATGAATTATTTAATGAAGAAATTGAAGACTCAGCAGAAGAAAATACTAAAAATTATGTCAATGCTGATTTAGGTGGACAGTCTTTTTTTAATTTGGAATTTAACAATTGCGATTTTACAGGGGCACATCTGCAGAATACAGAATTCGAATCCTGCCGGTTTATTGATTGTAATATTACTAATCCACTGATCAATCAGACCAGATTTATTGATGTAAGCTTCAGTGGCTGCAAGCTCCTTGGGGTAGGTTTCTTTCAGGCCAACCCTTTTGCCCTCGATATTTCATTTGAAAATTGCAGGTTGAGTAACTGTAATTTTACTGATTTAAAGATACATAATACCATTTTTCGAAAATGTGAAATTGTCGAGTGTTACTTTCAGAATACTGATTTGAACGGAGCGTGCTTTGACGGGTCTTCTTTCAGGGAAACACTGTTTCATGAATCAATTATTGAGCGGTCTTCATTCATCAATTCATCCGGCTATGATATAAATCCTCTCAATAATAGATTAAAAGGTGCGGTTTTTTCAACTCCGGATGTTCTTAATCTTCTCAATTGTTTTGGAATAAAAATAAAATAACTTTTCTATAAATCATAACTACTGTTAGCTCATTATCTTCTATATGATATAAAGAAATCACGACTATGTAGATCTATTTGACTGTTACCCTTTTATCTGTTCTTGAGAATCCGCTTCTGCCCCCGTTTAACAATGCCGCCGAAGGAGCTATCAGACCTTTCGGTATTGGAGGAACTGGATGTTTTTGGCAACTGTGCGCGAGGCATAAGCTTCTGCTACATTTTATATTCTACTTGAATCGGCTAAGCTTCAAAAGCTTTCTGTTTACAATTATTTCTACTATCTCTTCCGAAATCTGCCATACTGTGAACGGCGTTAAGGTTCTCCGTTTTTCGGATGATACTCTCATCGGTTGAGACAGTTGTCCATACTTGAACCCTGAACGAAAATAAGAAACTTTATTATATGACATAATTCTGCCATATTTTCTCATTAAAGTATTAATACAGCCTGAGACACTCAGGTGAAAAATGATGAGGAGACAAAAAATGAAAATGATTAAGAATGGTATTATGATAGCGGCATTCTTACTGATTGTTCCGATGGTTCTTACAGCAATGGGCAACAGTGAGAAAGCTTACGGCGAGGTTCTTGATGAAGAATTCACAGCCATAGTGGAAGCGCTTGAGGCGGGAGATCTTGATATGAAGACTGCGGTCGAACAGCTTCATGATCTGCGGACTGAGAATGACAGAGAAAACATTGATGATTATCAGATAATGGAAAAACTGATGGCTGAGGTACAGAACCGTGAAATGACAGCAACTCAGGCAAGGGTTCAGTTTTGTGAACTCAGCGAAAGTGAAACAGACCTCACCGAATTACAGCTTAGAACCCGGACAAGAACTATGGATCAAATAAGAATACAGGATGCTTCAGGTGACCAGGTTAGAGAAGGTGAATCCGGATCAGGAAATGGGTCTGGTTCCGGGACTGGGAAAGATACCTCCGGCCAGCCTGATAAGGGGACTCCAGAAAAAGCGGGCGGCAGTGCGGACAATTCTAACGGTAAAAATTAATATTTATTAGCATAAAGCCGCTTCACCAAGTGAATTGCTATTGATATAAACGGGGTGTATACTAATGTATGCATCCCATATTAACAAAGCGAGGTTATGGAACAATTATGAAAATGCTTAAACTTAGTCCTATACTGATGTTTTTGTTTATGATATTCATCCTGACCGGCAATTTAACAGCTATGGGAGCCAGCGAGGGCTCTCATGCCTATGAGTCTGCGCTTAAACAGGTTTTTGATGAGCTAATTGATGGCATTTACAACAGTGAAACCCAAGCCGTTTCGGCAAAAATAAAGCTCCATGATCTGCGCGATAAATATGATATTTCTTACACCGATGAAGCTGGTATTCTCGACGCGATAATTGATCGTGCACAAGAGCAGTCATTAACACGTGATGAGGCTCAATTCTTTTTCCAGCTTTTGCAGGAAGGAAAACTGATGGAGTACAGAAAGGAAGCATCCAGAAAGAGATCTGAACTGCATCACAGGGAGCTTTTGTCTCTGCTCAGGCAGAAGCTCGAATCTTCAAGCTCGCAGGAAGGCAGTGTTAGCGGCCTTTTGCCTATCCTTAATAATTACTATAATTTTGTAGGCCTTGAGTATGATAAGGAATATTCAAGCCTCAGCAGCCTGATTATTTCCCTTGAAAACGGCAGTATTACGGCCGGAGATATGATGAGTAATCTCAGTTCAATGGATCAGCAGTTGAGTAACAATAGTAATCGGGAAAATACTCCAGGCAGTAATGAGCGGATTAATCAAATAAATGCTCAGCAATCTATTGAAAACGGCAGTCAGCAGGGCTCAGAGGGCGGGGCCTCGCAGCCGACTGAAGGTCCGCATTCTTCAGGAGCGGGCGAACAGAAGCCGCAGGGCGGCGGTATGAACGCGAACTCCCGAAAATAAGGCAGCAAGATATTGAATGCAACTATACTGATAGTCGAGGATGAAGCCCGGAGTGCAAAGTGGCTCAAAACCTATCTCGAACGCGCGGGCTTTTGTGCCGAAATAGCCTATGACGGACAAACCGGACTTAACATTGCCCGCAGGATAAATCCTGATCTCATCCTGCTTGATCTGATGCTTCCTGTTTTAAGCGGCACTGAAGTATGCCGTATCCTCCGTAAAGAATCCGATGTACCGATTATTATGCTCACAGCAAGGGGCAGCATGGAGGACCGGATAAACGGTCTTGACGGCGGTGCTGATGATTACATAGTCAAGCCATTTGAACCCGAGGAAGTAATTGTCAGAATAAAAGCGGTACTAAGAAGAACCATGGGAACTATGAAGAAAAAACTGACTTGCGGACCTATCAGCATAGAGGAAGAGAAGGAAACTGTTTTCATAGGAGAGCAGCCAATCTCTCTGAGCCATGTCCAGTTTGCGATTTTCCTCGTTTTCATCAAGAACCCCGGAGTCGTACTGACACGAGGGCAGATTATTGAACAGGCATTTGATAACGATTTCGATGCTTATGAACGCGCCATTGATACTCATATCCGCAGATTACGGAAACTTATACACAGAAACGGTTTCGAGCCTATTCAGACAGTTTACGGCGGGGGATATAAACTGGTATGCGCTTCTCTATAAAATCAATCTACTTTCAGGTGCTCATCTCATTTATTCTGATTATTTTTTTCACTCTTGCGATCAGTACGATTATCGAATATCATACATACTCTTCGCAGCTGCCAATACTTTTTACAGAAATTAGAACAAAAACTATTGCTCAGAATCTCAGCTCTGCCTATACAAGGGACAATGGCTGGGACAACCTCGATCTTGAAATACAGCGGATCAGCAATCTTGATAGTCTGAATACCCTGGATGAATCAACTCAAAGAATCATTGTTCGGGATAGTGACGGGAAAACTATTTATAATAGCTTTCTTAATATCATCCGGATTGAAAACATTGTTCTGGTAGAAGGTGAATCTCAGTTCATTATCGACTTTAAAACTTCCAAGGCCGTGGGAATTGTCACTGTTTATATCAGTCAGGACTATCTGCTTAAGCATGCTCATGCCTATATCATAGAGCTGTTGAAATCCGGAATTTATAAAGGACTTATTACCGCGGGCATTGCCTTTATTCTAAGTCTCCTGTTTTCCCGCCGAATTACACGTCCGGTAATTCGGCTGACTGAGGCCGCGCAATCTATTGACGTCGGCGGTGAAAGTAATAAGATTTCAATTACATCATCTGACGAACTCGGGCGATTAAGCAGCGCGTTTAACTCCATGATTACGTCCCTCAATAGTCAGAGAAAACTCAGAAAGAAACTTCTTACGGATGTCTCTCATCAAATCAATACCCCGCTTAACGCCATTCGGCTTGAAGCGAGAGGTCTGTCAGACGGACTTGTATCGGCTGAGGAGGCTAGTCATTTTATAATTGCTGAAGTCGATTCCCTTAGGAACATCATTTACGATCTGGACTGGCTGGCCGAAACCGATTCTGGAGTCTACACCTTAAATAAGGTGGAATATCAGCTCACTAGGCTGATTGATGAGGAAGTTAGACGCTGGGTTCATAAGGCTGAAGCACAGAAATTAAAGCTGATAATAACCGAAAATTCTGATAAACTGCCTCCGGTTCTCATAGATGTTATAAGGATTAGCACTGTTATAGGAAACCTGATAGATAATGCCATGAAGTATTCGACTGAAGGCGGACAAATTAATATAGGATGTTCTCTTGATAATTATCAGTTGATTGTTTCAGTATGTGACGATGGCCCCGCGATTGCACCGGAGCATAGATCTCATATATTTGAACGTTTTTATCGTATAAAAAAAAGTGATAAGCCTGATATACCCGGGCGGGGGCTTGGCCTTTCAATAGTAAAGCAGATTGTGGAGTTACATAAAGGTCGAATCTGGCTTGAATGCGGAGAAGAGAAGGGGAATTGCTTCTTTTTTTCCCTGCCGGTTAAGATTCTTATCTCATAAAATTGCTGTCTCATCAGATAGATGCTCAGTCTCATGACCGCCGAGAACGTGAAGTGCGGCAGGGCTATCCCCTTGGGGAGTAGAATTATTGCAGTTGCCGATTCTTTTGATGCTATTACAAGCTCCAGAACGTAGTTCATACCTTGAAGCGTTTAAGGAGATAAAAGACTGCAGAGGGAAGCAGTTCTGTCCTGATACCGGCAACACAATTGTCAACGGCACAATTGTGAAATATCTTGATTTAAAGCCTGTATATTTTTATGGCACTACAATCAGTGGGGCGGCGGCATTTATGGGACTTAACAGATTATGTTTTTGTTCGCGATAGATTGATAGACTGATAAATTAAATTAATTGACAATCAGTAATATGATGTGTTAAATTACTGCTTGTAGATTCTCCGAACCGTTTTACCTAAGGATTTTATCTAAGGGAAGGCGGTCACTGTTTCGGACATAAACCGAACAAAAGGAATTACAGGAAACTGTAATTCCTCCCGTATTTGGAAAGGAGAAACTCGCCTGCACTGCCCAAAATCTCTAAGGCGGAATAGAAGAGTTCCTTCCACAAACTACGGTATTCATTCGGCAATCCCTGTCAAAACAGTATGGTTATCTCTATAGACTAAAAAAACAGGAGTAGGTATGAAAAAGAAGTTTTTTGCTTTTTTTTTGCTGGTATGTTTTCTAATGTTTTCTTCAAGTTTCATTTATTCAGCAGGAGCGCAGGAATCCGGGATAGATGAAAAAAAGATTGAAAGTGAGAACGCCGGGAATGTAAATCAGTCTGAAACCCGGGTTATAAGGGATATGAGGGGCCGAAGTGTTGAAATCCCTGTAGAAATAAGCCGGGCAGCGAGTGTGTTTCCTTATGTTTCTTTTATAACCTTGGCGCTGGGCGGTGGAGATGTTCTTGTGGGTATAGATTCTTCGTCTACAGGAAATGAAAATCTTATGCGCACCTATCCGGAAATTAAGGATGTTCCTGCTATGGGAATGTTTTTCAATGTCAATCCGGAGAGCATTCTTGAGGCGGACCCTCAGGTTGTTTTTACGGTGAATTGGGACAAGGATCCTGATAAAACACAAAGTCTGCTGAATGTGCCTGTAATATGTGTTGATCTTAACCTTTATAAAGAAAGTATTGAATTTTTGTCCGGTATTATCGGCGATTCTGCTGAATCAAGGGCCAACGAGCTAATCTCTTACTATGAAGAGAAAAAGGACCTTATAAAAAGAAGCATAAGTAAGGCCGATGTGAATGAACTAACAAAGGTTTATATTGCCGGCGGCAAGGGAATCCACTCAACCTATGGAAAGGAATCTACATGGCAATATGAAATAGCAGATGCCGGCGGAATTAATGTTGCAGCGGATGTATTCGGCGGAGGAGCTCAGGAAGTATCCTCGGAACAAATTATAATATGGGATCCTGAGGTAATTGTACTGGATCTATCTTGTCCGGATTCGGCTGAAGATATCCTGAATGATGAAATGTTTCAGGATCTTTCTGCAGTAAAAAGCGGAAGAATATATTACGCCCCAGCCGGTTTCCTTGATACTTTCGGTCGTCCGCATATGGAATCGGCCTTAGCCCGTTTATGGCTGGCCGATAAATTATATCCGGAGGAGATTAATATTAATATTACTGATGAGGCAAAAGCGTTCTATTTGAAATTTTACGGTATAGAACTGTCGGATTCAGAAATAAGCATCATTCTTAATCCGAAAAAATAATCTACTCTCCGGTAAGGTGCAGCAGATTATAGAGTATTTTAAAAACCCGGTTAGTGAAAACTAACCGGGTTTTATGAAAGAAGCTTTGGAGTATTTTTGTAATTAAAGAGGATAATGTGAATTTAAATAGATATTCAAAAATTTTTATCATTGCTTTTTTTGTTTCAACCTCTGCGGTATTCGCAGCTTACCCGAGGAGCATCCTGCTTAACTGGGACCCTGATGTCATTATTCTGCTTAACGGAGCTGATATTGATGCTGGATTATAAATCTGATGAATAATGACCAGGAATCCGATCGGAGATTCAACATAGTAGCGCTGTCTTTCGGCCTGCTACTTGTACTTCTTTTCATGGTATCGCTGTTTTCCGGCAGATATTCGATTCCTCCCGGGCTTATGTGTCGCGTGCTGCTTTCCAAAGTAATACATATTGATATGACATGGTCCAGGACTGTTGAAACGGTAATCTTTAATATAAGGCTTCCGAGAACAGTACTTGCGGCTCTGATAGGAGGAAGTCTTGCTGTCTGCGGGGCTTCTTTTCAGGGGATGTTCCAGAATCCTCTGGTCAGTCCGGACATCCTCGGCGTAACATCAGGGGCGGGATTCGGCGCGGCTTTGGCTATTCTGCTTTGGAACCAGGTTGCCTTGATACAGGCTTCTGCTTTTATTTTCGGCATACTTGCTGTTTTTATCGCTTATATAGTCAGCCGGGTATTCAGGCCTACTCCAACCCTGATGCTGGTTCTTTCCGGTATTATTGTAGGTTCCATTTTTTCAGCTCTTTTATCCCTGATAAAATATGTAGCAGATCCGAATCAGAAACTGCCGGCTATAGTTTTCTGGCTGATGGGGAGCCTCGCCGGAGTTTCCAAAAAGGAACTTGTAACCGTAGCAATTCCAATTCTTGTGGGGACTGCAGGATTATTTCTTGTACGGTGGCTTATAAATATTCTATCCATGGGTGATGAGGAAGCCCATTCCATGGGAATCCGATCCGGCTCGCTAAAACTGTTTATTATCGTTTGTGCTACCATAGTTACGGCTTCTTCGGTAAGCGCCTGCGGCATTATCGGCTGGGTGGGGCTGGTTGTGCCTCATATTTGCCGCATGATTATTGGTTCGAATCACACCCGCTTGATTCCTCTTTCGTTTCTTGGAGGAGGCTGTTTTCTGCTTGGAGTTGATACGATTGCCAGGACGGTGATTTCGGCCGAGATACCGCTGGGAATTCTTACAGCGCTTATCGGAGCGCCTTTCTTTGCCTTCTTACTCAGGAAAACAGGTGGCAAACCGGGATGAGTGGTACAGCTATTGAATTATACGAAACAGCATTTTCCTACGGACAGAAACCTGTATTTACTGATGTATCCGGAAAGATAAACCGTGGAGAGGTCGTGTGTCTTCTCGGAGCAAACGGATGCGGTAAGACAACTTTAATGAAATGCATGAACGGACTACTGACATTTGGCAGCGGGAAAGCGTTCATTTTCGGGAAAGATTTATATTCTCTGAACTCGAAGGATCTTGCAATGAAAAGTGCCTTTGTTTTTCAGGGATACTCACAGGTTTTCTCATATTCTGTTACCGACATTGTTCTCACCGGACGCGGCCCTCATCTTGGTTTTTTTTCTTTTCCGGGAAAAGCAGACAAACAAAAAGCTCTTTCAATACTGGAAAATATGCACATCAGCCATCTATCTTCAAGATATTTTCCTACCCTCAGCGGAGGAGAACAACAACTTATCATGATAGCCCGGGCATTGGCACAGGAACCCTCCATACTTTTTCTTGACGAGCCGGCTTCGGCGCTGGATTTCGGGAATCAGCAGTATTTGTTAAGAACTATAAAGAGTTTGGCTGATGTATATGGAATAACAATAGTAATGTCGACCCATTATCCAAATCATGCATTGACGGTCGCAGATAAAATATGGGCCATGAAAGACGGCAGAATAATCAGTTCAGGTTCTCCTCTTGAAGTTCTGACTGAAGAAAATATTTATAAGCTTTATAAAGTACCGGCCAGAGTGGTTGAAGTAAGGGAAAGCGGAATCAACTCTTTTGCTGTGATACCTCTTGATGATACAACCGGTGATAAAGAAGATTATTTCATCCCCGCGGGAAAAGGTAAACAAAATGAGCAATGTAAGATGTAATTACTGTGAGAAGAAGTGCCTGTTGACAGAAAACGATTTCGGGTACTGCGGGATGTACAGGGCGGAAAATGGAAGGGTGGTGGAAAGATTTCCTTTTCATTTTTCCAGTATCGGAGATTCATATATAGAAGGCATTCCCTTCTATCACGTACTTCCCGGGAGCAGAACTCTTGTTCTCGGAAGCTCAGGATGCAATATCGATTGCGCATATTGCTCCAACTCCTATGTTGCCAGATCGAAAGTGGAAGATACATTACGCCTGTCTTATTCGCCTGAAGCAATAATCAGAATGGCAAAAGACGCGGATTGCCAGTCCATAACTTTTCCGATTAACGAGCCGGCTGTTATTCTACCGACTGTTCTGGAAATGGCAAAGGAAGCGGCGAAGGCCGGAATCCCGACCGGAGTCCTTACAAACGGGCTGATGACCGAATCATCTGCATATGCACTGGCAGAGGCTGTGGATTTTATAAATGTGAGCATTAAAGCTGTCAGTAAAAACAGTATATCAGCCCTGCTCGGCTGGTATGATCTTGATGTGCTTTTCCGTAATATCTCGATATTTAATGATAACTCGCATCTGGAGTTGAGCACGCCAATTGTGCAGGGAGTAAATGATTCCGACATTCCGGCAATAGCAAGATTTATTTCAGATCTGGATAGAAGTATTCCGTGGCATGTTTTCCGATTGCTTCCGGAATATCGTATGTCGGATATGGATCGTCCTAACATCCAGAGGGTGGCCACCGCCATTGAGAAAGAAAAGAAGAATATTGACTATATATACTTCAGCAATTTCCTCGGATCATTATGGGTTGACACCCTCTGCCCGGATTGCGGGAAAAAGGTTATCGAGAGGATCAACTTCGGAGGCTGCAACGCTAAATGTGTAAACATGGATCTGGATTCAGGAGGGTGCCCTGTCTGCGGTAAAAATATTCCCATATATAAAAACAAATCAATTTCAGGCGAATATGATTCAGCGTATAATATGCAGAAGTCTTCTCCGGTAAAGCGTTCTGCTATAATCAATAATGATATAGCCGTTATTGATGTTATCGACTGGCAGGCCGATGTAGAGATGAAGACCGGTAAACTTCTTGATATTGAAGATAGCATTAACGGCAATGGGGCTGACAAGGCAAAAAAAATAATATCAGAGATTAAATCTCATCTTAAGGAAAATCAGTATCCAGGAGATCTGAACGGCAATTCCTGTGAATGGATAACGAATAATGCTCTGGCAATAGATGAAATATATAAGCCTGATTTCTTGTTTATTAATTACTGCGATATCTTTTTCAATACGGTCTTTTCTCCAGAGAACGATGATAAAATAGAAGAGATTCGAAAAAAGGTTTTCAATGAGGTTCGCAGGTTAATTGAAAATACTGATTATGAACCTGTAATAGTCGGCCTTGGCAATCTTTGTGATATTTCCGGAGAAATCACTTTATCGGAAATAGACGCTCATATTGAAGCCTTTGGAATGTATTGTCAGTATGCGGGGGTGTTTTCTCCTTCGGAGGAGGCGCTTAAAAGTATTGAATCTATGCGCGGAATACGGAAGATGATCTCCAGGGAATCATTAGAGAATACTCGCGGCATTTCCTCTGATTTTATTGAAAGATGTCCTGATTATATTCTGTGCGCCGAAGAAGGATTCTATTTTCGGGGATACAGTACTGCCGCAAGACCTTTTTATAAACTACCTTCTCAGGATGAGAGTATTCCTGTTTCAGGGATAAAGAGCAGCGAGGTTAAAAATATTACCGATATAGCTCCATATATTCTTAATTCCCTTGAAAAGAAAAAGATCGCCTTGATTTTCATTGAGGGCCTGGGTACAAAGGATTTTCCGTATAAATCGATGAATATCGGCTCCTCACAGGATTGGTTTTATTATCCTCATAATAATGATATGTATTTATCAATACTCACGGGAGAACCGTTCACCTCCAGGCCTTATCCTCCGGCAAACCAGGCTTATAAATATGACGGCTATGATTCTCCTTTTCCATATTCAGCCTATTATGAATACATCGAACCTGATTCCATAGGAAGAAGATTTAAGGGGAAAAGCGCCTCTGTGGGCGGGAGAAGCGTGTTGACACATGTTGCCGCTGGAACAGACATAACAATAGAATGTTTCGCGCGGGCTCTTTACAATCATGGTACTATTGCGGTTATGAATGTAGATAAGCTTAAAAACTTGGATTAGTAAATTAATGGAGTAAAGAGTATTTTACCAAAAAATACATTTTCAGAATATGCTTGAAAATGGTTCTGCCAGAGGATGTCCTCTGGTCTGGAATTGAGTTTAAGACTTGCAGCTATAATTTGAATTACCGATTGTTCCATATTCCGTTTGACAATCGCCTTTTCATTACTAAACTTAATAGTATGAAGGCGGAACGCTGACGCTATGGCCCTTGAGGTAATATTTAATTACAGAAGGCATTTTCTCAGTTATTTTTTAATAATTCTTATTATTTCCGAATCAATATCATCAACTCATTTTTTTATGAAAAGTATTCAGGGAATCCCTGTATTAACGAGCAATATTGTTCTGTCTTCCGTGCTTGGAGTTTTAATAGCATTTGTTATGGCTTTTGTAATCCTGAAACACAAGGAGCAGGAAGAATACAAGAGGCTAAATCCCTCAATCGAGTTCATAATAGGCAGAAAAGAGAAACTGTTCTTTATCAATAAAGCCTCGATCAATTTTTTCGGATTTAACACCCTTTCCCAAAAAGAAATAAAAGATGAAATCAAAAGATGGGTGGAGCAAAACTCCCCGAATATTTATAGGGCCAGCCATGAGAAGTTTGAATATTCAAAGGACGGCAGGACTATACTTTTTACCAAAGTTATTGACCTTGTAAACCATAATATTTTCTTTTTCGGCACAGATATTACAGATCAGAAAAACTCTGAGGTAAAGATACGCAGGCTGCTTGCAGCTATTGAGCAGAGCGCTAATTCCGTGCTGATAACCGACTCCGACGGTTCAATTAATTATGTTAACAAGGCCTTTGAGCGGTTCACCGGCTATCGTCAGAATGAGGTTATAGGTAAGACTCCGGCAATCCTAAAAAGCGGATATCATGATAATTGTTTCTATGACAACCTATGGGAGACGATACTCAGCGGAAGTGTATGGAATGGAACATTCATGAACAAGCGCAAGGACGGAGAGATGTACTGGGAAAATACAACAATAACGCCTATCTGTGGCAGCAATGGCGATATTTTCTCGTATATAGCCTTGAAAGAGGATATAACCCTAAAGAAACAGATGGAGCAGGAATTACGGCTGGCAAAGGACGAGGCCGAAAGATCCAACAAACTCAAGAGTGACTTCCTTGCAAATATTTCCCATGAGATCCGCACCCCGCTGAATGGCATTCTTGGATTCACTGATGTAATTCTTTGCAATGAGACTGATGATGAAAACAGAGAAATGTTAAGGCTGATATTGAAGTCCGGACGAGATCTGTTAGAGCTGATAAACGAAGTGCTGGATCTTTCAAAGATTGAGGCTGACAGGATTGAGATCGAGTCTTATCCATTCTCTCTCTGTGAGATGCTGTTGCTGCTGGAAAAACAGTTTTCCGTATTTGCCGGGGAAAAATCATTGAAGTTGGAATTCCATACTCCAGGGAATATGCCGCCCCGGTTAACCGGGGGAGAAAAGCAGATCAAGCAGATTTTGAATAATCTTATAGGAAATGCATTGAAGTTTACTGAAAAAGGTTTTGTCAGGGTCGTAACCGGCTATGAAAACGGAATATTGCAGATTTCCGTGACAGACAGCGGGATGGGGATGTCCGAAGAACAGCAGCTTCGGGTTTTCGACGCTTTTCAGCAGGCCGGCCCGATGATAAACAATAAATACAAGGGTACGGGACTAGGTCTGACAATATCGAGGAGACTTGCAAGGCTGATGGCGGGCGATATTACCGTTCAGAGTGTCGAGAATAAGGGGGCCAGTTTCACCCTGAGAATTCCCCTCCTGCCGGGAAGCCTTCAGGACGAGGCGGAATACTCGGAGCTGATCCCTGTCGAAGGCGAGTTAGTTGATATTGATTCTGAAGTCCCGGCGGTTATTGTTAAAGACCGGCTGCCAGGATTTGTTGCTGAAAAGCCCAAAACGCCTCCCAGGTTATTAACAGTATGTGATGAAGAGGTCAGTTTTCAGAGATTGGAAGAAATAAATCAGGCGCACGGTATGTCGACTGAACTCGTGGCTGATGCTGTGAGCGCCTTCAGGATGCTGGATGAGAATGAGTATGATATCCTTCTCATGGATACAAGAAGCACCAGAATTGGGGACAGGGAGCTTATCTCCATAATAAGAGAACGGTCTGAATACGATAATCTCTATGTGATTATCATTACCGAGGATGTCAGCCCGGATGCGGAGAAGAGATATCTGTCTATGGGGTATGATTACTATCTTTCAAAGCCTATAGATCACAACCGAATTATGATCCACATCAATCTCTTTCTTAAGCGTTATGAGGACAGTGAACTTCGGAGATATATCTATGATACATCAGAGCTCCATAGTTCCGAGCTCAAAAAGCTTGAAATAGAACTGAGACGACTGAAAAGAATTGTTATTGATGACGATTTCGACGATATCCTGACTGTAACAGAGGAGATCGCCGGGATATCTCAAAAGGATGTTGTTCAGGAGATCTCAGCAGATCTGCGAGAAATTTGGGAAATCATTGATGAGACGGCTCTGACGGAATTCATTCTGAATACGCAGGATATCTATGCTCATACGGCTGAAGTAAGGGACGTGGAATAATTGCAAAAGCCTACGATATTGATAGTCGATGACAACAAGATCAATACTGAGATCCTCTTTCTGATGCTGAAGGATATCTACAACCTTCGGATAGCCAGAAATGGAGAGGAGTGCCTTAAAAGAAGCATTATAAAGCCGTATCCGGATCTGATTCTGCTTGACGTGATGATGCCTGTGCTGGATGGGTTCGAGACGATAAGGCTTCTAAAGCGTGACGAGCGCATCAGGGAAATACCTGTTATATTCCTGACGGCCCTTTCAAATAAGGACGATGTAATAAAGGGCTTTGAATTGGGCGCGGTTGATTATCTTGTAAAGCCGTTTAACATAACTGAACTCAAGGCGAGACTCAGGACCCACCTTGATCTGAAACTGAGTAGGCAGCAGATTCGAGTTCAAAAACAGGATTTGGAGATGCTCAATGAAAGGTTGCAGGACAGAATTGCCGAACAGAGGATTTTTATAGAGAATGCAAGGCTTCTTCAGGCGAGTCTTATACAGAAGGAAATACCTCTGTTATCCGAGTTTAATATCCAGGCGCTTTATCTGCCATCTGAGGATCTTGGCGGAGATTTCTTTTCCATCGTTAAGGGAGTCCATGAGCACAAGCTTGTAATCATGCTGGGCGATTGTACCGGTCATGGACTCGAATCGTCTATCGAATCGTCCCTGCTTACAAGCATTGTGCGGAAAATGATGTTTAACCTTTTTAAAAGTAATGACACCGGAATGTTTCTGAAGGAGGTGAACAGGGAATTCATCAAGGTTGCGGAGGCGGATCAGTTTCCAACGATGTTTCTCTGCATTATTGATCTGGATACAAAGATTTTGAAGTATTCAAATGCTAACGGTGTTTTACCAAGTTTACTTAGAGACGGCAGGATTTTTAGTATAGAGCCTGTGAACGGAATGCATCTCGGATATTCAGTCGATACCCGGTATGAAAGCATATCTCTCCAGCTCGAGGAGGACGATCGCCTCTACTTCTATTCAGACGCTGTTCTGGAATATGAAACGGTAAGGTATGATTTTTCCGGGCGTGAATGCTTTGAGAAAATACTGAATCAAAAAAATAAATGTCCGTCAGATGATTTCCGATCGATTATAAGAGAGTTTGAAAGAACCTCCGGGCGATTGCCGCTGGAGGATGATACAACCTTGATTCAGCTTGACTATTCCGGGACCATGGGAAGGAGCTACACTTTCTCGAGCTTAAGTGAATATGAATCCATCCTTACGGAGATAAAATCTTGCCTGCGCCGAAAAGATTATCCTGAAGATGAGATTAGCGGAATATCCATAGGACTAGATGAGCTCTGTATGAATGCGTTTCAACATGGAAACAAGGAAGAACCGGACAGAATTATTGAGCTCACTGCCTTGATTTCATGTAGGAGTCTTAGCTTTACGGTCACGGATATGGGCGACGGTTTCAACCCCCTTGATGTACCTGACCCTGTTGACTCTATTATTGAGATCTACGAAAGCGACAAGATGGACGAATATATGCACGGCAGGGGAATAGCAGTGGCCAGAACCTTCTACGATACCATAGAGTATAACGAGAAGGGCAATTCTGTCTGCCTGCGAAAGGCAAAAAAGCCTGAGACGGTAGTTTTTTCGTATGAGAAAGAGATGTATGAACGAGAAGGAATTTAAAGATTACAGTAAATCTTCAATATAAAGGCTTTGAAATTTGATTTTGGAAAATCCTTTTTCTATAATTAAACTATTGAAGATGATAAAAACGATAGATAGCAGAGGTTCTTGCAAAACTCGTGTTATTGAAAACCTAGGGTTTTTTGCAAGAAATCGTTGGAGTGTTTTTGACATATCAATATAATTATATATGGTATGAATAATTATCAAAAAACTCCAATTCCCTAAGCATATTTATTATGTGCAGGAGTAAATGGATGAAATTAAGAACTATACTGTTTACAGGTTTTTTAGGGATGGCGGCAATTACCTTGATTATTGGAGTAACCGCTTTTCTTATGAGCAATGTCACATTAAAGGCAAATCAAAATGTCATTGCATTGAGTAAAGTAGAGTCAGATTTATTAACGGCTATATCTGCACATAATAAATGGAAAGCATCATTGGAAGAATCGTTTATTGAGAATCTGGATGGCATTCATGTTCAGCTCGATGGTCATGAATGCGGATTCGGCAACTGGTTCTATAAGGGGGGACTGGAAGAATTAAAATTATTATCTCCGGAAATTGCTGAGATAATTACCCTTGTTGAACAAAGCCATTTGAATTTGCATAAAACTGCGGAGAAAATGAATGAAACATGGAAACAAATTCATCCTGGATTGAATGAAGAATTATATAGAAGGTTGAGTGACCACAATGCATGGGCAACGAACTTAATCGAAGATATTTTACAGGGCAGGGTATCCGATGCTGAAATTGATCATAGGCAATGTGGCTTTGGTTTGTTTTTAGCAAGTGACTGGAATAAAGAATTAGAAAAATCATGGCCTGAATACAAACGATTAATTGATCCAATAAAGATACATCATGAGAATTTACATCAGGCTGTAATTACAATAAACAACACCCCTGACGTGGATGAAAAATACAAGCTCTTTGTTCAAAATGTTACACCTGAGTTGGCTTTTATAAAAGATAGTTTTCAGGATATCATTTTAATGGAACAAGTTTTAGTTAATGGACAGTCCTCTGCAAAGTATATCTTTAATAATGAGACATCAGGTTATCTTAATGATGTTGAGCTTGGTATTAACGAAACGATTAATCAGATAGGTAAAGAAAAAAGTATCTTAGAGACTGATGCAAACAAACTTAATATAATTCAAAATATTGTTATCTGGATAGGAATTGGTTTAGGTGTTTTAATTGGCATTATTGTTGCTGTTTTTATAACCAGATCCATCACAAGGAAATTAGGAGGAGAACCTGCTGAAATATCAATAATAGCTGAAAATATTGCTAAAGGTAATCTGGATTTGAAATTTGATGAAAGAAATGCAATAGGGATATTCGCTTCGATGAAAAATATGACATCAAGTCTTACAGAAATTGTATCTTCAGTTCTCGCAGGCAGCGAACAGATAGCGGCGGCAAGCGAGGAACTGGCTTCCGGTAATCAGGATCTGTCGAATAGGACTGAACAACAGGCCTCAGCTCTTGAAGAAACCTCGTCGGCAATTGAGGAGATGAGCGCATCGGTTAAATCCAATGCCGATAGCACGGCCTCGGCAGACAAGCTTTCCAGAGACGCTGTCCAGAAGACAGAATTGGGCTCGGATTCCGTCAAAAAAATGGTTACTACTATGAATGAGATAAATGATTCAAGCAACAGGATTTCCGACATAATAGAGGTTATTAATAATATTGCTTTTCAGACTAATCTTCTTGCATTGAATGCGTCGATTGAGGCGGCCCGGGCCGGAGAACAGGGCAAGGGTTTTGCTGTAGTCGCGGTAGAGGTTCGGAAGCTTGCGAAGCGTTCAGATCGGGCTGCACGAGAAATTGCGGATATAATCAAGGAGAGCGGCCGAAAGGTCGAAGAAGGCGTTGATGTAGCAAGTAGTGCCGGAAGCATGCTGGAAGAGATCAATTCAGCCGTAAAGAAGGTGACCGCGCTTGTGGCGGAGATATCTGCCGCCTCGCAGGAACAGCTGTCGAGCGTTGAGCAGATAGACCAGACTCTTACCAGCCTGGATGAGAATACTCAGAAGAACGCGGCTATGGTCGAGGAGGCTGCTTCTGCAACAGAGGAACTCTCCTCGCAGGCTCAGGAGCTTAATTCCACTATACAGTTTTTCAAGATCGGGCATGGCACTCGACTGAATAAGCAGAAGACTTCTGTCGGAGTTCGCCTAATGAGGGACACAAAGACAAAGAACAAGAAACAGGGCAAATCCTCAGAAATTGAGTCCGAAACGGATTCAGAAGGTTCGTACGAAACCTTTTCTAATCTGGCAAGCGAAGGTGAGTTCGATGAATTCTGATAGTTTTGAAAGTCCGAATCCGGCCGATCCCTCAGCCGAAGAGCGTTTTACCGAACTTTATAAAGATATTGATCACGAAGACGAGGATATGCTGGTAAGCCAGCTTAATATGAATGTCTCAAACCAGTATGTCGTCTTTTCAGTTGGCGATGAGGAATATGGAATTCCGATATTGGCTGTGCAGGAGATTATCTCTCTACCTAATCTAACCCGGATTCCCGGGATTCCTGAATACATTCCCGGAATAATAAATCTTCGGGGAAATATCATTCCTCTTCATCTGCTTCGGAGTAAATTCCAACTTTCACTTGAAGCGCTGAACAACAACACCATTGTTATAATTGTCCAGATAGGCGATAAGCAGAAGAAGACAGTCGGGCTGATAGTGGATGCGGTTTCAGATGTAGCGAGCATTACTGAGGAGAATCAGCGTGAAACTCCTGATTTTAGCGGTAATATTGATGTCAGCTATGTTGAAAAGATAGGTCAGATTGGGCAGAAAATGGTAATAATAATCAATCTGGAAAGGTTTTTTACGGAAAAAGAGATATCTGTAATAGAGAATGCGAGCAAGGGATAATGAAAACCACAATTGTTCTTGAGACAGACAAAAAACGGTTAGCCGGAAATCTGGCCAGCCCGGAGAGGCGGTTTGAATTCTTTGAATCCGAGCAGAGTGCCTACCTGTTTCACCTGGAACAGACTGAAGTGGATTCTTATATCCTGGAAGACACTGGAAACGACGTCCGATCGCTTATTCGAAATGTGCGTAATATAAGGTTTCTAAACGAAATGGTGTCAATTATTCTGTTTGGAGAGGGAAGTATTCCTGATGAATTGCATCAAGACGAACATAACATAACTAAATGCTCAACGATAGAAGAACTTGTGCTGATGCTGGAAGCCATACCTGAAAACAAGAGGAAATATAACAGGGTAAGGTGGCCGGTATCTGCGTGGTTTAACGGTACGAATTCTCTGGAGGGACAGCGTGATAAGGGTATGGTTACTTCAATATCTTCCGGCGGATGTATGATTTTTTCAGATCGAATGCCTGCTGCGGGTGAGGCACTGTTTATAACGATTATTTTTAATGATTTCGATTTTCTTGTCGAAGGAGTGATTCTTCGACAAGATACAAGAGGGTTTGCCGTTCAGTTTAGGGAGATATCATCCTGGACGCAGACAATAATCCAGAGGATAGTCGATGAGAGGATCTTAATAGAACTCAAAAATATCGACTAAGCAGCATATAGGTTGTTATGGGATTATATAAAACAGAACAAAATATTACGATAAACTCCAGGCTGCAACCGTTCATATCGAGTTTGCAGATTTTCATTCATAGATATGAAGAAATCATTGTAAAGATATCGGACACACTTCCTGGAATCGAGAAACAGATAGAGGATAATATTCTGGAGGCCAGAGAATTATTGCATTTTTTGTTTCACTCCTCTTCTGATGAGCAACTTTTTGGGGTTAAACAGGAGATAAAAAATTTTCATGAGCAGCTGGAGAAGATTCTTTCAGATCTGGAAGAAACGAACCTGATGGATAAGAATATTCTCAATGATTTAAAGACTTCGATAGAGATATCGAATACAACAAGCGACGAGATCAAAAGCATATTCGACATCTCGGAAAACCTGAAGGTCTATGCAATTAACTCAATAGCCAATTCCCGCAAGGCCGGAGACAGAGGTCGTGGATATCAGGTGATCTCATCAGAGTTCATAAAACACTCGGAAAGTATTGCTCTGGGAACTAAGGAAATATCCTCTATCGGAGATCTTGTTCAGAAGGATATACAGGACTTCCTGTTTGCAGTGCAGGAGCTTGAGGAGTATTCAAATATTAATATCAAGACAATCTCGACTAGTTCGGGTGATATCCTTAGCAAGGCGAATAGCAGCATAGAAAATTTTTCCGAGATCCTTCATGATCTGCTCAACCGTGTTGAATGCTCAAAGAATCCGACCTACCAAATTATGGTTGAGCTACAGCAGCATGATATCATCCATCAACAGCTAGTTCATCTGATAGAGAATATCGATGATATCATGATAATTCTTGATAATAATTCCGACAGGCTTGATCTAGCTGAACACTCAATGACGGAATATGATAAGGCGGAGAACAGGAGTCTGTACACCCTGCTGATATTTCTTATAGAAAACACAGAACATCAGATGAACAGGATAAGCGGCGATTTTATTGTCATGATTAATAATCTTGAAAGACTATTTCAAGAGATGAACAATACTATCAACGATGTTAATACCGATAAAAACGAGTTTTCTCAAATTGTTGTAGACAGTAAGACTGAACCTCTCGACTGCCAATTACAGAGTAATACCAGTCGCCCGTCTGTACTCAACTATATATTCGACTCTCCATGCGTCGTTATCAGGGAGATGAGAGATAATATCGACTCTCTGAAGAAAAAAAAGAGGAGCATACTGGAGCTCTTCTTCAAACTGGAGAAGCAGATAAATAATAAGAGAATCCACGCTCAATCCTTTCTCCCTGTTATAGAAGTAATAAACAACCTTTTTTTTCTCTCGCGTATAGAACAGGCGCGTTATAATCTGAAATTTTCTATTGCAGGGGCGGGAATGGATGATAACTTTTTTGAGGACACCTTCTCTGAGCTGTCAAATATTATTGAGGCTATAGGATATTCCCATGATCTGGTGATTAAAAACTTCCACAAGACCAGGGATTCCTTCAATATCCAGGAGAATAAATATGACGAGATGGAAAAATGTTTTATTGAATCACTCAGAGCACTAAACGAGACGAAAAAAATCTTTCTGAAACACTTTAATACCGTTATGGAAATCACAAACGAGCTATTGTCGGAGATCTCCGGTTATACGGTGGTTTTTGAGGAGCTGAGGGCTCTGAATGATGACATTGGTCGCAATATTGCTATCTGTGCTGAGATTAAGGGCACAATTTCTCTACGGATAAATATACTCGGAGGTGCGCTGTCGTTGAACGAGTGTGATTTCAAGGATGTTATCTACCAGAAGATAGTGCAGAAATGCACCGTCGCACAGGAACTGGAAACAATAAAGGAAAATTTTCAGGGTTTCGAGATAGAAGAGGCCGGCAGTAACAGCATAACCTTGTTTTAGGAGAATAATAATGAAGATGGAAATACCCCAGGAATTGAAGATCTTCAATATTGGAGAGAATCTAAAAATACAACGAGAGTTTTTTAACAGCGGGAGATCTGAGGATGATCTGATATCTTTCGTTAAGCTGCAGGATTTCGACGGGGCAGGGCTGCAGCTTCTGGTCTGGTTATGCAGGCAGGCGGCGAATATTCCAGGAATCAGGATAGAGGTTCCTTCAAATATGATAGTTGAAAGACTTAAGTCGTATGGGTTCAGAATCGATGAGTTTTGTGAAAGAACAGGTAGGAAAGAATGAAAACAGTTTTTGCGGTGGATGATTCTCCGACAGCAAGGGCTTCAATAAAGTATACGTTGGAAAAAGAAGGTTATAATGTCGTCTTGTCCGATGACGGAGTCAATGCACTGAAGATCCTGGATGGTTATTCCGATTTAATCAACGTTTTTTTATTTGATGTAAATATGCCGAATATGGATGGAATAACATTAATCAGGGAGGTGAGGGCAATTGAAAAGTATAAATTCACCCCCATCCTCTTTTTGACGACTGAATCGCAGGAGTCAAAGAAGATAGAGGGAAAGAATGCCGGTGCAAGCGGATGGATCGTTAAGCCCTTTGAGCCGACTCAGCTTATTGAAATAATCAAGCGCTTCGCCGGAGCATGAATCTGATGGAAAATCCCTTATTCGAGATATTTGTTGAAGAAGCGGAAGATAATCTTGAGATCCTTGAATCCAGAATTATCAGTATAGAACAGAATCCTCATGACAAGGAACGGATAAACGAAGCCTTCAGGGCCATCCATTCTCTCAAGGGTGGGGCCGGGCTTGCGGGATTCAACAAGGTAAAGGATTTTGCTCACAAGGCGGAGGATCTTTTTGAAAACATTCGGAACGGAAGTTTGAATGTTACGGGCGAAATCATAAGCCTGCTGCTGGAAATCTTAGATGTCCTGAAAATTATGATCGACAACATAAAGGGTGAAAAAGAAGCGAATGATGGAATTGAAACAGACGAGCTTTTAGCGAGAATGTCGGAATTCTATGAAGGCAGTGCAGCCGCTCCTGTAGAGAAACAGACAGCAAGCGATACGGAACAGGTCTTATACTACCTGAGACTCGAATACTATCCGGAAATATTCAGAAGCGGTATCGATCCGCTTATGTTTCTGAACGATCTGCGCAGCGCAGGAGAGATCATAGACACCGAATTGATTACACATGAGCTTACAGACGCTGCTGATTTTAATCCGGAGAATCTTTATTTATCCTGGCAGTTATTTTATCTATCTCCTCTTGATCAAAAGGCAATAGAGGATATTTTTTGTTTTGTGATAGACGAAAGCAGCATAGAGATAATCAGTCTGACGGCACTTGCATCTGATCATGAAAAGCTTAAGAGCTACAGGGTAAACAATAAAGATGCGACTACATTATTGTCGAAAGTAGTCGCAGTGAAGGATGGGGCTGAACCGGAGCAAGAAAAAGCCGGCTATCGTCGCGTTTCTGATATGAATACTTCTTCATATATAAGGGTCCCGACTGAAAAGCTTGAGAATATTTTCAACACGGTGAGCGAACTGATAGTGTCTCAAGCCCGAATTAGTATGCTCTCTGAGGAATATGAAGAGAGTCTGCCCGATAATTTTATAGCGGTGACTGATATGCTGAGGAATATTACCCAGATACTGCAGGAGCAGGTTACATCTCTGCGAATGATTAGCCTTAGCGGCACCTTTGATCGTTTCAAGCGGGTCGTCCGCGACATGGCCTCGGATCTGGGTAAACAAGTCGAACTTGAAATTTCCGGACAGGAAACTGAGCTCGACAAGAACATGATTGAAAAGCTGAATGACCCCTTAAAGCATTTAGTGAGAAACTGTATCGATCATGGAATAGAAAAAGAGGAAGAGCGGATAAAGAAGGGCAAGTCTCCGGCAGGTCTTTTACGTCTGGCAGCCTATCTCGAGGGCGGTAAGGTCGTGATTGAAATTGCTGACGACGGACAGGGAATAAACAGGGAAAAAATTCTTAAGAAGGCAATCGAACGGGAAATTGTCCTGCCGAATCAGCAGCTGACCGACGGAGAAATTCTTAATCTGATCTTTCATCCAGGGCTCTCGACCGCGGAAAACATTACAGATATGTCCGGGCGGGGGGGCGGTATGGATGTCGTTAAGAATGCGATTACAGAATTGAACGGAAGCATCGATATAATTTCCGAAGAGGGCAAGGGCTCGAGTTTTCGCCTGTTTCTTCCGTTAACGCTGGCGATAATGGATGGAATGCTCATTTCAATAGGGGCTGAGAAGTATATTATTCCGACCCTTTCCATTATTGAGATATTCAGGCCCGAGAAACAGCAGATAAAAACTGTTTCAAACCGCGGTGAGCTGGTCTTTTTTCGTGGAGATTATATCCCTGTAATAAGGCTGTATGAAATACTGCAGATAGAGGACGCAGCTCTGAATCCGCTCGAGGCCGAATTAATTGTAATAAACAGTAACGGTATGAAGGCGGCTCTTTTTGTAGATTTGGTTCTGGAACAGTATCAGATAGTGATTAAATCATTGCTGAAAAACTTCCGTAGGGTAGATAACATCTCAAGCGCTACAATTCTAGGAAATGGAGATGTGGCTCTTATTTTGGATATACAGAGCATTCTGCAAAGGCGAAAGTAGAAGATGTTTAGAAAATACAATTCGAAGTTGAAGAGTCATGTTCTCACGATTTTTGCAGGAGAATTTTATGTGAGTTCGGCTCAGGAGGTCATCTCGACTGTTCTGGGGTCTTGCATAGCTGTGTGCATGTATGACGAGAGAACTAAAATCGGCGGAATGAATCATTTCATGCTGCCTAATAGCAGCTTAACGGAGGAATTACATCTAAGCGGAACTCTCCTGCAGGAAGATGAGCTTACTAAAAAATCTATGAGGTATGGACTTACTGCAATGGAAGTGCTGATTGCTGAGATGTTAAAGTCCGGTGCGCAGAGAAGAAATCTGAGTGCAAAGATCTTCGGTGGCGGCAAGGTCCTGAAATCTTCCACTAAGATACCGAACATCGGAGATCAAAATATCGGTTTTGCAAGGGCATTTCTCAAAACAGAGGGAATCCCTCTGTTAAAAGAGAATGTGGGAGATTCTGTTGGACGAAAGATTTTTTTTCTTACAAAGCAGAACAGCATCTTTGTAAGAAGGGTGGAGATAGAATCAGCCGTTGCTGAGGAGAGAAAGTATATGGATAAGTTGGCGCAGATGAAGAACGAAGAATCGAATATAACGATTTTCTAGGCTGGATGCTGATGTTTACTCTTGAGGAACGCGAATTCAAATATATATCAAATGAAGTATACCAATTTGCCAGGATTAACCTGACGCAGAAAAAGAAGTTTCTTATTGTATCAAGACTGTCTAAACGTATCAGAGCCCTGAAGTTGAATGGATTTCCCCAGTATGTGGAATTTCTAAAGAATAATGACCCCGAAAGGACAGAGTTTCAGCGCATGGTTGACGCGCTGTCCACGAATTATTCCCTTTTTTTCAGGGAGGAACATCATTTCGAATATCTTGTCGAATCAATACTTCCACAATACGGGAGTGACAGACTTAATATCTGGTCAGCAGCTGCGTCAAATGGACAGGAGATATATTCGATATTAATAACCTTGCTTGAATACAAGAAGCAGAGCGGAAGTATGTTGTCATACAAGCTATTTGCCTCAGATATTTCCTCTGATGCATTAAGATATGCTGCCTCCGGTATATATCCTCAGAGGGATATAGAGAAGATTCCTCATGCGCTCTTATCGACATATTTTCTGAAAGGCAGAGACAGCAGTAAGGATATGGTGAAAATTAGAAATGATCTGATTCGGCAGGTAAGGTTTTTCAGGCTGAATTTGTCTGATGAAAAATACCGGATACCCATAATGGATATTATCTTTCTCCGAAACGTCATAATTTACTTTGATAAATCCACGAAGATCGAATTGATATCCCGCTTGTACGACTATTTAACCCCAGAAGGATATCTTTTTTTGGGACATAGCGAATCTCTGTCCGGAATTTCGGATCAGTTTATCCAGGTCGGCAGAACAATCTACAGAAGGAGGGACTAATGATAAATGTGCTGGTGGTCGATGACTCTGCCCTTGTGCGAAAGATCCTTACTGAGATAATAATCAAAACCCGGGGGCTGTTTTTATCCGCTGTTGCAATGGATCCTGTCTTTGCAATAGACCGGCTCAAGACTTTCAAGGTCGATGTGATAATTCTGGATATTGAAATGCCGAGAATGGACGGGCTGACCTTTCTCAGACGCCTGATGACTTCCATGCCGACTCCGGTTATTATTCTCTCATCTCTCGCCACGAAAAATGCAGATGTAACACTTCAGGCCTTCGAATACGGAGCATTTGATGTTATTACCAAACCGGAAGATATTCTCGAACTTCCGGAGCTTGAGGAACGTCTGGTGAGTACTATTCGTCAGGCGGCAGGAAGTGATGTCAAGGCAAAACTGGTACGTCAGTTCAAGAAAGCATCCGCTCCGGAGGCATTGAAAACAATCCATACTATGAGCGCTTTTACCGGCAGGACAAAAACAACCAATAAGATAATCGTTATAGGCTCTTCCACCGGCGGTACAACAGCTATCCAGGAAATTCTCTCCGGATTACCGGTAGACATTCCCGGAATAGTGATAGTACAGCATATGCCGGTTCAGTTTACCGAGGCCTTTGCCAAAAGGCTTGATTCGCTCCTTCCCTTTACTGTAAAGCTGGCCGAATCAGGAGAGCAGATACAATCCGGCTTTGTTTACATTGCCCCGGGCGATGTTCATTGTTCCATTTCAGCTTCCGGAGCAAGGTCTCTTCTAAAACTAAGGGACGGTCCGAGAGTGAATTATCATAGACCTTCGGTCTCGATGTTGTTCAACTCGGTAGCAAATTATGCAGCCAGAAACGCAATAGGGATAATGCTTACCGGTATGGGAGACGACGGCGCCAAAGCCATGAAGATGATGAAGGAAGCAGGAAGTTATAACATTGTACAGGATGAGGCCTCAAGCGTTGTATGGGGAATGCCGGGAAAGGCCTTCGAGTGCGGGGCGGCCGATGTTGTTCTTCCTCTGGATAGGATAGCTTCTGAAATCTGTCAGGTACTGAAAAGAATAAAATAAGTCTGTAGTAGATGAAATGGAGAAAGTCGTGAGTATAAACAAGATTGAAAAAGATGGCGCAGTAGTTCTGGAAATTGACGCAGAATCCCTGATAAAGGATGAAGCAATGCTGTTGAAAAAGACTGCGACTGAAATTATCGATGAAGGACAGACTCGGTTGCGTCTGGATTTGAGTCGAACAAAATTTATCGACAGTTCAGGGATAGGAAAGCTTCTCTTTTTGAACAAAAAGCTGGAACAATGCGGCGGAAGCCTGGAAATTATAGCCATAAACAACAAGCTCTATGATTTTCTGGATTCGCTCGCTATTACAAGAGTAATAAAGATTGTAAATCCAAACTAGGCTTACAATAGTCTTGTCTAATTGGGGGTCGATCCGCCTCTTTATATCAGAAGCAGGTCGGAGGATGTTTGTGAATATAATAATAGATCTGAATGACGAATTTGAAAGTATCAGCCTTGGAATTTCTTCTATTTTTTAAACTTATTGAAAAGAAAACCCCCATTGTGATACAGTATTTTAGAAACATTTAAGGCTTGGGAAATTTAAAAAGGATCAGGTGCATTATGGAAGAAAAGAATGAAAAACCTAACACTACCTTATTTAGTAATATCATCGATAAGCTGAAACAAAACAAAAAAATATTAATTGGAATAATCCTTTTAATTGTATTGTTTGCAGCTTTTGCGATTTGGAGCTTGTATTTAGCATCAAAACCGCAGCCGATTATGATTGATTACTCGGTCAACAAACCTTCAGAAACAGATTATGAAGAAAATAAAATATATCCGCTTGAGATCGATTTTAAAGGCTCCGCTGCCAGGCTTGAAGATTCAGGCAAGGTACCGGTCGTCCCGCCTGTTATTTCACCTGAAATAGAAGGTGAATGGCTCTGGAAGGATGACAGTGAGCTTGTTTTTACACCCGGTTCGGCCTGGGTGATTGGTGAGCATTATCAGGTCAAGCTGCCGAAAGAACTTTTTCCATCTCATATTGAGGTAGCTGATCGAAGTTTTGAATTTGATATTAATCCCTTTCAGATCTCTTTTTCCCGTACCGAGTTTTATATAGATCCAGAGGACAGCCGGGTAAAACGCGTGATAGCTGACATCAGCTGTAATTATCCGGTTGACAAAAACAGTGTGGAAGATCGAATTTTTATAAAACCGGATATAAGGGCCGGCTCCGGCGGCGTCCAGTTCAGGAATTATAATTTTTCAACAACATTCAGTGATGACGGCAGATATATCTATATTGTGTCCGAACCAGTGGGAATGCCTGCTGAGGATATCAAGATGGAAATCATTATTGAGCCCGGACTTGTTTCGGCACACGGCGGAAAGGAGATTAGGGACAGGAAATCCTCTTCGGTTACTGTTAACGGCGTTTCAAGTTATGTGAGGGTAAATTCCATAGATCATCAGATGATCAAAAACGAGCAAATGAAGTATGAGCAGGTTGTAATGATCAACACCAAGGGAAAGGCCAGCCTTGACGAGGTCTATGATAACCTCGAACTATGGCTTCTGCCTGTGGACAAGCCGGAGCTTCCGGGCTTGAAAGGACAAAAGAATTACAGGTGGCGTCATATCGATGATGTAGCCCCTGAGGTTCTTAATCTAAGCAGCAGGATAAAGAGCGAAGCCATACCGGTGGAACTCGAATATAATTCTATTAATAGTTTTAAAATAGATGCGACGCCTGATCGCTATGTTTATTTGAAGTTGAAAGCTGGAACTGAGTTTTTCGGAGGATATTATTTATATAAGGATTACGAGACCATATTCCAACTGAAAGATTATCCGAGAGAGCTTTCAATATTATCTGAAGGTTCGGTTCTTTCGCTTTCCGGCAGTAAAAAGCTGTCAATGCTGAGTCTCGGCATTAATGCTGTTGATTATACAATTAGCCGAATCCGTCCTGATGATTTGAACCATCTTGTCAGTCAGTCAAACGGGAATTTAAGTAATTTTAATTTCTCAAATTACCGCTTCAATGAGTATAATATTTCCGAGGTGTACAGAAAGACTGAAAAAATCTCCAATTCATCAGACCCTCAAAATCTGACATATTTTTCTTTCAATTTTAATGATTACCTTTCAGACGTTCCGGATAAGAACCTGAAACACGGGCTCTTTATGTTTGAGGTTGAAGGGGAGCGTCCATACTCCCATTATTCCGAGAAACGCTTCGTACTTGTAACAGATCTGGGTATTTTTATTAAAACAAACGATGAAGGTAATAAAGATATCTTTGTACAGTCCATTGCAGACGGGCTTCCTGTCTCAGGCGCTGTTGTTGAACTTTGGGGCAGAAACGGAAATGTTGTGGAATCGATTGTTACCGGCCGTGACGGCCATGTCGGTTTTGAGGGGCTTTCTCGGTTTAAGAATGAGAATTCACCGACTGTATGGGTTGTGAGGAAGGGCAATGATCTGTCATTTATGTCCTTTGAAGGAAACGACAGAAGGCTCGATTATTCTGACTTTGATACAGGCGGTATCAGGGGTGCCCAGAATCCGCGAACCCTGACGGCATTCCTGTTCTCGGACAGGGGGATATACCGTCCGGGAGACAATTTTAATATTGGTATGATTATAAAGGCCGGTGATTGGGGGATTGATCTTGCAGATACCCCGCTGGAATGTATTATAAGTGATCCCTCGGGTCTTCAGATATATTCTGAACCGATAAAACTTTCATCCTCTGGTTTTGAGGAAATTAATTACAGGACTCAGGACTATTCACAGACGGGGCTTTACAATGTTTCCCTGTATGTAATCAAGAATAATAAACGCAGAGATTTTCTGGGTTCGACGCAATTAAAGATTGAAGAATTTCTTCCGGATACATTAAATGTAGTCGCCGGTTTCACTCCAAAGCCTGCGGACGGATGGATATCGCCTGACGACATTACCCTAGAAGTTAAAGCGCGGAACCTGTTCGGAACTGCCGCGGAGGGGAACAAGGTTAAACTCAGCATGTCGCTGAGCCCAGGTTATCAGTACTTTCGTCAATATTCGGATTATGAGTTTTTTGATCCGCTGTTAAAGAATGAGAGCTATCATGAAGAGCTTGGCAGCCGTACTACCGATGCTGCCGGAAGTGTTATACAGAAGATAAATCTTGGTAAATTCGATACGGGAACCTACAACCTTAGGGTTGATTCGGAGGTCTTTGAGAAAGAGAGCGGCCGCAGCGTACAGGCTGCCGCTTCTGTTATTGTCTCGCCGCTTAAATATCTTGTCGGTAAAAAACTCGACGGGTCGGTTAGGTACATCAATAAAAACACCGAACGCAGCATCAGTTTAATTGCTGTTTCAGATAAACTCGAACAGATAGAAGCAGATGATTTAAAACTCAGAATCAGCGAGGTGAAATACGTTTCATCCCTCGTGCGTGAGCCAAATGGTGTTTACAAGTATAAATCAATCAAAAAAGAAGATACGCTGAGCGAAGAATCCCTTGTGATTAGGGCATCGGGAACCAGGGTAAACTTCCCAACCGGAACAGCAGGTGAGTTTGTTCTTTCGGTTGTAAACGATAAGGGAACCGTTGTTTCAAAAACATCCTTCTCGATTGTCGGAGCAGAAAACATACAACGAAGTCTTGACCGTACCGCCGAGCTTGATCTCAAGCTGGACAAGAAGGATTACAAACCCGGCGAGACTGCAGAAATCTTCATTAAGGCCCCCTATTCAGGCGGCGGACTGATAACAGTTGAGCGAGATAAGGTTTACAATTACAAATGGTTCACCCTTGACGGAAGTTCGACTGTACAGAAGATAGTTATTCCGGAGGAAATGGAAGGAAACGGTTATATTACCGTTTCTCTTACCCGAAGTCTTGATTCGAATGAAATATACATGAGCCCCTTGAGTTACGGCCTGCTTACATTTTCCGTCAGCAAGGAAAAGCATACGAATAAAATTGAAATAGAGATCCCGGAAGAGGCCCGGCCCGGCGAAGCTTTTTCGATAACCTACAGTTCCTCAAAGTCCGGGCGTATAGCTGTTTTTGCTGTGGACGAGGGTATCCTTCAGGTAGGCCGGTATGAAACTCCCGATCCGATTTCTTTCTTCTTTAAGAAGCGGGCGCTTGAGGTCGGCACCTCGCAGATTCTTGATCTTGTACTTCCCGAGTTCGATGTTGTAAAAGCCTTATCAGCGATGGGAGGCGGTGCCGGTGCGGATGAACTTTCCCGTAATCTTAACCCGTTTAAACGCAAAAAAGTTGAGCCTGTTGCCTACTGGTCAGGCATAATAGATTGCGGGCCGGAGAAGCGTACGCTCGAATATATGGTGCCGGATTATTTCAACGGCAGTCTGCGAGTTATGGCTGTAGCTGTTTCGCAGGATGCCCTCGGCGCGGTTGATAAGAGCTCGCTTATACGAAGTCCCTGGGTGATTCAGCCTAATCTGCCTTCAATGGCTGCCCCGGGTGATGAGTTCGACATTTCAGTGACAGTTACAAATATGAATAAGGGAAGCGGTCCGGACTCTAAGGCTGTTCTAAAAGTCGATCCGGGTGAGCGTCTGAGCATAATCGGAGACAGAGAGTATACTCTTTCAATGGCTGAAGGAAAGGACGCTGTTGTCAAATTCAAACTTAAGGCTCTGGATAAAAACGGAGGCGCGGAGCTTAAATTCAGCGTCAGCGGGCTTGGTGAGCAGTCTTCAATATCCAGTTATCTGAGCATAAGGCCGCCCGTACCCTACCGCACCGAACTACAGGCAGGTGTTGTTGAGAAGAATCTTGTCAGGCTTGATATTGACCGCGATGTCTATGACGATTTTGCCGAACGAAAGGTCTCGGCTTCATATCTGCCGTTGAGCCTTGCCGACGGTCTTAATTTCTACCTCGAAAAGTTTCCTTACGGATGTACCGAGCAGATAACGAGTATGACTTTTCCGAAATTGTATCCGAAGATGGTTGAAGGACTTGATATGGACAGGTCTGAAATAAAGGAAGATGTTAACCGCACTATCAATATTCTTCAGGCACGGCAGAAGAGTTCGGGCGCCTTCGGTTTGTGGACATCTAATTCAAATCCGCATCCTGTTATCGACAGCTACGTAATGCATTTTCTCACTCTTGCCCGTGAAAATAACTATTATGTCCCAGAGTCCATGTTTGACAAAGGCCTGAATAGACTTAGGGAAATAGCCTCTTCAAAGAAAACCGGGGAAAATGATTTAACAGATAGGTGTTATGCCGTATATATCCTGACTCTTAACCAGATTGTAACGACGAGTTATATCGAAAAGCTGACCTCTGATCTTAAAACCAATTTCGAAGATTGGGAGTCCGGCTTCTGCGGTATGTTCCTGTCAGGCTCATACGCGCTAATGAAACAACAGCGCGAGGCAGAATCTCTTATTCGAAAGGCTTCCGGCAGCATAAAGCGCGAGATATATCTGGATTACTACAATGAACTTTGTTATCCGTCCATCTATCTGTACATGCTGGGTGAATACTTTCCTGAAAGCATAAAATCGGTCTCGGCTGATCTGCTGAAACAGATTTCCGAAGACATAGATCGCGGTGTTTACAGTACCTTCTCCGCGAATTACGCGATGCTCGGAATCAGCTCCTATCTTGAAGCTGTTCAGCCGGCCGTAAATCGCGGACTTGAGCTCTCGGAAGAAGACGCACAGAAAAATGCAGTTGTGCTTAAGCCTGAAGGCGATACCTTACTGAGCGCTGATTATTCGGCAAAGGCCGAGAGCGTCAGTATCCGGAACAAAGACTCTGTACCCCTGTTTTATCAGCTGACATCGGCAGGTTTTGATCTTGAAATACCACAGCAGAGCAACAACGGAATCGAGGTCTTCAGGGAGTATGTGACTGATGAGGGCGAGGTTGTAAACGAGCTGCCTGTCGGAAGTAATATAAACGTCAGAATCAGGTGCCGTGCGCTTGAGAGCAAACGAATCAATAATATTGCTATCGTGGATTTACTCCCGGCCGGGCTTGAAGCCGATATCCGTTCAATCAGGGATTCAGCTTCCTCCGGGAATATGAAGCCAGAATACATTGATATCAGGGAAGACAGGGTAATCCTGTTTGTCGATATCAATCAGGATATGAAAGAGTTCACATACAAGGCAAGGGCAATTAATACCGGAAGCTTCGTGACGCCGCCGGCATTTGCCGAATCGATGTACGACCTTGATATCTGGTCTCTTAATCCATGTGAACGGCTGGTAATAACGGAATAGATGAGGCGCCTTAATAAGTTTCGTTTGACCGGGAAGAAAGTAATCCTTGCATCAGCGGCAGTAGCGGTAATCTTGTTTTTGATGCTCCTTCTGCTGATGCCTGCGGGGGCTTGTCTTGATGATTTTACGTTTTCAACAGCGGTACTTGACCGCAATGGAGAGATGCTCAGGATCTTTCTGACTGAGGATGAGAAATACCGGATCAGGGAGCCTCTCGCTGGTTTTTCCCCGCAGTTTATTGAGATGATTCTGCTGAAGGAGGACCGGTATTTTTACTCACATCCGGGTGTTAATCCGGCAGCCCTTGTTAAAGCCGCCTGGAGTACCTATGTGTCGAAGGATTACCGCATGGGAGCCTCGACAATTACCATGCAGCTTGCAAGACTTAAATACCATCTGCATACAACCCGGATTCCAGGCAAAATCGATCAGATCTTTAAAGCCTTTTATCTGGAAATAAAATACTCCAAACAGGAAATTCTTGAAGCTTATATGAACCTTGCTCCCTGCGGGGACAATATAGAAGGATTTCCTGCGGCTGCATATTATTACTACCATAAAAACCTGGGCGAACTTACCCTTTCAGAGATGTTCTTTCTCGCGGTGCTTCCCCAGGCTCCGAACGCCAGGGCTCCGCAGCCTGGGCATGTTCCTGCTGAGAGCTTGGAAGCCCGCAGTCTGCTGTATTCGGATTGGCTCAAGGAGCATCCTGAAGACGCGGAGTACTCTGCGCAGATGGATATGCCGGTGTCGTTTTATTGCAGCTTCCCGTTTAAAGCTCCCCACGCGGCAGACTATGTAAAGGCTCTGACGCCTGCGGAGCAGGGCCCACCCGGTGAGGCATTAAGCTCAATGATATCCACAAGCCTTGATCTGCATTATCAGGAATTGGTTGAAAGACATGTTGAGAACTACCTCCGTTCAAAGCGGAGCATCGGGGTAAACAACAGCAGTGTGCTGCTTCTTGATTTCTCAACAATGGAAGTTCTTGCGGCTGTTGGATCGGCCGACTTTTTCGATGACGGGATTGAAGGTCAGGTAAACGGGTTTACGGCCAAACGTTCGCCGGGTTCTACCCTTAAACCGTTTATATATGCGATGGCTATTGAGCAGGGTATTATTCACCCTGATTCGATGCTGAAAGATACTCCTACCAGCTACGGCGTATATACACCGGATAATTATCAGAGCGACTTCAAGGGGCCGGTTAAGGCCTGGGAAGCCCTGGTTCACAGCCGGAATATTCCCGCCATTAATCTTGCTGTCGAAATTGAAAACCCCGATCTCTATGATTTTCTCATCAATGCCGGCGTTACCGGTCTTAAAGACCGGGGATATTACGGATTGTCGATAGTTCTGGGCAGCGCTGAGGTTACGATGCTTGAGCTTGTCTCAATGTACGCCGCCCTCGGGAATGAGGGACTGCAGTATCCGCTGCAATTTCTAAAAGAAACGCCTGTTGAGCCGGTAGAAAAACGTTTATTGTCGATGGAGTCAAGTATTCTGACTCTTCGAATGCTTCAGAAAAATCCGGAGCCTACTGAACACCGGCCGGCACGGGCGCGATCAGTTCCCGTTGCCTATAAAACCGGTACATCGATAGGCTTCAAGGACTGCTGGTCGGTGGGTATCTTTGACCGATATGTAATCTGCGTATGGATAGGAAATTTTAACGGCGACGGCAACCCTGCCTTTCTAGGGCGTAATACGGCGGCGCCGCTTCTGTTTTCAATTGCCGATTCTATTATCCTGGAAATTCCGGCTGAAAAGAAATACCGCCCCATGATGCCTCCCAATACTATATCGCAGGTTGAGGTCTGCAGCGTTTCCGGCTGTATTCCGAACGATAGCTGTCCTGACACCATTATGACCGACTTCATTCCGGGTGTATCCCCGATAACAAGATGCCGGATTCACCGCGAGGTTTTTATTGATACCGCGACAGGATATCGAACCGCCCGGATTGGCGACCCCGGGGTAATAAAAACAGTGAGAGAGTTCTGGTCTTCCGATATGCTCAGGCAGTTCAAGCTTGCAGGTCTTCCGCGGATTACCCCTCCGCCCATGGAGCCTGAAAACAACAGCAGGAATCAAATTTCAGAGGGAAGTCCGCCAATGATCATCAGTCCTCTTACCGGCGGAACTTATATAATAAGGCGGACAAGAACAAGAAACAACTCCATACCTCTGGTGGCCGTGGCGGATGCCGACACCACAACGCTTTTCTGGTTTTCAGATAATAATTTTATTGGAAAAACCGCCCGTGACGGAAGACTCGAATGGTTCCCCAAAGAGGGTGAATACAGCCTTACCGTTCTTGACGACATAGGCCGATCAGATACGGTTATGGTCATAATAGAATCAGCGCAGTAGTTTTCTTTTATTCTTCAGCTGTTAAGCTCCGCATTTTGAAATTCGGTATTTCCTGCCGCTTTAAAATACTTGGCCGTCTTATCTGTTGCGGCCAAGTATTAGTTCTTTTTTTACTTTTTTATACTGAGGATTTCTTTAGCTTCAGCGACGTTAGCTATTGGTCTATCCAGCATTCCTGCTATTTTAACAATCCTTTCAACAAGCATTGAATTCGTAGCGGGAACATCTTTTTTATATGTCAGGCAGTCTTCAATACCTGTTCTTACATGCCCTCCGAGGAGAATAGCGGTTGTTATCATCGGCACCTGAGCGCTGCCTATGCCGCTGACAGTCCAGGTTGAGCCGGGAGGAAGACTATCAACGAGGAATGATAAGTTTCTAATAGTTCCCGGCATGGAGCCGGGGACACCCATAACCAGATTGAAATGAAGAGGTCCTTTCAGGACACCCTTTTTTTCAAGCCATAGTGCATTTGTCATCATCGAATAGTCGAAGATTTCCAGTTCAGGCTTTATTCCGTTATCATTCATCTTGACGGCAAGCTTCTCTATTAGTTCAAAGGAATTAGCATTAACCATCTTTGCAAAGTTCGAGGAGCCCGTTGCAAGGCTTGCCATATGGCAATCCAGATCAAGCATCTGGCCGCGCCATTCGAAGGTGTTCTCTCCTCCGCGGGCACCGGTCGAGAGCTGTTTGATGACATCAATTTTTTCATCATCAATTCTCTTTAATACCTTTTTAAAGACCTTACGGTCACTTGTCGGTTTAAGATCCTCATTACGAACATGAATATGAGCAATGGAGGCTCCGAGCTCAACACAGTTTTTTATATCCGCAACAATTTCATCTACTGTCAGCGGTGCCTGCGGATGCTTTTCTCGTGTGGGAACATTTCCTGTTGGAGCAATAGTTACAATCAGTTTTTCCATATTAAACCTCTACAGGAAAATCAGGAAAGCTGAGATTACAATGCCGGCAAGAATTGCTACCATCATACAGTAGCCCATTATATCCTTAACAGATAAACCGGCTATAGCCAGAATAGGCAGGGCCCAGAAAGGCTGAATCTGATTTGTCCATGAGTCACCCCATGCCAGAGCCATGGCAACCTTGGCCGGATCAGCACCGATGGCGTGTGCTGCGGGGATCATTATGGGTCCCTGAACCGCCCACTGTCCTCCTCCGGAAGGAACAAAAAGATTAACAAAACCTGCGCTTAAAAAAGTAAACAGCGGGAATGTTGTTGCCGTTGAGAAACTAACAAACCAGTTTGACATTATTCCTGCAAGTCCTGAAGTCTTCATCATGCCCATTATTCCGGCATAGAAGGGGAAAAGCAATGCCACACCTCCACAAGTTTTGATGGCTTCATTTATTGCCTGAACATATTTGATCGGCGTTTTATGGGCTATCATTCCAAGGATAAGGAAGATGAATATAACGATATTGAGATTAAGATCAAATCCGTTCAACCTGAAATGGTTGAAAATGATAATTAAACCGGGTACCGCAATTATTAACGATAGAATCCTGCTGTTGTTCAATCTAGCAGAAGGGGTATCGAGGACCACTTTAACTTCTTCGATTTTATCTTCCATGACAAGGCGCTCATCAATTTCGATGATTTTGTCTTTTCCCTTAGGCATCATTTTCATATATAGAAGGGGAATGAGAATGAATAAGGTTACAGTCATGATAATATTCCATGAGCTGAATAATGTACTGGAAACTGGAACTATCCCGATAATATCCTGTAGGAAGTGTCCATCGGTCGCGATAACAAGCGGAATTGATGAGGAAGGTCCTCTGACGAGGTTCCCACTATAGGCCGCGGCTATCAGGATGGGGTAATGCAGTCCCTTTCCACGATTCTGGATGGCTACTTCCTTCGCTATTAGAGCTCCAGCTATAAGACCGAATCCCCAGCTGATATACGAGCAAATATAGGCTACCATCGCCGTAAACATAACTGCCTGGGTAGGAGTCTTGGGTATTTTCGCGAGAGCCTTAAGTATTTTTACTACAAAAGGTGATCTAGCCAGAGCATAACCTGTTATCAACACGAATATCATCTGCATTGTAAACTTCAGCAGACTGAAATATCCCTTGTACCAGAAATTAAGCATCTTCATTGGCCCGTGCTCTGTCAAGATGAGGCCTAAAGCGAATACTATTACAGTTAGTATAATTGCAAATACAAAAGGGTTCGGCAGGTATTTTGCAACCAGCTTGACCAGGGCATTGGTCATAATCTTAATTATTCCGACACGGCCCTCTGGCTTGTCGGTTGATTTTTTACGTCCTTTATTCGGCAGGACATCAGAAACATTACTCATCTATTTTCTCCTTTTTCAAAGCGGATACGGGGCCCCTATACCAACGCTCAGAATATAAAAAAAACCAGCACAACGCAGACCTCTGATTAAAAGGTCTTTGAAATACTGGTTCTTATCCACTCAAGCATACCGGGTTACGGTATGCCCATAAATAAAACAGTTCTTAATACTATATGTCAGGAATAAATCACTATTGCGATATTATTACATGCTTTTTTTTAAAGCGCAAGCTAAGTTTATCTTTTTTATCTTAAGATAAATCTATACGTTTGAAATCGGGCGCTATTATGAGATCAGCCTCAGTACTCGAAGCTATAAAATCTTCATCATAGGGGCTGAATGCTTCTTTCAGAATGAAGGTATTATCCCTTATCTCAAAGTGACCGAGATCGGTTATAAGAATGTTTACCTCATTCTGTGCAGTAAGGGGAAGGCTGCATTTTTTTAACAATTTAGATTTTCCATTCTTATCAAAATGTACGGTAGCAGCTATTACCACCTTTGCCCCGACAGTGAGATCCATGGCTCCACCCATACCGGGAACCATCTTGCCGGGCACCTTATAATTAGCAAGGTTGCCGTTCTGGTCGACCTCAAGTACTCCGAGTACAGTATAGTCAACATGACCGCCGCGAATGATTCCGAATGACGTTGCCGAATCAAAGTAACATCCGCCGTTTTTCATTGTAACAGGTTGTCCTCCTGCGTTTACGAGAAAAGGATCTGCTTGCCCTTCAGCGGGAACAGGCCCGAGGCCCAGGAAACCATTCTCGGATTGTAGAATTATATCAACACCCTCGGGAAGGAAATTACCTACAAGGGTAGGTAGACCAATTCCAAGGTTTACGACATCTCCAGACTTGAAAAGTCTTGCTATACGCTTTGCTATGATGTCTTTTCTAGGTTTATATTCCATTTTTAACCTCCCTGTTTTCAGTTCTTACAAGATAATTAACGAAGATCGACGGGGTAATAACATTCTCAGGATCTATTTCACCTATTTCGACAATTTCATCCGCCTGTACAATAACGGTACTACATGCCATTGCCATCAGCGGGCCGAAGTTACGGGCTGATCTTGCGTACTGAAGATTCCCAGCCTTGTCTGCTCGGCTTGCATGGATGAGGGCAATATCGCCCTTCAATGGATATTCGAGAAGAAATTTTTTCCCGTCCACTTCAATTACCTGTTTGCCTTCTTCTACCTCTGTTCCGACACCGGTTGGAGTCAGAAAGCCGCCTAAACCACAGCCTGCTGAACGAATCTGTTCGGCCAGAGTTCCTTGCGGAACAAGTTCTACTTCCGTTTCTCCGTTTAGCAGCTGCCTCTGTATTTCCGGATTAAGTCCAATATGGCTCGTGATAACCTTTGAAAATTGTTTTTTCTTCACATTTTTCGCTACGCCGGTTGCGATATTTTTTACTGAATCATAGAGTCCGCAGTCGTTGCAGATCAAGGTCAATCCGTCTGTATCAGATTCGGCAAGTGATTTCAGCAGCTCGGGCGGTGAACCGCAGCCCATGAATCCTCCGACCATTACTTTTTGACCAGAAGAAATTAGTTTAGCCGCATCTGCTGAACTTATTATTGGTTTTTCAATCATCAGAATCTCTCTCCTTATATTTTTGGATATAAAAAAAACCAGCACGACAAAGAACCATAGTTGGCCTTCGAAATACTGGTTCTTATTCACTATAGATCGGCGGGTTACGCCGGCCCTATAAATAAAACAGTCTAAACTATAAAAGTATTTAAATAATCTATATTTTCGTTCTTCCATTCAGTAAAAATAGTAAAATTACTTCTAAATATAACACATGCTGCCTTCTGTGCTGAACAGTGAAAATTAAATTTCACTAATTCTACAAGACAATCAACATCAGCTTCGGAATTAAATTTTTTACCGACTGAAAGGCTTTTAATGAAGTCTTCAGCCTCATCGGTAATAAATGTTCCACAACAGTCAAGTATTAAATTTGTCGGCAGCTCGATAACAAAACCTATACCAAGCGCCCCCTTGAAAAATGCCAGCGAGTTATTCTGTGGTATTCTGGCATAAGAAATCAGATAAATTGAATGTTCTGGATAAACTTTCATTGTTTCCAGATTCGGGATTTCTTTTAAAGCCGTATTTTCATCACATTTTTTTTTTTGCTCCGCAAGTTTGCCCTGATTCTCATTTTCCCATTCATGATAGCGTCTGAAATTCTCATGCATTATTACACATACCGATTTCTGTGAAAAGCCATGAAAATGCAGTTTTATATCATCAATCAAGGGTTCAATATCGTCATACAATGAAAAGCCGATGATTATACCCTTTAGAAAATTCCGGGCAACCTCAGTAAGGAGGGTACAGCTCACGTCTTCGATAATTCCAGTATGATAATTTACAACTATTCCTACGCCTATATAACCTTCATAGACCGCTGCCGAAATATTAGACGGCAGTTTAGAATAGGAGATAAAATAAACATGCTTTTCGGTATTATATTTAAGTTCTATTACAGGCACCTTCATATATGATTTTCAGGATTATAACAGCAAAAATTTCATTGTGCAAGATATTTTTCTGCGGGAGTCCTTGGGAAAGGAAGTTTACAAAAATTTATCGTCTCATTTGCTCACATAAATATAACTAAATTATAGCGAGCTTGATATAGTCGAGGCAAATAGTCGATTATGACTAGCAGCACAGAGCGCCCTAATATTCTTCTTCCTTTTGAACTTCCGCCTCTTTTGTCTTCACATCTGTCTTCAGCTGAATGTGAGGGAAGGGGATGGTAACTTCATTTTTCTGGAAACTCTTCCATATCGCCCGGTTTGTCCAGTCACGGGCATCGTATTTATATTCAACATCGCTTATCCAGGTATACAGGCATAAATCTATCCCGGAATCTCCAAAGCCCTTAAGCCTTGCCTTCGGTTCCGGAAAGCCCATAGAAAACGGGTTTTCCCGTCCTATTGTAAGCAGCAGGCCTAAAACTTTTTCCGGATCATCATCATAGGAAATTTGAACAGGATTTGAAATTACTATTTTTCGATCTTCGTATGAGTAATTATGTACGACATTCTGAACAAGATTAGAATTGGGAATTATTATACTCTCATTCATCATTGTAGTTATACTGGTTGAGTTGAGCCTTATCTGGGAGACTGTTCCTTCTATTCCGTTTACAAGGATTCGGTCTCCTTCTTTTACCGGTCTTGAAAATATTATCTGCAGACCCGCGATGAAATTTGCTATTGTATGCTGGAGTCCAAAACCAAGTCCAATTCCAAGTACTCCGAATATGAGAGTCAGGGCGGAAAGATCTATTCCTATAAAAGATAAACCAATGAGAACAATAACAACCATCACCGCGTATTGTACTAAAGAGGTGAACCCGAACTTTCGTGACTCATCAAATCCGATTTTATCGAGCAGATCATGATTTATCAATTTTTTGACTGATTTTCCAGCCCAGGATGCAAGATAGAAAACGGGTATTGTCAGAATAACCGTAATTATTGTTATTCGAGTTCCGCTGGATTCAATAATAGGCTGATTAAGTATTTCATACAGCATCCGTAAATAACGCAGCGTATCAGCGCCGAGAAGGTTACTTAGAAAAATTGCCGTTATTATAAAATATATTATATTAAAAACGCGCCTTACCCATTTTTTAGCGGTGTTCTTGTTTTCATCTTTAGCCTTTGATTTATTTACAAAGTGGGATATTCCTTTTTTTATGTATTTGAATACAATAAAGATAGCAATCAGCGGCAGTACTAGCCTCAGCAGAAGACCGGTTAGGTGAAAAGAAAAATTAAAGTCACCAATTGCAATTTTTGTAAGAAAAATATCGTAAAGTAGTTGTTTGATGTCCATGGTGAATTTAAACCTAAAAAATCTGTTTTGTAAATAGAAAACGAAGGATCAATTTCAATATTTAACAATATTTATATCGATATCTATATATAGAAATGATTATATCGATATTTTTTTATAATCTTTTTGACAAGTCGCAGATTCCATTTTATCATGTATCATAAATGTGCTACTGATAAGCCAATAATTGATTCATCAGCCTTTCTTTGATATTTACCGGCTAAACAGCCTAAAATTCAAGAAGGAGAGATGCCCATGGCAGATACTGCCCAAACCTTACCTCACCAGAGAACAGATGCAGAAATTATTCAACAGACAGACATCGTCGTCGGTGAATTCATCGGAAGAAAGGGAGCCCTTATTCCCGTTCTTCAAACACTTCAGGATATTTTCGGACACTTACCGGAACTTTCTCTTAAAAGAGCAGGGGAACTGCTTGAAATACCGTACAGCGAAGTTGCGGGAGTAGTAAGTTTCTACAAGTACTTTTCAACCGTTCCGAGGGGTAAATACCTGATAAGGGTATGCCTTGGAACCTCATGTTATGTGCGCGGAGGAAAAGAGGTTCTCGAAAGCTTCAAAAATAATCTTGGAATTGGTATCGATGAAACGACTGAAGATCAGCTTTTTTCACTCAAGGTTGGCAGATGTTTCGGAGCATGCGGTCTTGCGCCTGTAGCAATGATTAATGATGATATTTACCGGCGGGTAAAGCCTTCTAAGGTTGGTGAAATACTCCAGAGCTATAAGGTGATGGAGGCCACTGATGATTAAGAATATTAAAGATCTGAAAAAAATTAAAAACGATAATAAAGAAAAGCTGGATTTCAGGATGCTCGCAATTGATGCAACGGATGATATCGAAAATCAGATGATATCTAAAAGCGGTCGTTACGATATTGCGCTCTGCATGGGTACCAGCTGCCAGTCATCAAAGTCAACAGAAGTTGCTGCCGCCCTTGAAGAAGAAATAAAAAAATATGGAATGGAAGATAAGGTTACAATAGTCAGAACAGGTTGTAACGGATTCTGCGCCGTCGGACCTATTATGGTCATGTACCCCGGCGGTATTCTGTACAACGGAATGGAAGCTTCCGACGTTCCTGAAATTTTTAATGAACACATTAATAATCACAGACTCGTTGAGCGCTGCATGTACCGTCATCCGGTTTCCAATGCCGTTATACCGCGTTATATGGATCTTCCTTTCTTTGCGAAACAGGAACTTCGTGTCCTGCGAAACAAAGGCATAATTGATGCCGACAGTATTGATGAGTACATCGGACGCGACGGATATTTCGGTTTTGCCAAAGCTATTAATGAGTTTAGTCCGGAGCAGGTTGTAGCTGAAGTAAAAGAATCAGGACTCAGAGGGCGCGGAGGCGGAGGCTTTCTGACAGGCCTTAAATGGTCGTTCTGCAAGAACTCAGAGAGTGACAAGAAATACATCCTCTGTAATGCCGACGAGGGAGACCCCGGCGCTTTCATGGATAGAAGTATTCTTGAATCTGATCCGCATTCTGTAATTGAAGGAATGCTGATTGGCGCTTATGCCATCGGTGCCGATGAAGGTTATATTTACTGCCGTGCCGAATACCCTCTGGCCTTAAAGCGCCTCGAAACCGCTATCGCAAAATGCGAAGAATACGGCCTGATTGGCGATAATATTCTGGGCAGCGGATTTAATTTTAAACTGCAGATTTCGCGCGGTTCAGGAGCATTTGTCTGTGGTGAAGAGACCGCTCTTATGAACTCCATAGAGGGCAAGCGCGGTGAGCCGCGGCCCCGTCCGCCGTTTCCTGCAGTCAAGGGACTCTGGGGAAAACCTTCTGTTCTCAACAATGTTGAAACCTTCGCGAATATTCCTCTGATACTCTTTAACGGCCACGAGTGGTACCGCACTACTGGAACCGAGAACTCTCCGGGAACTAAAATTTTCGCGTTGACAGGTAATGTCAGAAATGTCGGTCTTGTGGAAGTTCCCATCGGAACGAGTCTTGGAGATTTAATTTATGATATAGGCGGAGGAATGCAGGAAGGCAAGATATACAAATCTGCCCAGATTGGAGGCCCCTCAGGCGGCTGTATACCAAAGAGTCATCTCAGCGTATCTCTTGATTTCGAATCTCTGCAGGAGCTAGGGGCAATAATGGGCTCGGGCGGACTTGTGGTTATGAGCGAAGACACCTGTATGGTGGATGTTGCAAAATTTTTCCTGGAATTTGTTCTCGAGGAATCCTGCGGAAAATGTGTTCCCTGTCGTGTGGGCATTAAAAGAATGCACGAAATTCTTGAACGGATTACCGAAGGCCAAGGAGAAGAAGAGGATATAGAGCGTCTAATAACCCTTGGAAACATGATAAAGCTAACCTCGCTCTGCGGACTGGGCCAAACCGCTCCAAATCCGGTACTTTCGACCATCCAGCATTTCAGACATGAATATGAGGATCATATTGTTCATAAACACTGTGCCGCCGGCGTTTGTCCGGGTCTTGTACGCGCACCCTGCCAGTCTGCCTGCCCTGCAGGTGTTGATATTCCGGGCTTTGTATCTCTTATCAAAGAAAAACGGTATGCCGAGGCACTGCAGCTGCACCGGGAGAAGAACCCCTTTGCCGCAATTTGCGCCCGGGTCTGTTTTCACACCTGTGAAGATAAATGCCGTCGCGCCATGCTCGATGACTCTGTCTCAATCAGGGCACTGAAGCGGTATCTCGTGGAGCAGGAAATCGTCGTTCAGCTGCCTGAAGTTCTTGAGAACAATAAGAACGCCGTTAAAAAGGTCGCCGTAATCGGCGCCGGTCCGGCAGGTTTGTCCTGCGCATATTTTCTCGCGCGGCTGGGATATCAGCCTGTGATATATGAGGCCGAGAGCAGACCAGGCGGTATGCTTACTCAGGCAATTCCCGCGTACAGACTTCCACGTGAAGAAATCGCCCGGGAGATAAGGATGATTGAACGTATAGGAGTTGAAATAAACTGCGATATGAAACTCGGCCGGGACATCACTCTTAAACAGCTCAGGGATGACGGCTGTGATGCCATCTTCTTCAGCGGAGGCGCGCCCATAGGTACAGGCCTTGGTATACCAGGCGAAGATGCCGACGGAGTCGATGATGCTCTGAGCTTTCTCAAGCAGTATAACATCCGCGGAAATGTCAGGATTAATCGAAACATACTTGTTATTGGCGGTGGAAACGCGGCAATAGATGCTGCAAGAAGTGCAGTCCGACTCGGTGCCGATTCGGTAACAATAGTATATCGAAGAAAGCGTAGTCAGATGCCGGCCTACCAGGAAGAGGTTGAAGAAGCAATTGTTGAGGGTGTAAAGATAATTGATTTAACCCAGCCGGTAGAAGTTATTAAATCAGCCGACGGTAAGGTTGCAGGATTGAAATGTCTTCATATGACCCTAGGCTCTTTTGATAAGCAGGGCCGCAGGCGCGCGGTGAAGGAAAACGAGGAGTACTTCGTTATAAAAGGAGATCAAATAATAACCGCAATCGGTCAGAATATTGACGCTTCTGGTTTCAGTGAGATAGATGGTCTAGAGCTTAACGAAAAGGGATATATAAAAATAAATCCAAGTACCGGCCGAACCTCGGTTGACTGGCTCTATGCCGGCGGAGATACCACATCTGGTCCATCTTCAGTTGTGAAGGCAATTCATGCCGGGGAAATAGCTGCTGTCGGTATAGATTATCACTTAAGCGGTGAAGATCATGCATTCTGGCGGGAAGAACGAAAACTTGAGATTCCCTTTGATCCTGATGCCGATCCGGCTCCTTATCCAAGAGAGAAGGTGCCATTAATTCCTGCCGAAAAACGAAGATCAAATTTTGATGAAGTTGAGCTTCCATGGTCTGAAGCAGTGGCTCTCAGACAGAGCTCGAGATGTCTTCGCTGTGATTACGGCAAACCTGTTATCCCCAGAGAGGTATTAAATGATTGATCTAACAATAAATGGAATACAAATGTCAGTTGAAAAAGGAACGACTATCCTTGATGCGGCTGCATTGATAGGAGTGAAAATCCCTACATTATGTCACCTTCAGGGACAGCATCCGCTTGGAGCATGCAGGATTTGCGTTGTTGAGGTGGAAGGGGCTAAGGTCCTTATGCCGTCCTGTGCCACGCCGGTGACAATGGGAATGGTTGTTCAGACAAACAGCAGGAAGGTTCGTGAGGCGAGGACGCTTGTTGCGGAATTGCTTTTGAGCGAGCACGAAGGCAACTGTCAGTACTGTGACAGAAGCAGTGATTGTGAGCTTGAGGCCATTACTTCACTTCTTGGAATAAACAAACCGCTCTATATAGGAGAAAAACCTGAGAGCCGTTTCGACTACACGACTAAGGCGCTTATTCGCGACACCGGGAAGTGTATAAAATGCCGGCGGTGCGTCACCGTCTGTAACGAGATACAGAAGGTGGGAGCGCTATTCCCTCAGAATCGCGGATATGAAACTGTCATAGGCCCGGCATTTACCCTGGATCTCGCCGACGTGCAATGTGTACAGTGTGGACAGTGTGCCGCCGTCTGCCCTGTCGGCGCCATTGTAGAACGCTCGAGTATAAGCGAAATATGGGATGCAATTGAAGATCCGACAAAACACGTTGTCGTACAGACGGCGCCTGCAATCCGCGCGGCCCTCGGTGAATGCTTTGACTACGAACCCGGAACCCTCGTGACCGGTAAGATGGTCTCGGCGCTGCGGTTACTAGGTTTTAACGCCGTTTTTGATACGAACTTCGCAGCTGATCTGACTATTATGGAAGAAGGAACCGAACTGCTTACAAGACTGAAGAAGAAGCTTGTTGACGGTGAGGACATAGCACTCCCAATGTTCACCAGCTGTTCTCCCGGCTGGATTAACTACGCCGAGTATTTTCAGCCCGATTACCTCGATAATCTTTCAACCTGCAAGTCGCCTCAGCAGATGTTCGGGGCGGTAGCCAAGACCTACTATGCGGAAAAGATGGGAATAGATCCGAAAGACATCATAGTAGTGTCCGTCATGCCCTGTACCGCGAAAAAGTATGAGGCTGCAAGAGAAGAAATGGCTGACTCAGGCTTCACCGACGTTGATTATGTTCTCACAACTCGTGAGCTCGGAGGTATGATTAAATCAACGGGAATAAACTTCAGGGAACTGCCTGACGGCGTAATGGATAATCCCCTCGGGCAGTCCACCGGCGCAGCCGACATTTTCGCCAACACCGGCGGAGTTATGGAGGCGGCAATCCGTACGGTTTATGAGCTGGTAACAGGCAGAGAAATTCCGTTTGAGAATCTCCATCTCACACCAGTTGCCGGACTCGAAGGCCTGAAGGAAGCAAGTCTGAAAATTGAGGGAACAGTAAAAGAATGGAGTTTTCTTGAGGGTGTCGAGCTAAGCGTTGCTGTAGCCCACGGTCTCGGAAATGCCGCGGAAGTCTTCCGTAGACTGAAGGCGGATCCCGGCCGGTATCATTTTGTCGAAGTAATGACCTGTCCCGGCGGATGTATAGGCGGAGGAGGTCAACCGAGATTTACCGATGATTCTACGAGGCTAAAACGTATGAAAGCAATTTATGCCGAAGATGAAGGTAAGCCGCTCAGGAAATCGCATCTGAATCCGTCAATCGCAAAGATTTATGAAGAATATCTCATACAGCCGCTTGGAGAGAAATCTCATCATCTGCTTCATACACATTATACAAAAAAATAGTATATAGGTTATAACATATGGTGTATGATAACGACAGAGTAATTAACGTAACCGGAGGTACAGATGAATTTAGGTGAATTACTAAAAAAGAAAGGCACAGCGGTAGAGACAATCAGTGCTGACGACAAGATTGGAGATGCTTTATTAAAGCTGAACGAGAAGCACATTGGTGCTCTGATGGTCGTTGATGCTAATGGCAGAGTTGAGGGTATTATCAGCGAAAGAGACCTGCTGATGATTTGCTCCGATTGTGCTAAAGACCAGAAGGTTTCGGAGTTTATGACCGGTAAGGATAAGCTTCTGAGTCTTGGATTAAAAGATTCACTTCAGAAGGCTATGCAAATCTTTACTGAGAAGAGAATCAGACATCTGCCGATTCTTGAAGGCGAGAAACTGGTTGGAATTATCTCAATCGGTGATGCGGTAAAGGCACTCCTGGACGCTGTTGAGCTTGAGAACAAGTACCTTAAAGAATATATTATGGGACAGGATATTTAATCAGCTGAAGACTCGCAGGATTATATTTTGAATCTAATAAAGGAGCCGGCTGTAAGGCCGGCTCTTTTTTGCAATTGGCTTTTGCATTCCGGACTGAAAGCCTGTTGTCAATAAGCCCATCCAGTTTCCTCTTAATCAACCTGCATGAGAAAGTCGTAAGCCTCATCATCAGCCTTCCTGGTGAAGGTCTTAAGACCGTCATCTGAAAGCTTCGCGAACTCGCCGAAGGTCGTGGAACTATAGGTGTCAATATCCCGATTGTGATTTATGTATGTAGTCTGATAGAAGGCCAGTCTCTTCTCGGTGTGAATACCTATTTCGAGCATTTTCCCGGCGGCTTTCCGTATCAGTTTCAACTTGGTAAATAGATCTTCCTCCGAATCAACATTCCAGACCCCGAGAAATATTGGCTTTGAATCATTGTTGAGATCCCCTACAAACTCGCCTCTTAGAAGCCGGTCACGTTCGTTTCCGAGATAGGGGACGAAATCCAGATGTTCGGCAAGCTTACGATCTGAGGCGAGGAAATCTCCGGTTTCCGGGTCGAGGGTGAATATTATTACATTCTCAAGTGCCTGACCGTAGCTCTTCAGCAGCGCACCCTGATAATCGTCATTAATGTTTGAAGTCTCAATTAAATGTTCTTTTCTGTTTTTTATTTCTACTGAAATTTCAAACAGCCATTTACGGAGAACTTCATTGTCAGACCTTAGTGAAAATATAAAATCCCTGAGCTTCTTATCATCATTCGTATCCTCAATAAATGCCAGTATAGTACGGTAAATAGTCCTGATGTTATGGTAATTACTGAACATCAGAATTAAGTCAAAAAGAAATATCTCCATCTTGCGGAGCTGCCAGATGTAGGTTATGAAGTCAGTCCTGTCCTCGGCTTCAATCAGGTTGTAGTCTTCCCAGAGGTTCTTGAACTCATTAAACCGCCTGTTCATTCTCACAAAACGGCTGTCCATTTCATTCTTTGACTGTGAGAATTTAATCTTCCATCCGGTACCGCCATGGCCGCTTGAGATTGAAATATTCTCAGGACCGAATGCTGAATAAATTTGAAGGGTGCCCAGGCCCTCTCCGGACTTTCTGTCCTTAGTGGTTCTACCGACGAAAAGAGGAAAACCCTTGTCGTCAAGTTCCAGAAGATTATCTTTTATCCCTATCCCATTGTCTCTGATTGAAAGGATGATATCATCACCTCTCTCGGCAAGTGATATTTTTATAAACCCCTTGATGCCTCTTTCTTCAATCGCGTCCAGTGAGTTGGAGACGATGTTTACAAGGGCCCGTCCTATATTCTCATGATATCCCAGGACAACAGAGTTCTTCGTATTTATCTTGATCTGCAGGCAGCATTTTATAGGGGAGGCCTGAATGTATGCGACAATCCTCTCGAGGATAAGATCTTTCAGATTGACTTCGTGGAGGATCTTGCGGGAATCACGGAAGATATTAAGCATATTAATCAGGGTAGTTGTCTCACGGTTGATGTCTTCGACTAGCTTGTCACAGTTTTCCACCGAAAGGGTCTCAACCATGTGGGAGAGCAGGCGGACGAGCTTGCGGGCATCATGCCTTGTCTTGCCTATTTCGGCAGCCTTTGGACTATTTTTCTGCCCGCTTATGCCTTTCTCTAGCAACCTCTCCTTGGAGGCATGGATATGATAGTAGACGAGATTCCTGTATACTATTGAATCGCCGAGCTTGAATCCCCTGGTCTGGAAAAACTCAAGGGTATCAGTCTGTTTCTCCCATAAGTAAAGATAGATCTCAGATTTGATCGGGACATTTTCCGCAAGATGGGTTAGAAACGCCTGTCCGATTCCGCGGCCTCGGCCGAATGGACTCGAAACAAGTTTGTATATATGAAAGTATTTCTGCTGTTTATCAGAGTAGACAAGAAGGTATCCGAGAATCTCCCGTTCCTCCATCCAGACATAACTGTGATCATAGTCTTTTTCAATTCCGACATCACGGACATAGGGTGAAGGTATTATGAAGGTATCCATATTAAGCAGCGGATTCTTCTTTATCCTCGATTCAATTACCGGAGTAAGTTTAACAATTGAGTTTTTACTGGTCATGAGTAATTCTATTTTGAATATCGATATTTGACAAGAACAGTTTGTATATATATATTAACGATTCACATGCTTGTACATGGTATAAAACGTTCTTGACATCAGTCTCAACATAAATAATAGGGAAGTATAATGACAAAAAAATCATTTTTTCTGCTCGCATTAGTGCTTGTAATATCTTCTGTATGTATGTTCATCCTGCATTATGCTGTTTTTCAGGATTTTCATCATATAATGATCTACACAATTCATGACCTGGCATTCCTGCCGCTTGAAGTCCTGCTTGTGAGTCTGGTCCTTCACCGGATTATAGATTCAATTCAGAAGAAACTCATGCTTAACAAGATGAATATGGCCATAGGAATGTTTTTCAGCGAATGCGGGACAGCTCTGCTGAAATCAGTAGTCCTTATGGATGACGATGAGAATGAGATCTCTGAGCATCTGCTGATAAAAAATAGCTGGGATAAGAATGATTACCGAAGGGCGCTCGTTCAGGTTGAAAAACTTGAAGGAAACCTCGAAATGTCGACAGAGGCGCTTTCCTCTCTTTATCAGCTTCTCTCATCAAAGCGTGATTTTCTGTTGAGACTGCTGGAAAATCCGAACCTGCTTGAGCATGAATGCTTTACAGATCTGCTCTGGGCTGTCTTTCATCTTACCGAAGAGCTCTCTGTCAGGCCGGATTACTCGATTCTGCCGGGTAACGATCTTAAGCATCTTGAGATAGATATAATGAGGGCATATAAACTGCTGGTCCGCGAATGGCTCAACTATATGAAGAAACTTCAGAAAGATTATCCCTATCTTTTTTCGATGGCTGTCCGGACAAATCCAATGGACAGGAACGCTGATCCTGTTTTTAAATAAAAATATTTTCATTTTATAATTAGTAATCTTCCGTGATATAATTCACAAAATGTCAAAGGAGAAAAAACATGAAAAAAATTGTCATTGTATTTGTTCTGTTGCCTGCACTTGCTATTACCTTTCTATCTTGTGTTACAACCGCTGAGACTTCAGGAAAGATGGTTTCAGAACGCTCTGCAGAAAACACTCAGAAAATCAAGCCTCCGGTAATTAACAGTCCTCTGGATATCGATGAATGGGGAGGGGCCGATTCCTATGGTTTCACCGGCGATAATGCGGATTCCAGATATTACAAGAACCCTGATTATTACAATCTCAGCGGCGCTCCCAATGTGACAATAATAGATGAGTTTGAAACCTATCAGCAGACATCGGAATGGTCCTGCGGTTGCTGCGCAGCTCTGATGGTACTCAATGAACTCGGTATTACCGGTTATACAGAATGGGATATAGCGCTGGCCATGGGGACATCACTTGATGAGGACACAGCAGGTGCCGAACCAGGATCAGCAGACAACTTTTATGAGTTTGGTACATCAGTAAAGAAGATGTATGATTTCTTTAAAACTGTTCCCGGTGTGAAGATTGTTGAAACAAGTTACGTTGAGGACTATTCTGTAGAAGATCTCATTCCCGAAGGATCCACCAGTTTCACACCTAACAGCGCGGGAAACCTGCCCGGAAAAATCTCGTCGATGTCGCTTTATACTACCGAAAACAATGATCTGTCTGAAAATTGGGTCGATGATGCCGCTGATTCCTGGTTCGTAATGTGGCTCAGAAGCAACCTTGAAGCCGGCCGGCCGATCATGGTTGAATGGGGTGACTGGGACGGCCACTGGCAGACAATAATAGGGTATGACAGTAATGGTACTCCAGGAATAGGTGATGATATTCTGATTCTCGCTGACTCCTATGATACGTCTGACCACTGGCAGGATGGTTATTACTGCTATCCGCTTGAAAGGTGGTTCTACATGTGGGCCGACAGAAATATAGCCCCAAAGCCCTTTCAGATTCAACCTTATATTATAATTGATCGGGAGTAATTTTTTCTTTCCATTTCATGCCTCTTGGTGTTATTTTTAATACCAAGAGGTAGATATGAAAAAATTGATAATAGTCCTTTTATTAACCCTTCCTTTGTTTTACGCCGCGGCCGACGGCTGGAAAAATCAGAATATTAACGGTTATGATTTTAGCTGGCGTTTTATTGATGAAAATATTGAGGTGGAGCTTAGCTATCCAACGAAAGGCTGGATATCGGTAGGTTTTGATGCCGAAAACAAGATGGCCGGAGCAAATATTATAATAGGCACCGTTAAAGACGGAGAGCTTCTTATTGAGGATCACTTTGGAAACGGAATGTTTAAACATGCCGAAGACCTAAAGCTTGATGGAAATGATGATATTACAGAAGCAACAGGCCTGGAATCTCTGGATACAACAATATTGAAATTTACTATTCCGGCAGACTCGGGTGATAAAAACGATAAGGCTCTTGAAGAAGGCGGTACTTATAGAATAATCTTCGCCTCATCTAAGTCAGATGATATAGGAAAAAAACACAGCAAGCGCGCAGGAGCCGATATTAAGCTCTGAACCATCACCTGATGCAGTTGCCGATTCTACCAGCCTTTCTCATCGGATGGCAGAACAGGAATAAACATTCGTCCGAATCTTGGTTTTGCCATCCAGTCGGCAACTGTTTCTCTCCATTTTGCATAGTGAGCCGTCTGCTTGTGAGCGTTAACCGCGGCTTCATCCTTATAGACTTCATAGAGGAAGAACAAGGCATCCTCATCATCTGATCTGCTTAAATCGAAACGTAGGTTGCCGGGCTCTTTCCTTGTGCTCAGGTGATTTTTCTCCGTTGCTATTATAAAGTCATCTACATTATCAGGTTTAACATACACTTCTACACAATACACTATCATTATTCGCTCCTATAATATTTTATATTAACCAAAGGGCAGCAGGCTGTAAATACCGTTGTTAATAAAGTAGCAATTATGAATTTGACTGCAATTCCCCCGAATGTCGGCCCTTGCTGACCCCAATACCATCAGAAAAAGGTTCGGAAGACCTCAATTTTTCCTGACGGCACCGGGGCCCCCAGCGGCGGCATACAAAGGCAGCCAAATTCAGAACTACTGACGTCCCGGAAGCGGGAATTAGAACTTTTCAACAGGCGGCAAAGAGGAATGATTTAGATATTTAGACATTTTAAAGATTATTCAGGGGCTTCCGGAGGTCAAAATTAGAATTGTTGCAAATAAAGACTTCAGCCTCCGCAAAACCCGCAGGCTTTCCCTGTTTTGCCATTTGTATAATAGCCTTTTTTTGTGTTTCCATAATATTTGCAGGAAGGGTTGTGCCTCGTTCCCGAGCCTGAGTTTATCCAGTAAAGGTATTCAGCCTCCGCCGGGTTTTGAGTATCAATAGCAGGGCGGGATCTGAAATCAAATTCCGTGAAATTCCAATCGGTGATATCATATTCCGCCTCCAAGGCTGTTTCGATATCATCGGGCAGCTGATAATAAAAATCCAACCCGGTTATCTGCTCAACGCGATCGACGCTGACAGCATATTTCGTCAATGGATGTGCGCAGTCTTCATTGGGAAGAAAAAAGCCGATTGCTTTCTTATCAGGACCCGATGCATCGAGGATTACCTTGAAAAAATAAGGGGGAACTGCAACTTCGTTTTCTCCGATAGTCTCCACAGGACCTGCCGCAATGACCGGCCCGGTTACGATGTATACCGAGTCATATTCCCAGGCCCATGTTCTAACACATGATTCTAGTTCAAGCCAGATTCCGCGGTTAAAGGCAGGCAGCTGCGGGCAAATATTGCTTAAATAAAAAGATTCACTCATCGACTCCGCCGACATCTTTAAATCCGCTGCGGGAATAAGGTGCCCTCGGTCATAACCGGAGCCTTTGTAGTCAGAGAGTTCCGCCGAACCGGTTACAATTGCCGGATCAGGTTTGAAGCTGTCAATTCTTTTTGTAGTCCCGGTTAATTCTTCTCTGGTCAGCTCATAGGCCAGCCACTGCGGCTGCTCCCACTGCTCGTTATATTCGAGAACAAACCAATTGTGATCTATTATCCTTGATGGATCACCGCCAGGAACTTCCAGACCAAAAGAAAAGGCCGAGATTGGAATTAGCATTAACAGAATAAATGTATTTACGCGTCTCATTATTATGTATCCATGGGCTTAAATTAAGGAAGGAAATCTCCCCACAGTTGCTGCTGAAATGTCAACGACTGCGGGTTGATACTGTTCAATTCCCCTGGGCCGGGGTAAACTTTGGAGGTGGGGGGAATCGCCTTCCAGGTGTTCACATCCTGTGAACCCCCTTCAGGCCGCCTCACTCACTGGCGCAAAACATCGTGTTTTGCTACCGGCCTCCGCGGCCGCGTTCGTTCTGTTCAATTCCCCTGGGCCGGGGTAAGCTTTGGAGGTGGGGGGAATCGAACCCCCGTCCTAACGGGCCCAATACAAGCGTCTACAGGTTTAGTTTCTTCTTAAGTGTTCGGATACAGGACGGTGAAAAAACCTACCACCTATATCTATATTCTGAATAGTTGTCCTCATTATTGATCAGACTCAATAACAAGTAAGCTCTGGTTTGTTACAGGAGCAGCCGACCTTCGGAGCAGCATGTCGGCGTCCCGCACAGCTTAATTAAGCTGCTAAAGCGTAATTTGCTTCGGTTTTATCGTTGGCAATTACTAGTTTTTCCAGTTTTAAGAGTTAGAGCTCTACCTGCAGCCTATACCGTAACATCCGCCAGTCGAAACCGGTGCACCCCCGGCACAGTAATACAATATAACTTTATAATAAAAAAATTACAATATGGATTTGTAATATCCTTCCTGTATATTATAATCATTGCTATGGAAGAACTTATTAAACGAATAATACCAGTATTTTTGATTATTTTTATCGGTTACATTCTCCGTCGTAAGGAAATTATAGGTGAGGGCGGAGTCAAGACCCTGAAGACCCTGATAGTAAGCCTGTTTCTCCCGGCAAGCCTTTTTTATGCTTTTTTAAATGCCGAACTGACTTCAAAATACTTTTTTCTAATAGCCGGTGTAATAATCATCTGTTTCTTGCTTTATCTGATAGGGCTTATTTTCAGGAAGACCTCAGTGCTCGATTCCATATACGGTGCCGAGTTCTTCACGGGTTTTGAGTTCGGGATGGTCGGTATTGCCTTATTCTCGGCAATATTCGGTGTTAAAGCGCTGCCGGTTATCTCGCTGATAGGCCTTGGGCATGAGTTTTTTATCTGGTTTATCTATCTGCCGCTATTAAAATCTCACGCACCGGACTCAAAAAACAGCATGGCTGATATTCTTGTGTCATTCGTTAAGTCGCCGATAATAATAGCTATAATTGGTGCAATAATCCTTAATAAAACAGGTCTCGCGGGCACAGCGCAGAACCACTTTATAACCGGTGGAATTCTTACAACCTTAAGTTGGTTCTCGTCAGTTACCGTATCGGTAGTTCTGATTGTTCTTGGATGCAGCCTGCGTTTTGATCATCTTGAGCTCAGAAGGAGTCTTAAATATTCTCTTCTGCGTCTTTTTTTCGTATTGCTGATAGGAATACCGGCGTATTTTGCAGTAAAACGGCTTATTCCGGATCTTCCCGTACTTTTTCAGTATGCATGGCTTACGTTTTTTCTGCTGCCGCCGCCCTACATAATTCCAATATATGTACCATCAGATCAAGGCAATGAGAACTCTTTTCTTTCAAATACAATTGTTCTGTATACCTTGATTAGTCTCGCGGCATTCGTGATTTACCTGTTTATAAATCCTCCGCTTCTGTAAGGTTATTTTCTATCTCTGAACTCACGTGCTATAGAAAGCTTGTCCTCACGATCGCGGATTGTATTTCTCTTGTCCTGAACATTCTTGCCACGGCAGACGCCTATCTCAATTTTGATCTTGCTGTTTTTGAGATAGATCTTGAGCGGTACGAGGGTGTATCCTTTTTCATCTACCTTACGTGAAAGCTTTTTTATTTCTATTTTGTGGGCTAGTAGTTTTCTTCTTCTGTCGGGATCATGATTGTTGATATTACCGAAATCGTAGGGAGATATGTGGAAAGCGATTAGATAGAGCTCTAAATTATTTACTATCACATATGAGTCTGAATATGCAAATTTACCGTTTCTAAGTGATTTTACCTCTGTTCCCTTCAGCTCAATTCCACATTCAAGCGTCTCTTCAACCGAATAGTTGAATCTGGCCTTACGGTTAACTGATAATATTTTAATACCGTCCGCGCTGAATTCGTTTTTCTTGCCTTTTTTAGCCATTTATGACTCCAGTGAAAAAAAGTTCGTCGATTAATGAGCTCATCTATTCCTTCACAATTACAGGTCTGAATCCGAGGAAATCGGTGCACCACGACGGAGGCTGAGATCCGCGAGTAGAAGTACTGATGTTTCTCTCGTTGGCCCAGCTTCCTCCACGGACAGATTTCTCTATTCCCGGGTATTCGCCAATATATGATTCGTTATAGAGGGGGTCACGGGATGTAATAAGGCTTGACGCCGGAGCATACCAGTTACCGCACCATTCCCATAGATTACCCTTTAAATCATACAGTCCGCTGTTATTCGGATATCTGCCCTTGGCAGACTCAGGGCCTTCGAATCCGCTTTCCTTGAAAATTCCGCCGTTATTCGACTCAGTCAGAGCGGCCCATTCCCATTCAATTTCGTCGGGCAGCCTTACAGTGTATCCTGAAAGATAAGCGGGCAGCTTTGTCTCTATCCATCCGCAGAACGCGTCTGCCGCAAACCATGATATGAAGTTAATCGGTTTATTACCCTCTGATTGATCGAAATCTCTCAGATAATCCTGGTTTACATCACCTTTCTCAATAAGCTCGGCTATGTTTTCTGTCCGCCACTGTGGGTTCTCATTGAGGAATATGCGGTAGAGATCATTGGATACTTCACGGTCCATCATGAAAAAATCATCTGTTGATGCAGGATAGGGAAAGGTGTTCCCGTCGGTTCCCATTAAAAACTGTCCGCCTGAGAGCATGATGAATCTCATTCCGTTCACAGTAACCGCGGCTGTCGCAGATGGATAATCATTGCTGAAATCACGGAGAAAAACTCCGTATTCTTCCTGCATTGCCGGATACCAGTTTGTATTGCTCCCGCGGTTTTCATCTGAAATAAGGCTGTAATACCAGAACGGCAGATTTTCAAAGAAAGACGCTGTGTCCTGGAAAAACGGTATCTCGGCGAAATCCTGTGAGAGTATATTTTCCTGCAGTCCTTCTCCTGATTTGACAGCCTCAAACCACATTAATCCCTCAAGGAAATCTGAGTATAGCAGTTCATTGTGAACAAACGGCATTGCACTGTATAAAAAAGCAGACAATTTTACCCTGTCATTATATCCTGACTTATATAAATCCTTGAACAGCGGTCCTACAACCGGCTCAGGCTGATAATTATCGAAATAGGTATCAATCATTCCCCAATTGGCGAATTCAGTGAAGCTGCTTTCAAGAAGAGCATCAGGCTCTGAAAGAACCAGTTTAATATTGAAATTCTCTTTTCGCGGAACGAATAATGATGCAAAGATCCTTTTACCGCTGACAATATCCTGCTCAATGTCGGTGAAGTATTTTCGAGATATGGTTAATCTATGCTCTCCGGCACGCACAAAGACATCACAGGGGGCAGCGCCCTTATAAATACCATCAACCAGCACGGCGGCGTTTTCTACACCCACTTCTATGTGGTAAACTGTTCCGGGCCTGATGATTCCCGGCAGAAAAAATAACAGAAAAAATATCAATGAAATAATCATGGCATAGAATATTACAAGATATTTTCCCGGGTGGATTCCGAATAATGGTTTTAATTTGACTTGATCATTTTCGCTCATACAGAGAGATTATATTTATATCACGGCCTTGTCAACTTTCGATATAAAATGATATTGTTTGAGTGAGGTGAGTATGGACAGCTTTTTTGATAATGTGCAGCTTTCGACTGAAAGATTTATAAGCTGGAACAGGAAAAGAAGAAGAATAAAAAAAGAAAAAGTAAAGAAAAAAAATCCTGTCCTTGACTGGGTAGAAGCTTTTTTATGGGCTGCTGTTGTTGTGCTGATTATTAATCAGTATTTTTTTCAGGCATACCAGATACCTTCGCCTTCAATGGTAGAAACCTTAAAGATTAAAGACCGCCTCTTTGTAAATAAAATAATATACGGACCGGAACTCGTTCCCGGAAAGTTCAAGATTGACAGCCCGAGAGACCCTTACCGTAACGAGATTATTATTTTTGAAAGCCCGACCTATCTTTCAAAGGGTCCGGTCTTCGATGTATTCCAGCGCCTAATATATATGATTACTTTCTCTCTTGTAGACATCGATAAGGATCAAAACGGAAATCCCAAACCTCATTTTCTTATTAAGCGGGCAATGGGTCATGCCGGAGACAGAATCAGACTAACCGACGGTGAAGTTGAAATTATGCCTGCCGGCTTTACGCACTGGCTCAATGAAGCCGACTTTAAGACTATGACTGAAAAAGAATACGAGACCAGACGTCTCATAGAGAAGGAAGATTATACTGGAATCAGGGCATCCGCCTTTCTAGATGCATATGATTATGCCGGAATAAAGCCGGCGGCCTCCTATGTTAATGAATCTAAAATCCGGAAAACAAATTATTCCGACGGATATTCCTGGAGTGGTTATCGTTATCAGGCTATGTATGAGATAAATCCTCATCTGCATCAGTATGGCGGAGCCTGGAGGAAAACAGATACCGGCTGGTTTATACCTGCAGGGTGGATCTTTCCGATGGGTGATAACCGTGATAACTCAAGAGACGGAAGATATTTTGGTCCTGTTAATCTTGATGATGTTCTTGGGAAAGCCAGTTTTATTTACTGGCCGGCAAACCGAATCAGAATTATAAATTAGGTGGGATAAGCTTGTCATACGTAAGCAGAAGCAGCTGGAAAAGAAGATCAGGCAGTAGAACCGGATATACAAAGAAAGCCGACAGCGGAATAAGGGGTTTTGCCTTTTTTATAATTCTCTTGTTTATAGCCTTTCAGATACTAACTTCAATGTTTATTACTTCCTATAGGCAGGAATCAATTGCCATGGAACCGACAGTACCATCCGGAGCACTGCTCCTTGCGTCTCCGCTGATATATGGAGCGGAAATTCCCTTTACAAACATTAAACTGCCTGAAATTAGAAAGCCGAAACGGGGAGACTTGGTAGTCTGTACTCCGGCTTTTCACCCGGATTCAGCCTGGTATGAGAAGGGCCTGAATTCTATAGTAAGGTTTTTCACCTTACAGCGTAAGAGCTTCGGTTCAGCAGATTACAACTGGCTTCACAGCAGGATGCTCAAGCGTGTTATCGGCCTTCCCGGTGATACTATCAAGATGGTGAATTTCGAGATACTCATAAAACCTCAAGATAAACAGTATTTTTTCTCAGAACATGAAATAATCCAGACAGCCTATGAAATAAGCAGTTATTCAGTACCCGATAGCCTGCCGGAGGAATTTCCACTATCCGGAAATATGCGGGAAATCACCTTAAAAGATGATGAGTTTTTTGTGATGGGAGATAATAGATCGATGTCTAATGATTCCTATTATTGGGGACCAATCAGCATTGAGCACATGAAAGCGCGGGCAATACTCGAATATTTTCCCGATATAATTCTTCTTCAATGAAAACATCCTTATACGTTCACATTCCTTTCTGCAGTGCGAAATGCCGATACTGCGATTTTTTCTCCATTCCGCTTAATGAAAAAACCGGACAAGGCGAAAGTGAGAATCTTCAAAAGAATCTCCTTGACGGGATACTCAGTGAGCTTAAGATCAGGCTTTCCGAGCTTGTCCCGAAAAAAATAGAAACAATTTTTATTGGCGGCGGAACCCCGTCATCTATTAAGCCGGAGCTTCTCGACAACTTTCTTACAGGAATGGAGGAGCTTTTGCTCGGTTTAATAGGTGATGATGCTGAAATTTCTATCGAGGCAAATCCTGAATCTTGCAGTGTGGATTTTCTTGATGTACTTTCGAACCACCGAATTAACCGGCTGAGTATAGGAGTCCAGAGTTTTGATTTGAAGACTCTGAAGAAAATTGGAAGGGCATCCTTCCCCGAGAACATCTATGATACCGTAGCGGGAATAAGAGCATCCTGGCATAAGAATCTTTCCCTCGATATTATTTCCGGGGTAACTGCCGATTATATGGATGACATAGAAAAAGCCTTGTCATTGTCGCCGGAACATCTTTCCGTATACTCCCTTACCATCGAAGAGGATACGCCTTTATACGATGATCTACTTAACAGCCGCATCCAGCCTCCTGATGAAGAACTTCAGGCGGAGTCAATGACTTCTGTTAGCGCCTTTCTTGAAAAACATGGCTTTTATAAATATGAGATCTCAAATTTTGCCCTGGCCGACCCGGCATTTTCTAACGAATGCCGCCATAATCTCATGTATTGGAATATGCAGTCGTATATCGGTATTGGACCCGGGGCTGTATCATCCCTCTATTTTGACGATCGAAAAATAAGGATTACTAATACCGTCGATCTTGATCTTTATATCAGTTGTTTCACGGATGGGCTTCGTGCTCCTTTGACCTGCCGCACAACCGAGGTGCTCAGTAAATTTGATTTCCTGCTAGAACACTATCTGATGGGCATCCGGCTTAAAAAAGGCATCAATCCGGATATTTTCAGAGCGAGATTCGCTCATGGACCTGAGTACTTCATTCCTGAAACACTGTCTAAATGGCAGGCCTCCGGGCTGACCGGTCCGGGCTGCTGCGCTTTAAATGAAGATGGAATGCTTCTTCTGAACCGTTTCATGTCCGAAGTATGGGACGAGTTGAAAAAAAAAGATTTTTTTTAATTTTTCACTTTTTCATCATTTTTCGATGTTCAATTAATTTAGTTTGAAAATATCTATTGAAAACCTAAAAAAATCTCGATAATTATTAGTAATATCTCAATAAGAGATTTTTCATTCTTTCTTCGTTTGATTTTTACGGGTTGAGGGCATTCAAACAAAAAGTTATAACCACTATATACTTTTAAAATATAACAGGAGATGCGATGTACTCGGCATTAGAGAAATATGATCCTCAGTTATTTGAGCTGATCAAACAGGAAGAAGCCCGTCAGAGCGGCGTTCTGAGACTTATCCCCTCAGAGAACTATGTATCACAGGCTGTCCGTATGGCGACTGGAAGCTGTCTGACTAATAAGTATTCCGAAGGCTACCCCGGGAAAAGATACTATGAAGGACAGCAGATCACCGACCTTGTCGAAGACGTCGCCCGAAATCGTGCCAAGAAAATTTTCAAGGCAGATCATGCTAATGTTCAGCCTTATTCGGGTTCTGTTGCCAACCTGGGAGCATATAACGCCCTTATCAAGCCTGGTATGAAAATAATGGGCCTGACCCTCGGATCCGGCGGACATCTCACGCACGGCTCCAAGGTCAGCATTACAAGCAAGTTTTTTAAGGCTGTAAATTATACTGTTAATGAAGACGGCTATCTTGATTATGATGTAATACGTGATATGGCAAGGAAAGAGAGGCCGAATATAATTATCTCCGGAACTACCGCTTATCCGCGGGCTATCGACTTTAAAATTTTTGGAGAAATAGCAAAGGAAGTAGGCGCCTACCATGTCAGTGACATTGCTCATCTTTCAGGTCTGGTAGTAGCCGGCCTGCATCAATCACCAATTCCTTATGCTGACATTGTATCGACAACAACACATAAAACCCTGAGGGGGCCCCGAGGCGGAATGCTTCTGTGTAAAGAAGAACACGCGGTCAAACTCGACAAGGCTATCATGCCCGGACAGCAGGGCGGACCTCATATGCATACAATTGCCGCAATAGCTGTCGCCCTGGCGGAGGCGGACACTAAGGAATTCCTGGTTTATGCAGAGCAGATACTGAAGAACTCTAAGAGGCTTTCGGAAAAACTGATGGAAAAGGGTTTTGACCTTGTAACGGGCGGAACAGACAATCACATCATTCTTATTGACCTTAGAAAAAAACACATCCCGGGACGTGATTTTGCGAAAGCTCTCGACAGGGCAAGGATAGTTGGTAACTTTAATACCATTCCTCATGACTCGGCGCCTCCGACAAAACCGAACGGCCTTCGAATCGGAACACCCGCTATTACGACAAGGGGGATGAGAGAGCCTGAGATGGACATTATTGCTGATCTGATGAGCAGGGTTGCAGACAATATGGGTAATGAAGAAGCAATTTCTAAAATTTCCCAGGAAGTATTATTACTTACTTCGAGATTTCCTGTTCCTGAGCATTTCACCATTCCCAAGAAAATGGAACATCCGTTTGGATGTAACGAATAGTCTATAGTGTGAAAATTAGAGGGCGTTCTGCGGAACGTCCTTTTTTAAAGTAAAGCCTGGCGCAGGAGGGTGCAGAATTCTTCCAGATCGGGAAACAGCATGCATGCATATCCGTCAAGCGGTGTTGGCATATCGTTTACTATAATAATTTTTCCGCCGCTCTGGACGGTCTCAAGCGGTATTGATGCCGCCGGCTGTACAAGGAGCGAAGAACCAAGGACAAGCATTAAATCTGAAGCCGCGGCATGCCTGAAGGCATCTTTGACAGCCTTTCCGGGTAAAGCTTCCCCGAAAAAGGTAATATCAGGTTTAAGGATTCCGCCGCAGAGCTCGCATGCCGGGAGTTCATCGCGCTGAACAACAGCGGCAATTTTTTCGTAGCTATAGGTTTTACCGCAGTTCAGGCACCGGTGGATCGAAGGGGAGCCGTGAACTTCAATAACATTAGAAGAACCCGCTTTCTGGTGAAGCAGATCAATGTTCTGGGTAATAAGGGTTTTTAGACGGCCTTGATTTTCAAGTTCGGCAAGCAACAGGTGCACAAGGCCGGGGGTCTTGTTTTCTATATTGTATATAAAATCCTTAGTACGGCTGTAATAAAAAGCAGGATCCTTTAAAAAATATTTTAGGTCAAATATTTTCCCGGCATCTTCATCATTATAAAGACCGTTTTTTCCACGAAAATCACGTATTCCTGAAAAAGTTGAAACTCCGGCTCCGGTAAAAGCGCTTATGTATGAAGAATTAGTTATAATATTTCTTAAATCATTCATTTATTTATTATATTATCATTCAATCCAACAGCCTCAAAGGGAGTTGCCAGAAATGCTGTATCGATCTTCTCGTCAGATTCAGTCATCATATGGGCGATCCTCTGCAACATTGCCATGATCAGATTTTTTTCCCATTCACAAAGTTTCTCGAATTTATCAATAAAACCCGGATCCAGCAGCGAAGGTTTCTGAGCGAGTATTTCTTGGGCCTTATCAGTCACGCTTACAAGTACCATTCTTTTATCATTCTCGGTTTTGCGCCTCCTAAGAACCCCTCTCAGCTCAAGACGTTCAACGATGTTTGCAACAGTAGCCTGGCTCAGACTTACTTCTTTGGCGAGGGTTCCCAGAGTTATTTCACCCTTATTAGCAATTACCTGTACAAGGATTAGCTGCGGACCGGTTAGACCGTATTTTTTTACAAGCTGCTTGGAATGAAGATCTGTACATCTGATTACCTGTCTTAAGGCTATCAGCATGTCATAGTAAATATTTTCTTTGTTCAGCATAATAAACCTCACCTAAAAGGATAGAAATAATATATGTTTAAATCACATTTTTCACAATGATTATTTCTGTAAACTATCATACGCGCTGATAAAACCAGATGCAGACCATGCTTGAAATGCTTTTCCCATCGGCCGGCCTGTTTTCCCATGCATCCACTCGTTGAATTCCCATTCATTTCTTATTCCCGCCTCATTTATCTTTGCAAGCCTGTATAATTCTCTTTGTGCAAGATCTCTCATTCCCAGACTATTTACAAATTGAACCCAATATCCGCCGATGAAAGGCCAGACTCCTCCGTTATGATAGTGATGAGGTAGGTTTAGAAGATTAACGGTATAATACGGCCGCCAGCCGGGATCCCCGGCATTTACCGGCGGATAAAGATTATTAACCGGTGCAGGTTCATTGATACCGACGCCCCACATGAAGCCGAAGGCTGTTCGGGCACGTTCGATAGAGATTACATTGAAAAGACCTGCAAGAATATTTCCGAAAACATCACATCTCCAGTCGAAGCCGAAAGGCGTAATCTCGGCTATAAGATACTGGGCTTCTCCGAGACTATACTGTTGTTCCGAGAAATTTTTCAGATTCTCGCTGTTGATACTCGGCCAGAAATTTCGGTTAATTACTTCTCTTATTATCTGAGCGTTTCTAAGATAACCCTCAGCTTCAGTGTACGAGCCCAGGAGTTCTTCAATTCTGCCCGCGCATAAATTACAGTAATACCACAATACTTCATCATACAAAACGTTGTAACTTCTACCGAAGAGATCTGTCCAGTCTCCAGCCTCAGGAACCTCTATAAGATAGTCCGAGTTACTGTCATGAGCCCAAAGCCAGCTCATGATTTTTCGAATTACCCCTGCATATCGCCTCAGGAAATCATAATCACGTTTTGCTCTTATATAGTTGTATACAGCTATAATAAGCCACAAGCCGCTGTCGATTGAACATATTCCTCCGACCCCTGAATAATCCGGCGAGGAATCATCAATTCGGACATTGCTCGGCACCTGTCCGCTGGCCGATACATTATCGAGCAGGGTAACAAGCGTCTGCAGCTGGCAAATCTGTATTTCTTCATCATCTGTTATAGATAAGGAATTTATTACGGTGATAGATCCGTCGCGACCCCATATGCTGCGGTAGTTTTCATCGGTATTTTTAAAACTGTTATCCGAAAGACTGCATGCGGAAAAGCCCATGGGAGTAATGTTTTTTTTAAGCGCGTCAACGGCTTTTCCATAAGCAAGCCGAACAAAATCCGCCTGCTCATCATCGAGTCCATTGAAGGTCTCAGCCTTCAGTACAGCTCTTATTGTGGGAGCAAATCGGCGATGCCCTATATCATGAGTTCTTGTATCAGCAATTTTACAAATCACACCGTAGTGAAGAAGGCCTTCCAGAATACCGTCGGCAATCGTCTGTTTTGCTATATATGTAGGGACTTTTATTGTAGCGGCATACAGCTCAGGCTGGGCATTCTCGACAACTATTCCTTTAATGCCCGGAATAAGAAACATGGATGAATCATTACCTGTGTCGCCTCCGACAATAACACTTTCAGCTTCGATTCCAATCTGATCAATAAGCCATTTCAACGCGTTTCCCTTGTTTGCATATACGGGAAGTATGTCCAGATCACGCGAACTTGAGTAGACAAGATTAACCTTAAGTCCGGCTTTGGTGAGTTCGGAATTGACTTCTTTAATTTTTTCCAGAGAGGCGTCATATAGGAACCAGGATGATTTAAACCGGTCCTGGAATTTCGCCGGCTGTTCTTTAATATCTTCAAATGTATTTAATATTTCTCTGACCTTTCCTAAATCCCATCCTGTTGTAAGTGTTGATAAAAACTCTTTGATTTGTGAATCTTTTTTGTAATCATATATTAAGGTTCCGACCCCGCAGATACAGTAATCAGGAGCCGGGAGATCGGAAAAATCTATCAGTTCCAGGGTACTTTTTAGAAGCCTGCCGGAATTATAACACAACAGAGGCCGTTTTTCCTCTTCAAGACCTTCCCATGTTTTTCTGAACCTTAGAGTTGCGTCCGGATTTCCGGTTAACGTTCCATCAAGATCAAACGAGAGCAGCTGGATATGCTCTTTCAGCCTTTGTTTCATAGGTTTTCTGACTTCACATTAGCCAGTAGTCTCGATGCTATTTCTGCCCAGGAGAATTGTTCTCTGGCAATTCTGCTTCCTTCCTCGGAGAGATGCAGTCCTATACCCTGATGTTTTAAAACAGCAGCCATATCAGAGGCCATTGCCTCAGGCTTGAAAGGGTCGGTAACAATCGCGTGCTTCCCATCTTCAAGAACTTCACACAGGCCTCCGTGTTTTGTTACCAGGGTAGGGGTTCCGCAGGCCATAGCTTCTACCGCGGTCATCCCGAAGGGTTCATATCTGCTTGATAAAACGAATAGATCCGAGGCGCGATAGATATCGGCAAGTTCTTCATCAGGAATAAAACCTATGAAATGAATTTTGTCTTTGATATTGTATATTTCTACAATTTTTAAAATATTCTGAAATATTTCCTCTTCTACCTCTGATCTGTCATCGTGACCAATTGCGAGTATCAGTTGAGCGTCGAAGTGATTGGTGACAAGCAGTCCGAAAGATTCAACAAGTAAATCCAGCCCCTTGTTATGAGCTAGCCGGGATAAAGCGAGAATACAGTTATCTTTAAAATTAAATTTCTCCTTCAGCATTGTCTTTGAAGCCTCAGCCATCGGATAAAATTTATTATCATCATAACCCGGCGGTATCATCTCTATCTTTTTACGCGGTAGATTATAATCTGCTGCAATTATATCTTTCTGGATTGGTGTAGTGGCTACTATATTATCAGCACTGTTGAATATATTTGTTTCAGTCCCTATTCTCACGCTGAAATTATACTGTTCTTCAAAACTATCCATACTCTCTGGGTAATCCCTTTCCATTTTTTTCTTTTTCCAGCTTCCTAGTGAATGAGGAGTATGAATATGTGATATTGAAAGTCTTTTAGACAGTTCCTGACCGGCATATCCGGCATCCCAGTAATGACTGTTAATAAACAAATATTTTTTTTGATTACTTTTGATAAATGAAAAAGCGTTTTCAATCCACTCATCCATGCTGTCGATCATGTATTCTTTCGGAATGAAATTATTTCCTCCGCAAGGTATTCGAATAATATTAACACCTTCTGCGACCTTTTCATTTATAACCTGATCCTCAAAAAGTCTTGTGTAGATATCAACGGTGTAACCTAGTCGGGCCAGTACTTTTGATAATTCAAGAACATATACAACCTGACCTCCGGTGTCGGGAGCACCCAGTGGTGGTTCTGCGGATACATATCCATGCGTTGATATCATGGCTATGCTGTTAAAATGCGATCCTTCCGCGTCCGCGTCCGAATCAGGGATTATCTGGTCTTTCTTCCGTTTTTTATTACTTTTATATTTCAGTGAGATATTCAAAACATCCTCCTTAGGTTGTTTTTATTATGGAACATTCTACTTATGTTTACAATACTTAGTTTCTGTACTGCATAATTAATAAGAATGAATTTATTTTGAATTATATAAGTTGTTATTTATATATGTAATTATTAAAAATACTAATATTTAAAACATTAAGAATAGAATGCTATGTCTTGTAATTAGTTATGTATTGTAATATAATTGTTCAAAAGTAATGGAGGCAATATATCAGCATATTTGAATATCTAGGATATTACGGCAGTAGTATAGGAGAACAGTTTCTCCGACATCTTCTGATTATTTTTCTGAGCATACCACCTTCGATAATAATTAGTGTGCCAATAGGATTTTTCATCTCCAATAGGCCGAGGGCTGCAAGGGTGGTTTTATATATCGCCAGTATTTTGATGACAATTCCGTCACTCGCGTTGTTTGGACTGATGGTGGTTCTGCTTGCACCGGTAAAACTTGGAATCGGCATTACTCCGGCAATTCTTGCAATAATGATTTATTCCCTGCTTCCAATTATCAGAAACACTTATACCGCTCTTAATCAGGTTAATCCCCGTATGATCGAAGCCGCTAAAGGAATAGGGATGACACAAATTCAGATTCTATTAAAAATAAAACTCCCTCTCTCAATACCTGTAATCATGGCGGGCGTTAGGAACGCTATCGTACTCGGCATCAGTGTTGCGACCTTTGCCTCTCTAGTTGGCGCAGGAGGTCTTGGATACTTCATTTTTTCTGGTATCAGCAGAACTAATTTTTATATGATTCTGACCGGAACAATTCTTGTATCATTTCTTGGAATAGGCATGAACTATCTTCTTATGAAAACTGAAGACTGGCTGACTCCCAGGGGGCTGAAAATTACATCGATAACCGAAGGAAGAAAAAAATGATTGAGCTGAAAAATCTAACCCGAAAATATGGAAAAAAGATTGCAGTTAACAAACTTAACATGACAATGGATAAACACCGAATTACAATGCTTATAGGGCCGTCGGGCTGCGGAAAAACAACAACCTTGAAAATGATAAACAGGCTCATTGAATCAACTGAGGGTGATATAATTATAAATGGAGAATCAATCTATAATCTTGACGCTGTGCAGTTGCGCCGCAGCATAGGTTATGTAATACAGGAAATCGGGCTTTTTCCCCATATGAATGTATTTGACAATATTGCAGCCGTGCCTCGTCTTCTTCAATGGAATGAAAAGAAAATAAAAAGCAGAGTCGAAGATCTGCTTGATTTGGTGACTCTTAATACTTCATATATGTATAAGTATCCTCTCCAGCTTTCAGGCGGAGAAAGTCAGCGTGTGGGCCTGGCAAGAGCATTGGCCGCTGATCCTGAAATACTATTGATGGATGAACCATTTGGGGCTATTGATCCTATAAACAGGGCGAAACTTCATGAGTCATTCATGTCAATTCAGGAAAAGATTAAAAAAACAATTGTCTTTGTAACTCATGACATAAATGAGGCAATTAAACTGGGAGATAAAATCGCAATCCTCAAAAACGGTGACCTCATACAGCACGACAATGTAAATAATATTCTCTATGAACCGGAGAATGAATTTGTAGAAAAACTCCTTGGTCACGACAGAAATATAAAGGCTCTTGTTCTTAAGAAAAACAAGGACTACATCCAGCGTGATGGTTTTCTTGTTGTAAAACGCGGGGAAAAACCGGAAAAGGTCCTGGATTTAATTACTGCCGCCGGAAAAAAATCAGCACTGGCAGTAGACAGTGAAGGGCGCTTTGAAGGTGAGTTCTTCACCAGAATAAGCAAGCATACAAAGGAATTACGTCTTGAGTTCAATGATGAAATAGTGAGCCTTGAGAAGAACGGTAATCTTCAGGAAACCCTGTCGCTCATGATTGAAACAGGCGAGAGCATTATGCCGGTCACCAGCAATAAAAATAATTTCGAAGGCATTATCAATCTGAATGATATTTTCTCTGAACTTGGAAGCGGGGAGAAATAACAATGTTCTTTGAATATCTGATTAATAATCAGGCAGAAATCCTACGTATGATCATACAGCATCTTTTTCTTTTCAGTGTATCGACCATGATTGCAATTATTTCCGGTATTTTTATTTCAATTATTTCAACCCTTGAAGGTTATGAAAAGTTCGGACGTGTACTGCTCACGGTATCGGGTATGGCCCAGGCTGTTCCGTCGATAGCAGTCGTAGCTCTTGTTTTTCTGGTTGTAGGAATTGGAATGAAACCAGCCATTATCGCGCTTATTATTTACAGTATCGTTCCGATTATATTCAATACCTCATCCGGGCTGCTCAGCGTGAATGCAAAGACAATCGAGGCGGCCAGAGGAGTCGGTTTTACAAATAACCAGATTCTCTGGAAGATAAAGATGCCCATTGCCTCTCCTGTCATAATTGCTGGAATACGCAGCGCGGCGACGATTAATATCGGAACAGCAACGATAGCATCTCTTATAGGCGGCGGAGGCCTCGGAGATCTTATCTTCATAGGGATAAAGCTGCAGAAACATCATATCACAATCATTGGAGCGGTTTTAACAGCTCTAATTGCCATAATCGTAGATATTAGTCTTCAGGCCGCTGGGAAAAAGATTATCCCCAGAGGATTAGCAATAGTCACAAAATAAAGGAGAAATATATGAAAAAATTATTAATTGTTCTACTGATGCTCAGCCTGATAGCAGGTTTCGCGGTAGCGACTGGAACACAGGAAAAGAAGGAACTGACAGTAGGAGCGAAAAACTTTACTGAACAGTATGTTTCGGGTAATCTAATTGCGCTTCTGCTTGAAGAAAATGGGTTTGAAATTAAGAAACAATTCGGTACAGGTTCAGCTATAACCAGGGACGGACTATTAACCGGACAAACTGACCTTTATGCTGAGTACACAGGAACAGCCTGGCAGGTTTACTTAAAGCATGAGGAAATAGTTAACAGTCCTGTCGATCTTTACAATAAGGTGAAAGCTGAAGATGAGGCCAACGGTATAATATGGCTTGACAGGTGGCCGCTGAATGATACTTACGCGCTCGCGGTTAAAAAAGATTCAGTGTCAAAATTCGGAACATCAATAAGCTCTCTTGGGAAATATATTACGAAAAATCCGGAAAAAGTCCTTGTTGGTCTTGACTCTGAGTTTTATGAAAGGCCGGACGGATTTTTCGGAATGGCGTCAGTTTATGGCTTCGAACTCGAAAAAAAATATGTTAAAACCATGGATCTAGGACTCGGCTATGAAGCCCTGAACCGTGATCAGGTAAACGTAGCCATGGTGTTCTCAACTGACGGTCTTCTTAAGAAATTTGATCTTCAGGTGCTCGAGGACGACAAGAACTTTTTCCCGGTTTACAACTTAGCTGTTACCGTAAGAAAGGAAATCCTTGAAATGTATCCTGAAATAGAAGAAATACTGAGGCCGCTGGCTGTAATGGATGATGTTACCATGCAGAATCTTAACTACCAGGTTGACGCCGAAGGACTGCCTGCTGAGGTCGTTGCTAAAAAGTATCTGCAGGAGAAAGGACTTATTAAATAAAGATTTATTGAGGCAATTTCAAAAGTCAGTGACTTTTAAAATTGCAACCTTAGATGTTAAGGAGTATTTTTTAGCAATTCATATACTGTATGTAATTAATGCAATGGTGGTAAAAAAGGCTCTACTAAGCAAAGATTTAAAAAGCAAAGACTGTCATTGCCGTCAGTTTTTGCTTTTTTTAAAATAAATATAAAAGGATTAATATTATTTTGGAAACTGAAAACAAGGAAAGCATTATTTTCAACTGCCCGGAGTGCAGTCTTAAGTTACGTGTAGATATAGAACACGCGGGTATTACCGCCAGATGCCCAAACTGCGGAAAGCGAATAAAGATACCGGCAAAGAATAAATAAAAATGAAAATACTTGCCATAGTCGGAAGCAGACGTAAAAACGGAAATACAGCAGCACTGGTAGAAAGGGCACTCGAGCCTTTTAGGGAGGATGGCTCGGATATTGAAATTATATATCCAGGTGAGCTCAATATTGAAGGATGCAGCGGTTGTGAGGGTTGTTCAAAAACCGGCCTTTGTGTTGTAAATGATGATATGCAGCCGATCTACAGGAAAATTCTTGAGGCGGATGCAATAATAGCCGGTTCGCCTACATATTTTTACAATATGACCTCTGATATGAAAAAATTTATCGACAGATGTTATTGTTTCTTCTCATTTGATAAAAATGATCGTTCAGTCTGGATAAGCCGCTTGTCCAAAGGCAAACTTAAACTTGCAGGCTTGTTCGCCATTTGTGAGCAGAACAGCAGCGAAGACATGGGTTATACCTCCGATGCTATGAAATCAGCATTCGAAGCTCTAGGGTTCAGGATTGTCTTTACCCAGAAGGTTCTCCATGTTTTTAAGGCGGGTGATATTTTGAAAAATGAAAATGACCTGAGGACAGCCTTTGGTAACGGCCTTAAATTACTAAAAACCCTAAAATTAAATTCATAATCGACATTATTATAAAAAATATTTGAAAATTAATTCTTCTTATGATGTATCTTTTAACTGATTTGGATCATGAAGTATACAGCTAAAAGATTTCTCATACCCTTGACAGCAGATTTTTCATTGTGGTAATTTGTTTGAACTGCTATAATTAATGAAACCAAATCTAAGGAGATTCTATGTCTGGCCACAGTAAATGGGCTTCTATTAAACATAAAAAAGGCGCTATCGACGCAAAGCGCGGAAAAATTTTCACTAAAATTATAAAAGAAATAACGGTAGCCGCAAGAATGGGCGGCGGAGATGTAGAAGCAAACCCCAGACTCAGGACGATTGTTCTCAAGGCAAAAGACGCCAATATGCCCAAAGATAACATTGAGCGGGCTATTAAGAAGGGAACCGGAGACCTTGACGGGGTCAGCTATACTGAAGGAATGTATGAAGGATACGGTTCCGGCGGAGTAGCCATACTCGTTGAGACCCTGACCGACAACAAAAACCGAACCGCGGCTGATGTCAGAAGTATCTTTGCGAAGGCAGGCGGAAATCTCGGTGAAACCGGCTGTGTTTCCTATATGTTCGCGAGAAAAGGTATTATTACCTTCAGTGCCGAGACTTGTGATGAAGATAAGATTTTCAACGCCGCTCTTGAAGCAGGCGCGGAGGATGTTTCAAATGATGATGGTACGATTGAAGTCATAACCGAACCCGATGACTTCGAATCTGTCCTCAATGCCCTTGAGGCAGCAGGATTTACTCGTGAGATGGCTGAAATTTCGATGATAGCCGATCAGAGGCTGACCCTCGACGATGAGAAAACCCGAAAAGTTCTCAGACTTATCGATAAACTCGAAGACAATGATGACGTTCAGAATGTTTATTCCAATATGGATGTTCCCGACGATTTTGATCATGAAGCTGAATAATGATTCGTGTGCTGGGATTTGATCCCGGACTCGCAAATACCGGCTGGGGTATTATAGACGCCGATACAAGCAGGCTTGTTCCTGTTGCATACGGCAGTATTTCGACTCCGGCCGGACTTCCTTCCGGCGAAAGACTGAATATGATTTATGAAAAATCGGTAGAACTCATAAAGAAATTCAACCCCAGGCTGGCCGGCATTGAGAATCTTTTCTTTGCGAAAAATGTAACAAGTGCCCTGCCTGTAGCACAGGCAAAGGGGGTTCTGCTATTATCCCTGTATAGAAACGGGATTGAAGCCAATGAATATACGCCGATGCAGATTAAACAGAACATAACCGGCAACGGCCGGGCAGACAAGAATCAGGTACAGGAACTCATTAAGCTTCTGCTCGGACTTAAGGAAATACCCAAACCCGACCATGCAGCAGACGCCCTGGGCGCCGCCGTCTGCTGTTATAATAGTCACATAATCCAGGAGAGGGGGGTGCGCCAGAGTGTTTAACAGTCTTTACGGTACGATTACTCATAAGGATGATCAGAAAGTTTTTCTCGATCTGAACGGTATTGAGTGGCAGATTTTAATGCCTTATATGTCGATTATGAAACTTCCGTCATCAGGAGAGCAGGCCAGAGTTTACACCTATCTTCAGCACAGCAAAGATTTGATGCAGCTCTTCGGCTTCTCTTCTCCGCGAGAGAGAATTCTTTTTCTCGATCTGCTGAAGGTCGGCGGAATTGGCCCTAAACAGGCCATAAAGATTCTCTCAGGCATCGAAGTTGATAACTTTATAAAACAGCTCGATGACAATGATCTCGACGCCCTGACACGGCTGCCGGGGCTGGGGAAGAAGACAGCTCAGAAGATAATCCTGACTCTGCGGGGAAAACTCAGCTTTGATGATCAACTCTCAGAGAAGGGAGCGGACAGTGATATTGTTAACGCCCTCGTTGATATGGGTTTTGACCGAAAGGCATCAGAAGCCGCGGTTAGAAAGGCAACCGAAGAGGCCGATCTTCAGAAGGTCCCGGATGAAGAGAAAGAGAAGATGATATTCAGACGTTCCATTATTCTTCTCTCAGGCTGATAGGAGAACCCTCATGAACGATAACTTACAGGACGACAATGACAGTCTCTCGCCAGTGCTGACCGGTGAATATGATCTCCAGAGAGACGGGAAGGAAAACCCTCTGCGCCCAAAAAACCTCTGTGATTTCCAGGGGCAGGACGGGATAAAGGACAATCTCTCCATTTTCATCAAGGCTGCGAACGATAGGGAAGAGAGTCTCGACCATGTATTTCTCTGCGGTCCTCCGGGGCTCGGCAAGACTACTCTTGCCGGTATTATCGCAAATGAGCTGAAAACCGAGCTTAAGGTGACCAGCGCTCCGGCCATTGAAAAACCTAAAGACCTTGCCGGAATTCTGACCAGTATAACCGAACGCTCGGTTTTTTTTATAGATGAAATCCACCGGCTGAAACCGGCTATCGAGGAAATGCTCTATGTTGCCATGGAAGACTACGAGATGGACTGGATAATCGGCCAGGGCCCGTCGGCGCGCAGTATCAGGATTCCTATTCCTCCATTTACGCTCATCGGCGCCACCACAAAGGCCGGACAGGTTGCATCTCCGCTCTACAGTAGATTCGGAATATCCTGCCGCATGGAGTTTTATCAGAAAAAGGACATAATGAGTATTATCAGCCGCTCGTCAGGCATTCTTAATATCGAGATTGATGACGATGCCGTCGAACTGCTCTCCGAATGCTCACGCGGCACACCAAGGGTTGCCAACCGGCTTCTTAGGCGGATGCGTGACTTTGCCCAGGTTGAAAACAGCCGCATAATTACCCGCAATATAGTCGAAGGCGGCCTTCGTAGGCTCGATATAGACTCTCTGGGCCTGGAACGGCAGGACCGGATCATCCTCAGGCTCATTATAGAACGGTATAACGGCGGCCCTGTCGGCGCCGAGACACTGGCAATATCGGCCGGAGAGGCCGTCGAATCGCTCGAAGATTTTTACGAACCCTATCTTATCCAGCAGGGTTTTTTGAAACGGACTTCCAGGGGACGGATGGTAACCGAACTTGCCTACACCCACCTCGGCCTGGATCCGGCAGACTTTATCTCTAATCCGCAGAATGATAGAGGCGGAAAGGACTCCAATGAAAACCAGTCACTTCTCTTTTGATCTTCCCGAAGAACTTATAGCGCAGTTTCCATCAGATAAACGCGGCGAATCACGGCTTTTAAAACTCGACAGGAAGAGCGGGGAATTATCCCATCACATGATCTCGGATATCACCGGATTAATTCCGGAAGATACGCTGATAGTATTTAACAACTCAAAAGTCCGAAAAGCCCGGCTGATGGCAAGGTCTGAAACCGGAGGACTTGTCGAATTTCTTCTCCTTAGGCCCCTTCCCGATGAGTCAGGCTTCGCCTTCGAATGGCTTGCCATGGTATCCAAGGCAAAAAAACAGCGGCCCGGGAAGAAATACAGCTTCCCTGCCGGCATGGAAGGACAGATCATCAAGATAGCCGATGGGGGCCGCGTGGTGCGGTTCTCAAGCCCTGTAGACGATGATTGGCTCGATGTTCATGGTCATATTCCGCTGCCGCCCTACATTAAGCGTGAGGACGAGTTCTCGGACGCCGAGCGCTATCAGACAATCTTCTCCGAGAACCCCGGATCTATTGCGGCGCCGACCGCGGGGCTGCATTTTACCAAGGACATCCTCGCCTCGATAGAGGCAAAGGGCATTGATACGGTCTTCATCAGCCTGCATGTAGGCCGGGGTACCTTTCTTCCGGTGAGAACCGAAAATATCCTGGATCATAAAATGCATTCGGAGGATTATGAAATCTCGGCGACGACAGCAGGGAAGATAAACCAGGCGGCAGCCGATGGTAAGAAAATTCTGGCTGTCGGAACCACATCGGTCAGGACCCTGGAATCCGAAGCCGTCCGAACCGGCGGCAAACGGGTTGAAGAGGGAATACGAAGTACAGATATTTTCATATATCCGGGTTATGAGTTTAAACTTGTCAATCATATGCTCACTAACTTTCATACCCCCGAGTCATCCTTATTAATGCTGGTTTCTGCCTTTGCCGGCAAGCAGACCATAGACAAGGCATACAGAGAGGCAATTGAACAGAGGTATCGTTTTTATTCTTACGGAGACGCAATGCTTATTTTATAAGCATATGAGGATGGAAATTGAATAATTTCTATTTTTTGAAATTTCCTCATATGACTTGAATTATTTTTCAGCTGACGTTAAGATCGGAGTTCTTATGAAAATTATAATACTAGGAGCGGGCAACCGCGGCTTTCAGATTGCGAGACATCTTATAGAAGAGAAGAAGGACGTAGTACTCATAGAGTCCGATCCAAAAAAAGCTTCCTACGCTTCATCCAAGCTGGACTGTCTTGTCATCAACGGTTCAGGTACATCTATAGAAAAGCTGCGCGAGGCAGGCATCGAAGATGCCGACATGTTCATCAGCATGACTGACTCCGATGAGGTCAACATGGTAGCCTGCGGACTGGTCTCAAGTGAATTCAACGTGCCTCATAAGATAGCCAGTATAAGGAATTTGACTTACATCGGATCCCATGGGTTTTCAGGATCAATTCTTGGAATCGACTATATCGTAAACCCGGAAGCCGAGGCGGCAAGGGCTATTTATGAAGTTGTGGATAAGGGCGTGTTCAGCGACATGATTTCTTTTCAGAAATCAGATCTGCTGCTTAACAACGTTCATGTAACTTCAAACTCCTCGTTTCTTAATAAGGATATAAAGACTATTCGTAAGGTCATAGGCGGTAACTTCCTCGTGGCGGCAATCCACCGGAAGGATAAGCTTATTGTTCCTTCAGGCGATACTGTTGTAAAAGAGGATGATACTCTCTCCATAGTGACTGAGGAGGGCGGACTCGAGAAAGTTTTCAATGCCCTCGGCAAGAAGAAGAAAAAACTCAAGAAGATCCTCTTTGTCGGCGGCAGCAAGACGGCTAACTTTCTCCTGAAAAATTTCTCTTTATCCGACAGGCGTTCTTTTGCGCTGGTTGATCAGGATGGGGAGGTATGCAAAAACTTCGCGGAACAGTTCCCTGAAATTCTGATAATAAAGGCCGATGTAACCGACGAGACCCTCTATGAGGATGAAGATATAGCCAGTTATGATCTGATCATAACCCTCACAGGTAATGATGAGCTTAATATTCTCACCGCTATCTACGCGAAAAAGATCGGTATTGATAAGGGGATGGCCCTCATTAAACACAATAATAACTACCTCCGGCTTGCCCCTCATCTTGATATTGACTCGGTAATCGCGGTAAGCAGCTCTACTGTCAACTCGACACTCAGGTATATAAGGGGTGAAAATTTCACGAGTGTTCACTCACTCTTTGAAGGAAAGCTTGAGGTCTTCGAGTTTATAATAAAGAGCGACACGCCGGTTTTCAACAAGAAGATCAAAGATATAAATCTCCGGACCAAGGGACTGATAGCAGGAATTACCAGGGATGGAAAAAATCTCATTCCGTCGGGTGAAAATATTCTTAAAGAGGGTGATGTTATCCTCGTTACCGTCGAACGCAGTCATATAGACTATGTTCAGAAGCTGTTTCAGTAAACAGGGAGAGTTAAATTGAATCCTTTTTATATACTTAGACTCACATCTGTCATTCAGATTGTAGTTTCAGCCTTTATGATTATTCCTGCCGGGATAGCAGCATATTACGGAGAGACAGTTGAGTTCTACTCATTTCTCGGCACAATTTTTCTAATCTGGATATTCGCCGCCTTCTATATATATTTCACAAGGAAGGCGCCGAACCGGGTTCTCTCGTCCAGGGACGGATTTTTCTTTGTTACATCAAGCTGGATATTAGCGGCAGGTTTCGGCGCGCTTCCGGTTTACTTCAGCGGCGCAATTCCGTCATACACCGATGCGTATTTTGAGATAATGTCAGGCTTTACAACAACGGGGGCTTCAATCCTAACAAATATTGAGGCGCTGCCGCGAAGCATGCTCTTTTGGCGTTCACTCACACACTGGCTAGGCGGTATGGGAATTGTCGTGCTGGTAGTTGCCCTGATACCTCTTCTGGGAGTAGGCGGCACAAAACTCGTCGGGGCCGAATCTCCCGGGCCGTCGGTTGATAAATTTACCCCTAAAATCAGGAATAACGCATTAATCCTCTGGATTATCTATCTTGGACTCTCGGTCCTCGAGACAATTCTGCTTATGATAGGCGGCATGGATCTCTTCGATGCCTCTACCCATACCTTCGGAACCATGGCAACCGGCGGATTCTCTCCAAAGGCCGCAAGCGTCGGTCACTACAACAGCGCCTACATTGACGCGATAATAACCATCTTCATGGTCCTCGCGGGCTGTAACTTTGCGCTATATTTCAAAGCATTCAGGGGCAAGATAGGCGAGGTGATAAGGGACGGGGAATTTAAGGTCTATATTGGATTGTTTCTGATAGTCTCGGTCTTGATAGCCGCTAACCTGTTTTTAAGCGGAGATTACGAGAGCCCGGGCAAGGCATTCAGATTCTCGTCATTCCAGACTGCCTCAATAATCACAACAACAGGTTACGCCACGGCCGACTTCGAGCTGTGGCCCAACTTTTCGAAGGTGCTTCTCTTCTTTCTCATGTTTATCGGAGGATGTTCGGGCTCGACCGGGGGCGGCATCAAGGTAATTCGAATTGTTACTATGGCCAAGGTTGCCATGAACAATATAAAGTACATGCTTCACCCGCGGGGAGTCTTCAACCTGAAGGTAGGGAAGAATACAATCAGGAAAGAAGTAGTCTATACAATATCAGGCTTTTTCGCCCTCTATATTTTCACCATTCTCGGCACGACAATTATCGTATCCACCTGCGGTGCCGATATTGAGACCTCTCTTACCGCGGCTCTGGCGACAGTCGGGAATATCGGACCCGGATTCGGAAAAATTGGGCCGAGCGAGAATTATTTCTTCTTCCCGGCCTATGTTAAATGGTTTCTCTCGCTCGCCATGATGGCCGGAAGGCTTGAGCTTTTTACCGTATTCGCTCTGCTTACTCCCCAGTTCTGGAAAAAATAGCCGCTCTGCCTTAAAGCCGGGTCATTTTGTTATCTTTAATTATCTCCAGGATGTTTTCATAGCCGGCAAGTGCCCGGCCGCCTACTATTGAGAAGTCTTTCTGCACGGCTGCCGGAGTTGCGTCGATGAAGAAGATGTTCGCGCCGGCCTCAAGGGCCGCGGCATTTCCCGCAGGGTCCGCGAAACCAAGTTTCGAGCCCGCAGCCGGCTGGCCTGCTGTTATCTTAGTATCTTCGATTAGAAGACGGAATATTGAAATCACCTTCAGCGTCAGTTCAATGTCGCCCATCTTCGTTGTCTCGGCCATGGGGGTGCCCGGTGCGGGAATATAGGGAACAATGGGAATCCAGCTGGGGTTGAAGGTGAGAGTATACCTTATATCGTTTATTACGTCCTCGAGACTCTGGCCCCCGAGGCCAATTATTCCTCCGGTTGCAATAGTAAAACCCACTGATGAGGCCGTATTCAGGCATTTGATTCTCTCATCGAAGTCTGATGAAGGCTTTATCTTCCTGAAAAGCTTTCTGTTTGAACTTTCAAATTTCAGGCAGAATTCACGGGCCCCGGCGTGGTAGAATTCCTTCATCTTATCATCCTCGAAAATCCCGGCGCCGATGGTAATATAAAAACCCTTGCCGGCCGCATAAGAAATTATTTTAGTAATATCTCCGGAATTATAACCGGCGTCTTCCCCGGAGATCAGGAGGATGCGCTTCACATCGATGCTCTCGAGGTAATCAACCCCTGTTTTAAGCTGCGCCAGGTCAAGCCTGAACCTGTTTACCCCGCTCTCTGATCTAAGTCCGCAGTAGAGGCAGTCATTCACGCAATAATTACTCAACGCGAGAATTCCGGTTAGAAACAGGCCTCTACCGTAGACTCTTGTTCTAGCTTCTCGGGCCTTTTGCCCGTAGGTCTGTGAGAATTCGGCATAATCGAGCCTGAGAATATCACTGAGATTATCCAGTATTGTATTTTTCATCAGTCTTCGAGCTCCTCAAGCCAAAGCTGAACCGACGCGTCACTGGGCATCCGCCAGTCCGCCCTCGGCGACAGGGCTATTGTTCCGACCTTAGGCCCGTCGGGCACACAGGAGCGCTTGAACTGTTGACTGAAGAACCTGCGGTAGAAGAGGGCGAGCCATTTTTTTATTTCTTCCCGGCTGTACTTTGCCTGGCCGTCCTTTGTGAAAGCGGCCTGCGCGAGGAAGATTACCTTCCGGGGGGCGAAGCCGCATCTAACTATCTGGTACAGGAAGAAATCATGGAGTTCATAGGGACCTATCTTGTCTTCGGTCTTCTGCGCGATATTTCCGTCGGCGTCGGGGGGGAGAAGTTCAGGGGAGATCGGCGTTGCGTTTATATCGGCGAGAACAGCCGAAGTTTTCCTGTCGGCAATGTGAGTGATATAATATTCTACGAGAAACCTGACAAGGGTCTTTGGAACCCCCGTGTTGACCCCGTAGTTAGACATATGATCCCCGTTGTAGGTGCTCCATCCCATTGCCTGCTCGGAGAGGTCTCCGGTTCCTATTACTATCCCGCCGAGTTTGTTGGCGATGTCCATCAATATCTGGGTCCTCTCGCGTGCCTGGGTATTCTCATAGGTTATATCAGTTGTTACCCCGTCATGATCGATATCGGCAAAATGCTGCCTGCAGGCTTTTTTAATATCTATACTCTTAATCTCCAGGCCGAGGGCCTCGCAGAGCTTTTTCGCGTTTCCTTTGGTTCTCTTTGTTGTTCCGAAACCCGGCATAGTTATGCAGTTGATTCCTGAAGTCGGAAGCCCTAGTGACTTGAATGCCTCAAGGGCAACCAGGAGGGCCAGGGTTGAGTCGAGTCCTCCCGAGAGACCCAGGATTACATTGCTGCAGCCAATATGGCTGATTCGCGAGGCAAGGGCCGCGCTCTGAATTTTGAAAATCTCGCTGCACCGGGCCTCGCGTCCAAGGTCCGCCGCGGGAACAAAGGGCCTCGGGTCAACAGTTCGGCAGAGCTCCTCCGGCTTGAATACCTTTTTAGCACTCGAGGCCGCGGAAGCATCAGCCTCTAGTTCAACAAGCCTGTAAATGCGTCCGGACGGAACCCGGGCAAGCTCAATTGAGGAGCATTCCGAGAAGGTCCGGTTGTTTATCCTCTCATGGCCAAGAAAGTCCGAGTCGACATCGGCAATTGTCATCGTCAGCTTCCTCGAAAAACGCTCACCCTCGGCAAGAATATGACCGTTCTCGGCAATAATCTGATGACCGCCGTAAACCGTGTCGGTGGTAGACTCGAAGGCTCCGGCCGAACAGTAGGCGTAGGCGCAGAGCTGCTGTCCCGAGAGCTTGGCTATAAGGCTGCGCCGGTATTCTGCTTTTCCGGCAAGCTCATTGCTCGCCGAAAGATTAAGAATAATATCCGCCCCCGCCAGGGCCATCCTGGCCGACGGAGGAATCGGGGCCCACATGTCCTCACAAAGCTCGATACCTATTGTTCCAATGCCGTTACCGGACTGGAAAAGCAGATCGGTTCCGAAGGGTATCTCAATTCCCGAGATGGAGATGCTGTCGGACAGGGTATCAATTCCCGAGGTGAACCACCTTGCCTCATAAAACTCATTATGATTGGGTATATAAGTCTTAGGAACCAGCCCGAGGATGCTGCCTTTATACAGGACGGCGGCGACGTTATACATCCTTCCGTCAAGAAAAACCGGCAGCCCCACGGTTATGATGGCCGGAAGGCCCGAAGTTTCCCCGGCACATCTTGCTAGCTGATCCAGTGCGGTACGGTACAGGCTGCTCTGCTGAAAAAGATCGCCGCAGGTATAACCTGTAAACGACATCTCAGGAAAGATGATGATGTCGCATCCCTCATTATATGCTGTGAAGGCTTCTCTTATAATTATATTGGTGTTGCCGCGAACGTCTCCGAGCCTAAGCTCGGGGCTCACACAGCCTATTCTTGTATATCCGAATTCATTTTTCATACCGGAATTGTATCACAATGATGGCGGAAAGGTGTAGCAAGGATTGAAAAAATTCTTGTGTCTAGCCTTTAACTTTAGTGTATAGTATGGCCATGAATACAGACAGCCGAAGCTTTTACATTATTACATCAAACATCAAGGCAAGAATTCTTCTTAAGCAGGAGCTTGGTTCCGGCAGCTTGGAAAAAGTCCGCTTTTTTTCAAGTACGGAGGAAGCAGACACGGAAATAGATGGTCCTGCTCTCATTCTAATTGACATTGATCCGGGGGATGAGTTTAACATCGATCTGAAGCAGTTCAGGAATCAGAGCCTCGGCGAGGATGATCTTATAATCGTATTCTCAATAGACGCCCTTGAACCGGCCGAGCTGGAGGCCCTTGGCGCGGATGGCTCACTGAAGCTCCCCTTTGCCTGTGAGAATCTGCTTTCCTTGGCGGCCGAACTGGAGAAAGTCCGGGGCTGCAGGGAAGAGGAGATAATTCTCTTTATTGACGACAGCCGGCTTATTCACAAGATGGTAGACGCCATCCTGACTCCTCAGGGGTTTTGCGTGAAGCATGCATATAACGGATTTGAGGGGCTCAGAATGGCCGGAGAACTCTCCCCTGATCTGATTATTACCGATATTCAGATGCCGGAGATGGACGGATATGAGGTATGCAGAAAAATTAAGGAAGACGACAGGCTTTGCGGAATTCCGGTACTCATCCAGTCGTCACTGACCGACGGCATTCACATAGACCGGGGTTTCGAGTCGGGCGCCGATGACTATATAACAAAACCGATAAATCAGGCCGAGCTCATCAGCCGCATCAATAGTTTCTTAATTTCTGTTCCCAAAAGCAGAGAGACCATCCTTGTTGCCGATAACTCAAAACTCATCAGTAATATGATTACGACGGGGCTGAAAAAACAGGGATTTGACTGTCTTACCGCATCAGGCGGCCCCGAGGTACTGAGTATTGCGGAAAAAGAATCAATTGACCTTTTTATAATCTCGCAGGTTCTGTCGGGAATGGAGGGGCGGGAGGTAGTCCGGTCATTAAGGCGCCTGCCTGCAACAAAGTCATGCCCTATTATCATGCTGAGCTCGCGCGACAGCAGGCTTGACCTTGTAAAAAGCCGCAGCGCCGGGGTAAGCGAGTTTATTTCAAAGCCATTTTCGGTCGAGAGAATGCTGGTCACGGTCGAGAAACTCCTTGCCGAATACAGATTTATCAAGGAACGCGACGCAATGAGCATGTATCTCTCCGAAGCGGCAATGGACCATGCGGGAGAACTTGCCAAATCAAAGTCTCCTCTGGCTATGCGGGCAGAGGCCGCGTTTCGGACAATCCTCTTCACCGACATTGTCGGCTTTACTCCGCTCTGCGAAGAGCTCCCGCCTGAGAAGGTAATCGAACTTCTTAACTCATACTTCGACATGATGGTTGGAATAATTAGGGAGAACGGCGGTACTATTGACAAGTTCATAGGCGACGCCATTATGGCGGTTTTCGGCGGCAAGGAAAACGGGGCAATTCTCGCTGTTAAAAGCGGAATGGAGATGACATCCGCCCTTGAAGAATTCAACAGGACATCCATTCGCCCTATAAACATCCGCATTGGAATAAACTCGGGAGAGGTTGTACTAGGAGACCTGGGCAGCCAACACTTCAGGAGAGATTACACCCTCATAGGCGACGCGGTTAACATTGCCCAGCGGCTCGAGGGTGCCGCCCCGGAAAACAGGATCCTTGTCAGCGACGCCACAATGGAAATGGTTAAGGACTACTTTGATGCGGAAAGCCGCGAACCGATTGCCCTCAAGGGAAAGCAGGACATGATTAAAACTCATCTTATTCTGGCTAGGAAGAAAAAGATGACAATATAGATAATTTATTCGTTCTATTTTTGACTCTGCTCTCCAAAGATCCTATATTTAGGTAGTAATACGGCCTAAAAATTTTGGAGTTGACTGTGAAAAAGAAATTCTTGAGTATTCTCATTCCCTTTCTTGCCGGAGTAATACCCCTTATAGCTGCAGTACTTATTTTTCTTACTCTCATGTTTAATACGGTATTAAGAAACCAGATTATTGAGCTGAAGACCGAGATAGGTGAAACGGTGACCTCCGATATCACGATGGCGCTCGAAACCTGGATAGAGGACCAGATAGTCCTCTCAAAGGCTCTAGCGTCCAATCAGGCGGTCATTGACCTGCTTCTCGATCCGGAGAACATGGAAGAATATAAAAAAGCATCAAGAATGTTTCAAAAAATTTATGATGAAAATAATTACTACGCGAATGTCTTCATAATGTCTTTTCACGGCAGGAGCAACCCAATTACTGTCTCGGTAGGAGGCTCTTCGTTTGAAATACCCGATGGAAGCGTATATCTGAGTCCGCTCGGACCCGAGGTCCTGGGGCTCTCAGCAGAGAGGAATTTCTCCACCGAAATACGGGGCGGAAAAGAATATTTCATCTCTGAAGCTTATTTGAGTACATCAGATAATACCCCGATTTTTGTGCTTACCGTGCCCGTTAAAGAGGGCGGTAAACTAATCGGAGCCACCGGCGTTGCGCTCAATTTGTCTCATTTTACTGACAAGTTCGGAAAACAGGAATATTTCGAGAAGACCGAATATCTATTCATGGCAGACAGCAGCGGAGACGTTATTTCTCATCCTAATCCTGACATTGTTTTAACTGACAGGGGCAGAGAGGTAATCAAACCGTTTTTAGAAAGAGTGTACAATGACATTCACATATTCGAGGAAGAATACGAAGGTTCCTTGAATCTTTATATCTCCAAAGAACTAAAAACCTTCGAAGACAAGTCCGCCGACAGATGGTTCATCTTCTACCGTGACTCTCTTAAAGAGATCAAGGCCACCGCAGACAAAACTGCCACCGCGACACTTATCTATATTATAATTGCTATAATAGTGATCTCAGCCTTCATTGTGATTTTCACCCGTCGCCTGATAATAAATCCTCTCAACATTGTAATTACCGAGATGGATGAGATCTCGGGCGGAGAAGGAGATCTAACCAAACAGGTTCGTATTAAGAACCGGAGCGAGGTCGGCCGGATTGCAACATCCTTCAACACCTTCAATATAAGCCTGCTCGAAATGATCATAAAAATTAAAGACGCGGTGGACAAAAACCGCTCTCTCCGTGACAAACTGGCCTCATCCGTCGAGGAAACATCTGCCGCGGTAAACCAGATTCTCAGTAATATCAAGTCGGTTCAAAACATTATCAGTAATTTAGATAAGCAGAGTGAGATATCCGGCGAGGCCACTGACAAGATTAGCGGCAGAATTGACGGTCTGACAAATCAGGCAACGGAGCAGTCGGCGGCAGTTGAGGAGTCGACAGCCGCTGTCGAACAGATGATATCATCCCTTAAGAATATGGCAGCCATAACAACGAGGCATCAGGAAGTTTCCAACCGGCTCCTAAAGGGCGCCGAAAGCAGCAGTACAATGCTGGATGAAACCTATAATTCAATCCAGAAGGTGAATACCAACATTGACTCGATAATGGAGATGACCGATATCATCGATAACATATCTAACCAGACAAACCTGCTGGCAATGAACGCGGCCATCGAGGCAGCCCATGCCGGAGATGCCGGCAAGGGCTTTGCCGTTGTAGCCGACGAAATCAGAAAGCTTGCGGAAGATTCGAGTATTTCCTCAAGCAAGATAACAGTCGAGGTGAAGACGATAATCGAGCAGATTCAGTATTCAAGCGATAATTCCAAGAACCTTCAAGTAGCAATGTCCAAGATGGTTGAGGAGATAAGATCGATGGTTCAGGCCTTTAATGAGATTAATTCGAGCAGCATTGAAATGTCCGCCGGCTCTGATCAGGTGCTCAGAGCAATGTCCCAGCTCTCCGAGGCGGCTGTTCTATTAAGACAGGCAGCCGAGGACATGAAAAACGAAACAGGGGACGCCTCATCCGGCATCAACTCAGTTGTTGAACTGACCCAGACAACAAAGGCTGCGGTAGAAGAAATATCATACGGTTCAAATGAAATTCTCTCGGCAATGATGGAAATGCAGGACAACGTTCAGGAACTCGGTGACGGCACTAACAGCCTGTCAGGAGAGGTGGGCCGCTTTAAGACCGAATAGAGGAGGGCGCATCAATAATGCGGAGGTCTCTCCTCGGCGCCCAGGCCCGCAGAGCCGCCGCTCTCGGAGAGCTCGTCAATCTTGTTCTTCAGTTCCCTGCAGTATATCCCTATACTCTGAATTTCCTTATTCTGATCAGCGACGATCGCGTTCAGTCCGGCAATTGTATCCTCAGCGAAGGCCAGGCGTGACTCAAGGCCGATAATTTTTTCTTCAAGATTGTCATTCATACTCATATCTGATTGATACATGATTATTGGTTTTTTGTATAGATGAGGGGTCAGCAAGGGCCGACATCCTGGGGAATTGCAGCCAAATTCAGAACTGCTTGAAAAAATAAACAATAATTGACCAAACAAGGCTAATATACTAAATTCATATATAATATGGATATAGAATCAATGTCCTGCACTGAGCAGTATTTAATCGAACGGACAAAGAATAATTATTCCCGTTATATGAAGGCTATTCATCTCTTCACTCCAGCGGCGGAGGAAAATCATGCTGCTTAAGCTGGGCCCGGAAGGCGAATTTGAAAGGAAACGCATAGCAAGGCTCGTGAACCTGCGGCATAGTGACGCGGCCTTCTTTCTTCTTGCCTGCCACAGCTACATAGAAAGCTGGCTCCGGCAGAAGTTCCATATGTGGGAGGATGATCACAGCTTCGGTGATCTTGTTTTCAAATTCAAGATCGAACTCATACAAAGCGCCAAAACATTTCCCAAAGAGCTCTCCGTTCTGCAGACCCTGAGAACAAAGGAAAAGACCGCCCAGGCTGTCCAGCACCACTTTGTCGAAATAAGCCCTGAGGAAGCCTCGGCCTCGGCCTACCGCCTCCTTCAGTTCTGCAAGCTCGCCGGAATGGAATATCCTGAGCTCTCTCCCCTCCGAAGCAGCCTGGAGCTTTGGGAAGATCGGAAAATAAGCCCAGTGCAGAGTGAGGGTCTAGCCGATCTAAGAAGGCAGCTAGCCGAAAGCCGGATCCGGAACAAGCAGATCCTCGATGAGGTCGAAGAACTCCGGCAATATCGAAGTGAGGTAAAACATTACAGCCTTCAGATAAGATACCTTGAATCAGAGATTGAACTCCTCATGAAAAACAAAAATCCGGCAGCCGCCTGTGACCTGAATACAAAAAAAATCGAAGCAGAATTAAAAAAGACAACTAGCAGCAGATGCATCAAAAAACTCAGTTCGGCCGAGCTCTACCTCGCCAGCCTGTCGAGGCTCTCCGGCTACACCCGAACCCGCTTTGACTTCGAGCGCGACATCACGAGGCTCACCCCCGAACAGCAGCAGGTGCTCGATCTAATCAGCCTGAGTGACGACTTCCTCGTTAAGGGCGGGGCGGGCACCGGCAAAACCCTTGTGCTGATAAAAGCCCTCGAGAAGGCCCTCTCTATAGACAAGGCAGAGCTTAGCTTCTCTGAAAAAAGCACAAAGGTCAGACTCCTCACCTTCAACAGGACCCTCGCGAAATACGACAGATACCTGGCTGCGGTGCTCCGTCAGGAAGAAGACGCCGAGATGATATCAACCGTCGACAAATTCCTCTATGACAGGCTCCGCCTGATAAATGAAGATAACAGGATAATCTACTCAGACAGCTATGCGGCAGAACTTGCCGCCCCCTTTAATACAACCGATGCCCATGATGACTCCGAGCTTGCCCATGAGATTGAAAACATAATCTTCGCCGGTGACCTTTCAAAGGAGGCGTACATCGGAAAAAAAAGCGCCGGCCGCGGCGAACGTGAGGAAATCTGGAAGATAAGAGGGCTGGTAATCAAGAAGATGCGCGCGGAGTCGGCCTTCACCAAGAACTACAGCCGAATCGTAATCCTCGAGTATCTAAAGGGCTGCCCTGATGAGGCCGTCCTCCGGGACACCGACTTCATCTTCATAGATGAGGTTCAGGATCTTGCCGCCGTCGACATAAAGGCCGTAAAAGCCTGCACCAGGCGCTCGGTCATCATGGCCGGTGACTCAGACCAGTCCATCTACCAGAGCGGCTTCACCTTCGCCCGTGGCGGAATCGACATAAGAGGCACAACGAAGATCCTCAAGACTAATTTCAGAAATACCCTCGAAATCCATGAGCTTGCAGAGAGTTACCGGAACAAATCCGCCGGCAAAGATAAAGAGACCCAGCCCGTGGCCTTTCGAACCGGCCCGTCGCCCGAGCTATACACCGGAGAGAACAAGGATGAGCTAGTCTCGATGATGATCAAGAGGGTAGCGCTCTTTACAAATGAACTCGACTACGACCCCGAAAACATCTGTATCCTACTCCCGAGCGGGAAGGACATAGAGCCAATCAGGCAGCAGCTTGCCGCCTCAGGCTTCCAGAGTCATGATCTTCGAACCGACGACTTCTCCTTTTCAGAGCGGAATATCGTAAGAATATCTACAATGCACTCCAGCAAGGGCCTCGACTTTCCAGTCGTCCTCCTCTGCCTGCATAAACTCCCCCAGACCTCCGCCGCCCATGACCAGGCCGCCCGTGAGAAAATGAGGCGCAACCTCATCTACGTCTCGGTAACAAGGGCAATGGACCACGTAAACATCTTCATCCTCGACGGCGAGGACAGCCCGGAGATAAAAGACCTAGCCGCCGCCTTCGGCCGTCCTAGCTCATAATCCCATCGAGCCTCTTCAGGCAGTCAATGATAGAAATATGCTGCGGGCAGGCCTCCTCACACAGGCCGCAGCTAGTGCAGGCAGAGGCCTTCTTAGACTCCGCAAAAAATTGCGTATAGCTCACCTTAAACTGCTCAACGCTGTTGTAAACCGACGTGTTATTCAGGTAAGTCAGATTAACCGGAATATCAACGCCCGAGGGGCAGGGCATGCAGTATTTGCAGTTAGTGCAGGCGGCAATAATTCTTGACACGTAGGTATCGCGAACCCGAGCGACTATCTTCTTCTCATCAGAGCTCAAGGTTCCCGCGTCAGCCCGCCCTGCCGACTCAAGGTTCTGCTCCAGCTGCTCCATGCTGCTCATACCGCTAAGCACAGTACCAACAGAGCCGTGGTCCCAGACAAAGCGGAGCGCCGTATCAGCCGGAGAGCTCACATCCGCACTGCTCTTCCACAAAGCATCAATATCATCCGGAATATTCCGCAGAAAACTACCGCCCCGAAGCGGCTCCATCACAACAATACCCAGCCCGCGCGAGGCCGCATACTCAAGACCCTCAAGCCCCGCCTGGTAGGCAGTGTCCATGAAGTTGTACTGAATCTGGCAGAACTCCCAGTCATAACCGTCGACAATCTCCTTGAAAATCGGAAGATCATCATGAAAAGAAAAACCAATATGCCTAATCTTCCCCGAAGCTTTAGCCCTCGCTATGAAATCGAACAAGCCGTGCTCAATTAAATCAGGCCAGTAGGCCGCGTTAAGCGTGTGAATCAGATAGAAATCAATATAATCAGTCCCAAGCCTCTCAAGCTGAACATCCAGAAAAGCATCCATATCCTCCCGGCTCTTAACAAGCCAGGAAGGCAGCTTCGTTGCAAGATACACCCTCTCCCTGTAACCATCCAAAAGCGCCTGTCCGGTAATACCCTCACTCTTCCCGCCATGGTAAGGATAAGCCGTATCAATGTAGTTAATACCCTTGTCAATTCCATGCCTTATAAGACGGATGCTCTTAGCAACATCCACCTCAGACTCAGACCCCTCTATCAGCGGCAGCCTCATACAGCCGAAGCCCAGCGCCGAAACCTCTATACCAGTCTTTCCAAATTCTCTATATTTCATAAACCGATTATAGCAGATGACTAAGTTTTTGTCCTAGTAATTTCAAACTTCGGGCGTTCCCCGGCCGCCCCGGCGCCGGGTCAGGTCCTTCAGGGCCAGGCCTCCTCGCCAGATGAGTTCTCCCCGAGAACTCTCCAGGCTGCGGGGTCCGCCTTCGGCGCCCTTCCGGCCCTTAACGCTAGTCTTGTGCCCAGATCCTTCGTCAAAAAACTTCCCAAATAGTTAATTGACAAACAGAAAACCAGGGTTCATACTTTTTATCATAGAAAGATGGAAATAAAAATTACAGCTAAAAACAATGACCTCCTTCAAATTAAAGCTCCCTTTGACCGAGGGATATTATCGGTAATAAGAGAGGTACCCGGCAGATGGTGGCATCCTGCTCTGAAAATCTGGCTGATACCAGACAGGGACGCAAGCACTCAGGCCCTTCTTCGCGGCCTCTATGAGACCGGCCGGTTCACGGCCCCTGAGATCATTGAAAAAGATCCACCAGCCGATCCCGTATCAACAGCACTTACTAAAATGATCCGATACCTGAGGCTGAAACAGTACAGCTCCCGGACAATAGAGGCATACAGAAAACAGATAGAATGGTTTTTTACCCGGACAGCCCTGCCGCCTAGTGAGGTGCGCACAGAAGACATCATCCTCTATCTCGAGAAGATAAAGTCGGTGGCCGGCCTCTCACGCCCATACGCTGTACAATGCATAAGCGCCCTGAAATGTTTTTACCGGCATGGAAGTCCCCAAGCTAATTACAATCCCGCATATGACATACCGCTTCCCAAAAAAGATAAGAAGTATCCTGACATCCTCTCACGCGAAGAAGTAATGAAAATTATCTCAGCCACCGCCAATATTAAACACCGGCTGCTTCTTCTGACAGTCTATTCCGCAGGTCTCAGGGTCAGCGAATCGGTGACCCTCCGCCTTGGCGACCTTGATTTCAGCAGGAAGATGATGCACATCCGGGGCGGAAAAGGCAGAAAAGACAGGTACGTCATGCTCGCAGGCAGGGTGTCCGAATGCTACGTGAAATACCGGCAGCAGGTTGGAATACAAGACTGGCTGTTCCCGGGAATCGCCGAAGGCTCACACCTGAGTATAAGGTCTGCCCAGGCAATCTTCTCAAGATGCTGTGAAAAAGCCGGAATAAATAAAAACGTCAGCATCCACTCGCTGCGGCATGCCTTTGCAACCCACCTTCTCGAAGACGGAGTTGATCTAAGGTACATACAGGAACTGCTTGGACACAAGAGTTCAAAAACAACTGAAATTTATACCCATGTAACAAGGCTGGATATAAAGAGAATAAGCAGCCCGCTTGACAGATGGCAGGGCTGAGAGACTAAACCTAAGTAAAAGACTAATTTGTTATTCCGCATCAGCGGGTGTATAATCATCCGGTAAAAGGGGAGTTATTCCGTCAAGGTATTTAACCCAATATGAAGCAGTTATACAGCAGCAAGATAAGATTGGGAATATGAGAGAAAGATAGGCCAAGCGTGAGGTTAGTACGTACTTCGTGTTTCTAATTTGGAGTTAGATGGCAATTTCTGTCTTGGTTGGGATAGTTTAAAGAAGAGCCCGCCGTCCATGGCGGGCATGGAGAAAGATTGAATAGTTTTTTATATCAAACTGCTAATCAGGATATATTATACGTATCTAAAAAGAGTGAAAATGTCTTTGTAAGCATAATTAAAATTTATGTTTGAAAAAATGAATAAATAATGATTGTGCTGGAGAATGTGATTCAATGGTTATATACTTGATACACTGAGGAGATAGTAATGAAAAAGGTGATAATTCTTATTGTATTTATAATGTCTTACACCGCAATCTATGCTGGTGATCTCTATCCAATATGGATTGAATTCCCAGCAGAGCAACTGCTGAATACTGAAGATGGATATAAATATGATGGATTTGGTAAATTGTATCTTTCAGCGTATCGAATGAGTATTAGATATGAAGGTCTTCGCGTAACCGCTGAGGAAAATGATGATGGCGAGGGAATTTTAAAAATATTTAGCATTCCAATAAAAATGTCAGAATTTACTCCATTAGATAATTTTGAATATTCATTTGAAGGAATAACAGAAGATAAATATCAAGATCGTATATCTGGTTATATTGCGTTCGATGCTAAGTCTGCTTTTGAAGGAGCAGGATATATCGGTAGCATTTTAAAATTTGTAATGAAAATCTATAGTGGTCATTCTAGTCGTGAAGTTTTACATATTCAAAATCCAGCTTGGGAAGAGTCAGATTATTATTTTAATAAATATAAAGAAATCTCCTGGGGAGACGATTTCGTTACATTTGAAGAAAAATAAAATGAAATTAGGATAGAAATTTAAGGTCGTTTAGATGTTTGAATACAGAGATGATTATTCTAAAGGTAAAATTATAAAAAGTTATTGTAATAAATGTCAAAAAGAGATGAATCAGACTGTAGTGAAATCTATAAAAGAAATTTATGAAGAAAATAATGAATATGGGGTTTCTGGTAGCAGTGATTATCAAATACTAAAATGTCTTGGGTGTGATAGTATTTCTTTTCAGAAAGATTGTTATTTCTCAGAATATCGGGATTATGATTCCAATGGTTGTTGGGTTGAGAAATATCCTACATCTAATCAAAATAACTATAAATTGAAAGAATTTGATGATTTGCCATTTAATATTATTCCACTTTATGAAGAAGTTATAGATAGTTTTAATAATAGTAATTTTATTCTATGTGCCGCAGGAATACGTGCAATATTAGAAGGAATATGTAAAGATAAAAATATTAAAAAAGGTGAAATTGAAGTTGAAAATAAAAATTGTGAGATAAAAATAAAAAAAAGTACACAGTTATTTGGAAGGATAAAAGGATTGGTTCAAGCGGGAATAATTACCAAGAAACATGAAGAAGCATTGCAAGAGCTAAGATTCTTAGGAAATGAATCTTTACATGAAATCACGATACCAAAAAAGAAACATTTATTAATCGCCATTGAAATAATTGAACATATGATTATTGATATTTATGATTTACCTTTAAAATTTGAAAAATTGAAAAATGAAAGAGAAAAGAAAATGAACGTATAACAAATGATTTAGAGCAGTTTTAACTATCGTAATAATTTTTGTGGAGAAAGAGACATGAAAAATTGAGAAATTGGTTTCGCTGTCAAATACATCCATGTATTTGACAAATATATTCTTCAACCAACCAAGAAAGAAACGGCATCTAACAACGGTTAATCGGTTCCGGCCATTCGGCCTCCACCCAAACTGAAGCTTACAAAGAAGCAGAGCAAGTGCAGTCGGTTTTGCTCTTTGGCAAAACACTCCTTTGGTAGCGCATCAGCTTCGATTAACCTGGACGTTATGTGCAATGAGCCCGACAAGAGGAAGACGCCCGGACCTCCGGCCGACGGGCGAAGAGTTAATCTATATGTTATGCATATAAAATTTGGTGTAGGTAAATAATAAATATGATTTGCTATTATTTTTCAGAATGTTATTATATCAATATTACAGTTTGAGGTAGTTCAATATGAAAAAATTAGCATTAATACTTTTCTTATTCATTATGGTGTCTTCGATTTATTCACTAGATTTCCGACGTAATAATTTTGGTGATTCTATACAGAAAATTAAACAAGAGGAAATTTCTACTGGCGATTACAGCGAAGTAGTTGAAGAATCATATACGCGACTTATTTATTATAATGTACCTATCGCAGAAAAGTATATAGCAAATTTAGTGTATCATTTTGAAAAGAATGTTTTTGTTTATGCTTATTATGTTGTTCATTCCGTGCTCATTGATTCTGAACCTAAAACATTTGATAGAGGTGTCTATTGGATGAATGCATATAATGACCTTTGTTCAAAGCTAAATGAGCTTTATGGACCTTCATTAAATTTATTTACGGAAATTGAACAAAATCAATTAAAGAAAGTGATCTCTGGTGATGAAATAGTACAAGATTCGTGGCATCTAAATAATAAAAATATACGAGTATTTTTGGATCCTAGTATAGAAGGTGTTATAAGTTCTGTTAAAATCCATTATTCAGATGTAAATTACTCATTACCTCCTTTAACTATTGAAAATGGTGGTCTTTGATAAACCGTGAAAATGAATTTGAACAAACTAAATAGAGAACGTAAGCATATTTCAATGATTATTGGAAATTCGATAGGCTACTTCATAGGCTTTGAAGGAGGAAGAAATCAAATCTAACTCCGTTGCACGGTCTGGATGTCGGGCGAAGAGATAATTTATCTGTGATAAAGAAAAAGAGAGGTTTAGATGACCAATGGGATAAATGAATTATTAGAGTTATGCAATCAAATAGAAAAAATAACTTTAAATCTTGATGGTGACGAGTATTACGCTGAAAAATCTGACATCCTTAATGGCAATATACTATCAATAAAAAGTTATTTAAGGAAATTATATTTATTTGATTTAGTAAAGGATATTGAAGAATTGGACTTATCTCCAGAAAAATTGATACAAACAATTGAGTACATGAATGGGTTTATAATTCCTACGATACGTAAATCAGTAAATAACTTTGTAGAAGAAAATATCGATAGAAATGAGTCTTTCTGGGAATTTATACATCCAAGAATTAAAAACATTTGCATAAGCAGATATCAAAGTGGTCATTATGCCGATGCGGTTGAAAGTGCCCTAAAAGAAGTGAATAGTTCAGTTAAAGCAATCGTTAAATCTGCAATAGGTGAAGAATTAGATGGGGCAAAGTTGATGGGAAGAGCATTATCGGTTCAGAATCCAATAATAAAATTTAATGATCTCGAAAGCGAATCTGATAAAAATATCCAACAAGGATATTTGCAAATATTCCAAGGTGCAATAATAGGCATCAGAAATCCAAAAGCACACGAAAACATGACAACCGAAAGGAATAAAGCAATTCATTTATTGTTTCTTGCTAGTTTGTTGATGAATAAAATTGATGAACGAATATCTTGATATATTAAAATGATAGCAAAATGGACAGTTTATTGTTAGAATTATATAGATAAGTATAAAAAATGAGAGTGAATGAAGAGAAATAATGGTTAAAAAAATCAATTATCAATTGAAAGAATTAATGATTTCCTTATCTGGGGCGTGCTTTTGGTATTGGAATAGTTATTACAGTTTTCTAGATAGCTGCTCTGTGCCGAAGATTTTACAAAAAAAATATCCAAAGCAATCATATAATAAGTATGAAGTTATGAGGAATATCCTTGAAGAATTAGAAGAGAATAATCAGATCCAAATAATAAATAATATAATTTCAAATTTTTATAAGTTACGAAATGCTGTTGATCGTGATTCACTAGATGAAAAAAAAGCTATCAAATTACTCAATGAATTCAGAGAGTTTGTTGGAGATGATCCAATAGAACAAGAAATTAAAAAAAGGAAAATAGAGGAAGAAAAGGAAAAATACAAAGATAGTGTAGAGGACAATAAAAAACAAAAAAACCGCATAAATGAGTTGAATAATTTGTTTATCGAACTGACAACATCTACAAATATTACGCCTCAACAAAGAGGGTATAAATTAGAAGATTTATTCTGTGATCTTATACAAATAAATGAATTAGATTACTCTAGACCATACAAAACTACAGATGGTGAACAAATTGATGGCCATTTAAAATACGACAAATTTGATTACTTAATTGAAGTAAAGTGGGAAGAAGGACCGATAAAACAAAAGGATTTATCAATATTTGATGGTAAAATAAGAGGAAAAGCACAGAGTACTAGAGGTCTTTTTTTATCTGCAAATGGGTTTGATGAAAATGCAATTAATAAATTTTCTGGAGATTCCCCTCGGATAATTCTTATAACCGGAGAGGACCTTGCAATAGTACTAAGTGGACGTGTTCTTTTTTACGATGCATTGAAAGCAAAAGTTGAAGCTATAGTGAGATATGGGAATATCAATTTTCCTCTAAGAAATATCTGAATCTGATAAAAGAGTAGAAGAGTCCTGGCATTATCAATGTTCTGCGTTAAGAGTGAAGAATCCAGACCTAACTCCGTTGAACGGTCTGGATGTCAGGCTCAAAGCACATAACAAGGGTTAAGCGGTTCGGCCATACGGCCTCACCCAAACTGAAGCTTACGAAGAAGTAGAGCAGGGACAGTCGGTTTTGCGCATTCGCAAAACACTCCTTTGGTTGCACATCAGCTTCGCTTAACCCGGGTCGTTATGTGCAATGAGCCCGACAAGAGAAAGACGCCCGGACCTCCGGCCGACGGGCGAAGAAGAAGAGAGATGTTAAGAGTAACGAAAAAAGTGATGAAAAATAAGTACTATATGATAAATAAGTGAGAAACGAAATGGAATATAAGAATGTCGAGACATTTATTGAATATTTAAAGAATCATATAAGTGATGGAAATTACAAATCAAGAAAAGATGATGTAATGCACTATTATGAAAAAGTAATGAGAGAACAAGCGGTTAAAGTTGAGAAATTTTCACAAAGTTATGTTCCTACCGATTATCAACTTGATTTACCTATTTATTATATAATGCAGATAGAATTATTTTTAGGAGGTTTTGTTGAATATGATAGACCATTTGTTAATCGGATTTTACCTAAAATAGAAGCTTTAGGATCAAGAATAGAAGGACTTCAAAGAGTTGAAAATATAGATTTTAAGATTAATGAGTTATTAAAAAAGAATAATAAATCGTTCGAAAATTATATTTTCGAACTTTTGGTCGCTAGTTTATATTTAAAAAATGGCTATAGCGATATAGAGATAATAAAAGAGACAAGTGAAAAGACACCAGATCTCAGAGTTGGTGACAGATTTGTTGAGTGTAAAAGAAAAATTAAAGAATGTGATTATTCAGTTAAAGAAAGACAGTATTGGTATGAACAGTTTCAACCAGTTAGTGATTATTTATTTACCCTTAACAGGTCTCTTGTGTTTAATTGTAATTTTAAAAATGAATTATCAACTTATTATTCTGGATATTTATTAAATATTATAAAAAGAATGATAAGTCGTGATCTTGATATTTATGAGAATAATGAAATTAAAGTGGAATTATATGACGTAAATTATGAAGGATATAATAATTTAATAAGCAATGAAATTGTACGCGTTGATCAACCTTTGTTTTTTAAGAAATTATTTGGATATGATGATAATGTGAATTGTGGGATAACACAATTAATGAAGCTAAGATATAAAGATGGATATTATAAAATATCTCCAGAAATTGAGTATGCGAATGCTGGAATTTGGCATTCACTATCAGAAAATGCTGAAGATAAAAAGATGATAAGTATTAAGAATAATATTGTAAAAGCGATTCGCCAAATACCTAAATCAGAAATTAGTAGTATACATTTATGTTATGAATCATATAACGGTAAAAATGTTGAAAATGGTATAAAGGGCAAAGCACAGGAATTTGTTAAAAATATGGACGCTGATGGAAGATTTATCACAAATTTATACTTGCATATTTTGAGGCCAATATCTAACGATGAATACCCTGGGGAGTTTGAGGAAGATTGCATTGAATTTCATATAGATGGATATGAAAACCATATTGAACCATACTTATTGAACTACACATAATAATATATTGGGAGTATTTGAACGTTCTGGATGTCGGGCGAAGAGATAATATGTATGTTATCTATAAGAAAATGGAGGATAAATGAATAATTTTACAATTTATCTTATTAAGGATTCTTATGAGTTTATAGAAAGGTATGATCTGATTGATGGAAAAGTTGTTGAAAATATGAATAGTGTTTTTAATGATGGTGTAACTGCAAGTAGAAGTGTATCTGTCGAACAATATATCTCTAAGAAAAAGTATGAAATAAGAAGAGTAAAACGATCCTCCGCAAAAGAATTGATCTATTTTCGAGAGACAAATAACCCAAATCCTTGGTGGAAAATATTTTGGGATATACCAGAGAATTTAGAGAATAAATCTACTGACATTATAATTTTTAAAAATTTAAATGGTAAAAAAGTGGTAATAGTTCATGGTCATGGAAGGTTTCTAATTAATCCTTTATCAATTGTATATGATTTTGGATTAAGAACAGCATTGAATTTATTAGATGAGAATAAAATCAAATCAGCTGATGTTTTTACACCATCAGAGATAGCTCTCAGAACGAGGAAGCAATCAGGGAAAAGTACAAATTTTGATGAATATGATATTAATATATATACCTCATTATTGAAGAGCATAACAGGAAAGGTTAATGAAAAATATAGTATGTATTTCAAAAACATCGATGGAGCTGATAGTATAAAATTTACTTTTAATAGTCATAAGGATGATTTATTTGAAGTAATAGAAGAGCTTATAAGAATATATACACTTCAGGATTATAAGAATAAAGGATATGAATGGATTGATAATTTTCGAATAATTAAAGATAAAGGAATGATTAGTATCCTTGATAAAAATTTGGTAGAACAGATCAATTGTTTTAATAATGACGTTGTTTTAATGTATCCTGAAATAATTGAACGAAATGTTCCAGTTTTTTATCGATATTCAGGGTTCAACTACCATCATCGGGATGAAAGTAAGTATCCAGAATTAGATATTGAAGAACAGTACTATTATAGATTAAAAAAATATGGTTTAACAGTAACGCTAGAAGATTTAAAAGCCCAACAAGTTGTTTCTTGTGATATGACTAATGCTAAAGATTTATTTTCTCATAAAATTTATCAATGTATATATTATGATTTCTATCATAAAAGAGCACATTTTTTTATTGAAAATGGAGAATGGTATAGAGTTGATGATGGTTTTATTAAAGATATAAAAAGATCAATTGAAGATGTAGTGCTAAAAAGTAGAAAATATGATTTTCAATATAATAAAGTAGCAATTACAGATTCTGCAATTAATGAAAGGAAAAATAAAGAGTATATTTTTAATAAAGAACTTACCGATTTTATTAACGAAGTTGAATTAGCTGAAGTTCTTGATACAAAACTAATTAATAAAATAGAGGTGTGTGATGTAATAATTAAGTCAAATGATGAAATTATATTATTACATAATAAATATAAGTATGGTTCCAGTGCATTAAGTCATTTATTTAGTCAAGGTTATGTATCAGCCGCGAATTTAGCAGAAAACGAATTCCGTAAGAAGGCGAATACAATAATTAAAAATCAAGAAATGAAATTTGATGTAAGTGAAAATTATAGTAGGAGTAAATATACAGTTGCATATGGCATTATTGGTAAAAAGAATAAATCCGGTGAAATTACTATCCCACTTTTTAGTATGATAAATTTAAATATGTTTAGAAAATCATTAAAAACACTCGGTTATAAAGTAGAAGTAATCTTTTTTGAGGTTATTTGAATATTGAAAACTATAGATAACAAAAGATTTGGAGCAGTCTTTGCTATTGTCACGGTAATTTTGCTTGCGCAAAAACCGTGCCAATGCCCTCTAAGACTCGGGCCGCTAAGCAGCTCAAATCGTCGTTATGTGTAATAAAATGTGTAATAATATCTTTTAGCAACTTAAATGCTTATGTGGGTCAGTTGATGATATAATGAATAAAATGGGTTTTGAAATATTTTAAAAATATTAGAGGCATAAAATGTATGAATTAAAATTACATGTAAATTCTAAGACAAAGAGCCCAAATGTCGTGGATATAATTAAATTATCTAAGAAAATTGGATTTGATGTAAATGTTGATGATGAAAGATTATATGTTGTAAAAACAGATAAATTTGACAAAAGTTTTGTAAGATTAGTAGTTCTATCAAGAGAATTAAAAGGAACAAAATTATTATTGAATGATATTGAGATTAAAAATATTGATTCAATAATGAATATTTATTCATGTAAAAGGGAAAAATTTTGTAAAGGTGAATGTGAGTATATAAATTACAAATGGCAATTTCTTATAGACGTATTACTTGCTGAAAATATTGATGAAATAATAAAAAAATATGAAATGTTTCACCCCATTGATGAAAGATTGTTCAATTTGGAAGAGTATCCAAATATCATAATAACTTCTGATGATGAAGTGATGAAAATAAGAAAATCAGAACTTATAGGAAATTTTGAAGGATATTCTCATAATATTGAATTACTCTGTAGTGTTTTTAAGAAAGAAATTTATATTAATAAACTAATAAATTTGCCTGAAGAAATATTATTAAAAAAAGTTTCTTATTCTAAATCTAAAGAATATAAAGAAAAAGAAGAGATGGAGCAAGGATTACAAAATCTTGAAATGATAATTGAGAAATTTGGAGATGAATTTGAGAAGAGATTAAGGAAAGTTTTGGATGATTATTTAAAGAAATAGCTTTAAAAGCTTAAGAAGGAAATTAAAATTATTATGGATGAAGATAGATTAAAAAGTAAAACCTGAGAATATAAATGAAGAATCCAGACCTAACTCCGTTGAACGGTCTGGATGTCGGGCTCAAAGCACATAACACGGGGTATTTGCGCTCCGCATTCGCTTCGCGGCCTACGGCACATTTGCCCTGCGGGCAAACGTCATATACCCCGGGAACGTTATATGAAATACTTGAGCGGCGGGAATTTGGCACTCGCCGTCCTGGCTCGTGAAGAGGAAGAAGAAAGGAGATGAAATAATGAAACTGAATGAAGACAACAAAACATATCATTTAGGATTCATGGGTTTTATGGGAATGATTGGAATGCAAGGATTTTCATTACATAATCCTTGGTTTTTTCTAGGCTATTGTTTTTTTGCTTATTTCTTTTATTTTAGACTAGCACCTGGAAAATGGAGTAATTTAAAATATTTAGGTTTGTTGTCTATAGTCGGACCAATTGTGACAATATTAGGTGTATTGAAGGTTTTTACGGTATGAGGATCCAATAGCAGCAAGACATCACCTAATACATGGTTATTTAAAATAATTGGTCTGGCAGGAATAAGACACTCGCCGTTCTGGCTCGTGAAGAGGAAGAAAAAGAGGAAGAATTTTCCAGTTTGTGGGATACAGTTTGATAAATGATCAGAATATTTCTTTGATTAAATATTATTCGTAATACTTTTGGAGAAAAAAAAGAAAAAGAAAAATGATCTTCCAGTTTGTGAGATACAGTTTGATAATGATTAAAATAATCGTCTGGTAAAAGATTATCTCGATTCATTTTTGAGAACTGGTTGTTTGAAGAAATAAGAGATCTAAGAGATCTAAGAGATCTAAGAGATCTAAGAGATCTAAGAGATCTAAGAGATCTAAGAGATCTAAGAGATCTAAGA
>JAEKNX010000016.1 GCA_016839055.1 Spirochaetales bacterium
AATTCTTTACTTTTCAAGCAGTTTCCAAACGAAAAGTTTGCGGGAAGTGTTCCGGATTTAATGCGGGAATCAACAGCTGGTAGAAAATCTATAGATTTTCACGAAAATTGTGTTGTTTGTGAAGAAAAACGTGATATAATATCGGATACATAGAATAACGGAGTAACCGATACATGGATTCTGAGCTAATAAATAGCATTGAAGGAAAAAAAAGAGAATTAGACCGTCACAGACCATTGAATGCTTCAATTTTGAGAAAACTGGAAGAAGAGTTTTCATTAGCCTGGACATATAATTCCAATGCAATTGAAGGAAATACTCTAACTCTTCAAGAGACAGAATTAGTAATTAATGCAGGAATCACAGTTGGTGGTAAAACTGTCAATGAACATCTTGAAGCGATCAATCATGTTAAAGGTATAGATTTCCTGCGAAATATAGTAAAAAGCAGAACAGATATTACTGAAGAAAATATCAAAGAAATGCATAAAATAATATTATCCTCCATAGATGATGAAGAAGCAGGTAATTATAGAACTACTAATGTGAGAATAGTAGGTGCAAATCACATACCTCCACAATCAATGAAAATACCTAGATTAATGAAAGAATTTATAGAATGGTATTATGAAAATGAAAGAAAACTAAGCATAAGTGAAATGGCTTCAGAACTGCATTATAAATTTGTAATGATTCATCCGTTTATTGATGGAAATGGAAGAGTTGCAAGATTATTAATGAACTTATACCTGATGAGAAATGGATATCCTCCAGCCATAATATTAAAAGTAGATAGGAAAAGATATTATCGTGTGTTGAATGAGGCAAATATTGGAAGAAAAGAAGGATTAGAGAAGTTTATAGGAAGAGCAATTGAGCGTTCATTAATTTTATATTTGAATTCAATAGAACCGAATGCTAGTGAAGATAAAATGTTCATAAGTTTAAAAGATGCCGCTATAATTTGTGAGTATTCGCAGGAGTATTTATCATTATTGGCTAGGCAAGGAAAGATTGCAGCTGTGAAAATAAATAGAAATTGGATGACAACTAAAGAAGCAATAGAAGAATATACTCAGGTGCATGGTCGAAATGACACAGGTAGTTTTTAACAAGCAGTTGGAGCAGTCTTAGCTATTGTCACAAAGTTTGCATGGCAAACTTCCCGCCAAAGCCCTCGAAGACGAGGAACGATTTTGCTACTCAAATCGTCGTTCAAGCAAAATTTGACTTTTTCGCTATGACGTATTACTATTTGTAATACGAGGTGTGGAAATGACTACAGTAAGATTAAATGACGATATCGATAACAAGTTGGTTTTGCTAAAAGATGTGGAGAAAACTACCAAAACAGAGATAATAAAGCGGGCAATCGTAGAGTATTATGAGCATCACATACAAGAAAAAACACCATATGAATTAGGTGAGAATCTATTTGGTCGTGCAGGAAGTGAAAAAGATCTATCTCAGAATTATAAAATAAAATTGAAGGGCAGACTTAATGAAAAACACGCTCATTGATGCAGGTCCAATCATCGCATTATTTAATAAAAATGATAAATATCATGAAAAAATAAAAGATTTCCTAAAGAATTATAAAGGATTATTGTTAAGTACATGGCCAGTAGTTACAGAAGTATCTCATATGCTTGATTTCAATGTACAAACGCAAATAGATTTTTTAACATGGGTTGATTTAGGTGGAATTGCTATAGAAAATATTGATAATGAAGATATTGCAAGAATAATTGAATTATCAAAAAAATATTCCGACGTCCCAATGGATTTAGCAGATGCTTCTTTGGTAGTTTTGTCAGAAAAAAAGAATATAAAGGAAATAATAACAATTGATTCAGATTATTATATTTACCGTACTATTAAAAAAGAAATGATAGAGAATATATTCAATTATGAGAAATAAGATTTTTTTGGGAATAACTAAAAAGCTAAGTGATCAATTGAAAATTAAAAAATTGAATAATATTGATATTTATAGCCCAACCGTAAGAATGTGGCATGCAGGATTCAAATATATAAATAGGAAAAAATGTATTCTATTTACTAATGATTTAACTCTGTACTCTTTCTTTTTGTATGGTGTAAAGAAAAAGGAATTAGAGAATTTGGAACAAATTTTCCTTGAAGAATTGATAGAGAATTTAGAATATGAAGAATTTAAAAAAGATGAAATAGATAAAATAATAAAAGAAAAAGATAATATTGAGTTTATAAAAACTAATAATCGAAGCGTTATCGGCAGTATGAACGATTATTTCAGACTGATTCCATATTATATTGAAGAGAGAATTGACAAATTTATTGAATATGATGGCCAGATAAATTTGATAAAATTAAATTCTCAATTGAATAGAACTCCAATGCAATGCTCAAAGAAAGGCTTTTTTCCAATTGATAAATTGAGGGAAGTAGTTGAATATAAAGAGAACTGAACATAACAAAAAATTTGGAGCAGTCGCCGTCTATTGGCATGATTCTGGCGGAGATACTCCGCGCTGATCGCGCTACGTTCCAGAATCACGCCAATACGCGTGAAGACACGCGCCGCCAGGCAGCTCAAAACGGCGTTTTATAGAAAAGAACTAAAAAGGTACAAAAACTATCTTTTGTACAAAAAAGGTACAAAATAGGGTTGTTGTACTGAATAAGTACAATTGACAGGTTTTGATAAGTAGTAGTACAATTAAGTAATGAAAGTGATAGCATTAATAGCAGATATAGTTCAGTCAAAAGAAATTCCCGAAAGAGAACAATTCCAGAAAAAAATTAGCAGCATCCTATCATCATTAAATAATGAATCAACTGGTGTCATATCGCCTTATACAATAACCTTAGGTGATGAATTTCAAGCTGTATATGAAAATGCTGATAATCTAATAAAAGATATTATACATATAATATGTAAGCTTTATCCTGTAAGAATAAGGTTTTCAATTGGTATAAATGTATTAACAACTGAATTAAATGATAAATCTGCTTTAGGAATGGATGGGCCTGCTTTCCATATTGCTCGTGATGGGATCGAAATATTAAAAAAATATGATTTTTCCATTATCCAAATATATGATGGAAAAAATGATAAATTTGAATTTGTTAATAAAAGTTTGATGCTTAATTTTTTGATAATGGCAAGCTGGAAAGAAAATACTATGAAAATATTTGAAAAGCTATCTAATGAAAATAAAGTTAAAGACATGATAAATGAAATGGATATTTCTCAACGTGGGATATATAAAATAATAAATACTAATAAATTATTGAATTATGTAGAATATTTTGGATCAATAAAAAAAGAAATAAAGGAAAAAATAGAAGAATGAGTATTGTATTCTATTATTATTTGCTCTGCATTTTAATCCCCAGATTATTTTATCAATGGCAGGAAGAAAAAAGTGTTGGATTAAAGAAACACATAATAATATTCTTAGTCGAAGTATTGTTATTATTCCCTTTAATATCAGGAGTTAGCATAATAGTTTTATTAGTCTTAATGATAATATATCATTTTAGTATTTTTTTATTGGAACGTATCTTTAAAAATATATTTATTAGAAGAATAATAGAGATTATACTAATTATAATAATAAGCAGTTTTGTGTTTGGAACAATTTTGGAGAATTTAGAGTTTAATACTGTATCTGTCAAAATAACTAATATCATCATGAATAATAATGCTATCTTACAAAATTGGGATATGGTAGCAATTAAGAAATCCGTATTTTATTTCTTCGGTATTATAATGTTAATAAATGAATGGAACAATTTAATAAGATTTATTTTGGGATTGATAAAAATAGAACCACATCAAGAGAATATAAAAGAAGCTGATAGAAAAGAATTAGGAAAAGGAAAAATAATTGGAATAATTGAAAGAATTTTATTTTTTTTCTTTGTAATTACAGGAAATTATGCATCAATTGGTTTTATTTTAACAGCTAAGGGTATAACGAGATTTAAAAACTTGGATAATAGAGATTTTGCTGAATATGTTTTAATAGGGACATTATTATCTAGCGCAATATCAATTTTTTGGGCATATATAATAAAACAAGGAATGATTTCAATATAACAAAAAATTTGGAGTAGTCAAAACCTTTGTCCCGGTTCTGGCTAAAGACACTCCGCGCTGATCGCGCTGCGTTCCAGAATCGCGCCAACACCTCGGAAGACCTCGGCCGCCAAGCGGCTCAAAACGTCGTTATCTTTAGTCGAGCGGGGGCGCGATTGTTCCTGCGGAAGCAAGTGTTCTGGAGCTATTAATCCCAATGGTAGTCGATAGTGTGAATAAGATATAAAAGTAAAAGAGATATCAGTACGTGAATTCGAGACTTCGTAAAATGAAATATTAAGAAAAATAGCCTTTATAAGTGTAGAAATAATGAAATATCAAGGAAAAATATTGATTTCGGGATCAAACAAGTATAATATATAATATAAGGAGTATGATATGCCGCAATTATCACTTTATATCGATGAAAATACACTACACAAGATTGAAATGGGTGCAAAAATTGAGCATGTTTCAATTTCAAAATATGTTGTAAGAAAATTGAATGAATCAATGTCAAATGCCTGGCCTAAAAATTATAAAAGACTATATGGGGTTATAGATGATGAAAGTTTTGAAATAGAAAGGATGAAAGATTTCTCGGATGATATTGAAAGAGAAAGCTTATGAAATATTATCTTGATACAAATATTTGCATATATTTCTTGAAAGGTATGAATGAAAATATTAGAAGAAGATTATTAGAAAAGCATCCTGATGATATAAAGATATGTTCAATAGTTAAGGCTGAACTGCTGTATGGGGCAGAAAAAAGTATAAAAAAAGAAGAAAATTTGCAGAATATAGAGGAATTCCTGTTTCCCTTTCAAATTGTACCATTTGGAGAAAATGATTCAAATTCCTATGCAAAAATAAGAGCAGAATTAGAAAAAGAAGGAAGAATAATAGGTCCAAATGATTTGTTGATTGCATCAACTGTATTAGAAAATGATGGAATTCTGATTACAAATATTGCAAAAGAATTTGAAAGAGTAAAGAACTTAAAAATAGAAAATTGGACGGAGTAGTGCGCCAAAGATAACAAGAGTTTTGGAGCAGTCTTGGCTGTTTTCACGATTCTGGTGGAGACGTTCAGCGCTGATCGCGCTTCACTCCAGAACTACGCCAAGCCTCGAAGACTCGGCCGGTTTCGCTACTAAAATCGTCGTTATACGGAATCAAGAAATAGATAAAATAATAACGAAAGTAAAAATGATTTAGTGGGCCAGTTGTGGTTAAATCGAGACTTAGTAAGAATTATTAGGATTAGGGTGAATTAGAATTAAAATGATTGACGTACCTAAAAAGGTACGTTATATTGTACATATGAATGCTATAAATTTTTCCGATTTAAGAAGAAACTTGAAGACTCGAATGGATCAAGTTTACCATGATCACGAACCTTTAATAATAACTCGTAAGGATAATGAGAATCTAGTTATGATATCTCTTGATGATTATAACAGTCTTACAGAGACACAATACTTATTATCATCTAAAAAAAATACTGAACATTTAATGAGATCACTACAATCCGCTCGATCTGGAAAATCTTTTGAAAAAGAATTAATTGAAGAATGAATTTATTATTTACGCCAGAATCATGGGATGACTATATTTATTGGCAAAAAAACGATAAAAAGAATTTAAGAAGAATAAACGAATTGATAAAAGAAATTAAAAGAAATCCATTTGAAGGAATTGGGAAACCGGAACCGTTAAAATATCACTTGCAGGGATGTTGGTCTAGAAGAATAGATCAAGAGCATCGTGTTGTGTATGAAGTAGAGGATGGATTGATAAGAATCATATCTTGTAGGTTTCATTATTGAAAATAAAAAAGAAGTTTCATTAAAAAACGATATTGAGAATGAAGAAAATATTGATAAAGAAAAAATCCGTATAACAAGAGATTTGGAGCAGTCTTGGCTGTTTTAACGATTCTGGCGGGCGCAGCTCTCCTATATGTCGTTATCTTCAAGCGGGAACGAAGAAGCGATTTTTCCTGCGGTAGAAGTTGCTTTGGAGCAAAAGAAATCCCAATGGTAGCGAAAGATTTAGTGAGATTCCCATGTTATTGTGTGTTTTTGTGTGGGAAATCGAGACTTCATAAAGATAAGTATAAAACAATCCTTTATTGAGTAAAAAGTTAAGAAAATTGCATATAATATTGTGTTTTATAATGAAGAAAAATTTGACAAATAGTGTATAAATGAATATTACTGAATACAGGAGTCTGTTATGAGTAAAACAATAACAATGCGTGTTGATGATGATACATATACAATGATAAAAACAGCTGCTGATGGTGACCGGCGTTCGATATCAAATTTAATAGAATATGCGACAATTGCATTTCTTACTGAAGAAAGTTTCGTGAGCGATAATGAGATGGATGAGATATTAAGAGATGAAAATCTATTAAAGAATCTTAAACAAGGTAAGAAAGAAATTGAAGAAGGAAAATATAGAATTGTCGGATAAATATAAAATAGCAGAAACCGACCAATTTGTAAAAGAGATAAATAAGAATAAGTATAGAAAAATATATAAGAAAATATAGGAATACGTTTATCCTCTTCTCAGAAAAAATCCATACTTTGGTTCCAACATCAAAAGATTGAAAGGAAGTCTATCAGGATATTATAGATATCGAATCGGTGATTATAGATTATTTTATGAAATTGATGATGAAAAAATAATAATTTTTGTAATTGATATGCAGACAGAAAAAATGCATATGAATGATAATGCAAAATAAGAATGTAGAATATAGAGTGTGGCAAGGCTTCGGCAGGTAGCGGGGCTCATCATAGTTTAAGTATTCCTCCATAATTTCTTTCTTAATGTATTCCAGATGGTTTTTGACAAACACCTCTCTACGCTCGGCCGCCAGGCAGCTTGAATCATCTTTATATTCCGGTGTTCACAGTTTTTCAACTATGGCGGTTTTTACTCCCGGATAATTTTTTCAATCAATAGACAATTATATAAATAGTATGGATAATGAAGCAGGAAGCAATATCAGAAATAGAGTGAGGGAAAGATGGAAGGGAAAAGAGTAGTTTTAACGGGTATGGGTACTGTAAATCCTCTTGCCATGAATGTTAACGATACATGGGCCAAGGTACTTGCGGGTGAATCCGGAATTGGTGCTATTACACGGTTTGATACAGCCAACCTGCCTGTCCATATTGCAGGTGAAATTACTGACTTCGACTACAAACCCTATTACACCGAAGATCAGCTGAAACCGGCTAAACGTTTGGATCTTTTTGTTCATTATGCGGTAGCAGCTATGAAAGAAGCGGTTGAATCATCTGGTTTTGATGTTAAAAAAGATCCTGATAGAACTGGAATCGCAATTGGAAGCGGTATAGGGGGGCTTTCAGTTTCTTATGAAAACTCGGTAGCGCTTGCCACAAAGGGAGCAAGAAGGGTCAGCCCCTTTTATGTTCCAATGTCCATTGGCAATATTGCGGCTGGATATCTGAGTATGATGTATGGCTTCAGGGGACCCAACCTGAGTACCCAGACTGCGTGTGCAACTTCAAATCATGCAATTGCTATTGCGATGATGCTTATTAAAGCCGGGATGGCTGATACGATGTTTGCCGGCGGTTCTGAGGCAGCAGTTGTTGAATTAGCCATGGCAGGTTTTTCAAATATGAGGGCATTATCCACGAGAAATGATGATCCCAAAACAGCCTCTCGTCCCTTCGACCGGGACAGAGATGGTTTTGTTCTGAGTGAAGGTTCAAGTGTTCTGGTGCTTGAAGAATGGGAACACGCAAAATCCCGTGGCGCAAATATTATATGTGAAGTAATCTCCACAGGGATGTCAGCAGATGCATATGATTTTGTTATGCCGGATCCTGAAGGAGGCGGTGCTTTATTATCTATGAAGATGGCTCTACAGCAGGCTGGTATTAACAGCGATGAGATTGATTACATTAATGCCCATGGGACATCCACCCCGGCAGGTGATGTTGCGGAATCAAAAGCTATTTATAAGCTTCTTGAAGGGAAGGAGAAAGATGTTCATGTAGGTTCCACAAAATCAATGCATGGTCATCTTCTTGGAGCCACGGCTGGTCTGGAAGCAATTATATGTGCCAAGGCTATACAGGAAAGCATAATACCGGCAAATATAAATATTGAAAACCTTGATCCGGAGATTCCCCTTAAATGTATAAACACAAGTCTGATAGAGACAGAAGTCAGGGTTGCGATGTCAAACTCTTTTGGATTCGGCGGACATAATTCTACAGTGATACTAAAGAAAATAGATTAAGCGGAAGGATAATGAAGGCTCTATAAGACTGCACAAATCATTAGGATTTATACTCCATCTTGAAACGGATGATTTTTTGTATGAGAGATGGATGTATAGTCTACTTCATATTAAATTGATTAATGGAGGTGGTATTATGAAACCGGTAATTGATGGCACTAAGTTTGGATCTATCACCGTTTCCGGCAAACGTTATGAATATGATATTGTGATAGGCCTGGACGGCAGCGTCGGTAAACGTGAGAAAAAGCTCTCAAAGGCCGTTTTTGGGACATCACATAAAATTTCAATTGAAGAGGCAGAGTATATTTATGAAGATGGTGCGGATAAACTGATAGTAGGAACCGGCCAGTCCGGATTGATGGAACTTTCAAAAGAAGCCGAGCAGTATTTTAAGGTCAATTCTTGCAGTGTCAATCTGCTTCCCACTCCGGAGGCAATTAAAATGTGGAATAATGAAAACGGTAATGTTATTGGATTATTTCATGTCACCTGCTAGGCTGCCCGTAATTTTGATTACACTCCGAATATGAGAAGAAAGTGGAATAGCCTAAGGGTCAATTCTGCAGGTCGTTTTAGAAAGTTATCCCGATATTCTCCTGCGGTTTGAAAACTGACCTTCAGCTGATTGAAACAAATGCCTTCAGTATGCCAGCACTGTAGGACGCAACAGATAAATGTAGGTTTAAGATTATAAAGTCGCTGAGCTTGTGCTATTTAGTAGAGCTTAGGTGAAATATATGCCGAAGTTAATGATGCCGAAGACTATTTCTCGCTATTCGAAAGGCTTGCTAAAGTGCTGTTTGATGAGGTCTCATTGTGGCCGATGAGGAGCCTCAGGCCGCGCTCAAAACAGCCAAGGGCGGTTAGAGGAGTAAAACGCCTCTTTATATAACATCCAAATACGTCTATATTAAGATGATATTGATAGCAAAAGGAATAACTATGTCGTTTACTTCAATGGGGATATCTCCATCTATAATACATACTTTAAAGACCCAGAATTATAAAAACCCCTATCCCATTCAGAAAGAGGCAATTCCGGCTATTTTGAATAAAGAAGATGTACTGGGCATTGCAAAAACCGGATCGGGAAAGACCGCCAGTTATGTAATTCCTGTTCTAATGAATCTGCAGGGGCAGAGTATTAAAAAAAACAGACATGTTAATGTATTAGTCCTGGTGCCAACGAGAGAGCTGGCGGTTCAGGTAAATGATGTATTTAAAATCTTCGAAGAAACCCTTCCTGAAAAAATAAAAACATTGGCTGTTTTTGGCGGCGCGTCCATAAATCCGCAGATGAAGGCATTAGTGAATGTGAATATCCTGGTTGCCACACCTGGGCGACTTCTGGAATTAGTTGAGCTGAATGCAGTGCACCTTTCTGAGGTGCAGACTCTCGTTCTCGATGAGGCCGATAAAATGCTGAACGCCGGCTTCAAGAAAGAGATGGACCGTATTTTCGAGATTCTTCCTGCGGCGCGTCAGAATCTCCTGTTTTCCGCAACCCTGAATGATGATATTGCTAGTATGAAACAGCTATTCCTTCATGATCCGCTGGTCATAAAAATTGAATCAGAAGAAGATGATATTGAGCTTATTGATCAAGTTGCATATATGGTCTCCGAGGAAAAGAAGGGACCTCTTCTTCGGCATTTAATTAATAGCAGGGAAATGAAACAGGTACTTATTTTTACATCATCAGCAGCAAGAGCCGACAGGGTAGCCGACAAGCTCAGAAAAAACGGAATTGACGCCAAAGCAATCCACCGGAAAAAAACTCAGGGAGTAAGGACAGATCTCCTGACAAAATTTAAATACGGCAAACTCAGAGTCCTGGTGGCAACTGATCTTCTGTCCCGCGGCATCGACATAGAGTTCCTGCCCTACGTCATCAACTATGAGCTTCCGCGATCACCTAAGACTTATATTCACCGTATAGGCCGAACAGGACGCGCGGAGGCGACCGGTGAAGCCATTTCACTAATCACGCCTGAGGAAGAGCACCATTTCCGGGTAATAGAAAATAAAATCAAGAAGCGCATAGAAAGAATAAAAATAGACGGCTACTCCTGAATTAAATTATTCTATAATACGGCTTGCTGAATCAGCTTTATCCATTCATCCCCATCTTCCGGTATAAACTTCATTAAAAATCCGCCCTGATGGTTGAAAATAGTTTCAGAAGGTCTGCACCTGGAAAAATCAACCAGCTCATGGCCCGAATCGGTACGGTAGAAGGTCTGGACACCCGGTTGTTTATCATCAAATGATAATATGGCAGAGATGTTACTCTCTTCAACTACCTCAGTAATTGCGGAACGCAGGGGGGACACCAGAGCTGAAGGCGGTTTTATCAAATAATTCAGAATATTCAATTTCTCGATCTTAATAATTTCGACATGTCCGGTTTCTTTGAGCCATAATACGGCTTTTGCTCTATCTGTTTCAAACTTGATTTTATCTTCCAGTCCTGCCGTAAAGATTTTAAGGATAAGTATGGGATCTTTTTCAAAGGTTCGGAGTAGTATTTTATGGCTGAACGACAGGTAGTCACGGCTTTCACCTATAAGATTAAAATCATTTAAACTCATGGCACCTTTGGTATCAACTCTGGATACCAGCATGATGAAATTATGAAGATCTGTGCCGATTAATCGGGGAAATAATTCATTAAACAGAAGAAGGGCCGCGCTATCGAGCTCTCTGTCCTGATGGTGATCATAGAGTTTTCTCCTGCCGTCATATACCATTCCGCAGTCGATGAAATAAGTATCATCTGGAAGGTTTTCCTCTCTTGCCATATTAGCCGCATCCTGAGAATCCATCCTTTCGATGGATTCCGGCTCCTCCTCAAGATAGAGGGATAGCAGGGCTGATGCCAGCAGTTCATCCATATGTGCTTTTCCGTTATGAGTTATTATTTTGTAGGGCACAATTTTCTCCTTTATATAGCCTCTGCACCTTACCATAGAAGAAATGTTTGAGCCACCCTGTCATTTTTTGAGTTTATCCGGTTAATTCTGCAGCTTAGCATCGCCGATGTTTTTATCTGATTGCTGGGTATGTATATAAATACTGGTAAAATCCACTTTGACATATTACAATTAAACAAAGGAGCAGCCCATGATAAAGAATGAAGCCGATCCGGTAAGAATTCCCAGCGGTACAGTTCATCGGCTTATAAGCCTGCTTCAGGGAGCTCTTACCCTTTTGAAAGTTGATATTGATAATAATACAATCGAGCATATTGGGGTCATGGTTCACCGGGCAATGAGTATGCAATACCGGAGTTTTCACACGCCCGAACACATCTTCGATCTTGCAGATCCCTCGGACGCGCACAGCACACTTGCGGCAATTTTTCATGATATCGTCTATTTTCAGGTCGATGACGGTTTTCATAAAGAGATTGAAGAGATTTTAAAGCCGTATATTTTGATTGATAATAATACGATAAGTATTCGTAAAAAGATCAGGGACACTGACAGGGCTTTCCATGGAACAGCGGCCATATTCGGATTTAAAGAGGGACAAATTCTCTCTCCCTTCGCTGGTCTTAATGAATTCTTAAGCGCTCTGCTTATGAACTCTTTATTGGGAGACAGGGTGAAGGATGTTGATCTTCTTATAGCCACCGCAGAAATTGAAATGACGATTCCGTTCCGTACTCCTGATAAAGAAGGCCGTTTTCCCGCAGAAATCCTTGATATTCGATTGCGGAAGACAAATGCGAAATTCAGCCTGGGGCTCACGGACGATCAGATAGGTCGTGCAGTTGTTTCTGCGGTCATCATGTCTAATCGTGATGTACATAATTTTGCTGAAGAAGATCCCGCGCGATTTCTTGATAATACCTGGAAGCTTCTGCCGGAGAGTAATCCGGAACTTCATTTTCACGGCTTATATACAATTAAGAGCTACTCCACGGCCCTGATGAAAATGGAAGGTTTCCTGACTCACCTGAAACCAGAGACAGTATTTCAGCAGTATAAGGCTTACCCTGAACAATCCGAGTATGATGATTTGATTAAAAAAACGTCTTCAAACTTGATAATAGCCGGAGGCTATCTGGGCATCAAGATGATCAGCGCCGCAATCCTCCTGGCCTTGGCGGAAATGTCAGGAGGCGATGCTCCTATGTCGTTTTTTATGGGAGAAATAAATCCGGCGGATGAATGGAGCCGTCTTACAACCCATCTGCCGGGCACTCCGGATTGTCAGCATGAACGTAAGAATGTTTTATACCGGCTGCTGAAGCACGGCCGCTCGAATTCTTCAGACTTTGACCTCCAGAACTCACCGCTGTCGCTTTTTATTTACTGTAGTCTCGATGAGCAGCAGCAGGAAGATTGTATCAATGTCTCCAGGGAATTAATAAAAGGGGAACGCAGCGCCCATTCATATATGGACTCGATTCCCGGACGCCTTGTTAAGCCCATAGCGCAGGCTGCATCTGTAATTGCTTTTACGAGGCAGCAGCGCCTTCTGGAAATTTCTGAGTCATTCAGCTGAAGCCCCGGCTCCGCTACTTCTTTACGGGCCCTGAGATAATATTAGCTATGATGGTAATAAGCAGAAATCCGCCTGATATAACAGCAAGCGCCGGACCTATCCCCGAGAAATCAGCTATAACTCCGAATGTCATCGCAATAGCCGCTGTCAGAACAGTCTTAAGCTGGGACTGGATTGACAGAACCGATGTAAGTACCGAGTTGTCTACGGAATCTGATACATAACCTGTTAAAACAGGCTTTCTTATGTTCTCGTTTATATAGATGAAAATAAAGAAGATTATTGCAAGATAGGGAAGATGGGCAGTATAAAAGACTCCGCTCAGAAGTCCGGCGGACAATCCCGCTGCAAGGGTTACAAGTGGAATGTTTTTTAGTCCCGATTTTTCCAGCCTGGATGAATTCTGCGACGCCAGTGAGGTAAGCAGGAAGATGAAAAAATAGATGAGGCCGATAAGAAGAGCCGAGCGCTGTTCCTTGGTCTTCTCCGAGAATAATGGGAGAAGGATAACGAGGGAGACCATCATGGGCTGAATATAGTCCTTCATGGCTTTCAGGTAGGCTGTATGAAGGGCTGAATTGTTAATCAGTCTTAGAGTCTTTCCTGTTTTCAGCATTTTCCATGAGGTTGCAAGAACTTCCCTTAGCTGAGTTTTTTTACTTTCAGGCTTCCCTGCAATGCTTTTATCTAGAGCATTCGGATAGGAGAGGATGAGAAAGAAATTCACAAGGAAGGGAAATATGGAAAACAGAAAGATATTATTATAGTTTCCAGAATAGAAGACAATGAATCCCGCGGCAATGGAGGACAAGGCCAGTCCCCTCTGAGACCAGGCTCTTGTGTGGCCGTAGTAGTTAACCATCTGCTCCTTAATGTTATTCGCCCTTAGGTACTCGGCAATCATCCCTTTATGGGTTCCGGAGCGGAAGGCTTCTCCTACGCCATAGAATAAGAATGCCAGCATTAAAAGGCTGTAGCTGCTGAAGAAATAGAACAGGATGAAGGAGATAATATAGGCTATAAAGGAGGCAGCAAGGCTTTTCTTTCTTCCCAGAACATCTGCGGCTATGCCTGAGGGAATCTCCAGTATATTGGTCGTAACCTCTCTGACGGCGTACAGGACTCCTATGGCCGTAAAGGAAAGTCCCTTTTCCATCAGGGAGAGGATCAGAAAGGCCTCGAAGAACTGAAGGTTCTTTAAAAAACCATAGGCACAGAATTTATAGTATTGTTTGTCAGTCTTAATATTCTCTGCCTTTCCCATTAATTTATTATTACCATAATTTTAATTCTGTTCAATAAGCAGGTGATAAATCACTCAAGAGAAAAGAGCGTTATTGGGTGGGATTTGCCCCTGACAGTTACAGGCTCATTCTTTACAGCTGTGATTTCTTTGAGATAATCATCTGCCAGATGATTTAAGGTTGATTCACTTATCAGGATATCTGTTTCATACACCTTGGTCTGACTCTCAATTCTGGATGCGACATTCACCGTGTCGCCAATAACGGTATACTCTTTCCGGTTTTCCGATCCAACATTTCCGGCAATTAAGAAACCGGTATGAATTCCAATTCCATGACGGATGGGAGGATATTTCCCTGAAGCATTAAACTCTATCAATGCTTCACGCATAGCAAGGGAAGTCCTAACAGCTGCTTCGGCATGATCCTTCAATCCAAAGACGGGGGAAAACACTGCCATAATACAGTCTCCGATAAATTTGTTTACAACACCCTGATTCTTGGTGATGTGGTGCACCATATGGGAAAAATAGTCATTTAAAAATCTATCAGCTCCCGGGGGGTGTATCCTTCACTTAGAGAAGTAAAACTCCGAATATCTGCGAACATGACCGTCGTTTCGATCTCTTCACCTGAGAGATCAATCTCATTTGTATCGATGAGTTTTCGGGCAATTTCGATTGATACGAACTTTCCGAAGATATTCCGGAGTTTTTCACGTTCCTCCAGTCCTTCGACCATGGTATTGAAGTGTCCTTTTAGATTCCCGATTTCATCAGAGGATAGAACTGAGGTTCTTATAGAAAAATCGCCCTTTGCTACCATCTGCATCCTCTCTATTAGAATATTGATGGGGCCCTGGATATTCCTTCGGAAGGAAAATATTGATGAAAGCTGGGCAACAAGGAAAAACAGATTGACTATGGTTGTGATCATCAAAGGTCCGAGGATCTGGCCTACAGCAAGAAGGTTTACATCTTCCTGCAGAAATATTGATCGAAACATCCATGAGTTGAAAACCGCCGGAATATATACACTCAAAATCAGGGGGATCATCCCCATTGAAAGCATTAGAAGCAGCATCCTGGTGGTCAGGTTCATTGTAATCCCATTTTTCAGAGTATGCAGCTGATGATTCCTGAATATCTGACGGGCAATACCGTTGTTGATATACCTTGTTGTGTACCAGGAATTAATGAAACCTGCCAGGCTTCCGTACATAATAAATGAAGCAATATAATTGGCTGTTATCTGCCCGTTCAATGGGTAACCTGCCAGGCTGCGGAATCCAAGTTTTAAAATAAGACCCCAGAGTCCGGCTATCCAGGGAATAATGAAAAGGAAGGTCGGCAGGTTCAGAATGCGCCTGATGATTCGCTCATCCGCTTCTCCTTTGCCTTTGAAATTGTATTTGTAAACCGGCCAGAGCCAAATAAGCATCAGGAGCAGGAGGATGCCTACCGGGTGACGGGTGCGGTACAGGAGGTACTGTTCTTCCAGTTTCTCATCAACTGTCTTATCATCCTCGCTGCCGAACTGATCGAGAAACTGGTTCTCCAATGTCTGTCCGGTCTGGTTCATTTCCCGAGATGATGGGCCCTCTATATGTTCTTCCGAAAAGAAGGCCTGAATTTTATCAGAATTTTCTTTCACAAACTGGGCCAGGTCTTCGAAGGGCATATTTGAAAAATGCTCAAAAAAACCGGAAAGCATAGCACCCATCAGCAATGAGAAAAGAAATGAAAGATAGAGGGGCAGAAAAAGTTTTCTCATAAATTGACGAATTTTCATACTATACTCCTTGCTTCTTGGACTATTATAGTCTTTCATTGCCTGTTCCGCCACTGAAAACAGATTATTGCAGCAATTCTGAATTTGACTGCAATTCCCCCGAATGTCGGCACTTGCTGACCCCGACACCATCAGAAAAAGATTATCGATCGGGGAGTAATTAAGTGGGAGGGATAATATTGACGATAGACAAAGCCTGGAAGGTTAACATTTTGTTATATTTGCTATTTCCGGGATATTCTTATTTGCTATCAGAACAATCTTGTTTATATTAAATTCGATAAACTGAAATGAGGTTTTACAATGACAGGACAAAATTCTATTGATAATATGAGGTTTTCCGGCCGGGGTGAGTTTGATAAGGCTATACACACTCTTGAAGGAATACTCAAAGGTATTTCAATAGATGATGAGATTAACATTCAGGAACTAAATGAGCTCGATGCATGGTGTTACATGAATTACCGGTTTGTGGATCGTCAGCCCTATAAAGAGCTCATTCCGTATATTGCGGAAGCTATAAAGGATAACTATTTAGACAGCGAAGAGCAGGAGAATATCCTTTGGTACTGCAAAAACTTTCAAACCGACAATGTTTTTTATGATTTGGTTACATCTGATCTGCAGCGGCTACAGGGCATAATGCACGGAATAATGTCTGATAACAATATTACCGAAGATGAAATTAAAAACCTAAAAAATTGGCTTCTTGATAATAATCATCTGAAAAGTATTTATCCCTATGATGAATTATGTGAACTGGTAAATGCCGTTATTGAAGACGGAAAGATAGATGAGGACGAAGACGAGCTTCTGAAGCTGTTTTTTACTGATCATATTATTCCTGCCCGTTATGGTACAATTGACCGGAAGGAAATTTCCGATTATAAAAAGAGAATCGTCGTCTCTGGAATCTGCACGGAAGATCCGCGGATTGAATTCGAGAATAAGAAATTCTGTTTCACTGGAAAATCAGCGAAGACAAGGCGCAGTGAGTTTATAAGGATAGTTGAGAAGCACAAAGGGAAGTACGATAACAAGGTCTCCGGTAATACCGATTATCTGATAATCGGAGATAATGGAAATCCCTGTTGGGCATACTCCTGTTACGGCCGTAAGGTTGAGCACGCCGTCGCAATGAGAAAAGAAGGCGTCGCCATAACCATAGCACTCGAGAATGATTTCTGGAGCGCCGTTCCATAGTTCAGCGGTTTTCGGTTATTCTTTTTACATCCCGGTCAACCTCACTCAGCCATTCTTTTCTAATCTCTTGTGTACTCTCCGAGACGATTCTGAACATCCGGCGGTGATAGTCTTCAATACCGCAGAATCCGAAGACGCATTTTTGCCATAACAACTCGAGCGGATCCCCGAAATAATTATCTTCACGATCGGGGGGGGTATTGGATGTGTTATAAACGATGCCGAACTTGCCGTTCAGCTTTGCTATAGGCAAGCCACTCAAAGCGCCTTCAGGCATGTCATAGGCATAGGGCGGGCGGATGACCCGATCGATGTAGCCCTTCAATACGGCCGGCGGCTGGCCCCACCAGTTAGGATGAACAAAAAAAAGGAAGTCTGATGCCATCAATTCATCGGCATATTGATTAACAAGCGGATCTTCAGATTTATTGAATCCCAGTTCGTTACCAGTCAGCACTGGATCGAAATTTTCTAAATAGAGATCATGGCTGAATGTTTCAATTCCGCCAGCCTTGAGGCTGGAACATATTTGATTGAAAATGGCGTGGTTAAAACTTTTAGAGTAGGGATGCGCTAATAGTACGCTTGCTTTCATAAAAGACCTCCTGAATAGTAATGAGTTTATCATGAAGGGGACGAATATAAAAAGCCTTTACCTGGATAATTATTCTTTACCTCGGGCTGATATTGTCTATATATTCTATACTGAGGTGCTGTTATGAAGTTGCTGAAACAGTTGAAATTCTGGTTTACCGTACACTTTGCAGTCGATGTTGTGTTTATTGCTTTTCACATCCTATGGGTATATTTTCTCGTCAGAGTGAGGCGTGAGGTAAATCCGCAGAGCCTGATGAGCTGAGATTTAGGCTCTGCGGGATAGTTTTTAAGTTATGCTTCGATTTCTCTGCAATTGAGATCTACACCGTCGCAGTCAACATTAGCGTTAGGCGGATCCGACTTCTGAGTCTTAAGTGATACTATTACCATTGCTGCTGCACTCACAAGGAAGGCCGGAACAGCGGCTATATAAATTGAATCTTCAAGGTATTCAGATACAATGTAGCCGAAGTCAGAGAATAGGTTCAGACTCTCTCCAAAGAAGTGGGAAGTAGCCGGAACGAATACGAAGAATGTTAGAATTACCCAGCTGATTACACCCGCATAGATGGATGCGAGAGCGCCCTTCTCGTTGGCTTTTTTCCAGAATAGCCCGAAAATATAAGAGGCTGTTATTGTCGGGAATAGAGCGGCTCCGGCAAAAACGAGCAATTCGTAAATGCCTCCGGCAAACGTAATAGCATAAGCCAGGAGAGCGTAAATCGGCATTGCAATCTTAAGTGATTTCAAGACCTGCTTATCAGTAAGATTCGGTCTGAGTTGCTTCATTAGACTGTTTGTGAATACAGTTGAATCAATCAGGATGGCATCACCGGAAGTGCTTACGATAGCAGCAGCGAGGGATACCATGAACATAACTCCAAGCCAGGCCGGCATGTGGTTTTGTACGAACCACGGCAGGAGATATTGAAGCTGTTCCCGGGGCATTTCACCTGTTGTGAGAATGAATGCACTGACACCTATTAGTATTGGAATCATTCCGAGGATTAAGTAGACAACACCGCCGATAATAAATCCTTTTTGCGCGTGTTTCTCAGACTTGGCTGCGAGTGTTCTTGCATTAAGTACGGGACAGCCGAGGTCTCCGAGGCCTACTGCCATCCAGGCTGATATGGCATATATTACACCTAGGATTCCTGCATACCAGTAAAACCCGTGCGTCTCCCCATCGGTAGTACCTGTATTATAAAACAGACTCCATTGGGGCAGTTCTTCGAGGTTGCCCGCACCTTCAAAAAATGCACTTATACCGCCTACTGTTGAGAAGGCGTACGGAACCATGAAAAGAAGTGACAGGGTGATGATGATGAATGAGATCATATCCGTTCTCGATAACGCCCAGAGCCCGCCTGCCATAGATACAAAAAGGATAACAGCAGCACCTATGATTGTCGCCATATTCTGATCGAAGCCGGTGGTAATATGGATGATTACTCCGAAGCTCTTAAACTGGGCTGCAACCCATGCTAGTCCTGTTACACCCTGAACAGTAGAAAAGATCATTGCCATCTTCTTTCCATACCGGCTTGTGTAATAGTCTCCGACAGTTACGTATTTTGTCCTGCGAAGACGTTTAACAAAGAATAGTCCAGCGATAATCAGGGTAAGGAAGGGAGCAAAGGGATCCCATACTATTCCCTGAAAACCGTATTCATAAACTTCTGAGGCTCCGCCGAGAATTACTGCCGCGCCTATCCATGTTGCAACAACTGATGCCATGATATATGGCCATGTCAGCGATCGTCCTGCCGCTGCAAAATCCTCTGTTGCATGGATTTTTTTCTTGTAAAAGAGACCGATCCCAACTGCTGCGGCGAGAAACAAACCAATACATAGTAGTATCAGCCCGCTTGTTTCAAACACATTAATTTCCATTCTAAATCCTCCAAATATATTTGCTGTGCAGGGCACAGTAATGAACCACAGTTATTTTTAAAATAGTTCGTATGGACAAACAATAAATAAGAATCATTTAATAAATGAATATGGTAATAGTATAAATGTAAATTAATTATCAGTTTTCTGACTCATATATTAAGTTGCACACTTATCCGCTCAGGAGCGGATGTTATTGTCTCACCTTAAAAACCTTATGGCCGATTCACAATGTTCAGGTCTGCGCCGGAACATCTCAGGTATTACGCCTGATTTTTTGTATGAGTTACTTTTACACTATTATAGTGACTGAAAAATGAACTAAAAGTGATATAGAGGTGATAAATCATTTTTATGCTGACTAATCACCCCGCTCAAACAGGCCCCGAGCCTTCTCCTCATCCAGGAGGGGTGAGGCTATGCTTTTCAGTGCTTCCATATCGGCGGCCCTGTACCCGGCCATTGTTTTTATAATAGCGCCGAGACTCAGGAGGTGTGCCTGACTTCGGGTAAGGTGGCGGTAGCTGCAGCCCATCCAATCGGACAACTGGCCGAGATTGTCCGCCTTTAGTTCCGGATCGGTGAAGGTGAGGTAGTAATGCGCCAGTCTTATCTCCAGCGCATAGGTAATGTTGATTGACTCGTTTACCGAGTTCTCATGCAGCTTTCTGGCTATTCCGCTTCCGAGCTTGAACAGCATTCCTGAGAATTCCTCTATATTGTTTCGGAGCCCGTCCATCGGGACAGATAGAGTCAGGGCCGGGGAAATACACTGGACAGAGCAGGATGCCGCCATCCCCGTGAAGATTTCTATATCCCCTATCACCGAACCAGGAAGGTAAATGCGGTACAGAATAGTCTGCCCGCTGCTCAGGTTTCTGAAGACTCTAAGCCGGCCGCTCTCAAGATAAAAGAGCTTGGACATCCGGTGGCCCTCATGGCAGATGAACTCACCCTTTTCCCACCCGCGCTTTTCAACAGCAGAGTTCTGAATAAAATAATTATGAATATTCATTTTATGGGACATATGTCCTACCTCCTGTTTTGAGTATAGTTTAGCTTATAAACTGATACAAGGAGTGAGGGATGTTTCTGATACTTTCAATTTTTACGGGTGCCATGGTGGCTCTGATGATTCAGCTTAACGGAGTTCTGCAGGAAGCTGCCGGAGCGGTGAATGCCCTTCTCTTTATTCATCTCGCGGGAATGACTGCCTCGGCAATATTATTCATGGTTTTTCGGAATAAACTGAAGGGAGAACCGGGGGCTAAGACGCCTCTGTATTATTTAACCGCTGGTATGGTTGGTACCGCCATAGTCTTTCTTGCGAGTCTGTCATTTCAGAAAGGCGGGATATTGCTGTCACTCAGCGGATCCCTTGCCGGGCAGACCCTGGCCGCTTCAATAATAGAGAGTTTTTATCCACCGGGCAGGCAGCGTTCATCAATTATCCAGAGAATCCTGTCGCCGGCGTTGCTTATTCCGGGCTCTATCCTGATCGGGCTGAAGGCCGGGGCGGAACCTGTCTGGATAATTCTGGCGTGGCTGCCCGGGATTCTGCTGATGTTCCAGCAGTCTATGAACGCGGGCAATACCCGCAGGTGGGGAACTCCCCGGACGGTAGTATTTAATTATATTTCTGCGCTAATTATCATTCTGCCGATGTTTTTTCTTCAGCAGCCTGCCGCACGAGAGCTTACTGGAGTTGTTTCTGAGTTGCCTCTCATCGTCATTGTCGGCGGAGGACTGATAGGCGTATTCACAACAGGGGTGATAGCGCTTCTGCTTTTGAAGGCCCCGGCCCTGATGGTGATTCTCGGAATCTACGCTGGAGAGCTTGCAGGTGGAATGCTGATAGATCTATACGGCGGCAGTCCTGTTGCTTTTGAGAAGATAATCGGCATGGTTTTGATAGCACTCGGTCTTGGAGCCGGGAAACTGAGTCCGAAAAAAGCTGTTTTCCACAGGTGATGCGGAAATAATTGGAATAGACTTGCCCTTCGGCTCATGGTAGCCTTCTATCATGAACGAGCTGATATTTCTCGACCAGCGAAAAAGATTGATACTTAACGCTCTGCTTAAGGATGCAAATTATCTGACGAGCGATGATTTATCAATAATATCGGGAGTAACTCCCCGAACTGTCAGAAACGATTTAAAAAAAATTACTGACGAGCTCAAGAATATGAAACTGTCAATCCAGGCTTCTCCCGGACTCGGATACCGAATACCTGAAGACAGCAAAGACCAGATCCGAATCAGGCTCAATGCAGGTAAAACAATTCCGCCTGTTTCGCCTGAAGAGAGAATGGTTTTTATTATACGTGAGTTAATTGCCTCCCCTGTCAAAATTTCAAATCTGCTGAGCCGGATTCACATCAGTGAATCAACCTGGGAAAAAGATCTTGAAAGAACCACCAGCTGGTTTCGCAGCTTTGGCCTTGTTCTGAGTCGGAAGAAGAATGAGTTGGAACTTCATGGAACCGAAGACCATCTGCGGAAGGTTTATATTCCCTACTATTATGAACGTTCCCGCCTTTCAGGGCTCAGTATAGAGACCCTTCTCGAGGAGGATTTTCCGCAGTTCAGACAGAGCAAAAGCAGCCTCGATAGTTTTATCAGGGAGATAGAGCTTAAGTTTACCGATGAAGATTATTTCGGGAACCTTATATATCTGCTTGCCTCTCTGACTCGGGTTAAGAAAAGCGGTGCAGTAGATTCGAGTGAAGGCTCCAGTGCGCAAAGTCATTTTGCTGAAGTTCTCTTTCGGCATCTCAGAGCAAATGAGATAGAATATAGCCCTCTTAGCCTGGATTTAATAGTATGCCGGTTTGAGAAGACCGGCATACTGAGCCGTGAAAATAATGATTTGAGTATGAAAATAAAAAATTGTACTGTATCGGTTCTAAATCAGTTAAATCAGATCCCGGATGATGATGATTTGATCGAAGGGCTATGCCTGATAATATTTTCTTCAATTAATCAGGATATGCTGCATTCCTCTACGGCAATAAGCCTTCAGGAATTAGAGAAGCAGTATCCCGAAGCACTCAATCTGGCGGTTGCTTTTCTCAAGGAGATGCAGAAGATTAGTTTGTTTAGAGAGGATGATACACTGCTGGTTCGGATCGGAATGTGTTTTGCTGCCTTTCTCGAGCGAATCATCTTTCGAAGCCGGAAAAGAGTATCGGTTATCTGTTCGACCGGAATAGGAACCTCCCAGCTTCTTGCAGCAAAACTGAAGCGGACATTCCCGAATATTGAAATTCTTGGGATCTATCCGAAACATCTTCTTAGGGAAGCTGAAAGCATGAGCCCTGATTTTATAATCAGTACAGTAGATCTCGATACAGAATATGAAGTTGTGAAAATAAGCAGTTTTTTAAATTATGGTGATTTTGACAGGATAATACCCCTCTTCCGAAAGAATAAAAGGGGAGAGATGCTGTTCAGGAGTCTCTTATCCGAGGAGTTATTCTTTACTGATATTGACCAAAAGACACCGCATGAGGTTATCCGTCTGTTATGTCGATCGGCCTTCGGAACGAAGGGCAAAGAATTTGAAGAGCGGGTACTCGAGCGCGAGGCCCTCGGTTCCACTGCCCTGGGTAAGCTCGCGGCTATTCCCCATGCTCTCCGCGGAGAGAGCGCTGAAAACAGGATCTGCGTCGGAATACTGAAGAAGCCCATCAGGTGGGGCAAGGATAATGTGCAGATAGTTTTTCTTTTACGACTGGATGATCCTGATATCGATATGGCCGCTGTATTCGACTACTTATACAGCCTGATCAGCGACAGGCAGCTCATCAGGTCTGTGATCAGGGATAATGATTTTTTACTGTTAAAGGAAGGAAGGAGAAAAGTTGAACGAAGTTGAAATAATGAATACGGGATTGATTAACTTCAGTCCCGATGGGCGTAATAAAAATGCTGTCATCAGGGAAATGACTGAAATGCTGAAATCCGACGGCAGAATCAGCGATACCTCAGCCTTTTACGCAAATGTCCTTGAGCGTGAAGGAATCTCATCCACCGATACCGGAATAGGCGTTGCCATTCCTCACGGCAAGGGTTCTTTTGTGGAACGCTCATCTGTTGTAATCTGCCGGTTTGATAAGGGCCTGGTCTGGGACAGGGAGCCGGTGAAGGCGGTTTTCCTTCTTGCTGTAGATGATGATGAGGACGGACTCGCCCATCTTGAGCTTATAGCCAAGGTTTCCACTATGCTGATGGATGATGATTTTCTTGAACTGTTGTTTACGGCATCCTCGGAGAAAATACTATTTAATGAGATAAAAAAGAGATTGGAGGAGGAAGAATGAAAATTGTAGCGGTAACATCCTGTCCGGTGGGAGCGGCCCACACTTATATGGCGGCGGCGGCGCTTGAGAAGGGAGCAAAGAAAACCGGGCATGAGATTAAGGTCGAAACTCAGGGTAGTCTCGGGTTTAAGAATAAACTGACCGTTGACGATGTGTCGGAGGCTTCGGTTGTTATTCTGGCCTGTGATGTGGCTTGCCTTGAGATAGAGCGATTTAAAAACACAGCTATACTGGATGTCTCAACGAAGAAGTGCATCAAGGATCCTGTTGCAATCATAGAAGAGGCATTGGAAAAGGTTAAAAAGGAGAATGATGATGAGGAAAAATGAATCCGTAAAAGAATTTTTTGGAGATATTCACCGCCATCTGATGACCGGCGTGTCGTTCATGCTTCCTGCAATTATCGTATATGCTTTTTTCATGGTTATGAGCCAGGTAGGCGGCCCTTTCGGGGAAGTCTCCGCTAAGCTGAGCGAATATGCTCACATGCTCATAGTGCCGGTACTTGCAGCATATATCGCTTTCTCGATAGCAGGAAAGCTCGCTCTTATACCGTCCTTCATCGTCGGAGTTATGGCGGATATGCTCGGAATGGGCTTTCTCGGCGGGCTCATTGTCGGAATTCTAATGGGATATCTGATCAAGCTGATAATTCTTGGAACTTCAAAAATGAAAGGCGGCCAGACCCTTGATATAATCACAAGTTTTATTTTGGGGCCGATTGTCGGATCTCTTTTGATAGGCATGCTGATATATTTTGTAATAGCTGCACCTATCTCGGGTTTCACGAAGATGCTGGAACAATGGCTTGCAGGGCTCAGCGGGGGATCTGTTGTTGTAATGTCCATAGTTATGGCCGGTATGCTGGCCTTCGATATGGGCGGTCCGCTTAACAAGGTTGCGTACTCTTTCATGATTCTGGCCAGCTCGGAGGGAGCCTTCAATATTGTAGGTCCGGCGCTTGTTGCAATAACTATTCCGCCGCTTGCCCTCGGCCTTTCAACTATTATATCCAGGCGCAAGTATAGTGCAGATGAGCTCCCTGCTGGAAAGACGGCCCTCGCTCTGTCCATTTTCGGACTGACCGAAGGAGCCATTCCCTTTGCCGCCTCGGATCCCCTCCGGGTTATTCCGTCAATAATGGCCGGATCAATAACCGGAGCGGTCTGCGCCGCGCTGCTCGGGGTAGCAAATACATCGGTTGTTCCGTCAATCCTCGGAATTGTATTCGGCATGGCAGGTACATACGGTGTATCGGCCATTCTCTTTTATATATTGTCCCATATTGCCGGGGCAGCAGTTTCTATTCTTCTTCTTCATTTCTGGAAGAAGGATGTTCCGGCAGAAGAATAGGCCGGAATTATGAAAAATATTCATCTTGTTGCGCACAGCCATTGGGACAGGGAGTGGTATAAACCCTTTCAGTACTTCCGCACGAAGCTCGTTTATATGATCGATCATCTGCTTAAGATGCTTGAAGATGAGCCTGATTTCGCCTGTTTCCTTCTGGACGGCCAGACTATTGTCCTTGAAGATTATCTGCAGATCAGGCCGGAAAACGAGAGCCGTTTAGGCGGTATGATTGCGCAGGGACGCATTATTGTGGGCCCATGGTATATTCAGCCGGATGAATTTGCCCCCGACGCTGAGTCTCTTGTTCGGAACCTTCAGATCGGCATCAGGCAGGCAAAGCGCTATGGCCGGCCGATGATGGTCGGCTATCTGCCTGATTCATTCGGGCATTCATCACAGATGCCGCAGATCCTTCGCGGTTTCGACATTGATTCCGCGGTTGTGATGCGTGGTGTAGATTTTGACAGTATTGATTCTACCGAGTTTACCTGGAAGGGATTAAACGGAGATGATGTTCTTGGGATTTACCTCAAGAAGGGCTATATGAATGCTATGTTTCTCTCGGAGAATAATTCGGTTAATAAGATCCGGATAAACAAGCTTGCAAAAGAACTCGGCGGCCAGACTGATACTAAACATGTTCTGGTGATGAATGGAGTGGATCACGCCTTTGCCCAGAGGCAGGCAGCCGACCTCTGCCGGGATAGCTCCGGATGGAAGCTGGACGGTCTTGAAGATTATATTACGGCGGTAAAGGAAGAGGCCACGGATCTAAAAACTCTGAACGGGGAGCTTATTACTCCAAGGCACCATCGGGTGCACACGAGTATTGCTTCAACTCGAATCAATCAGAAAAAAGAAAATCGGAGACTGTCAATCTCGCTTGAGAGGGAGCTGGAACCGCTTTGTGTCATCACAGCTCTCTACGGAGCTGAGTACCCTTCCGGATTGATCGATGAAGCCTGGAAGAATCTTTTACAGAATCAGACCCATGACGGGATCTGCGGATGCTGCACCGATGAGGTCCACAGAGAAATGGACCAGAGGTTTGCCTCGGCAGCTCAGATAAGCCGGACGCTGATTAAAAGTCACAGCAGGGCGCTGTCTCAACTCTCAGGTGACGATGGAATATGGCTGACCGTTTTTAATACCGCCATGACGGGCGGTCTCCAGTATATAGAAGCCGACATAATCGTAGATAATGGATTTGCTCTGATTGATGAAGACGGCCGGGAGATTGATTATCAGATAATATCTGCAGATGCTGTTGATGTTTCAAAAGATTCGATCTGGACCCTGTATCTTGGAACCCCTCAGCCGGCTACAAAGATTAGAGTTGTCTTTCCATGCAGTTTTGACGCAGTCCTGGGTTACAGGCTTTTCCGGATAGTTCCCGTTTCGGCTCCGGTTCCGGCTAAGCTTGATAAAGCCAGGCATGATTTTGAAAATGAATATTACGGGATGGACATAGCTCCTGACGGAAGTGTTTCCGTTTATGATAAGGAGACTTCTCACAGCTATAAGGGGCTTAATGTCTTTGAAGATATCGGGGAGGGGGGCGATACATACAATCACTCTCCGCTCGAAGGCGACATTCCGATTACAAGCAGCGGGCAAAACGCCGGCATCAAGCAGCTTGAGGACGGCCCGGTTAGAAAAGCATTCCGAATCAGCCAGACTCTTTTGGTGCCTGAATCTTTGAGCCCGGACGGAAAGAGCAGGAGCCGGATTAATACCGATATAGGAATCGAGACTGTAATAAAGGTTTACCCCGGAAGCCGCAGGATTGATTTTTCGGTTGAGATTGATAACCAGGCGCTTTCCCACAGGCTGAGGGTGCTGTTTCCATTCGGAGAGAAGATCTCAAGCTCATTTGCCGAAACTCAGTTCGGGGTGATAGAGCGGAGCACCGATGCTCCTGCAGGCGGCAAAGACTGGCCGGAACAACCTCTTCCTATTTATTCGATGCAGCGGTTTGCAGGCCTTAGCTGTGATGAGCGGAGCCTCTTTGTGCTGAACCGCGGGCTGCCCGAGTATGAGATTTATCAGACCGGAGAATCAGTTCTTGCCATTACTCTCCACCGTGGGGTGAGCATGATGGGTAAGGCCGATCTCGCTGTGCGCCCCGGCAGGCCCTCGGGCATAGAGGTTCCGACTCCGGACGCCGAATCAAGAGAACTGCTTAAGAGAGAATACGCGCTCATCACCGGAGGCCGGATGAGGTTTGCAGATGTTGTTTCGGAGGCCGACCGCTATGCGACCCCGAAGCTGTCTGTGCAGAACAGATTAAATCTTGATAAGATCGAGAAGGCTAACAAGGATTTTTTCAGGTATCTTTCAATTGAGAATCTGAGATCCGTTATTGCCGGTAGCCTTAAAGATGTCCGCCCCGGAAGCCGGGAGTATATTAAACTAGATAGCTGCAATCTTGCCCTCTCTTCAGTAAGGAAGGCGGACCGGGATGACTCGGTTATAATCAGACTTTATAATCCGGGAGAGATGGCTGTAACCGGAGAAGGACTGACCGTTCTTTTTCCTCACGGCAGGCTGAGCATTGTTAATCTTTTAGAAGAGGAGATTGGAGAATTACCAGGTGATGGTAAATATATTCTCCCTGAAGTCGGCGGCAATACACAAATTACTATAAAAATAAATAGAGAGGTTTAGAATATGATAAAAGAGATCCGGGTTGTAAACAGGAAGGGCCTCCATGCCAGACCGGCTACGCTCTTCGCTGAGACTGCATCAAAATACAGCGGTGAGGTGAAGGTTTCATTCGAAAGCAAGACTGTCAACGGAAAATCTCTGATAACGCTGATGTCCCTTGCGGTTCCCCGTGACGGAGAAGTTACCGTTACTATCAACGGAGATGAAGCTGAGGCTGTAATGAGTGAACTTTCCGGAGTTCTTGGAAAGAATTATGACTGATTCATTTATTTTAACTGGTATTGCAGCCTCACCCGGAACCGCTATTGCTCCGGTGCTGATTCTCCGGGAACTTGAACTCAATCTCGACAGCGGCGGAGGGCATGAGCTTGCAACTCAGCTCAGGCGGTTTGCCGAAGCCCGGAATATTGTCCGCGAGCAGATTATGAAGCTCCGGGAAGAAGCGTCTGCGCAGCATGAAGAATGGACAATAAAGATTTTTGACAGTCACCTGTATCTTGCCAGTGATCCTGAGCTTCTTGGCAGTGTTGAGAACCGTATCAATGAAAACGGGGTAAGGGCCGAGTATGCCCTTCTTTTGAGCCGGGATGAGTTTGCTCTGCTGCTCGAGAACAGCGGTTCTGAGATGATGGTAGAGCGCGCAGGCGATCTCCGTGATGTCACGAACAGGCTCATTGCTGTCCTTACCGGGCAGAAACAGGAGGACCTCTCAGAATTATCAGGTGAAGTCATTCTTGCCGCCCATGAACTCTCCCCACTTGAAACCGCTCAGCTGGATACGAAATTCGTTAAAGGAATTATCACCGAAACAGGCGGCTACAGCTGTCATACGGCAATTATGGCAAGGAGCCGAGGCATTCCCGCTGTGACAGGTTCCCGGGGCATATTGGGTCTGCTTGAGTCTGGGTTGCAGGTAATTCTTGACGGCGATGAAGGCTGGGTGAGGGGGAGACCCGGTGAGGCTGAACTCAAGACTGCACGAGAGAAGCTCGCGGAGCAGCTTTTGATGAAAGAGCATCTTAAGGCGTTTCGGGATAAAAAGACACAGAGTCTTGACGGAACTTCGGTAAATATCGGATCGCACCTGGGGCGTCTGTCGGAACTCGATGATGCTCTTCGCTTCGGTGCAGAAGGCATAGGGTTGTTTCGAACCGAGTTTTTATTCATGGAAAGTTCCGGTTTTCCGAATGAGGACGTCCAGTTTGAAGCCTACCGTGAGGTTCTCGAGAGGATGAACCCTAGGCCGGTAATTATTCGGACTATGGACATTGGAGGAGATAAAACACTCTCTTATATTGATCTTCCGGCAGAGGATAACCCCTTTCTCGGAGTTCGCGGTATAAGATACAGCCTGAGAAATCCTGAGATTTTCAGGGTTCAGCTCAGGGCCCTTCTTCGTGCTTCAGCCTACGGGAATCTGAAGATTATGTTCCCGATGGTGTCCGTTCCCGAAGAGCTTAAGGAGGCCCGGAACATCGTCGATGACGAGGCTGAAAAGCTTCGGCTCGGAGGGGTTCATATTTCGCAGGATGTCGAGATCGGGGTGATGATTGAAGTTCCATCCGCCGCCCTTCTTGCCGATGAACTTGCAGAGCATGTTGATTTTTTCAGTATAGGGACCAATGATCTCATTCAGTATACGATGGCGGCCGACCGCATGAATGATGAAGTTGCGCACCTCTATCAACCTCTCAACCCGGCGGTGCTACGCCTGATTCAGATGGTGACCGATGCATCCCGGAAACACGGTCTGTGGACCGGGGTCTGTGGCGAGATGGCAGGTGATCCGGAGGCGCTCCCGCTGCTGCTCGGTCTTGGAGTCCGCGAGCTGAGTGTGGGTGCACCTCAAATACCTGCGGTCAGAGAACTTATATCACGATTAAATCTGAAGAATAATAATCTTAAGGGTTAACCAGGGGGATGAAGTCGAAATGCCGGCTGAACTGTATTTTATCTTCAAGAATCCATTCTTCATCATTATGGAGAAAGGACATATAGAGGGTTCTCGAATTATCTCCTGCGGCTGTTTCTACTGAAATAACGGCCCTCTTGTTCTGGATTTTTCCGACCGAGATCTTCCAGCCGGTTATTCTGCCCAGTGATTGCTTAAAATCAGCTGCCGAATCAGCATCCATCTCTTTTAGAGCATCTTCCAGGCCTGGCAGGCTGTAAAATCGCCCTTCGGTAACTGTCGTCATAATCTCATCAGCCCTCGAGGTTAGTTCTTTTTTATAGCCGGGATGGCTGCAGGATGATAATAAAGCAATTGCCAGAATTAAAAATAAGGAAAGGATTTTTGCCCCAATAAGAGAAGCGCTGCTTCTCTTATTGGAGGAATTAAAATTAGTTGTCATATTTTACAATGGTACCGCTTATTACTACATTACATGGGGCGTAAATAGTGCCGGTTATTGTGTTTAAGATGCTTTCTAAAATTCCAACTTCCTGTCTGATGCTTACGTTGATAGCTGCATCGCCTGAAAATTTCAGAATTTCTCTCTGAATTGCGTCAAAGACTACATCATCCATTGCGTCGGATGTTATATTCAGAATGTTTACGCCGCCTGATATGCCAAAGAACTCATTGACCCATACCGAACGCTCGAACTGACCTACAACCTTAAAAGATTCAAGTTCTTTGGTTACTGAAAGGCCAGAAAAGCTTGCTGTTGTACATGATGTAATCACAAAAAGGACAAGCAGGATGACTGAAACGGTTTTTATGTTTTTCATATTCTCTCCTAATATTTATAAGATAATTACCATAGCCTATGTTTAATTTCAAGCATAATCTATCTTTAGGAGCACTCGATTCAGTTGATTTTGTTTATAGCATAATAACGCCGCTCTGATAATCTTTTTTCAGTCGCGGCACAACATGATTTATGATATTCTGACATAAACCTAATTGAAAAAACAGGAGAATTTATGCGGACAGTAATTAAAATGCTGAATGAGGCGGCACAGAAATGGGGCCGCTCACCCTATTTAAGTCAGAAGATAGACGGCAACTGGAAATCTCTGGGGTTTGATGAGGCCCGCGACGAGTCTTATCACTTTGCCTCATCACTAGTGAAAAGAGGATTTAGGAAAGAAGATACCATCGCGATTATTTCCGAAGGCCGCAACGGCTGGGTAACAACAGAGTTTGGCCTCCTTATGGCGGGCTGCATCTCGGTTCCCCTTTCTATAAAGCTTCTGCCGGAGGAAATTCCTTTTCGTTTGAATCATAGTGAGGCCAAGGCGGTGATTGTTTCGGAGAACGTCTTCCCGAAGCTGGCCAATGTCTGGTCTGAAATCGAAGGCAGGCCTCTTGTTATCGTCTTGAGTGATGATGAGGTTCAAATGAGGAAGGCGGCTGTTGAAGCAGGATTTTCCTGGGGCGTCGATATTATCGCCTTCGAGGATATGGTTGCCGAAGGCCGGAAGGGGCTTGATGAAGTTCGCGGTGAGCTCGATAAGCGAATTGAGGCAATCGACGAGGATGACGTTGTAACCATCTCTTATACCTCAGGTACAACGGGAAACCCGAAAGGAATAATGCTTACTCATAAGAATTATTACTCCAACAGCTTTGACGCTATAGCCACCGTCAGGCTGCCCGAGAAGGCGAATACGCTCATTGTTTTACCGCTGGACCATAGTTTTGCTCATACAGTAGGACTATACACCAGCCTCATCAGCGGGTTCTCTATTAGTTTTGTTGATTCGGTTGGAGGCGGCATGAAGACGCTGCGCAATATTCCGATCAACCTAGCTGAGCGCAGTCCGTATTTTCTGTTGACCGTACCAGCGCTCACTGGTAACTTCATGAAGAAAATCCAGGCCGGATTAAGGGCGAAGGGGAAGCTTCTTGACGGCATATTTACCCGAGGAGTTGCCGCCGGAATCAGATTTCACGGCGACGGCTACAACAGGCCTTCCCTCTGGACACGGCTGGGCGCCTGGTTTCCATATAAGCTGGCTTCCCTCCTGATTTTTCCGACTGTGAGAAAGATTTTCGGTAATAATTTTGGTTTTTGTGTCGGAGGCGGAGCCCTGCTGGAGATTAAGCAGCAGGAGTTTTTTAATGCTATCGGAGCTCCTATTTACCAGGGCTATGGGCTTACTGAGGCCGCGCCGATAATATGTTCGAACACTCCGGATAAACATAAGTTCGGAACATCAGGGCTCATCATGCCGTCAATTGAATGTCGGATCATGAAGGACGACGGAACAGAGGCCACGCCTTTTGAAACGGGTGAGATAGTTATACGCGGCGACAATGTTATGAAGGGATACTTCAAGAATCCCGAAGATACAGCGAAGACCCTCAGAGACGGATGGCTGTGGACGGGAGATCTTGGCTACAAGGATCCTGATGGTTTTCTCGGGGTAGTCGGCCGTGAGAAGGCTCTCCTTATTGCCGCCGACGGCGAGAAGTATTCCCCCGAAGAAATCGAAGAAGCTGTTATTAACAATGCGGAACTAATAAACCAGGTGATGGTCTACAATGAGCAGCGGAAGACTACTACCGCTCTCGTAACAATTAACGCGGAACTCCTGAAGTCCAGGGCAGGCTCCTCTACCGAAGATTTGCTTGCGGCGATTGAAGCTTCCTTCTTTAGTTTTCAGGCAGGCGCACACAATATTCCTTTGCAGTGGATTCCATCAACTTTCGCAATCATTGAAGAACCCTTTTCGGAGAATAATCAGCTAATCAATTCGACGATGAAGCTCGTCCGTCACAAGGTCAGGGATTATTACGGTGACCGGATTGAGTTGATGTATGAAGATGATTCGGCGCACCGGCAGGCCAACCTCGAAGTTGTCGGCCGCCTGCTTAAGGCTTGACAGTAAAAAACGCGCCCCTCTAAGGCGCGTTTTTTTTCAGCTGTTTTTCAATAAAAAGGATATTGGCCTCTTTCTGCCGGGAAATGAGTGCTTTTTGTCGGTGGAAGAATAGCCGATGAGAATTATAATGATGATCCGGCCTTCATTGTCGATCTTCTGATTAAGGATGTTGAACCTGGAGTTGAAATGGTCATTTGAAGTGAATTTTAAATGTTTGGGGAAACTGCGGTTACTGATATAACTGACTGAAATTGAGAGGGGCTTTGCTTGAATTATGATGTAATAATAATTGGCGCCGGAATTGTCGGCGGCGCAGTTGCAAGAGAATTATCTCGATATCGGCTTTCTGTCCTCTGTCTTGAGAAAGAAGAAGATGTCTGCTGCGGAGTCTCGAAGGGGAATACCGGTATTGTACACAGCCCGGCCCTTGTCCCATTTGGAACGAAGAAAGCCAGGTTGAGCCTTAAAGGCCGGCAGCAATTCGACAAACTGAGCCGTGAGCTTGGTTTTGAGTATCAGAAGACGGGAGCTCTTGTACTTGCCTATAGTGAGCATGATCTCGATGTTCTTACATCTTATATCGCAAATGCTGAAAACTCTTACAGGCAGGCAGGTATTCTCCCGCCTGATTACAGGATTTTCAAAGGCGCTGAACTCTTTGAGCAGGAACCGGACTTAAACCCGGAGGTGACCTCCGCACTGTTGGTCCCCGATACCGGACGGATAATTCCTTATGAATACGGAATTGCCTTAATTGAAAATGCGGTTTCAAACGGGCTTCATCTTAAGCTGGGGCAGAGGGTGCACAGTGCCCGTAGGGAAGGAGAGCTTTGGCGGGTAGAAACGGACAGTGAATTTTTCTCCGGCCGATTCGTTATAAATGCAGCCGGACATGGAAGCAATGAGCTTGGCCTTGCCGCCGGATTTCCGGATACTCCAATTAAGAGGGTGAAAGGACAGTATCTGATTTTTGATAGAGATGCTGATGTTGAAGTAAATCACATCCTTTTCCAGGTTCCTTCCAAGGCCGATAAGCATAAGGGGAAGGGTATTCTCGTTACTAAAACCGTTTACGGAAACCTGATGATAGGTCCGGACGCTGTAGGCCAGGGAGAAGCGGAAGACACTTCGACGGATATCGAATCAACTATCGCTGTAATAAACGGTGCCCGGCTTAGTATTCCGGGGATAGATATAAGAAAGGCCATTAAGAGCTTTGCCGGAGTGCGGCCAAGGCCCGAATGCGGTGATTTCATAATACAATCGGAGCGGGGTTTTGTTCATCTCTGCGGAATAGAATCACCTGGGCTGACCTCATCTCCTGCCATTGCGGAGGAAGTCGTAGCTAGGCTGGGGGCGGAAGGTCTATCTCTTCAGGTAAAGGACGGCTTCAGAGCTTGTCGAGATGCCATTGTAGAGAGGGTTCTGTCTCTCGATAAGATCGAGCTGAAACGGCGGATAGAGCTCGCTGAAGATGATCCCGAGCGTCTGCTCTGCAGATGTGAGCAGGTTCCGCAGTCTAGGGTTGTTGAGGCAATCAGCAGAGGAATTCCGGTAACAACGATAGACGGAGTTAAACGCCGAACCCGGGCAGGGCAGGGGCGTTGTCAGGGAGCTTTCTGCACCAGCCGGGTGAGAAAACTGCTTGCCGGGAATACCGGGCTTCCAGAGGAAAGTATTACCCAGCGCGGGCGCGAGAGTTCCCCTCTGAGAATTGATTTGAAAGAATTGAGAAAACTCAGTTGACAGGCTGCTGTCCCTCTTTGATGTGAATTTAAGTCCTTCCAGCATCTCAAATTTAGTACTATTGATGGCTGTTATTTGCATGTCCGGATCTTTAATGAATTTCGTAAATATTGTAGAAATAACATATAGGAATTTAAAAAGATGCTAATAGTATTTATATAAATTGAGTTAACATGGAGACAGATTATGCAGGATGGATTATTAACATCAAAAATTCTGGTTTACGAGCGGGATAACCAGATAATGAACACACTTAAAAATTTTTTAAAACAGAATAGTCTTCATGGACTAAGAACAAACAGGGAAGAGAACATTGTCTCTCTTTTGAAAGCAAATATCGATCTGGGCTGTGTCATCTTATGTGAGATTGACGAGCACTATCTGGAGATAGGTAGAGCTATAAAAGAAGTTCGCAGCGAACTGCCAATATTTCTACGTGTTAAGAAAGAAAATATAGATGTCGAAATTGATCCCGCCTATGAAGCCTGTTTTGATGGAATTTATTGCGTGGAGGACATTGCTGTCCTTAAGGGGCTAATTGAAAAATTCCTGTTTAACAGGTTTTATCCGGCAGATATGGTTGCTGATATTATTGAGATGACCAAGACCGGGCTATACTCGTTTTTTGATGATTGTACTATTACATGTGATACTCCATATCTGGTAAAGGATCGCATGATTTACGGAGAAATCTCTACTCTTATTTCCATTGAGAGCAATTGGTGCAGAGGATTCATGATGTTTGAAACTTCGGAAGCTGATTTGAATTCATTGATAAACAAGAAAAAGAATTTTAATTCAAATTCAAATTATGATATTGTTGCCAGCGTATTAGGTGAGATTACTAATTTATCCTGGGGCGCTTTCAGGAATAAATTCATCAGAACGGCTGATAATGATGAGTCCAGCACTAAGGTTCAGGTTCCCATCTATGTTAATCATATGAAAAAATATATTTCATTCGGCAGCAGTGATCCTCATTTATGTTTCAGATACCGGATTTCCGATGGAAGTCGAAGAAGTGTTGATTTGTATCACAAACTAATATTCAATCTGAAATGGAATCCTGAGGAATATGAAAAGGAAAATGGAGAGTTGACAAAGCTGTTCGAACCAGGCGATATAGAATTGTTCTAAGATGAGAATAAAACAAAGTTATTATTTCCTATTTGAAATTTTACGGTTTTCCTGATAAAACATGAGCAAGACTCGGCCGTTGGCCGGGGAAAGAGTGCTTTACAGTGACAGACTTCTTCAAAACATGCTAAAATAATCCTTGATGAACTACTGCACCCCCTTATTCAAAAGACTTGCCGAGGAAAAGCGGGAGCGGATACTCAATGTCGCTGCTGATGAGTTTGCTTCCCTGGGGTACCAGACCGCAAACATTAACATCATTGCCAAAAAATGTAATGTGAGTGTAGGTTCCCTTTACAAGTATTTTGAGACGAAGGAGAATCTCTTTCTTTCGGTCTGCTCTCTTGCCGTAGAAGCATTGAAGTCAGCTCTTGAGGAAGTTGAGCAGGAAGATTGCGGTTTTTTTGACAAGATCCGAATGCTTATCGCCATTGTGCAGAAGCATTCAAGAAAACATCCCGGTGTCATCCAGTTGTATAATGAGGTTACTACCCAGGGAAACAGGGAACTTGCCTCGAAACTATCATATGAAATGGAGTCGATTTCTGCCCGGCATTATGCGAAGCTGATAAAAGCAGCAAAAGCAAGCGGTGAAATCTCGATTGATATCGATGCACATATGGCGGCCTTCTGTATCGATAATATGTTCATGTCGCTCCAGTTTTCATACGCTACCGAGTATTACCGCGAGAGAATGAGAATCTATGTTTCCGAAGATATCTTCGAAGATGATGAGCGCGTGATGGAAAAATCCTTGGAGTTTATCAGACGTGCACTAGAGCCCAGATGATTTCTGTAGGGGAATTGAAAACCTTAGTTTTTAGAGATCCCCAACTTTTTTCTGCTTGTTTAAGTAGCTAATTTCCTGTCCTTATCTGCGATCATTATTCACGAAAAAAAATCAGCAAAAAAAATATTAACTTGACATATAGCCGGGAGATGATAAACTTAATTCGGTGAGTGACGACTCACTTTTTAAGGAGATATCCATGAGTTATTCAATTACAAACTATCCGGATGCCGCTGACGTGACAAGACAGCTTAAGAGCCTGGTCACGCAGCCGCTTCTTTCAATTCCTGAAGATCAGATGAATGATGTTTCAGAATATTTCGAAAAGAAATGTATGAAGTCAAAAACAATGATAGAATTGGCAAAACAGAAGATTCCCGGCGGTGTTCAGCATAACCTGGCATTCAACTATCCCTTTCCACTCGTGATTGAGAAGGCGGAAGGCGCCTATCTCTGGGATATAGACGGTAATAAATACATTGACTTCCTTCAGGCCGGGGGACCGACGGTTCTCGGCAGCAATCCGCCTGAAGTAAGGGAAAAGGTAATAAAACTGCTTAATGAAACTGGCCCCTGTACCGGTCTCTTTCATGAGTATGAATATAAGCTGGCGGATAAGATAACACAGCTTCTGCCGTCGGTGGATTTTTTCAGGATGCTGGGAAGCGGTACTGAGTCCTGTATGGCGGCCATCAGAGTAGCGCGTCTTGCGACAAAGAAAAAGAACATCGTTAAGATGGGTGGAGCCTACCATGGATGGAGCGATCAGCTTGCCTTCGGGATACGTCTTCCGGGAACAATGCACCTTGAGGCTAACGGTGTTCCCCGTCAAATGTTCAAATATACCCAGGAGTTTTATCCGAATGATACGAAGAGTCTTGAGAAGGTATTGAAGCGGAACCAGCTGAGGGGTGGAACTGCCGCCGTCCTGATTGAGCCGGTGGGTCCCGAGAGCGGCACCCGGCCTCTGGATAAGGATTTTAACAAGGAGGTCCGCCGTCTCTGCGATAAATATGGAGCGCTGCTTATCTTTGATGAGGTTGTAACCGCCTTCAGGATAGGGCTTGCCGGAGCACAGGGATACTTCGATGTGAGCCCCGACCTTACTGTTTTTGGAAAGGTTGTGGCAGGCGGCTACCCTTCGGCGGGGGGCCTGGGCGGACAGAAGAAGTACATGAAGTATCTATCCGCGGGGATTGAAAGCGGTATGAAAGTGAAAAAGGCACTCATCGGCGGTACTATGGCTGCTAATCCGCTGAGCTCTGCCGCAGGCTACTTTACGCTTTGTGAGATGGAAAAACAGGATGCCTGTGCGAAGGCCGGACGAGCGGGAGACCGGCTTACAAACGGTCTGAAAGCCATAATATCTAAATATAATCTTCCCTATGTTGCCTTCAATCAGGGCGCCATCTGCCATCTTGAGACGGGGGGAGCGATGCTCCTGGATATTAATTTGAAGAAGTTCTGGACGATAAAAGAGACTATCAGGCAGGCACATTTAAGGAAAGAAGCGATGGAGTTTTTCGGCGCGGCCTACACCGCAGAGGGCGTCATAACTCTAGCGGGAAGCCGGCTTTATACGAGTGCCGCAGATACCGATGAAATTGTAGATGATGCGATTGCGGCCTTCGATAGGGTCTTTTCGAGAATCCGGATCTGACGAGGAGCAAACTGATGAATAAAGATGAAGCTAAAATCCTGGTAAGGGATGCTGGTCTCCGCCTGGTTGATGCCGGGCTCACGGCCGGAACCTGGGGGAATATAAGCCTCAGAATTGATAATAACTATATGGCAATTACGCCCAGCGGCGGGGAATATATTACAATGACTCCGGAGGATATTACGATTGTAAACATCCATGACGGATCCTATGAAGGCAGGAAGCCATCGAGTGAGAAAAGCCTTCATTCCGCGGTTTATCGAAACCGTAAGGAGATCAATGCCGTCGTTCATACTCACAGCACCAATGCCTCTGTCGTTGCGGCTGCAAGGAGGGAGGTCCCGCCGATCCTCGATGATCTCGTCCAGATAATCGGGCCGACTGTCAGATGCGCCGACTACGCTCTTCCGAGTACGAAAAAGATTGTAAAAACTACAATGAAGGCACTCCGGGGCCGCAATGCCGCTCTTATGGCAAATCACGGCGCAATTTGTCTCGGCCGTGATATGGAAGAAGTGTTTACCTGCTGTGAGGTTCTGGAGAAAGCCTGCAAGGCATTTATTGAGGCGGAATTTCTCGGCGGAGCCAAGGGGATAAATAAATTTGAGGCAGCTCTGATGCATCAAATTTATCTGAAAAAATATTCAAAAATCAGAATAGATAATGTCTGATAGAAAAAAGTTGATTCTTGCCTACGATGTGGGGACAACCTCGCTTAAGACCTGCGTCTATAATCTCGGGGACAACTTTAATCTGATTGCCAGCTCCATGGCCGAGTACAGCCTGAAAATCTTCGGAAACGGCTGCGCTGAGCAAGACCCTGAAGACTGGTATCAGGCTATGGTTGAGACTACGCAGGATGTGCTCTCTATGCCGGGCATAGATGCGTCCGATATTGCAGGTATTTCATTTTGCGCGCAGATGCAGGGGCTTGTTCTAGTCGATAAAGCAGGAAGAGCCCTCCGTCCCGCAATGAGCTACATGGACGGCCGGGCAGGAGAACAGAAGAAGCTTGCCGGCCGCCTGAACCGGCGGAATGCGGGAGGCCTCAGGATTGAAGGTCTTCCTGCTCTTAAGGTCTTGAGATCAATTCAGATTACCGGCATAGCTCCTACCAGCGTTAAAGATCCGCTTTGGAAATATCATTGGGTCAGAGACAATGAGCCTGAAGTCTTCGCGAAAGTTGATAAATGGCTTGATGTAAAAGAATATTTAATTCTGAGGCTTACCGGCCGTGCTGTAATGACGAAGGACTCTGCCTGCGCGACCTTCATGTATGACAACCGTCCCGGCCAGAACTGTTGGAGCCCTGTAATGTGCAGGCAGTACGGTGTAAACCCTTCTCATCTTGCTCCCATCATCGGTTCAGATGAGAAGGCAGGTACTGTTCTTCCTGAAACGGCCGATCTTATGGGACTGGCAGCCGATGTTCCTGTTTTTGGCGGAGGGGGGGATGCCTCGTTAATCGGTCTCGGCTCGGGCGCCGTTAACGAGAAGGACATCCATATCTATATGGGGACATCCGGATGGGTATCGGCGGTAACATCGAAACGTCGCCTCGATCTGAAATATATGATAGGCTCCATCACCTGCGCTATTCCGGGGAAGTATCATTATTTCTCCGAACAGGAGACGGCAGGAAAGTGTATGGAGTGGGTAGGCAGGCATCTTGCCCTCGACGAGATAGGAATATACCTTGAAAAGAAGCAGATTACAGATGATCCTGAAACAATATACTCGAATCTGTTTGAATATCTGAGTGAAGTGATTTCCGGAACAGAAGCCGGATGCGGGGGGGTGCTTTTTACTCCCTGGCTTCATGGCAGCAGATCTCCCTTCGAAGATTCAGCTGCGCGGGGGATGTTTTTCAACATTGGATTGAATACCGGAAAACGGAAGATGATCAGGGCGGTAATAGAGGGACTCTGTTATAACCTCAAGTGGATGCTCGAGAGTCTCGAGTCAGGACTTCCCTGTAATAAGACAATCAAGTTTGTAGGCGGGGGAGCACAGTCTGAAGTTACCGGACAGATACTCGCCGATATTCTCGGCCGGACTCTCGAAGTTCCCGAGAATCCGCAGAGTACCGGAGCTCTTGGAGCAGCCGTTGTTGCCGGAATTGGTCTTGGTGAGCTTGAGACCTTCGATGAGGTACCGTCAAGGATTAGAATAAAGCATGTTTTTATTCCCCGGAAGACTCATAGTGAGATTTATGAGCGAAACTATGCAGTTTTCAAGAAACTCTATGGCGCAAACAAGGCATTATTTGGAGAGTTGAATAAATAATAGAAAAGGAGAACTAAATGAAAGATGATTTTAAGCTGTACCCCTACAGGTGGGTGGTACTAGCGGCATTCATGGTTGTTACCATACTTATACAGGTGCAATGGTTGACCCATGCCCCTATCGCGAGGGCGGCGGAGGTCTTCTACGCTGGTCAGTTCAACCCTGATTCAATATTTAATATTGATTTTCTTTCAATGGCATATATGCTTGTTTTCCTCGTCGTCTGTATTCCGGCCTCTTATATAATCGATACCTACGGAATAAGAATAGGAGTCGGTATAGGATCTGTTCTGACAGCCGTCTTCAGTCTTATGAAGGGATTCGGAGGAGCCAGTTTTATAGTGGTTCTCATTGCCCAGTTGGGGCTAGCCGTTGCCCAGCCGTTCATCCTGAATGCCGTAACCGCCATCACCGTCAGATGGTTTCCGCTCCGAGAGCGGGGAACCGCAGCAGGACTCGCGTCCCTCGCCCAGTATCTTGGAATAATTTCCGTAATGGCAATTACCCCGCTTTTGATTGTCTCATCTCCGAGTGAGCCGGGATACGGCACAGGGATTGACCGGATGCTGATGATCTACGGAATCATAAGCGCGGCGGGAGCAGTCCTGGCCCTCATCCTGATAAGGGAGAGGCCTCCTACGCCTCCTTCATCAGAAGAACTCGTTCATAAAAAGTTTTTTGCCGGGCTCAAACATATTTTAAAGCAGCGCGACATGATTATTCTGCTGGTCCTGTTTTTTATCGGGCTTGGAATTTTCAATGCCGTAAGTTCGATGGTGGATTCAATCTCGGCCTCACTGGGCATCACAGATTCAAACGGTTTAATCGGTGTTCTCATGCTTGCAGGCGGAGTTATAGGGGCAGTTGTCATGCCGATACTCTCCGATAAATTTCGAAAGCGGAAACTCTTTCTAGTTCTCGGGCTCGGCGGGATGCTTCCCGGGGTAATCGGACTCTCATTTGCCAATGTTTTAGCCGGAGGTCCCGATGGCGCCTATGCTATAGCCCTAATATCATCCTTCATTCTCGGTTTCTTCGTGATGAGCGCGGGGCCAATAGGCTTTCAGTATGCGGCAGAGGTAAGCTTCCCCGCCCCCGAGTCAACCTCACAGGGCTTAATGCTTCTCTCTGGTCAGATATCGGGGCTCATCCTAGTCGCAGGCATGAGCGTGAAGGACAACCAGCATATTAACACCTTCATGAAGCTGTTTGTCGTACTCGCGGTAATCGCTCTTGTTATGGTTTTGAAATTGAAGGAGTCACCGATGATTATCACTGAAGAGGATAAATTTAAGCCCAAAGTAAAATAGAAGATTCAGAGAGGGGAGGGCTGGGTTTCAGCCCTCTGGCTGGGTTTTAGCCCATAGCCTCTTTTATACGGATAATTCGCAGCAGTATCCGGTTTACCGGAACTTCGATATTCAGCTCCTCGGCAAGGGTTATCAGTCTTCCGCTGAACCACTCTGCTTCGGTAGGCCGGCCGGCTTCAATGTCCTGAAGCATAGATGTTTTTCCGTCGGCGCCCAGACCTTGTAAGATAGGATACCAGTTACTGATATCCTCTTGTCTGAGGTCAATTCCTGAAGCCTTTGCTACCTTGATTGTCTCAAGCATAGCCTCTTCCATCAGTGCCTGGATGTCCGGATTAGTATGGAAAACTCCATAGTTAGCACCGGTAACGGCTGATACCTGATTCACACCTATGTTTATCATCCATTTCCACCAGATTGAGCGATGAATATCTTCCGGAATCTCAAAATGGAGACCGCAGGATTCAAGAAGCCCGCCGAGGGCGAGGAGTTCACTGTTTTTCCTATCATTATCTTTTGATCCAATAAGCAGTTTACCTCTGCTTGAATAGGTCAACTGATTTGATTCTCTGACTGCATCCATTCCCAGGGCCACCGAGTAAATAACATGGGCTTCAGGGAAGTTTTCTTCCAAAAACTTCTCGCTGTCAATTCCGTTCAGTACCGAAAAAATAATGGTTTCAGGACCAATAACTTTCTTAAGAAGGTCGATAATGGAATCGAGATGATGGTTTTTAACTGCAATAATAATGAGATCGGGCAATTCTTCAAGATCATCCGCTTTTTTTACATTGAAGCTGACAGGAATATTATTAACCAGAAAATGCCCTGATTTTATCCTATTGTAGCGCGGCCCCTCAGCAAGATAAAAGGTCTCACAGCCGGGTGCATTCTTAAGAGCATCACCATAGAGGATTCCGAGAGCTCCGGCGCCTATTATTGCTGCGGATTTAATGGTTCTCATAAAAATGCTCCTTCGCCTTTAATTGTACAGCTTAAAAAGGAATATGAAAACAGAAAGTCGTATTGCAGTAAGATGAATTCCAATTCAGTATTATTCTTCTCTTAAATCGACAACCCTTGAGATTTTTTCACCGCTTGTTCTTCCGAGACTCTGGGGCTCTATGAGCGTGATTTTTGCGTGAAGACCGAGACGGGTACTCAGGTAATGGTCTATTCTGTGTTTGAAGTCTTCCGCCCTCTTTATTTCATCGAAAGAAAAGAAATCGGGAGTAATTTCAACCTTCAACTCAATTGCTGTGAATCCTTCCACACGGGTCAGGATGATCTGGAAATGCGGTTCAACACCTTCAATTTCGAACAGCAGAGCCTCGATCTGGGAAGGAAATATATTGTTTCCATCGATGATCAGCATATCGTCAATGCGGCCGGAGATTCTTGCTATTCGCCTGAAGGTTCTGCCGCATTCGCAGGTTCCGGGAATAATTTTAGAGATGTCTCCAGTGCGGTATCTTATGAGCGGGAAGGCGTGTTTGGTGACCGTAGTGAAGACAAGCTCTCCTTCCTCGCCTTCAGGAAGGACTTCAAGGGTCTTAGGATCTATGACTTCGACTATGAAATGATCCTCACTTACATGGAGTCCGCAGCGGTGTTCACACTCATATGCCACTCCAGGCCCGATTATTTCAGTCAGGCCATAGTTGTCAAATGCCTTTATTTTCAGCCTTGATTCAATCTCCGAGCGCAGTTTTTCGCTCCAGGGTTCGGCTCCAAATAGCCCGATTGTCAGATTAAGCTCCTGCGGATCAATTCCCTGCTTCTCGAGAACATTGGCAATATGCAGAGCATATCCCGGGGTTGAAATGAGGGCCGAGCTGCGGTAATCCCTCATAATCTGAATCTGTTTAAGTACTTCTTCTCCGGAGGCGGGAATTACAGAAGCGCCGAGTTTTTCGGCGCCGTAATGGAATCCCAGTCCGCCGGTTGACTGGGAATAGTCAAAGGCAATCTGCACGAGAGAGTGGCTGTCAATTCCGACCGATGATAGAACCCTGCCCACCAGGGATGACCAGATATTAAGATCATTTTTTGTGTATCCGACTACTATCGGAGTTCCCGAAGTGCCGGATGTAGAATGGATTCTGACAATATCCCGGAGAGGAACGGCAAAGGCCTTGTATGGGTAACTCTGCTTCAGATCATCTTTTGAGGTCAGCGGCAGGCGGGAAAGATCATCCAGCGACTTGATGTCCGTAATCTCAATATTCTGTTCATCAAAAAGATCCTTATATAAGGATACATTGCGGTATACCTGATTTAATGTCATCTGAAGTCGTTCCACCTGAAGCTGATGGAGATCCTCTCGCAGCATTGTTTCCCATTCTCTTGAATAAATCACATCAGCCCCCTAATCAGTGAACTCTTTATAGTCGCGGCCTAGATAGGCCCTTTTAACATCATTATTATTAAGCAGTTCGCCGGCATCTCCCTCGATCACAAGCATTCCTGTTTCCATTACATATCCTCTGTCGGCTATCTCTAGTACGGCCCTGGCATTTTGTTCGACTATCAGTATTGTCTTTCCCCGGGCACGCAGAGTGAGGACAGCCTTGAAGATGGTTTTTACAATAATTGGAGCAAGTCCCATTGACGGCTCATCCATCAGGAGCAGATCAGGCCCGGACATCAGTGCCCTGCCTATTGCGACCATCTGCTGTTCTCCTCCCGAAAGAGTTCCGGCCAGCTGGCTTTTCCTCGCATCCAGCACAGGAAACATTGAGTAGATCTCAGAAAGATATTCATTCGCGATTTTTTTATCACGGCGTCCATAGAGAGTGTAAGCCCCTAGTATCAAATTTTCCCGTACGGTCATTGCCGGGAAAAGCTGCCGCCCCTCCGGGACGAGGGCGCATCCGTTAGTAACCATGTAGTCAGGTCGAGCGGTCTGTACATTTCTACCCTTAAACCGTACTTCACCTTCGGTCGGTTTCACGAGCGATGCTATTGTGTTTAGCAGTGTTGATTTTCCTGCGCCGTTTGCGCCGAGTATTGTCACAATTTCACCGGAATTTACATGAAGGCTGATGCCTTTAAGAACTTTTAGTTTATCATAGCCGGCCTCGAGGTTTTTGATTTTAAGCATCATCGCCTCCGAGGTAGATTCTGATCACATCCTCATTATTCTGAATTTCCGAGGGTCTTCCCTCAGCGATCTTCACTCCAAAATCAAGGACGACTATCTCATCCGATATATCCATTACCAGGCCCATATCATGTTCGACAAGAAGGATGGTTCGGCCCTGTTTTTTCAGCTCGCTGATGTTTCTGGCCAGGCCTTCGGTTTCATGCATATTAAGTCCCGCTGCGGGTTCATCGAGAAGGAGCATAGCCGGATTGGGAGCGAGAGCTCTTGCAAGTTCTACTGAGCGCTGCTCTCCGAAAGAAAGGTTTCCGACAAAAGTATCTTTTTTATCCATGATCCCCAGCCATTCAAGAAGCGGCAGGACAGCCTCGAGTGCTTCTCTCTCTTCCCTGCGGCTTCTCTTTGTTGACAGCATTCCGGATATGAAACCTGCTTTTGCCCGCGTATGGTAGCCAAGCAGTATGTTATCTATAACAGTTAGGTTCTTGCAGACTTTCAGGTTTTGAAAGGTCCGCAGAAGTCCCTGCTGCGCGGTCATAAAGGGTTTCATTCCGGTAATAAGCTTACCGTTGAAATGCACCTCTCCTGAGCTGGGCTGAAAATATCCGGCAATCATGTTGAATATTGTTGTTTTTCCGGCTCCATTTGGACCAATTATTGCCTTGATTGTCCCTTTTTGGACGTCGAATGAGACCGAATTAACCGCATGAAGCCCGCCGAAATGCTTGTTGAGATTCTCAATTCTCATCAGGGGGGTCATTTTTTTCCCCTAAATAGAGTTTTAATACTGTAGAAGACTTCTTTCCTTATAAATCCGTCAGGCATGAACATCATCATTAAAACGAGTATTATTCCGAAAACCGCATCGTCGAAGTGACCGAAGACCCCGCGGAGTGAGAGGAAATTAAGCAGCATTCCCATTATAAGGGTTCCCCAGATATTTGCCATTCCGCCGACCGCGACTATAGAGACGTAGCGCACCGATTTTATGACGCTTGATTCAGACGGACCGATTCCGCCGTTATAGTGGGTCATGAAGAAGCCCGCGACTGCCGCGAGGACGGCGCCGATTATAAAAACCGCGGTTTTGCAGCGGGCGGTGTTTACTCCCATTGCGTCGGCGGCATCCTCACTTCCATGAAGGGCCTTGAGCGCTCTTCCTGCTCTTGAATTTATCAGGTTTATAAGCAAAATCAGCGCGATGATGACGACAAGCCAGGCAAAATAATAATTACCGACCCTGAACCCGACCTTCCCGCTTATTTCAAAGCCGGGAAACATCTTAAACGGCGGAACGTTTGATATTCCGTCAGCCTCACCGAATATTTTGGTACCTACCACAATCCTGTTCACTATAATTCCGAATCCCATTGTAGCCATTCCGAGATAGTGTCCCCTGAGTTTCAGCACCGGAACGCCAAGCCCCCATGCCGTAAGGCCGGCTATGAGAATTGCCGCGATCAAGGCTGCCCATGGCGAGAGGTAGATAACTGTATCGCCATAGATGGTTTGTCTTGTAAGCAGCAGGCCCAGGCTGTCGAAAAAGCTGAAAACCGATGTTCCGGTTCTGGCTGAAAAATCGATTGTTGAAAGGACTGCCGTTGTATAACCGCCTATCGCGAAGAAGCCTGCCTGGCCCAGTGATATCTGACCGGCATAACCCATGACCATGCAGAGCCCGAGGGCGGCTATGACATACCATGTAGACATAGTCAGTTGGGTCAGGAGAAAGCCCTTGCCGGTTATAAGCGTTAGCAGCTGAATTATTATTACAGTTCCTGCAAGAAGCATGACTGGAAGGTATTTTTTCATTAATAATCCTTCAGAGCCGAGGCCGAGCGTGAGCCGAAGAGGCCGGAAGGCCTGGCTACAAGAACAATGAGCAGAATGATGATTGAGATAACATCCTTATAAGCCATAGGCAGGATGCTGATGCTGAATGCCTCGATTAAACCCAAAAGGATGCCCGCGGCGACGGCGGACATCGGGTTTCCGAGGCCTCCGAGGATGGCGACTGTAAATCCTTTAATTGCTAAATCTGAGCCCATGGCGTAGTGAGTCTGGGTAAGAGGCGATACCACGCAGCCTCCGAGCGCTCCTATACCGGCTGAAACCATGAAAGACAGGCTGACCATCCTGTCAGTTCTTATCCCGCAGAGTTTTGCCGCCGTAGGATTTTCCGAGCAGGCGCGCATGGCCTGGCCGGTAAGGGTGAATTTTAGGAAGAAATACAATCCGGCAGTAAGAACGAGGGTCACGCCAAGAACCCACAGCACCTGCGGTGATATTCTTGCCCCGAGAATGTTTACCGAAGATATCTCGTTTCCGGTAAAGAAACGGAGGGCTCTTATCTGTTCATCCCAGATTGAGAGGGCGAATTCACGGATCAGAATTGATAATCCGATGGTGATTACTATCATTCCAAGAACCGAGGTCTTGCGCATACGCCGGATGAATACATTTTCAATCAGACCGCCTATGGCGGCTGTAATTAAAATGGCCGCAATAATAGCCGGCAGAAGCGGCATGAAGTTTGAAAATGTGTAGGCTATCATCCCGCCGAGCATCACAAACTCGCCCTGGGCGAAGTTTATGATGCCGGTGGAGTTGTAGATTATGTTATAGCCGATGGCCACAAAGGCATAAATACTTCCTACCGTGATGCCTGAAAATATGTACTGTAGAATCTGGTTTAAAGCCATCGAACTATAATTCCCTTTTACTTGTAAAGATCGAATTGTCCGTTTTTTACTGTGAGCATCTCACATGAAGACATATTAAGGCCGTTATGGTCAGTTGCCGACATGTTGAACACGCCGCTTGCCCCGGCAAATCCGCTGATTGACTCGAGAGCATCACGAAGTCCGTTTCGATCCATGCTTTTTGCGTTTTTAAGAGCCTGGGCAATAAGCATCACCGCGTCATAGGCATATCCGCCAAAGCCGGAAACCGGTTCGTTGAATTTCTGCTCATAAGCGGTCTTATAAGCAACAAGAACTTTTTTCTGTGGATGAGAATCAGGCAGTTTTTCGGCTACAAGCAGCTGACCGGCTGGGAATATGATTCCTTCGGCTGCTGCGCCAGCGGCCTCGGCATATTTAATATTTCCGAAACCGTGGCTCTGGAATAATGGTATTTCCATGCCGAGCTGTTTCATGTTTTTGGGTACTATCGACTGAGCCGGGACTATCGACCAGTTTACTATGGCTTCAATATCTCTGGCGTTCAGTTTTGTGAGAACGGCGGTAAGGTCGGTTGAGGCTTTGTCGTAGGATTCTTTCGCGGCAATTTCAATGCCGAAGTCCGGAGCATACTTTTCAAGCTGACCGAGTCCCGCGTTTCCAAAGCCTGTGTTAGCACCTATAATACCGATCTTTGTAATTCCCATTTCATTCATTGTGGTGAAGATCCACTTTGCAACATAACTGTCTTTCTGAGGAGTCTTGAATACGTAACTTGCTACGGGATCAACAATTGCTTCGGCGGCGGCACAGGATAAGAGGGGAGTGCCGTATGACTGGCAGAGATCTTTTATCTGCATGGTCTCACCGCTTGTACTCGGTCCTATGATGGCAATAACTTTATCTTCTTCAATAAGTTGTTTGGCGAATGAAATGGCCTTTTCAGGGTTTGCGGCAGTGTCTTTTATAATCAGTTCTATTTTTTTACCATTAATTCCGCCGGCAGCATTTATGTTTTCGACAACCATTTCAGCTGTCTTGGCCTCAGGCGCCCCGAGAAATGATGCTCCGCCGGTTACGGCAAATAAGGCTCCTATTTTAATGGTTTCTTCCTCTTTCGTGCAGCCGGTGAGCATGGCTGAGGCAATGAGAGTGAGAACAAGAAGGCCTTTTAGTATTTTATTCATTTTTCCCTCCGATAGATAACCGACTATATGGTCGGAAATGGACCGCACAGTACATGACTGACTGGTTAGTCGGTTTGTAGACTGTACAATACAAAAACGAGAGGGTCAAGGATAAAAGAAAAAGTTGCTCTTATTTACAGAAACACCTTTCCGGTTCAGGCCGTGTCAATTTTTATCATATTAGCGGCCTTGCTTTTCAGAAGCGGAATTCCTGTTGTATAGACTACCTTGTCTCCGGGGCGGAGATATCCAAGTTCGAGTGCCGTTTTTTTTGCCAGACGGAGAGTTGAGTCGGTATCACCGAGCTCGCCGATGAGCTCACCTTGAACACCCCACACGATGTTGAGTGATCTAATGGTTTCCTCATTCTGAGAGAAAGCTATGATCGGAATATCGGGACGGTATTTAGAAAGGAGTCTCGCTGTCCTTCCTGATTTGGTAATAGTAATAATCGCCTTTGCTCCGGCTTCCTGGGCCATTATACAGGCTGAACGGCAGATGTTTTCTTCATCGGTAATATCTATGCCGCCGCGCCGGATTTTCACGAAATCGGATGATAGCGCGTGTTTTTCCGATGATCTGATTATCTGCTCCATCGTTCTGACGGCATTAAGCGGATACTTGCCTACTGATGTCTCACCGCTGAGCATTACAGCGTCAGTGCCGTCAAAGACGGCGTTTGCCACATCACTTGCTTCGGCCCGGGTAGGCCTCGGGTTCGTTATCATTGATTCGAGCATCTGGGTAGCGGTGATGACGGGTTTGTTAGCTTCAATGCATTTATTGATGATCATCTTCTGAAGCACCGGGACATCCTGAGGCGGCATCTCAACTCCCAGATCACCCCTTGCTACCATTATCATATCGGTTTCTTCAATAATGGCATCTATATTATCTATCGCTTCGGGTTTTTCTATCTTAGCTATGATGGGAAGTGATTTTCCTCTTTCTTTCAGCAGCCAGCGCAGTTCCCTTATGTCGTCACGGCTGCGGACAAATGAGAGCGCGACGAAGTCTATATCCTGGGTCACTATGAAGTCCAGGTCACTCCGGTCTTTCTGGGTGATGGCCGAGACGCTTATGTTGACATTCGGAAGGTTCATTCCCTTCCGGGATTTAACCGTGCCGCCGTCTATGACCTCACAGAGAACATCCTCTCCCTGGCTTTCCCTGACGCTGACCTGAAGAAGGCCGTCGTCCATCAGGATTCTGTCGCCGGGTTTGACATCGGAGGCAAGGTTAGTATAATCGGTTGGAATCATCTTATTTACGCCCTTGTAGGCGGCGGGGTTCGCCGATATCACTATTGTTTCGCCTGCTTCTATTTCAATGGGAGTCTCAAGAACACCGAGCCTTATCTTGGGGCCGCAGAGATCGGCGAGGATGGCGATAGGCCAGTCAGTTTTTTTTGAGGCCTCTCTTATTATTCTGATGTTCTCAGCGTGCTCCCCATGAGAGCCGTGACTGAAATTAAGCCGGGCGACATCCATCCCCGCATGAAGAAGCTTTTCCATCATATCCTGTGAATTTACGGCTGGACCAATTGTCCCGATTATTTTTGTTTTTGCAAAATCAGTGTCTCTTTTCATAATAGTGATATTGTAAGTGATTCTTAAGGATAATGCAAAAAAATGATTAATTTTCTATTAAAAACGCCGCTGTTGAAAATCGGCGGATACACTGAAATTATTAATGTTTCCGGCGGAATATATGTAATTTACCCGAATTGGCCGGACGGAACTGGAATATACGGAGCTGTCTCAGATATGCCTTCCACAGTAATGCCTTCTGATACATAATGTGGTAAGATTGTTGTATGAAGAAAATTAGGAACATAAGACTATTTCTCATTATATTCTGTCTTGTCTCACTACCGGCGGCTTCCGTGTCGGCCCAGGACGGCGGGTGGGACACCAATCTTCTCGATACCGCCCGGGGAGCCGACTATCTCTCGGAGATCGAGAAGGATATTATCCTTGAACTCAACAAGGTCAGAACAAAGCCAGCTCTTTATGCCTCTGAGTACATTGAACCGCGTAAATCCGCCTTCTCAGGACGAATTTATAGGGTCAGCGGCCAGATAGATCTGATGACCAATGAGGGTGTATCGGCGGTAAGTGAATGCCTGCGTGTCCTCGGTAAGGCTGCGGCTGTCGGAATTCTACGGCCGTCCATAGCTCTTTCGTCAGCCACCTCTGATCATCGTAATGATCAGGGCGAAACCGGCCGGACTGGTCACGACGGGAGTGATAAGTCGAGCCTCAAGAATAGAATTGAGCGCTACGGAGAATGGGATATATACATAGGAGAAAATATCACCTATGGCCCTGAGTCGGCGAGGGAAGTTGTTGTTCAGCTCCTAATTGATGACGGGGTCAGTTCCCGGGGACACCGAAAGAATATAATGAACAGGGTATTCAATTACGCAGGGACGGCCTACGGAACCCATCCTCTCTATGGCTATATGTGTGTGATGGATTTTGCCGGAGCCATTATCGACCGATGAACTATTGGCCGAACCGACGCCAAGCTATCGGCCTGTATTGACATTTATGCCGGGAAACTGGGTGAACACTCGGAGGCTCTACCTGCGCAATCAGCGTCGAGCTTGCGCTCGCCGGAGCACGGAAGATTAACATTGTAAACCGTACCTCCGGTCGCGGAATCGGGCTTGTTAAGCTTATCAACGAAAAAAAAGAGTCGGAAGCCGTCCTGACGGTCTGGGAATCAGAATGAAAGGTGTCGGAGACGGCGGATGTACTCATGAACGCGACTTCAATAGGTTTTTAAAATGTGGAACGGGACTGAGCCGCCGGTAAGCAGGATGACTAGGCAACGGCTTGAGCTTAAATAACGTACCCAGATTTGGAAGGTCAGCGAGAAACCAGCTTTTACATAAGCAATCGTTGTCGTCATCAGCAAGGTGAGAGTGTGAAAGTTTTCCCGCTTTCCTCCATATAGTAACTCCGGCAGAAATATTCAATTGCCAAATCGAAATTTCCATCGTTAAATGATAGTTAGCCTACTAAGCGACGCTTGGTAAAATTCATGCTACTAATCAGGAAGAAAAATGAAGGATAATACAAAGGTTCTAAAAAGCGCACTGCCGCTATATCTCGAGGGCGACAATAAAAAGGCCGTTCTGGTGCTCCATGGTTACAACGGATATGCCGGGGAGATGTACGAGCTTGCCCGCCGAATTCACGGAGAAGGGTATACTGTCTCGGTTCCGAGACTTCCGGGCCATGGGACAAACGGAGCTGACTTCAGAAAGACAAACCATAGAGACTGGCACAGTCATGCCGTAAACGAGTATCTGAACCTGAAGAGCAGATTTGATTCGGTCTCGGTTACCGGTCTTTCGATGGGCGGAGTTCTTTCTCTGCTGCTTGCAGAGCAGTTCAGCCCGGAGAAAATTATTCTTCTTGCCCCTGCCATGTCTGTTTCAAACAGAATTTTCTATCTTTCTCCAATACTTAGAATTTTTATCAGGAAGATAAAACGAAATTGGGAGCCTCGTCCCTCTGACGATGATGACCGTAGGTTTATGGGAAAGGAGTACTGGAGTTATTTCTTTGCCTCAAATATAGCATCTCTTTTGAAGTTGATTCGAAAAGCCCAGAAGAGTCTTGGAGCTATAGAATGCCCTGTATATATAATACTGTCCGAGAAAGATGGATGGATATCACTCGATTCGGGTGACCTGATACAGAAGGGGCTTAACGTGCCTTTCCGGAAGGTTGTCCTCAAGAACAGTCCTCATGTGATAGTTGAGGGCCCTGAAAAAGAAACTGTATTTGAAAATGTCTGTAATTGGCTTAAATAAGGATAAATAATAAGTAATACAAGTGTGAAAATTGAAACTCTCCCTTTTAGTGAGAAGGTTCTCTATGTCCTGGGACCGCTCGGCTGGTCGCTGGGATTATTTGCGGTTTTGAACCTTCAATGCTAACCGGAGAGTCCTCGAAATCCTGACGGAAGCGTTCATTCTGTTTTAACCGTCGATGATTGTTTCGGCCTTGTCAGGGTCTGCTGAATAGAACTATCCATGAGCAGAGCCTTAGCCTTTCTCCTGCTGTATTTTTTATTCCAGTAGCGTGAGCGCCTCAGTTTCTTCCTCTGCTCCGGAGTAAGAACTATTTCGAAATGATCATAGATCAGGTTTAGGTGATGATGAAAGCTCTCAACCCTCCGGGTACTTCGATCTCCGTTCTTGTGTTTGTTGTAGATTTTTTACACATAATCCGGGATGATCTGTAAAAAAAGTATACGTGGACGGGACTCAATCTGCATAAGGGGTTCTAAGAATCATTCTGAATGCTGTAGTTCATCTTGAAAACTGCCTGCTTTGCCGTAAATAGCCGATTTTATGCGTGATGATTACTCAATTCATAGGAATTTTCTAAAACGATTTAAAACTGGCATATTTATTGCAATATAAAAGGTGGAGAGAGTAAAAATGACAGATCAGACTATATTGCAAATGAAAAATATTGTAAAAACCTTTCCGGGCGTAAAGGCCCTCGATAATGTTACATTTTCATGCAGACCTGGGGAGGTTCATGCGTTGCTTGGAGAGAACGGTGCGGGGAAATCCACATTGATGAAGATTTTGAGTGCGGCATATCGGCCTGACAGTGGCGAAATCATTTTCAAAAATGAACTCTTTAAACATTCAAATCCGATTGCCGCCCAGAAGGCTGGTATAGGAATCATCTATCAGGAATTCAATCTTGTTCCTCATATGTCGGTTGTTGAGAATATTTTTCTCGGACGGGAACCACTTATAGGCTGCAAGTTAATTGACTATAGGACTATGCGGGATGAGGCACAAAAGCTGCTTAGCGGTCTCGGCCTTACAATCGATGTTAACCAGAAGGTGAAGAATCTTAGTGTGGCCCAGCAGCAGATGGTGGAGATTGCGAAGGCTCTATCCATGAATGCGGAGCTGATAGTTATGGATGAACCAACAGCCACCCTTACTGACCGCGAGATTGAATTTCTTTTTGGAACGATAAGAACACTCAGGTCTCAGGGGAAAACGATTATCTACATCTCACACAGGCTCGAAGAGATCTTCGAGGTTTGCGACAGGGTGACTATTCTTAAAGATGGGAAGACGGTAGGTACAGAAAATGTGCCAGACCTTGATAAGGATAGGATGATTAAGATGATGGTCGGCCGTACTCTCGGCGAGTATTATCCCGATAGAAGCACAGCCCGGAAGGGAGATAAGGTCCTTGAAGTCAGGAACATCACACGAAAAGGAGTGCTTAATGATATCTCCTTTTCAGCCTACGCGGGTGAGATTCTGGGGATTTCCGGACTCGTCGGAGCGGGCCGTACTGAGCTGGCAAGGGCTATTTTCGGTGCTGATTCCATCGATGGCGGGGCTGTCCTAATCGATGAGAATGAAGTGAAGATTAATGAACCTTTAAAGGCCATCAGGCTGAATATCGGCTTTGCTACTGAAGATCGAAAAGGGCAGGGCCTTATTCTCGGGTTGTCAGTCCGAAAGAATATTTCACTTGCAATTCTTCCTCAGCTGATTAAATACGGCCTCATTCAGCCGAAGAAGGAAAAGGAAGTGGCAGACAGGTATATGAAGATCCTGAAGATTGCGGCACCCGGTATTGATTATCCGGTTAAGGGCCTTTCCGGCGGAAATCAGCAGAAGGTCGTTCTCGCTAAATGGCTGGCAAAAGACTGCAGGATTATCATTCTTGATGAACCGACACGCGGAATCGATGTTGGCGCAAAGGCAGAAATTTATAATCTTATGAGAAAGCTTGCCGATCAGGGCAAGGTAATAATAATGATATCATCCGAGTTGCCTGAGGTGATCGGAGTAAGTGACAGAGTACTTGTAATGCACTCCGGAAAGATAACCGGAGCATTTAATGCTGATGAAGTAACAGAAGAAAAAATAATGAAATGCGCAACAGGGGAGGTGGCATAATGTCAACAGAACGAATTAGTAGGTTTAATAAGGCGCACTTCCTGGAAGATTACGGGATGCTGCTGGTGCTCGGGGTACTCTTTCTAGTATGTGCAATTGTGTCTCCATACTTTCTTAAACCGGAAAACCTTCTGAATATCACTAGGCAGATATCAGTAAGCGGAATAATAAGTATTGGAATGACCTTTGTCATCATTACCGGAGGTATCGATCTGTCTGTAGGCTCAGTGCTTGCTTTTTCGACACTTATGATAGCCGGTTTTAAAGGGATGGGGGCTTTCCCTGCCTTCGTTATTGCAATGGCACTGAGTATGGCCTTCGGTCTTGTCACCGGAATCCTTGTTACAAAGGGAAAATTGCAGGCCTTCATAGCTACTCTCGGAATGATGACAGCTGTTGTTGGCATCGGGCTTACCTATTCACACGGGCATCCGATTATTGGAACTCCCGAAGGGCTAAGCTTTCTTGGACAGGGTAAAGTCCTGGGGATACCGGTTCAGACCATACTTTTCACATTAACAGCGATTATCGCAGGCATCGTCCTTAACCGGACAAGGCTCGGACGCTACATCTACGCCGTCGGCGGAAATGAAGAGGGCAGCCGGTTGTCAGGCATCCGGGTTGACCGGGTAAAAACTGCCGCCTACGTTATCAGTTCAGCACTTTCCGGATTCGCGGGCATAATAATGGCCAATCATCTGAATGTAGGTGAGGCGAACCTGGGCTCCGGCATGGAACTTGACGCCATTGCTTCTGTCGCGGTCGGGGGTACATCCCTCTCAGGCGGAAGAGGCGGAGTAGTTGGCACAGTAATCGGGGTAATCATAATCGGTATTCTTAACAATTTTCTCAACTTGATAAATGTGCCGGGTTATACCCAGAAAATTGTAAAGGGCGCAATAATAATTATAGCGGTTCTTGCTCAGAGCCTCCAGGCAAACAGAAAAAAGTAGGTTAAACAGGGTTTAACACGCGTGTTACGCGTTTTATTTAAGTAGGAGGCAAAGAATGAAAAGATTTCTAATCGTGATGCTGGTTTTAATCAGTCTGAGCGCAATGGCCTTTGCTGGCGGGCAGCAAGACGGCGGAGAAGATATGATTGTTATCGGACTTTCACAGGAAAGTCTTGACCATCCTTTCATGGTTACCCAGAGAGACCAGATTATTGAATCAGCCAAAGCATTGCCAAATGTTAAGGTAATAGCAACTGATGGACAGGGTTCAGTTGTAAACCAGGTTGCTGGTATTGAAGACATGCTCACAAAGGGTATCGACATTCTGCTGCTTCAGGCTGGAAAGGCTGAGGGTCTTAAGCAGGAACTTAAGAAGGTACACGAGAAGGGCATTCCTTTCATGTTTGTTGGTAAGCCCATCCACGGAACCGACGCTATCACGATGGTTTCAATGGATAATTATCTGATCGGTACTGAAATTGGTGAATATGTAGTTGAGGAGCTCAAAGCCAAATACGGTTCAGTCAAGGGTAATGTCGTTGTAATAGAAGGTATACCCGGAGACGAGACCTCAGTAAACAGAGTCGGCGGATTTCACGAGGTTATTGACACTTACAGCGGTATCAAGGTTGTTGCACAGCAGCCTGCAGATTACAGAAGGCCTCAGGCAGTTTCGGTTATGCAGAATATTCTTCAGGCAAATCCTACCGGAACTCTCGATGTTGTTTTTGCCGCAAATGGTGAAATGGCCCTCGGAGCTGTTCAGGCTGTTAAAGATGCCGGCAGACTCGATGAAGTAATCATAATCGGCCTCGACGGTCAGCAGGAAGAGCTTGATGCAATTGCCGCCGGTGATATGGCAGCAACCTGGACCTATGAACCATGTGGAACTCAGGGATTCGAGCTTGCAATGAAAATACTTGCCGGTGAAACAGTTGATCTCGAAGTTATTCCAGCATCAAGGAAGATAACTAAAGAAAACGTTGCAGGACAGAAACCTGCTTTCTAATTAAAAGCTGTTTCCCCATACGACCCGCAGGATCGTCCGATCCTTTGGACCGTCGTACGCGGGGAAACAGTCGGAAGCTTATGGAGTCCGTTTCAAACATTCGACAGCGAAGCGGGCTCTACTTTAAATATAGCATAACTTCCTTGAAATGTTACAGGAGAAAATAGATGGAGACGGTTAAGCTTGAGAAACAAGCCTTGTTGGTCAGGGAATTGATAATTGAGGCAATTGGAGATCTTGGCGTAGGCCACATAGGCGGATCACTCTCAATTGTCGAGGTTCTGACGACACTTTATTATGAATGCATGACTGTGGATCCTGCAAATCCGCTGATGAGCAAACGCGACAGGCTTGTTCTCTCGAAAGGACATGCGGGACCTGCTCTCTACGCGGTTCTCGCATCAAAAGGATATTTCCCGATCGATTGGTTGAAAACACTCAACGCGGGCGGCACAAGGCTGCCGAGCCACTGTGACCGGAGACTCACTCCGGGAATCGATATGAGTACAGGTTCCCTCGGACAGGGGCTATCGGCCGCGATAGGAATGGCTCTCGGCAGCAGGATGGACGGCCTGGATAACTGGATCTATGCAATATTAGGTGATGGTGAGAGTGATGAGGGCCAGGTCTGGGAGGCCGCCATGGCGGGCGCCCATTTCGAACTTGACCGGCTCATTGCCTTTACCGATTACAACAAGATGAATATCGACGGCTACACAAGGGACATCATGAACCTTGATGATCTCGGAGCAAAATGGTCGGCATTCAACTGGCATGTCCAGAGAGTAAACGGTCATGAAATTGAAGAGATAATAAACGCAGTTGCCCGGGCAAAGAAGGTAATTGGCCGCCCTTCAATGATCATCCTCGATACCGTGAAGGGTAAAGACTGCAGCTTTGCAGAAGGAAAAATATCAAGTCATAATATGACGGTAAGCCTTCAGCAGAAAGAAGAGGCTCTTGCCTTGCTGAAAAAAAAGGAGAAGCTCTATGCCTGATATGGATATGAGAGATGCCTACTGCCTGGCCCTTAAAGAGCTGGCAGCTGATAATAAAAATATTGTAGCGCTTGACGCGGACCTTATGGGAGCAGACGGGCTTTCCTCTTTCAAGAAAGAATTCCCTGATCAGTTTATAAACGTTGGAGTGGCCGAAGCTAATATGGTTGGAATAGCATCAGGTCTCTCGACGATGGGCAAAATCCCATTTGCATCGAGCTTTGCCTGTTTTGCATCGAGACGAGTGTATGATCAGTTCTTTATATCGTCAAATTATGCCGGACTCAAGGTCAACCTGACAGGAAGTGATCCGGGGATATCCGCCCAACTTAACGGCGGTACCCACATGGCCTTCGAGGATATCGGAATAATGCGCAATACTCCGAACCTCGTAATCTATGAGCCCTGTGACATAGTTTCGATGAAAGCTCTCGTCAAGGAGGCCGCAAAGATTCCGAACTGTACCTATTTAAGGCTTCACCGGAAGGGTTCGAACACAATCTATGATCAAAATGAGACCTTTGAGCTGGGTAAGGGAAAGGTCCTGCGTGACGGAACAGATCTTACAATTATTGCTACTGGTTACATTCTGGTCCCCGAGGCGCTTAAGGCGGCAGAGGCTCTCTCGGCAAAGGGCATTGAGGCCGCTGTCATCGACGGGTACAGCATCAAACCCTTCGACGAGGACCTGGTACTTGAATACGCGAAGAAAACCGGTGCGGTTCTTACATGTGAAAACCACCAGGCAGCAACAGGGCTTGGAAGCGCTGTTGCTACTTTTCTTTCTGCAAAACATCCTGTCCCTGTCTTTACCCATGGAGTAAAGGATGTCTTTGGAGAAGTAGGCGGGATGGATTACCTGAAAAAGAAATTCGGTTTTACAGCCGAAAGAATCACAGAACTAGCCGAGGCGCTGATAAAGGAAAAGTAAGTTATGAAAGGATATAATGGAAGATATCTTGATATTGATCTATCCGCCGGGACGGTCGAGGTAAAACCCTTATCCGAGGACATGGTGAGGCAGTATATCGGCGGGAGCGGTCTGGGGGCGAAATTTCTTTATGACGCTACCGGTCCGGATACTGATCCCCTGGGTCCAGAAAATATAATGATATTTGCATCAGGTCCTGTTACCTCAACCGGGGGCTTCAACTCCGATCGTTTTGAGGTTGTAAGCAAATCACCCCAGAGTGGAATTTATGGTGAGGCCAGCTGCGGAGGCAAATGGGGCGGTCGGTTTAAAAAGACCGGATATGACGCGATGATTGTCAGGGGAAAAGCCACGTCTCCTGTCTATATAACTATAACCGATAAAGATGTGAAAATTGAAGATGCATCAGATCTCTGGGGGCTTGATACTTTCAAAACTCACAGACAGCTGAAAGAAGCTGCCGGCAAGGGTGCGGAAGTTGCCTGTATCGGTCCATCGGGAGAAAAGATGATCCGCATAGCCGCTATTATTGCTGACGGTGCTCATGGAAGGGCTGCCGGGCGTTGTGGACTCGGAGCGGTAATGGGATCCAAAAATCTGAAAGCAGTAGTTGTAAACGGAAATACTGTTCCTGAAATTGCAGATGCAGGTCGTATTAAAGAGATTAATAAATCACTCAATAAGTCGATGAAAGAAGACGCAGCCTGTATGCGGGAGGCAGGTACAACCTGTGCCCTCGATTATTTTGAAGAAATTGGAAACCTGCCTATCAGGAACTGGTATCAGGGAAACTGGCCCGAGGGGGCTGAAAATCTCAAAGGCTATACTACAGTTAAAACTCATAAGGCCAAGAGGTACGCTTGCGGTAACTGTCCTATTGCCTGCGGCAAAATTGTAAAGGCCAAGGATGGACCATATGACGGAGAAGATGTCGCTGCTCCCGAGTATGAAACCGTTGGGCTAATGGGTTCTAACCTCATGATAGATGACTATGATATTGTTGTTAAGGAAAATGAGCTTTGTAACCGTTACGGAATAGACACTATCGCTGCCGGAAATACAATCGCAGCGGCTATGGAAGCTTTTGAGCGCGGAATTATAAGCCTTGAGGATACTGACGGCATAGAGCTCCGGTTCGGTGACGGCCAGGCGGCAATTCAAGCCCTGGAAAAGATGTGCAAACGTGAAGGCCGGCTCGGAGAACTCCTTTGTGACGGTTCCCGGAGCTTTGCTGAAAAAGTAGGACCTGAGGTTAATGAGTTTATTCACCAGGTGAAGGGGCTTGAATTCCCCGCCCACGATCCTAGAGCTAACTTCTCGCTTGCTCTCGCCTATGCAACCTCAAACAGGGGCGCCTGTCATCTGTCGTTCACCCAGGATTATGAAGAAACTTTTGTCGAAAACCTCGGTGTCGAAGCTTCGAAAGGACGATTCTCTCCTGAAAAGGCGGCCATTGTCGCCAGGATGCAGGACTGGTCATGTCTGTTTGATTCACTCTGTATCTGTAAATTTGCCCGTTATGGCGGACTTATGCTGCAGCAGACGCTTGATTATCTTAATGCTTCGACCGGATGGGATATGGATATGGAAGATTTTCTTAAAGCCGGTGAGAGAATATTCAATTTAAAGAGGCTCTACAATCAGAAGCACGGAATATCACGGAAGGATGATACTCTTCCGCCCAGGATCTTAACCCATCGCAGAGGGGGTGGAACAAATGAGCTTCCTCCACTTAACGTGATGCTTAGCGATTATTATGATTTCCGCGGATGGGATGAGATGGGCCGCGTAACAGCTAAAAAACTTAACGAACTTGATATTGTAAGTCAGAAGGCCGGCTGACTTTTATAGTCTGCAATTACCATTGCCCCCGGCCGTATGCGAGGTCAGGGGGCATTGAGTTGAATATCCTGTTGATGAAATTAAGATACAACTTGATGTAAGAAAACAGGAGCCTTATTAGTCCAAATTGAGTATATTTAAATAGTAGGATCCAATTTATATGAGAGTGCTTGTAGCAGGTGCAACCGCGGCCTGAATGAACTGATCCATAATCAGGCATCACTGTAAGCATTTAAGGCATTGTTTATTATGAGATTTATGTTCGCATAAGGGGATTTGATGTTGATACAGACAGCAATTCTAAATTTGGCTGCAATTTTATAATCATCCGGCCCTTACTGCACCCCGTACCTAGATTTCTGCTGCGAAGACGCAGATGTTTTCCACAGTTACGAGGCCCCGCAGCGTCGGCATACACAGGCAGCCAAATTCAGAAGTACAGGCTGTCTGGAAGCGGGATTAGAGCTAATAAAAACAAGGCAAAGAGGAATATAATAATCTTCTTGCATTTAAATAATTATTCAACCGCTTCCGGAGGTCAAATTTAGAATTGCTGTGATACAGATTATTTTATATACTTTTCCCCGAAAAGATGTTTAAATAAAATCGTCCGATTATCAACGGATGAAATATGTTGAAAGAGGACGTAGCTTATGTATAAGAATCTTTTGGAAATCCCATTTAATACTGCCCAGAAATATCCGGATAGAGTTTCTCACAGGTTTAGAGAAGGCAAATCATTTACCGATATTACTTATTCCCGGTTTGTGCAGGATATTAAAATTTTGACCGAAGGTTTCGCGGCTTATGGTATTCAAGAGGGAGATCATGCTGCCTTTTTTGTTAACAACAGGTATGAATGGACCCTGGTAGACCACGCTTTAATGGCAATTTCCGCTGTTTCTGTTCCTAGGGGCTCGGATACATCCCCAATGGAGGCGGTTTTTATATTTAATCACTCAGATTCCAAATGGGCTGTCCTTGAGAATATCGCCCAGTATAAGGAACTGCTAACTGTTTCAGAAAGTTTCAGAGAAGACTGCGAAAAGATTTTTATCATTGATCGATGTGATGGTTTTGAGGATCCGGAGAACAAGATAGTCTTCTTTGATGATCTTTACGCCAGAGGCGAAGAAGTGCTGCGTGAGGATCCTTCCGCCTTCGATGCGCATTATAAGGCTGTTTCGGCCGATAACCTTCTGACAATCATCTATACCTCGGGTACCACAGGGAATCCGAAAGGTGTAATGCTCTCTCATATTCAATTTCTTCAGCAGGTAAAAATGGTTATACCCAGGCTTATGATTGACGAGAAGGCAGGCGAGGTTACCGTAACAATTCTTCCCGCATGGCATGTCTTTGAGCGGGCGTTTGAGTATGTAGGCCTGAGTGCGGGTATCTCGTTTGTTTACTCCTCGCTTAAACATTTCAGTGTTGATATTTTACGTGAGAAACCTCATTTCCTTGTTACGGTGCCCCGTGTCTGGGATTCGATACATTCTAAAATGCGGAAGCATATGCGCACGCAGAGTCCTGCCAAACGCGGCATATTTAATTTTTTTGTCGCCGTGAATATGAGATACAAGACCCGCAAATCCTACTTTAACAGAACCTTTATCAGCTATGAGGATGAAGATGCCTTCCAGAAAGTTTCCAGATCAATAGGCTATGCTTTATCGATGGCCGTGACTTATCCTCTCCATAGAATGGCAGAGATAATGTTCAAGGCGGTAAGGGCTAAGGTCGGAGGTCGTCTTCGAATGGCTATTTCGGGCGGCGGTTCTCTTCCTCCTGCTGTAGATGACTTTTTCGCGTCCGTGGGGATTACGGTAATGAATTCCTACGGGATGACAGAGAGCGCTCCCGGCATCACAAGCCGTGCGCTGGGACGAAATACCCTGGGTTCGGTTGGTATTCCCTTTGTCGATACAGAAGTGAAGATTCTGGATGATAAGGGGAGGGAGGTTTCCGTCGGAGAAAAAGGTACCCTCTATGCCCGCGGCCCTCAGATTATGAGCGGATATTATAAGAATAAAGAGGCCACCGAGAAGGTTCTCTCAGAAGACGGATGGCTCTGTACCGGGGATCTGGCGAAAAAGACAGTTTACGGAGATTATGTCCTTGTGGGCAGGAATAAAGACACTATCATCCTCTTCGGAGGTGAAAACGTAGATCCGAACCCTATCGAGGACAAAATACAGGAATCCGAATTAATAGATCATGTAATGGTATTGGGTCAGGACAGGAAGGGACTTACAGCCTTCATCGCAATAAATGAAGAGGAACTTTCACGGATAGCCGAATCAATTAAAGTTAAGATTGGCAATGTTTTCGACCATATCTCAGAGCCGACTGAGCTTCGATCTAAAGAGGTTTCCGAGGCATATAAGAGTCTACAGGAATGGATAAAGCTTGATCTGAACAAGAAGATCACCCGCAAAAGCGGATTTAAACCCTTTGAGACAATATCAGATGTGATTATCGTTAAAAATACCTTCATGATCGGCGAAGAACTCACCCAGACCCTGAAGATAAAAAGGCAGAGCATCAACGATAAGTACCAGCAGATAATCCGGCATTTTATGGGTAAAGCATAAACACTGCTTAATGAATCTTCGTAACCAGTCCCTCTGATTCGAATAAGTAAGCCCAAGCCTTCAGCTGCTTCTCAGTCGGAGGCTCGGTGTCCTCCATCTGGTAGACCTGCTGGAGAGCCTTGTATTTTCCTGAGCCGTAGCTGTGGTAGGGCAGCAGGTGAACCTCACCCTTGAAGCCGCTGTTAAGGACCAGGGCCGCCGCCGCCCTGAAATGCTCATCTGTGGCGTTATAGCCGGGAATCACCGGCAGCCGTACTATTATTTTTTTCTCGGGGACGAGCTTCATGAAATTATAGATGATTACCTCGTTGTCAACGCCCACCGCCGATGAGTGTTTTTCCGGGTTTATATGTTTCAGATCGAAGAGAATAAGATTGGCGGCTTCCACAGCCCGGTGAAAGGGTTCCCACGTTCTATGTCCACATGTCTCGACTGCTGAGTGAATGCCGAGTGCTTTGAGTCGCAGAAGCAGCTCCCGGCAGAAGGCCGCCTGCATTGTCGGCTCTCCGCCTGAGAGTGTCACCCCGCCGCCGGAGCGTCTGAAATAGGGAACGTCCCGAAGGAGGACGGGTATAATTTCATCCACGCTCTTTTTCTGCCCGACTATCTCCAGGGCGCCGGTAGGGCAGGCTTTCGCGCATTTACGAATATCGACGATATTGCGGTCAAATAGGACGCCATCTTCGGTTATTGAGATTCCCAATCCTTCACAGGATTTCACACACTGTCCGCATAAAATGCATTTGCTCCTGTAGTACATAAGTTCCATATCCGGATTCTTCGACTCCGGATTGGAACACCAGAGGCAGTCGAGAGGGCAGCCCTTAAGAAAAAGGACGGTCCGCGTCCCCGGACCGTCATGGAGAGAAAACCTCTGAGTATTAAATATTATTCCTGACTGTGTCATAAGCTAGAAGTCAGTCTGTTCGGTACGGTTTATAATATCATCCTGCACCTTGCTGTCGAGTTCGACGAAGAAGGCGCTGTAGCCCGCAACTCTGATTATCAGGTCCTTGTGATCCTGCGGTTTTTTCTGAGCGTCCCGCAGGACTTCCGCATCAACTACGTTGAACTGGATATGCCAGCCTCCGAGGTCGAAGTAACTCCGGATGAGATTCCCGAGTCCCTGTTTCCCCTCTTCGGTGCTCATCAGGTCACGGCTGAATTTCTGGTTCAGGAGGGTTCCGTTTGTAACAAGCTCGTGATTAAGTTTCGCGACTGATCTTGTCACCGCAGTCGGTCCCATGATGTCACATGCCTGCACGGGGCCTACGCCGTCTCCGAGGGCCGCTCGGCTTTTGCGGCCGTTCGGCAGGGCTCCTACATGAAGCCCGAGCGGAACATTCGCGGATACCGAATAAACTCCGGGACGGTAGACGCCGCCTCTGGTGTTTTTATATTGCTGGACCTCTTCACAGTATATAAGGACAACCTTTGACGCAAGCTCATCCACATAATCATCATCATTTCCGTACTTCGGCGCCTTGTTTACAAGCTGCTGTCGGAGTTCTTCGGCTCCTTCAAAATCATTGTCGAGGGCATTGAGAAGAAAATCCATCGAAACGCTTTTCTCGTCAAAGACAAACTTGCTGATTGCCGCGAGCGAATCGGCGACGTCTGAAAGTCCAACGGCCTGGGGTCCTGTGTAGTTGTATCTGGCACCGCCCTGGGTGAAATCAAGCCCGAGCTCCAGGCAGTCGTCAAGAAGGAGTGAGAAGTAGGGCAGCGGATAGTACTGAGCGTGAGCTTTTTCGATAAACTGAAGGGCAGTAACCATTTCCTTTACATAGGATGCAACCTGGGTTTTGAAGGCATAGAGAAGATCTTCCATGCAAGTAAATGATTTAGGATCACCTGTCTTCGGACCAATCTGTTTTCCCGACAGCCTGCATACGCCATTGTTGAGCGCAAGTTCCAGCGCCTTCGCGATATTAGACATCGAGGCGTTTGTCATTCCGTTTGTATGAGGGGGGACGGCTTCGACGCAGCCCGAGATTGAGTAGTCCCGAGCTTCCTTCAGAGGTACGCCGAGTGATAGCAGAGACTGAATTGCCACTGTATCGTTGAAAAACTCAGGCTTTGTCCGGCCGGTGGCTGCTATCCTGACCGCCTTTCTGAAGAAGTCTTCGGGCATGTTGTTGTGAACCCTTACTGAGAGGTTTGGTTGTGACAGGCTGGTGTGGCTTTCCGCATCGAGGCACATGAATGATAGCTCATTTGTTGCGTCCCTTCCCTGACTGTCGACTCCTCCCAATACCAGATTCTCGGATATTGAGAAACCGGCATAATACTTAGCGCCTTCGAAGTCATAGGCCCTCATTATCTCGGTGAATTTAATCCAGAGGCATTCAAGCAGCTCCTGGGCTTCATCCTTTGTTATTTCATCTTCTGCAATGCTCTGCCTGTAGTATGGAAACATAAACTGATCGAAGCGGCCGACCGAGACTGCGAGTCCGTTCTGTTCGATGAAGCAGAGAAGGTGAGAGAACCAGAATGCCTGGACGGCTTCCCGAAAGTTTCTGGCCGGAAGGGCGGGCACCCTCTCGCAGATATCGGCCATAATCTCAAGTTCGGCCTTCCATCGCGCGTCCGGCTCGGAAGCGGCCAGTTCTCTCGCCAATACGGAATACCGCTTGCCCCATCTGATTATTGCGTCACAGATAATTATGATTGATTTATAGAAGTGCAGCTTCGATGTATTGTCCGGGTCGGACAGATTGAGATTCCTGAGGTAATCCTCAGCTTCGGACCTTATTTCGAGATATCCTTTGGCAATCACCCTGTCATAGTCGGCAATGATGTGTCCGATGGAGCCTGAGAGGTGAATGCCAACCGAGAAGATCTGTTCGTCGAGCATTGCAATCTCGCGGGTCTTCTCGGGCATTGATGCGAGGGCTATCTCATCGAGGCATTTCCCCTTCCAGTAGGGAAGAACCTCGTCAAGGAGCTCGATCCTAATGTTCGGGGGAATGATCAGCCTGTCCTGTTCCCGTTTTTCGAAGAGATCGATCTCCTTTTCGAGATAGTTCGCCTCAGTTTCCGGAAAGAGTGGTGCTGATCGAAGCTTGCTGGCCTGAACACCCGCTATCAGCTGATCTTTCTGGATGAAGATTGTCATCTTCTCAAGGACATTGGCAAGCGCCTTAGCCCGTCTTATGATCATCGGTTCGGTCTCGGTCTCCCTATAGGATTCGGTTATGAGTCGTGCCCGTTCAATACATATCTCAGGGTTTACCGCGAGGACTTCCTCATTAAGTTTCCTGGTTCTCCAGATAACGTCTTTTGCCGCCTCCGGATCGGTTAATCTTACATCTATTGCCATATTTAACTCCTTGAATGACTCAGTCGAGGGTGAATATTGCCTTCATGACCGTACTTTTTCCGCTGCTGAGTTCTTTAAGAACCGACGGTCCGGCATCAAGCGGGAAGGTCTTTATCAGCTTGTCCCAGTCAAACCTGCCTTCTGAGAGCATCTTCAGGGCGGTCTTGATATCCACCGGTTCGTAAACGCGAGAGCCGATTATCTCAAGCTCACCGAAATTACCCTTCCTGATGTCCATCTTCTGCTCGCCCTTCGGCACTCCTACTTCTATTATTCTGCCGCGATATGAGGCAATATCTATTGCCTGCTGAAAGCCTCCGGCAGTTCCAGTCACCTCGAAGACCACCTCGGGGCCGATTCCTTCGAAGTGATTTCTGGTGATTTCTTCAAGCCCCGTTTCCATAGGATTTACAACTGTAAAGCCCAATTCGCGGAGGATATTCAGCCTGAACTCCTGGATTTCTGAGACAATAACCTGTCTGGCACCCGCGCTTTGGGCGGTAATTGCAATAAGAATGCCGATAGGCCCGCCTCCAACAACCAGGACAGTATCACCGGTTGCGAGTCTTGAACGCCTGACCGCGTGAACGGCGACGGCCAGGGGCTCGAAGACGGCAGCCTGTTTATAAGAGAGTCCTTCAGGAATGGGGTAAAGCTTGTCGGCCTTAACCTTGACGTATTCCGCAAATGAGCCGTGGCTGTCTACTCCGAAGAGAGCAAGGCTGGTACAGATGTGCCTTAGTCCCCTCATGCAGTTGTAGCAGTGTCCGCAGGAAATGAGGGGGTCAGCTACAACCCTGTCGCCCTTCCTGTATCCTTCTACCGCACTTCCGGTCTCTGCGACCTCACCACTCATCTCATGGCCGAGGGCCATCGGCGGAATAGCTCTGTGTGCCGGGAAATAGCCCTTATATATTGTCAAATCGGTGCCGCAGACTCCAGTAGCTTTAACCTTGAGTAGTACCTCGTCATCTGCTATCTCCGGTTTTGATATATCCTGAATCTCTGATTTATCCGCTGCTGTCCAAACTAATGCTTTCAATTTATTTTCTCCTCTACTATTTAAATCCACGGAACAATGGATTGAAGAATCCAATTTTCAAAATTTGATTCTTCAATCCATATCAATTATTACTTTAAGAGTTGCCTTGTCATGCATGAACTTGTCGAAGCCCTCTGCTATTCTTTCGAGAGGAAAGATATTCTCGCTATAGCGGCTGAGATCGAAGCGGTTATATTCAACAAGTTTCGCAGCCTCGAAAAAATCCGTACCTGCGCCGGCGCAGGAGCCGGTCATGCTCTGTTCCCAGAGTACGGTCCGGAAAAACTCGAACGGAGTATTCTGTCCCTCTTCCATGATTCCAAAAGCCGCCAGGCGTCCGCCGGGGCCGAGCATCCTGCAGGATTTCTCATAGGTCTCCTGTTTTCCCACTGCCTCAATAACGTAGTCAGCTCCCATTCCGCCGGTAAGTTTCTTAACCTGAGCAATATCATCCGGGCCTATTAGAACCGTACTGTCGGCGCCCATTCCGGAGGCGAGATCCAGGGTTTCCTGTCTTCTGGCTACCATAATGACCGGTGCGGCACCAACAAGTTTTGCCATCTGCACCAGAAGGAGGCCCATGCTTCCTCCGCCGACAATGACGACACTTTTTGCGAATGAGATTCCCGAGAGCCTGAAGGTTCGCACGCAGCAGGAAACAGGCTCGATTAGAGCGAGTTTTTTCATCGGGGTATCAGGATTGAGTCTGAACAGGCTGGAGGCAGGGGCAGCGACATATTCGGCAAAGGCTCCGTCCTGATGAATCCCAATCTGGCTCATCTGTGAACAGAGCAGCGGTTTGTTCTGGAGACAGTAGATGCAGGAGCCGCAGCTTAGGTTGATATCGGCAGTGACTACATCACCCTCGTCCCAACCTTTCACATTTTTTCCCATGGAGGCAATTGTACCCACAAATTCATGTCCGGGAATAAGTGGGAGTTTGTCTTTACTGTAGACACCGTTAAAAATATGAACATCGGTTCCGCATATACCGCAGTATTTTACCTTTATAAGCACATCATCATCGCCGATTTTCGGTACTCTTACTTCTTCAACTACTATCCTGCCGGGCTTTTTCATTACGCCCGCCTTCATTGTTTCTGGGATCAATTCCGGCCTCCAAATTATGAGAATTATAATTAACTATATAGCAAGTGACGTGCCAACCTCGAAGAGGGAGGAGGTTGAATGCAGTAATTGCTTATAATGTAATAAATTAAAACGATTTAAAACTATTGCTTGACATATAGTACCTTAACATTGATAATTCACTGTCACTATTTTATACGGTTAACAACGGAAGTGTGTATAATTACGGAACATTATGAGTATAAATATTTTCATTATTGATGATAAGGTCAAGGTATGTAAGAGCCTTGCGATTAATTTCGACCAGATGGGTTTTAAGACATCGTGGGCGAATGACAGCCTCACTGCAATTTCGAGCATCGGGAAGAATGATTTTGATCTGATAATCCTCGACCTGATGCTCGGAGATGAAGACAGTCGAGATCTGCTGCGGCAGATTATCTCTCTCAGGAAGGGGATTCCGGTAATAATGATAACCGGATACGGCTCTATAGAGTCTGCTGTTGATACAATAAAGATTGGCGCCTACGATTATATACAGAAACCGGTTGATTTCGATGTTCTTCTGAAGGTCGTCGAGAGTGCCCTTGCCAAAGGTCGCAGAGAGCAGGATGATGAGGCTCGATGTGAGGAGCACGGCGGTTTTATAACCAAGAACTCCGGGCTCATTAAAACCCTCGCAAAAGCCCGGAAGCTGGCGGCCACCGATCTGCCAATCCTCATCCTGGGGGAGAACGGGACGGGCAAGGAGGTTCTGGCCGATTACATCCATGAGCACTCGGGCCGGAGTTCTTCCTGTCTGCAGAAGATTAACTGCGCCGCGTTTCAGGAGAGTATCCTTGATAATGAGCTTTTTGGCCACAACAAGGGCGCCTATACCGGCGCTAACAGCGACTACAAGGGGATTTTCGAGAGGGCGGACGGCAGTAATCTCTTTCTTGATGAAATAGGAGATATGTCGCTTGCCATACAGGCAAAGATCCTCCGGACCCTTCAGAACAAAGAAGTCCGGAGAATCGGTGGTGATAAAACCATTACCGTTGATGTTCGGTTTCTGGCGGCAACAAATAAAAACCTCGAAGAGCTCATATCGAGGAAAGAATTCCGTGAGGATCTGTTTTACAGGCTGAGTACAGCCGTAATAAAGCTGCCGCCCCTCAACCAGCGTAAAGAAGATATACCCATCCTGGGTGAATATTTCATGAGTGAATACTGTAAAAATAGTGACAAGAAGGAGCTTTCATCCGAGGTTCTTGATTTATTTCTTGACTATCCCTGGCCGGGAAATATTCGTGAACTGAAGAACACAGTGCAGTACGCATGCGCCGTAACTGCCGGTGACGTGATCCTCATAGAAGACCTTCCAATGAATATGCAGCATGCGTCCGAAAAAGAAGCACCTCCGGAGAATATCCGGGAGGATATGGAACGGAAGCTGATACTTAAGACCCTGCTCAAGAATGATTATAATAAGACAAAGACCGCCGAAGAGTTGAGGATGAGCCGAAAGACCCTCTATAACAAGTTGGAACGCTATGGAATCAGCGTCAGCTGACCCGCATTTATCAGAAGAAATACTCAGGCTTGAGGGGATAGGCTTCAAATCCCGGCAGGATGTTGTTCTCGATAATATCAACCTGATAATCAGGCGCGGCGAGATTCACGCCATCCTGGGCGAGAACGGCTGCGGGAAATCGGTGCTCGGCAAGATTATAAGCGGGGCCGCCGTCCCGAATTCAGGCAGAATAATTGTCGAGAAGCCGGTATCAGTCGGAATGGTCCATCAGGAGAGGGTCGGCAGCGGTGAGTTCTGTATCTGGGAGTACCTGTTTTTTGATAATGATAAGGCATATAAGGGCTTTTTCCTGCCTCGCCGCCGTATGTTCCGTGATTCAGTCAGGCTGCTCGAAAATTACGGAATCTCTCTCGACGTGAGCCGGAAGCTAAAGGAGCTGAAAGAATCGGAATACACCGCCGTCGAGATAATCAGACAAGTCGAGAAGGCACCCGAGGTACTGGTTCTCGATGAAGTGTTCATCAGGCTGGGCACCGAGTATTCCAGGATCTTTACCGGGATTCTGATACGTCTGAAGCGAAAGGGAACCGCCATTGTTTTTATAACGCATGATATTGAAAAACTTTATACCTTTGCCGAAAAGGTAAGCATCCTGAAAAACACGGAGATCCTGTATTCGGGAAACGTTGACAGTATCGACAAGGTTAATATTATCCGTCTTGCGTATACTGAAACTGCCGAGAAGGTAAACCTTGCCGATATTGAGACCGAGTTTTATCATTTTCTTCGGTTCAACGAGTCCATTCTGAATACCCTTCCGATTAATCTTGTTGTTCTCGATCCGGACCGTCAGATAATAATGGCGAACCGCTCATTTGAGGAGCACTTTCAGATTGACAGGAGTTCCTATCTTTATAAAAAGGTAAGCTATATCTTCTCTGATCAGAAGAATGATATCTACAGAATCATCATGGCATCTTTTGATTCAACCGAAATTCAGTCTTTTTTCGATGTCCCCTTAAGTTTAAAGGGGAAAGACTCAATCAATACCCTGAAAATTGTCCCCATCTATGACGGTGTCTCGATAGTCGGGCATATCCTGATCATGGAGGACGTTACTGATTATTACAGCCTTCAGAAGAAGCTGATGCTCTCGGATAACCTTTCTTCCATCGGCATACTGGCTGCAGGGGTAGGTCATGAGATTAATAACTCGCTCGAGATTGTCTTCAATTATTTGCGCTACATCAGGAATAAGATTAACGAGCCGGAGGTCTCGGAACCGATGGCGGAACTGAAGGAAGAACTAGACTTCATCTCAGAGATTGTTTCCAGACTTGTTAACTTCTCGGATGTCAGTATCAAGAATGCCGAAGAGTTTGATGTTAATAATCTGATTGCAAGCTACATTCAGCTGATTAGGAAGAATGATATTTACACCAGTACCGGATTCAGTTTCAACCAGAGCTCCGATCCGCTTTTAATCAGGATGAACAGGAATGAGTTCCGGCAGGTTATAATCAATCTGATTAAAAACAGCTGCGAGGCCGTCGGCAGCAGCGGCAATGTTTTGATTGAGACAGGCTATAATGAGGACTCAAGCGAAAAGCGGATAATAATCTCGGTCAGTGATGACGGTCCGGGGATTGCCCCTGATAAACTTGACTCCATCTTCCTTCCATTTTTTTCAACAAAGCCCTCAGATTCAAAAAACCTGGGACTGGGGCTCTCTCTATGTTACTCGATAATCAAAAAAAGCGGCGGATCTATCAGGGCTGAAAATTCTTTGCAGGGGGGCTGCCGATTCATCATCGAGCTCCCCGTTGTTTCAGCGAACTGTTGAAATTTTACACATATACGGGTATTCGCTGTGGAAAAATTAAACAATTAGCGGGAAATTCGGCAGCCATGAAACTCCTATTTCATTACCTTGAAGCAAGTTAAAGCTTTCCCCTTTTGGTGGCATGATTCTTGCATGATAGGTGTTGATTATGTATTTTTAGGAGAGTTTAAATGAGTAACAATTATGATCCGGCTGCTGACTACCTTGAAGTTGTAAAATCACGCGGAATTAATATTGAGGTTAAAGACGGGGCCACCCTCTGGACTGGCCCTAAGGGCGGAAGTACAAAGGATGTCGGCCCGCTTGCCGGAAAGAAGGTAGGATGTCTTGTAGCATCCGAATTCAGTGACTTTCAGGCCTACTATGTTGCGTCATACATTGGCGAACTTGGCGGTGAGCTTGAGTATCTGCTGGTGGACAGGGTTACCTGGAAATGGACAAGACCGAACGTCAGGACGAAGGGCGTCGTCGGGCTGTGGGGCCTGACTGTAGATCCGATTCCCGTCGGCGGCGGAGATAAGGCCGATGCTTCAAAATCCGTCTATGATGCCGATTTCAAAGATTATGATGCAATTATCATCCTTGGAGGGCCGTCGGGTGATATCATGTGTACCGAAAAAGAGGTGCAGGACCTGTTGGAAAATGCATACAATAACGGAGCTGTTATTGGTGGAATAGGCGGTGGAATCATTCCGATGATCACCGTGGGCTTGACCAATGGAAAGGATTGTACCGGAAATGAGCAGGTAGATTTTATCCTGAAAAAAACATCGAACTTCAAACCGTCACCGGTTATCATAGATGACCGTGTTCTGACCGCGCGCGACACCATTGATACCCCTGAGTTTGTGAGTGCCCTCTGCCGGCATTTTGCTCCCGGCTATAAAGACCCGCGCAAGGGAATACTTACCGGAAAGAGGATGCTTCTGATTGCCGGCTGGGATTTTGAAGACTTTGAGATTGCCGTTCCCGCCCTCGAGTTCATGCACCGAGGGGCAAATATTGTAATAGGAACCTTTACAGGATGTAAGAGGGCCAGGCCTCCGCTGCTTGGGCTTGATGTTGTTCAGGGCAATTTCGGTATGTCGATACCGCTTCAGGAAATACCCGACAACCGTTACAGGATTCAGGATCTGAAAGACACGGATATGGATGATTTTGACGGACTCCTCATTCCAGGCGCTTTCTGTCCCTGGAATATGATTGAGGCCGGTTATCCGCTCGAGTTCCTGCGGAAAGCCAATGAGGCAGGTAAGGTGATATCGTTTATGTGTCATGGACCCATTGCCATTGCCGCAGCGGGGATAGCGGAGAACCGAAAATCAACGGGCTGGATAAGCTGTACCGATGCCTTCACCTCACAGGGGGGAGACTTTTGCGCCGACTGGTCGGCAACGATTGATAATAATATTGTCTCGGGACGGACAACCCCGGAACTGCCGGAATTTATTGATGCTATATCTATCGGACTATTAAGACAGTGATAAGCCCGCGGGGCTGTACCGCCGGGTTATTTGTAATAGCTTTTTTCAGTGAAGCTGCTGACAGGCAAGTATGAGAGTATTCCGGTTCTCTCTTACATTGTCTTGATTTTATTTCTGCTGAAGATTTTTCTTTAGGCTAATGGCTGCCGGTTCTTCGGCAGCTTTTTTATATCAGAGCGGCCAGCTGAACTCGACGTCCAGATCAGGGTCTGGGTTTCATATCTACAAATATATCAAGGTTAGGAAAATTTTAAAGATTCTGCTTAATTCTAAGGAGCAGCCTCATGACTTGTTCTTTTTCTTCCTCTGAAAAATTCATAAAGGTAGTATCAATGAGCTGCCTGGAGATCTTTCTGAAAACGGGGTTCAGAGAGAGCCCCTTTTCAGTCAGTTTTATTATTGTTTTGCGCTTGTCCTCGTCACAGAGCGTCCTCGTTAAATATCCGTTTCTTTCGAGTTTGTCGATGAGGACTGTCGTTGTATTCTTTTCTTTGCTGATAAATCCGGCAAGCTTTGTAATGCTCATCGGCCCCCTGGAATAGAGATTCGCCAGGATATCACCGTGCGAAGCCGAAATTCCTTCAACATCATTCTTCTTAAGCTCTCTGACAATTTGCTTTTTTGCCTTATGATTGATTTCGGAAATTAAGCTTATTATTGAGTCAGGAGTCATTTTTTAAGTTTAGTTCTATATGGAACTAATGTCAAGTTTAAATCGTTGTATAGCTTATGACGGTATAGGCTACATACATTGCAAGTAGAATCACCCCGTGTATCCGCTTGATTTCCTTTTTAGCAAAAAGGGTTATTAAACGGAAAACTAGTAATATTATCATCATTGCCGGAAACTGCAGATGAAAGAAATAGCCTGGAATAGGCAGACCGTTTGGCGTTACCGCTGCGGCTGCTCCGACCACGAAGAGGACATTTAGGATGTCGGCACCGATAATATTGCCTACGGCCAGGTCTCCATGACCATGCCTTGCGGCAGTTACGGCGGTTACAAGCTCTGGAAGGGATGTGCCGAAGGCTACGAGGGTTGCGGCAATGATGCTGTCAGGAATTCCTGCCCTGAGGGCTGTTACTTCGACTGTCGGAATTAGAATCTTCGATGACAATATGATCAACGCGACACCGGCGGAGAGCTTCAGAAGAACAACGAAGATTTTACTCTCATCAATTTTCTCTATACTTTCCTCGATTTTTCCACCGGAGTCCTTTGACCAGCGGACAGTGATTATCATATACACAACCAGAAGGCCGAGAAAGATAAAACCGATGTATTGCGGTATTCTTGCATTTCCTGATGATGTTATGACGCCGATTCCACCTTTTAATACTGAAACGAGGGGGATTGATACCGCGATAAGTAGGAGGCCGGAGAAAAATTGAAGCCAACCCTGCCTGTTTACGAGTTTCTTATTCAGTGCGAGCGGAGAAATCAGGGCTGCAATTCCAACTATCAGTCCCGTATCGCATATAATCGAACCTACCGCGTTTCCAAGAGCGAGATCAGGGTTCCCTCTGACAGCCGCCATGACTGAAACAGAAGCTTCCGGAAGAGTTGTTCCAAGGCTTACTATGGTTGCACCAATCAGAATTTTCGGAATTCCCCATTTGACTGATAAAGTGACTGCTTCATCAACCAGAAGGTCGGCGCCTTTGCCCAGCATAAGCAGTGTTGCTAGTATTACGGCAAACAGTGCGACTATCGGCAGCTGCTGCATCAAAGATATAATATATTCTTCCATTCTTTCTCCCTCATATATTTTAACTATAGTAAAAAACGATAAAAACAAAAAAAGACCTTTATTCGAATTAATACATAATTAATTAATTCGAATAAAGGTCTTGCATTCCCAATATAGAGACATAATTATCCGGGCTTTTATGCCGTGTTGACGAATAATTAAAGCAGATACCTGCCAGCTACTCCCCTTTATATGACTAAAAATAACTCGAATACGGTTTTTTATCAAGGACAGATATTTAAAAAAACAATGTTTTTTAAATTCTGTCCTGATGAAGGTAGAAAGCCTTAATATAGAATATCTTTTTAACTTGCTATCATCTATGAAAATGCTTAATATTTAGTGATGATACAACTTACCGGAAATAAAATATTTATACTCTATCCAGACAAGTTTTTACGAGAGGAAATTTTCCACGGTAGCCTGAGGAATCAATTTCAAATATTTTATATTTTTGATTATGAGAAAATCAGACCGCTTATTGAGTATTTTCCAGGTAGTATTATCTGCATTAACCTTGTAGAAAATGATCTCGGCTGGCTGATAGAGGAGCTGAAGAACGAGCTTTCTGTTATAGCCGAGGATGAATTTCCGAGGATGGCTATTTTATCCGACAAAAAGTTGTCTGATACCGGAAGCTTCTCCAGACTTGTGGAATTCGGAACGAATCCTGATGCGATAAAGTCTGAACTGCAGCAGATGTTTATTGACTGGGGAGGGAAGGGCCGGAGGAATTTCGTCCGATACGGCGGCAGCGGAGAGGCTGTAGCTGTGATAAGCGCATTTTTCGCTGGAAATGAACTCCGCGGTACCGTCCACGATGTAAGCGCCGGAGGGCTGTCATGCAGTTTCAAAGAAAATGCTGTAATTCCGATCTCAGATAAGGAGATCAGGATAAAACTCGATTTGTCGGACATTACCCTTGAGCTGTCGGCAATCAAGATTCTCGAAAGAGATTTCAATAAGGAGACGATCCATGTTCTTCAGTTTGACAAGGGGATGTCGAAAGACCGGCTCGATGCTCTCTACCGATTTATCCATCAATCTCTTGATTCCAGCATGGATCAATTCATTAAAAAATTATCTAATTAAGCTAATTGATTGTTGACATCTATCCGGCTGGATTGTAAGCTTAATCAGCTCTGAAGGAAGGTTTAGACTGACCCAAGGTGATGGAAATTTCAACCTTCCTCCATGCAAGGAGGAAATATGAGCGATCAAAACCGGCGTTACGCATTTGCGGGTATTATCATCGAAGACCGACAGCGGTCTGCCGCGCTTGTCCAGAAAATCTTATCCGAACAGTCATCAATTATCTCCGGCCGTATGGGAATACCGAATTTAGAAGATGGTAGTCTTTCCATTATTACGGTAATTCTGCATGCAACAACCGATGAAATAGGCGCTTTAAGCGGCAAAATTGGACGAATACCCGGGGTTAGTATTAAAACCGGAATAAGCAAATAATGAGATCAAAAACCGGTTAATAGTGAATTATCCGGAAAAAGGGGAAAAACAATGACAACAGGTAAATTCTTTTTACTGACAACAGTTCTTTTAACCGTAATCTGCTTCGGCGCATTTGCCGGAGGAACTCAGGAAGCCGCAGGGCAGGAAGCCGCAGGACTGCCGGAAATGAGCATCGTAATAAATGCGCTTAAAGGTCCATCGGGTTTTGCGGCAGCGAAGATGATTGCCGATGATTTTCAGCCTGGCTTCAATGTCAGCGTCGAATATACTCTTGCAGCCTCACCGCTTGAAGCGGTTACCAAGATGACCAGCGGCGAAATTGATGCGGCTTTTCTTCCGGTGAATACCGCGGCCAAGCTGTACACAAAAGGGGTTGACTTCAGGCTGGCCGCAGTCAGCGGTCTGGGTTCGCTTTATCTTTTAACAACTGATAAATCAGTTAAAGACTGGAGTGACCTGAAAGGTAAGACAATACACCTCACGGGAAAAGGTGCAACACCTGATTATCTTCTGCGATATCTACTGATTGAAAACGGACTAGATCCGGATAAAGATGTTTCGCTGAATTTCACAGCGGCTCCGCCGCAGATCATCCAGCTAATTGCGGCAGGCAAGGCTGATACAGCTTTCATTCCGCAGCCGTTTGCCCTTCTTGCAGAGGTCAAAACAGATGCCCAGATAGTCCTTGATCCTCAGAAGTCTCTCATGGCACTGCGCGGCACCGGGAGACCTTATCCTTTCACAGCATTTGTAATAAGTGAAAGGCTGATAAATGAGAGGCCGGAAGCAGCAGCGGCAATAGTTAAAGCACTCGGTGAATCGATTCACTGGGTTACTGTTAATCCGGAAGAAGCTTCGGCTGTAATCGAGAATATCGGGATTATGGGAGCAGCTGTAGCAAAACTTGCAATTCCCTTATGCGGTGTTGAGTTTATTCCGGCAGAGGACGCAAAAGCCGATGTGGAAGACTTTCTGCAGATGCTGCTCGAACTTGACCCTGTTTCGGTTGGAGGAAAACTGCCTGATGAAGGCTTCTACTTCAAAAAATGAGAATAAGCTAATCAGTATCCTGTCTGCAGCGGTTTTTCTTCTAATATGGAAGACGGCATCACTGCGGATAGGTACCGATATCATTCTTCCAGCGCCGGAGACCGTCTTTCTCCGGCTGCTTGCAATAAGCGGTAAACCGGAGTTCTGGACGGCCGTGGGCGCAACAGTGCTTCGGACAGTCTACGGACTGATCATCTCTTTTGCTCTAGGATTTACCGCGGGAATAGCATGCGGAACGAGCCGCCGTGTAGATGCGGTTTTTTCTCCAGTGATATCCATAATAAGAACAGCTCCTGTAATGTCGATAATCCTGCTGGCGATGATCTGGTTCAAAACGGATATAGTGCCGGTTTTTGTCTGTATTCTTATGATCTTTCCCATACTAACGGCAAATGTGAAGCAGGGCGTAAATGGGGTAGACCGGCGCCTGCTGGAACTGGCTAAAGTCTATAAACTCAGCCGCTCTGAAGTTCTCAAAGAAATCACAATTCCGTCTATTGTTCCGTTTGTGCTGGCAGGGCTTCGTTCGAGTATAGGCGTAGCCTGGAAGGTTGTAATAGCGGCCGAGGTTCTCAGCCTGCCGGTAAGATCAATCGGGACGGGCCTGCAGTTTTCTCAGATGAACCTCGAAACAGCTGAGGTGATGGCCTGGACGGTAATGGCTATAATTCTCAGCTGGATATCGGAGTCGATACTGGATTTAGTTATAAAACACCGAAGATGGGAGGCTGTGCCGGATGATAAATAATCGTATAAGCATTAAAAATGTAGATTTCATGTATCCGCAAAACGGCGGCGAAAATAATCGTATTTTCAGTAATTTCAGCATGGAATTTCCTAAATCAAAGGTAAGTGTCATCCTCGGTCCGTCAGGCTGCGGTAAAACAACACTGCTTAATCTGATTAGCGGTCTACTTGCGGCTGAAGGCGGAACTATAAGCTGCTGTTCATCAAGTGAAGCCGTCTGCAACATAAGCGTTCTTTTTCAGGAACCCCGTCTGCTTCCCTGGCGCAGCGTACGGCAGAATATCGAACTTGTATTGAATAAACATTACGGCCCAGAAAAAAGCCGGGAAACGGCAGCTCATTATCTCGACCTTGTCGGGCTTGCCGATTTTATGGATTATTATCCGCAGAGCTTGTCGGGCGGTATGCGCCAGAGGGCTGCCATGGCGCGTGCCTTTGCCTATCCGGCTGAAACAATTCTGATGGATGAACCCTTTCAGGCCCTCGATCTGGGGTTGAAAATAAATCTTACCAGTCTTTTTGCGAGGCTTTGGGTGGAAGACCGACGAACCTCAATTTTTGTAACTCATGATATTAACGAGGCGATCCTGCTTGGCGATGAGATATTTGTGCTATCTGCCGGGCGCCCTGTGAAGATAATTGAGCATATATCAAATGCAGTACCGCATAAAGAGCGGATGCTGGACTCTCCAGAATCTCTCTCGATCGAGAAGAAGCTTTACAGATTGATGAGCTGAATTAATAAATCATCAAGGCTTGACCCCTATAAAATCATTGCTATAATCAATCATATGTTAGTACAATGTGACGCAGAAAAAAATAGTGTTGATATTGAGTCGATAGATAATCACCATAAGGAATTGTTTATCATTCTAAACAAACTCAACGGGCTTGTGGAACAGAATGATGAAAATTGGGAGAAGAAACAGCAGGACGCTGTGCTGATTATTAAAAATTTATTTAACTATTCAAATTATCATTTTTTAAATGAAGAAGAGCTTTTTATTAAGTATTCTTATCCGGAAACAGACATTCATGTTAAAAAACATGACAGATTCAGGAAGATTATTAAAGACTATCTTATTGATATAAAAACCGCCACAAATCTTTCTTTGGATTATCTTCAGGATTTTCTTGTGGAGTGGATTTTAGAGCATATCCAGGTTGAAGACCATAAGTATGCTCTGTATTTCAGTAGAAATAAGATAGTGCCTGAACTTCATATTTCTGAAAAGGGGCGCGAGCGAAATGATATTTTATTATTGTGGGAAAAAAAGAAATTATCACTCGAGATAAAGGAAATTGATGATCAGCATAAGGAATTAGTAAGAATTCTGCAGCAAACAAAGGATCTTCAGTATACGAGTGAAAACAGAAAGCAAATTTTCGGCCCTCTGATTGTGAAAAAGCTTTACCACTATGCGAGTTTTCACTTTTCTTATGAAGAGGAATTTATGGCAAAGAATAAATATGAGGCAATTGACGAGCATAGAGAATGGCATAAGGTATTTGTTGCCGACATAAACAGGTTAAATGAAGAGTATGAAAACGCATCCGGTGTATTGACAGAAGAAATAGTTTTTTATCTTAGAGACTGGATTGTTGACCATATTCTTAAAGAAGATAAAAAATACAAGGATGATATAATAGCTCGAAATTAATGAGCAGCGCCCTTTAATTATTCCGAAAAAGTCATAATTTATGTGATGTGATTTGCTTTAGCAGGTTCTGATTCATATAATTAAAAATAATGGATGATGAAATACAGATACTTATTGTAGACGATGAGAAAGCCGCTAATAAATATATAGAGTACATTATTCTGTCTCTCGGGTTCAGGGCTCTTTCTGCCTCGAATAGGGAGGATTGTCTGCAAATAGTCAAGTCATATGAGCCTGATGTAATATTTCTGGATATCATGCTTGGTGATTCCAATGGTTTTGATATCTGCGGGGAAATAAAATCCGACCCTGATAATTCAAAACCTATAATTGTCATGTATTCAGGAATGGATTTTTCCTCAGAAGATCGTGAGCGGGGATTACAGGTAGGAATAGATGGATATCTGAACAAACGCTCTTCAATTGAAGAGATTAAACTTACAATTCAATTGTATGCAAGGCTTAGACTTTCTGAAAATAAACTCAAGGAAAGTGAGAGCAGTCTCCATTCCTCAATAAAAAAAATACAACATATTAACAGCGTCTTAAGGGCTCTCAGGAATGTAAACCAGGTGATCCTTGAAGAAGACGAGTACGAAGAAATGGTTCGCGGCGTTTGTGAAAATCTTACTAATAATCACGGTTATCAAAGCGCATGGATAGGACTGCTCGATAATTCGGGGAAGTATGATCTACTGGTAGAATCAGGGATGGGCGAAGGCTATTCTGCTTTGAAAGAAAAAATGTGTTTGAATGAAATCCCGGAATGTCTTAATGATATATTAGGCTCAAATGAGGTGGTGCAAATAGAGGAAGCTCAGGAAGGCTGTTCTGACTGCGGAATATTCAAGTTACAGGAAGAAGAGGGTGTTCTCTCTGTGAGAATCGCTCATGGACAGGATATTTACGGCTTCCTGGCAGTAAGCCTGCCGGCCGAATTATTGGATGAGCGCGAAGAATGGGACATGCTGAAGGTAGTTGCCTCAGATATAGGTATAGGCCTTCATAATATTCATTCTGCCCATCAGATTTACAGATTAACTAATATTGTAAAAACCATTCCCCAGCCGATTGCCTGCATATCAGCTGAGTACAGATATATAGCGGTAAATGATATTTATGCCGAATTATATGATTCCCCAATTGATGAAATAACCGGAAGCAGGGTTGAGGATTACCTTGGTGTTGAGCTTTTTAACTCAGTTCTGAAAGAAAAGATGGATGTATGCCTCAGCGGTCAGGCAGTCCAGTTTGAAACTCAGTTTAATTTCAAAAGCGGCGGATTAAGATGGATGCTTGTTGACTATAATCCTTTGTATAATTTTAATGATAAAAGCACCTGCATTATTTCGCACGCTCTCGATATAACCGGACGGAAGAAGGGAGAGCTTGAACTCGAGAAAAGAATGAGCGAACTTGAAATTTTCAATGATGCTGCAGTTGATAGAGAGCTGCGCATAAATGAGCTGCGAGCAGAAGTCAATAACCTGCTTGAGAGGGCCGGGGACACACCGAAATACAGGATCATCGAGTAAGCAAGGGTTGTATTTATGAAAACTGAGTTTTCCGGAAATATCAAAAGAAGATATCTCCTTTTTCTGCTTCCTCTTGTTATATTCATTGTATTAGTTTTTACCATATCAGTAATAACTATGAGGGGGAGTTCCTTGAGGAAGAATATGCGTGAACAGATGAAAAGCACCTTAGATCTGTCTGTTATAAATTTTTCCAAAGCACTCTATCATGATGATGTTGAGCATATTGATAAAATAATCTCATCGCTTCTATTGAATAAAAATATTGTTTACCTCTCAGTAAATACTGACGACGGCAGGATGTATTCCAGGATTGCAGATGAATATGTCAATCTGACTTATGATGATTTTAAAGCCAAGAACGGATTTCTCTTAGCGGAGAGTGACATTACATATGATGAATTCCATGTCGGGAATGTTCAGCTTGTTATGTCGCGGGACATCGAAAAAGCCGAAATAGCTGAAATGAGTATCATCATGTTTATTTTATTAATTATAATTATCATTTCGATCAGTGTAGTTATATCACAGAGTACAGATTTTTTTATTTTTAATCCGCTCAGTGAATTACGGATTAACCTTGAATCGATTATATCCGGGAATTTTAAAAGTAGGGTTGATGTCTATCGTCATGACGATATCGGAATTTTAGCCGAAGCATTTAATAAGATGCTGGATAATTTAGGAGAGATATCCGAAGCCAGATATGAACTGAAAAAACAGATCAGAATACGTGAACTTTCTGAACAGAGATTTGATCTGGTAATGAAGGCCACTATGGATGGGATTTATGATTGGGATCTTCTGACAGGTGTGATTTATTATTCGCCGGGATGGAAGCGTATGCTGGGCTATGAGGAGAATGAACTGCTTGACGATATCTCCGTCTGGGAAGAACTCATTGATCCTGAGTCAGCTCAAGAATCTTGGAAAATGCGTCAGGAAATGTTTAAAGGCGAAAGAAAAAGGCTTGTTTTTCAGCTCAGAATGAAACATAAGGACGGACATTGGGTGGATATCCTTTCTCGAGCGGAGGCGTTTTTTGATTCTGACGGTAAGGTTGTCAGGATTGTAGGGACGCATACTGATATATCGACTCAAAAACAAACGGAGAAAGAATTAATTAGAAATACAGATGAACTTGAAGGCAATCTCGCGAAGAGCGAAAAACAGAGGAAGGCGAATCTGATTCTTCTTAATGATTTAAACGACATGACTAAAGTTTTACAAAATGAAATATCAGAGCATGAGGCTGCGGAAAAAGCCTTACAGCAGAGTCATGATCAGCTCCGTGAATTATCTCATCACCTTCAGAATGCCCTCGAGGAACAGAGTTCCTATATTGCCCGTGAAATTCATGATGATTTAGGACAGTCTCTAACTTCTCTTGAGATGATCTTAACCTTTCTTGAAGATAAAATGGAAGAAAATAATATCAAGGATAAAACAATCACCGGCCTGACGAGGGAATTTAGAAATGAACTTCATGCAACCGTAGATAAAACAAGAAAACTAACGCTGACTCTGAGACCGATCATCCTTGAGACTTCAGATCTTATAGAGGCCATTGGATGGCAGATTCAGGAATTCGCGAAATTATCTAAGGCGGATGTTCTTTATCCAGGCTGTGATGCAGAGCTTAATCTCGATGAGGAAAGAGAGCTGGCAATCTATAGAATTATTCAGGAAGCTCTAAACAATATAAATAAACACGCAAATGCGGCCCATGTTAATATTCACCTTGAGAGGACTGAGGAGTATTTGAAGGTAGAAATAATAGATGATGGGGCAGGTTTTTCGGTTCCTTTCGGCAGCAAGGCTGAGAGCTTCGGCCTCTTGAACATGCGGGAGCGGGCTTCTTTCAGTGAGAGTGAGTTGTCCATCCACAGCTTCCCTGGGGAAGGAACAGCGATTAAATTGATTATTCCTATTGATATCTGATTTCAAATTCATAGAATTCAAGAGTGGTGTAGTCAGGAGTTTGATTTAGATGAAAAGAGAAATGGTTTTACTGATTTCAGATGATTCGACACTCGTAAGGAATAATCTAAAGAGGCTTCTTGCCGATGTTGGTTCCTTGCGTATTTTTGAATCAAGAGATATAGAGTCTACTAAAACGATATTGAAAGAACTGTCTCCTGATATTATGCTCCTGGACCTGAGGATGCCGGGTGGAACCGGACTTGAAATTATAAAATTTATCCGAAGCTGCGGCTCGAAAATCATAATAATTGTATTATCCAATATCGCGACAGTTGAAAGCAGGGAAAAATGCCTGGCCAGCGGGGCTGACTATTTTTTTGATAAATCGATTGAGCATAGAGAAGCAATTTCGCTAATAAAAACCATCGTCGCATCAGGCTCCACTCGGGAGGAACTTGTTGATGAGTGATAAGGTGAAAAACATGATATCACTGGAGTTGCCCCATCTCTTCTTCAGAAGATTGGCTTCCCCTGAATTTAAATATATCAGTTTCGATAATACAATTGAGACTGTAACTGGATATCCACTGCCCATGCTGCTGAATCATTCAGCGCCGAATTACTTGAGCATTATCCATATTGATGAAGCGGAGGCTGTTCTTAATGCGGTAGCCGAGGCGTCTTTGAGGAAAAGTTCTTATTTCACCCAATACCGAATAGAGATTAAGAACGGTTTATTCCGGAACATCATTGAAAGCGGGACCCGCTGTTTTGAAGATGAAGAAGGGCGGCTTGTATGGGAAGGAATGATCCTGGTTCTTGAAGATAAATACAAAAATTTATTTGAGAATGTTCCTGTTGGTTTATACGTGACAAGCTCCATGGAACAGATTGTAGATATGAATTCCCAATTGATGAATATCATCGGAATCGAAAAGAAGGAAGAATTCAGAGGGCGGGATATTTTAAACCTGTATGTGAATCCCGAAGATCGGATTGAGTGGCAGAAACAATTAGAGGCAAGTGGAAGTGTCCAGTATCTGGAATCGAAGTGGCGAAGCGTTGACGGCAAAGAACTATGGGTTTCCGAGAATGCTAATTTAATGGAATATGATGAGCCCAGAGCGTAAGACAGTTTTGGGAGAGTGTTAAGGTGTAGACTTCCCCTAAATAACCATGAGGGT
>JAEKNX010000006.1 GCA_016839055.1 Spirochaetales bacterium
ATACAAGGATGCCATGAATAGGAAGGTATCAAGTTTTTAATTTATCTTACCGGGACAAAGTCGCTTACGATTGACATATCCCTGATAAGTCTTTTCTTTTATCCCGCTTTTCTATATCTTATCTATATGAGCATTAGAATTCTTTGCATAGGAGAGGTTGTCGGCAAGGCCGGCGTCTTCTGCATAAAAAAGCTTCTTCCTGAGATAAAGAAAGAAGAGAAAATCGATTTTATAATTGCCAACACCGAAGGCGTCACCGGCGGCTTCGGTATCGGCAAAAACCATTCTGTTTATATGCGAAAACTAGGTATAGACTGTCAGACCCTGGGTGATAAGGGCTACTTCAAGAAGGATATAGTCGACCACATAGTTAAGGCGCCCTACATCCTGCGACCTGCGAACTATCCGCCCGGAAATCCCGGACGCGGCTGGCGGATCTATGACTGCGGAGACAAACGTATAGGGGTCATCTCCATGCTTGGTCAGTCCGGCTTCAACAGGGTACACCTGAGCAATCCCTTCCTCTACGCACCCGAACTGGCTGCAAAACTCCGGGCAGAGACCGACATTGTAATCCTTGATTATCATGCGGCAACTACCGCGGAAAAATATACGATGTTCCATCTTATGGACGGAAGGGTTTCCGCTGTTATTGGAACTCATACTAAGGCTCAATCGGCTGATGAACAGGTGTTGCCCGGAGGAACGGCTGTAATCTGCGATACAGGCAGAACGGGAAGCCTCGAGTCAGTCGGAGGGCTCGATCCGGAAATTGAAATACAGAAATTCATCACAGCTATCCCGGAGCGCTCAAGAGATTACTGGAAAAAACTAGAGCTTCAAGGCGTCATCATAGAAATTGGGGATGACGGAAAAGCTGAATCAATAAAACGAGTCCGAAAGGAATGCACGGAGGTTCCTGATGATAGAGAAGGCAACAGTAATAACGATAAATAATGACATAGTAAGCCTGGCCTGTGGAGACTCAGCCGGTTGCGGCGAATGTGCTGCACACGGCATCTGCGGGGGAGCCCAGGATCGAAAATTTGACGCCTGGAATGCCAGCAAAATTGACCTCAACACCGGAGACAGGGTTGAGGTACTGCTTCCTACCGGAAAAACAATAGGCTCGGCATTCATGGTAATGATATTTCCGCTTCTGCTGTTCTTTCTGTTTTTCTATGCGGCGACATTAGTAATTGAAAATCCAAGCGAGGGAGTGCAGGTTCTATTCGGTTTAATCGGAATAGCTGTCGGCTTCGGCCTCAACTTTCTGCTGAACCGGAATCCAAAAAAGAAAAGCATGCCTGAGATTATCAGGAAGCTGGACTAAGCCCTCTCCCTGACAATTTCTGAAATCTTCGGGGCTATCTCGGATAGCGGCAGCTGATAATCAATATAACCTGCCTCGAAGGCAACTTTCGGCATTCCATAGACAATACTGCTCTCTTCATCCTGCCCGATTGTTACCGCGCCCTTATTATAGAGGGTTCCAAGCTCCCGGGCCCCGTCTTTACCCATCCCGGTCATGATGACACCCAGAACATTCCCGCCGTATGCACGTGAAGCTGAAGCAAACAGGACATCCGCGGACGGGCGGTGACCGTTAACCACTTCCGATTCATCAAGTTCGGCAACAACCGCAAGGCGCCTTCTTTCAACCTTCAAATGGGCGCTTCCGGGTGCAATAAGAACCCGGCCGGGGCTCAGGAGGTCTCCGCTGACAGCTTCTTTCACCGGCAATGGACAAATTCTATCGAGGCTGCGGGCAAATTCTTCGGTAAATCCGGCAGGCATATGCTGAACAACGAGAACCGGAACCTTAAGATTCGGATCAATATTTTTAAAAACTTCCCTGAGAGCATTCGGGCCTCCGGTTGAGATTCCTATAACGACTATCTCTATTCGTTTAGTCTCTTCCCTATTTGCCGCCCGGACCGGAAAATTATTATAATTTGCTCGGATAGAGAGGCCTCCCTTTTCTGCTGTATCGAAGGCGGTGGCCGGGTACGGCCGCAGAACTGCCGCCGGAGTCGGAGCGCTAATGCCTGGCATCCCTGGGGTGGGCTCTATTCCGGATTTATATTTCCTGCCGTAGGCGATAAGAGTATTTATCATATGCTCGGCTATTTCAGTGAGATCCAAGGTGTTTGTGTCTGAAGGTTTCATGATAAAGTCTACAGCTCCTAGAGAGAGAGCCTCCATGGTAACCTCTGCGCCCTTCTTCGCAACCGATGAAAGGATTACTACAGGAATATCAATATTTCGTTTTTTGCGTTCTTTGAGAAATTCTATGCCGTTCATTTCCGGCATCTCCAGATCAAGCACAATGATGTCCGGATTAAGTTTGGGTATTTTTTCCAGTGCAAATTTGCCGTTCATTGCCTTTCCGGCAAGCGTTAAACCTTCCGCACCCTCGACAATCCGGCCTATCAGGTTTCTCATCAAGGCCGAGTCATCACACACAAGTACAGATATATCGTTAGACTTCAACTTTTCCTCCAAACAAATCTTATAGATGAGGCTCTTTTAAAAAAGTGATTATTTCTTCAAGAGCCTTTGAAGTGTTTTTGACAACAATCTTTAAAATCGTAAAACTTATATAGTTGTCAAAATCTTCATTAAAATCCAAGGATGGAACTTTAAAAATCGTGGATTTTCAATTCCATGCTTTTAAAGTATCCATAGATTATCAATCTTTAAACCTTCTATATATACAAGCCCAGTCCGTCTTTAAAAACTCAAATTCTGTTTTCATACCGAAGAGTGATTCCGAATGACCTATGAACAGAAACGAATGCTTGTTTAATGAACTCCAGAATTTATTGATAACAGCCTGCTGGGCCGTCTCGTCAAAATATATAATGACATTTCTACAGAAAATTATATCAAGATCCTTCTGGCCGCTGTCAAACTTGAGATTATGGTAGTCAAAGGTTACCAGATTTCTTATCTCATCCTTAACCCGGTAGCCGCCGTCTTTCTTTTCGAAATATCTGCCAAGATATATCTCGGGAACACCATTCATCCTGTTGTCTGCATAAAAACCTTCCTTTGCAGTCATCAGAGATTGAAGACTCAAGTCGGAAGCGGTTATTTCAAATTTAATATCAGCCGGTAGTACTTCCTTGAAAACCATGGCAAGAGAATAGGGTTCCTCACCAGTGGAACAGCCTGCACTCCAGAGTCTGATAGTCTTGTTTCCGGTCTTCCGTTTATATTCGACCAGATCGGGAATGACATGATTCTCGAAGGTCTGGAAGTGAGCTGTATTTCTGAAAAATCTAGTCAGATTGGTCGTAACCGAATCAAGAAGGACCTTCAGTTCGCCCTCATTTTGCTTGATATATCTATAATATTCCGCGGGAGTCTCAATGTTCATCTTCCTGAGCCGGTCTTTTAACCTGCTCTCGAGTATGGTTGCATTGGAGTCCGAGAAAAAAATGCCGCTGGCATCATAGATCATTGTCTTAAAATCATTGAAATCTTTATCGTTTAAAAACCGGGTCATAGTTAATCCTATTATCCATATTAATTAAAGTTTAGTAAGCTAGTAATGCAAAGTCAACTTAAAAAAGAATAATGATTATACGAGTGATAACTACTAATTGATTTTTTAAACTAATTCCTCGATAATCAAACATATGCTGAAAGCCAGACAATTAGCGACACTGCCGGTTTTTCTATTGATGCTGCTCTTCCTGACCTCCTGCCGGTTCGATTATGATGAATCGATTATTGCCGAAGATTTGTCTGAAGAGATTCCGGATACCATACTCAAAAATTTCGCGCAGGTAATGGTTAAAGATTCATTACCGGCATTTTATATTGAAGCTGCACAATCCCTTACCTTCGGAAAACGGAAGGAAACACTCTTTAAGGGAGTGCATTTCCAGGAATATGACAAAAAAGGTACCGTTATCACCGACGGACAGGCCGATAATGCGAAAATGTTCAACGATACTGAGAGTGTTGAGCTGTGGGGGAACCTGTTTTTTTACTCAAAAAGAGAGGAAGCCTCTCTCGAAGGGGAATATCTCTTCTGGGATAATGAGGCCTCCACCCTCGCAGGGAAATCTGATGATCGTATTCAGATAATCGAAGACAAAGGGTCCATAATCTCCGGAAAGGGATTTTTTGCGGACAGCAGGACAAAATCAATCAGATTTGATAATCAGGTCTCGGGTACATGGAAAAATGAAGACTAAACTGCTTATCCTACTACTCATAAACGCAGTTTTCATGATTCTTCCTCTTGCTTCTCAGGAAACAGAAGAAAAGAAAAATGATGAGTTTTCTTTTTCCAGCAATAGGACCGAGGCTGTTCTTGCACGGGGAAAAGAGCATACTCTTCTCCAGGGGAACGCCGTCATAATAACCAGTAACAAGGAAATCAGAGCGGACAGAATAGATATTTACGGGAAAGATTTTGATTATGCAATATGTGAGGGTGATATTACGGTTATCGATTCTGAAAATGATACATCCCTCACCTGCCGCAATTTAAGATATGACAGAAAGACTGAGATAATCATAGTCGAGGGATACTCCGAGATGGAGGATCGAAAAAACGAACTCATTACAAAGAGCGGCTATATTGAAGACCGCAGCGAAGAAGAGTTCACCATTCTTCAAATCGGAGTTAGAATACTTAAAATCTCCGACGGAGAGGAAATGTCCTGTCGTTCCGAATACGCGGGATATGACCGTAAAGAAAACATTCTCGAACTAACAGGGATGCCACGTGTTTACTGGAAGGGTGATAATTACGCTGCCTCCCGAATTATTATAAATCTTGATACCGACGAAATAAAATTGGAAGGAAATGTCAGCGGATCTATTACATCAGAATAACAATGAATCGACTCTAAGGGTAGAAGGCCTTAAAAAGGTCTTTGGAAAGAAGACGGCTGTCCTTGACGTCAGCTTCTCAATGAAGAAAGGTGAGATAGTCGGACTTCTGGGCCCGAATGGAGCCGGCAAGACTACGGTGTTCTATATGATTGTCGGGTTTATAAAGGCGACTTCCGGAAGAATTCTTCTTGATGAACATAATATAACCCATTACCCGATGTATAAGCGCGCACGCGCCGGAATCTCATACCTGCCGCAGGAGACCTCCGTCTTCCGAAAGCTTACGGTAGAGAAAAACATCTGGGCAATTCTCGAGACAAGGAAAGACATCACAAAAGCCGAAAAGAAGGAAAGGCTCGAATACCTGATTGATCAGCTCGGAATTGAACATGTCCGAAAGCAAAAAGCCTTTACTCTTTCAGGAGGCGAGAGGAGACGAACCGAGATTGCACGGGCACTGGCTATAGAACCGGGCTTCCTGCTCCTTGATGAACCCTTTGCGGGAATTGATCCCATAGCCGTTTATGAAATTAAACGCATAATTGAAGATTTAGCTAAAATGAATATTGGCATTCTCATTACAGACCACAATGTCAGAGATACCCTCGAGATAACAAAACGCGCGAATATAATAAATCTCGGGGAAATTTTGGTTTCAGGCTCCCGTGACGAACTTCTTGCCGATGAAACAGCCAGAAGAATCTACCTCGGTGAAGACTTTCGGATGTAAGGAATCTAAAGAGATATGGCTCGCATGTAGTAGATTGAGAATCTCAACATTTGTATTCTGCGATCTTCCTTGACAAATCACGTCCGCTAAACGATATTTAAAGAAGGTTTACTACTTGTTATAACATCGGAGGTCAGGTGCAATATCAGAAACCTGTAATTATTCAGGAGCAGAAACTCAAATTAAGTCCTCAGATGTATCAATCGATACAGCTCATGGCGCTTCCGATTCAAGAGCTTAATAATAGAATTCAGGAAGAACTTGAAAAAAATCCCGCCCTTGAAATTATATCAGAAAAGCCGACAATTTCACTCGAAGAAGCAGAATCAGCTGTAAATTCAAAATCGGAAGAAACCGAATACTTCGAAAATTATTCTGATCCGGGTTTTACATCCTCATCGAGCCGTTATGATAACGACGCCTCAGATTCAAAACATAAGTTTATCGAGGGAACCCTGAGCAGACCTGAATCCCTTCAGGATAATCTTATGTGGCAGCTGCGAGTTCAGAAACTATCGGTAAAAGAACGTGAAATCGGTGAACTTTTAATCCAGAACCTCAACGAAAATGGTTTTCATATTGAAGATCCTCTAAAACTCGTCAATCCGGAAGATGAACCGATCCTGACTCATATAAAAGAAATCATTCAAACCTTCGATCCTGCAGGATCCTGTACAGAAAATTATAGAGAATCTCTTCTTGTTCAGATTAGCCTTGATCCCGACGCTCCCGAGCAGTTGCATGAGCTGATTGACATATATCTTGACCTCCTCGAAAAGAAAAAAATGAGGGAAATCTGCAAGGCTATGAAGATAGAGGAACCAGAGCTCCAGGATCTCATCGGCTATCTCAGGCATTTCAGTCCCTTTCCAGGCAGGGCATTCTCGACCGAAACCGTAAAATACGTTATTCCGGATCTATTGGTTCGATTGAAAGATGGAGAATTTATTATCATTCTGAATGACGAGGAAATCCCGGTTCTCGGCCTCAACTTATTTTTTCAGGAAATTGATAGAGACAAGAGCGAAGAGGATAAAGATATAAATCAGTTTGTCAAAACTAATCTTGCGGAAGCCAAATGGTTTATCAGAAGTATCAATCAGAGAAATGAAACCCTCCTGAAAATATCGGGCGCAATCATCGACTTTCAGCGCAATTTTTTCCTCAACGGCCCGAAATATCTGGCGCCTCTCACACTTAAAGACATCGCAGAAACAGTATCTGTACATGAAACCACAGTCTCAAGAATATCGAACGCAAAATACATTCAAACAGAATGGGGAATCCTTCCACTCAAATACTTTTTCTCTAATTCTATTGGCGGAACCGGGAACGGCGGTTCCCAGTTTTCGAAGGGCAGCGTGAAAGAAATAATGAAGGAAATTATTGAAGAACATGTCGAAGAGAAAAAACTCTCTGATCAGAAGATTTCCGATTTACTCAAGAAAAAAGGAATCAGTATTGCCAGACGGACTGTAGCAAAATACAGAAAAGAGCTGAAAATTGATTCCTCTTATACCAGGTAACAGCGGTACTGAAATCTAACAATCAGTACTGTTAATATACTTTTTCGGGGGTATTTATGAACATAGACATTCAAGGTGTACATTATGACATCAGCGACAACACCAGGGAACATGTGCAGAAAAAGCTACATAGGCTTGAATATGCTGAAGATCTGATTGTGGATCTTCTGATAACTATGACTCATGATAAAAACGGTTATGTAATTGAAGTAAATGTAAACTTTAAATGGGGAAAATCCGCTCATATTGAGGTTGAAACCTTTGATCTGTTTAAGGGTATAGACAATCTCTTCAATAAACTTGATAATAAAATAGCAAAAGAAAAAGAAAAAATACAGGATCATTAAACTATGAAAGATATTGTTTTTACAGTGCTGGACCTTCTAGATCTGGACCTGAAGGAACATAATGAATTAAATCTCAGATGCCTTTGCGGAAGACCGGGGCTGTCCTCTCCCATCCGGGAGCAGGATCTGAACCGCCCCGGCCTTACACTCTCAGGTTTTTTCGACGGCTTTCAGTATAACCGTATTCAGGTATTCGGGAATGGTGAAACCGCCTATGTTAAAAAAATGATAAAAGAGAATGAGCTCGGTGGAATAGAAAAATTTTTCAGCTATAAAATTCCCTGCTGCGCGTTTACCAATAATTTGATGCCGGAACAGACTTTTCTTGACATCGCAGAGGAAGCGGGTGTCCCGGTTCTTATTACCGATCTTTCTTCGAGTGAATTCTCGAGAAGACTGATAAGGGCCCTCAACTCAATTTTTGCCGAAAAACAGGTTGTCCACGCAACGCTGGTTGAAGTTTATGGAATCGGCATCCTTATTAAGGGTGCCAGCGGTATAGGCAAGAGTGAGACCGCACTGGAACTGATTGAACGAGGTCATCGGCTTATTGCCGATGACGCGGTAGAGCTCAGCTGCGTGAACGGAAATCTTATTATCGGCAGGGGCGTAAATGATATTGCCGGCCATCACATGGAAATCCGAGGTCTTGGAATAATAAACATCAGCCATCTCTTCGGAGTCGGTTCTATCCGGGACAGCAAACAGGTTCAGCTGGTGGTTGAACTCGAAGAATGGGATTCAGCAAAAGTCTATGACAGACTCGGCTCGAATACTACAAATGTTGAATATCTAGGAGTCGGAATCCCGGTGGTAACCCTGCCGATAAAACCCGGCAGGAACATACCGATAATTATTGAAACTGCCGCTATGAATGAGCGGCTGAAAAAGCTCGGATATTATTCCGCGAAAGAATTTAATCAGAATGTATTGAAATGGCTGGAAGGACAGAATGCCAGAGCAGCCTATTACGATAATAATAAACTTCGTTAATTAATATAGAGGGAAGAAATGCAGACACAGGACGTTACTATAAAGAACAGAGCCGGAATTCACGCTCGCCCTGCGGCACTAATAGTTCAGACCGCGAATGAGTACCAGAGTGAAATCTTTCTGGAAAAAGATAACAACAGTATAAACGCTAAATCCATAATGGGCATTATCACCCTTGGAGCCGGCTATAATACAATTTTAAAGGTAAAAACCGACGGCAGTGATGAGGAAAATGCGCTTCAGGCTATTGTAAAGCTTTTTGAAAGCCGTTTTGAGGAGGAGTAGGTACGGGAAAGCTTCTCGCTGCCGCATCATTCTTATTATTTGCCCCGCTCCTTCTCTTTGGTGCGGATATAAATATCCGGATTGACTATGAGATCGAAAATCCGAAACTAATCTTTAAGGTTAACGGAATGACGGTTAAACCGTTCGTAGATTCAATGGAGCAGGGTTTCAGCACTGAAATCATATACCATTACAGATTAAGAAAAAAATCGAAATTCGGGATCCTCGTTCCTCCATCAGGAAAAACCTATGCGCGCAGAATAATATACATCGGGAAAAAAGACTTTCTAACAGGAGGATATTTCATCCTCCGGGACGGAGAACAGATTTACTATAGGACTCAGCAATCTTTCAGCGAAAATTTTCTCAGCTGCACGGCAGAGGTTCCGGGAATTTTCTTTGAATCAGAAGATTACATAATTGAAGCAAAAGCTGTTGCTGATTTAATCAAAAGACCGCCGCCGCTTACCCTTCTGGATCCATTTTACAGATCCGAGAAAACTGAAACTCCGTGGGTCCGAATTGGCAATTAATAGCAGGAAATCAGGAACATCCAGGGTAGGGCTCATCTCTATCATTCTCATCTACATCCTCCTGATAGCATTAATTATCTATCTTACTGGTGAAATCCTTCTTGATCTTCCATCCGGAAGAAACATTTCGAACTTTATAATAATCCCGGTGGCCTTCATTCTACCTATAGCCCTGCTTATAAGCGTATTCTACAACGGCTGGAAATTATACATCGAGATAAAAAACGGCAGCCCGGGCGCGAGGTTGAAGACTCATTTGGTTTTGTTTTTCACACTCATAGTCCTTATGTCTTCCCTTCCCCAGAGCCTTGTATCTCTTAAATTTGTCAATACAGCAATCCAGACCTGGTTTTCTCCAGAGATAGGGACAGCAATCGACGGGGGGCTGAATCTCGCGCTGGCATATTATAATGAAAAGATTGAGACTCTTGAGGCTTTTTCAGAGGGGCCGGTTTTCATAAACATGCTATCTGACATCGAACGCGCTCCGCGGCGGATGTGGACCAATATCAGTAATGCAAATCCGGGTCTCGATGCCATTCAGATTTTCGATTCCGGAGGACGGCCGGTTTTCTTCGGCGGCGATCCAAAAGCCGAGCTGCAGGAAATGCCGACTCTCGGGGGTGCTACCGGACTTTTGCCGAGGGAAGACCGCGGAGAAACCAGTTTGCTGCGGTATCTTCAGATACAAAGTATAAACATCAGCAGCTATAATATTATAGTCAGTACTCTTCTTCCAAAGAATCTTGATGACACAGCTCGCAGCCTGACTGATGCAAGAGAGGTCTTTCTAAACTATCAGAGAAATCAGAAGCAGTTCTCCACCCTGTTATATTTTTTCTATGCGTTTTTTACCCTTCCACTAATTTTGATTTCAATTCTCATCTCGTTTCTACTCAGCGATGAGATTATCCGCCCCATTGTCAGCCTTGAAGCCGCTACCCGTAGAGTTGCGGATGGAGACTATTCATACCGAATTCTTACCCGTTCCGGCGACGAGCTCTCGAACCTGATTAGATCATTCAACAAAATGATGGGAGAACTTGACAACTCACGAAAGAAGATCCTTCAAACCGAAAAAATAACAGCATGGCAGGAGATAGCCCGGCAGCTGGCTCACGAACTCCGTAATCCGCTGACCCCGATCAAACTGTCCTCTGAACGAATATTGAGGAAATACAGAACCGATCCGGAAAACATCGGAAAGATAATTGAGGCAGCCGTTCCCGGCATCATCCAGGAAGTAAACGCCCTTGATAACATGCTCCGCGAATTCCGGGATTTCTCGCAGCTTCCCTCTCCGACACTTCGCAGCGAAAATCTCTCAGCCCTCCTTGCGGAGACTGTGGAATCATACAGAAACTCCTATCCCGGCATCATCTTTATATTTGAAAAAGACGGGCCTGATATTCAGCTGGAAATAGATCCGGAACAGATGAAGCGCGTATTTTCAAATCTAGTAAAAAACGCCTGTGAATCAATCGAGGAAAGAACTGGGAAAATTTCTATTCAAACCGACCTTGTCAGAAAGGGGAATTCAAGTTACTGTAGAATAAGGATTCAAGACACAGGCACAGGCATAGACATTGAAAACCATGAACAGGTTTTTAATCCTTACTTCACAACAAAGCTTGAAGGATCCGGACTGGGACTCCCTATTGTCGAACGGATAATATTTGATCATAAGGGTCAAATCTGGTTTGAAACCGATAAAGGGCACGGCACTACCTTTTTTATAGATCTACCAATGGAGACACTACTTGGCTAACATTCTTGTCATTGATGATGAGCCTGGAATAAGAACAGTATTACGCGATATTTTTGAGGATGAGAATTATTCGGTTTTTGATGCCGGCGACGGACTTCTCGGCCTTGAAATACTTGCATTGGAGACAATTCATCTAGTTGTCCTAGATGTCTGGCTGCCCGGAATGGGCGGAATTGATGTGCTCAAAAAAATTAAACATGATTATCCGGACATCGAAGTAATTATAATATCCGGACATGCAAATATAGACCTCGCTGTAAAGGCAGTTAAATACGGCGCCTTTGATTTCCTCGAAAAACCTCTCTCTCTGGACAAAATTCTCACTCTTGCCAGAAACGCGATTGCAATGAATACTCTTAAAACGGAGAACAAGCAGTTAAAATCATCCTTCCTTGCCGAAGACGAGATGATAGGAGAGAGTGAACCGATGCTCAAGATAAGACAGACAATTGAGCAGAGTGCCGGCTCTGACGCGAAGGTGCTTATAACCGGCGACAACGGTACCGGAAAAGAACTTGTTGCCCGCGAAATTCACCGTAAATCCGCAAGAACATCCCATCCTTTCATCGAGGTGAACTGCGCGGCCATTCCCGACACCCTGATAGAGAGCGAACTTTTCGGCCATGAAAAAGGTGCATTTACAGGAGCTCTGTCAAACAGAAAGGGAAAATTTGAGATTGCCGACGGGGGAACCCTCTTTCTGGACGAAGTTGCCGATATGTCGCTGAGCGCACAGGCAAAGGTCCTTCGGGTTATTCAGGAAATGCGTTTTGAAAGAGTTGGAAGCGAAACCACCGAGACGGTGGATGTAAGACTCGTCACGGCAACTAACAAGAACATACAAAAAGAAATCGCCGAAGGCCGTTTCAGGGAAGATCTGTTTTTCAGAATAAATGTAGTTCCTATCCATGTACCGCAGCTCTCGGAACGGAAGGAAGACATCCCGCTGCTCATTAAGCACTTCATCAGTCTAATGCGAAAGAGCGAAAATGTTGAGACTATCCGCTTCTCTGATGAGGCGGAAGAAATGTTAATTAATCATGACTGGCCGGGTAATGTTCGAGAGCTGAAAAACTTCGTAGAACGTGTTACAATTATGTCCGGAGAGAAAATAATTGATTTGGAGACAGCCTCCGGTTTTCTGAACGCAAAAGAAGGCAACAGGAAGAGCAGCTCGAATCCGCTGATAGCTAAATTCGCCGACATGAAACTTTCAGAAGCCAGAGATGAATTTGAGAAGATGCTTCTACTTCAAAAACTCGAGGAAAACGAGTATAATATTACCCGAGCGGCCCAGAGTTTAGGGATTTACCCAAGTAATCTGCACGGCAAAATAAAGAAATTTGGAATCGAGATAAAAAAATGAAGGAACTGACAAAGCGCCAGGAAGAAACATTAGATTTTATCAAGAATTATATTCAGCAGCACAGCTATCCGCCGACAATTCGGGAGTTGGCTTCATCGTTCAATATATCGGTAAAGGGTGCCTATGATCACATCAAGGCGCTCGAAAAGAAGGGCCGAATAAAATGTGATGGAAACCGCTCCCGGACAATTGAAATTCTCGACAAGAAGGTTGAGACCGAACCTGAGACTATTCAGATTCCCATCCTGGGAAAGGTGGCTGCCGGAACGCCCTTATTTGCCGAAGAAAATTTCGAAGGCTCACTAAGCATGCCTGCGGGCAACTTTCGCGCCGGAGTTCATTTTGCTCTGCACGTTTCAGGGGACAGTATGCAGGACATTGGAATTCTGGATGGAGACCTCGCAATCTTTACCCAGAAAAATACGGCTGAAAACGGAGATATCGTTGTAGCCATGATTAATGATGAGGCCTATACTCTGAAGCGCTTCTTTAAGGAAAAAAACAGGATAAAACTAAAGGCTGAAAACCCGGTTTATCCTCCGATATATACCCAGAATGTTAAGGTTCTAGGTAAGCTCAAGTGCATTGTAAGGGACTATGACTGATCACATCTGGCTGCTAAACGGCCCCGAGAACGGGGAAAAACTAATATTTCTCAAACAGATAAGGAAGAGACTCTCTGAGCGTTTCGGCGAAGAACCCGAAGAACATAGGTTTTATCCGTTCGAGAGCAGTATTTCCGATATCATATCGCTGATAAAGAACGGCTCGCTTTTTTCCATCTGGAAACTCATAATCATCGGCCAGGCCGATCTTCTCAAGAAGGTGGATATCGATGAGATTAAAGCCTATATGCAAACGCCGTCGGATGATGCCGTGATTATCCTGACCTCAGATGAGACCTCACTCAAGAACGGATTGACAAAAATCGTGCCCAAAGAAAATACAAAAATATTCTGGGAAATGTTTGAGGGGCAAAAAAAAGACTGGCTTTCAGGCTTCTTCCGAAACAGGAAGATAGGGATTGAAGCCGGCGCAATCGAGCTTCTTCTCAACCTTATTGAAAACAATACCGCCGACATGAAAAATGAATGTGATAAACTCGCCATTTTCTTCGGAGAAGGCGCTCTAATCAGCAAGGCCGACATCGAAACCTTTTTCTATCACGGAAAAGAAGAGAATGTCTTCTCTCTGTTTAATCATATCGCGGCAGCTGATCTTCCCGGCTCGGTTGATGTTCTTCAGAAAATTATGCTCGGGGGTGAAAACAACACAGTCCAGCTTCTCGGCGGACTTTTGTGGCAGCTTAGAAATCTTCAGGGAATTGCAGACGAACTCGGCAGGGGGGAATCATTTCAATCTGCCTGTTACAAGTCTAATATCCGAAGCAAAAAAGCCCAGGCGGTCTATTCCGAGGCGCTGAAACATTATAATGAAAAAAACATCAGGGATATTATAAACCTCACCGCTGACTATGATATCAAGCTCAGGACGACACGTCAGGATCAGAGAGAACTCACTGCACAGCTATACCTTTATCTATTCATTATTCGGAAGGGCTCTCTGATAATCTGACTACGGCCCTGAGGCCGAAACGGTTGGATGGAAATACTCCATAGACCGGCTCATCAAACACTATTTCAACGGCAACCGGAATCAGCTCATTGCCTCTGATAAGAATATAATCAGATCTGTATCCGGCCTTCGGTCTGGGATCATTCATCTTGTCGATATTCGTGTTCACATAGGGCGCCCAGGTATAACCCTTTCCTCTTCCGTCCTTTTCCCAGACATCAATAAATCCGGCAGATTTCAAAATATTCATCTCATCGCTGTCGGGAAGGGCGTTCAGACTACCACAGAGAATGACCGGGGCCCCTCCTGCCGTATTGTTAATGAAGGATAGAGTCTCCTCAGCCTGTTTCTTTCGCAGCTGCGCCCCGCCTACCGCGTCTCTGATAGATTCAGAATAAACACCGGGCTCTATATCTTCATTTATATAGGCGTCGAGAAGCCGTTGAAGACTCTCCCTGTCTGAGAAGACAGACTCGGCCCACTCGACTGAAAAAACATAGATGTCCGTTCCCGCCTGGGTTATCTTACTGCAGATTATCTGTGATCCGTTTCTGGAAAAAAGGGTAAATGTGCGGTTTGATATTCCGCCGTTAAGAAGCTTTCTTCCGAAAGGCTCCTGCGCAAGGCTGTCTTTGGCAAGAATAGCATCTCCAACCTTCAAGTTCAGGGGCAGGCTAACAGGCCCTATCCTGAAACCGCTTTTTGATATCCAGACATCAGATGTCATTCCAAGCTCTCCGGCCGCTGTTTCGGCGAAGGCGGGCGCCGGATTTATTCCGTTCAGCACAATAATATCAGCATCGAGTTTCTTAAGTCCGGCTGCCAGTACTTCATGCCTAAACATTCTGACTTCTTCGTTTTCGAACTCCTGGCAGCTTAAAAACCCCTTCCCGCTGATGCCCGGCCAGGCGTTGAGAGTTACAATAGTAAGGTCCTGTGCGTACAATGTCACTGAAATTAACAAGGTAGAAATAATTAGCAATATTCTTTTCATAATTTATCCATAAAAAAAGCCGGAGTGATTACCGGCTTTAGAAAATTCACAGGCGGATATTTACAACCGACTTCTGAATTCTCACTGTTTAATAAGGGGTTAACCCCTTTACATGTCTTACAGTCAGTGGCCGGCTCAGCACCGGCAGTTCTTTTTAGGTGGAGTCAATCTGCTCCTCCTTCACTTCAGTTTAGAAGCCCTATGGGCTTGTTTACCTCATCTACCTTAAATTTAGTACAATTAATACGGTTTGTCAAATTTTAAATATATTATTTTAAAGTCCTTATTTTAGTTACCAGAGCCTCGGCAGCCTCAGGTGAAATTCCCGCGGCGGTGCGCAACTCTTCAGGAGTACAGCTTCCTATGGTCTCGAGTGATCCATAGGTTTCAAGGAGCTTCCTGCTTCGAGACGGCCCTATCCCGGCAATGCCCTCAAGGAGGGAGAAACGGCTGTCTTTCTCCCTGAGCTTCTGATTGAGCCCGGTAGCAAACCGGTGGGTCTCATCACGCACATACTGGAGAACCCTGAGAGCGGGATCTCCGGCAGGGAGGTTTACTACCCCGGGCCGGCCGTGTAGATAAATCTCTTCATTCTGCTTGGCAAGTCCCGCAACGGGGATGTCGTCCAGCCCGAGGGCGGAGAGTACTCCCTTCGCGGCGCTCACCTGTCCGGCTCCGCCGTCAATAAGGATTAGATCCGGCATCTGCTGGTCCTCATTAAGCAGTCTTGTGTAACGCCTCGACACGGCCTCCCGGACGGCCGCGAAGTCGTCAATTCTGCCGTTAAGGGTTTTTATATGAAAATGCCGGTAATTATTACGGTCTGGAACGCCGTTCCTGAACGAGACAAGGGAGGCGGTCGGATACTTGCCCGAAAGCTGTGAAATGTCGAAACCCTCAATCCTCTTGGGCAGAGACGCGAGGCCGAGAACCTCCTTAAGCTTTATGATACCCTCTTCATTTCCGACCTTGCGCTTCCTCTTGATAATATCCTGATAGGCATTTTCTGCAGCCATTCTAAGAACCGACTTGTTCTGCCCTTTTTCAGGAAAGAAAAATTCTATTTCAGCCTTCTTCTCTTTTATAAAAAAACTTTTAAGAAGAACTGTATCAAGCGGAACAGGCAGGTAGATCTCAGAGGGTAAACCTTCGTGATCTGAATAATATTGAACAATAAACTGCTCGAGGGCTTCTTCATCGGTAGAAAGGAATTTAGTCCGGTAGAGATCACGGCCTGTCAGCCGGCCGCCCCTCATCTGAAAGACGGCAAAGGAGTACATGTCCTCATATGACGAGAAAGCTATATAATCACGCGTCTTCTCGTTGTAATCGATAATCCGCTGATTAAACTCATTTATGAGCCCTTCGGCAGCTATCATCGAATCACGGAATCCGGCCGCATGCTCAAACTCAAGAGAAGCCGAGGCGTCCTGCATCTTCCCTTTGAGCCAGGTAAGCAGTCCGTCATTATCGCCGGAGAGCAGCTCTTCAACCTGCTTTATTATTTTACCGTATTCTTCGGCACATATCTTCCCGGCACATGGCGCCGAACACCGGCCGATATGATAATACAGACAGGGAGCAGCCCTCTTTTTGAGGGGTCCGCGGCATTTTCGAAGCGGAAACATCTTCTCTATCGTTTCCATGTAGATATTAAGGAGTCCGGCGGATGGAAAGGGTCCGAAATATTTTGAACCGTCCTGAATTATCCTCCTCGTCATAAACACACGGGGGAATTCTTCCTTACTTATCCTGACAACGGGATAAGTCTTGCCGTCTTTCAACCTGATGTTATAGCGGGGATTCCATTTTTTTATGAGGATATTCTCAAGCAGAAGGGCTTCATACTCGGACTCGGTTATGATTGTATCGATATCTTCAATTTTACTCACTAAGACCTGGGTTTTCGGATCCCTATTCTTCAGAAAGTACGAACTGACCCTCTTTCTAAGGTTAATTGCCTTTCCGACATAGATGATACTGCCGCCCTTGTCCTTCATAAGGTAGACTCCTGATGATTCTGGGAGCTGCGAAGCAGATATTTTGAGCTTATTCATATATTTATAATAATACTTAATAATGAAAATGAAAATTCATTCCGATTATTAATAAGATACTATGTTTAAACCTATATTTACCCGAGTACTAACAATCTCACTGATTCTATTGTCGGCAGCATCCGTTTTCTCCGAGGAGCTCTCTCTCGGCCGGACCGATAGCTGGTCATCTATCGCTGTATTAGAAAATACCATGATTCTTAAAAAAGACGGCGGCCGTGCCCGAATTGTTCTGTCTGATAATGAATATCTGACAAGCAGCAGCACTGAAATGCTTCTTCACTTTAATAACGACCTATTGGACAGCAGCGGAAATTATACTCTCAGAAGAAATACCGGCGTCACAATTTCCGCCGCCGATAAAAAAATGGGCGGCGGAGCAGCTGTATTTTTCGGTGACGGTGAGATTCTGGAACTAATTCCGGATGAGAACGCATCATTCGCGGCCGGAGGAAGTCTTTCTGATTTTACTATCGAATTCTGGCTTAATCCCGCCAGACTCTCAGAAGGAGAAACAATTCTCAGATGGCAGGCAGCCGTCGATTCTCCGAATGATCTTCTTCAACAGGAAATCCTCTGTGCCGTCTCAGGAAGAAACCTGTTCTGGCAGTTCAGTAATTTTTTCCTCACACCAGAGCTTGACAGGACAAAATTCATACTGACATCCGGAAGATCTCTGATTCCGAAGCGCTGGCATCATCATATGCTGCGCTATGAGCGCAAGACCGGCCTCCTTGAATATATTATAGACGGAATACCGGAAGCCATGACCTACATAAGCCGTGACGGCAGAGAATCGGCTGAGATCTTTTCCCCTGTGCTCGGCACCGCCAAACCATCATCTTTCATGATCGGCCAGGGATTTATCGGTTATCTAGACGAATTACGTATTTCAAACTCAGTCATAACCGAACCCGTACTCAATCAATACAGAATGAACAGCGGAATTGCATCAACAGAGATTATTGACCTGGATTATTTCGATTCAAGGCTGCTTGATATCAACAGCAGGGAAGAGCTGCCCGGTGAAACCAGGATTAATTACTTCTACCGAATCTCAAACAATTATTTCAATCCTCAGGCACAGGCCCCATCCTGGAAGCAAATCCTTCCCGGAGAGAAACTGCCGCCGGGAATCAAAGGACGGTATCTGCAGATAATGGCGGAACTGTTTCCAGACGGTACAGGTAAAAATACTCCTGGTCTAATAGGATTAAACATCAGCTTCAATAAAAACCTGCCGCCCCTGCCGCCTAGCTTCATTACCGGGGCCGCGGGGAACGAATCGGCCGTCATCAGATGGAAACCGGTAAACGATTCCGACATTGGCGGTTACAGGGTTTATTACGGAGACTCCCCTGGATTTTACTTCGGGACCGGTTCTTCGAACGGAAGCTCGCCTCTTGACGCGGGAAAAACCGACAACTTAAAGATACAGGGCCTGGAGAATGGAAAACTTTATTATTTTGCTGTAAGCTCATATGATGATGCGGAGATCCCTCAGGAAAGTATATTTTCAACGGAAATAAGTGTCAGACCATCAGCGATTTCCAGGAATAATTAATGATAGATGACTTATTCAATAGAGCAAGATATGCGTTTCTTACTGGAGATTTGTCCCAGGCAGAAGAACTCTGCCTTAGACATGTTGAAAATCAGCCTGAAGATACTGTCGGACGGCTGCTGCTCGGCAGTATATATATTAAAGAAGCAAAACTTCAAAGCGCTCAGCAAGTTTTTGAGGCTTTGACCCAAGACGAACCGGAGAATCCTGAAGCATGGATTAACGCGGCTCTGGTATACAGCAAGAGGGGTCAGCTCAAAACTGCACTCAGAGCCGCCCAGAAGGCATACCGGCTGTCAGGCAGCCGGGGCGACATCATATTCAATATCGGGAATATCCACAAACAGCTTGGAGAATTAAAAAAGGCTGAACAGATTTACCGGCTTTCCATCGAAAAACAGGCGGATTTTATTCCGTCTTACAACAACCTCGCCCTCCTGCTCTCCGATTCCGGCAGGGCGGATGAGGCAGAAAATATCATTAAGCAGGGGCTCAGGATTGATGAGAACCACCCCGTTCTTCATTTCAATCTTGCAGGTTTATACAGATCCGGAGGCAAAACGGAGCTGGCAGTAGAGGAATTTAAAGCCGCCCTGAAGCTCAAACCCGGATGGGAAGAATGTCTTCTTGCCATCGGAGATCTGAAAAAAGATCAAAATCCTAAGGAAGCATCCAGGATGTATGAACGGGTACTGGATCTATCTCCGGCATCGGCTGAAGCGTCCTGCAGACTGGGAGAGATTGAGCTCACCAATGGAAATACTGAGGGAGCAGAAATTATTTTCAGTAAAATTCTCACTGCCTTTCCGGACTTTACGCCTGCCGCGGTCAATCTTGCGGCGGTATACTATTCACGGAAAAACCTGCCGAAAGCCGAAAACCTGCTCCGTAAACATCTCGCCGAAAACAGCGAAAACCATAATCTCAGAATTCTTCTTAGTAATATTCTCCTTGATTTGGGAAAATATAATGAGGCATTCACAAATATCCGCTTCGTCCTAGATCGTAATCAGAATGAAAGTCGTGCATGGTTCGCGATGGCCAGACAATTCAGCCTTAGCGGGAAAAAAAATAAGGCCATTAATACTTACAGAAAGGGCTTAAATATTTCTCCTGATTCACACGAGGATCGAATGCAGTTTGCCCTGCTGCTGAAAAATCAAAACAAGATAAGCTCCGCAATAATCGAATGTGAGTACATCCACAAACAGAAACCGGAAGAATTTGCTCCGGCTCTGCTTTTAGCGAAACTCTATATAGAAAAACAACAGTTCTCCAGGGCAGCCTCGCTGCTTGAATCCATCTGCATCTCCCATCCTGACGACATCAAGCTTCTGCTGCTTTATGCCGAAACGGCAAAAAAAGCCGGAGACTCCGGGAGAGCCCTGCAGGCTGCGGAAAAACTAGCTGCAGCCAGGAATGAAGATGATGAGGATTTTGATATATCTGCACTTAACCGTAATCTTGAGATATACGACGAAATGGCCGTCGAATATGCCCGTGAATACGGTAGCAGCTGGAACCGCAATCTTAAAATTCTGGCCAAATCCTTTGAGCCGGAAAGTAAAAAGATTGAAGAAGGAAGCTTTCTTTTTGACGGACTGCAGGATATTGCCGGCGAGTATGTTCCCATCATTGATGTAGGCGGTATAGATCCTGTCATAATGTTTGATGAGGAAGAAGATGAGCTGATAATTACCGATGAGGATGAGTTCATTATTCCTCCTGAAGAGGATGAGGATGAACCCTTAAAGGAAGAAATAGAAAAGCATGAAGAAGTAACAACAACCGGCGGACCGGGACCGGGGCCGACTGCTCCGATAGCATCTCCGACAACTCCTCCGGCGGCAGCTCCTCCGGCGCCATCTGCGCCCATCAATTTCGGCGGTCCCCTCACGATTAGACTTGAGACGCCTCCGATTATCATTAAACAACAACAGCTGCCTCCGGAACCTGAACCCGGCGAACCGGAGCCTGAACCAGCGGCAGATGTAGAAGAAGCCCCTGATGAGGAGATCGAAGAGGTCTACCTGCCGGAACCGGAGAACGATGGCGCAGAGGATAATATTTTCAGTTATCTTGATAAATTGACTTCTTTTCTACCCTCAGACAAAAAAAATGAATATAATAATAGTGAAGCCAGATTAAAACTTGCGGCATTAAAATCCAGGATCAGCGGTGACCCCGGACTTATCTCCCGCATTCAACAGAACCAGCTAAAAAGGGAATCCGTGCCTGTCAATCTTACAACTGACAGAATTGGAAAAACCCTTGGGTTCATGAACAGTCTGACCGAATTATTGCCGGATGCCGGAATGGCGGCATCCCTCGGTGCCAGATTGAAAAATATTCTAAGCAGACTTGATGAATCAGGAAAGGAAAAAGTGGATGAAGAAAAACATTGACAGATTCATCGATAAAATGCCCAGCCTACCCACAACAGTTACCAGGGTTTTGGAAATTTGTGATGATAAAACAACCTCACCTGCCGATCTGAATAAGGTCATCAGCATGGATCCCGTCCTGATGGGAAGGGTAATGCAGCTGATTAACTCGGCATATTACGGCAGGCCGAACAAGATAACCTCCCTCGTCAGGGCCATCATTCTGCTGGGACTGAACACGGTTAAAAACCTTGCCCTCAGTACTGCCGTCCTGGGAAGCCTGTCCGGAAATGAATCAAATGATGTACTGAACATGGACGGTTTCTGGGAACATTCATTATGCGCGGCTGTAATCTCCAGGATGATTGCCGCCAAAATAAAAATCGATCCGAAATATTTCGAGGAATTCTTCATTGCAGGACTGCTTCACGACATTGGGAAAATCCCCTTTACCAGCTGCCTGCCGCAGGAATATCTGGCCGCGATAGCCACATCCGATCGAAACCGGGAAAGCCTGAACAAAACAGAGATGAAGCTCTTCTGCTTTGATCATCAGGAAATCGGCGGAGATGTTGCCGCTCACTGGAAGATAGAGGGCGGAATCAGGGATGCGATAGTACACCACCACCTCACTTCAGAGTATTCCGGAAAGCATCGTAAGCTTGTCTTAGCCGTCGCAGCAGCGGATTATATGTCTCTCTATCTCGAACGCGGTTTCGCCGGAAACAGATATCCGGAGGAACCTTCGGACGAGAATTACCGGGAGCTGGGGATTAGCTTCAATGAGATAGAAGGATTCAGCGAACAAATCAGAAACGAAATAGAGAAAGCAAGGGTATTTTTAAAACATTCCTGAAGGGGATTAAATGATGAAAGTGAAATTCTGGGGAGTCAGAGGCTCCACACCCTGCCCGGGACCAGATACCGTTAGAACAGGCGGGAATACCTCCTGCATCGAACTCAGATACGGAAATGAGAACGAGCTGATAATAATCGACGCCGGTTCAGGCATCAGGCTTCTCGGTAATCACCTCCTTAAAACCGGCACATGTCCGAAGAAAATCAGAATTTTCCTCACCCATACTCATTCTGATCACATCATGGGCCTGCCCTATTTTACCCCCATCTACATACCAGGCTATAAAATAGACATTTACGGGCCGGTAACCTACGAAGAGGAAGGCCTTGAGAAAATTATTTCCGATCAGTTCTCTTACCGCTACTTTCCGGTTAAACATTCTGAACTGAGCGCTGACATATCCTATCATAATCTTCAGCAAACAAAGCTTGAATTAGAGGGTCTGTCGGTTTCGACCCATTACCTTAATCACCCTATTCTAACTCTTGGATACCGCTTCGAGTCGAACGGCAGAATTGTTACGACAGTTTATGATACCGAGCCCTTTTCTAATCTCTTTCCTGAAGATCCTGAAGACCCGGACTACGATGAATTTACCGCGCACGAGGGTAGGCTGGCAGCCGAAGAGGCGAATGAGGAAATCAGCGGGTTTCTTGCCGGCTCGGACATCCTCATCCATGACAGCCAGTATACCCAGGAGGAGCTGACCCGGAGTTTCCGCGGCTGGGGACACTCATCCTTCGAAGGGACGGTTAAAACTGCCGGCGAACAGGGCGTAAAGAAACTGTTCTTCTTTCACCATGCTATGGACCGCTCGGATAACGAACTCGAGGCTCTGCTTGATAAACATAAAAAAACCGCTGAACAATACAGCGGCCTCGAAGTAGATATTGCCAGAGAAGGATATACGGAAGAAATCTGAGGCGATTTTAGGGAAGGAAGTCTATCAGCTCTCCGCAGCCCGGACAGATATCATCCCAACCTCCGGCATTAATTTCAATTCGAACCGCAGCCCCGGTCGGCATCATGATGCCTCCTCTTCCGCAGAGATCCTGGGCAAAAAAACTAATCCCGTTATTATGAGAAAAAAGAAAAACATCGGTGTAGACAGAATCTATCTGCCTCATCACCTCATAGATCTCTTCGACCGACGGCAGATACAGCTGCTTGAACTGTAGTATTTCCCCGGCGGGAAAGCTCGGGTCAATGGTTTCGGAAAAAACCTCGGCGGTCTGAAAGGCCCTAAGCGCCGAACTCGATATTACAAGGTCAGGATAATATCCCTTCGAGGCGATAAGTTCGGTATTCTCTATTGTTTTGGAGATGCCTTTCTTTTTAAGAGGCCTGTCAAAATCACTTTCCTGCCCTGTTGATACGGCTGAAGCATGTCTGAAAAGGGTCAGATAGCGGAGACTCAAAGCAGCTCCAGCCTCATTTCCTTTTCATTACCGTGAAACTCTCCAGTGTCGACAAAACCGAGTGCTTTAAAAAACCATGATGAGTTGCCTTTTTTAGGAACATAACTAAGGTATATTTCTCTGCAGTCCGGAAGGTCTTTTAAGAAGTCGATAATCATCTCCATCGCCGCTTTTCCATATCCATTTCCCTGAAAATCCTTATCGATCATGAATCTCCAGATTTCATAATGAGGTTTATCCGGATCGAGATAGAGAAGAACAAAGCCGACAGGAATTCCGTCGGCGTATATAGCCCTCATCCAGGAGTATCTTGAAAAATGAGCCTGGGCAATTGACTTTGCATTATTTGTTAATAAATTCTGCTGTAATGCGGCAACTTCCAAAGACAAAATATCCGACAGACTGTCTTCGGTAATCTCCTGAAGACTGATTTTAACTTTCTTAGCCATATTATCCCTCCTGAGATGTTATTACATCAATCGCTGTCCGCACATTACCAAAAGGCGGACTGACCTGTACACCTGCTGCAACCGGTCTAAGCTCATCCACAATCTCACGGGCAATGCTGATGCCTTCCAGCCTTGCCTCCTCCTTTGTTTCATGGCGCTCCATCCGCTTCATAATCCGCTCGGGTATTGTAATACCTGGAACTTCATTATTCAGAAAAAGCGCGTTTCGGTATGAAGCAAGCGGCCATACACCTATTATAACAGGCACTTTTGTATCTTTAACAGCATTAATAAAATTAATTAAGGCCTCGATATCAAAAACAGGCTGTGTTATAAAAAAATCAGCGCCGGCTTCCGCCTTCCTGTAGGCACGCTCAATCTCAACATCGAGAGTGACTGCCGCCGGATTGACTCCGGCGCCCATGACGAAAGAGGTGGGGTCTCCGATTGCGTTCCCGCCGAGGTCGATTCCGGTATTGAGCCTTCGGCCAAGCTCGAGCAGTCCAATGGCGTCGACATCGAAGACTCCGGTGACATCAGGATAATTACCAACTTTCGGAGGATCTCCGGTTATCATCATCATATTTCGAAGCCCGACGGCCTCACAACCGAGAAGATCCGCCTGCATCGCTATGAGATTCTTATCCCGGCAGCAGTAATGAACTATTGGCTCAATTCCCGTTGCCCTCATAATTTCGAGGGCAGTAATTATTGTAGAAATCCTGGACGACGCGCGCGGTCCATCCGGAAGGTTCACAGTTGTAATCTCCGGCAGAACAAGCTTTCCGGCCTTCTCGATTATCTTGGAAAGATCAGTTCCCATCGGCGGAATGAGCTCAATTGTAGTAATCCAGCGGCCTTCAGCGAGGGCCTTTCCGAGTCCTGAACGTTCGGCTAGGGGAGTCTGTTCATGGAGCTTTACCTCTTTATCAATCTTGCTGAATACAACAGCCTTCCGCCCGGTGGCCAGGTTCAGGACGGCCTTCCCCATCTTGCTGATATGTTCGGGAGTGGTTCCACAGCAGCCGCCGATAGCAGCCGCTCCAGCATCAAGAAACTTAAGCGCATATTCGGAGAAATAATCCGGATCAGCTAGATAAATCTGGCGTCCATCCACATCCTTAGGAAAGCCGGCATTCGGCATCACGACGAAGGGTTTCTTCACATGTGTCCTTACCGCCAGAAGAAGCTCAAGCATATCAGCCGGACCTACTCCGCAGTTTGTTCCTATAACATCAATATCATCACATAGATCGAGACTGACCGCTCTCTCTACCGCTTCCTTCAAATATCTATCCCGATAATCTTCGAGGGCTCCGCCTGAGGTCTGATCGGCCAGCGGCCCCATGCTGAAATGGGCCTGCACGGGTATTCCCGCGGCTTCCTTCCTCGCAACAGAGGCAGCAAGAAGAAGTTCGGGCACGCTCCGAAATGTTTCAAGCAGGATCAGGTCGACGCCCGCTTCGGCGAGAGCCCTGATCTGCGGGGCAAAGGCCGCCCTAGCCTCAGCCTCGGTGAGTTTCCCGACAGGCTCTATCAGCTTTCCAAGCGGTCCGACAGAGCCGGCAATTAAAACATCATCAGCCTCAGTCCTCTTGATTGCCTCACGGGCAAGCTCAACTGCTGTAATATTTAATTCAGCGGTCCGCTCGGCGATATTATAACCGGCTAGTTTTAAAGGATTAGCTCCGAAACTATTGGTTGTAAGAACCTGCGCTCCAGCGTTAATGTTCTCAATATGAATATCAATTACGGTCTCGGGCATTGAGACATTTACTTCCTCAAAACATCTATTGAGAAAAACACCTTTCTCATATAAGGCCGTCCCCATTGCTCCGTCGAAGAGAACCATTGCCTTGCTCAGTCTATCAAGATATTTGCTTTTCATTCCTTCACCTTTCCTTTTTATTCAGCTGCTGTTATTCCCTGTTCCTCAGTTCTTCGAAAATTTCCCGGGGCTCGATTCCCGAGGCTGAAAGAAGAACCAGCAAGTGATATATCAAATCCGTGGCCTCATAGATTGTTTCCTCACGCGTTTCAGCCAGTAGAAGCTCTATCGCTTCCTCACCGGTTTTTTTCTTTATCTTCGATAATCCTGAGTTAAACAGATGGGTAGTATAAGAACCTTCCGGAAGCTCCTTTCGGCGCTTTTCGATGACCCTAAAGAGGCTCTCGATCACTGCCGAGCCAGCCTCGGCAGGTATCTGCCTGCCATCAGGAACTGCTTCAGTTCGGCTCTTGTCCGAATCCACAGTGTCTGTGATATGGGCCTCGTACCAGCCTTCTTTTTCACTGAAACCAATAATATTATAATGCGCGCTTAGCGGAAGCAGTCTTCCGGTTTCAGGATTGACTGCCCAGATAGAATTATTCTCAATGCTCTTCCGGTAACCCTTCGGATTCGTCTGAACCGTCTCGGCTATGCGTCCGCCCTCGGTTATTATAATAAAAGGTTTGATTTTTCCGTCCATTCTACCAATCCATCCTGATGTTTTCTTCATTCTGAAATTCGGCAATAACTGATTTAAGATCCATCCTGCCCTCATATATAGCCTTGCCTGTTATGATCCCGGAGATACCACTACCGGGCGTCTGAGAACACACCGCCTCGATATCTTCAGCGCAGCTGATGCCGCCGGACAGGATTACCGGAATTCCCGATTCGCGGGCTATTCTCAGGGTGTTTTCAAGATCCGGACCGCTCAGGGTTCCGTCTTTGGCAATATTCGTATAAACAATACTGATTATCCCCATAGCCGCAGAAGCCTTTGCCAGCTCGGAGTCGCTGAGTCCGGAGCCTTTCTCCCAGCCGGAGACCTTTACATCTCCATTCAGGGCATCAATCCCTGCTATAAATTTACTCCCGAATCTTGCAATCCAGGTGGCCACCTTCTCCGGCTCCCTGGCCAGAACCGTTCCTGCTATCATTCGGTCGATTCCACAGTCGACAAGTTCCTGGACATCATCAGTAGTTCTGATTCCGCCGCCGGTCTCGATTACCGCTGAAACTGAACGTCTTATCTTCATTATCACGTCCCGGTTGTTGCCGTCTCCTCTTGCCGCGTCGAGATCGACTATATGAATCCGCGCGGCTCCAGCAGCCTCGAAGGCCTTTGCGGTTTCCACCGGATCCTCGTTATATATCTTCGAAGTGCTGTAATCACCCTTGAACAGTCTTACACATTTACCGTCTATCAAATCAATTGCGGGAATAATAATCATACTCCAAGATTAAACTATTACGGCCGGGCTTGCAATATAAGCACTCCTCAATAGCAGTTCTGAATTTGGCTGCAATTCCCCCAAATGTCAGCCCTTGCTGACCCCGGCACCATCAGAAAAAGGTTCGGAAGACCTCAATTTTTCCTGACGGCACCGGGGCCCCCAGCGGCGGCATACAAAGGCAGCCAAATTCAGAACCACTTAATTCCCGAAAGCGGGAATTAGAACTTTTCAACACGCGACAAAGAGGAATGATTTAGAGATTTAGATATTTTAAGATTATTCAGGGGCTTCCGGAGGTCAAAATTAAAATTTCTGCTCCTTCAATATGGCGCCGGCGTATCGGGAATGGCTGATATTGAAATAAATTAAAAGTTAAGTTAACATACTTAAATTATGAACGCCAAACCAGATTGTACAATATGTCTCATGAAACAGTATCTGCAGATCTGCAGATTGTCCGGGCTCGAAGAATCCGAGCTGAATGCCGCCTTTTCCGACCTTATTAAAAGGCTGCCCGAAGTTTCATTTTCGATGACGCCGCCTGAAATGGCCGCCTTTATAACCGGAATGATAAAAAAAGCTTCCGGGGTGTCAGATCCATATAAGACAATAAAAAAGAACAGCAATGAAGCCGCCCTCAAGCTTTACCCCGAACTTAAGCTCCGGGTTGAACGGTCCGGCCATCCTTTCGCCGAGGCGCTTTGTCTGGCCATTGCCGGCAACCTGATAGACTTCGGGGCAAAAGCCTCCCTCAACCTGAATGAAGCTCTTGAAGAAATTCTGTCACAGCCGCTTCTCCACAAACTCGAAGAAGGCCTGGGCCTTGAGGATGCTCTATTTCAGCTCGATACCTTCTATAACGAGCTGAAGAAAGCCGAATCGGTACTCTATCTTGGAGACAATGCCGGAGAAATTGTCTTTGACAGAATTTTCATAGAAACTCTCATCAGGGAATTTCCAGATAAGAAGATTACCTTCGCAGTACGCGGCGGACCCGCGCTTAATGACGCCCTCCTCGAGGACGCGGAGGATGTAGGCATCAGCGAAATTGTTGAGACTGTCAGCTCCGGCTGCGCTGCCGCGGGAACGGTTCTGTCCAAATGTTCCGAAGATTTTTTAAAACGGCTCGGTGCTGCGGATATCATAATTGCTAAAGGACAGGGCAATTATGAATCTCTTTCCGGAAGCCCGTATGAGAACGCGTGGTTTCTATTCAGAATTAAATGTCAGGTTGTGGCCGAAAGCGCCGGCGGACCCGAGGGGAAGCTGGTTCTAAAAAAGAACGAAGCGTCAATACTTGACCCAATCGGCCGGCATGTCTAACATTGAAATGAACTAAAACAGGAGAAACAGATGAGCGAAAAAACCCTGCCCTTCACACAGGAGCAGCTTAATGAGATTGTAAAAAAATATCCGACACCCTTTCATATATACGATGAAAAGGCCATCAGGGCTAACGCGAGAGCTTTTTATAAGGCTTTTGACTGGGCCCCGGGCGGTTTTACCAACTTTTATGCCGTAAAAGCCTGCCCCAACCCGTATATTCTTCAGATCCTCAAAGAGGAAGGCATGGGAGCGGACTGTTCCTCCCTCCCTGAACTAATGCTTTCAGAAGCTGTCGGCCTGAAGGGACAGCAGATATTCTTCTCTTCCAACGATACACCTGCTGAAGAGTTTGTCGCGGCAAGAAAAATGGACGTGATTATCAACTTAGATGACATCAGCCACATCGACTACCTCGAAAAGACAGCCGGAATTCCAGACGGAATCTGCTTCAGATACAATCCGGGCCCGCTGAAAAAAGGAAACGTGATAATCGGAAAACCAGAAGACGCAAAATACGGGTTCACGAAAAAGCAGCTATTCGACGGTTACAAGAGGATGAAGGAAAAGGGCGTCAAGCATTTTGGACTTCATACGATGGTTGCATCTAATGAGCTTAACTGGGAATATTTTGTGGAAACAGCCGAGCTTCTGCTGGATCTTGTCGTTGAACTCTCCGGAACGCTCGGAATCAAATTCGACTTCATCAATCTCGGCGGGGGAATAGGAATTCCCTACAAACCGGAGGAAGAGGCTGTTGATCTAAACAAGATCTCAGGCGGCATTAAGGCGCTGTATAAAAAAAAGATCGAGGATGCAGGGCTGAGTCCGCTTCGTATAATAACCGAGTCAGGCAGAATGGTAACCGGCCCTTTCGGATACCTTGTCTCAACAGTCATTCACCGAAAACAGACCTATAAAACCTTTATTGGTCTTGATTCCTCCATGGCCGACCTTATGAGACCCGCCCTCTACGGTGCCTATCATCATATAACGGTAGTCGGTAAGGAAAACGCACCTATGGCAGGACCTGTCGATGTTACCGGTTCATTATGCGAGAACAACGACAAATTCGCTGTCGACAGAGAACTTCCCGTGCTTGAAACAGGAGATCTGATAGTAATGCATGATACCGGTGCTCACGGCTACGCGATGGGATTCAACTATAACGGAAAATTGCGGAGTGCGGAACTTCTGTTGAAAGAGGACGGCAGCGTGGTAGAGATAAGAAGGGCCGAAACTGAGGCTGACTATTTCGCGACCCTCGATTATCCGGGACTTAAAAAATAGTTCAGTAGTGATAGAAAGCAGCCGTCTTGCGGCGGCTTTCTTATCGCTGTTTTTTTATCAGAGCAAAAAAAAAGCCCCTAAAGGGCGCTGATCTAACAGTAGGCTTCCAGCTTCTCAAGCGCCTGTCGAAACTCGAGCTCAATTTCCTTTTCATCAGTCATAGTCACTATCCGATCCCGGAATTCCGTGTTCCGGATCATCCTGCTGATAGCAGATATTAGTTTAAGATATTCGACATGCCCGTCGGGCGGATTAGCAACCATGAAAAGCAGATAAACGGGATTACCGTCGAGTGCTTCATAGTCAATTCCACTTTTTGAGATTCCGAGAGCTACATACAGGCTGTCGACTGTGTCAGTCTTCCCGTGCGCAAAAGCTACGCCATGTCCAAGACCGGTAGAAAGTTTTTTCTCCCTGGCCACAACTGCTTGCTCAAAAAGTGATATATCCTTTATTTTTCGAAAAACAGATGCCTTGGTTAGCAGTTCATGAATCGCCGCAAACTTCTCGCGGCTTTTCAGATTGCAGACAACCGATCCGTCAACAAACATCTGTATCACATTCTTACCATCTTTTAAGCTTAATTAAAATTCCTTTATTAATCCAGACATATGCGCAGAATTTATCTGATTATACCCGAATTAGCTCATGAGTGAATTAATCCCAGCATTGAAAACATAACTAATTTATTATAAGATTATAGGATAATTATGAGAACAGAAATATTTTTCAAAGACCCCGGACTTGACGGAAGAGCTCATCGCCTCACGGAAAGTCTAAGACTGTCTGTTTCCGCCTCTATAGAATCTATTTCTATTGCGGATATATATATAACTGATTTTCCGGATATCGGAAAAGCTGAGGCTAGAGGGATTTTCTCCGATCCGGTCGCGCAGGACATCCTCATCGATGAAGGCGCAGCGGAACTGAAGCAAAACAGCGGTTGGAGTTATCTCATAGAGATATCCTATAAAACCGGTGTCACCAATCCTACCGCCATAACGGCCCGAACGGCGATCGAATCCGCCTGCGGCAGACTATTGCCGCGAGAGACAATTGTTCAGACCGCCTTGCAGCTGATAATCCGCTCCAAGGAATTGTCTTTGCACGAGATGAAGAAGCTTAAAAAGCATCTTTACAACCCTCTCATCGAGCAGGCCGTCATCATCTCGGAGGCGGAATGGAAGGAAGGAAGACGTTTTCCGGCTATCTACCCGTCAAAGATTGCCGAGAGCAACATTGATATTGAATCTTTCGACATCTCCGCGATGACCGATGCGCAGCTTCTGGAATTCTCCAGAACCAGGCTTCTGGCCCTCACCCTCGAGGAAATGAAGGCGCTTAAAAACTACTTCAGCCGGGACGATATAATTAAAAATCGCAAAAAAGCCGGCCTGGGCGCGAATGCCACCGATGTTGAAGTTGAGATGATAGCCCAGACCTGGTCGGAACACTGTAAACACAAGATTCTCAACGCCAATGTAGAATACATTAACCATGAAACCGGCGAGACTGAGAACATCAAGTCGCTTTTCAAGGAATATATTAAAGACACGACTGAGGACATTTCTACGAGAAAGGATTACCTGCGGTCGGTCTTCTACGACAATTCAGGGGTTATTGTCTTTGATGATGAAAATTTAATCTGCTTCAAGGTTGAAACCCATAACTCCCCCTCGGCACTCGACCCTTACGGCGGAGCAATCACCGGAATAGTCGGCGTGAACCGGGACATCCTCGGAACGGGCAAGGGCGCCCGGCCAATATTCAATACCAATTATCTCTGCTTCGGAGACGTAAACGCTCCCGAAGAAGATATTCCCGAGGGGCTGCTTCACCCCCGGCAGATTATGGAAGGCGTTCACCGCGGCATTGTTGACGGCGGAAACCAGTCAGGAATACCAGTTGTCGGCGGAGGATTTCTCTTCGACGACAGTTATACCGGAAAACCCCTGGTTTTCTGCGGTACAGGCGGTATTCTCCCTGCCGAAATAGGTGGTGAAGGCGCCTGGATTAATCACGTAAATCCGGGACACAAGACAGTAATGCTCGGCGGCCGAATCGGAAAAGACGGCATTCACGGCGCAACATTTTCCTCCCTCGCCCTTGATGAAGAGTCTCCGACTTCGGCGGTTCAGATAGGCGACCCTATTACCCAGAAGAAGATGAGCGACTTCCTCATCGAAGCAAGGGATCTATTGCTCTATCAGGGAATCACCGACAACGGCGCCGGCGGGCTCTCATCATCCCTCGGCGAGATGGCCGAGTACAGCAATGGAATAAGAATAGATCTCGATAAATGTCCGCTGAAGTATGAGGGCCTTGCACCCTGGGAAATTCTCATCTCTGAGAGTCAGGAACGGATGAGTCTCTCTATTGCGGATGAAACCCTCGATGAATTCCTTGCCCTCGCCGAAAGACGCGGGGTTGAAGCCACCGTCATCGGCGAGTTCACCGACGACGGGGTTATTGACCTCCGGTATGACGGCAAACCCGCGGGACTTCTTGACCTGGAGTTTCTCCATGACGGTCTTCCAGTAATGACTCTTAAGGCTGAATGGAAGGCCCCGAGGGGCAGAGAGCAGGTTTCCCTTCCGGAGGCCCTCGGTTCCAACAGTGAGATTCTCTTGGCACTTCTATCCGAGCCGAATATAGCCTCCAAAGAAGTACTCATAAGACAATTCGACCACGAAGTTCTCGCCCAGTCTGTAATGAAACCCTTCATCGGCGCCGAAAATGACGCGCCTTCAGACGGAGCAGTCCTGCGGCCTGTTAAGACAACAAAACGGGGAGTCACCGTAACCCATGGGGTTTGCCCCCGTTTCGGTGATGCCGATACCTATGATATGGCCGCCTGCGGGGTTGATGAAGCCTATCGTTCCCATATAGCAGTCGGCGGAGATCCTGAGCTTACCTCGGCCCTCGACAACTTCTGCTGGCCCGACCCGGTAGAGAGCCCGGTTAACCCCGACGGCAGATACCGGATGGCCCAGCTTGTACGGGCCTGCAAGGGGCTGAAAGACACCTGTATAGCCTACGGGATGCCGCTCATCTCCGGTAAAGACTCGATGAAAAATGAATCGAATATCGGCGGGAAAAAAATTCCGGTTCGGCCGACCCTGCTAATTTCGCAGATGGGAATAATTGAAGACGTTACCATGGCCGTAGGCTCCGACTTCAAGGAAGCCGGAGATCTTATCTATGTCCTCGGAGAGACCAGGGGCGAGCTCGGCGGAAGCATTTTCGAAAAAATCTCCGGCGGCGGCAAGGATGACTTTCATCTCGGCCGCTGTCCGTCGGTTAACACCACTGAGGCACTCGAGCTGTACCGAAAACTGCACCTCTGCATGAAGGCCGGAATAGTCGAGTCATGTCATGACCTGTCAGAAGGCGGTCTTGCCGTCGCTGCCGCGGAATCGGCTCTCGGAGGCAGACTCGGTGCGGCAATTATACTCGATCGACTGCCGTCTGATTCTGACAACTACGAAACCGCAAGGATCCTGTTTTCAGAGACGCCGTCGAGATTCATCGTGACAATCACGCCCGGGAACAAAGAGAAATTCGAGGATCTTATGGAGGGAACAAAGACAGCGGAAGCCGGTCTGGTTACCCCTGAAAAAACCCTTGAGATCCGCCGCCGCGGAGAATTATGCCTGGAAAGCCGTATTGATGATATTGCGGCTGCCTGGAAGAGCTTTAAATAGACGGCCCGGAAAGGAGAAAACATGACAGTAAAAACCTGCATTATTACAGGCTTTGGAATAAATTCAGACAGGGATCTTGCCGGTGCTTTTGAGACCGCCGGCTCGGAAACACAGCTCATACATATCAATGATCTCATAAGCAGCCCCGAGAGATTGAATGATTTTCAGATTCTCGGCTTTCCCGGAGGCTTCTCCTTCGGGGATCATCTCGGTTCCGGCCTTGTCTTCGCAAACTTGTTCAAAAAGAACCTGAAGATGAGCCTTGAAAAATTCATCGCAGACGGTAAACTCATAATAGGCATCTGCAACGGATTTCAAGTACTGGTCAAGATGGGCGTTCTGCCGAATCTCTCCGGCAGCTGGACTCCCGAGGTGACCCTGGTTCACAATGAATGCGGAACCTTCATCGACGACTGGGTCAAACTCGAGAAAAAAAAAGGCTCAGCCTGTGTCTGGCTTGAAGGCATCGATGAGATCGAACTGCCGATTAGACATGGTGAAGGAAGATTCATCGCGGCCGGAGACGGTATTATGGAAACGATCAAACGAGAAAATCTCGACGTTCTAAAATACTCAGGCTGGAACCCGAACGGATCGGCCGAAAACATTGCCGGAATAACCGATAAAACCGGCCGTATTCTCGGTCTGATGCCCCATCCGGAAGCCTTCGTGGAAGCGGAAAATCACCCGCTCTGGTCAAGAAAAAAAATTGATCACGGCTTCGGTCTTGATATAATTAAAAACGGCGTCGATTATTTCAAGAAATAAAAAATGGAGAATAATATGAGTGCAGTTGAATTAGCCTCCGGTGTTTACCGAATTGCGGCAAATATTGGAAACAAGGATCTTTTTGAGGGAATCTGGCCTATTCCAGACGGCGTATCAATAAACTCCTACCTCGTAAAGGGTGAGAAGACGGCTCTGATCGATCTAGTTAAAGACTGGGACGACGCGCTTTCCCAGATTAATGAGCAGCTTTCATCGGTCGGAGCGGAATTTAAGGACATAGACTACCTTATTCTGAACCACATGGAACCGGATCATACTGGCTGGCTGGCCGAACTTAAAAAGCAGAACCCGAATCTTGAAATTCTATGCTCAAAAAAAGCGGTTCCCCTTGTTAAGGCCTTCTATAAAATTGAAGACGGTGTAACTTCTGTAGGCTCGGGCGACAGTCTCGACCTCGGCGGCGGAAAGGTCCTCCTGTTCGAGGATACCCCGAACATCCACTGGCCGGAGACAATGGTTACATTTGAGAAGTCCACCGGAATTCTGTTTTCATGCGACGCCTTCGGCTCGTTCGGACAGGTAAAAGACCGCGTTTTCGATGATGAGCTTACAATGGAAGACCGTGAGTTTTATGAGCGTGAAACTCTCAGATACTATGCAAACATAGTATCGACCTTCTCAAGCTTTGTTCTTAAAGCCATAGAGAAACTCGGCGGCCTCGACATACGGATGATTGCCCCCTCTCATGGAATAATCTGGAGAAAAAACCCCTCAGAAGTTATTGAACAATACCGCAGACTTGCTTCCTACCATAATGGGCCCGCTGAAAAAGAGATTACCCTGATCTGGTCAAGTATGTACGGCAATACCGAGAAACTTGTCAGACCATTAATCGAGGCTGTGGAATCTGAGGGCGTTAAAATAAATGTTCACCGCGTTCCCCAGGAACACATATCCTTCGTTCTCGCCGATGCATGGAAATCAGCCGGCCTGATTTTCGGAATGCCTACCTATGAATACAGGATGTTCCCGCCGATGGCTCACGTTCTTGATATCTTCGACCGCAGTCATGTGAAATTCAGAAAAATATTCCGCTTCGGATCCTTCGGATGGTCCGGCGGTGCTCAAAAACAGTTCCACGAGATGACGGAGGCCCTGAAATGGGAATGCATAGAACCCGTCGAATGGCAGGGCGCGGCCGATGAGCAGATAATTCAGAAGGCTGTAGAACAGGCAAGAGAACTTGCGCGCCAGATAAAAAACATGGAATAATATCCGCTTAAATAAAAAAAGCTGTCCAGTTGCGGACAGCTTTTTTTTTGTTTGCCCAGCGAAGCCGGCAAACCCGGCGCGGTTATTTAGATGCTAGAAACAGTCTGTTGTCCTTTTCATCAAGCATCAGAATTGTCTTGGAGGGTCTTCCAATCTTATCCCAGAGTTTCTGTCCCATTTCAACGGTATCATTACCGCATTCATTCAGCAGAAGAACTTCTGCATCACAGAAAGGTTCGGCACAGCCGCTGGAAAAATCCTCAATGCGAGTATTAATGAAAATCTTCGTCACATATTTAAGCTGCACAAACCCTAGATCGAAACCGGTATTCGGGTGAATAACAAGCTTATTCACCGGAAAAGTTGTATCATGCAGAATTTTTAAAACGCCTGTACGTTTCATCTTGGCCTCCTGAAAGTTCTTATATTATTGTAAGTATACCAATGAGAAATTTCCAGATCTTTTCTACCGAATCAATCCTCATTTTCTCGCCCGGAGTATGTACATCCGCAAGTTCGGGACCAATGGAGATCATATCCATCGAGTCGAACTTCTTTCCTATTACTCCGCATTCAAGACCTGCGTGAATTGCCTTAATTTTGGCATCTTCACCGAAGATCTTCCTGTAAACATCTTCTGCCTTCTTCCGTATTTCAGAATCCGGATTTGGATCCCAACCCGGATATTCGTGTCTGAACACAACCCGTCCTCCGGCAGCCTCGACGGCGCACGCGGCCCTGTCGGCAATATCATTACACTCTGTATCAACCGATGATCGGTTGCAGTTTTGCACAAAAAATTCTCCGCTCTCGAGAAGCTCTATTCTTGCGAGATTTGTAGAAGTTTCGACGAGATTTTCAATAACGGGACTCATCTTCACCACCCCATGAGGAAGTGAATAGACCAGATTAACTATTCTTTCCTGTGAGGATAGAGTGTAAACCTTAGAGGGGTAATCAGTCTTCTCTGCTGAAAAACTGAGATTCTCCTCATTGTATCGGAATTCGCTCTTTATCATCTTCTCATATTCGGCGGCAAAGACAGCAAAGGAATCCGCCTCTGCTTCCTTTACAAGAACATCGGCGAAAAACTCCCTCGCAATGGCATTATGTTTTCCGCCTCCTTCGACCGAAGAAAGCCTCAGATCGAACTGCTTGGCGGCCGTATATAGAAAGCGGCTTCCGAGAGTATTTGCATTTCCGAGACCAAGATGTATCTCTCCACCCGAATGTCCGCCCTTGAGACCTTTGAGCTCGAGTTTGAACGCCCTGTATCCAGCCGGGCTTTTTTCGAGCTCAACGGGGATGTAACCATCAGTATTCTTGCCTCCGGCGCATCCGACATAGATAACCCCGTCTTCCTCCGAATCAAGATTAATCAGAATTCGAGATTTTACAATAGTCGGATCAAGTTCAAGCGCCCCGGTTAGACCAGTCTCCTCATCTACAGTAAGCAAAACCTCAACGGGTCCAAGCGCTTCTTCGGCTTCGAGGACAGCAAGACCGGCGGCAACAGCAACACCATTATCGGCACCAAGAGTCGTTCCGTCGGCCTTAAGCCAGCCGTCTTCATTAAGAAGGGCAATAGGATCCCTTGCGAAATCATGCTGCTTGTCCCGGTTTTTCTCACAGACCATGTCCATATGCCCCTGAAGAACTACCGACGGGCTGCCAACTTTACCTGCCGACGGAGCCCGCCTGATTAAAACATTTCCAATTTTATCGATTATATATTCGAGCCCCTGCTTTTCGGCAAAGTCGACGGCATACCGCCTGACGCCTTCCTCGTTTCCGGATTCCCTTGGAATCCGGGTTAAATTATAAAAATGTCTCCAGAAGGCTTCCGGTTTAAGTCCCTTTACAATTTCCATCTATATCTCCTTTCCATCCATACTTAATAATCGAGAACGGAAGGATCATAATCTTCCGGTGCTTCAAATCCGAGAAATTCGAGGGTTGTGGCCGCAAGCGAACTGATGCCGAGACCTTCCTTGAGTTCAGCCTTGTACTCACCCCTTCCTTCAGGATCAAAGATGATACAAGGAACCGGGTTCAGTGAATGTGCGGTCTTTGCTTTCGGACTGCCGTCGGGATGACTTTTTACCGCGCCATCCTTTTTTTCATGCTCATACATGTCGTCCGAGTTTCCATGGTCCGCCGATATAATCATGACTCCGCCTGCTTCTTCAACAGCCTTCTTGAGCCGGCCAATACAAAGGTCCATGCCTTCAATTGAGCAGACAACCGCCTGAAAAACACCGGTGTGGCCGACCATGTCTCCGTTTGGAAAATTCAACCGGATAAAGTCATACTCGCCGCCCTTTATCACATCAAGAACCCTGTCGGTAATATCGGCACACTTCATCCACGGACGCTGTTCAAAGGGAACAACATCCGAGAGAATCTCTTCAAATGTTTCGAGCTCATCATCAAATTTTCCGAGTTTATTTCCATTAAAAAAGTATGTTACATGTCCAAATTTTTGAGTTTCACTTATCGCAAAAGATTTCACCCCGCTGGAAGCAAGAAATTCGCCCATGGTGCGGTCAATTGCGGGAGGAGTTACGAGGTACTGTTTCGGAATATGCAGATCACCGTCATATTGCATCATTCCGGCGTATTCAACTTTAGGATTTCTCTTGCGGTCGAATTCGGTAAAATCGTCTCCGTCTTCAAACGCCCTGGTCAGCTCAAGTGCCCGGTCGCCGCGAAAGTTGAAAAGAATAACCGAATCTCCGTCCTCGATTGTTCCGACAGGTTTGTCGTCCTCGGCGATAACGAAGGCGGGAAGATCCTGATCGATAGCCCCGGTTTCGGCTCGCAGGGTCTCTATGGCCTCATGGGGGGAACTAAAGGTTCTGCCTTCTCCCAGGATATGAGTTTCCCATCCACGCCTTACCATGTCCCAGTTAGCGCCGTAACGGTCCATCGTTATTGCCATTCGTCCGCCGCCGCTTGCAATTCTCGCGGAGAATCCGTCGGAACTGAGGTCCTTGCAGAAGGTCTCGAAAGGATCGAAATAATCAAGCGCCGAGGTCTCGCCGACATCTCGGCCGTCCAGAAGTGCATGCACCCTGACATTTTTCACCCCGTCCTCTTTAGCCTTTATTACCATAGCCTTAAGATGATCGAGATGAGAATGAACGTTTCCATCCGAAAGCAGTCCTATAAAATGCAGGGTCGAATCAGCGGATTTACAGTTTGTAGTCAATTTAGTCCAGGTTTCGCCGGAAAACATGTTTCCACTTCTGATTGATTCGGAAACAAGCTTTGAACCCTGGTCAAAGACTCTTCCACAGCCGATAGCATTGTGACCGACCTCAGAGTTTCCCATATCATCATCAGAGGGCAGTCCTACCGCCTTACCGTGCGCTTTAAGCTTAACTGTCGGACAGTCAGCCTGAAGCTTGTCAAGATTTGCTGTTAAAGCGGCCTTGAAGGCGTCTCCCTGTTCATATTTTCCATAACCGACACCGTCCATTATTACAAGCAGGACCGGTCCCCGTCTTTTTTTCATTTTAGAATTCTTTTTCAAGGGTTCAATCATTATTGTCTCCTGTTATTTCAGTCCGGACAGTATACTACAGCATTTATTACTTTGAAAAGCCGGATCAGCTAATCAAGGCTGTCCTCGGTAAGGCCGTAACGCTCACTGCCTTCGAAATTTCCGCCCGGTTCAATATGGATAATAATATCATAAATATTTTCTATATTCTCACAAATAATCTGCTCCGCCTGCATCGCAAGCTCATGGCCTTCATTCACACTAATCCTGCCGTCTACTTCAATATCAAGATCTATCACATACATCGTATTAATCTTTCTGATTCTGACTCTGTGAGGATTTGTTATGCCATCCACGTCTTTCAGCAGCCTGAAAACATTCCGGTATAGTTCGGGGTCTCCCGAACCTTCCATCAGCTCATCATTCGACTCCATGAAAATCTCAAAGCCGTTTTTGATAATCCAAACAGAGACACCTAGCGCCATTATTAAATCGATCACCGGATATCCGCTCAGCGCGGTGACCAGCAGTCCCACGAGAACAGATGACGAGAGGATAATATCGGCCCTCATGTTCTTTGCGTCTGCAATGACCATCTGGCTGTTTACCTCTTTTCCAATCTTCATCTTGTATATAAAAAGGACAAACTTTGCCGCTATTGAAATTATCGAGATATAGATCACAAACTCCGCCGGCAGCATCCGCTCTTCTCTCTTTATCAGTGACAGCAGGGAGGACAAAAGAAGCTGAGATCCCGCAAATATGATGATAAATGAAAGAACTTTTGCAGCTATTGTTTCCGCCCGGCCATGACCGTAGGGATGCTCCCGGTCCGGGGGTTTGTCGGCAATATCGGAGGCAAAGAGAGTGATGAAGGAAGAGAGGATGTCGGTTGCCGTATCAATTCCGGCGCCAACGAGGGCTGCGCTTCTGCCGACAGTTCCAAACGATATCTGGAGAACGGCAAGAAGACCATTTCCGGCAATTCCCGCATAGGAAGCCTTCTTGATCTTCCTGGTCCGTTTTCCGGCATCCATCATTTCTTCAGCTCTTCCTTAATCCGCTCTAGAATCCGGTAGACTCCTGGACAGATGAGCGAATTTTTCAAAGTTTTATATAGTTTTTTTTGAATATTGGGTATATCGGTATAAGGATATTCACTACAGGCACGCGGCCGAACCTCATATATTGAGCAGACGTTCCCCTCTTTAAGAAAAGGACAGGGCATAGACTGAAAGACAAACTCGTTATCATCATCTACTTTTAGATAGGCCTGCCTTACTTTCCCCGAGCGCATATTAATAAAATTCCCGATGCGGTCTATATCACGATTATTTATCTTGGGACCTGTGTTTTTACAACAGTTACCGCATTCCATGCAGTCAATTTCACTGAAGACCTCTTCATGAATTCTAAAAAAAAGTTCATCGAGTTCTCTGCGCTTAATCCGGCCGAGTTTTTCCATCAGGTATTTATTTTCTTTATATTTATTCTTGGCTTTCTGTAAATCCGCGGCGATATTCAAGCTTACTCCATCTCGACCGCAGTCTCGAGTCCGAGGAGGATCATATCATCGAATGACCTTTCCCTGTCTTCTGGAGAAAGCAGAGTTTCATTAACAATGCTGTCGCTTACAGTACATATGGCAAGAGCCTTAACGCCCATCTTCGCAGCAAGCGTATAGAGGGTTGAGGCTTCCATCTCAATAGCCAGAACACCGAAGCGGGCCCATAGCTTCCAGATCTCCGGATCATCATCATAAAAAGTATCGGAAGACAGGATATTTCCCGCTTTCATGCTTAGCTTCATCTCTTTAGCCTTCGCCGCGGCAGTAAGAAAAAGTTCAGAATCGGCACAGGGAGAATAATCCATTCCCTTGAAAATGCCCTTATTCATTCCGCCGTTCGTTGAAGCCGACATTGCAAGAATGATGTCTCTAAGCTCAATCTCCGGCTGAACTGCACCGCAGGAACCTATTCTCATGATTGTCTTTACATCATAAAAAGCCATCAGCTCATATGCATAAATTCCCATTGACGGCTGGCCCATGCCTGAACCTTGAATGGAAATTCTCTTTCCCTTATAAGTCCCGGTGTACCCGTACATTCCTCTTATTTCATTATAGCAGATCGAATTATCAAGAAATTTCTCAGCGGCATACTTTGCTCTCAGTGGATCACCGGGCATCAGTACAGTATCGGCTATAGCACCTTTCTCGGCCGCGATATGTAAACTCATATTTTACCTCCAGATTTGTAAAGGTTGATTGTACAGTATTTTATTGAAAAAAAACAGACTAAATTCAGCCGGTCAGCGGCGGCTGCGCGCGAACACGTGGCCTGTAATTTTAAACGCTGAGATGACAACAGCAGTTAAACCGAGCGCCATCCCGATGTAGAGAGGGTTACGTCCTTCTGCTATCTGGTAGAAAAGAGTCGAGACTATCCAGGCAACCAGGGTCAGGTAGAGGGCCTGAACGAGGCCGAACTTCACATTGACTTCCCTTATCGAGGCAGCGATAGCCGCTAGACAGGGCATGTAAAGAAGAACAAACAGAAGATAGGAATACGCTGCGGCTGGAGTAAAGTGCGCTCTTAAGGCGTGTAACCCTGAACCGGAAGCCTTTCCGCCGTCAATCTGACTGTAAACAGCGCTCAGGGTGCCTATTATTGATTCCTTGGCAAATATACCGGTAAACAGTCCTACCGTCGCCGGCCAGTTGTCCGCAGCAATACCGATGGGGATGAAAACCGGGGTTAGAATCCTTCCGAGTGCAGCAAGAATCGAATCAGTCCCGTTTTCGGGGTTAAACTTGCCGTCCATACTTATAGAGGAAAAAATTGAAAGAATAAAAACCGCGATAATTATTACCTGGCCCGCCCTCTTAATAAAATCTTTCACCCTGGCCCATGTATGAAGCAGAATATGCTTTGCACGGGGAACATGGTAACGGGGGAGCTCCATTATCAGATGCGATGGTTCACCATGATAGAGTGTTTTCTTTACAAGCAGCCCTGAGAGTACTGCAACGAGAATTCCTGTCATATAAAGAGAAAAGACAACCAGGCCCGTCCGGGATGGAAAGAATGCGGCCGCGAACAGGGCGTAAACCGGCAGCCTCGCCCCACAGGACATCATAGGAACCATAAATATAGTCATCATTCTATCCCGTCTGTTATCCAGGGTTCGGGTCGCGAGGATGGCGGGAACAGTGCAGCCGAAGCCCACAATCATAGGAACAAAGGCCTTGCCCGGCAGTCCCAGTTTCCCCATGAATCTATCCATCACGAACGCCGCCCTGGCCATATAGCCTGAGTCCTCAAGCAGAGATAGCATTAAAAACATGAAAAATACAAACGGTATAAATGAGACAACCATCTGTATACCCGCGCCAATACCATCGGCGGCAAAAAAGGTAAGCCAGCCTGGCGCGTTAACGGACGAAAGAAGCGCCCTGAAGCCGTCCACGAAGACTATTCCAGCCAGATTGTCAAACAAGTCGACAAAAATATTGCCAACCTCAATAGTCACGAAAAAAACAAGCATCATAACAGCGAAAAAAACCGGAATTCCGAGAATAGTGTTCATGGCGAAGGCATCTATCCTGTCGCTGACAGGTTTTACCTTCTTAACTCTATGGGTGACTTCCCGGTATATTCCGTTGACCGCTCCGTAAACATAGTCTGCTATGATCATGTCCGGGGTTTCGGCTAGAATATTCTTTATTACATCGAGCTCGGAAGTCAGATCTTCACTCCGAATCAGACCTCCGCCGATAATCTCTTCGGTTATCCATGGATCCTCTTCTATCAGCCTGAGTGCCATCCATCTGGGATTTATTCCCAGTTCCGAGGCTTTTCCTTCTATTCTGGTTATCAGGCTGGCTACAAGATCTTCAATCTCATTCGGATATTTCAGACCGGCACCCGGAATTATTTTTTTCTCGGTATATTCCTCAAGAAAATCCTTGAAGACGCCAATATCTTTCTGATTTACCGCGCTTATTCCAATAACCGGCGCCTTCAGATGCGCCGACAGATGGTCCATGTCTATCCTGACACCACTACCCTCGGCAAGATCCATCATATTAAGGACAATAACCAGGGGGACCTTCATTTCAATAAGTTGAGCGGTAAGATATAAATTACGGGCGAGGTTTGAAGAATCAATAATATTAACGACGAGATCAGCCTTTCCGCTGAGAACATAGTCTCTTGAGACTCTCTCATCTTCAGAATTAGGGGTGAGTGAATATATACCGGGTAAATCTACAAGATTAAATTTCTTATTATTATGAGTAAAGCGGCCTTCAATCTTCTCTACCGTGACACCGGGCCAATTGCCTATCTGCTGTCTTGCGCCGGTGAGCGCGTTAAAAAGAGTGCTTTTTCCGCAGTTCGGATTTCCGGCAAAAGCAATGATGTAATCATTTTTTTCTGACATTGATTCGTTTCGTCATTCCTGCCCCGAGCATTATCTGCGCTCCCTGAACAATAAGAACCATCGGACCGAGACGGTTTGCACGAACCACATGTATTTCGGTTCCGGGTATCATCCCGAAATTTACAAGCTTTTGCCGAAGATGTCTACCACCGAGTATAGTTTCAACAATTGCAGTGTTTCCGGGTTTCAGTTCAGACAGACTCATGGTTTCCTCCATCCAGATACATTCAGCCGGCTTCAGGTAATTCCGGCTCTCCTTAAATTATGCATTAAAAAAATAGTATATAACTAGAAATTAACAGCAGAATGCTTATTAGTCAACCCTAACTTTAGTGATTCTGCAGTACTTATTTAGTAAAACATATCAACTTTATATTGATAAAGAGGCAGGAGCCTGTTAGAGTTTCTCATGGTCGAAATACTATTAAACACTCCGGTTCTTGTTAAGATTATTATTTCACTACTAGTGATAATCCTGGCAAACAAGCTGCTCTCCAACCAGGTTTTCTCGGTTCTTGCCGGAACCATTGTTCTCGCACTATGGGCAGGTCATAATCTTGATACAGCTTATACAATTGCCGCTGCGCGTTTTACCAGCATTGATAATATATTTCTGCTGATTGTAATAGTTGTAATAATTTCATTATCGTCACAGATGAGAGAATCGGGAATAATGGATGACCTCGTCACAAACCTGACCCGCAGGTTCTCCAGAACTACCTCGATGGCTCTTCTTCCGGCGGTAATTGGACTTCTTCCTATGCCGGGCGGCGCGATGTTTTCTGCACCCCTGGTAGACCGCTGTGATCCTGAAACAGAAATCAACCCTCTCCTCAAAAGCCGTATAAACTACTGGTTCAGGCACATTTGGGAGTACTGGTGGCCGCTCTACCCCGGAGTATTGCTGGCAATCGATATTTCAGGCCTTCAGGTATCCCAGTTTATGATTTTTCTCTTTCCGCTGACGATCTTTTCGGTTGCCGGCGCCTGGTTTTTTCTACTCAGAAAAACTGAATTTTCACTGAAAGAAACTGATCACTTTAAAGACGCCGGCGCTGTAATCGGACCGCCGGTGCCGGGCTTCATATTTCTGATCTCCCCAATTCTTCTAATCATCATTATTTACGCGGTACTAAATACAATATTTCCGGCGCTATCAGCATTTTCAAAGTATCTTCCGATAATGATAGGAATAATCTCCTCAGTTATCTATCTTCAGGTAATCAGACCGCTTGGGCCGGCAGTCTGGAAAAAAATATTATTCTCCAGAAAACTTATTTCTCTGGTGCTCCTTGTTGCGATAATCCGGATATACGGCGCCTATGTCGAGGGCAGGCTGCCTGACGGGACTCTTCTTATGGAATCACTGCGGGCGGAACTCTCCGCTGCCGGCATTTCGCCCTATATTCTCATCATGCTGTTACCCTTCTTTTGCGGTATCTCAACCGGAATCGCAATCGGAACCGTCGGTGCGGCATTTCCGATTGTTATGAGTCTTATAGGCCCTGAACCGGGATTTCCACTGCTCGTTTCAACAACAGCCCTGGCATATTCATTCGGACATGTCGGCCAGCTTCTGTCGCCGGTCCATGTCTGCCTGCTGGTCTCGAATGAATACTTCAATGTCGGCCTCGGAAAAAGCATTGCCGGGCTGATTAAACCCTCACTGATAGTACTGGCCTCCGGCTTCCTTCTCTCAAGGCTGTACCTGTTCATTCTTTAAAACCCTTGAATTTTCTACTCATAACTGATAATCCATTATTATGAGAGCAAAAACAATTTTACTTAATTTATTATTTACGGCATTTATTCTAACATCATGTTCGGCCGTTACGCCGGACGGATTAGAGTTCACAGGCGGGCAGAGGATTATAAGTCCGGGAAGAACCGCCGAGCTTATAATAGTACCTCATTACCCCGAAGATTCATCCGGCACTGACAGCCAAAGAGCCACGAAGACTTCGGCCCCCAGTTTTTCCGGTGAGCCCCAGCTGTCCTCGGACAACCCGGATATAAAAATACTATCGGTTAAAACTGAAACCATCAGCCCGGCAATATCATGTACCATAGTTGTCAGCGCCTCGGAATCTATGCTATCGGGCGAATCCGCGCGAATTACAATTTCATGGGGCGGATTCAGTTCAGAATCGCTTATAAAAATTAAAAAGCAGCCTTCGCTTTATATTGATGAGTCCGGCGTCATTACCGACGCAGAAGCAACTGACGCGCTTATAAATAAGAACCGAGAGCTTCCTTCCGACTACATTCCTTCTGATCTTGTAAGAGTTAAGGTTCCGACCATCTTGATATTCGAAGAAGTAAACCACCTGAGGAAACCCGCATCTGCAGCTCTTAGCAGCATGTTCCGCGCAGCCGAGGAAGAAGAAGGTTTTATTCTCACCGCCCGCTCCGGCTACAGGTCATATAGTACCCAGGTGATGCTGTTTGATGCAAACGTAAGCACGCATGGAATGGAATATGCCGCGAAATTCAGCGCCAAGCCCGGTACTAGCGAGCATCAGAGCGGCCTTGCTATGGATATTACCGCGGAAATTATGAATTATCAGCTCGAACAGAGCTTCGGAAAGACTCCCGAAGGGCGTTGGACTGCCCAAAACGCCCACCGCTTCGGATTTATTATCCGCTACCCCGAAGGCAGCGAGGAAATAACCGGCTACGCCTATGAACCATGGCATCTTCGATATATAGGTGAAAAACTTGCCGCGGAGATTTATCACGGCGGCCTGACTCTAGAGGAATATTACTCCGGGCAGAATCTCCGGAGTCATACATAAATTGTTGGTCTTTTTATATTCAGTCGATGTATAATTAACTGTAATAAAACCGACAGGAGATTTGTATGAAAAAAGTTTTATACCTACTCACAATTTTTCCTTTCCTATTCGGCTGTGCTACGAACAAAGCGACCTTGAGTGATACCTATAACTTTGCGATCAGGAATAACGAAACAATAATAATTGATAAAGCCCGGGACCTTCAAACCGGCCTTTTCAAATTCAGCAGAGACGGAAATTCTGTTTTCTTCATGGAAAGCCACTTGATGGAACAAAACATGATGATGCTCAGCAGCAACTATAGAGTAGATTCCCTCATCCGGTGCAATCTCAAGACAGGTGAACTCATTAATGTTATCTCGGCCGAGAAACTCACCGCCACACGTCTGGGAAAATTCAGCATCTCAGACACAGGAAAGTACCTGGCCTGCACCGCCTTCGATGACAAAACCTTCAAGGGACTGTATATCATCGACGTTACAGGCGGTCAGACGATGAAAGTTGACGGCGGCGCTGCACCACCAGAGTCTTTTTTCTTCTCACCGGACGAGAAATCTCTAATAGTACCTCTAAAAAACAACAGCCTTATCAAATGGAACATTCAGGATGGGATGGCCGTTTCCAGCCTCAGCCTAAATAAAAAGTTCGGCCTCATCAAGCTTTCACCGGATAAATCGCTCTTCGCTGCTATTCTCGATGACAACAGAGGGATGATCATCGATAGCAATGACTTCGATAAACGGACAGATATCGCAAAGCAAAGTGAGTTAATCACAAGCTTGGATCCTAAATCACTGGCAATCTCAATCGATAACGAAACCATCGCATTTACAGGAAAGCAAAAAGACTCACTAACGACTAACATCTATATGCGCGGCCTCTACAGCGGAGATTTTAAAGCCGCTGCTGAAACAAACAAGAAGGACAGCAAACTCTATTTTTCATACAACGGAAATTATCTGGTCCTCGTTGGCGCAGACGGCAAATGGGAAATAATTAACACCGTTTCCGGTAAAAGCTACAATCACCAGGACCGTATATCTGGAATTATTTTCTCTCGGGACAGCAATTATGTTCTGACTCTAGACAGAAACGGAAATACTGTCAGGAGAATTGATCTCGACAGACCCGAGCAAAATTACGGTAAACTGCAACTTGATCAGAAGATTATCAATGCCGGCTTCATCAACAACAACAGGGGATTCCTTGCGATAACCGAAAAGAGTCTGATCTTCTATGATCCGGCTACAGATAGTATAACAAACGAGATCTCTCATCAAAACAAACAGTATGCGCTGTCCGAGGACAGCGGGACCCTCTGTTATGCCGATAAAAACGGATTTGCCCTGATGAACCTTCTTTTTAATATCAAAATTGCCGACTACATAGTCCTCAATCAGGATGACTATATCCTTAAACCCGCCGGGAAAGGATATATAATTTCAGAAAGATTTGCTGGCTCAATGTCCGAGGAGGATCAGAACCTCTTTCTTATCGGCGAGATTGTAGATTTAACGAAACCAGTCCTTCCTCCCGTCATCTCCATAATGGACATAGCCCTGACCAAACCCTTTATTAAAGAAGGGGAGGCCCTGGAGCTTCTCATTACTGTAATCAATTCAGGACCGGGTGAATCAGGCAACCTCAGAATGGCCGTCGAGTCTGATTCGAGGATAAAGATCTCAGGCGATACCTGGTTTCCTGTTGTGCAGGCAATGGGTGGCACGCAGAGCATAAGGATAGCAGTCGAACCCGATGAAGCAAACAATACAGGGAAAACCTCGCTCTCTATTCGGTTATTTGAAGAGGATTTCGGAATAGAAGTCCAGGGGAAGCAGCTTGATTTCAGAATTCTCGCAGCACCCCGGCCTGATATAATCCTTGCAAAACACAGTGCGGAAGAATACAGTTCCGCGAACAATAACAGGATAATTGATCTGAACGAGATTATCGATGTCGCCTTCTATCTCCAGAACATCGGCCGCGCCGATGCCGACATCTCAAACTATAAGATTGAATGCGACCAGCAGGGAGTCAAATTTCTGGGCTACGTCGACTCCTCAAAAGAAATAGCAGACAAACCAACGCTCTCTCTCCTTAAATCAGGTGAATGGATTATGATCAAGCAGCGCTATTTTATTAACAGCTACTTCAAAGACAATAATCTTAACTTCAGCCTGTACCTCGATGATAATAACAATAACAGCCTGCTGTCTGAGCGACTGTCGCTTCCTGTTAATAAGAAACTCGCCGAACAGGGAATGATCAGGACCGTCGATGCCGCACCGGCAATGGAAGCGACCACAGTTTCCATTAGGAATATCGATGAGCCAGAAACAGCCGCCGCAGGCCCGGACCCGGCCGGAGCAGAAGGTCCCTATCTGACAGTCTTTGATTTCAGCTCGAATGAAGAGACGGACGGCGAAGTCCGCTATATAACAAGCCTCGTCACCGAAACCGTGAGCAAGAGTCAGCTATTCAGGCTGATAGACAGTGAAGAACGTGATCGGATATTCAAAGAGCTTAACTTTTCATTATCAGCAGTGAGCATCGAGGAAAATACGCTGGAAATAGGGAAGATGGTGCCCGCAAACTATATGATACTCGGAACCCTCGATAAGATGGAGAGCAGTTATCTTGTTACGATGAAGCTGATTAAGACAGAAACCGGGGAGCTTATCAGCTCCCGCCAGAGTATTATCCGGAGATTTGAGGAAATACCTAATGTAGTTCCCCAAATCACCCTGGAATTAATTAACTATTAAAGACCTGCCAATAGTACTCCGATGAGTATCGCACCGAGGCCGATGCCTCCGGCGATACCTATGGTTGCCCAGAGGTCTTCGTTAGACATCTCGGCGTCTCCGCCTGATACTGAGAGTGAGAGAGAGTCAGACTCTTCTCCACCACCGAAGAAACCGGCATCAGCCTGTCCATCGCCTTCATTAACTTTTTCATTCTTGACAAAGACCTGCTGAGCACTGGTGCCTCTCTGGAGGGGCAACTGCTGATCATAATAGGAATAATGATAATTCCTGAGAAGTTTTTCATATGCAGTCATTCTTCTGAAGTAATCGCCGTCGGATTCTTCATCGCCCTGCCAGAATTCGATTTCATCATTATTGATGTTCTCAACAATTTTTGCTCCGCGAATTTCACCAGTCTTAGCATCTATGACCCTTACAAATAACCTGGTATTAGCTTCTCTTGAGTATTTATGTCGCCATAGTTTCTTTGTCTCATCAGAAAGGGTTGATGACTTTTCACTCTGCTCCACCTCTTTCTGCTCAATATCGATCAGAATTCCGCATTCGAGGACTCTATATGATACAAGAACATCGGCGGTCAGGAGCTGGACATCTGCAACAGCGTTGTTCCTTTTCTCAAAAAATGATGCATCAAGACTCTTATAGAACGAGAGTATCTCAGCGTAAACTGCCGGGTCGATTGTATCGAGAGAGGTCAGGGTTTCGTTTCCGTTAACGACCAGTCCGTTATTAGCTACAGTTAGAACCTCTGAAAAATCAAGATAGTTCAGTCCATTCTTATCCATCTCATAGATCAATCTGAGAATCGGATCAACAGGAAGGTTTCTCTCAGCGAAGGCCGTGTATACATTTCCGCGCTCCCTATCAAGCTGAAAAAGGATTTCATCTTCCCTCTCGAGGACTGCGTAGCCGAGTTCTGTCACGTTGTAGATCAGGTTATCTTCAATCAGCGGAACGAGGCCCGTCTCATCGTTGTAAACCTTCTCCATCGCGGCGACGATTACTTTCTCCCCGCTTTTAATATTGCCGGTAATCAGATTCTTTATAGGAATTTCCCTGATGGTTTTCTCGATTAGAATAGCGTGTGAATCGTTGAAAGTTGGGCGATCCTGATCCTGTTTAACCTCAACTGATGCGGTGGGGGTAAGACATCCTGTCAACGCGACGAGCATGATCAGGATGCCGCCTAAAATTACTTTTCTTTTAACCACTTTTGTTCTCCTTAACTATATATTATATGCTCCTATTCCCAGAGCTGGTGAATAGAAATGAAACCCGAAGTAGAGATACATCCAGTCACTTGTCATTCCGAGGTCGATATAATACCGTGGCAATTTCGCTTCAATGAAAAAGGCCGCCGTATCGGTCACAAACAGATCCAGACCGCCAAGGGCTCTCACGGACATGCTGCCGTCGTTATTATTGAAATCATCAAAAATTGTGTAATCGAAAGTGCCGCCTATATACGGGACTATATAACCCAGCGGAATATAATAGGTCGCTCCCATTCCAATCGCGAGGGCATTGCTATAGCCGCGAAGGTGCGCCTCCACGCCAATGTCCATCAACAAATTGGTCACTACGAAGGTTCCCATTTCAGGATTTAAATAAATATCCATGTCTGAATCCGGATCATCAAGATTAATACTGAGCGACCCGCTTCCTCCTAAATAAAGGCGGCCGGCATAAAAGTTTGTTTGCGGGCTTGAAAAAACCATCATCGGAAGAACAAAAATTAATAGTATTAATATGATTAAAATTCTTCTCATTTAATTACTCCTTTAAAATTAACTTTATTATTGAAGGGAATTTCAAAAATCAGGGATTTTTGAAATTCCTACTTTAGATTTAAATGAAGTTTTTTGACAACTTGTTATGCTATATAGTTTAACTTCTTGTTGTCAAAAACACTTCAAAGGCTCTGTAAAAAATAGCCGATTTTTGAAAGAGCCTCATTGTATTATATTATAGAACAATTGAATGTCAAGTTCTTTTTAAATCATCAAATATCAGTTTTCTATCAGTCTTCAATCAGATCCATTATCCCATGACTCTTAATAAAAAGAACCGGTGGAAGGTCTTTGTAACTCTTTATCTCCCTGTCGAAGAAAAGCTGATTAATCCTGAAAACATCACTTAGTCGGCTCTCATAATTACCCGGCAGGCCGAGCATTATAAGAGACGCGCCTGAAGAAGCCTCGGTCAGAATTTCATGGAATCCGCTGTCCGACCAGGGCAGAATGAGAATATCTCCTTCCATTCTTGAGAGCTTCAGGAGTCTCGATATCTCTTTTTCCGCCTCCGCCTCAAGCTGATCTTTTCCAAGCCGTCTTATTATCCTAATCTTGTAAGGAGAGAGCTTCCGATCCCGCAAATAGCGGTTTATGATGAAAGCAAGCAGAACCATGAGGTTTCCGTTCCGCTCTCCCCTCCACCAGATATCCAGCCTCATGCTGCCCTCAAAGAGCCTGCCCGACTTATAAAGCAGCAGATTCTGCTTGTTCTCCAGAACCGCCTTTATTATCTTTACATTATTAATTCTGCTATTATAAGCAAGCAGAACCGTGTTATTGCTTATGCCGGTCACATTGCTGCCCTGCAGAAGGGTAATTATTGACTCGGTCATATTTGATGATTTCACATAGGAAACAGGAACCTTCGATACAAAATCAAATTCGGAATCTATCGCTTCACCCTTAGGTTCGCCGACAAGAAGGTTACAACTGACAAGACCCTGAAATGACGCTATCTGCTCGGCAATTTTTACGACCTCGGCACATTCGTTTCTATTCTCCGGAAAGGCTATAGTCGTCAGAACCGGACGCCAGTTTCGTGTTCCCTGGACAATTCTATCTAGCCGCGCGAGTGCCCTGGTTATGTTGGAGAACACAAATCCCCACCAGACCCCTTCAAGGCGACCGTTCGATTTATATTTCAGAATCAGCCTGAACATTAAATACTGACTGATAAAAATCACCATCCCTGCCTTCCAGTTAAACAGACAGATAGCGGTGATACAGGCAGCAAACCCATAGAGGGAAATAAGCCAGTGACTCTTGAAGGTTGGCCGAAATGTCGGGTTTTTGCTGATTCGCTCCAGGAAGGCGGCGCCGTTAACCCAGCCATAGACTACAAGAAACAGGATTCCGACAACCATGGAGGCCAGATTCAGGCTCCCCATCCAGATAACAATAAGGCCGATGAAGAAAGACAGAATTACCGCATACCGCGGCTCGGTTCCGTCCTTGCTGAAATCTTTTTTAAGGAACAATAAGCGTTTCGGAAGAATTCCGTCGGCCGCCAAAAACTGCAGGGTTCGCGGCCCGGTCATAAAAACGCTCAGAGCGGACGAACAGGTAGCAAACAGGACGCCGGCCAAAATCATGATACCGGGAATTGACGCAGGGAAGGGCCGTCCGAGACCGAAAAGCTCGGTAAGGATGACTCCAACCGGATTTCCATCCCGGTATCCGGTCAGAATGAGGTCTTTATTTATACCGGCAAAGACAAAGGCCGCAAGGATGTAGAATAGAAAAGTCATAAGAATCGCGCTGAATGTTCCCCGTACGATGCTGCGCCTTGGATCTTTAAGATCGCCGCTCATTCCAATTCCGCTGCTGATACCGGTGACGGCGGGGAAAAACTGGGTAAATGTCAGGAAGAAGACAGGAAGACTTATAAGTCTGTTTCCCTTAAGATTAAAGGGGCCGCCGAAAACGTCGCTGCCCTGATAACTGATTGGGAAAAGGGGAGCTGCGAAGATCATAAAGACACTGAGCAAAAGAACGAAGAGGATCAGAATCTGAAGCTTCAGCGTAAAGTCGGCTCCAATCATAACAATAATGAAAAATACAGCCATGAAAAAAGTGGCGATAATCTGTTTCTGTACGAGGATGGCATCAAGCCCGGTTTCGGCGAAGACCGGAATAATTCCTGACAGCCAGGGAGAAAGCAGGGCGTGGAGAGGTTCGGCAAAACCGATGCAGTAAAACCCGATTGACGCCGCCTGGGCCAAATACAGCATTATACCAATTGATCCGCCCATTGCACTGCCCAGCGACTGTTTGGAAAGCGCGTAAAGCCCTCCGCCCTCAATCCTGTTTAGATTAGTAGCGCAGTCCGACAGCGAACAGGTTGTGGTAATAGTCACCGAATGAGCAAGAAGGACGATACCGAGCATCATAATCAGTCCCACGTCCGCCGTCAGAAGCGGCATCAGCAGGAATAAGACCGTACCGAGGATGGCCTCGGTCGACGGAACGAAAACTCCTTTAAAAGTACCGAACTTATTCTTCATATTTTTTAGCGATCCTTTTTAACTTCTTCAGCGATAATATCCAGGCCGCGTTTTACCTCGTCCCAGTTCCGGGAATAATTAATCCTTATACACTGACGTCGGTGTTCCCAGTCATCGTCTTCACCGGGAAGACCAAAAAAGAAATACTCGCCCGGAACAATGATGACTCCGCGCGTCTTCAGACGGTTATAAAGCTCGAGTGTACCCATCTTAAGGCTCTTGAACCAGATCCACAGAAAGATTGCTCCCTCGCTCTTATGAACCGAGTACTCTAAACTTCCGCCGAAGCTCTCATTTATATATTTGATAGTTCTTTCTGATTTTTCTTTATAGAAGGGCATGACAATGTTCCGGCTCATCTCAATTAGCCTTCGATCGGTAAGCATCGGCAGGACTATCTCCTGTCCGATTCCCGACGGTGCAAGACTTGCAATCGCGCTCATCGCCGAGAGTGATTTAATCATCTTTTCACTGGCAACGATGATTCCCGTCCGTGTCGACGGCAGTCCGATCTTCGAGAGACTCATACTTAGGACGATGTTCTCATTCCATAGCGGTTTTACATCTTCAAAGATGATTCCCGGAAAGGGCAGACCATAGGCGTTGTCGAGGATCAGCGGAATATCACGTTCCACAGCTATATCACTTAAACGCCCGACTTCATCATCGGTGAGGACGTTTCCAGTAGGGTTCGTAGGCCGGGACGCGACTATCGCATTTACTCCGTCCATATTAATCCGGTCAAAATCAACCTGATATTTAAATTCATTCGGTCCGAGCTGATTAATCTCGGGCCTGCAGGAGACGAAGGAGTCCGGATCAACTGTCTGGTCGGCGTAGCCGATGTATTCGGGCATCAGCGGAAGCAGAATCTTCCCGATCTCGCCGGCCTTACCGCCAGGAAGCTCGCCGGAGAGCATGTTGAAAAGCAAAAAGCAGGAAGTCTGGCTGCCGTTTATAACCGCGATGTTTTTTCCTGTAACCGCCCAGCCGTATTCGTTGTGCAGCATCTCGGCGAGATTGTCGAAAAATGCCAGTTTTCCTATCGAAGTATCATAGAGCCCGAGCATCCGTTCATATTCATCATCATTTTGAAGAATTTCACGAATCCTGCTCCGCCAAATCTCATTAATCTCCGGTATCAGCGCGGGGTTACCGCCTCCAAGCATACAGGTGCCCTCTACTCCGGCATACTTGCCCAGATCATCAACAAGATCCTTGATACCGGAATCCGACAGGAATCTCTCTCCGAATTTAGAAAATTTCATTATCATGCCTCCAAACCGGCCTAAAAAGTAGTCTTTACTTATGCCGGATGATATTATTATTCTTCTATAACAGAATTTCGTAAAATACCGATTTTTTCAATCTCTATTTCAACAATATCGCCATTTTCAAGAGCGCCGACCCCGCTCGGGGTGCCGGTACTAATAAGATCACCCTCTTTTAGGGTAAACCAGGACGAGAGTACCTCGACAATTCTTGCAATGGAGAAGATCATCATCGCGGTGTTTGACTTCTGTACTGTCCTTCCGTTCAGCCTGCACTCTATTTCCAGGTTCTGCGGATCACCGATATCTTCCGTCCTGACAAAGACAGGTCCCACAGGGCAGAATGTATCGAATGATTTCCCCCTGAACCAGCCGCTGCGATCTCCGGTTTGGATATTTCGCTGGCTGACATCATTCAGGCAGGTAAATCCGGCTACACAGCTCATAGCATCAGCGGCGGAGACGTTACGGCAGTCCTTCTTGATAAAAAACGCAAGCTCAGCCTCATAATCGGTCCGCAGCGGTGCGTCAAAATTATAATCACGAAGGAATGACGGAATAACTATTTCCTGCCCATGGCTTATAAGGGCTGAGGGTGCCTTCGGAAATATTACCGGTTCCGTAGGCTGCTCCGGCTTGAAACCGCCGGCAAGCACGGATACGCTCTCCTTGATGTGATCATTATAATTGAGTCCGAGCGCAATTATCTTGGACGGATTAACACGATATTCTTCATCTGTTCCTGATATGGGAAGTTTAAACACAACATTCTCCTTTAGACTATTTTACATTATTCAAGTAAGATCATGTACCCATTTTCCGGAAATCACCCTCGCGGCGGTAAAAACGGACTTTACAACCTCCTCAAGGCTGACAAAGAGGTATACAAGATAAACCGGCAGCCCGAGGTATAGTCCGGTAAAAAAGGCGAGGGTAACCCCAACCCCCCAGACACCGAAAATCTCCACTAGGGCCGCATAGAGGGTATCACCGCCGCCCCTGAAAATACCGACGATTGTGTGAATATTAAATGATTTAAAAGGGAGGAATAAAGAGAAAATTATTATTATCTTCGCGGCCTCACCTTTTAGTCCGTCAGAAACATTAAATCCGGACGGCAGAATCCCGCTGAGTGCTAGGGTAATGATTCCTATTATGACGCCCTCGGCTATCGCCAGCTTCACAATCTTCCTGCCGTTCCGTTCCGCGGTCTTATAATCACCCTCGCCTATCTTCTTCCCGGTCAGGATGGCGGCACCGGTTGCCGAACCAATTAAGGCCACAAACATGAGGTTCATTACCGCCTCGGCGATGTTTACCGCCGCGAGCGAGGAGGTGCCCATCCGACCGTAGACAATCTTGAATACCGTCATCCCGAGGGCCCAGAAAATTTCATTGATGATGACCGGCGATGCTGTTATCAGAAACTTTTTAATGAAAGCCCTGGTAAATCGGGTCATTTCGCGGAGGCTTCCGGCCGCGGGGTTATTCTTATTCGTATAAACAAGAAGCAGCATTACAATGCATTCAACAAGCCTCGATACGGCCGTAGCAAGGGCAACTCCCTTTACTCCCCAGGCAGGAAAGCCAGCCTTGCCGAAGATAAACAGATAATTAAGAATAGTATTAAGCCCGAGAGAAACTAGTGAAACATACAGCGGCAGCCTGGCTCTTTCAAGACTCCGCTGAACCTGCGCCATCGTGATGGTAACCGCCGTAAACAGGTAACTCACCGCAACAACTTTTAGATAATCGGCTCCAAGGGCAATTACGTCAGCGTCGGTAGAGAAAATTCCCACAATTTTCTCCGGGATGAGAAGCGACAGGGCCCCGAAGGGGAGCGAAGCCGCCAGACCGAGAATGATGCTCAGACCGGTGGTCTCACGGATCTTTTCAATATTCTTCCTGCCCCAGAACTGTGAGATAAAAACTCCGCAGCTGCTGCCTATTCCAAAAAGAAGCAAGGTGTAGAGAAAGAAGAGCTGATTGCCTATGCCTACGGCGGCTATCTCGACCTCGCCTAGCTGCCCTATCATGAAGGTATCTACAAAAGAGAGTGATGATATTACAAGATTATGCAGGGCCACCGGCGCCGCAATTTTAAAAAGACCAGAATAAACCGGATCTCTGAACTGATTTATTAAATTTCTATAGGGTTGTTTCATTTTTAAGTTACTATACCTCAGGTTTTATAAGCGCTCTTCAGATATCTCCCTTTCGCGCCCGTTCGGCAAGCAGAATCAGATTCCGCAGATCATCCTCCGACTTAACCTTCATCCAGTTTGCAAGAAAATCGGGAGTTTGTTCGTCTTTTGAGCCGGCCAGCGCAAACACCAGGTTTACAGGAGTCGCAGCCCCGCAGAACTTTACACTATTTTGGGATCTTACGACAACTATCTCAAACTGCTTTTCGCCTGCCATAACAATATGAAGTATAGCAAGTCCGTGAAGACTCTAGTGACATCATTTCACGAGGGTGTTCTTTCCGCGGCCTATCAAGTCTGTACGGCCGGCCTTCGTAAGCGCCTTAATCACCATCTTTCTGTTTTCAGGCTTATGAAAGTGGAGAAGCGCCCGCTGCATGGCCTTATCCTCCGGCTCTCGGGCCGAGTACACCTCTTTTCCCGTGAACGGATCTATTCCGGTATAGTAGATGCAGGTGGAGAGAGTTGACGGAGTAGGATAGAAATCCTGAACCTGATCAGGAATGAATCCTTGTTTTTTCAGATAGAGAGCAAGTTCGATTGCCTCCTCGAGTCCGGAACCCGGATGTCCTGATATTAAATACGGAATCATGTATTGTTTTTTATCAAGTTTCCTGTTTTCACTTTTGAATGCCTCTTCAAACCTTCGGTAAACCCGGTTATCAGGCTTTCTCATCAAATTAAGAACCTTTTTCGATACATGCTCCGGCGCAGTCTTCAGCTGACCGCTTACATGATGGGCACATAATTCAGAGAGAAACTCCCCTCCGCCGCTCCCGCAGCCTTTTTCAACTGCCGCCATGAGGTAATCAAACCTTATTCCTGATCTGATGAAGACTCGTTTTACACCTTCTATCCCGCGAAGCTCCCGCAGAAGCTCAAGATACCCTCTATGGTCAAGGTCAAGGTTGGGACAAGGCTCGGGAAATAGGCAGTCGCGGTGCTCGCAGCTCCCGGCGGTTTTCTGCTTCCTGCATGCCGCATGAAAGAAATTCGCCGTAGGACCGCCGACATCATGGATAATTCCCTTGAAAGCCGGGTTTTCAAGAAACAGCCGCGCCTCCCCGACAACCGAAGCCTGGCTGCGCGGCTGAATTATTCTGCCCTGATGAAAGGTAAGAGAGCAAAAGCTGCAGCTTCCGAAACACCCCCTGTTCACTGTCAGGCTGAACTCAACTTCCTTGAGTGCCGGAACCCCGCCGTCCTTCTCATAGACAGGGTGAACCTGTCTTAAATAAGGAAACTCATAGCTTCGATCAAGCTGTGCTTCGGTTAGCGGCAACGCCGGCGGATTCTGAACCACCCACTGATTATCGGTTTTTTCAACGAGGACGACGGCACTGAAAGGGTTCGTGTTTTTATACCTGCTTAGGAAGCTGACGGCAAATTGTTTCTTGTCGCCTAGTATTTCATTGTATGACGGAAGATCCAGCCGCCCCGGAATGTCCCCAGGTTCCTTCTCTCCTGTTCTGTAAACTGTGCCTCTGATGTTTTTGAGTTCTTTTATATCTTTTCCACCGGCAAGGGCGGCGGCAATTTCGATTATCGGAGACTCTCCCATCCCGTATACAAGCAGATCAGCCTTGGAATCAATCAAGACCGATCGCCTGAGCTTATTGCTCCAGTAATCATAATGACTGAGCCGCCTGAGAGAGGCCTCTACGCCGCCCAGGATAACCGTAACACCTTTATAAGCCTGTCTGGCGGCCGCTGTATAAGGAATCAGCGCCCGGTCCGGCCTGAGCCCCATCTGGCCCCCGGGTGAATAGGAATCTGTCCGACGCCGTTTTTTTGTAGTTGAGTAATGGTTGACCATCGAATCAATGTTTCCCGATGTTATCAGGAACGCAAGCTCGGGCCTGCCGAGGGTCTGGAAGGCATCCGGATTTTTCCAATCCGGCTGAGCAATTATCCCGACACGGTATCCCTCTGCCTCCAGAAGCCTCGCGATGAGGGCCGTACCGAAGGACGGGTGATCTACGTAGGCGTCTCCCGAGACAATAATGAAGTCACAGGCTGCCCATCCGCGGCTTTTTAGATCTTTTTTGCTGATGGGAATAAATTTTTTTTCAGTACCCTTTTGGTTGATTGACATAAAAACTATTTTTTCATAGAATTATAGAAATTTCTATATCTATTCTCTTTTTTCTTAATTGACTTGAGGTATCTTTATTATTACCTTATAATGAAATATATTATCAAATCTGTACTTAAATCATGTTATAAGAATTTATAATAACTACACTAAAATGAGGTTTTAATATTGGTAAAGAAAGGTTTTCCCGCTGTTCATTTTTACGATCAAGACTTCGTAGACCTTTATGAAAAAACGTGGGCCTGGCTTCAGGACTCCTGGAAAAGTGGAAACTCAAAAAACGGTTTTCCAAAAACATATTTCAATTATCCCGAAAGCACGACGGTAAGTCAGTTTGAATCGATATTGTCAACGTTCTTCCTGGTATACAGCAACAGCCAGTTTCCGGCATGCCCCTCACTCGATCTTTTTTATTCAAAACAGGAAGAAGATGGCGCCATAAGAGGCATTTATAACGAATCCGACGGAAAACCTGTTCTCGAAGGTGACAATCCGGAGGGAGTACATCCGCCGCTGTTTTCTTGGGCCGAATACAATCTGTATCACAAAGAAGGCAATAAGAAAAGACTCAAGGAGATAGTAATCCATCTTGAGAAATATTATCACTGGGTCGAGGCCACCTTCAAACAGGCAAACGGACTATACAAGGTTCCGCTTTCCGCGACGATGATGGAAACTTCCCCACGGAAAGACGCATACTATACCGTAGACTTCAACTCACAGCAGGCAGTAAATGCCCTCTATATGTCGGAACTTGGGGACATTCTCAATGATAAGGAAATGAGTTTCAAATACAAGAGAAAATATTTTTCACTCAAAACCAGAATATCATCGCTGATGTGGAATCACGAGGACGGCATTTACTACGATATTGACAAGGACGAAAAACAGGTAAAGGTCAAAACTATTGCGTCATTCTGGACCCTTCTAGCCGAAATTCCCAATGAGGAAAGGGCCTGTTTGCTAATCGATCACCTCACTAATCCTGAGTCCTTCGGAACCGATAATCCTTTTCCATCACTTGCCGCCTCTGAACCGGATTTTTCCGAAGACGGAGAGGGCTGCCGTGGTTCAGTATATTCTCCGTTCACCTTCATGGTTGTGAAGGGGCTCGAAAAATACGCCAGGTATGAACTTGCACGGGAATGTTCCATAAGACATCTTTATTTCATGCTCGACACCCTTCATCCGGAAGGTAGTGAAGCAGGAAATATCTATGAAGCATATAAGCCTAATTCGGACGGACCTGCCAAGAGTTCTTCTAATGACAGCTTTCCGAGACCTGTTTTTCTTGCCTACACCTCGATTGCGACAGTAACCCTGGTTATTGAAAACATTCTCGGTCTGTATATAAGTCTCCCAAGAAAAACCGTCGACTGGATAATGCCGACGCTCGAGATCATGGGAATTGAGAATCTTTCGCTGAAACGAAACCTCATTACCATCCTCAGCAACAAAAGCGGCAGGGGCTGGGAAATAAGACTCGAATCCGAGAAACTTTATTATTTCACGATAAATATTTTAGATGAGCATAAAAAGAAAACGCTTCCGATACCATCGGGTAAGTGTTCAATGCTAATAGATAAACTATAACAAGGCGGCGGACATTTGGTCCGCCTTTTTTTAATGGAGTAGAACTATATGAGTTGTTTAGGAACGATAATCGGCGGAACCATAGGATTATTTTTAGGCGGCCCGCTGGGAGCAATTGCCGGGGCGGCATTCGGAAGTTTTATTTCAGGAGCAGGCGCCAGATTCACCGAAAAAGTAGACGGCGGGGAGCAGGACCGCTACTCCGCCTGGTACGGCAACCGGATGAATCGCAGTCAACATAATCAGATGACATTCTTCGTAGGCGCGTTTTCCATGCTGGCCAAACTCGCGGCGATTGACGGTAAAGTCTCTGAAAAAGAACGCCGGAAGGTCGAAGAATTCATGGATAACGACCTAAGCCTTGATGCCGCGACCAAAGCCAGCGGCTTCAAAATCTTCGACACCGCGGTAAATGCCTCCGAAACATTCTACCAGTTCGCAAACCAGTTCTACCGGGAATTCCGGTATCAGAGCCAGCTTCTTGAACTAATGATAGATATAATGCTCAGAGTAGCTCTTGAGGATGGCGGCATAAGCAGCGAGGAAGAAACGCTGATAATGGACGCGGTACACATATTCAGGCTCGACGACGGGCTCTACGGACGTCTGAAGGCAAAATATACAGGCGGCTACTCCGGCTACACAGGCCCGGCCTACGGAAGCGCCTCAGCCGGTGCAGCGTATTCGGTTCTCGGCTGTAAATCAACAGATAGTGACGACACCTTGAAGAGAGCTTACCGCAAACTCGTTTCTGAGTATCATCCTGATAAAATATCATCAAAAGGCCTACCTGAAGAATTCCAGAAGGTTGCGAAGGCGAAGTTCATCGAAATTCAGAACGCATGGGACAAGATTAAAGCCGCGCGGGGATTGTAGGGTTTATTTAAAATCAATAAAAATTAAAATAGAATGGGTGTCCTTAGAGGATGCCTTTTTTTTGCGCTTTCTCTTTTCCTGCAGCCTTGGTTTAATAGCGGACGCTTGGACCAGGTAGAGATGCAACTGAATACCAAAGCCATAACCAATATCCCCCATCTGTAATAATCACTACCGCGTGACACCGGATATCATCAGCGGCTTAAGACTCTTAAGATTTGTTGGCCGCCCTGCCGGGCGCACAAACAAAAAGGGCTGTCCGAGGACAGCCCTAATCAAATCAATTATAAAATCGAATTAGAAATCAAGGTCAGCATAGACATAGAGTCCGCTGCCGGTGATTGAACCGTCGGCACCCCAGATTGATGTTGAAGTATTAGCGTCAGCTGCTACAACATAACCGGCACCAAGTCCGAAAGCGCCGAACATGTATTTTCCACCAATGTCAACTGACTGGAAAATACCAGGAGTTGAAGCATCAAGGTCAGCAATTACATAGATGTCAGCATTCTCAACAATTGATGTGCTTACTTCTACGTTAATGTCTTTGAACATGTTTGCACCAGCTCCGCCAACACCAACTGCAACGTGGAAAGCGTCGATATCTGCTGCAACACCTGAGCTCCAGCCCATGTTTACAGTAGTTGTTGCAAGGCTCATTACAAAAGATAAAGGAATTGTAAGTGCTGCAGGTCCAACTTCGAAACTATATCCACCATCAAGCCAGATACTTCCAGAACCAATAGCTGTGAAAGCTGCATGGTAACCAACTAAGAAGTTAAGACCATCGATAGGAGCACCGGAAACTGCAACAGTCATTGCTGTTCCCATTACATCCTGCCAGTATTTCAGGCTGTAGCCTGCAACACCGAGGTTAAAAGCAACTGAAAGATCAGTTTTAGGACCTGTTGTCCAGAGATAACCTCCGGCAAGGCCTGAACCGTAAAATTCTTCTCCGCTTCTTGATACGTAGTTCCAATTACAGTAGTAAGCATCAAAAAGACCAGCTGTGAGGCTGAGAGAAACAACGTCAATACCGAGAGCTCCGGTGATGTTTGATGTTACTCTGAAGTCGTCAAGGGCGATATTCTTAGCAGGTAAGAACTCTTTGAATTCGTTTACATCAGTAGTAGCAGGATCATCTGCAACTTCAGCCTGGCCAGTCCAGTCAGCGCCTTCAGAGTCAAGCTCGATTGAAACAGTTGTAAATTCGTCAACTGTAGCTTTCAGGTTAATTTCTGCTCTAGGTGTTGCTGATACGGGTGCAACACCGATACCAGTAGCTCCGAACTTGAATTCACCGCTCAGACCGACTTCTGCGAAAGCTCCAGCCATTCCGATGACCAGCAACAGTGTTAGGACAAGTGCTATTTTCTTCATATTATTCACTTCCTCCATGAATTTGGGATCAAACCAACGGTTTGTTAACATCCCGTTTAATATAATTTTGAGGTAATTATAACAACCTCATTTTTAGCTGTCAAGAAAATATAAGTTTTAATTGAAATTGATTCGAAGCTCCTTTTTTTAAATAATGGGCTGATTTTCGAACAAGAGCTAAAATCATGAATATTTAAATCTCCAAGCCGTATCAAATTCATGTATTTAAATGGTCGGCAGTTAGAACCTTCTCCATAAGTGGTATTCTAACCCTCTTTCCCTCTTTTATCAAGAAAAACAAAATCGAAAATAATGTTTATAAATAGTGCCCTATTTATAAACATTTCATAAAAAAATACCGCGGACGGACGGATTACGCAATAGACGATCAATATAAAAACAAAGCGCGTTTTTTTAAGTAATCCGCCCCTTATTTTACCGGCAGTCCGCTTTGTCACCTCATTTTCTCATCATCCTCCGCGGTACTTTTTATAAACTATCTCAGCCGACTTCCTTCTGAAGTTCTGCTGCCTTGTCGATCTTCTCCCAGGAGAAAATATCCCGTCCGAAATGGCCGTAAGCCGCCGTTTCCTGATAAATAGGCTTTTTAAGATCCAGAGTCCTTATAATTCCGGCGGGACTTAAGTCAAAAACCTTTTTTACCGCAGCTTCAATTTTTTCCTCGGGCGCCGTTCCGGTTCCGAAGGTGTCGACCATCACCGAAACCGGGTAGGGAACCCCGATTGCATAGGCAAGTTCAACCTCACAGCGCAGGCAGAGGCCTGCAGCCACGATGTTCTTCGCCACATAACGGGCCATGTAGGCAGCCGAGCGGTCAACCTTGGAAGGATCCTTTCCGCTGAAGGCGCCTCCTCCGTGCCGTCCCATTCCACCATAGGTATCAACTATTATCTTACGCCCTGTGAGTCCTGAGTCTCCGTGGGGTCCGCCTATTACAAAGCGTCCTGTAGGATTTATCAGGTATTTTGTGTCATCATCGAGAAGCCCGCTTAGGTCGAGAACCGGCTTTACAATCTTAGCTATTATCTGAGCTTTAAGATCCTCATAGGAGATGTCCTCATCATGCTGGTGGCTCACAACAACCGTATCGATCCTCTTGGGCGTGTGGCCCTCATACTCAATTGTAACCTGGCTCTTCGAGTCGGGCCGCAGCCAAGAGAGCTTTCCACTCTTTCTTATCTCTGCAGCCTTCAGGAGAATCTGATGACTCAGCATGATGGGCGCGGGCATGAGCTCGGGGGTTTCCATGCAGGCAAAGCCGAACATCATTCCCTGATCTCCTGCTCCCTGCTCCTTGAAAAGACCCGCGCCGTCGGTGACGCCCTGGGAAATGTCGGGCGACTGGCTGTGGATTGTGTTGAGAACCGCCATCGACTCGCAGTCGAGGCCGTATTCGGGTTTTACGTATCCAATTTTCTTCGCAACACCGCGGGCAATTTCCTGCACGTCTACATAGGTGTTTGTTGTGATTTCCCCGCCGACTAGCACCATACCGGTCGTTGTGAAACTTTCACATGCTACTCTCGAGTTAGGATCGTCGGTGAGACATGCATCGAGGACTGCGTCTGAGATCTGATCACAGAGCTTGTCCGGGTGACCTTCACTTACCGATTCGGAGGTGAACAGATATTTTCTATTTTCCATAATTTTTGCTCCTTAGATTGACGGATTATGGAAATCCGACAAAATAGTATTTGTAAAATTCCTCCCCGGTTCAAGCAAGCAAAGGACCGGTAGAGGTATACTTCTAAATAATAAGAATACCATAGAGGGTCTCAGAGAAAATACAAATAAGAAAGTTATAAAAGATCCTATTTATACTCTCTTATTTTATTCTCTGTGCAGCTTCTCTTCCCTCTGCGCCTCGGTGGTATTCTCCGTCTTTCTTAATACCGGTAATGTTCCGGTTTATAGGGTCCCTCAAGCGGAACTCCGAGATAGTCAGCCTGTTCTTTAGTGAGAGTCGTGAGCTTCACACCTATCTTCTCAAGGTGCATCCGCGCGACTTCCTCGTCAAGTTTCTTCGACAGCCTGTATACGCCGGGCTTGTAATCCTTCTCGGCAAGGTCCAGCTGAGCCATAGTCTGGTTGGAGAATGAGTTCGACATTACGAAGGAAGGATGTCCTGTAGCGCAGCCCAGGTTCACCAGGCGGCCCTCTGCGAGCATGAAAATCTCGTGTCCGTCAGCATAAATATATTTATCTACCTGGGGTTTGATGGTCAATTTTTTAATTCCGGGCCACTTATTGAGCTCATCAACCTGAATCTCGTTATCAAAGTGGCCGATGTTACACACTATTGCCTGGTTTTTCATCTTTGCCATATGATCAGCTGTTACAACGTCCTTGTTTCCGGTTGTCGTAATATAGAGATCTCCTGTTCCGAGAGTTTCCTCGAGGGGTTTAACCTCAAAACCTTCCATAGCGGCCTGAAGGGCGCAGATGGGGTCAATCTCGGTTACAATTACTCTTGCTCCGAATCCGCGCATTGACTGGGCGCAGCCCTTGCCTACGTCTCCGTATCCGCAGACGACGGCAACCTTACCGGCTATCATAACATCGGTTGCGCGCTTTATTCCGTCAGCTAGCGACTCGCGGCAGCCGTAGAGGTTGTCGAACTTGCTCTTTGTGACAGAGTCGTTAACATTGATTGCCGGAAACAGAAGTTTGCCTTCCTCCATCATATGATAGAGGCGGTGAACGCCTGTTGTGGTCTCCTCAGAACATCCTCTTATATCTTTTACCATAGCACTGAAAAACCCTGGGTTCTCAGCGTAAATCTTCTTTAGTAGGTTCTTGATAACCTGTTCTTCATGCTTGTCGGCTTTCTCATTAACCCAGTTCGAACCGTTTTCAAGCTCATAACCGTTGTGAACAAGAAGGGTTGCGTCCCCTCCGTCATCTACTATCTGGTTAGGACCCTTGCCGCCGGCAAAGCTAAGCGCCTCTAAGGTGCAGTCCCAATACTCTTCGAGGGTCTCGCCCTTCCATGCGAAGACCGGTACGCCCTTAGGGTTCGTAGGTGTTCCGCCGTCCTCAGGACGGCCGACGACAATCGCGGCTGCCGCGTGATCCTGGGTTGAGAAGATGTTGCAGCTTGCCCACCTGACATCCGCGCCGAGGGCGGTCAGCGTCTCAATGAGAATAGCTGTCTGAATTGTCATGTGAAGTGAACCGGTAATTCTAACGCCTTTAAGCGGCTTTTTTGCAGCGTATCTTTCTCTTATTGACATGAGTCCGGGCATTTCATGCTCGGAAACTTCAATTTCCTTCCTGCCCCATTCGGCAAGAGCAATGTCTTTTATCTTATATTCCAAAATCTTCTCCATATTTTAATAGAATTTCAGTGCCCCTTAAATATAAACAAAAAAAGGTTCATTAGCAATATTTTATTGAGCTGATTGACACTTAACATCTGGTATTCTATCATCAAAGGTAATTATGATAAACTTATCTTTGATAACCGCGGGAATTATGTCCTTTATTATATGCATGATTCTTATTCCCGTTTTAATACTAATCAGCAATAAATTTCATTGGTTTGATGAAATTGATGCCCGGAAAATACACACCGGAAATATATCAAGACTGGCTGGGGTCGCAATTTTTTATTCGATGCTAATCGGATTAATTCTCAGCCTGTTTTTATTAAACCGATCTTCAGTGCAAATCGATATTCCGCCGTACCGTATAGCCGCATTTATTGCGGCTTTTTTCATAATTCACATGATAGGGCTGATTGACGATTTTAGAAATATTAAACCAAGATATAAGTTCCTTATCCAGATAGCCGCCGCGCTGCTTGTAATGATTCCGGGACGGACATTCTCGCTTCTGCATATACCGTTTTTAAATATGACTCTAAATATCGGGCCTCTTGGCTATATTTTAACAGCAGTTTGGCTGATAGGAGCCTGCAATGCAGTTAATTTAATTGACGGGATGGACGGCCTTTCCGGCGGAATAACAGCAATAGCCGCCCTATGCCTTGCTCTCACCGCAGTTGCGATGGGCAACATCCTTACGGCGATAATCTCATTTGCCCTCTTCGGATCGATAATCGGCTTTCTGGTATTTAATTTTCCGCCTGCTAAAATTTTTATGGGTGATTCAGGCAGCCTCTTCATTGGTTTTGCCCTGGCCAGTCTTCCGCTCTTTGAGATTAACTACCATTCAGATATGACATTGATAATATCAGTTAGTATTCTCTTTATCCCGGTTATGGATACGCTGACATCAATGCTGAGACGTCTGCGGCGTGGGCAGTCACCCTTTCATCCGGACAGGGAACATTTACATCACAAACTCATGGATCGGCATTTTTCAACAAACCAGATTTTGCTGACAATCTATTCTGTCAGCTGCATCCTCTGTCTATCTATAGTGTTCTGGTCATTCACAGGAATGGTATGGATAATAAACGGAACAATTACCCTATGGGTAGTACTTATTCTGCTGTCACTGATGCTTGAAAAACATCACGCCGAAAAAAACGAAAATAATTAAACATCTGAAGAAATTTCAATAATCGGTTATTTTTGAAAGGGCCTCGTCTATAAAACAAAAAAACCCCGCTTTCGGGTTAGCGGGGCTAAAAAACGGCTTTACAAGCCGGAACAATCGATTATAGCAGTGTTTTTTCATAGAGTTTTCACATCAGTGAAAATCTCCAATTTAACTAGTAGAGAAGCTTTTACTATTCCCTTACATCTCCGCGAAAAAGGACTCTTATCTGTTTATATAGTCCGTCACCTTCGCTGATAGTGTCTATATCAGTGAGATCATTGAGGGTTGTATGCACGAGTCTTCGTTCAAATGGGTTCATTGGCTCTAGAAGGCGTGAACCTCTGGTTCTTCTTACCTGATCAGCACTCTTTTTAGCAAGTCTTACCAGGTTCTCTTCTCTGCGTTCACGGTAATTTTCGGCATCAATAATAACCCTGCAGTCGCTGCCGAGTCTTCCTGCATAAACATTCAGCAGCAGCTGAATAGAATCCAGATTTTTACCCTTCCTGCCTATCAGGATGCCTGTATGCTCGGATACAATTTCAATTCCGATCTTTTTTTCTTCCCTGAACGCGATACTTCCTTTTCCCGGAAAACCCATCTTTTCAATAAGTATTTCGAGATATTCAATGACTTTCTCTTCAAAACCATCAACCGCAACACCGGTTTTTTCGGAATCTTTAACATACACCTTAATTTTAACACTTCCTTTTCTGAAAATGCCGGTTTTAGGCTTGGTTATTATCTCAACATCAAATTCTTCCCGATCTATTCCTAGTTCTTCAACTGCTTTATCGATTGCCTCCTTCTCAGTCTTTCCTTCAAATTCTTTGATCATATCTAATACTCCTTAGAGACATTACTTTCATATTCCAAGGGAGATTTTAAAATATCAATTTTAAAATCTCGACCTTAAATGTAAATGAAGTTTTTTGACAACACATTTACCTGAACTTTCACTCTTAGTTGTCAAAAACACTTCAAAAATAGAATTTGAAATTACCGATTTCAAATTCTATTTCTATTTTTTCTTCTTTTTCTTTTTCGTGGGAGGCACAATCTTCTTATTCTGCTGCGGCCCATCATCATTTCCAACTATTTTTAATCCGCCGCCTGCTCCTGCGGCCGCTGGTTTAAGATGCCTGTTTGAATACATCTGCTGCAGCAGGGTAAAGATATTAGAGCAAATCCAGTAGACAAGCAGTCCTGATGGAGCATTGTAGAGAATGAAGAAGAACATGATAGGCATAGCGTATGTCATCATCTTCATTGTGCTCTGATTTCCTGCTGTTGAAACCTGAGAACTCTGCATAATCTTGCTGCTGAACATCTGACTTCCTACAAAAAGAATCGGCAGAAGTCTAATATCAGACCAGTTTAGAAGGGGCAGCTTAGCCGCGAAATGGTAGATTGATTCAGGAGCGGCGAGGTCTGTAATCCAGCCTGGAATAAAAACCGCTCCCCTGAACTCAAAATATTTATTTAAGAGTCCGTACATCGCAATGAAAAACGGAAACTGAACAAGCATTGGAAGACAACCGCCCATCGGGCTCACTCCCTCTTTCTTGTACATCTCACCCATCGCCTTATTAAGCTTATCAGGCTGATCTTTAAACTGTGCCTTCAGTTCCTCCATCTTTGGAGCAAGAGCCGACATTCGGGCAGTTGACTGTGTACTCTTTTTGGTAAGGGGGAAAAGGAGAACCTTAATGACAATTGTAAGAAGTATTATCGCAATACCATAATTAGGAATTGCCTTGTATACTAAACTTAATCCCTTCTGCAGCAGCCACTCCAGCCAGCCGAGAATTGAACTTGAATCTTCAATTTCATCGAGATTAAGATCTTTCATTGCAAAACCGTTCTCATCCGCGTCATTATACGGCAGGAGGTATTTCTTGAGCTTCGGTCCGAAGTAAAATTTAAATACATCCTCATTGTTGGAACTCTTGATGAGGGGTCTTGAAAAGACTATCTGATTGGACTGTGGAAGTCCTTCGACTGCAGCCTCAGACATTGTAATTTCGTAATCGGTGGCATCCGGTACAGCGATAGCCGTAAAATACTTGCCGGCAACAGCCGCCCAGGTTACCCTGTCTTCGAGAACCTTAACACCGTCTTTTATCTTTACAGTATTGGCTTTTTTACCTTCATAGGTATAAAATCTCCTGTAAAAATACCTGTTATCAAGTTCGGAAAACTCGGGGCCAATCTGAGGTCCCATGGTAAGGCTGTAGGCAAAACCATCAAAGTTGAGAGCCGGTATTTTATTAATCGAGTTCTCAATACCGACACGAAGTTCCATCATGTAATCATCGGCTGTAAATTTATAAGTTTTACTAAGTGTAAATGGAATACGTTTGCCTTCCACGTCGGCAGGGGCAAGAAATATTCTGGAAAACTCGAAGGTATACTCATCAAGTTTCCTGTATGTAAAATTCTCGGTCACAGGAATAGCGTCAAAACCACCGAAGGCAACATCAAATGAAGCTTGATTCTCATCACCTCTGAAGATCATCTCAAGCGGCTGACCATTATCATCATGCTCTTTGAGCCTTAATGATGTAATAACACCGCCCTTATTAGAAAAAGTAATTAAAAACCTGTTCGTCTCAGCCTGTATAATCTTATCTTCAATTGTTTTTTCCGAGTCCATCAGCAGCTCATTTGAGGATGCTGACTGATGTCTTGGAATTTCCTTTTCGACCTCGGTACCGACTACTTCTTCAGCTGCCGGTCTACTCACAACTTCTTGTTCAGCCGCCGGAAAAAACTTTGACTGAATCATGAATCCTGCTGTAATAACTACTGTCGAAAGGATAACCGCAAAAAGCGTATTTTTATCCATTATTTCTCCTTAATTGAGCTGTCTGTAAAAATCAGGGACTTTCAGCAGACTGCGTGGAACATTATTAACTGCCTCATAATAAATTACTGTATTAAAAGCAATCTAAAATACTCCTCTATGTGGTAACTGCCTTAAAAAATCAATAACTCATGATTTTTAAAACAATTTAAATTCTCAGGGTACCGGATCCCAACCTCCGGGATTATACGGATGACATCTTAAAATCCTCTTTGCAGCCATAAAACCGCCTTTTCTGGATCCGTATTTTTCTATTGCGGTAATTGCGTATTGTGAACAGGTTGGATAAAACCGGCAGGAATCAGGAAGAATAGGGGATATAAGCTTCCTGTAAATCTTTATAATACCAATCAATAAAAACTTAACCGGCTCTTTCATAATGATCTTGTCATTCTCCTCTGCCGGAGCAAAGCCTGGCTTTATTAAATAGTTTCAGCATCTGGTCTTCCCGGATATCAAATTTATCTTGATCAGGAAAAAAAACTACTACTATGTCAAAACCCGGCTTAAGCCGATGTTTATTAAGTCTGAAAACTTCTCTGGCAAGGCGTTTTGCCCTGTTCCGTTGAACAGAATTGCCATATTTTCGAACCAGAGTAACCATAAACCTTGAATATTCAAGTTCATTGGCAATAAACACCAGCTTTGCCCCCGGAATACTAACTCTTTTTCCGGAAGCAAACGTCCTTTTTATATCAGAAACCTTACTAAGCCGCTCTGTCTTAGTAAGGTTTCTTCTCATCGGCTACTGATAATTTCTTTCGGCCTTTTTTTCTTCGGCGCGCGAGTATAGCTCTTCCGCCTTTAGTTGCCATTCTGGCTCTAAAGCCGAATTTTCTATTTCTCTTCACCCTGCTAGGCTGATATGTCCTCTTCATCAGAGATGCTCCTTGGTCTATATAAATCTTTACTTATTTTCCACTTTGGGTGATGCAGTATACTTTTTTTAAAGGACTGATGTCAATATCAACAGCGGCCTATAGCCTTAATCTAATTGTCTTGATGGACAATTCAGGGTAGTTTTTCTGTAATTGCCGCAGGATTGACGACTTCTTCATTTCGAGCTTCTGAAGCCATCCCGGATGGTCAACCTTAACCCATACAATACCGTCTTCAATCTCCTCAATTTTCGAATGCGATCCTTCGTTTATCCCAGCAATTTTAGTCCAGGCAGAGAATAAAGAGACCGCCTCCCGCTGCTGCTCATTCTGTATGAGAGCATCCATCATCGCGGAAACAAGATCTGAGGCTTTCTTCATTCGCTGACTCCCTGATTATCTCGATAAATTATTCCGTCACTGACTCTGTATAGAGGTCCCGCTTCTTTAAAATTCACCAGAGCCTCGTCAGGAAGGAAGGTAAAAAACGCCTGCCTGTAATCAGGAAGATGTTCCAGGAATCGTTTCCTTTTGTCAAGATCCATCTCGAGAAGTACATCATCGAGAAGAAGAACCGGCAGTTTTCCGCTCTTTCTTGCCGCAAACGAAGTTTGTGAGGCTTTCAGCGACAATGAGATAAGCCTTATCTGCCCGGTAGAAGCTGTAGCGGCATAATTTCTGCCGCCGGCATAAAATCCCAGCCTGTCACGATGCGGTCCTGTTGTCGTAGCCGCGAAATGAAGATCACGATTCCGGTTTGCCTTTAACAACGATCTGACAGCTTCAGATGAGTTTTCACATTTCCAGGAAGGCGAATATTTTATTTCAAGCTTTACAGGTGTCCCTGAAATAGCCTGATACAGATTGGTAAAGGTAATATTAAACTCTTCTATGAGGGCCGTACGCTTCTTCTGCAGCTCAATTCCAGCTTCAAGGGCCTGGTCATCATATATGTCCAGAAGATTGGTCCTGTGCTCTTTAAGGACCTTGTTCCGAAGCTTTATAACTCTGTTGTAGGTACGAAGGGTGTCGATGTAAGAGCTGTCATAGAGGCTGATGGTCTGATTGATAAACAGCCTTCTCATATTTGGAGGACCGTTTACAAAATTTATATCATCATGAGTAAAGGCTATACAGGGAAACTCAGAAAGTAGTTCCTTTCTGTCCCGAATTTTTTTACCGTCAATCAGGATGCTCTTACTGCCGTTCTCGATTTTAAGCTGAATAGTCCGGCTCTGAAAACCGTCCTGAAAAACTGCCGACAGCGACATCTGTTTTTCCGAATGTTTTAAAAGGACTGACTCATTCCTAGTTCTGAAAGAGGAACCGTAACAAAGCAGATAAATTGATTCGAGAAAATTGGTCTTTCCCTGACCGTTTTCTCCGACGAGGTAAATGTCCTTGTCGGAGAATGTTATTTCGGTATCCCTGATATTTCTAAACTGGAACAGTCTTACAGACTTAAAACCCATTTAATCAAGCTGCATCGGCATCACAATGTGAAAATAATCCGCTTCTTCAGCCGCCTGAACTGTAATGGCCTTATTTGATTCAGTGAATAGAATCTTGATATTCTCTGTATTTATTACCCGAAGAGGATCTGTGAGATATGAGTAGTTGAGTGCAATAACTGCCCCCTCGCCCTCGTAGACACACTCTATTTCCTCGGTTGCAATTCCAATTTCACTTTCTTCTGAATTGACCTCAATCTTTCCGGAGGAAAGATTGAGAAAAATTCTTCGTGACTTGTTTTCAACCAAAAGGGAAACACGCTTAACTGCTTCAATTAGCTCTTCACGTTTGACGATGATCTCAAAACTCTGAGAATCAGGAATAACCCTGTTATAATTCGGAAACTGTCCCTCGATGAGGCTCGAAGAAATTGTCTGATTATCAAACTTGAAGAATATATTTTTTTCAGATACTGCAACTTGTATAGTTCCTTCTCCGCTGCTCTGCTTGCTGACCAGTTGCAGAACCTTAGGAGGAATTATAACTCCGCTGAAAGGTTTTACTGTTCCGCCTGTGCTTTTCTTAATGTATGATAGCCGTCGTCCATCGGTTGCAACCATGATTAAGTTGCCCTCAATATTTTCCATGTAGACACCATTCATAAAATATCTTGTTTCATCATCAGATACGGCAAATATGGTCTGACCTATCATCTCAATGAGATCACTCTGAGGCATGACGAAAAAATTGTCATCAGAAATTTTCTGCATTTCAGGATACTGCTCTGAAGCAATACTCTTCAACTGAAAATTGATTTTCTTAAAAAGAGGTTTGATATACAATTTTCCATCTTTAAGTTCAAACTCAACATCACCATTGGGTAAAGCTCGAAGAATGCTTAAAAATTTATCACAATAAATTGTCGTACTTCCCGGTACTGATATATCTACAGGAATACTGGTCTCAAAGCCAACCTTTAAATCTGTAGCCTTGATTGTGAGTGTATTATTTTCAGCTTCCAAAAGAACATTGGATAAAATAGATAGGGCATTCTTTGAAGATATGATCTCCTGGGCAATAGAAATCTCTTTAGTAAGATTATTTTTCTCACATATAAATTTCATTTAGGTACTCCTGTAACACTTATTCACTAATACATACTGTATATTAATATAAGTAATAGTAGTAGTAGTATCGTCTAATATGTTGATAAGCCGTTTAAAACTATAACCTACAACTAAATAACGTTCTGACAACCCTATAAGGTTATCCACTGTCCGTGCACACTATACACAGGATAATCGATTTTACAGATTTCATAAACAAGATATTAACAGTTTTTCAGTTTTTTATATCATCTTTAACTGTTCTGATTAAATTGTTTATTGTCGGCTCGAGGGATGATTCTGTTTTCATCCTACTTTCCATCCTCTGACATGCATGCATAACCGTAGTATGGTCTCTGCCTCCGAATTCATATCCTATTTCAGTAGTAGAGTACTCCGTAAGCTCCCTGAGAATGTACATTGCAATCTGCCGTGGCAGAGTAACTGCCTTTGTGCGTTTCTTGCTTTTAAGATCAGCAGTTCCAATGTTGAAATAATCGGCTACAATTCTCTGAATCAGATCAACCGATATATTCGACTGATAACTTTCGGTAAAATGGTCTTTAAGTTGTTCTGTGGCAATATCTACCGTTATATCTTTATGAACCAGTTCCGCGTATGCTATTAGCTTCAGAAGAGCTGATTCAAGATCCCTGACGTTGGTCGTAATATTTTGACAAATAAGCTCAATAACGCCCTTGGATATGGAGACGTTTCTGCTTTCCATTTTTTTTATGAGAATTGCCTGCCTTGTTTCGAGATCAGGCGGCTTCAGATCAACATTTAAACCACGCTCAAAACGGCTTCTGAGTCTGTCGGCAAGGTTTTTAAGTTCCGATACCGGACGGTCACAGGTAAAGACTATCTGCTTTTTAGACTCATAGAGGGCATTGAAGGTATGAAAGAGTTCTTCCTGGGTTCCTTCCTTGTTCTGCAGGAAATGAATATCGTCTATTAATAGTACATCGACTGTACGATATTTATTTTTAAACTGATGCATCTTCTTTTTTCCGAGCATATCGAGAAATTCGTTCGTAAATGATTCAGCCGTAACGTATACAATCTTGAGATCGGGATTATCCTTAAAGACCGAATGACCTATAGACTGAATCAGATGAGTCTTTCCGAGGCCTACACCTCCGTAAAAGAGGCAGGGGTTATATGCCGTACCGGGATTCTTTGAAATGGCATAGGCGGCATTGGCGGCAAATGAATTACTGTCGCCTATAATGAAGGAATCGAAGGTGTAATCAGGATTCAGCTGATTATGTTTGAATATTGAGCTGTTCTTAAAAGCAGGGGCCGAGTAGGGCTTTTCACTTCTTGGGACAGGGGCTGAGTAGATCTTTTCGGGTTTTGGAACTGGGGCCGAATTTTCCGGCTGCATATCAGTCTGTTCTCTCCTGACTTCCGCTGTCTGGTTAGGAGGGTGCGTGTTTTCAGTTTTTTCATCAGATAGCCTCTCCATTTGTTTTATGGGCTGACTTTCTTGTTTTGCGATAACCTTAAATTCTATAGTAAGCCGCTTTCCAGTTATATTTTCAACTGCATCGGCAATCTTGGCACCATAACGCTGTGAAATTTGATCTTTGCAGAAGGATGAGGGTACAGCTATCTGCATTGAGTTCTCAGTACCTGAACTATATTCAAGACTGCTGAACCACATGACCCTTTCCTGTTCGGTGATGCTATGTCGCATCTGATTCAGTGTTTCAGTCCAGAAATCACTCCAATCCCAATTTTCATTGTTATCCATAGGTTATATCCCTCTATTCACAGCTTATCCACAAGCAGATTATCACATAAGTTAAGTTAAAAAAACAGACTTCGAAAAGATAAATTTTCCAATAAACATGCAAAGCTAAATAATTCCATATACTATAAAGAATTAAAAAACAATATTATGAAAAATCTATATATTCCATACATGTAAAAATGAAAAGAAAAAGATAACTTTTTTATTCAAAAGTTATGCACAAGTTATGCACAAGTTATGCACAAGAGTAAAGTCTGTGTTTTACTCCTCATTATACATATTTAGCCATAGTTTGATATTACAATCTATAGTTTACCTCTTGGCAAGAAAAAATCTGATAGAAAATTAGCATTTTCTGGTGCAGTCACCCGGCAACGAGGCTGAGAGCTTGTTTTTTTGTTTTAATCCCGATATAATCATATGTTCTTAAATAAAGAAAAAATATCAAATTCAGGAAGGATCATGCAGGACAATTATTCCGCCCAAGATATCCAAATTTTAAAAGGTCTGGATGCAGTAAGAAAACGACCGGGTATGTATATTGGTACGACAGGTCCTGACGGACTTCATCATCTAGTTTATGAAATAGTAGATAACAGTATAGATGAAGCTCTAGCCGGACACTGCAGCCAGATTGATGTTTCGATCGAGAAAGGCAATAAGATTATTGTAAAAGATGACGGCCGGGGAATTCCTGTAGACATTCACCCAGTAGAGAAAATCAGCGCGCTTGAAGTAGTTTTGACTAAGCTACATGCCGGAGGGAAATTCGACAAGAATTCATACAAGGTATCAGGCGGTCTTCATGGCGTAGGTGTCTCGGTAGTAAATGCATTATCAACCTGGTGTGAAGTACGCGTTTATAAAGGTGGTAAGATTTACTACCAGAAGTATAACAGGGGTACCCCAGAAGAAGCTGTGAAGATAATCGGTGATACGGATGAGCGAGGATCAGTTGTTACCTTTCTTCCGGATGATACTATTTTTGAAACAACAAATTTCAGCTTCGATGTTCTTTCACAACGGTTGCGCGAGCTTGCGTTCCTGAACAAGGGAATAAAAATCTTTTTAACCGACAACCGCATACCGGTTCCTAAAACGAAGGAATTTCAGTTTGAAGGCGGATTAAAATCCTTTATTGAGTATTTAAATAAGAACAAAAACTCAATTCAGAAAGAACCTATTTATTTAGAATCAATGAAGGATATGGTTGGTGTAGAGATAGCATTTGAATTTAATGACGGCTACACTGAAAATATATTTTCCTTTGTAAACAATATTAACACAAGAGACGGCGGAACTCATCTCGCAGGCTTCAAGGCGGCTTTGACCAGGACTTTTAATGATTTTTTAAAGAAATCAAAGTTTGCCAAGAAAGTGGATGAGAACCTTACTGGTGATGATGTACGTGAAGGCATTACAGCTGTAATATCAGTTAAGGTTCCGGAGCCTCAGTTTGAAGGACAGACTAAGTCAAAGCTTGGTAACTCTGATGTAAAGGGAATAGTCGAGTCGCTTGTAAATGAACATCTGACTGATTATTTTGAACTGAATCCGGAAGTTGTTGAAAAGATACTTGAGAAAACGGTAATGGCGGCTAAAGCAAGGACGGCCGCAAGAAGAGCACGGGAGCTAACCAGGCGTAAGAGTTTTCTCGAAAGCTCTAGTCTTCCCGGCAAGCTTGCTGACTGTAGTGAAAAAGATCCATCAAAATGTGAAATATACATTGTGGAGGGTGACTCAGCCGGAGGAAGCGCAAAGCAGGGCCGTGATCGTAAGTTTCAGGCTATTCTGCCGCTATGGGGCAAAATGCTTAATGTAGAAAGAGCCAGGGTCGACAAGGTTCTTTCGAACGAAAAGCTTTCTCCGATTATATCCGCTCTTGGAGCGAGTGCCGGAAAGGAATTCAATGTCGAAAAGCTCCGATATCATAAAGTGATTATTATGGCTGATGCTGATGTCGACGGTTCACATATCAGGACGCTTCTTCTGACATTTTTCTTCAGATATATGACCGAACTCGTTGAGAAGGGGCATGTCTATATTGCTATGCCGCCGCTTTATAAGGTCTATCATGGAAAGAGAATTGAATATGCATTTGATGACGAAGAACGTGATAAGATAATCTCCACATTTGATATAGGAGATAGCAAGGTAAGCATCCAGCGCTACAAGGGTCTTGGTGAAATGAACCCGGAGCAGTTATGGGAAACAACCATGAATCCTGATTCAAGAAATATAATGCAGGTTAAACTGGAAGACGCGGTTGAAGCCGATGATATTTTTACAACTCTGATGGGTGAACTGGTTGAACCCCGCAGGAAGTTTATTGAGGATAACGCATTACTCGTATCAAATCTGGATGTATAAAACTAATTTAATTAGCGGGGGCTAAAATTTGGGGTCAACTGGAAAAATTATACCTGTTGCTATTGAAGATGAGATGAAAACTTCTTATCTCAATTATGCAATGTCGGTTATAGTAAGCAGGGCGCTTCCCGATGTTCGGGACGGCATGAAGCCTGTACATAGAAGAATTCTTTACGCAATGCATGAAATGGGTCTCCGGTCCGACCGAACTTCAAAGAAATGTGGTCGTATTGTTGGAGACGTGCTGGGTAAATACCATCCGCATGGAGATCAGTCCATTTATGACGCGCTTGTAAGACTAGCGCAGGAATTTTCACTTCGGTATCCTCTTGTTAACGGTCAGGGAAACTTTGGTTCAATAGACGGTGACCCGCCGGCGGCAATGCGTTATACGGAAGCTAAACTGCAGAAGATTGCAGATGAAATGCTTGTAGATATAAAGAAGGATACTGTAGATTTCGGGCCGAACTATGATGACTCAATGGTGGAACCTCTTGTACTGCCTGCGTCTATTCCCAACCTTCTAATAAACGGAGCCAGCGGGATTGCTGTAGGAATGGCAACGAATATGGCCCCTCATAACCTCGAAGAGGTGTCGGCCGCTATTCAGGCATATATCGAAGATCCGGATATTACGATTGAAGGACTTATGGAGCATGTTACCGGCCCGGATTTTCCAACAAGGGGCTTAATTTTCGGCAAGAGCGGTATAAAGCAGGCATATAAGACCGGACGCGGCAGGGTTACAATGAGGGCCCGCTGCTCGCTCGAAACGAATAAAACAGGTAGAGACATCATTATAGTTACCGAAATACCCTACCAGGTTAATAAAGTGACTCTGATAAAGAGGATTGCCGAGCTTGTCGCCGAAAAGAAGCTGCAGGGAATATCCGATCTTCGGGATGAATCCGACAGGGACGGAATAAGGATTGTAATTGAACTTAAAAGGGGAGCTATTCCCAGAGTCGTTCTAAACCGTCTTTTTATTAATACCCAGCTTCAGCAAAACTTCAATGTAAATGCGCTTGCGCTCGTAAACGGAATGCCGAAGATGCTTACGCTTAAAGACATGATTCATTACTTTGTTGAGCATCGAAAAGAGGTTGTTACAAGAAGAACCGCATTCGATCTTAAAAAAGCAAAAGAGCGTGAACACATTCTAATCGGACTTAAGATTGCCTTAGATAATATTGATGATGTAATTAAAATAATAAAGAGCTCCAAGACTGTAGATATAGCTCGAAGCTCACTTATTGATACCTTCGACCTATCAGAGAGACAGGCTCAGGCTATTCTTGACATGAGGCTGCAGAGGCTGACAAGTCTGGAAACACAGAAAATACTCGATGAACTTGCCGAACTTCGAGCTCTCATAGCCTATCTGGAAGATCTTCTTGCAAACGGATTAAAGATCCTCGGTGTTATCAAGGAAGAGACCATAGCTATTTCTGAAAAATATGGAAACAAGAGAGCAACCGAGATTGTACTTGAAGAAGCTGAAAAGATAGATATTGAAGATATGATTAAAGAAGAGGACATGGTTGTCCTTATTTCAGGGAAGGGTTTTATAAAAAGGCTTCCTGTAACAGCATATAAAAACCAGGGAAGAGGCGGAAAGGGTTCGTCTTCGGCTAACCTGAAGAATGAGGACTTCATTGAGCATCTGTTTATTGGCTCAACCCATGATTATGTGATGTTCATATCTAGTTCAGGAAAAGCCTACTGGATGAAAATACATGAGATTCCCGAAGGTTCAAGAATAGCAAGGGGCACGCAGCTTAAAGCCCTGCTTTCAATAGCTCCTGATGAGGAGATTAAAGCAATTGTCTCTCTTAAAGAATTCTCAGATAAACAGTTTATTTTTATGGGAACCAGACGCGGTATTGTTAAGAAAGTAAAAACAGCTGACTTTTCAAATGCCAAAACCAGGGGAATAATTGCTGTGAAGCTGGACAATGATGATTCGCTTGTCCATGCAACTCTTACTTCTGGTGAAGATGATGTATTTCTTGTAACCAAGAAGGGTAATGCGCTCAGATTCCATGAAGCGACGGTCAGGACTATGGGAAGGGCTACAAGAGGCGTAGCAGGAATAAAACTAAGCGGCGATGATGAACTGGCTGGATTCTTAAGTGTAAGAGAAGGCGAGATGATGCTTGTAATAAGCGAATATGGTTACGGAAAGAGAACTGAATATTCTCAGTTTACTCCGCACGGACGCGCGACTCGAGGTCAGATAGCTTATAAAGTAACTGAAAAAACCGGCGAACTCATCGGAGTTCTCGCTGTTAGAGAGGACGATGAGCTTGTTTGCATAACTTCACAGGGTAATACCCTTAAACTTGCTATGAATAACATATCATTGATGGGGAAAAATGCTCTAGGAGTTAGGGTTGTAAACATAAACAAGCCGGATTCGGTCATCGGAGTAGCAAGAGTTGCTAAGGAAAATGATGAAATTATTGAAATAAATGAAAGTATTGAAATAAATGAAAGTAATGAAAGTAATGAAAGTAATGAAAGTAATGAAAGTAATGAACTCGAATAATTTGTAAAGAAAATAATGACTGCGGGGCAGAATGTTTCACGTGAAACATTCTGCCTTTTTCTTTGAACAAAAAAAAGCTGCGCCATCGCATTGAGTACAATACGGTAACGCAGCTTTTATTGTTTCACGTGAAACAATTTTAAATATTATATGAATCAATCACCTTCTGAGCTTCGGCCCAGAGGTTGTCTTTCTGTTTTTCGGTAAGATAGGATGCATAGACTGTGTTTTTCATTATATCCAGGAGTTCTTTTTCATTGAAAATTCCTTTGTTGAAAAGAAGAATATACTCATCAACCAGTTCGGATCCGAACAGAGTCGGATCATCTGAGTTCAGGGTAACATTCAGCCCCATATCATAAAAGGCCTTAATAGGGTGGTCTTCGAGCTTTGTGACAAATTTCTTGGTAAAAAGATTACTGGTTGGACATATTTCAAGGGGAATCTGCCGGTTTTTAAGCAGAGTCATCAGCTTTTCATCCTGAATGGCGCTGATTCCATGTCCTATTCTCTGAACATTCAGCAGGTTAATAGCATCCCAGATAGACTTGGGTCCTACATCTTCACCGGCATGAGCCACTACCTTGAGTTTATTATCTGCCGCTCTCTTGAAAACGGTCTGATAATCTTCGGCAGGTCCACTGCTCTCAGCGCCGCCGAGTCCTATACCAATTATGCTCCTCCTCGGATTATTAAGGAGGAGGTCGAGATTATTTTCGGCATTCTCATTTCCGAAGGTTCTGGAGACATCAATCAGATAATTAACGGTTATTCCCGACTCCTCCTGAATTTTTATCGAGCCTGCCTCAAGAATGTCGACCATACGCGAAAAGGAAAATCCGGTCTGGAGAAATTTTGACGGTGCAAAAAAGATTTCTGCGTGAATAATGTTGTTTCGTTCGAGATACTGCTGGGCGTCCTCGATCAGATATATAATATCCTGTTCTTTAATGAAGCTGGCCTGAATAATATTTATGAATAAATCTATAAATTCATCAAGGCTGTTCACATTAAATCGTTTTACAAGATCTTTTTTAGATTTGATTCCATTGAAATTAAGATTATTTTCCTGGATGAGCTTCCAGATTGTCTCGACGCTGATCAATCCCTCGAGATGAAGATGAATTTCTGCCTTTGGGATTTCTTTAATTAATTTAATGAAGCTATTATTTCCGGAACTCACCATTTCCCTCATTTACAGAATTTTATACAGATCAAATAGATTTTCGGCTGTTCCCGCCTAAAAATTAAATTAATCAAAAAATTCAGGTTAATCATGTTTTGTTTTTGAATACTTAAAGCTTTTCATCTGTAGACGGGTAATAATATCTGTCCCGGTACGATAAAAAAGCTTCAACCAATTGTTTTAGATTATACAGCGCAATCAAAGAATTTCAACGATAAAAAAAAGAGCTGTTCATATGAACAGCTCTTTGAATCAGGCCTCTACTACTTCAGTTACGCCTGGTACCTGTTCTTTCAGATACTTCTCGACGCCCTGTTTTAATGTCATTTTTGCCATTGGACAGCCGTTACAGGCTCCCTTCAATTGAACGGATACGACACCGTCCTCTGATACATCGACAAGTTCAATATCACCACCGTCAGCCTGAAGTGACGGACGTACATCCTGAATTGCCGCAGCTACAGCTTCTTTCATGCTATATCTCCTTGTATATATATTACTATTTTAGAAAACCATCGTCAATCTTTGTAGGTTAGATTATTTCGACTTGAGTGAAGCTTCTATAATTATTCGACTCCAAATTCGTCTATGACATAGGGGAAACCCTATATAGGTGGACAAATCTGGAACTCTTTTTTGATTTGGAGCAATTTTCTTATTTTGAAAAGAAAAAATCCTCTTACACTAATTTACATTTAAGTATAATATATCTGCCATGAATGGTAAGACAGTCGTGTTCGCGAATCAGAAAGGCGGAGTGGGAAAGACAACCACGGCAGCTAATCTGGGGGCTTATGTAGCGGAAGCCGGAAAAAAGGTATTATTAATTGATTTCGATCCCCAGGGGAATCTGTCCAGCTGCGTCGGCGCCGACAGGAAAAAAGCTGGAATTTATGAAGTCATAGTCGGCAAAGCTGAGGTTAGTCAGGCTCTGCAGCACAGCGCAATGGAAGGAATGGATATTCTATCCTCAAATATCAACCTGACAGGAGCGAATGTTGAATTGATAAATCTTGAGAATAGAGAATATTATCTTAAAAACAGCATCGCCGAAATTAAAAAATCTTATGATTACATTTTCATTGATTGTCCGCCTTCTCTCGGGATTCTGACCCTTAACGGGTTGACTGCCGCTGATTCGGTAATCATTCCCCTGCAGTGTGAATATTTCGCTCTTGAGGGATTAAGCCTGCTGTTGCAGACGGTAAAGTCCGTACAGAAAGAACTGAATAAGACCCTGTCGATTGACGGAATACTCTTTACTATGTACGACTCAAGAACACGTCTCGCAAATGAGGTTGTTCAGGAGGTTTCCGGTTACTTTAAGGACAAGGTTTTCAGGACCATAATTCCGAGGAACATACGACTCTCTGAAGCCCCCTCACACGGAGTTCCGGTCAATCTCTATGATAAGACCTGTATTGGCGCCAGAAGCTACGAGAGACTCGCTCAGGAGGTGCTGAACCGTGTCTAAGATACCTGCACTAGGAAAAGGAATGGGGGCTTTGATAAATGCTGAATATCGAAGCGATGATGATTTTGACCGGCAGTCAATATTAGACGTCCCTATAGAAAATGTAAGCGGAAACCCCGATCAGCCGAGAAAATCATTTGATGAAGGCAGCCTGGCTGAGCTTTCGGCATCCATTAAGGAAAAAGGCGTTATTCAGCCGATTCTTGTGGAAAAAAAAGGGGACTCATATATAATAATCGCCGGTGAGCGTAGATACCGGGCATCAAAGATGGCCGGTCTTGCCACGGTACCGGTCATTGTCAGGGATTTTTCCGATAACGAAAAACTCGAAATAGCCCTTATAGAAAATATTCAGCGTGAAGATCTGAATCCTATTGAAGAAGCCAGAGCCTATCATGATTTGATGGCTAGGGCGAACTTCAATCAGGAGGAAGTCGCTCTAAAGGTAGGCAAGAACCGATCGACAGTCGCAAACAGTCTCAGGCTGCTTAAGCTTCCGGAAGACATCCAGAAGTCACTTTCCGAGGGGCTGATTTCCGCCGGGCATGCGCGGGCTATTCTCTCTTTTGATACTGAGAACCAGATGAAAGATCTGCATAAGAAGATTATCTCCGACGGCCTGTCGGTAAGAGAGGCTGAAGGACTTTCCGCTTCAGGTAAGAAGAGTACAACTAAAAAAAGCGGAAATGGCGGCAGGATTTCTCCACAGGTGAATCCGGAGCTGAGGGGCATTCAGGAAAAATTTATCGATAAATTTGGTACAAAGGTTAATATTTCCGGAAATCTTCATAAGGGGAAAATCGAAATATCATATTTTTCGATGGATGACCTTGAGCGGCTGTACGAAATTATTAAATGATTGATCTCTTGTTTACGGGAAGCATATTCTATTGAGTAGTGCTTCTGCTGTTGATATTTTTTGCAAGAATTGTTGATGTAACAATATGTACACTGCGGATAATGTTTTTCCCATCAGTAAACGAGTGACTTCCAGACCACAGAGCAAGGGAAAGTGAATATATCCCCTTTTTTTGAGGTTTCAATATTGACAAAACATTGAACGATAAATATATTAAGGCACTGATAAATTATTTATCAATATGGAGAGGTGTCCGAGCGGTTGAAGGAGGCGGTCTTGAAAACCGTTGAGCCGAAAGGTTCCGGGGGTTCGAATCCCCCCTTCTCCGTGTAAACGGAAATCTTTTTCCGGTAGTTTATTTTGGTTAATTCGGAGAGGTGCGAGAGCGGTTGAATCGGGCTCCCTGCTAAGGAGTTGTGCTGGTAACGGTACCGGGGGTTCGAATCCCCCCCTCTCCGTTTTTATTTACTGTCGATTGTTTTACTTTCAAAATTTTCAGCCGCGCAGTATTTAATTAATCCTGTAATCATACTTCTTTGCTTTTCTTTGCAGGATTAGTTTATGTACCCATAGCTCAGTTGGATAGAGCGTTAGGTTGCGGACCTAAAGGTCGGAGGTTCAAATCCTCTTGGGTATACGAATCTTTTTAGCCCCAAGCGGGGCTAAAAAATTGTGGAGTTCACTTAGAAAACTCCACAGCAGGAGTCTTTAAAAGAACTTCCGCTGAACCGTTTGGAGAGATGCGAGAGTGGTTGAATCGGGCGGCCTCGAAAGCCGTTGTACAGCTTGCTGTACCCAGGGTTCGAATCCCTGTCTCTCCGATACAAAATAGCTGTGGATAATTTAATTTTTATTAAAACATCGATAGCAACTGGCACCGGATTCGAATTGAACGAACGCCGAGCCGGCGAGGAAGGTCAGGCATAATGCCGAACTTTCCGAATTTAAAATTAAAGCGTTTACCATCTGGAGAGATGGCCGAGCGGTCTAAGGCGCACGCTTGGAAAGCGTGTGTATCGCAAGGTACCGGGGGTTCGAATCCCCCTCTCTCCGATATTTTCGTCGCCAGGCCCTGTGCTAGCAGACTTCACCCAACTCCGTCAGGACCGGAAGGTAGCAGCGGTTAGTGTTGTTTTGCTGAGCCGCAGTAAGCTTGGCGGCGTTTTTTTATTAATCAGATAAAAACTATCTCATATTAAAATAAAGCCCAATCTGGGCTCATTACCATTTCTTTACCGCGGCCAAGAAACGGAAAGGTTTATACAACATCCTTTCGCTTGATAACAGCTGGAGAATCATGTACAATTCCCGCAGTATGGCATATGAAGTAACAGCGACACGTAGACGTCCCGGTCTTTTTGAAGATTTGGTAGGTCAGGAGTTCGTCGTTTCAACAATAAAGAACTCAATCAAGGCGGAGCGGATAGCTCACGCCTACCTTTTTTCCGGGCCCCGCGGCGTCGGAAAAACATCGGCAGCCAGAATTCTGGCACGGGCAGTCAACTGCGAGGAAGGGCTATCCCCGACACCCTGCGGGGTCTGCAGCGCCTGTCGCGAGATAACGCAGGGCAACGCCCTCGACGTAATCGAAATTGACGGTGCATCGAATACCTCGGTCAACGACATAAGGGAAATAAAGGATGAAGTCCTCTTTGCCCCTAATTCGTGCCGGTATAAGGTCTACATCATAGATGAAGTCCACATGCTCTCTAACTCGGCGTTCAATGCGCTGCTCAAGACAATAGAGGAGCCGCCGCCTTATATAATTTTTATTTTCGCGACTACCGAGATTCACAAGGTTCCGGCGACTATTAGAAGTCGGTGCCAGCAGTTTAATTTCCGGCTGATTTCCCTCGAAGAAATAAAGGAAAGTCTCTCGGGGGCATGTAGTGATTTAAATATTGAGGCCGAGGATGACGCTCTCTTCTGGATTGCGAAGGAAGCAACAGGCTCGATGCGTGATGCCTACACCCTATTCGATCAGGTCGCGGCCTTCTCAGACGGCGCGGTAACCCTGGAAAAGATCAAGGAGAAGCTCGGACTAGTTGGTCTTGACAGCATGAACGCCATAGTAGAGGCCATGGCGGAGCGGAACTCTTCATTGGTAATGGAACTCAGCTCTGATATATTAGCCGGCGGGGTTTCCGTCGAGCAGTTCGCCGTAGATCTTGCCGAGTTTTTCAGGAGCCTTCTATTTATCAGCTGCGGAATTGACCGGGAGGCGCTGCTTGGATACGCCCGCTCGAGGTATTCAGAAAAGGCAGTATCAGCCTTCTCAAAGACCCAGCTTGAAAAAGGCCTCGAAATAATTTTCAAATTTTACCGTGAAGTAAGGTATTCCATAAATCCGCGATTTGAGCTGGAGCTCTGTTTAAGCCTGCTTGCTGACCTTCGGGCCTGGCTCTCACCAGCTGACATTGTTGATCAGCTCGAAGAGCTGAAGCGAAGTATTGCCTCAGGCCAGCTCAGCCTGCCGGCAGCTCCTCCCGCAGGCGCTGCCGCAGCTCCGGTTGAAAGTTCAGCGCCCAAGCCTGTAGAACCTCCGCAGCAGCCGCCAGTGGAGGCCCGGCGGGAAGAACCCCGCGAAGATTCCCGGGAATCATCCCATGAGGATGAGGACATAGACAGCCCCCCGGCTCTTTCAGGATCCTTCATCAATGAAGATGCCTCCCCGCAGAGCTTCTCGGCAGAGCAGCGCAACGAAATTCTCGAGGCTATCAGAAAGAAGAAACTGACCCTAGCCGCGGCAGTCGAGCACGCAGTAGGCTGGAGACAGTTCGGAGACAGCATCAGTTTTACCTTTGAAAACGGGTATACTGCCGCCGTCGTGCGGAATGATCGTAAATTAATACATGACGTTATCAGCGGTATTACCGGCAGCAATTACCAGATAGAGGTCGAGGTTGTTCAGACAAGGTCCGCCGTTGATGATGATGACAATAATCTGAACAGACAGGTGGATGCCGTGAAAAAAGTATTCCGCGGCGAAGTAATCCAGGGTGGTGGAACGACAAACTAGCATCCATGCTCGTTTGTCGTTTTGAAGGTTTTCATCCTTCGTATACAACCTTCGCTCTCAACCCTCTGCCATCGTGGCAGGATATTTAAGGAGATAAAATGAATCCAATGGATATGATGAAAAACTTGCAGGGAATGCAGACAAAGATGCAGGACATGCAGAGTAAACTCGGAGAACTGACTGCCGAAGGCCTCTCTGGCGGTGGTCTGGTTAAAGTGGTGCTGACAGGACAGTATTCGGTTGTCGACGTAAAAATCGCGCCTGAGGTTATCGACCCCTCTGATCCGGGGCTTCTCGAAGATCTGGTCCTCTCGGCATTTACCGACGCTTCAAACAAGATTAAAGATAAAATTCAGCAGGAAGCTGCCTCCATTGCCGGCGAAATGAATCTTCCTCCTGAGATGATGGGATTTTAATTCCCGGAGCCGCTGGTGAATACCCTTGATTTACTGGTAAAAAATCTTACAAAACTGCCCGGAATAGGCTCGAAAAGTGCCCGCCGGGTTGCTCATTTTCTTCTTAAGGCCGATGGAAGCTGGGTTCATGAACTTGCCTCCCAGATAGGAAATCTTCAGAAAAACGTCAAGAAATGTGAACACTGCGGCAACTATACCGACAAGAGCCCCTGCCCAATCTGCTCCGATCCGGGCCGTGACAGGTCTGTTATCTGCGTTGTCGAGCAGCCCGAAGACATCAACACCATAGAGGCGACAGGCGACTTCAAGGGGCTGTACCACGTGCTGACCGGTGTAATATCGCCTATAGACGGAATGGGTCCCGAAGAGCTTACTATCGGGATGCTGATTCACCGGCTGAAGGGCGGAACAGTTAAAGAGCTGATTATCGCCACGAATCCGACAGTGGAAGGGGAGACAACTGCCCTCTACCTTGTAAACCTCCTTAAGAAGTCCGGACTGAAGATAAGCCAGCTCGCATCAGGCCTTCCTGCGGGAGGAGATCTTGAATACGCCGACCGCCTGACAATCTCCCGATCCCTTAAGGGCAGGCGTACCCTGCTTAAGGCCGAAGAAGGCCTTCGCTCAATAGGCATTTTGAACAAAGAAAAACCCCTTTTTTAACAGTTGACTGGTGCACTAATTAGAATTAAACTTTTTCTATTTAGTTCACCGGTAAACCATTAGAGGAAAGGATGATCAAGCCTAAATTCCCGATCATAAGTGATTATATTGATGAGTCAACGCCCGTCATCAAGGCCTGACCGAAATCCTACGAAGGCCTCATCGTCCCAGAGATAATGCAGTGCATCGATTATAAAGGAGAATACCAATGCATAGACCCGCCTTCGCAAAAAAACTTAAGGCAATACAGCGCGGCATGAGGTCCCTGCTCGAAGCGGAACTAAAGAGCTTCGGAATCTCTGAGGGACAGCTCGAATACCTGATTGCAATCTTTGAAGATGAGGGTATAAATCAGCAGGAGGTTGCCAGGCAGCTTGATGTCGGAAAGACTGCGGTAACAAAGGCCGCCGTGATTCTCGAAAAAGGCGGCTTCATTACGCGAACCCGCGATTCGGGCGATGGGCGCAATTACATTCTCATGACGACAGATAAAGGAAAAACAGTCGGCCGTCAATGCTTGATAAGGTTTGCCAGGGTACAAGGCTTAATTTTCTCCGAATTTTCATTAGAGGAGCTCGAAGAGCTTACATCGCTCCTTGACAGGCTGGAGAGCCGGATTTCCGAGTTAACAGGCCGCGAATAGCTGTTTCAAGAATAATGGCCGCGGATGATATCCGGCGTCGCACAGTAGCGATTAGCACGGATGGGGATTTTGGGTTCTAGCTATGGCATTCAGTTGTATCTCTGCCTGACGGAAGGATCTGCTATTAAAAAAAGGCGATAGGAAAAGAAAAGGCTCAAGGAAGCGGCAGCTAACAACGAATCCAATATCCTCTTAAATCGCTACTGTGCTTTGCCCCGGCAATATCCGCGGCCAAAAATTCTTAAATAGACCTATCTCCGTCCGGCCTTTCCCTAAACAGCCCAATCTTCCCCATCAGCGGAGGCAGCAGATTAGCCGGCAGCTCGTAGATAAGCACAAAAAGCAGTACCTCGGGGCCGAAAAAGCCCGCTGCCAGCACCGCAGTAAGCCCAATGTTCATATAGAGGTGGCCTACAGCTATTCCAAGTCTTTTTTTCCTGTCAAGAAAAAAGAAGACGAACCAGCCTGAAAACATAAGCACCGCCGCAAGGGCAAAACTCAAGGCAGCAAGAGGCAGAGCCTTGAGAGGGTCAGCCTTAACAGGCTCGGCCGCGGTTGCAAGAAGCCCGGAGAGAAGAAGGGCGATAAATAGAATAGAGGCTGCCGGGAAAAATTTCTTCGTCTTAATAATAAGTCCGTGGAGCGTAAACCGAATGACCAGTGAAATGGCAAACGGAATTAGAATGAGGAAAACGAGAATTTTTACCATCTGAAACACATCGATGCTGATGGACGAGCCCGCAATCAGCAGAAATAGAAACGGCATATAAAAAGGCGAAATAAGTGTCTGCAGAATTTGCTGAACCAGGATGAACTCCGCGTCTCCCCCCACAATCCGCGTCAGCGTCGGTGAGATAGCGGCAAATGGCGTCAGTGAAAGAAGCAGGACCGCGATGGAAATATGCTCGCCGAGTGGACGAGTCAGATGAAACAGTAGAAACGGAATAACAGCCTTAGTCAGAATGAACACAATACCTGTAACATGAATGCGCCTGAGGTTGTGAAGCGCCGCCTCAAGATCAACAGACAGAAAGGTCATAGTCATCACGCAGCCCAGGATGAGAAGCGAATAATCTGAAACAACAATCAGGTAATCAGGAAAGAAGAACCCCAGTGCCATTCCCGCCGCGAAAAAGAGTCCAAAAAATTTCTGAATAAAAAGATGACAGTTCAATATATCTCCTATATTAAAGATCCGGGCGGCACCCTCGCGTCACTCGGGTCGGGCTTTCCGCTTGTACTCCGTTGAGTTTTCTGCGGAAACTCATCCGGGGTACCGCTGCAATCCCTGCCGCTGAACTATTACCGAAGGTAATAGTTTTTGAGTTTCACTTCGTGAAACATAAAATTTTTTGTAATTTTACTATTTAGTCCCCGGTAGTGACAAGGCAGCAAATTACAGTTCTGATTTTTACTGTTATGTATGCCGCCGGGGTCAGCAAGGGCGCATCTATTAAAAAAATGCAGTAAAAATCAGAATAGTTCCTGTCTTGACACTAACAACCCATTATGTCAAATTCGTTACTATGGAACAGGATGATCTAATTATAACCGCGGCACAGGCTCAGCTTGAACTGTCAGCGGAAGAGGAAGGCCGCCTCGCTGCGGCCGTTACAGAAATGCTTGATTATTTCTCAAAGATGTCGGAAGTCGATGTCGATAATCTTGCCCCCACAACTCACGCACTCGTTACAGATAACGCGCTGAGAACCGACACTCCCAATCAGAATAATAATCAGAAAGAGCTTGTTGACCGTGCTCCTGATAATGAAAATAATTTTATAGTAATTCCTAACGTACTTTAATTCACCAAATCAGGATAGAAAAATGATTAAAATAAAAGACTGGAGAAGTTACATCTCCAGTATTAGAGAGAAAGACAAAGATATTAATAGTTTTCTTGAATTCGCGGACGACACTTCGGCCGGAACAGGCCTAATCTCTGGAGAGACTCTGCTGAGCAGAGAGACTCTGCTTAGCAGAGTACCCTTCGGGGTGAAGGACAACATCGCGGTTACGGGAATGCGTCTTACCTGCGGTTCGAAGATGCTTGAGAACTTCGTATCTCCCTATGACGCAACCGCTGTTGCGAAGCTTAAGGCGGCCGGGGCTGTTCCGGCTGGAAAGACAAACCTTGATGAGTTCGGTATGGGCTCATCAACCGATAATTCGGCCCTCGCCGTAACCAATAACCCCTGGGACTTGAGCCGCGTCTGCGGAGGCTCAAGCGGCGGATCGGCCGCGGCTGTGGCCGCCGGCCTTGTTCCCTTTGCCCTTGGCACCGATACCGGCGGCTCAGTCCGCCAGCCGGCCTCGTTCTGCGGCGTTTACGGACTCAAACCCACCTACGGGGTTGTCTCGCGCTTCGGGCTCGTGGCCTACGCGTCCTCGCTCGAGGTCTGCGGAATTATCGCCGATACGGTCGAGACGACGAGGGAAGTCTTCAACATAATTAAAGGAAAGGACGGAAATGATCAGACTTCGGTTGAACATCTTCCGGCTTCCCCCGAGGCGGAGAGCATAGCGGTTCTGTCAGGCGAGCTCGGGCTTTCGTCCGAGGTTATGGCCGGCTACCAAAAGGCCGTGGACGGATTTAAGGCCTCCGGTTACGGAATTATCGAGGTAGAACTTCCTATGCTCGAATACGGCATAGCCGCCTACTATACAATTGCAATGGCCGAGGCCAGCGCAAACCTGGCCCGCTACAACGGCGTTCGCTACGGGCACCGCTCAGCCTCGGCTGAAGGCTTCGATGACCTGGTTAGAAAATCACGCGACGAGGGCTTTGGTGACGAGGTGAAACTTCGAATTCTTCTTGGAACCTACGTCCTTCGCTCCGGTTTTCAGGATCAGTATTATACCAGGGCTCAGAAAATCCGGACGGCAGTCCGCAATGAGTTTGACAAGGTATTCGGCCGGGCAGACCTTATGATGATGCCCACCTTTCCTACTGCCGCCTTCAGGCACGGCAATTCGGGCCTCGATCAGTTTCAGCAGAAACTTGCCGACAAGTTTACAGTCGCAGCGAACCTTGCCGGAATCCCTGCCTTATCTATTCCGGTATCTGTTGAAAACGGACTTCCCGTCGGCATGCAGCTGATGGCCCCCGTCTTTGCCGAGGAGAGACTCTTCGCCGCCGCCGATAAACTCGCCCTGCAGCTGCCCCCGGCGGTCTGCCCCGGCAAAATGGAGGGCTTCTGATGGCCGAGTATGAAACTTTTATAGGACTCGAGATACACATACAGCTTCTGACCGAGACAAAAATATTCTGCGGATGCAAATCCAAATTCGGCGACGAGCCTAACAGCAATGTCTGTCCGGTCTGCCTCGGCTATCCCGGGGTTCTTCCGGCGCTTAATGAAGAAGCTGTAAGGCTTTCCTACATCGTCTGCCGGGCAATGAACTGCAGGCTCTCCGAAAATGCCATGTTTGAGCGGAAGAATTATTTCTATCCGGATCTCACAAAGAACTATCAGATTACCCAGTTCTCAAACCCCTTCGGCCGGGGTGGCGCCTTTGAATATGAGAGCGGAGACGAGATAAAGAAGATAAACTTTCATGAAATCCACCTCGAAGAGGACGCCGGAAAGATGATTCACCAGGGCGGAAAGTCGCTCTGCGACTACAACAGGGCCGGAACCTGCCTTCTCGAGATAGTAACCGAGCCCGAGTTCAAGACCGGGCAGGAGGCCGAGGATTTTCTCCAGGCCTTCAGGCGGACAGTCCGTCACCTCGGGGTCTGTGACGGGAATATGGAAGAGGGCTCGCTCCGCTGTGACGCGAATATATCAATTAACACTCCCGGCATGGGGCTTGGGCGTAAGGTTGAAGTTAAAAACCTCAACTCCTCCCGCTTCGTTAAAAAGGCCCTCGGCTATGAGCGGAAGAGACAGGAAAAGGTTATAAGCTCAGGCGGAATAATAGTGCAGGAGACCCGTCTCTGGGATGAGGATCGCTCGGTTACAAGAAGCATGAGGAGCAAGGAGCAGGCTCACGACTACCGCTACTTTCCTGAGCCCGACCTTCCCCCGTTTCGGCCCGACAAGAACTTCTTTGCGATGATAGAGAACTCCCTCGTTGAGCTGCCTCTAACAAGGCGGCAGCGCCTCGTCGAATGCTTGAAGCTCACCCCTGATCAGGCCGACTACATCTGCGAGGAGAAGGCTTTAGCCGACTTTTTCGAGAAGACAGTAGGGCTCGGCGCCGATCCGCAGCTTTCGGTCAAGTGGCTGATGGGAAACGCGGCAAAGGAGCTGAATAGAACCGGCTTCCAGAAGGCCGACCTTGGCTCCGAGGGCTGCCCCCTTAGTGCCGAAAGACTTACTGAACTGCTCATGATGCTTGCAGATAATAAAATTCATGGTAAAATAGCGGCCAAGACGCTTACCGCCGTGTTTGATGAGAATAAAAATCCGGCGGCAATTATTAAAGAGAACGGCTGGGAAAATGCCGCCGACGACGGAGATCTAAAGGTCATCGTTCAGAAGATCCTTGATGAGAATCCCAAGGCAGTAGAACAGATAAAAGGCGGAGACGAGAAGCCGCGCGGATTTATCGTCGGAAAGGTAATGGCCGCGACAAAGGGAACGGCTAACCCGCAGTCAGTACAGAGCCTTATAATGAAATTAACAAGCTGAAATAAGAAATACGAGGATAGGAAATGAAACTTAAAAGAACACATAACTGCGGAGAATTACGTATAGCAGCTAAAGATACGACTGTTGTCCTTAACGGATGGGTGGAAAACTACCGTGACCACGGGGGCCTGGCCTTCATCGACCTCTATGACAGATGGGGACTCACCCAGATAGTATTCGATCCGCAGGTTGCGCCCGAAGCCCATGCGGTTGCCCACAAGCTGCGCAGTCAGTTTGTAATCGCGGTTGAAGGAGAGGTAAGGGCCCGTCCCGACGGAATGGCCAACATGAGCCTCGACACAGGAGAAGTGGAGATCTACGTAAAAAGTTTTGAACTGCTTAATAAGTCTAATACTCCTCCCTTCGATATTCAGCATTCTGAAGACGTAAACGCCGAGACAAGGCTTGTTCACCGCTACCTCGACCTCAGAGGAAAAAGACTTCAGAATAATATGATATTCCGCAGCAAGGTCACCGGGATGATAAGGAACTACTTTCTTGACCAGGATTTCGTTGATATTGAGACTCCTATTCTGACAAAATCAACCCCGGAAGGCGCCCGTGACTACCTTGTGCCCAGCCGCGTCAATCCCGGAACCTTCTACGCGCTTCCGCAGAGTCCGCAGCTTTTCAAGCAGAGCCTGATGATAGCCGGTTTCGACCGATACTTTCAGATTGCCCGCTGTTTCCGTGACGAGGATCTCCGCGCCGACCGTCAGCCCGAGTTTACCCAGGTTGACCTCGAGATGGCCTTCGTGGACCGTGACGACATAATGGGAATGCTTGAAGGTCTCTTTAAGGGGCTTATGAAAGATCTCTTCGAAAAAGATCTCAAGCTTCCGCTGCCCCGAATAACCTATGATGATGCAATGCTCCGCTACGGCTGCGACGCACCCGATCTCCGCTTCGGCCTCGAGATTACCGACTGTTCGGATGTCTTTGCCGATTCAGGCTTCGGCGTGTTCAAGAACGCCATAGGCGCGGGCGGCATGGTCAGGGCAATAAATTTAAAGGGCGCAGCCGCCAAGCTTACACGTAAAGACCTCGATGAGATGACACCCTTCGTCAAGACCTACAGGGCCAAGGGTGTGGCCTGGATAAAGATGAACGCCGACGGACCTCAGTCGCCTATCGTGAAATTCTTTTCAGAGGAAGAGTCAAAGGCTCTATTTGAAAAGACAGGCGCCGAGACAGGTGACGTTCTCATCTTTGTGGCCGACAGCGAAAAGGTCGTCTGCCAGAGCCTTGCGGCCCTTCGTGATCTGATGGGAAAGAAGCTGGGCCTAATAGATGAGAGCGAGCTCAACTTCTCCTGGGTTGTCGACTTCCCCCTCTTTGAGAAGGATGACAATGGTAACCCGACCTCTGTTCATCACCCCTTTACCGCGCCCCGGCCTGAGGATGAGGCACTGCTGGACACCGATGTATTTGCGGTAAAGACCAATGCCTACGACATAGTGCTCAATGGTAACGAGATTGGCGGAGGTTCGGTTAGAATCCATGACAATAAGATGCAGCAGAAGATCTTTACCCTCCTTGGAATCAGCGATGATGAGGCAAAGGAAAAGTTCGGCTTCCTCCTCGATGCCCTCCAGTTTGGAGCACCTCCTCACGCGGGCCTTGCCCTCGGTCTTGACAGGGTAATGATGCTTTTTCTCGGAACCGACTCAATCAGGGACGTAATAGCTTTTCCCAAGACCCAGAAAGCTACCTGCATGATGACCTCGGCTCCCGGCGTTGTTGCCGGCTCGCAGCTTGAAGAGCTTGGAATTGAGCTTGCAATCATCAAGGATGACGAGGAATAAGATTATTTAGCCACGGATGGATATAGGGTAGTGCACAGTAGAGATTGAGAGGATTTTGAATTTTTATGGCTTTGTTTTTAAATAGGGCTGTATAGACGGTTTTGAGCCTTTTCTTATTCTTAAGGTAAAGAATTAGTTCTAAAGAGGGCAGGTCTGAAAGTAGGCTGAGCCTCTAAAAACAAAATTCTTTTCCTCTTGCTCGCTACAGTGCGAAACCCAATATGCATACCTTCGGTGCCACTTTTATGGTGAGATTATATAGTTCAACGTGGTCTGCGGCCGAAATTCTTAATAATTTAATGAAGGTATAATGGAAAAAATAACGAGCCGCAAACGGCAGGCAATTGAAACAAAGAACAAGCTTCTCGACCTAGCTATCAAGATGATCCGCGAAAATGGTTACGATAATATGAAGCTCGAAGAGATATGCGCAGAAGCCGGAGTCTCGGTGGGAGCCTTCTATCATCATTTTAAAAACAAGGCCGGAATCATTGTAGAATCCTATAGAAGAGTGGATGAGCATTTTAATAATGAGATAATCGGTAAGTTATCATCCAGGAGCACATTCGACCGGATAATCGAGTACCTCGTATATCAGGCCGAAGAAACCGAGTATTTCGGCATTGATGTCATCATCCAGATATATAAGGCTCAGCTCAGCGATGCAACCGAGTTTTTTCTGTCTACCGACAGGGGGCTGCCAAGTAATCTATGCAGGCTTATAGAAGAGGGTCAGAGAAGCGGAGAGATAACCGACGAACTAGCCGCCGGCGAGATTGCCGATGAACTCCTTATTATTAATCGGGGTATTCTTTATAACTGGAGCCTCAAGCGCGGAAGCTACGACATTGGAAGCAAATCACGCAGAATTCTTACTAATTATCTGGAAACCTATAAACTTTAATCCTAAAAAGAAAGCAAAATCTTATTTCATGCTGGAAGTTTTAAATTCCTTGACATAACCAGTTCGGTGAATCTATTATGTTAAAAACATTCGGAGGATTCTATGATAAAAGCACATGAAAAACTTTTTGAGCCTATAAAGATAAACGGCTTGAAGATAAAAAACAGGACGTCGATGGCGCCTATGGGTCTAGTTGCAAGATCTGACGGTAACGGCGGATTCACCAAGGTTACCCAGGAATATTATGTCGAGAGAGCCAGAGGAGGGGTCGGCCTCATTATCACCGGTATAGCCTTGGTCGATTATGATGAGATCCTTGATTTCGGTCTTCCCTGTCCAACTCACAATCCTATGCTCTTCTGTGCATCAACCTATGAGATGAATGAGAAGATTCATGCCTACGGCAGCAAGATCTTCCTTCAGATCACAGGAGGTCTAGGCCGCTCCGGTATTCCCGGATTCCTGAAAAAATGGATTGCCCCGTCACCTCACCAGAATCGGTTTGACCCGTCCATCGAGCATAGGGAGATGAGCGTAGAAGAGATTAAAATCTTAGTCGGTAACTTTGTAAAATCTGCGGCAATTGCAAAGAAGGCTGGATTTGACGGTGTTGAAATTCATGCAGTCCACGAGGGATATCTTCTGGACCAGTTTGCCATTTCATTTTTTAATCAGAGAACAGATGAGTATGGCGGCGATCTTGCAGGTCGCCTCAAGATAGCAACAGACATTGTGAAGGGTATCAAAAAAGTTTGCGGAGATGATTTTCCGGTTTCCCTGCGTTACAGCATCAAGAGCTTCATGAAGGGCCTTCGAGAAGGCGCGCTCCCCGGCGAAGATTTCACAGAGGTAGGAAAGGATTACGAGGAAGGAATCGCGGCCGCAAAACTCCTGGTCGAAGCCGGCTATGATGCGCTCAATGTTGATGCCGGAACCTATGACTCCTGGTACTGGAATCATCCGCCGATGTATTTCGAAGATGGAATGTACCGTGAATTCGGGAAGATGCTTAAGGCTGAAGTTGATGTTCCCATTATTCTTGCTGGACGCATGGATAATCCTGATCTGGCCTCAGCCGCCCTCGAAGACTGCTGTGATCTGGTCAGTTATGGCCGCCCTCTGCTTGCTGATTCTCAGATTGTTAATAAAATTCAGCGCGGAGAATGGGATGATGTACGGCCATGTCTCTCCTGTCATGACGGCTGTATGGGAAGAATTCCCGCGGGTCAGGCTATTTCCTGTGCCGTAAACCCGGTTTGCGGAAGAGAATCCGAATACAGCCTCAGCAAAACCGAGAACCCTAAGAAGGTTCTGATTATTGGTGGAGGGCTTGCCGGAATGGAGGCTGCCCGGGTATGTAAGCTGCGCGGTCATGATGTTGAAATAGTTGAGAAATCGGAGATCCTCGGTGGTAACATTAATCCCGGGGCAGTTCCCGACTTCAAGCGCCATGACAGGGCCCTGATCCGCTGGTATGAGAAACAGCTTCGAGATCTGAATGTGAGCATAAGGTTTGGTTTTGAGGCAGATAAAGAATTTATTGAAAACTCTGCTGCAGATGTCATAATTGCGGCAACCGGAGCGAAGCCCATCGAGCTTTCTTTCAGTGATGAAACCGCGACCGCTGTAGATATACTGAATGACAAGACTCCATGCGGAGAGAATGTCGTGATAATAGGCGGCGGGCTTGTCGGATGTGAGACCGGGCTCTGGCTTGCAGAGAAGGGAAAGAAAGTCTCGGTTGTTGAGATGGCCCCCGATATCCTCGGCGGCCCCCACGGAATGCCTATGATGAACTACTGCATGCTGAAAGATCTGCTTGTTTACAACAAGGTCGACATCCTCGTTAATTCAAAAGTAGAGGATGTTAAAAACGGCGAAGTTATAGTTCAGAATTGTACGAAGAAGACGACACTCGCCGCCGATACGGTCATAAACGCCGTCGGGTACAAGGTCAATGACGTTTTGTATGAGAGCATCAAAATGCTTCCGAAAGAAACCTATAATCTCGGAGACTCCCGTCAGGTGAAAAATATAATGTATGCCATCTGGGATGCATACGAGGTAGCAAAGAATATATAGAGAAAAATGCCGCCGGGAAAAGCTTCCGGCGGCAACACTACTGCATAGTGCTCGCGATGATGAGGCGACGTACCTAACTGCCACGGCTTCAAAGTTCGGCTTCAAAGCTTGCATTTTTACTATCTGAGGGGTTATAATTTAACTATGGCTGATTACATCCCGGGAACAAGCCTTAAAAAGAACGAAAAATATACCTATGAAGATTATCTGCTCTGGCCAAATGATCAGCGTTGGGAACTCATCGGGGGCTATGCCTATCTGATGAGTCCGGCTCCGACGACTTCTCATCAGCGATTATCGAGAGTTCTGAGCATCGCTGTATATAACTATATTGAGGGAAAGAACTGTGAAGCCTTCTGTGCACCGTTTGATGTGAAGCTTGCCGAGGATACCGTCGTTCAGCCTGATCTTCTTGTGATATGTGATAAATCCAAGATAGAGGAGAGGGGATGCAGCGGCGCGCCCGATCTTGTTGTGGAAATTCTCTCCGACTCCACCGCCTATAAGGATGAGACCGAGAAGAGGCTCCTCTATGAGAGAAGCGGAGTGAGAGAATACTGGATCATCAATCCGGGCCTGCCGGAAGTGGTCAGTTTTGTCCGCGGAACGGCGGGGTTTTTGAAACCCGAACATCTATCGAGAGGGGAAACTCTCAAGAGTGAAGTCCTCGGCGGATTCGAGCTGCCACTTAAGAAGCTTTTTTCAGTACTGGATTAGCCGTTAACTCTAAAACCCGCCGATGCGCGGATGTACCAGAATAAAAAGAATTTTCCCCCAGCATAAAAAAGATTGTCTATCTATATTATTTATATTAAGATTCCCGAACCATAAAAAGGAGAATTCTAAATGAAAAAGATTATTCTTGTATTAGCAGTGTTTTTAGTATTCGGAGGAATCATCAGCGCGGAAGGAACCGAGGGGCCGGTGAGATTAGATTTTTCCTCAGGGCTTTACTATGATGCTTTTCCCTTTCAGACAACAGACGGTCTTCAAATACTCGAAGCAATTTTTAACCTAAGATTCGGCGGGCATCTCGGACTGGGGTTTAACCTGAGTGAAAACATGAGACTTGGAGTGGAAGCCGGCGTTTTAGCGTTTTCTTGGGAGACGGATTCTTATTACTACACCCTGCTTGATCTGCCTTTCAGAGGATATTTCGATCTTCATGCAGGAGAGGATCTCTCTCTCCGGGCCTTCGGCGGCGGTATTGTGATAATGGCTATTGGAAACGGAATTGCATCTGTGATCGTTCCGGAAGCAGGGGCCCGAGTCTCTCTCGGCGGGTTCTACATCGAGGCAGCCTATGTTTTTTCAAACAACCCGATTCAACGATTCGGTCTCGGATTTACAGGGTCTTTATTTTAAAAAAAAGCCGGGTCAGTTCTTGCTGTGCCCGGCATTATTATTCTTCCTTTCGGATGTGCTAAAAATCTTTCTTGATTTTGTTTAGTCTATCCATTGTAAACTGGGCGCCGGTCTGGCCGACAATACCGGCCGCAAGTTTCGATGCAATGTGGCCGCAGAGGTCAAGGCTCTTTCCCTCACATAGGCCGTATATGAAGCCGGCCGCGTATATGTCGCCGGCACCGGTTGTGTCGACAGTCTCAACCTTATAAACGGGAATTTTATGGGTCTCGTCTCCGCTCTTCACGAAAGATCCGTCTCCGCCGTTTTTAACTATAGCCGTCTCACATAGATCGGACAGGTACACCGAGCATTGCTGCGGATCATCGCAGTCGAACATCAGCCGCGCTTCTTCGGCATTCGCGAAGGCAATATCGAAGTTCTTCTCGATTAGCCTTGTGAATTCGCCGCTGCTCCGCTGAACGGCGAAGGGGTCGGCCGCGTCGAAGATTATTTTAGTTCCGGCTTCCTTTGCAACGTCTATAGCCCGGGTAAGCGCCTCTTTCTGGCTGTCGGTGTCCCACATGTAGCCGGTAAAGTAGAAATACTCGGCTTCCCTAATAGCGTCTTCCTGAATATCGGAAATACCGTATTTACGGTTGTTCTCGAGGCTCGTATTCATCGTCCGCTCCGAGTCGGGGCTGACCATTATTATACTGGAGCCGGTGTTCCCGTCGCCTCGGCCAAGGAAGGACACAACCCCATGGTCGTGAAGCTGTCTCTCGTAGCGGTCTCCGAAGTTATCACGGCCTATCTTGCCTGAAAGGGCGGCTCTGGCCCCCAGCTGGGCAAGCGTGATGATGGTATTCGGTGCCGAGCCTCCGCAGTGAAAAGTACTCTCTTTGGTGCTAATAAAGTTTACTATCCTCTCGCGATCCGCGCCTTCAGTGAGCCGCATTATTCCCTTGTCCAGCCCGAGTTCGGCCAGTTCCTCATCGGTAACGCTGACAACAATATCTATCAGGACGTTGCCTATTCCATAAACCTGTAATTTATCCATTTCTTTATTTTAACTGAAATTTAGATGAAATTGCAAGAAGACGCATACGAAAAAAAGCGGCCAAATTGTAGCCATAAAGAAAAACCAGGCTAAACTTTAAAAGCAAGGCTCAACTTTTTTAAAAAATTCGTGTAATCGCTACCGTGACTGGCCCCATATAAATCCGCGGCCGGACTTCTTAAGAGTATTTTGCCACGGATGGATATTGGGTATCGCACAGTAGCGATTAGCGCGGATTTAAGAGAAGAATTTGGTTGGGAGAGCCGGGGCTATACTTTGGGCTTTGCCCGGCCTTTAAGCTGGAGTTTTTAAAGGCGGCTATAAAGAAAAACCAGGCTCAACTTTAAAGCAAGGCTCAACTCTTTAAAAAATCCGTGTAATCGCTACCGTGACCTGCCACTGGTATCCGCGGCCAAGAATTCTTAAGAGTATTGCCACGAATGGATCTTGGGCATCGCACAGTAGCGATTTGCGCGGATGAAGAAAAAATTTTTGTTTGGATAGCTGGGGCTATACTTTGGGCTTTGCTCTGCCTTTTAGCTGAAGTATTAAAGGCTGGTTATAAAGAAAAACCAGGCTCAACTTTAAAGCAAGGCTCAACTCTTAAAAAAATCCGTGTAATCGCTACCGTGCCTGGCCCCATATGTATCCGCGGCCAAGAATTCTTAAGAGTATTGCCACGGATGGATATTGGGTATCGCACAGTAGCGATTTGCGCGGATTTAAGAGAAGAATTTGGTTGGGAGAGCCGGGGCTATACTTTGAGCTTTGCCCGGCCTTTAAGCTGGAGTTTTTAAAGGCTGGTTATAAAGAAAAACCAGGCTCAACTTTAAAGCAAGGCTCAATTCTTAAAAACATCCGTGTAATCGCTACCGTGACTGGCCACATATAAATCCGCGGCCGGACTTCTTAAGAGTATTTTGCCACGGATGGATATTGGGTATCGCACAGTAGCGATTAGCGCGGATTAAAGAGAAGAATTTGGTTGGGAGAGCCGGGGCTATACTTTGGGCTTTGCTCTGCCTTTTAGCTGAAGTATTAAAGGCTGGTTATAAAGAAAAACCAGGCTAAACTTTAAAACAAGGCTCAATTCTTAAAAACATCCGTGTAATCGCTACCGTGCCTGGCCCCATATGTATCCGCGGCCAAGAATTCTTTAGAGGTTTAAGCCACGGACCACGTTAAACTCAATTGTCTTTCTACAAAAGTGGCACCGAAGGTATGAAGAGAAGAAATTTTTGTTTGGAGGGCTGAAGCGATACTTTGAGCTTTGCCCGGCCTTTTGGCTTAAATTTTTTAAACTGCAATATTCAAGAAAAACATGGCTAAACTTTAAAAACAAGGCTCAACTCTTAAAAAAATCCGTGTAATCGCTACTGTGCCTGGCCCCATATAAATCCGTGGCCAAGAATTCTTTAGAGGTTTAAGCCACGGACCACGTTAAACCATATAGTCTGACCTTAAAAGTGGCACCGAAGGTATGGATATTGGGTATCGCACAGTAGCGATTAGCGCGGACTACGTTAAACTAAATTGTCTTTCTACAAAAGTAGCACCGAAGGTATGAAGAAAAAATTTTTGTTTGGATAGCTGGGGCTATACTTTGGGCTTTGCTCTGCCTTTTAGCTGAAGTATTAAAGCCTGGTTATAAAGAAAAACCAGGCTCAACTTTAAGGCAAGGCTCAACTCTTTAAAAAATCCGTGTAATCGCTACTGTGCCTGGCCCCATATAAATCCGTGGCCAAGAATTCTTAAGAGTATTGCCACAGATGGATATAGGGTATCGCACAGTAGCGATTAGCGCGGACTACGTTAAACTAAATTGTCTTTCTACAAAAGTAGCACCGAAGGTATGAAGAGAAGAATTTTGTTTGGAGGGCTGAAGCTATACTACGAGCTTTGCCCTGCCTTTTGGCTTAAGTATTAAAGGCTGGTTATAAAGAAAAACCAGGCTAAACTTAAAAACAAGGCTCAACTCTTAAAAAAATCCGTGTAATCGCTACTGTGCCTGGCCCCATATAAATCCGTGGCCGGACTTCTTAAGAGTTTTAAGCCGCGGACCACGTTAAACCATATAGTCTGACCTTAAAAGTGGCACCGAAGGTATGGATATAGGGTATCGCACAGTAGCGATTTGCGCGGACCACGTTAAACTATATAGTCTTTCTACGAAAGTGGCACCGAAGGTATGAAGAAAAAATTTTTGTTTGGATAGCCGGGGCTATACTTTGAGCTTTGCCCTGCCTTTTAGCTGAAGTATTAAAGGCTGGTTATAAAGAAAAACCAGGCTCAACTTTAAAGCAAGGCTCAACTCTTTAAAAAATCCGTGTAATCGCTGCCGTGTCTGGCCCCATATAAATCCGCGGCCGGACTTCTTAAGAGTATTTTGCCACGGATGGATATTGGGTATCGCACAGTAGCGATTAGCGCGGATTAAAGAGAAGAATTTGGTTGGGAGAGCCGGGGCTATACTTTGGGCTTTGCTCTGCCTTTTAGCTGAAGTATTAAAGGCTGGTTATAAAGAAAAACCAGGCTAAACTTTTAAAACAAGGCTCAATTCTTAAAAACATCCGTGTAATCGCTACCGTGACTGGCCCCATATAAATCCGTGGCCAAGAATTCTTAAAATTAAATCAACAGGATCCATGAATCAAAGCGAATAAATTTCGGTTTAATAGAGAAGGTTATACAGAAATAAATAGAGATGGAGAGGAAAGCATGATTTATGAGCAATTATCCTATAAAATTATTGGCTGCTGCATAAATGTTCATAAAGTCCTTGGTGGAGGACTACTTGAGCAGTGCTACCATAATGCGCTTTATTATGAATTGATTGAAACCGGGATAATGGCAAAGTATAACGAGTCTTTCAATGTTATGTACCGTGATAAAATTGTAGGAGAGTATTTCGCTGATCTGGTTGTCGAAAATAAGATCATAATAGAACTTAAATCAGTAAAAGTTCTTGTTGATATTCATGCTGCTCAGTTATTAAACTATCTTCATATTTCAGGCTGTAAATTGGGTTTTCTTATAAACTTTCAGGGACAAAAGCTGGAATGGCAGAGGCTAGTAATTGAATAAAAAACAGAGTTTTGTCGGGCAATATAAGAGTATAGCCGCGGATCACCTCAAACCATATAGTCTGACCTTAGAGGTGGCACCGAAGGTAATAAAGAGAAGAATTGGGTTGGATAGCTGGGGCTATACTATGAGCTTGGTCTGGTCTTTAAGCTGAAGATTTAAATTGAAGCTATAGAGAAAAAACCAGGCTAAATTATAAAGCAAGGCTCAACTTGTTAAAAAAATCCGTGTAATCGCTACCGTGACTGGCCACATATAAATCCGTGGCCGGACTTCTTAAGAGTTTTAAGCCGCGGATGGATATTGGGTATCGCACAGTAGCGATTAGCGCGGATTAAAGAGAAGAATTTTGTTTGGAGGGCTGAAGCTATACTTTGAGCTTTGCCCTGCCTTTTAGCTGAAGTTTTAAAATGCAACATTCAAGAAAAAACATGGCTAAACTTTAAAAACAAGGCTCAACTCTTAAAAACATCCGTGTAATCGCTACAGTGACTGGCCACATATGTATCCGCGGCCAAGAATTCTTAAGAGTATTGCCACGGATGGATATTGGGTATCGCACAGTAGCGATTAGCGCGGACCACGTTAAACTATATAGTCTTTCTACGAAAGTGGCACCGAAGGTATATAAGAGCAGAATTTTTTTGGAGGGCTGAAGCTATACTACGAGCTTTGCCCTGCCTTTTGGCTGAAGTTTTAAAATGCAACATTCAAGAAAAAACATGGCTAAACTTTAAAAACAAGGCTCAACTCTTTTAAAATCCGTGTAATCGCTACCGTGACTGGCCACATATGTATCCGCGGCCAAGAATTCTTAAGAGTATTGCCACGGATTGATATTGGGCATCGCACAGTAGAGATTTACGCGGATATTAGAAGAGAAGAATTTTGTTTGGATAGATGGGGCTATACTTTGCGCTTTGCCTGCCTTTTAGCTTAAGTTTTAAAGGCTGGTTATAAAGAAAAACCAGGCTAAATTAAAAAACAAGGCTCAACTTGTTAAAAAAATCCGTGTAATCGCTACTGTGCCTGGCCCTATATAAATCCGCGGCCAAGAATTCTTAAGAGTTTTTAGCCTTTGGCGTCGGCCGTTTCAGAGAAATAGCGGCTTTCTCAGTCTTGTTTATCAATTAAATCATTTATGAGATGCATTGGATTGCCTACTCTAATGTTATGGTTTTTATCATAAACATAGCTTTCAGAAACAGGAGCTATAATCCAGCTTTTTATCGGTTTAAGATCTTCAGCCGCAACGTAAAAGCCTTTAGATAAGGAGGGCGCGCTTGAAGCTTTGCATTCTACCGCGATTAAATCCCGGCCTTTTGTTAAGATGAGATCAATTTCATTTCCAGAGGACGTCCTATAAAAAGATCCCTGCCACCCTTTTAAACTTGATAGAATCTGCTCAACACAGAAGGTTTCCCATGAGGCGCCGTATACAGGATGACCTAGCAGAGAATTACGATCTGTTATATCCAGCAGTGTATGAAGAATTCCGGTATCCCGGATATGTATTTTAGGAGATTTTATAAGCCTTTTCCCTACATTTATATAATACGGTGGAAGGATTCTAATCATATACGCCTGAGAAAGGAAATCAATATAATTTTTAACCGAATGGCCGGATACTCCAAGAGCAGATGCGAGATTTGAATAATTTACAACCTGCCCGGTTATATGTGCACACATCTGCCATAAACGGCTTATATTTCCAATCTGAAGTTTCCCCCCCAGCGCTGGAATATCTCTTTCCAGAAAAGTGCGAATAAAATCTTCTCTCCAGAATATACTGTCTTCCAGCTCATCTGCGAGGAAACTTCCGGGAAAACCTCCTTTTAACCATAGAGATTTTAAATTATTGTCACCGGTCTCCTTCAGTAAAAAAGGCGTTAGTTCGATATAGGAGATTCTTCCGGCAAGTGTTTCTGAACTTTGTTTGATCAGCATCGGAGACGCTGAGCCCAGGATTAAGACCTGTCCGTTTTTACTGTTTCTATCAAGAATACTCCGCAGCGGAGCAAATATCTCGGGTCTTCTTTGGATTTCATCAAGACATATTATTTTATCACTATTTTCTTCAAAAAAAGTTTCCGGATCGTTCAGCTTTTTTAGGTCTCTGTTACTTTCCAGATCAAGATATATAGTATTATCCATTTCTGATATTAAATGTTTTGCGAGAGTGGATTTTCCGCATTGTCTGGGCCCGAGAATAGCGACCGCCGGCATTTTCGATAGTCTGTTTTTTATTAATCCAGTCTGAAACCGTTCTATATAACATTGCATATTAGAAGTTTAACTTCATATATACAATGTTGCAAGGATAATATGATCAGAGGGCCACTATTTCCCATATAAATCCGCGGCCAAGAATTCTTAAGAGTTTTAAGCCACGGACCACGTTAAACCATATAGTCTGACCTTAAAAGTGGCACCGAAGGTATGAAGAGAAGAATTTGGTTGGTAGAGCTGGGGATATACTGTGAGCTTTGCCCGGCCTTTAAGCTGGAGTTTTTAAAGGCGGCTATAAAGAAAAACAAGGCTAAATTAAAAGCAAGGCTCAACTCTTTTAAAAAAATCCGTGTAATCGCTACCGTGACTGGCCACATATGTATCCGCGGCCAAGAATTCTTGTTGTCTTTCTACGAAAGTGGCACCGAAGGTATTAAAGAGAAGAATTTTGTTTGAGTAGCAGAGGCTGGTTTGAGCTTGGCCCTGCCTTTTAGCTGAAGTTTTAAAGGCGATAATTGTTTTCCGATATGATATACTATAGTTATTAGGATCATTTTAAGGTATAGGTATGGATAAGCGAAGCACTGCAGTACAGAAACTCAGAATATATTTTGCCGAGCAATCGGAAGTTGAGCTGGCTATTTTGTATGGTTCTTTTGCGTCAGGAAAGATTAGTGATGCAAGTGATATCGATATAGCTGTACACACTAAAGAGAATGCTTCGCTTGAGCGGTTGATCGATATACAAACAGATATCAGCGCTCTGGTTCATCGAGAAGTTGATTTGTTGGATTTACGTCAGGCTGAGGGTACAATTTTATGCCGGGTACTGGGAAAAGGTATTAAGCTTAAAGAGAATAATATTCTTTTTGCGCACTATAACCTTCAGGCTATTTATTTTCATGAAGATTTTCTTAAGACTGTACGCATAATGCAGAACGCAAGGATAAGGAGATTTATTAATGGATCCTGATATTATTAGAAATAAACTTGAATCTCTCATTCGTTGTGTTCACCGCATTGAATCCAAACGGCCTGATAGTTTGAAGAGCCTACAAGCAGATATTGATAGACAGGATATTATAGTTTTAAATTTGGAGCGTGCTGTTCAGACTTGTGTTGATATAGGAGCACATGTATTAGCAGATTACGATGTAAGTGCTCCCGTTTCCATGGCTGAGGTTTTCAGAACATTGGCAGAGAAAGAAATTGTGGCTGATGAGCTTGCCGAACGTCTTGCGAGAGCGGTTGGATTCAGAAACATTGCTGTACATCAGTATCAATCTATCAATTGGGAAATTGTATATGCCATTATAACTGTACATCTTGATGATTTCAGATTATTTTCAGGGGATATTGATAGACTTTTAACCAGGAATTAACTTTGTTTCAATTTTATGAAGCGTTAAACTTCAGTTGAAAAAGAAAATAGATAAAAACGGTGTCTTGTTGAATACTGAATGATAGAACCTGCTCAATGACGGCTACAGCCGTTTAAGCTTTGGAGTATATAATTGATGATGAAGTTATGTAAAAAGTTAATCATCTTTTTATCACTCTTTATCTTTTTGTCTTGTGCACTTGCTGCAAAGCCTGTTTCCGTCATCCTCATGATTGGAGACGGCATGGGCTTTGAGCAGATAAAGGCCGCAGACTACTATTTTTATGGAGAAGAAGGAAGGCTGTCTTTTGAATCTTTTCCTGTTAAAGGCTCTGTCACGACATATTCGGCGGACAATGATATTACCGATTCCGCGGCGGCAGCAACCGCTATGGCAACCGGGCAGAAAGTAAATAACGGGGTTATTAGTAAGGCCATTCCCGGTGACGGCTCGAACCTTGTAACTCTTTTAAAGCGTGCGCAGCAAGATGGGAAAAGTACAGGGATTGTGACTACCACTATGGTAACACATGCGACGCCCGCGGCTTTTGCCTCTCACAACCTGAGCCGTAATAATTATGCTGAAATTGCGGCTGATATTTTTACTGTTACAAAGCCGAACGTTGTAATGGGCGGCGGCGGGCCGAGTGCCGGCATTGTAACGGCAGATGTAAACTCTGCAGGTTACAATATTGCACAAAACAGCACAGAGCTGCGCGGTTTAACAGGTGAGCTCGCCTGCGGATTCTTCGGTGACGGTCACATGCCGTACGAGTATGACGGCCTGGGTGATTATCCGCATTTAAATCAGATGGCTGTTAAGGCTCTTGATTTGCTTGATACGAGCCCGGCTGGCTTCTTTTTAATGATTGAAGGCGGAAGAATTGACCATGCTTGTCATTCCAATGATTTAGTCCGTGCAGTTTACGAGGTTAAAGAGTTTTCCGATACTGTTCAGGTTGTTTTGGACTGGATGGGCTCGCGGGATGATGTTCTGCTCATTGTTACAGCTGACCATGAAACAGGCGGACTTAGCGTAACTTCAAATAATGGGGTCGATGTACTGCCGACGGTTACCTGGAGTACTGATTATCATACGGCTGCAGATGTTCCGCTTTATGCCTTTGGCGCCGGCAGTGAACTGTTTAGCGGCAAGATGGATAATACTGATATTTATGATTTGATCCTGCTTCAGGCGTTTTAAAATCTATCAGTTGTATGGTGTTTCGGGTATTCAAATCTCATATCAATCCGCGGCCCAAAATTCTTAAGAGTTTTAAGCCACGGACCACGTTAAACCATATAGTCTGACCTTAAAAGTGGCACCGAAGGTATGTATAATGGGTATCGCACAGTAGCGATGTGCGCGGACCACGTTAAGCTCAATTGTCTTTCTACAAAAGTGGCACCGAAGGTATGAAGAAAAGAATTTTGTTTGAGGAGCTGGGGCTATACTTTGAGCTCTGCCCGGCTTTAGGCTTAAGTTTTCCAACTGCAACATTCAAGAAAAAACATGGCTAGACTTTAAAGCAAGGCGAAACTCTATAAAAACATCCGTGTAATCGCTACTGTGCCTGGCCTCATATGAATCCGTGGCCGGAATTCTTAAAATTGACATAGTAAATTGGTAATCTATGTTCAATTATCGAACGATTAATTAAAAATTTGATTAAAAAACCTGTATTAATTCATATTTTACTATTGAATTTCCTATTTATTGAGATATAATTGTTCACACATCGAACACGATGACTACAAAATACATACCCGTAACCTTGTCTTTCAGCCTGTTTCGGCGGCGTCTGTCTATTCCGGGGCCGAGTTTTATTAAATAACCGTGGTATACAGTTTTTAAAAAACTGAAGCTACGGACGGCCCGCTACGCAATTTTCAAAATCAGGTTTATAATTATCCGATATAAAAGATGATATTCGCTAGATTCAGCGGCTTAACAGCTATAAAAAAGAATTTGCTCAACTTAAAAAAGCGGTTTAGCTTGTTGAGACAAGACCCTTAAGCGAGCTTGAGAAGCTTGGCCATATTCTGGTCTACTCCTTTAATGTCTGTCACGGAAACTTAAGAGATCTTGGCCACGGACCACGTTAAACTATATAGTCTGACCTTAGAAGTGGCACCGAAGGTATGGATATTGGGCATCGCACAGTAGCGATTTGCGCGGACCACGTTAAACTATATAGTCTGACCATAGAAGCTGCACCGAAGGTATATAAGAGAGAAGAAGAATTTATGTTTGGTAGAGCTGGAGCTATACTTTACGCTTTGCCCGGCCTTTATGCTAAAGTTTTTAAACTGCAACATTCAAGAAAAACAAGGCTAAACTTTAAAGCAAGGCTCAACTCTTTAAAAACATCCGTGTGATCGCTACAGTGCCTAGCCACATATCAATTCGCGGCCAAGAATTCTTAAGAGTTTTAAGCCACTAATGGATAATGGGTATAGCACAGTAGAGATTAAGAGGATGGAAGAAACTCTGGAATTTTTATGGCCTTGTTTTTTTTGCAGGGCTTTGGCACTGGCTTCACACTGTATTATTGCCATATTCTGTGGTACTCTTTTTATAAGCAAATGGAGGAGAATGTAAATTCCTTTATCGGTATTAGGGATTTGGAATTGGTTGTTTAACAATGAGCAATTTTCCGGCAATTTTTTTTACTGAGTTTATTGAATATGAGTAATGATATGGACTGTTACGATAATAAATATCTCAATATGGTCAAAGAGAAATTGCTTGAGCTGTCCTCCGGCACATCTGCTGTAATTTTTTTATTCGGTTCGAGGGCTGATGGTACTCATCGGCAGGGTTCTGATATTGACGTCGGTTTTGAGAATATCAGCAAAGAGGTTTTCCGAAAGATAAGGATAGCTTTTAATGTTTTCTGGGAAGAGAGTATTGTTCCCAATAAGGTTGATCTTGTTTATTTTCCCGCTGCTGATTCTGACTTCATCCTTGAAGCTAAGAAGGAGATTGTTGTATGGAAGGCAGGCTGAGGTATAAAAAAGAGCAGTTCGAAGCTGCTGTTGCAGATTTCAGTGTTTCAATTAAACTTGATCTAACAAACTTTGATCCGGATGTTGTTGATTCGGTAAAAAGCGGAAGGGTTCAGAAATTTGAGTTCTGTGTTGAACTGTTATGGAAGACGGTAAAAGTCTTTCTTCATGAAATACATGGCATTGATGAAAATAGCCCTAAAATGGTTATTAAGAGTTTTTATACGCTTGAATATGTAAGCGCTGCAGAATATGAGACCCTCATGGAGCTTCTTGATGACAGAAATAAACTGAGTCATGTTTATAAGAAAGAACAGTTTAATGAAATCTATGAGAGATTGATTCAAACTCTGCCCCTTTTTGAGAAGGTTGTAGGAAAGCTGTAAGTAATTGCCACGGAAACTTAAGAGGTCCTGGCCACGGATGTATAATGGGTTTCGCACAGTAGAGATTAAGAGGATGGAAGAAACTCTGGAATTTTTATGGCCTTGTTTTTTTTGCAGGGCTTTAGCACTGGCTGAAAGCTTTTTTTATACTTCAAGCAGCAGATTAGCTCTTAAGAAAAGCTGCGCTTCAAGTAGGCTCCGCCTTTTCAGTTGAAGTTCTTAATCTTCTTAATCATTACAGTGCGCCGCAGCTACCATTTGCGGCCGGAATTCTTTGTCAGCGTTTCTATCACACTATTGTTAAAATAATGAACGAAAAAGAAATAGAATTACTACACAGTATAAACTCAACCTCATCTCCTTTAAGTCAGCGTGAGCTTGCCATAGCCTCAGGTATGTCCCTTGGAATGACAAACGCGGTATTAAAGCGTCTTGTACTGAAGGGCTGGCTGACTATTAGAAAGATCAACAACAGGAATATCCTCTATGCGGTAACTCCGGATGGAATGGAAGAGATAACAAGGCGCAGTTACCGCTTCTTCAAGCGGACCTTAAAGAATGTGGCCGACTACAAGAACAGGATAGATGATCTTCTGCAGTCTATCAGGTCTGACGGTTATGACAGCATTGTCCTAATAGGTGCGAGTGATGTGGATTTTCTTGTTGAGTACCTCTGCGGTCAGCTTGATATTAAGTTGATTCATAATGACGCTGAGATTACCGACAAGACATTTATGCTTTACGCCGAGACATACATACCGGATGAAGCTGAGAAGAAGGACGGTGTTCTGTTTCTGCAGGATGTCTTTGTTTAGGAATAAGAGAAAATGTTAATATTGATAATCAGCATGATAGTAATAGTATCCTTAGTTTTCGGTTTTTTTATAAGCAAGTTTTCCGAGAAATTAAAATATTTTAGGGCTCAAAGTAGATTCAAAATATTAAAATAGTTTATTTATTGAAGAATGGAGTTAATTCTATGCATAAAATTGCAATCATAGGCTGTGGACGCATCAGCTTCAAGCATGTTGAAGCAATTACAAGTAATAATGAGCTGGATTTTGTCGCTGTTTGTGATGTTTTAAAAGAGCGGGCTGTCGAAAAAGCGGATGAATATGTTAAACAGAGTGGAAAATCAGCACCCGAGGTCTTTACCGATTATAAAAAGCTTCTGGCAGATATAAAACCGGATATTGTAACAATAGCCACCGAGTCAGGATATCACCCACAGATAACTGTTGATGCCCTCGAGGCAGGCTGTCATGTAATTTGTGAAAAACCTATGGCTCTATCAATTAAAGATGCCGATTGGATGATTGAAACAGCGGATAAATGTGGAAAAAAACTAGCCGTATCATTTCAGAACCGCTTCAATGCCCCTGTTGTAAAAACCCGTGAAGCTCTGGAGGCCGGAAGGTTCGGCCGAATGATGCATGGAATGGTTCAAATCCGGTGGAACCGGAATGAAGGCTATTATTCTCAAGCTCCGTGGCGGGGTACTTGGGCTTTGGATGGCGGCACTCTAATGAACCAGTGTACGCATGGTATAGATCTCCTTCAGTGGATGATGAACTCTCCTGTTAAGCGGGTTCATGGTGTTACGAGGCGGTACCAGCGGCCGATTGAGGCTGAAGATTTTGGCTCTGCCATCCTGGAATTTGAGGACGGGTCGGTCGGCATGATTGAAGGAACCGCGAATATTTATCCGACAAACTTAAATGAAACTTTGAGTCTGTTTGGAGAATCGGGTTCGGTAGTTATCGGCGGGCTCGCGGTTAATAAATTTGAGACCTGGCGTTTTGCGGATTCCGAAACAATTGGAGATCCGGAAGAAACTGTAATAGATCCTGATGCAAAGGATCCCCCGTCTGTATATGGTTTTGGTCACACAGCGCTTTTCGCGGATTTTGCGGACTCTATAAAAGAGAACCGAAAACCAATGATTGATGGCCGGGAAGGCAAAAAAGCGCTTGAAATCATTCTGGCTATCTATAAGTCTATGAAAGACGGCATACCGATCGATCTACCGTTTGAGTTTTCGACAACGGACATGAAAAAAATATTCAGTTAGGGAATAATATGGAATTTGTAGATTTAAAGAAGCAATACCTTGAATATAAAGTAGAAATTGATACCGAGATTAAAAGTGTTCTTGATAACTGTCAGTTTATTAATGGACCGGCTGTTAAAGAGCTGGAAACGGACTTGTCGGCTTTTTGCGGAGCCGAGCATTCAATAGCCTGTTCAAGCGGTACTGATGCTCTAACTCTTGCTATGATGGCGCTTGATGTTAAACCAGGAGATGAGATTATTGTTCCGGCTTTTACTTTTATTGCAACCGCCTCTATGGTTAGTTTTCTCGGAGCTGTTCCTGTCTTCTGCGATGTTGATCCAGTAACATTTAATATTGATCCAAAACTTATCAAGGACAAAATAACTTCCAAAACCAGGGGGATAATTGCTGTTTCCCTTTACGGACAGACCGCGGACTTTGACATCATAAATAGCGTTGCAGAGGAAAATAATCTTTGGGTAATCGAAGACGCTGCCCAGTCGTTCGGCGCTGAATATAAAGGAAAGAAATCCTGTAATCTTACAAAAATTTCGACAACCAGTTTTTTCCCCGCAAAGCCCCTTGGCTGTTATGGCGACGGCGGCGCTGTTTTTACAAATGATGATGAGCTGAATGAAAGGATTCGTATAGTTGTTAATCACGGTCAGGAAAAAAGATATTTTCATAAGTATATTGGTGTAAATGGAAGAATGGACACTTTGCAGGCGGCTGTTGTTAAAGTGAAACTCAAATATTTTAGTGATGAGATAAAAAAACGTAACAGCGTTGCGGAAAAGTATACCGAGCTTCTTGAAAGCTTTGTAAAGACTCCGGTGGTTCTTTCTGAAAATAAATCGGTTTGGGCGCAGTATACAATAAGAACAGAAAAACGTGATAAAATAATAGATTCGTTATCAGCGAAGGGAATTCCTTCTGCTATACACTATCCAATGCCGCTTCCCAGGCAGGAAGCCTTTTCTTATCTTGGTCAGCCAGTTGATTTTACTGTTTCCGATAATCTGTCAATTGAAGTAATGTCGCTTCCGATGCATCCGTTTCTTGAAACTAACGATATTGAAACTGTATGTAGCGCAATAAAGGTCGCTTTGTAAATATGGATAATTTTTTTGTACATGAATCAAGTTTTGCCGATCAAGGTTGTTCTATAGGTGAAGGTACAAAGATATGGCACTTTTCTCATATCATGAGTGGTGCTGTTATTGGGGATAATTGTTCGATTGGTCAGAATGTGAATATAAGCGGCCACGCAGTTATCGGAAACGGAGTAAAAATACAGAATAATGTCTCTGTTTATGATGATGTCATAATTGAAGATGATGTTTTCTGCGGCCCGTCGTGTGTTTTTACGAATGTGATCAACCCCCGTGCTTTTGTTGAACGTAAGCAAGAATATAGGCAAACATTGATAAAAAAGGGAGCGAGTATCGGGGCTAACGCAACTATAGTCTGCGGAGTGATTCTTGGCCGCTTTTGTTTCGCGGGTGCCGGGAGTGTTGTGACCAGAGACGTCCCCGATTACGCGCTGGTATATGGAACGCCGGCAAAGCAGCACGGCTGGATTTGCGAATGCGGTGAGATTCTCGGAGATGACTTTAGCTGTAAAGCTTGCGGCAGGGAATACGGGATTGAAAATAATAAACTGAATGAAGTTATTCGTTAAGGATTTTTATGAATAAGAAACTGCTTAAAAAAATTGAAAACAATGAAGAAATCGTCGGAATTCTCGGTCTTGGTTATGTCGGCCTGCCTCTTGCTGTAACATTCGCACTTAAGAATGTAAATGTTCTCGGTTTTGAAAAAAATAAAACTAAGACTGATAAAGTAAATAAAGCGGAGAATTATATTGGCGATGTTGCTGATGAAGATTTACAGACAGTAATTGAAAATAAAAAACTATCGGCTACAGATGATTTTTCAAGGATAAAAGAATGTGACGCGGTTATAATCTGTGTTCCCACTCCGCTTGATAAGTTTAAGAAACCGGATATGTCTTATATTGAATCAGCATGCCGGGAGATCGGCAGACATATGAGGCGGAAAACATTTATCTGTCTTGAAAGTACAACATATCCGACTACTACTGAAAATTTAATGATGCCGATTATTGAAAAAGAATCAGGCATGGTGCATGGAGAAGACTTCTGGCTTGCGTTCAGTCCTGAACGTGTTGATCCTGGCAATAAAGACTATAAAACAGACAACACCCCGAAGGTTTTCGGTGCAATGACTGATGCCGGCCGTGAAATCGGAATGGCCATTTACAGCAAAGCAATACAACATCTCTATCCGGTAAGTTCCCCGCGTGTTGCAGAGATGGTGAAAATCCTTGAAAACACCTATCGTCTTGTAAATATCTCATTGATTAACGAAATGGCACTCCTCGCGGGTAAAATGGATATTAATATATGGGAAGTGATCGATGCCGCGAAAAGTAAACCCTACGGTTTTCAGGCTTTTTACCCTGGTCCCGGTATAGGCGGGCACTGTATTCCGCTTGATCCTTTTTATCTAGAGCACATCGCAAAGAACTATAATTTCGATTTGACAATGATTCATGCTGCAGGACATATTGATAACCTGATGCCGCACCGAATGATGATAAAAATCAGTTCCGCTCTTAACCGCCAAAAAAAGGCCATTAATGGCTCGAAAATTTTATTTCTCGGTGTTGCTTACAAGCCTGATATTGATGATGAAAGAGAGAGCCCCGCGCTAAAAATCATGGACGAGGTTCATAAGAAAGGCGGTCTTGTGATGTATCATGATCCCTATATCTCTGAAGTAAGAACGGAAGAGGGACAAAGATATAATAATCAGCCCCTCAGCACGATATCTGAAGCTGACTGTGTTGTTATCACAACTGGTCATTCAGTGTTTGATGGAAAAGAGATTGCCGAAAAAGCCAGCCTTGTGGTCGATTTACGAAATTTGATAAGTGAAGCAAGCGAAAAAGTATATAAGTTGTAGAATCCATGTCAGGAGTGAATGTGAAGAATATTTTTATCCATCCGGATGCCCATGTTTCGGCTGATGCTGAAATCGGCAGTGGAACGAAGATATGGATTAATTCTCAGATAAGGGAAAATTCTATTATTGGGGAAAATTGCATAATCAGTAAAGATACATATATTGATACTGAAGTAAGGATAGGTAACCGGGTCAAGATTCAAAATGGTGTTTCGGTTTATCATGGAGTAACCATAGAAGATGATGTTTTTGTCGGGCCTAATGCCGTCTTCACAAATGATTTGGTGCCCCGGGCTTTCAATGAAGACTGGAAGGTAACCCCTACGCTAATAATGAAGGGCGCGTCTATTGGCGCTAACTCTACAATTGTCTGTGGAAATACAATAGGCGAGTACGCAATGGTAGGGGCTGGAAGTCTAGTAAACAAAGATGTTCCATCGTATGCACTTGTTATCGGAAATCCGGCAAGGCTTATAGGCTATGTCTGTATTTGCGGACAGAGACTGGATGAGAATAACGTTTGCTCAAAATGTAATATAGAAATTATTGTGGAAGGAAAAAATCAGTGATAAATATTGCCCTGATCGGCTACGGATACTGGGGGCCTAATGTAGCCCGTCAGCTGTCGGTAAATAAACGGATTCAATTTTCCTGCATTTGTGACAGAAAGGAAGAAAGGCTTCAAAGGGCTCGGGAACTTTATCTCGACCAGGTTTCATATTCACAAAATGCTGATGAAATAATAAATAATCCGGAAATCACTGGTATATGTCTTGCGGTTGAAACGTGTGCACATTTTGAGCTTGCCAGAAAGGCATTGTTAGCAGGAAAGCATGTTTATGTTGAGAAACCCTTTACCTCTACTGTCGCAGAAGCTTTGGAATTACAAAGACTGGCGGAAAAAAAAGAACTGATTATTCATGTTGATCATATCATGGTTTTTCACCCGGCTATACAAAAGATCAAGGATCTGATTGAAACCGGAGAATTGGGTGACATTCTTTATTTTGATGCTCAACGAATGAACCTTGGACAGATTAAAAAAGATGTCAGTTCAATGTGGGATCTCGCAGTGCATGATCTCTCAATAATAGATTTTCTTGCTGGTAGCCGTGAACCGTTTTTTATAAGCGCTGTTGGAGAGAAATACTATAATCCGAAAGAAACATTTACACTACTTACTCTGCGGTATGAGGGATTCATTGCACATATAAAATCAAACTGGATATCGCCGCTCAAAGAAAGAAAATTGATTGTCGCGGGTACGAAAAAAATGGTTGTTTTCGACGATATGAAAATCAGTGAAAAACTCATGGTTTATGATAAGGGCGTAGATATCATCGGCGAGAATACTGATATTGAATATATGGACTATGCAGTCAAAACAAGAACCGGAGATGTTCTTATACCGTTTCTTCCGGTTGGTGATGCACTTTATAGCAGTGTGGATCATTTTGTATCCTGTATTGAAAATAATACGCAATCTTTAACCGGTCCGGAATCCGCGATTCATGTAATCAAGATTCTGGAAGAAGCCGACAAAAAAATGAACAGGTAGAATTATGAGGCCAAAAATAAAAGGATCTAATATATTAATAGTCGGCGGAGCCGGTTTTATCGGAAGCAATCTGGCTGATAAACTTCAGAACGAGGGAGCTGCAGAGGTTATTGTTGTGGACAACCTTTTCTGCGGTCGTGAAGAAAATCTTGAAGAAGCAATCGCTAAGGGTGCTGTACTTTATAAGGATGATGCTGAGATTAGTACTTCTCTCGAATATCTTTTCGAAAATCATGATGTGGATATTGTCTTTAATTGCGCTACAAAAGCGCTTAATTACTCTTTTGTAAACCCCTCTAATGCATTCGAGACAAATGTTAAAGTCGTACTTAATCTTCTGGAACTACAGAGAAAAGGAAAGTATAAGACACTCTGTCATTTCTCAACATCAGAGGTTTACGGTACCGCTGTCTATGAACCGATGGATGAAGATCATCCCAGGAACCCGACAACCGCCTACGCGGCGGGCAAGGCTGCCGCGGATTTAGCTGTGGAAACATATGTGAGAATGTATGATCTCGATGCTTTTATTGTGAGACCATTTAATAATTATGGTCCGAGACAGAATTATCGGGGATTCCTTGCTGCTGTTATTCCGCTTACAGCATACAGAATTTTTCTTGGAGAAACCCCTGAGCTTCATGGCAGTGGAAAGCAGAGCCGGGATTTCATTCATGTGACAGATACTGTTGATGCCATCTGCAAGGTTTTTCCTTTAATGAAGGCCGGTGATAATGTCAATATTTCTACAGACGGACAGGTGCAAATAAGCGATGTGATAAAAAAGGTTGCAAAGTATATGGGGTATGAGGGAGAGATTGTAGAGAAGGAATCCCGTTCCTCCGACGTCTTCTGTCATAATGCAAGTAACAAAAAGATAAACAATATGATTAAATACCGACTGACCCCCTTTGAGGAAGGCTTATTATCTACTATAAAATGGTACAAAGCTGATTTTAAGAGGCGGTGTTTATGATAAAGCTTATAAAGCCCTATATCAGCTTTGATGAAGTAGAAGCTGAATTTCGAAAAACGTTCGAATCCGGATGGTTTACAAAGGGTCCCAACGTAGATAATTTTAAAAAAGCTTTATGTGAGTATACAGGCGCGAAATACTCCCATCTGACAACATCCGCTACAACCGCCTTAACAAGCTGCCTGAAGATACTGAATATAAAGCCCGGAGACGAAGTTGTCATTTCGGATTTCTCTTTTCCTGCAACTGCGAATGTTGTTGAAGATTTAGGGGCTGTTCCGATATTTGCAGATGTTGATTGGGAAACATTCAATATGCTGCCTGAGGCACTGGAAAAATCCATAACTGATAAAACCAAAGCGGTAATTTTTGTAGACGCGCTCGGCAACCCCAGCGGGCTGCATAAGATTAAAGATATCTGTGCTTCAAAAAATCTTCCCCTAATTGAAGACGCTGCATGTGCGATAGGATCTTCGGAAAACGGGAAGAAGGTCGGCTCAATTGCTGATCTTACATGCTTCAGCTTTCACCCGCGAAAACTTCTTTCAACCGGCGAAGGGGGGGCAATCTTAACGAATAATGAAGAATGGAATGAAATCCTGAAAATAAAGCTTGAGCATGGTGCAAAGATTCAGGATGGAAAGTTTGATTTTGTAGATTTCGGCTATAATTACAGGCTGCCTGAACTGCAGTCAATAATGGGGCTTTCGCAGATTAGGAAGCTTGACAGCATAGTTTCATCAAGAATAAAAATCAGAGAAGAATTTTGCACGCAGCTTGAGCCTCTGGGCTATAAGCCGCAAAGATTGTTATCTGATGTCGTCTATAATGTACAGTCTCTTGTTTTTCTTGTTCCCGATGGAGTTAATCGGGATGCGCTTATTTCATTTTTAAAAGAGCAGGGAATAGAGTCCACAATAGGTACTTACTGCTTGTCCGGATGCACCTATTACAGAGAGCACTATAATAATGTACAGCCGAACGCTGAGAAGCTGCAGCGGAGCACTATTACTTTTCCGTGTCATGATGATGTCGATGCATCAGCGGTATGTGACGTAATTTCACAATTTCAATCGTAGATAGGGGTTGAAGATTTGAAGAATCAATATGATAACCTGCTAAAGCAGGGTGGAAATGAAGAAGATATTGATCTTTTTAAACGTATCAAACGCCTGATTGGTCTTTTGATGAGAGAGAAAAAAAACAATCATAGCAGAGTCCTTTCTTCCGGTGATTATTTCATAGATCGCTGGGAGCGTTCGAAATTTAATGGATTCGGTGATGGTTCATCGGTTTATGACAGCTGTCTTGTCCTCGGAGAGGTTCGGGTTGGGAAAAATACATGGGTGGGCCCATACACGGTATTAGACGGATCTGGCGGTGGCCTTGAGATAGGTGATGATTGTAATATATCTGCGGGCGTTCATCTATATACACACGACACAGTTAACCGGGTGATTAGCGGCGGGCCCATTGAGACAGCACCGGTCAAGATTGGAAATCATGTTTATATCGGTCCTCACACGGTTATAGCAAAGGGGGTTACCATCGGCAATTATGTCGTTATAGGCGCAAACAGTCTGGTTAATTGTAATCTTCCCGATGGAGTAAAAGCCTATGGGACTCCAGCTGTTGCTACAGGCTCATCCGGCCGGAAGATGAATGAAGAAAGCTAAAAAAAAGCGGGTTTTCCTTGGACCCTGTGAAGTGGCAGGTTACTGCAGTAATCTTAATTTCGGTTTCAAAGAGATTAAACAAGATGTCAGTTTCATTGATCTTTGGGACCACCCTTTTGATTACGGTGGGAACGATAATGGACTTTTAGAAAACATTTTAAGAAAATTTAAAAAAGCATATTGCAAAAATACAAAGAAACAGCTTCTGAAAAAACTTGTTTTTGGCTTTCTTAATATATTGTTCAGCTTAATCTATTTTATTAAGGCTGTATTTTCGTATGATGTTTTCATCTTTATTTTTGGATATTCACTTTTACCGAATAACATTGATTTACCTGTCTTAAAGTTTTTCAGGAAGAAGATAATTTTCAATATTGCCCTGGGCAGCGAGGCGCGGCCTCCGTACATGAACGGAGTTTATCAGAATAAAGACGGCTCGGGCGGTTTGGATTTAAAAGTATTGGAAAAACTGACCCGGAAAATAAAGAAGAGAGTATCCGGAATAGAAGCCTGGAGTGATATAGTCATCGGATCGCCTTTTTCATCATCACAGTTTACTACTAAGAAATTCGTTAATTATTTCGATCTTGGTTTTCCAAGAAAAGTAACTGAAGTGCCGGCAGCCGGGGCAGAAAATAATGCCTGCATAATTCTTCATTCGCCATCACATCCTGCGGCGAAAGGTTCTTTTGAAATAATTGAAGCAGTGGAAAACTTAAAACAGAGAGGGTATGAAATAGAATTTATCTTGTTGAAGGATAAAACTAATAAAGAAGTTCTGGAAGAGCTGTCAAAATGTGATTTTGTCGTAGATCAATTGTATTCAGATACTCCGCTCGCCGGCTTTGCCTGTGAGGCCGCAGTGTTTGGTAAAGCGGCAGTAGTCGGTGGATACGCTTTGAAGGAATTTCAAAAATACATTCATTCTTCAATGATGCCTCCCTCCGTCTTTTGTAAACCCGATGAATTATTGAACACTATTGAGCTGATGATTACCGATAAAGAATTGAGGAAATCAGCAGGAAAAGCTTCTTCTGAGTTTATTAATGTAAAGTGGTCTGCTGCCGCGGTTGCCGGTCGTTATCAGGATTTATTATTTGATGAGATTAAGGAAGAAATGTTTGTTGATCCCTTAAATATTGAATATCTGTATGGTGTCGGCCAGTCTCAAGAGCGGACTAAAGAGATAGTTGCATCTATGGTTAAAACTTACGGTAAGTCTTCATTACAGTTAGACCATAATCCTGTGCTTAGAGACAAACTTCTTAAGTTTGCAGGGATGTCTGATTGATTAAGCGTTTCTTTAAAGACGGATTGATCTATTCAATCCCGTCATTCGTAAGCCGTGGGATTTCTGTTTTACTTATCCCCTTGTACACCCGGGTGTTGTCTCCCGCAGACTACGGTGCCTGGGACATGCTTCTGGTTTTTATGAACCTTGTCCGGTTGACGGTTGCTTTGGAAATATCTCAGGCGGTGGCCAGATTTTATTCCCATGAAAAAGGTGAGAAAAACAAATCTGTCTGCGCATCGACGGCTTTATGGTTCACAATTGCAGCGAACGGGTTATTCTTTGTAATAGCACAGTTGTTTGCCGTTCCAATAAGCGGTATTCTCCTGGGCTCAGATGATTTAACTCCTATATTCCGGCTTGGTTTGGTTCTTGGACTATTCAATGGTGTTTTTTATCTGGTACAGAATCAGTTTCGGTGGGAACTGAAATCAAAAGGTTATGCCCTTGTAAGTCTTATCGTATCATTTGTGACAGCCGGACTTTCAGTTGTCCTGGCTTATGTTTTCAAATTTGGATTATACGGAATATTAGTGGGTTCAATTGCTGGTTCGCTGACAGGTGCAATTTATGGATTGATTGTCCTTCGGAAGACCTTCCGTTTCAGATTCAGTTTCAATAAGTTAAAACCTATGCTGCAGTTTTCTGTTCCGCTTGTTTTTTCAGGAATTGCCGTATTTATAAGCCTGTATATCGACAGAATTATGATTCGGCATTTTCTAACACTGGACGCGCTCGGATTGTATAGTCTGGCATTTCGGTTTGCAAGTGTAATTAGTCTTCTTATGGTGGGATTTAATTCTGCGCTCACTCCGCTGATTTACAGGCATTATGAAGAGAGTGCGACACCTGGGAATTTATCAGCGATTTTCAGATATTTTATATTTTTTGCTTTGCTTGCTTATGCCGGTATGAGTATGTACGCAAAGGAAATTCTGGTTGTTTTTACGACGCCGGAGTATTATCCGGCAGCCGGCATTATTGTTTTTCTGGTTCCCGCAATTATACTATCCAATATGTATGTCTTTGCTCCCGGAATTAATATCAGGAAAAAAACGAGTTATATTCTATTTATAAATATTGTCGGAGCAGTTCTGCAGTTTTTCTTTAATTATCTGCTTATACCGAAGTTTGGATATATTGGAGCCGCTGCAGCAACATGCCTCGGTAATCTGTGTATTTTCTCCATGTATATTGTTATCAGTCAGCGTTTATATCATGTTCCCCATAATTGGGGGCGTTTAGCCAGCGGCATAGTTGTTATTGTTGTCTTAATAGGGCTGTCTTCTCAATTGGAGCTGGCTCCATTAATTGAAGTTTTCGTTAAACTTGGTCTTCTTTGTATTGCGGCGGCAGTCTTGATGCTGTTAGGGTTTGTCAGAATAGATGAAATAGGAAGGATGAAAAATCTTCTGCTTAAGCGAAGCGGAATCTGAATATATGAAAATAGCATATTTGCTTAACTATCCAATTGAAAGAGAGGATGGTGTAACTTTAAAAATAAGAACCCAGATGTCTCAGTGGAAAAAATCAGGTCATGAGGTGAAAGCCTTCAACATGTTTGAAGTAGTGGAGAATCCAAAAGTAGACGCGTCACAGTACTATTGCGGTAACTGGTTTCAGAAAAAGTTAAAATTAAGTAATGACTTAATTCAGGATATGAAAACTTTCGCACCTGATATTTTGTATTTCAGGTTTACCTATTGGAACAGAACACTCGGGAAGCTGCAGAAGAACTATCGAAATATTATAGAAATTAATTCCGATGATGTGAGCGAAGTAAAATTAAATTTCATTACTATACCGACTTTAAAAAGAGCCGGTATAGTAATTCTGGATCATTTCTTAAGAAAACCGGTTTTGTTAAATACCAACGGACTCGTCTGTGTAACAAACGAGCTTGCAGCGAAGCAGTCATTCAGTCGTTTTAATAAGCAGACAGCTGTCTGTCCGAACAGCTATGACTGTTCTGGTGAAAGTTTCAGAAAAAACATAGCGCCGAAAGGCAGCAGAACAGCCTTGTTTTTTATAGGCTCACCTGGGCAGGCCTGGCATGGAGTCGATCATATTTTAACGATGGCAGCAGAACTGAAACAATATGATTTCCATGTTGTCGGTGAAACTGGAAATGATACTGAGAATATGTTTTTCCATGGATATCTTGAGAGAGAAGAATATCTTAAAATCATGTTAGAATGCTCAATCTGTATTGGCACACTGGCTCTCTATAGAAAAAAGCTTGAAGAGGCTTCCCCTCTTAAGGTCCGGGAGTATATCGCCTGCGGCTACCCGGTAATAATTGGATATAGGGATACCGCTTTTGAGGATTCACCTGGTTTACCGGAATGGATACATTATCAGGATTTTAGTCATAATGTTAATACAGCAGAAATTACTGACTTCGTTGAGAAAATGAAAGATTATATTGTGGAAGAACGCGAAGGCGCTCAATTTATAGATTCTCGAATAATTGAAAATAAGCGGGTGATTTTTTTTGAGGAGATTCTGTTTTGAAAAAATTAGAAGCAGCCTTTCCTCGAATCCTCGGAGTTTTTGGTTTTTTATCAATATTATTTCATAACTTTGCTGTGTTCAGATTTGCAGACAGGGCGTTTACCGTTCCGGATATTCTCATCCCAATCATACTTATTATCATAGTAATTATTGGAAGATTTAACAAAAAAAGACTTTTTATTTCAGCTGGATTGATTTTCGGAATTCCTCTATTAAGCATGATTATCTCCGTCAGTTTAGCCGAAAGCATGAATAGTTTTCTTCCTGTTCTTCTTTATGGAACCTTCTTCTCTCTGTATTTTTCAGCTACTAATATAGATACAAAAGCTCTTGTTAAAGGTTTTTTAACTGCAATGGTCTTGGCTGTTATTTTCGGTCTCCTCCAGTATGTACTGATAAATATGAAAATAGCGACGGACAGGTGGGTTGTGTATCCTTTTGGTGAACGAACCGCCTTTGGTTTTGGTTTGTTTCGGGGAGTTAAAAGTGGCAGCTGGCGAGCTAATTCAATATTCTGGGAACCGTCAATGCTCGGGTTATTTTCAGCAGCGGCTTTTATTCTGGATTATCACATAAATAGAAAAGAAAAAATAAGGAAAATTATATATTTAGTGGGAGTTATTCTTAGTTATTCTACTACTGCATATATTGTTATAGCAGTATGTGTAATTTATATTCTGATTCCAAAGACAAAAAGTAAGTTATTAAAAGCTTATGTTTTTTTAATCATACTTTTACCCGTATTTTTGCTGTTATTGAGCTTAAGTCCGAGAGTCATTAATGCATTCGGCAGAGTTTCAGAGCTTTCAAACCAACACTCATCCGGTTATGCCAGAATCTCTGCGCCGCTGGAACTCACTCGTCATGTGCTTGCGACAAAACCTCTGGGCCTAGGCTTGGGAGCGGCCGACCATTATCTTCGTTTCCTTGCACCTCCTGATTTAAGCCGTCAATTTGCGGGGGACAGAGCAGTTCATAACAGTTTCTTCCTGCTTATTATATGGTTCGGGTTTGGCTCTGTTTTTTACTTTATATTTTATTTAAGGCTCTTTCTTTCAACAGGGATTACACATTCGGTTTATCTTTTCCTTTTAGTACTTTTCTTCCTATTAGGAACAGGAGCAATTACAATGTTTGTCAGCTGGCTGCTGCTGGCACTTGCTCTTCCCTTGGCATTTCAATACACGGATGAGGTTCATGAAAATACTCTGGATAACTAATTTTGTTCTTCATTCCTCCGGGCTAGGCGGATCAAAAAAAGTTTTGAGCGGAACATGGCTGGAGGCTATGCTTCGTATCCTGACATTAGATGACGGAATTGAACTTCATGTAGGGATGTTTGCCGGGAGATCTTCACCTCCCCAGACAACAGATGGAATTAATTATTATTGGATAAAGGCAACGAGGCAATTCTTTTCATATAAATCAAACTTCAGAATGCGAAAAACAATCGAGGAACTAATTGAAACAGTTTCACCTGATATTGTCCATATTCAGGGTACAGAGTTTCCCAGATGTGAAGCGGTAATTGACAGCTGCAGGAAAAGGAACATAAAGGTTATTGCATCTATTCAGGGATTAATTTCAGTTATATCAAACTACTATCTTGCGGAGGTTTCCGCGGCGGAGTGGTTGCGCCGAAGTTCATTCCGCGATTTTCTCTTAGGCTATACAATTCCGCGCCAGGCTTATTTCTGCAGAATGAGGGGTGAGGCAGAAAGATCGATGATAATTAAACTTGACGCCGTGCTCGGCAGGACCGATTGGGATAGGGCGCATGTACGGGAAATTGCTCCTGAAACTGATTATTTCCACAGTCCGGAATTATTAAGGCCTGAATTTTATAATAATAAATGGATTTTAAATCAAACACCTGTACTACTTACCGGTAACATGAGTTCACCTCTTAAAGGCCTTCATACCATTTTGAGAGCTTTGAAACTCCTGCAGCGTGATTATCCTGAAATTAAACTCAGGATAATCGGTGAAAATCTTTATGAGCCGTCAAAATTTAAACGGAAATTGATAAAGAAATCTTATATCAATTATATAAGTAGGCTGATAGAAAACTTACGGCTCAATGACTGCGTAGAATGGCTAGGCCCCTGTAATGCGGAGCAGATTATTGCCGCGATGAATAGTTCAAGCATATATATCCAGGCATCTTCAATTGAAAACAGTCCTAACTCGCTCATTGAGGCCTTGCAGATAGGCATGCCCGTTGTTGCTAGTGGTGTAGGCGGCACCCTGAATATGCTTGAGCATGGGAAAGACGGATTTATTTACAGATCCGGTGATGAAGCCCTCCTGTCCTATTATGTTTCAAAACTCCTGGGGTCGAAATCTTTATTAAAACAATTTTCCGAATATTCATATAATAAAAACAGAGCAAGGCTTTCTTCAGGAAAAGCATCCTGCAGCAGTCTATTAGATATTTACAGCGGATTAATAAATGGCGGGCGATAGATACTTATATATTTGCGGAATGGTGGAACCGGATGATCCCGGGTTTATAGAAATGAAGTCAATAGATGTTTCTGCTGATACTTTAAGTAAACTCTTTTATTCCGGTTTCATTGAGAACCTGCGTTGTCCTGTGGATGTTATCCGGGATCGTTACGGCCTGCTCTATCCGGCTTTGCCTAAGGTTCTTAAGAAAAAGAAAAAGCTTAACTCTGACTCTTCCTGTTTAACCACTGTTTCATATATGAATAAGAATAAAATTATAAAGATGATAAGCAAATCATTTACCTTAATGATTGAAGCTGTAAAATGGGTATTAAAATATAAAGGATTCGGGAAAGGCATCATAGTATATTCTCTGCATTTTCCTTATATTATTGCAGTCACGGCCGCTGCTCTATGTTCAAAGAAAATGAGAATATATGTTATAATCCCTGATCTTCCCATGCATATGGATCCTGAATTAAAGAAGAAAAGATTAAAATATTTCCTTAAAAGTTTTGAGACATTTTTATACAAATGGATGCTTAAAACTTGTGAAGGGTTTATTGTACTTTCTGAAGATTCTGAAAAATGGCTTGAAAGATATAATAAGAAAGTTTTTGTGATTCCGGGTATGGTCTCATCAATTGAAGCCGGTAGAGCCATTACCGAAAATTTAAATATAGAAAAAAGAAACTATATTCTCTACTCTGGCTCACTCGAAGAGCGTTATGGTCTAAAAGATCTTCTGGATGCATTTATTCTTGCTGATATTGAAAGCTTTGATCTGATAATATGCGGAGAGGGTTCTTACAGGGAAGAAGTTGAGAATAAAAGCATGGCATATAATAGTATTAAGTATCTGGGGTCTTTACCCAGAGTTGAGGTGATAGAGCTGCAGAGAAATGCTACTTTGCTTGTAAATCCGCGTTCGACGTCAGGAGACTTTACGAGATTTTCTTTTCCCTCCAAGACAATGGAATATTTTCTTTCGGGTTCACCTGTCTTGATGCGTCCCCTGCCTGGAATATTTCCTGAATTTGAAGACTTCGTTTTTCTGGATTATGAGCAGACGGTAGAATCTCTTGCGTCCTCTATGAAGTATATTTTGGCATTGCCTGCTGAGGAAATAAAAATAAAGACAAGAAAAGCAATTGAATACATAGCACAAACAAGGACAGAATCTGTCCAGACAGCTGCTTTTTGTAAACATCTACAATTACAATCTTAAAGAGAAGGATTAATTCATGTTTGAAGGAAAAACTTTGCTAATTACCGGTGGTACCGGATCATTTGGGAATACTGTTCTTGATCGCTTTATTGATACAGAAATGGCGGAAATACGTATTTTCAGTAGAGATGAAAAGAAACAGCATGATATGCGGCTTAAATATAATAATGATAAAATAAAGTTTATAATCGGTGATGTTCGTGATCAGCAGTCTATATTCAATGCTCTGCAGGGTGTCGATTTTGTCTTTAGCGCGGCAGCTCTTAAACAGGTTCCTTCATGTGAATTCTATCCTATTGAAGCGGTTAAGACTAATATCCTGGGTACTGAGAATACACTGAAAGCTGCTGTACAGAATAATGTTTCAAAGGTTGTGGTGTTAAGCACCGATAAGGCTGTCTATCCAATCAACGCGATGGGAATGTCTAAAGCATTGATGGAAAAAGTAACGATTGCAGCCTCCCGGAATGTGAGTGAAAAAAAGACGATGATGTGTAATACCAGGTATGGTAACGTAATGGCATCACGAGGAAGTGTTATTCCTTTATTTTCTGAGCAGATAAAAACCGGAACTCCTATAACTGTAACTGACCCTGATATGACAAGGTTTATGATGTCTTTGCCTGAAGCACTCGATCTAGTCCTTTTTGCCTTTGAGCACGGGCATTCGGGAGATACCTTTGTACAAAAGGCTCCGGCTGCAACTATTAAAACTCTGGCGGAAGCTTTGATGAAAGTTTTCGGAAAAAAAGTACCAATTAAGGTAATCGGAACCCGTCATGGTGAAAAAAAGCACGAAACGCTGCTTAGCCGGGAGGAATACATAAGAGCGGAAGATTTGGGCAATTATTTCCGTGTTCCGGCAGATAACAGAGATTTAAATTATCAGAGATATTTTGAAGATGGTGAGCAGAATTTGAGTAAGGAAGTGGATTATACTTCCGAGAATACTGAACAGCTTGATGTTGACGGAATGGTTGGTAAGCTGCTTGAACTAGATTTTATAAAAGAGGAATTAGCCGCGAAATGAAAATTATCCATGATGATTTAAAAAAAAACTGTTTTAATTATTAATGAATAAGGGTATTTTTTTTGCTGTTTAACTCATTAGAATTCCTAATATTTTTAATAGCCACTTTTATATTGTACTGGTTTGTAACAAATCAAAACCTCAAATCACAAAATTTATTAGTAGTTTTTGTAAGCTATATTTTTTATGGGTGGTGGGATTGGCGGTTTCTCGGATTGATTCTAATAAGCACTATAGTCGATTATTTAGTAGGGATTCAGCTATCTAAACAAGAAGCTATTAGAATCAGAAAAGTTTTACTTGGGATAAGCATCATCGTAAATATAGGAATTCTAGGCTTCTTTAAATATTTTAACTTTTTTATAGACAATTTTATTACTGCATTCTCTTTTTTGGGATTTCAGCTAAAAGCGCCTTCATTAAACATCATTCTTCCTGTAGGAATAAGTTTTTATACTTTTCAAACTCTAAGTTACTCAATTGACGTATATAGGAAAAAAATAAAATCCAGTAATGATTTTATTGCTTTTGCAGCATTTGTTTGTTTTTTTCCACAGCTAGTAGCAGGACCGATTGAGCGTGCTGCAAATTTACTGCCTCAATTTCATAAAAAACGAGCTTTTCAATATAATATTGCATCTGATGGTTGTAAACAAATCTTGTGGGGGTTTTTTAAAAAAATAGTAATTGCAGATAATTGTGCTGTATATGTAAATTTGATATTTGGCGAGCCGCTAAAATATTCAGGTAGCACTTTAGTTCTTGGCGCTCTTTTATTCTCATTCCAGATTTATGGTGACTTTTCTGGATATTCGGACATAGCTATCGGAGTTTCAAAATTGTTTGGGATCAAACTAAATAGAAACTTCGCATTTCCATATTTCTCAAGGGATATAGCTGAATTTTGGAGGCGATGGCATATATCTCTTACCTCTTGGTTTAGAGATTATATATATATTCCCTTAGGTGGGAGCCAATGTAAAAGTTGGAAAAAAATTAGAAATACAATTTTGATTTTTATTATAAGTGGGTTTTGGCATGGGGCTAATTGGACATTTATTATTTGGGGAGCTATAAATGCACTATATTTTATGCCTCTTTTATTAATGAATAAAAATCATACTTCTGTTTCTATTGTTGCAAAAAATCATATAATTCCAGGAATTAAAGAAATAGTTGGGATTTTAATAACCTTTTGTCTTACTACTTTTTCATGGATCTTTTTCAGAGCTGAAAGTCTCGAGAATGCAATTATATATATAACCGGTATATTTAATAAATCTATTTTTACGAAGCCGGAATTTATTTCTAAAAAAGAAGCACTTCCAACTATTATCCTGCTAATATTTTTTATTATTGTTGAATGGATAGGAAGAAAAAATGTACATACACTTTCTAAACTATTTAGAAAAGAAAAGCGGCTATTGCAATATGTTTTCTATGTTGGAATTATTTCTTTAATAGGTTTATTTATGGTTGTTAACGGTTCGGAATTTATATATTTTCAGTTTTAATGGAATTTGTATTGAAAAAATTTATGTTTAGTATTTTTTATGTCGTTCTCCTTTTTCTTTGTTTATATCCCTTTGTGATATTTGTTTGTGGAAATTTGTTAAAGAATTACAACACTAATATCCTGTATCGAGATACTCCAACTGCTGATTTTTTAATATCTAGATTACATGAAGTAAAAGAAGTGCGAGATGTCGATATTTTATTTTTAGGTTCTTCTCATGCATATCGCGGATTTGATCCGCGTAACTTTCCTGAATATAAAATATTTAATTTAGCATCCTCTTCTCAGACAGAAATACAAACACGCTTTTTATTGGACAGTTATTTAGATCAATTAAACCCAAAAATTGTAGTCTACGAAGTGTTTCCGGAATTATTAAAAAATGATGGTGTTGAATCCGCGGTTCGGTTTTTATCCTTTGAAAAGCTAAGTAGTGGTATAATTCTCATGGCTCTTAGAACTCTAGACATTAGAGTCTTAAACACTCTTATTTATAAGTTTATGGCTAAAATATTAAATAAAGATTCAAATATTTCTGAAACGCAGATTAAAAAGAATCAAAAATATATCCCTGGTGGGTATGTTGAAAGAGAGATTTCATTCGGGGTGAAGGAGGATTTCTCTGAATATGAAATTGATTTGAAAACTAACCAATTCAGACACTTTAAAAAAAATATTAAACTATTGAAACAGAGAGATATTCCAGTGGTTTTGGTATTCGCCCCAATAATTGAAAACCGCTACAATCGTTATTTAAATATTATTCTGTTTAATCAAGCTATGTCAGAAATTACGACATATATCAATTTTAATGATATTATGAATTTAGATGATAATATTGATTTTTACGATTCTCATCATTTGAATCAAAATGGTGTTAATAAATTTAATAAGAAATTGCTAATTAAAATTAAGGAATTAGAGAAATAATGAAAATATTGATAACGGGTTCCGAAGGATTTATCGGAAAAAATCTGATTGTTCGTTTAAAACAGTACGAAAAATTTGAACTGTATACGTATGATATCAATGATACTGAAGAATCACTAATAAATGCACTTAAAGATGTTGATCTTATTTATCATCTAGCCGGAGTAAACAGACCGGAAAAAGTGGAAGAATTTTACCAGGGAAACAGCAATCTGACAGAATTTATTGCCGGGCAGCTTATAGCAAATAATAAAAATACACCGGTAATCCTCTCTTCAACTATTCAGGCTCAAAGCGATAATGACTACGGGAAAAGCAAGAAGCTTGCTGAGAACGTCTTATTAGATTATATAAGACAAGGCGGGCAGGCTTATATTTACCGCTTATCAAATGTTTTCGGTAAATGGTGCCGGCCTAATTATAATTCAGTTGTTGCTACATTCTGCTATAATATCGCGAATGATCTTCCAATTAAAATCAATGATCCTCAAGCTGTAGTTACACTGAATTATATTGATGACATTGTCGACGAGTTTCTCCTTTATACCGAGGATCCGATTTCTAAATTAAAGCTCAACCAGAATCCGCTTACAATAGAAAAATCATATTCGACTACGCTTGCCGATCTTGCAGAAAGTCTCGAAGCATTCAAAACAGTAAGAAATACAAGAATACTGCCTGATTTAAATGATGATTATTTAAAAAAGTTGTATTCAACTTATCTTTCGTATGTTCCTTTTAAAGAACGTGAATGCAAGGCTGATCTGAAAACAGACGAGAGGGGAAATCTTTTTGAACTGATAAAATCTCCGCATTCCGGTCAAATTTTCGTTTCAAAGACTAAACCGGGTATAACGAGGGGGAATCATTACCATCATACAAAGGTGGAGAAGTTCTGTGTTATCTCCGGAGAAGCTTCTGTTAAACTCAGAAAAATAGACGGCTCTGATGTTGAAGAATATATCGTCAGCGGAGATAAACCTTCTATTATCGATATTCCCCCGGGATACACCCACAATATTACAAATACAGGCTCATCTGAATTAATCACACTGTTCTGGGCTAATGAGATGTTCGATCAGGTACAGCCAGACACTTATTTTGAGGAAGTATAATGAAGCCGTTAAAAGTAATGAGCGTAGTTGGCACCCGGCCGGAGATTATCCGCTTATCGGAAGTGCTGAAAAAACTGGATACATACACATCTTTTGAGCTTATTCTGGTTCATACCGGACAGAATTATGATTATGAGCTTAATGAAGTCTTTTTTAAAGATCTGGGCCTTAGAAAACCGGACTATTTTTTGAATGCGGCGCATGGCAGCGCAACGGGGACTATCGGCCAGATAATAATTAATATTGAACCGGTTCTTGAAGAAGTAAAGCCCGATGCATTCCTTGTGCTAGGCGACACCAACAGCTGCCTTTGCGCAATTCCTGCAAAGAAAAGGAAGATTCCAGTATTTCACATGGAAGCCGGAAACCGGTGTTTCGATCAGCGGGTGCCTGAAGAAACTAACAGGAAGATTGTAGACCACATAAGTGATATAAACCTGACCTACAGTACTATAGCGCGCGATTACCTCTTGAGAGAGGGCCTTCTGCCGGATCGGATAATAAAGACAGGCAGCCCGATGAATGAAGTGCTTGCAGCAAACCAGAAACAGATAAACGTCAGCGACGTTCTTAGCAGGCTGAATCTTGAACAGGAACAGTATTTCATTGTTTCAGCTCACAGAGAAGAAAATATTGAATCGGATAATTTTAACAAGCTTATCGAATTGTTAAATAAAATTGCTGAAAAGTATAATTTTCCGGTTATAATTTCTACTCACCCCCGCACGAGGAAGAAAATCGATAATACCGGTGTTTCCATCAACCCGCTTGTGAATCTCATGAAGCCTCTTGGCTATCATGATTATGTGAAGCTTCAACTTAATGCTAAATGTGTGATTTCTGACAGCGGTACGATATCTGAGGAGTCAAGCATTCTTAACTTTCCAGCTGTCAATATACGAGATGCCCATGAGCGGCCTGAAGCTATGGAAGAGGCAGCGGTCATGATGACAGGCATGTCTTCTGATAGAGTTTTTCAGGCTTTAGATATTCTTGAAAAGCAGGAGAGAGGTAATAAAAGAACCTTGTCTATTGTAAATGATTATGGTGATGATAATGTATCAGAAAAAGTAGTAAGAATAATTATCAGTTATACTGATTATATAAACAGGGTTGTATGGCAAAAGTAAAAAATAAGAAAACATTAATAGTATCAGAACGGTTTTATCCTGAAGATTTTCTTGTGAATGAACTTTCCAGGTTATTCCACAAAGCCGGTCTTGAAACGGAAGTGCTGACTCAGATTCCAAGTTATCCGGAGGATAAAATAAGGTCCGGCTATAAAAACAGATTCTTTTCAACGGAAGACTGGGAAGGAATTAAGGTTAATCGTTTTTTTACAGTACTTGGTTATAAGAAAAGTTTGTTTCGTAAGATTTTGAACTATTTTTGCTTTGCATTTTTCACATCCGTTTTTGCAATATGTAATCGGAAAAAATATGATAAAGTTCTATTCGTCCATACCGGGCCTCTGACAATGGCTTTTTCAAATATCTTTTTTGGAAAGACTTGTGAGACATATATCTGGACTCAGGATGTATGGCCGGATACGGTCTATGCTTATGGTTTTAAAGAGAACAAGATCAATATATTTTTATTAGATAGACTCGTAAAGAGAATCTACCGACCCGCTAAAAAAGTGTTTATTTCAAGTCCGGGGTTTTTATCTTCACTGAAAGAATTTACTGATAAGGAAATCGTTTATATTCCGCAATGGTATCCGGGAGATGCGGGACAAATTTTTGAAGAGACCGATAATCCTTTTAATCGTGATAAAATAAATTATGTTTTTGCGGGAAATATTGGAAAAGTTCAGAACCTTGAGAGTGTTATAGACGCTTTCGGCGTGCTGGATGATTCTTATGCTCTGCACATCTGCGGGGATGGATCAAACATACAAACTCTTCAGGATTTATCAGATGTACAGAGAAGCAAGAGAGTCTACTTCCACGGGCATATACCTTTTGAAGAAATTGGAAAGTATCTTGCTTTTGCTGATGCTCTTATAATTTCATTAATCGACAGACCTATTTTGAACAAGACTCTGCCTGCCAAGTTTCAGGCGTATTTGAGTTGCGGCAAACCTCTTCTGGGAATTCTGAAAGGCGTAGTTGCTGATTATATAAATGAATATAAATTAGGTTTCACAGCCGATCCTGATGATGAAAAAGATATTGCCTTAAAGCTGCAAATGCTGAAGGCTCTAAAGCCGGAAGATAAAGAGAATATTTCTAAACAGGAAGCTCATCTGCTTAATAAGGACTTTAATCAAAAAGAGATTATTTCACAATTTTTTCAGCAAATGGAAATAACGATGGAGAAAGATCATGGAAAACAGTAAGAAAAAATCAGATGATATAACAATGTTAGATGTTTTGATTTTCTTTATTCGAAACAGAAAGATATTATTAATTTCATTTTTAATCAGTATTGTTGTAGGGACAGGATATTACGTCTATCCGACTAACGAAAATAAAAAATTGGAAACACCTCCTCCATATGCTCAAATGGAATTCAGGTATCATCATCCTTTTTACGAGCTACAGCACAGGATAAAAGCTCCTAAGGAATATCTCGAAGAGTTGATTGTTGATGAGATTTTTCTTAAAGATATGATTAATATCACTTTAGAGCAGTTGGGAATAAAAAATGTAGAAGAAAACGATGTTGAACAATTGGTAAAGAATCTTATTGAAAATAAAAAATTGAGTATTAAATATGGTTCTAAAGTTAAAAATACAGAACATGAATATATTGTATATACAAAATTATATTTAAATGATTTTCCAGATTTTATTAATCCTGAGAAATTTGGGAAAAGATTCTTATTAGTTTTTTATAATAATGCTAATTTATTAATAAATCCATTGTTGAAAAAAGACGCTCAGATAAGTATAGAAAAGGATTATGCATTTTTTAAATCTCTCGATGAAGTCCTTAGAGAAATTGAAAAAGAAAATGTTCAAAAACGTGTAACATCAGCGAGAACTTATTTAGAAGATTTAATTAGTGGATTTAGCGGCAGAAGGACGGTGGTGATTATTGAAGAATCACCGTCTATCGGAACAGTACCAATAGTTGAAGGGAGTATTAGTGTAACAAGTAATAAGGGTCTTTACATTTTTCTTATTCTCTGTATTAGCTTTATACCGATTAGCATTAAATATGTCTTGATAGGGATAAGAAATATTATTAAAAATCCTGATTTTCAGGAGCTAATAAAAAAGTAATGTTTTTTCTTTATAAGTCAAAAATGAAAAAAGTAAGTTTTATGCATCATGTTATTACTCTAATGTCTGGAGCAATCGTGGCTCAACTAATTTCGGTTTTTGCTTCACCGATAATTACAAGACTATATCTACCTGAAGAATTAGGGGAAATAGCTAGCTTCTTAGCTATTGTGACAATATTTGGATCAATTTCTACAGGTCGTTATGATCTCGCAATCGTGCTCCCAGAAAAAGAGGAAAAAGCAACTGCTATTGCTTGGGTCGGTATTTTTTTAGCACTGATTATTGGAGGGGTCTTAACTTTAATTTTTAAAATTTTCGGGTCAAAATTAGGGCCCATTTTAGGAATAGCCAGCCTAAATCCATTTTGGTTAACTTTTATTGGATTTTTAGTATTTTTGGTAGGGATAGAGCAGATCCTTAATAGACTTGCTATTCGAGAGCGCAAGTTTAATATTTTAGTTAGAGCACAAATTGGACAACAATCTGTTATGAGCGGAATGAGAATACTTTTGGGATTTCAAAAAAAAGGAAGTGGAGGATTATTTTATAGTTTAATATTGGGTCATCTTGTGAGAACTTGTACTTTACTCTGGTTTGAACGAAAACGCTTTTTTCTTAATAGAAGTTTTCCTGATTTTATTTCAATGAGAACGGTTGCAAAGAGATATAAAAAATTCCCTTTAGTAAGTACTTGGTCTACATTACTAAATACCGCTTCAAATCAAATTCCTGTGATACTATTTGCATCTTTTCTTTCACCTACAGCAGCAGGTTTTTACTCATTAACTAATAGAATTCTGAATTTACCAATGACTATAATAGGCAAGAGTTTTGGCGATGCTTTTATTGAACGTGCTGCTCGTGCAAAAAATAACCAAGAAGAACTTAAAAAGCTACTTTTATATGTGTATAAGAAACTTTTATTGATTAGTTCGATATGTATGTCTTTCGTGACATTTTATGGACCTTATTTATTTCCACTCATTTTTGGCGAAAAATGGACAGAGGCAGGAAGATATGCACAATGGATTTCTATTTGGCTATTATTTAAGTTCACTAATTCACCAATTGCAACTCTTTATTTTATAAAAGAAAAGCAGAGTGAGGGGTTATTGATGAATCTGATTTTATTTATATCTAGGATCGGGACAATTTTGATAGGTATCACCTTATCTTTAGATGAATATCGAATAATTATAATATTTTCATTAGTAGGAGCTTTATATTTCATATTAAATAGTTTTAGGATTTTATTAATAGGAAAAGTCTCTTTTAAAAATATTATTTTAAATACATTTTTAGTTCCAGGATTTGTTTATTCATTGCAGTTAATTGTGTATATGATGCTTAGATATTTTGGAGTAATATAATGGAAAAACTAAGAAAGAAGTTGATAAAAAAAATCTTTGTTAAATACGATTTCATCATATATAAAAATAAGGAAGCTGTAGATATATTCTGTGATATTAAAATTCAAAAAGTGAATAGTGAAAATGTTTCTGATGTATTATCTTTCGAAAATGTTGAGAAACTTAAAAATATAAATAGATTGATAGAAAATAGAGATATTGGATACTATGCCTATTATAAATTAAAATGTGTACATAGATCATGGGTAAAGCTAGGACCACAAGAAGTTAATGTTATAGATAAGTATTCACTTAAATTAGGAAAAGATGATATTTATATACATTATTGTGCCACAGCGAGGGATTTTCGTGGTAGAAATTATTATCCCGCTGTTCTGAGTTATATCTCAAAAAAATTTCCAACAAAAATAAAATATATCGTTACACTTACAAAAAAGAAATCTGCTAATTCATCTGTTAGAAAAGCAGGTTTTATACCATTTAAAAGAATAATATATATTCGATTTTTTAATAAAATATGGATAAAAACAATAATATAATTTCAAGAGGAAAATAGTGAAAGTTGCATGTATTACTTTTCATGATTCATTAAACTATGGTGCTGTTCTACAAACATATGGTTTGCAGACTAAAATAAAATCATTAGGTGTTGAATATAAAATTATTGATTACTCTACATCTGAGAAACGAAAATTTGATTCTATATTGGGTCGAAATAAAGAGCTTTCTTCTAAAAGATATTTATTAAAAGTACTAACTTCTCCGTATAAAATAGTAAAAAAAATTAAATTTGCTATATTTACAAATAGATATTTAGACATTACTTGTAAAAAGATTAAAAATAGTTATGAGTTAAAAAGACTCGAGGACAGATTTGATTATTTTATTTGTGGAAGTGATCAAGTTTGGAATTTAAAAATGATTAGATATGATTCGGCATATTTTTTATCTTTTATAAGTAAAAAAGAGAAGAAAATTTCTTATGCTTCAAGCATAGGTCGAACAGATTATGATGATGAGGATGTAAAGACTATAAAAAAATACCTTGAAGACTTTGAGAAAATTTCAGTGAGAGAGAAAAGTGGGGTAGAATTCCTTTCAGATTTTTGTGAGAAGCAAGCCAAATTGGTTCTTGATCCAACATTATTGCTTTCAAAAAAAGAATGGGCAGATCTTAAATTTGATTCTAAAAAAAATCATACAAGTTATATCTTAACTTATTGTTTATCTTATAATGATGATTTAAGAAAATTTATTACTAATTTACAGAATAAAGTAAACATGCCTGTCATTGGTATCTCCAGTAATTTGGTGATGATGTTTAGAGAGAAAACTTATGCACAACCATCACCAAAAGAATTTGTTCATCTTTTTTTAAATGCGACTTATGTTGTTACAAACTCTTTTCATGGTACAGCTTTTTCAGTCAATTTTAATAAACCATTTTTTTCTTTTGTAAAAGGAGATTTATATTCGGAAACAAATTCAAGAATAGTAGATTTTCTTGAAATGGTAAATCTAAAAAAACATTTATATAATAAATGCCCAGATGATATAGATATAACATATCCAGATTTTAGTGAAGCAAATGAAATAATAGAAAAAAAACGATTAGAATCCATTTTGTTTCTGAAAGAGAGTATTGGCAATTGAATAATTCAAAATATTGTATTGTGATAACGGAGAAGAAAAAATGTACCGGATGTTCCGCATGTATTAATATATGTCCGACAGAGGCTTTACATATGAAATCTGATTGTAACGGATTTCTATATCCGATCTTAAATGAGGATAAATGTATTAACTGCGATCAGTGCTATGTTGTTTGTCCAGAAACAAGTACTATTTTAGCTACCAAACCAAAATTGATTTTTTCTGCAAAGAATAAAAATAGAATGGTAATTATTGAAAGTTCTTCAGGTGGAGCTTTTAATGGCATTCTACGGGCGATAGATGATAATTCTTATGTTTATGGAGCTACCTTTAATGAAGATCTGGAAGTAAAACATAAAAGTGAATTTGGAATTAATAAATTTACATGTTTTAGTAAATCGAAATATATTCAAAGCAATTTAGATGATTGTTTTAAAGAAATATTAGCTCTGCTCAATCAGAATAAAAATGTTGTCTTTTCAGGATTGCCATGTCAGATCGCTGGGCTTCGATCTTTTCTAAAAAAAAAATATTCTAATTTATTTTGCATAGAATTGATTTGTAACGGTGTTGCAAGTCCTGGACTATTCAGTAGTTATATAAAAGATATCGAAAAATACTATGTAGATAAAGTGACAAATTATACCTTTAGATACAAAAAGAATAAAAAAGCAATGTGGAGAGATTTTTATATCAAGATTGATTTTCTGGAACGCAAAAGTCTTATAAAAAAAGATGATAGTTTTATGAAGGGATATCTTGCAAAACTTTTCATGAGAGAATCTTGTGTGGATTGTCGTTATGCTCAAGAGAAACGGGTGGGTGATATTGTTATTGGTGACTTTTGGGGTGTTGAAAAGGATAACACTGCTAATAACAGCCAAGGATATTCAATAATTATTTGCATTTCTGATAAAAGTATAACATTCATTAAAAATCTTCGAGAATATATGAAGCTTAATAGGGTTTCTTTTGAAGAAATAAAAGAAAAAAATCCAACATTGTACAAACCAAATGAAAAGAATGTATTAAGAGATAGTTTTTTTACAAATTATTCAAAAGCCAAATCATATAGTGAAGTTATTCACAAATATATCCATAAGGATAGTTTTCCATTAAAGTTAAAAAGAGCAATATTATTTTATTATAGGAAATGCTACAATAACTTTTGTTTTAAAAGGGAAATCAGCAATGATAAATGAATCAGAGGTATATTTTTCAATTGGTGATGGTGCTTCATCGCCATTTTATCTTGATGGATGGTTAACTTGGAATGAAGAAAAATGGGGGGTTATTGCGGAACATGTTAAATATTCACAAAATGGAAAAGATTTCCCATGTATTGAGGGTGTATTATACGTTGATAAAATGGGGAAGGTTCGTCAGCCTCCACGCAATAACTATATGCCTTTATTATTTAAAACTTCCAATACAGAAAAACCAGAGAGAATATATAGGCAATACTTAGATATTATGGAAATATTTGTATCGGATTTATTAAAACGTGGGATTAGAGGTAGGATAGCGCTACCTCCCGGATTTTTAGATGCTCGACCAATGCAATGGTTCGGATTAGATGTTGAAATCGCTTACACCTTTATTCAAAATTTACCTATAAAGACCATAAATGGTGCAAGAAGTATAAATAAAAATATTAACAAAGCAAGTAGGCTTGGGTATAAAGTAACCGTGTCCGATGATTGGAAATCTATTGTAAAATGTCTTGAACAAACAGAATTAATAAAAGGTTTTTCTCACAGAACAAGTGTAGAGGAAATTTCTCACTGTGCAGAATTGCTAGGGCCGGAGGCCTTTATTGGTTATCTTGGATACGATGAAAAAGGTGAACCAGTATCTGGTGGTCTACGTTTGATGGTGAAAGATGGAATAGTTATTGATTGGTCTCAAGGTGCATATAGAGAACATCTTAATAATGGAATTAACCAATTATTGTATAAATATGTTTTAGATGATGTATATTCAAAAGGTGGGAAAATATTTGATTGGTGCGGTGCTAATAATGCTCCTGTAGCATTAGCCAAATCAGCTTGGGGTTCTACTTTGGTTCCTTATTTAACAATTGGTGAAAAAGATTTTCGTTATGCAGCGCGGGCGGTTAGAACTGTATTAAAACGAAAATGAGGAATGAAACATGTTTATAATAACAAGACCTGCTCTTTGTTGTTCTGAAATAGATTATACATTAAAAGTAGTTTTTTCTGATTGGCTTGGTATAGATTACAAAATAAAAACTGGGGTTTTACAAGAAATACAGATTTACGGAAATGATAAAACATTAAATATACCAGTTACATTTTTTGAAAAAGCTTCGAAATTATGGTTAAACGAAGAAACATTGCCTGTTCTGCCTTTAAAAAGTCTTTCTCATAATGAACTTCCTTCTAGTATCAGTAGGTTCCTGTTCCCATCTTCTGATAATATACCTGTGTTATATGGTCAACCTACGATAATGCTTTTTTTGAACCAGATTGTGTGTAGCGTAGACTTAATTGGTGGAATATTCTTTATGTTGTCACGTTATGAAGAAGTAGTTATCAACGAACGAGACAAGCATGATAGGTTTCCAGCAAAGTCTTCTATTGCTGTAAAAGAAAATTTCTATGATAGGCCTATCGCTAATGAATATCTGCAACTGTTATGGGGTATGATGAAAACATTATGGCCAAATATTGAAAGAAAACAGCGAAGCTTTAAGATTCATCCAAGTCATGATATTGATAAACCTTTTGAGGATTTCTATCGCCCCCCCCATTTAATGCTTCAAAGGTTTGCGGGAGATGTATTAAAGCGGAAGAAAATCAACGTTGCAATAGAGAATTACAAACGTTGGCATAATGTACGTAAAGGTGAATATCATACGGATAGATTTTTTTCTTTTGACTTTATTATGTCTGAAAGTGAAAAAAGGAATTTGAAAAGCACCTTTTTTTTTCTACCATCAGGAAGTCCTGAGCAAAAGATTTGTATTGGAGCGACAAATCCTTTTTTAATAAATAAAATGAAGGATATCTCCACACGGGGACATGAAATAGGGATACATGGACATTACCTGACTTATTTAAATAAAAATGAGTACATTCGAGAAACGGAAAAGCTCAGAAATATATTAAACACAAATGGCATTTCGCAAGAGTTGAAAGGTGGGAGACAACATTATTTGAGAGTTAATATCCCAGAAACGTTTCGAATTTGGGAAGCTGCTAATTTAGAATATGATAGTACAATAGGATTCTCAGATAGACCAGGATTTCGCTGCGGTACATGTTATGAGTACCAACTTTATGATGTTATTAACCGTAAAGCTTTAAATATTAAAGAGAAACCTCTCGTAGTTATGGAAGGAACTATTATTTATAAGCATAATATGGGGAAGGGCTATAGTGCAGATGCCTTTAATATATTTAAAAAATTTAAAGATATTTGTCGTTTTTATAGAGGTGATTTTACTCTTCTTTGGCACAATAATGAATTTGTTAAAAGAGAGCAACGGGATCTTTACTGTTCTGTTCTTGATAGCGAATAAAAAAATGAAAGGTAGTATTATTTTGCGAATAAGATCTAGTGATATAAGTTTTTTACTATTGGTAATATCTCTACCCTTGCTTCATTTATACACGTATTATGTTGCTTCACAATTTATACCCCGAATTCCCTTCTCCTTTTGGGGACCTCTGCAACTAATTCTTGCTATATTATTAGGAATAAAATTTTTTAGAGGAAACGTTTTTGTAAAAGGTAGTAATTCTACTATGCTTTCTAAAATAGAATTTTTAATTTTTATTCTATACTGTAATTTAGTGATAATAATTAGTTTTTGCTCAACAGCTTCAAAAATAGTACCATCATATATGGTCGATAATTTAGAGATATTTTTAAAATATGTTATTTTTTTTATGTGTGGTTATTTTTTTCAATATAAGGACAAATGGAAGACTTTAATAATAATAATTTGGATTTTGGTAAGTCTAAATGCATTTTTAAATATTAATATCAATTCTTTAATGATCGATAGGCGTAACGTAACTCGTTCATTAATGGGAGTTTATTTATTTTTGGGAGATAGTTATGCTATCTGGGCCATTGTAACAATTTCGATTTTAAAGAAAGATTGGCAGAGATTTGTTATTATGATGGTAAGCATTATAGTATTATTTATATTAACCAGTAGAGCTTCTTTATATGCTTTTACATTTGCGGTCATGCTCCAGCTCTTCTTTAATATTAAAAAAAGATATGTTATTGCGTTATTATTATTAATAATTGTTTTTTTACTTATAATCGACGAAAATTTACGAATTACAATTTTAAAATCTAGACATATTCGAACTTTTTTTGATCCAGTTCAAACAACGAGTGCAAGAAATAAAGTATTTATCGCCGGATTAGAAGATATTTTAAAGTTTCCTTTTACTGGAAATTATGGTGGACAGATTTTAAGGTTCGGAACAGATGGATCCTATATTCATAATTGTTTATCTTTATGGAGGCAGTTTGGATTTGTAGCATTTTTTTTATTTTTCATACTTTGTTTTCAAACCATCAGCTTTGCTTTTAAAATATTATTAAATTACCATTTGAATCCCGAACCTCAGGCAAATTTATTTTTATTATTATCAGCTATGTTAATACTAGAGGTTATCTTCGCCCGTTCTTATAATAGCCCTTTCATAGCTATTGTGTTTGGATTGGCTATATCAATACAGGAAAGAGGTGTGATTGATTACAAAAATACACAGGTAACAATTATACGACGAGGTTGTGGATTCCGTAGAAAGAAAAAAATTATTACCATACAAAAGAAAGCAAGACTTTTTAAGGATCTCATATGAATAATTTGCATATAGTCTTAAATAATTTTAAAAATGATGCTAGAATTTTAAGAGAAACAGAAACAATATCAAAACTTAATATTTTTAATAAAATATTTGTAGCTGCTATTCTTGAAAAAGAATCTAATGAATATGAAGATGATTTGTATCGTTCAATATGGCGAGTTCGAATTAGAACCAAAAAATTATCAAAACGTTTAATTCCACAGTTATTGAAATATTTTGAATGGAAAATTAGAATAGTTAATAGGTTTTCCAAAGAGGGCATCGACATAGTTCATTGTCATGATCTAAATGCTTTACCTGTTGGTGTAGCATTAAAGAAAAGAAAAAAAAATACTAAATTAATTTACGATGCCCATGAGTTGGAAACAGAAAGAAACGGGCAAAAAGGAATAAGAAAGGTTCTAAGTAAATATATAGAAAAATCACTATTAAAATATGTTGACGCTATGATAACTGTTAGCCCATCAATACAAGAGTGGTATTTTAATGAATATAATCGCAAGACAATCTTGTTAAGAAATACTCCAGATAGAATAGATTTTAATGAAATTGATAATCGATATGATCTGAAAAACGAATTTGGAATATTGGGAAAGGAATTGTTATTTATATATCAAGGTCGAATTGCCTCCGGTCGAGGGATAAAAGAGCTAATAGAAGTGTTTAAAAAAGTTAACAAGGATAAGCATATTGTTTTTTTGGGAGATGGTCCATTAGTCGATTATGTAAAAAGTAATGCTACTACTAATATACACTATAAATCATCTGTATTAAGTACAGAGGTGATTTATTATGTTGCTTCAGCCGATATTGGAATTTCTTATATTAATGCTACTTCATTAAGTTATAAATATTCACTTCCCAATAAACTCTTCGAGCAATGGCAAGCGTTATTACCTGTTATTGTGAATAATTTACCCGATCAGAAATATTTAGTTGAGAAATATAATGCTGGCTGGGTATTTGAAAATCCAGCTGATCTAGAAGGTTTTATAGGGAGGATAACAAAAAAAGACATAATAGATAAACAACAGGGTGTTGAAAGTGCTAAAAATGAATTAAATTGGGAACAGGAAAGTCTTAAACTAAAAGCGTTATATAAGAATTTAAGTTTATTATGTTCTACTTAATTGTTGGAGAAAAATAAAAATGAAAGTTGGAATTATTACATATCACAATACAGCCAATTATGGTGCTGCCCTACAAGCTTATGCTACTCAAATTGCACTATCTGAAATAGGTATTCGTTCAGAAATAATTGATTATACAAATGAAATAAGGAAAACGGAATATGCACCATGGCGAAAAGTATTTGCGCAATTTAAAAAGAAGAAGATAGTAGCAACTATTATAACATTTGCAGCAATTCCGATGATTGTGAGAAGGAATAGAAATTTCAAACACTTTTATAAAGAAAATTTAATCACAAGCCATCAAAAATATAGAAAAAAAGAAGAAATCAAAAATGCCCCGCCATCTTATGACTTGTATATTGCAGGGAGTGATCAAATTTGGAATTGGGATGGTAATGGTAATGATGATAATTATTTTCTTGATTTTGTAAAAGATAAAAGCAATACCATGTCATATGCTTCCAGTTTCGGAATGTCAAACATCCCAGAAGATTTGATTGATAAATATATCATATTAATAAAAAGTATAAGATATATTTCAGTAAGAGAGCAGATGGGAGCGAATTTAGTTAAGCAGCTTATAGGTAAAAATGTAGAAACTGTATTAGATCCTGTTTTTCTGCCGAGTAAGGAAATTTGGGAAAATCTGATAAGAAAGGAATCCCTCAATAAAAAAAAATATATGCTTATTTATACGAACAACCATAGATATATGGAAAAATTTGAATCAGCAGCCACTTTTTCTAATAGTTATAAAAAAAAGATTATTATGGGTACAGATTTTTCAATAAAACAAATTTTGAACTCTAATATAAAAATAAAATCATCGGAAGGGCCCATAAAATTTCTCAGGTATTTTAAGAATTCTGACTTTATTATTACGTCCTCATTTCACGGAACAGCCTTTGCAATAATAATGGAAAAGCCTTTCATTGTCTTTTTATCTGACCATGATGGTCGGAATTCAAGGATTACCAGTTTACTAAATTCTATAGGTCTTTCAGAAAGAATATTTGATCCTGATACTATTAATGATGTAATATTGAAAAAAATTGATTACAACGAAGTAAATACAAAATTACACACGTTAAGGACGCATTCTCTTCGTTTTATCAAAGATATTATTATCAATCTTCAACGAGAAGAAAAATAAAATGAAAATTTTAATAATTACTCCACATTTTCCAACTTTCGATGTTTATCATAGTAGGGCGGATGATCCGCGTACAAAATTTCTTTATGATTATGCTCTTGAATGGATTAAAATAGGACATGACGTCAATATAATCCATTGCATACCCAGGTATCCATCCCTTTTTTCAATAGTAGTTAGAATAATAGAATACTTTTCTAAAAATAGAACTGGGCAATTAGAAAGATTTCTTCAAAAAAAAGATACTGTTCAAAAAGCAGATTACACTTATAAAGGACTTAAAATAGTAAGGGTCCCTATTTCTAAATATATACCGCACAGAGACTTCTTTTCATTATCAGTAAGAATATTAAAGAATAGAATTAATAAGTTATTGAAACAAAAAAATTGGAACTATGATATTATAATATCTGATTTTCTTTCACCATCACTCTCTATTGCTTGTGATCTGTCCAGCTTTAAAGTTCCTATTTATCAAATTTTTCATCAATCGGATCTTTTATATTTGAAAAATAAAAATCTATTTGCATTATTACAGCAAATAGATTGTGCTTTATTTCGTTCATTTAGCCTCAAAAATGAAATTATTAAATCAGGTTATATGCCAAAAGATTTCCATCTTATGTTTTCTGGTATTCCAGTTGATTTGAAGTTAGGCAAATGCAGAAAAAGTATCACCAAATTCATTTATGTTGGTAATCTTAGATATTCTAAGAATGTGCAACAATTAATAAAGGCATTTGCTTCAGCACATTTGAATACATCGTGTACATTAGAAATTGTTGGCTCCGGGCCTAATGAACGAGAGTTTAGGTTATTAGTAGATGAACTAGAAATTAGCAGCAAAGTGAAATTTATGGGAAAATTATCCCGAGAACAGGTTTTTAAGAGAATGGCGGCATCAGATTGTTTGGTTATGGTCAGCAAAGAGACTTTTGGAATGGTTTATGTTGAAGCTATGTCCCAAGGTTGTATCGTTGTTGCAGCGAAAGCACAAGGGATTGATGGAGTTATTGTTGATGGTAAAAATGGATTTCTTGAACCACTTGAGGATATTGACTCTTTATCAAAAACATTAAGTAAATTATCTTGTTTAGATGAAAAGAGTATAAAAAAAATATCTGAAAATGCACTTCATACTGCTTCAAGAATGTATGATAATATTCTAGCTGAGGATTTAATTAAAAAAATAAAAATTACTAAAGGAGTCGTTTCTGGCGGATGAAAATATGATGTTAGAGGATTTAGAATCAAAGATTGAAAAGAATGTGGCTCTGAATGAATTTACGACAATGGGTGTTGGAGGAAACGCTTCTTTTTTCGTACGTATAAAGAAAGAGGAAGATATACCTTTATATGTTAATTGGGCATCGAAACAGGGACTTCCATTATTAATTCTTGGTTGTGGTAGTAATATGATTATTTCTGATCTTGGGTTTAAGGGATTGGTTCTTAAAATTGAAATTTCAGGATATACACAATTTCACGAAGATGATAATCAAGTGCATGTAACTGTTGGGGCAGGTGTGATTTGGGATGATTTTGTAGAGTATTCAGTAAAGAGGGGATGGTGGGGAATTGAAAATATGTCTCTTATTCCAGGTACAGTCGGGGCACTGGCGGTGCAAAATGTTGGTTCGTATGGACAAGAAGCAAAGAACGTAGTTTCATCAGTGCGTGTATATAATCTTTATACTAAAGAATTTCATGATTTAAGTAATGAAGAGTGCAAGTTCCGATTCAGAAGAAGCATATTTAATACTACGGAAGCATCTCATTATATAATAACTGCAACAAGGTTTCGATTATTAAAAGGATATCACCCCGTTTTAACAAGAAAGGAAATTAGAAATAATCTAATAAAACACAACGATCCTTGTTTTCAAACACAAATCAGAAAATTAGTTATTAAATTAAGAACTTCAGGAAGGTTGCTACCAAAACCAAATACTTATGGTAACTCAGGAACTTTTTTTCAAGCAAGTTTGATACCATATAAAGAGCTTGGTAAAATAATATACAATTTAATAGCTAATAAAAAAATTTCATTAGTAGTAAAAATATTGGCGTGTATTTTGAAACATTCATCTTCTGAAGGTGTTATCATTCCAGCAAGATTTTTTATTAAAGAATATGGTTTAATCAATCTTAGTTTTGGATCAGTGAAATTGTACGAAAGTAGTTGTGTGGTTCTTGTTACAGTTGATAAAAATGCACAAGCATACAATATTATAAAGATGGCTGAAAAAATCTGTGGAACTGTTTTTGAAAAAAGTGGAATTATTATTCCAATTGAACCTGTTCTTACAGGGTTTACTGCTGAGGAGCTCATCCCTATCTCGTTATTTTGTGAAAAGTAAAAAATCTAAATCATTTAATGGAAAACTATGAAAATTATATATTTACATCAATATTTTAATACACCTGATATGGTTGGAGGGACTAGGTCATTTGAAGTTGCAAAAAGGCTTGTTATTTCAGGGCATGAAGTTCATATCGTCACTACTCAGAGAGAGAAAAAAACTAATATGTATAAATCATGGAATTATACATATGAATCAGGCATACATGTTCATTGGCTTAATTTACCGTATTCAAATAAAATGTCATATTTTAAGAGAGTTGTTGTTTTTATGAAATTTGCATTTTACTCATCAATAAAAGCAATTAGTATAAAAGGAGACATCGTTTTTGCAACTAGCACACCTCTCACTATTGCTATACCCGGTATCTTTACAGCTAAAAAATTGAAAATTCCTATGATCTTAGAAGTTCGTGATTTATGGCCGGAAATACCAATTGTTGTAGGCGCAATTAATAATCCAATTGTATGTAAAGTTGCTAAAATATTAGAAAAATGGGCATACAAGAACTCTGAGGCAATAATAGCATTATCCCCTGGAATGAGAGCTGGTGTAATAAACAAGGGATATGATAGTAGTCGTGTTGCTGTAATTCCAAATAGTTGTGATAATGAAACCTTTCAAAATGTTAAACAAGAAGATATTTATAATTTTCGGCATAGTCGAGCGTGGTTAAGAGATAATCCTCTAATAACATATGTTGGTACATTTGGCCTTATTAATGGAGTTAGTTATCTTGTTGACATAGCATCAGAATTACTTTTAATTAATCCAGCTATAAAAATATTACTCGTTGGTGATGGTAAAGAAAAAAATCTCGTATCAGTTAAAGCAAAGAATTCTGGAGTACTTGGAGTTAATTTATTTATTGAAGACTGTTTACCCAAAAAAGACATTCCTCTTTTTTTTGCGGCTTCAACATTATCTTGTAGTGTTGTTATTAATAAGGAAAGTTTGTTCCATAATTCTGCAAATAAGTTTTTTGATTCACTTTCATCGGGAACTCCTATATTCTTAAATCATGGTGGATGGCAGGCTGATTTACTTGAAGCTACTGGTGCTGGTTTTAATGTTTGGAATAAATCAATGAAAGAATCTGCTGAAATTATTAGTAGAATGATTAGCAATAAAGATTGGCTTAAGACCGCAGGAAAAAGATCGAAAATTATTGCTACACAGATTTTCGATAGAAATATACAAGTAGAAAAGTTGAGGCAAGTACTTGAAGCAGCGTATGAATTAAAAGGGAACAAAGCCTTTGAAATTGCACCTGGAGGTTTCCTATCTGATTATAAGTTAATTATGAAAATAGATTAAATATAGTATTAGTATTTTAAAAATAATAAGATTTAAAAGATGCTTTTTATTTACTATATCTTTAAAGAAAGTATAAGAATGTTTTATTTAGGAGATAATTTACGAATTAAGATGATAAAAATTATTTATAATAACTCGATAACATATATAAATGTAACTCATTTGAATTTAGTCGCTTTATTACATAAAAGAGAAATTTCAAAAGGTTTTTTATCTTCCTTAAATTTAAAATTTTTATCAAAATTATATCAAATTATTTTACATGATGATGATTCATTTCTTTGTATCGCTTTTATCGATGGACATGTGGGGGGGGTTATTTCGGGAACTATAAATATCAGGAATATGTATAAAAAAGCAATAACTGGAAAGCTCTTATTATATGTTATTTATCTGATTCCAAATATCTTTAATAGAAGCTTTTTTAAAAAAGCATTTCAAACTATTATTTATCCCTTTACAGCAGCGAAAGCAGATGGTTTTCATGAAAACACCATTGATGCAGAACTTTTAAGTATAGTAGTAGCACCAGAATATAGAAATCTGGGCATAGCCAAGACACTATATTCAAAGCTTGTTGATTTCTTTGAAAACAAAGAAGTCGACAGATTTAAAATAATGGTAGGAAGCGGGCTTGAAGGTAGTCGAGCTTTTTACAATTCTTTAGGGGCTGAAGAAGTCGCTGAAATATCGATACATTCGCACAATGATTCTATTCTTTTTATTCACAATATTGGAAAATAATTAATCAGGAAAGATTATAATGAATACATCATCACTCATCTCCTATATCAAAAACACTCTCTATCCCAATGACCTGTCTATTCCGCTTCACCGGCCGGTTTTCGAAGGACGCGAAAAAGAATATCTTGCCGATTGCATTGATTCAAATTTTGTCTCATCGGTAGGGCAAAAGGTGATAGACTTTGAGAATCAGATTCGGGAGTATACAGGGGCTAAATTCGCGGCCGCTGTTGTTAACGGCACTGCAGCACTCCATGCTGCTCTCATCATCTCCGGAGTTACACCGGACACCGAGGTAATAACCCAGCCTTTATCCTTTGCCGCAACCTGTAATGCAATAGCATATTGCGGAGCGAAACCTGTTTTTATTGATGTTAATGCTTCAACTTTGGGGCTGTCAGCTGAAAAACTTGAAAAATTCCTTAAAAATAAGACGCAATATAAAAATGGGAAAACCGTAAACCGCAAGACAAGACGGGAAATCACAGCATGTGTGCCTATGCACACCTTTGGTCATCCCTGTGAAATTGAGGATATCGCCCGACTCTGCAGAGAATACAATATCAGCCTTGTTGAAGATGCGGCAGAATCTCTGGGCAGTATTTACAAAGAAAAACATACCGGTACCTTTGGTAATATCGGCATTATTAGTTTTAACGGTAACAAGATACTAACAACCGGCGGCGGCGGAATGATCCTCACAAATGATTCCGCCGCCGCCGAACGGGCAAAGTTTTTAACAACCACTGGCAAGAGACCTCATCCCTATGAGTTTTTCCATCCCGAAGTTGCTTTTAATTATCGCATGCCAAACCTGAATGCCGCCCTCGGATGTGCCCAGATGGAACAATTGCCGGCTTTTGTTGAGAAAAAAAGGGCTTTAGCTGAAAAATACAAGGCTTTTTGTGCTGAACAGAAGATCCACTTTATCCATGAACCCGCGGGATCGAAATCTAACTACTGGCTTAATGCCATTCTGCTTTCCGGCAGAGAGGAAAGAGATCAATTCCTGAAAGAGACAAACAGTCAGGGGGTTATGACCCGGCCTGTCTGGGATCTGATGAATACCCTGCCTGCCTTCTCTGATTGTCAGGTTGAAAATATTTCTACTGCTGAAAATATGGCTGATCGATTGGTAAATCTGCCTAGTAGTGTACCGACAGAAAGCTGACAAAAATATTAGATATAAGTATAATCAAATCAAAGGAAGAAGAATGCAAATTGACATTGATCCTGCCCTTACATTAATTGGCAGAACCAGTTCTCTGCTTGATGAGGATGTTCTCAATAACGCAGAAATCTTAAAAAGGGAAGCCGCTAAAAGCCGCTTCCTTGTTATAGGCGGTGCGGGTTCGATCGGCCAGGCCGTTGTAAAAGAAATCTTCGGGCGGAACCCAAAGACGCTGCATGTCGTCGACATTTCAGAGAACAATCTTGTTGAGCTGGTCAGGGATATTCGCAGCTCGATGGGTTATATTGATGGAGACTTCCGGACCTTTGCACTCGATTGCGGTTCGCGAAGTTTCGAAGCCTTTTTTAAAAATGAAGGGGCTTACGACTATGTTTTTAACCTTTCGGCATTAAAACATGTTCGAAGTGAAAAAGATCCATATACGCTGATGCGGATGGTGAATGTAAATATTCTAAATACTATAAAAACCATGAGAATGGCAGCGGAAAGCGGCGCCTGCAAGTATTTCTGTGTTTCAACAGATAAGGCAGCTAACCCGGTTAATATGATGGGAGCATCAAAGAGGATAATGGAAATGTTTCTGATGCGGGATGGTGAACAATTGCCAATATCTACAGCCCGTTTTGCGAATGTCGCTTTCTCCGACGGAAGCCTTCTTCATGGTTTCAATCAAAGGCTTTTGAAAGACCAGCCCCTTGCCGCTCCAAGTGATGTGCGTCGCTATTTTGTCACCGCCGGAGAAGCCGGACAGCTATGTCTTCTCTCGGGAATTCTCGGGGAAAACAGGGATATCTTTTTCCCGAAACTAAGTTCTGCGTTAAACCTTGTTACCTTTTCATCAATAGCTGAAAAGTACCTTCTGCAGCGGGGCTACGAACCTGTTATCTGCGGGACAGAAGACGAAGCGCGCTTGCGAGTGCATGAATTGAAAAGCAGAAATCAATGGCCATGCTATTTCTTCAAAAGTGATACCACCGGCGAGAAGGATTTTGAGGAGTTCTTCACCGAGAATGAAGATATTGATCTGCAGCGGTTCAACAGTCTAGGTGTCGTCAAAAACAGCCTAACTTATAATCCGCAGATTCTGCAGAACTTTCTTGAATCAATTCAAAATATGAAGGATGACGGACTGTGGTCGAGAAATGATTTAATCCGTTTATTTAATAGTATAATCCCGAATTTTAATCACAAAGAAACCGGGAAATTTCTTGATGGGAGAATGTAGTGCTGCGTTTTTTTGATATTATTCTGTCTTTTATTGCAATTGTTCTATTTTTACCCTTCTTTTTAATCATTTCGGTAGTACTGCTCTGCACTGGTGAACACCAGGTATTATATTTGCAGAACAGAGTTGGTCGGGGCATGAAGCTTTTTAAGGTTTTCAAGCTGACAACCATGATGAAAAATAGTGAAAAAATGGAAGGCGGAGAGATAACCCATGAACATGATCCCAGGGTTTTACCAATAGGAGCCTTCCTTCGTAGGACAAAATTGAACGAATTGCCTCAGTTAATTAATATTCTTAAGGGTGATATGAGTTTTGTAGGTCACAGACCGCTTGTTCCTTCTCAGTTTGGAATGTATTCAGAAGAGATTCAACAGAAACTTGCAACTATAAAACCGGGTTTAAGCGGTATAGGTTCAATTATTTTCAGGGATGAAGAGCACCTGATGTCATTCAGTGAATTAGGTTATAATGAATGTTTTGAAAAAATCATTACACCTTATAAGGGGGAGCTTGAAGTCTGGTATACAGAGAATATGAGTATCTGGAACTATATTAAGATAATTCTTCTCACCTTTGTTGTTCTTTTTAAGCCGGATGCCAATATTTTAAAAAGTGTATATCCGCAGCTTCCGAAACCAAATCAAGCAATGTCTGATTTATTAAAGAAAAGCGGAAGGAGATAACTCCATTGTTCGCATTAGTAAATATAATGTTAAAATTTTTTCTTAGGAGTATATATGTCTGACTTAAAACAAGAACCAGATAAAAACCTTATTCCGGATGCGGACGAGATATCTCTGGTTGACCTGCTGGTTGTTATTCTGCGCAGAAGACGTCTTATTTTAGGGCTTACTCTCGCAGCAGTTGTTATAGGAACGGCTCTCGTTCTTATTCTTCCGACATTAAAATATCAGAAAAGCCTTGAAATAGAAGCTTTACAGGACGAAAACAGGTATGAAGTCTCATTAACCTGCGCTCTGGCTCCTTCGGCCCTTTATTTTGGTAGCAGCAAACAATTTGAAGAAATAGTTTTTCTTACAATAAAGGATCCAGTCGTTTTATCTAAATCGCTTGAAGCAAATAATATCGTTGATATAACTGATGTTGTATTAAAAAATGTCACCAATGACGGGAATGGTCTTTTTACAATGTCTGTTATTATGGACAGTGGTGACATGGCAAAACGGTTTCTGGATACCATACTAAGTGAAGTAAATATCCGCTTATCTGAACTCTTATATCCATCGCTTCAGGCTGAAATACAGAATTATGAAGAATTTATCAAACTGGACTATTCCAGTAAGGTTGACGAATCGGATTTAGTAACCGCATTTTACCGATACAAAGCAGCGGGACGCATCACTTCAGGTAATGACAATGTTTTAACACCTGTTCTGAACCGTGAAAAGCCAGTTGCAGTTGGTAAAATAGCTAGTCTTACCAGTATTCGTAATAATTTGATAACAAAAGTGATTATTGCAGTTGCTGCAGTTTTCCTGCTCTCTATTTTTCTGGCATTCATCCTACAGGCTATTGAAAATGTACGGAAGGATCCTGTTTCTGTTTCCAAACTGAGACGTGCTCTTGGAAAAGAAAAATAGAAAACTCACAAAACCCTGGAGTAGTTTATTGTTAATTATCAAACTTGCCGTCAGGAATTTAACCAGGCACACTAGGAGAACTTTACTTCTTGGGTTTTTAATAACCATAGGGATTGCTGTTCTGTTTACAGCGAGTGCTGTGTTTGAAGGAACGAATGCCGGGCTTCAGAAGACTCTCGTTCGCAGCCTGACCGGAGATGTTGTTCTGGCCGACTCTGATGGAGGGGTTGTAAGTCTATTCGGTAATGAGCTTCCGATTGTAAGCGAGTATGAATCTATATTGCCGATAGCCTCCTACTCGGAGATTGTTTCATCAATAGAAGGTTTGTCCGGAATGGAAGCGCACACTTCAATTGTTTCTGCGGCTGCTCAGGTTGATGTTGGGGGCTTTCAGAAAAACGTTCCCGTTTTTGGAATAGATCCTTCAACTTATTTTTCAGTGTGTACGGATCTCGAGATTGAATATGGAGATATTGATTCTTTAAACCAGAAAGGCGTACTATTAAATTCTGTTATTGCTGCAGAAATAGAAACTTCTCTCGGACGTAAGCTGAAAATTGGTGATCCGATTCAATTTAAAATGTATGATGGGAACAGCTTTAACCTTAGAACGGCACCGTTATCCGGCGTTTACCGATATACAGCCTCTAATGAAGCCCTGGACAGGGTAGTTCTTGCTGATCTTACCACAGTCCGTTCTCTTGCAAGTTATACACTCGGCTTTAAAGAGGTCGGCTCTTCCTCTGACCCGGAAGACTCTGAAGATCTGTTCGATATGGATGCCCTTTTCAATGATGCTGAAGATGTAAAAGGCAATTCTGAGGTTGAATTTGATTTAGCAGGACTTGAATTACAGCTCGCAGATACTTCCGAGCGGGATGTAATGGTGTTGACCGATAACGGAGCATGGAATTTTATTCTGCTGAAAGCAGAAGATGGAAAAACTTCTGAAATGATAAAAGCTCTGAGTGAAAATTTAAATACAGCAGCATTTAATGTTCGTATTCTCTCCTGGAGAAGAGCTGCCGGGAATACAGCCCTTGCCATTTTTGCCGTACAAACAATATTTAATATAGGAATTGGGTTTCTGGCATTTGGAGCTATCCTGGTAATAATGAATTCTCTTGTAATATCGGTATTTGAAAGAACTTCAGAAATCGGAACTATGCGCAGCCTTGGAGCGCATTCAGGTTTTATAAGAAAACTTTTTATAACTGAATCAATGATTCTTACAATGACTGCTGCATTATTAGGAATAGTCATTGGCATAATTGTCGTTATTTTGATTGGAAAATCAGGATATAGGATTGAAAACCAGTTGTTAATCTCACTTTTTGGCGGAAATATGATACAGACAAAAATCTCATTAAGAGGAATATTTACACATTTCAGTATAGCCATTCTTGTTGGAGCACTTGCTTGGATCTATCCTGTTAATCTTGCGATGAAAGTGCAGCCCCTTTCTGCAATGAATAGTGAATAAATTATGATTGAAATATTTTTGGCATTAAGGAACCTGTTTTTACGTAGAAAAAGATATAAGCTTATGGCTGTGGCTATTGTTATCGGGTTTACCATGATTAGTTTTATCCACTCTGCAGCCTTCGGAGTCATGGAAACTGTGAAAATAAAAGCAGCGCGATATTTTTCCGGACATATAAGTCTTACCGGTTATGTTTGGGAGAAGTCTCTTATTGAAGACCCTGAAACACTGATTTCTACATTAAAAAACATGGATTTGCCCCTGAGAACAATTGTTCCGCGGACTATTTATTATAAATCTGATGCATCCCTTTTTTTTGGGGGGGAATCTATACGGCAGCGGCGTTTAGTCGGAATAGATTTTGAAGCTGAAAAGGATGAACTCTCAGGCCTTAGTTTCATAGACGGTTCATTAGAAAATATGCTGATTAATGGTGAGAACGGCATCCTCATTAGTAAACCTGCTGCTGATATGCTCGGAGCCAGGGTTGGTGATGATATCACTCTGTTTATTACTCTTAGTTCAGGCCAATACAATACAAAGACTTTATATGTGGAGGGTATTTTCAATGAGACCAGTCTGTTTGGTTATGTAGCATACATGAGACAGGCTGATCTTAATGATCTGCTTCTTTGGGAGCCATATCTTGCTACAGATATAGCAATATATGCAGAAGATGGTGAGAACCTTGAGGCGCTTTCCCGCAAGATAAGCATGCTGCTGGCGGACGACTATAGAGTCCTCCCTACTATGCTATCAAAATCAGAACTATATGAAGAGCTATCTATGGTTGATTGGACTAAAGGCTCAGTTCTTGCTCCGCTTACTTTGAATGCTCATCTCGATCAGCTTAATGATATTCTTGATGCTTTTCTTATTGTTACCTGGTTTGTTCTTATCCTTTTTATTTTGATTGTGATGGTTGGTATTCTTAATACTTACAGAGTTTTGGTATACGAACGCACAAAAGAAATCGGAACCTTACGTGCCCTGGGAATGTCAAGGATGTCAGTGAGACTGATGTTTCTTTACGAAGCATTGCTGTTATCGATAATTTCTTCATTAGCCGGGTTTTCTTTAAGTCTCATTCTGGTTGAGGTGATAAAAATTATAGATATTTCAGCCCTACCCGGAGCCGGGCTTTTTACAGAAAATGGATTTTTAAAACCATATCTAAATTTAAAAATGGCATGTGTAAACATGGCTTTGATGGCGGGCTCTGTTGTTTTGGCTGCTTTCGAACCTGCTAACAAGGCTGCCCGAATTATGCCTGCAGAAGCCTTGAGGACTGGAAAATAGTTTTAATAGTTTAAGGAGTTGTATGAAACATTTTTGTATTTTTATTATATTGGTAATATTACCTGTATCTTTTATTTCTGCTCAATCCTCGGATATTGAATTTTTGAAAGAAGTTGACCGTATGGTTACTTTCAATACAACAGATATTGCAGCAGAATATAAGATAGTAAAGCGTGATCCGGGCGGAGCAAATTCTACTACCGTCGCAACAATGTTCAGACGCGATCGAGCAAATCAGTTTGTAATTTTAATACTCGAACCAGTTGTTGATAAGGGCAAGGGGTATCTTAAAATTGGTGATAATTTATGGCTTTATGATCCGATTGACAGAAGTTTTACATTTACCAGTGCAAAGGAACGTTTTCAGAATTCAAGCGCGCGAAATTCTGATTTTAACCAGTCAAATTTGAGCAACGACTATAAGGTCACCGGTTCACAGAAAGCTAAACTTGGAGTATTTAATTGCACAATATTAGAGCTTGAGGCGTTAAATGATCGCGTTTCATTTCCTAAAAGAAAGATTTGGGTTTCTGAAGACTATCTTATTCGTAAAATTGAAGATTACAGTATGTCCGGGCAGCTGATGAGGACAACGGCTATTCCCAATTATCAGACTGTGGGCGACCGATGGCTGCCGGTTAACATGGTGATTCTGGATCACTTACGCTCTAAGAGGATTAACAACAAAATTGAATATGAGCGGACTACCATAACTATAAGTAAGCCCTCTCTTTCTGAACTTCCTGACACTTTGTTCTCCAAGGAATACCTGGAGCGTGTAAATCGATGAAAAAATTACCTTTAATTATTTTATTTTTTACTGTGCTGTTTTTTTCTGCCGGAGTCCTTATTGCGGACGATTCCCAGCCGTTAGATGATAATGAAACTGTGGTTGAAGATGAGGCAGATAATCTTGATGATCTTTTTACGGCACCGAAAGAGGATATCGTTGTAGAAGAAACGAAGAAGGACCATCGCGAAGCATTTGAAAAGACTGAGACTGTAAAAATAAAAGGGAAGTATACAGTAGTCGGAGGAGTCGGAGCCGGATGGACCAGCTGGGAATTTTTCCCTGATCTGACGAACACCTTTGATCCGTCGATTGGACTCTCTACAACAGCCTCAGTTTCTTTTGATGCCCGGCCGATACCGGAGTTTCGGGTCTATGGAAATTTCTATTCAGCCTTCAACCCGTTTGATTCGAGCAGTATTACAGTCGAAACCACGAGTTCTGCTACTACAATGGTCAGCAATTGGGGGGCTATCGAGATTTCAGAACTTTTCTGTGATTATATTCTCAGTGATTTTCTGTATGCCAGAATGGGAAAGCATTATATTACCTGGGGCCAGGGACGGATCTTCAATCCCGGTAATCTAATGCTGGACAGCGGTAATAACTACAACGCCCGTGTCTCCTTTCCATCACTTGCGGGTTTCACTTTCATGGTTTTAACAAACGGAACTACTAACTATGCTCAAATGGTATATGGTGGAAAGGCAGACTTTGTTATTGGAGATTTGCTGCTTAGCCCGGCGCTGCGGTATCAGCTTAGTGAGGGGCTTACCGGCCTTCTTTCGTTAAAACAGGTGCTGTTAAAGACTGATTTTTTTGCGGACGTTACGGCAAAATATTATGATGAATTCCTTTCTGCAAATGTTCTTGCCGGATTTTTCCGGGAATGGGAAGATATAAAGCTATATGGCGAATATAAGTACAGCTGGACATTAGCCGGAGAATCCCGGCATGACGCAGGGCTTGTCTTCGGTTTTAAAAAACCCTTCGGGGCCCCGTTCGACTTCGCTGTTCAGGCATTACATTACTTTTCTTCTGACTTAATGAGTAATTCAGGCTCTGTAACCTTTGGAATAAGTCAGAAAATATGGCCTCTTGTAACTATGCAGATTGGACTCCCGATAGTATATGGTGGTGATTCATCATACGCTGTAATAAATAATGCAGACACATCAGGGCGGCGTATAGCTCTTATCCTTTCGCTAAAGCTTTCAGGAACTTTTTAGGTAAATAGATATGATTATTGAACAAGTTGCTGAATTAAAAAAAGTAACAAAAATATATCATTTGGGGAAGACCAAAGTTCATGCTCTAAATGGAATCGATCTCAGGATTAGGAAAGGGGATTTTGCTGCTTTATCAGGTCCAAGCGGAAGTGGAAAGTCTACTTTATTGAATTTGATAGGTTGCATTGATCTTCCGAGCAACGGAAGTGTCATAATTAATAATAAGGATATTTCAGAGCTTAATGAAAATGGGTTAACGAGATTAAGAAACAGGAAGATTGGATTTATTTTTCAATCTTTTAATCTTCTATCGGTTTTGAATGTATATGAAAATATTGAAGTCCCTCTTCTTCTCAATGGGAGAATCCCGGGGAAAAAAGAAAGGCATGAATATGTCGATTACCTGATTGAGCAGGTGGGATTATGTGATTGGCGCAGGCATCGTCCGGCGGAACTTTCCGGAGGGCAGCGGCAGCGCGTGGCAATTGCTCGGGCATTAGTTACTAAACCAAGTATTGTTCTCGCTGATGAGCCTACGGCGAATCTTGATTCAAAAACAGGAACTTCAATAATTGAGCTTATGAAACGAATTAATAAAGAATTCACTACAACATTCATCTTTTCGACACATGACCAGAGTATTGTCGAAATTGCCGACCATGTTATTAAGCTTCATGATGGCAAGGTTGTCGGGGAACAAAGAGGATAGATAAATAATATGCGTAACCTGACCAACATACTAATCACCGGCGGCGCCGGTTTCATAGGCTCAAACCTTGTACGCCACATCTTTGAAAAAACTGATTTTACAGGCAGAATCGTCAATCTTGACGTCTTAACCTACGCCGGCAACCCCTACAGCCTTTCCGACATCGATAAACAATACGGCGGCAGCCGCTACTTCTTTGAAAAGGCCGATATCCGTAACCGTGCGGCAGTTGATGCAATCCTTGTCAAATACAAAATAGACACAGTAATACACCTTGCCGCCGAAAGCCACGTTGACCGCTCCATTACAGGCCCCGAAGAGTTTATAACCACCAATATTAACGGCACATTCACTCTTCTTGAGGCCCTCCGATCATTCTGGACTGATTTTGACGGCAAACTCTTTCACCACGTCTCAACCGACGAAGTCTACGGAAGCCTTGGCAACGAGGGCTTTTTTACCGAAGACACCCCCTATGATCCTAGAAGCCCCTATTCCGCGGCAAAATCAGCATCCGACCACCTTGTCCGGGCCTACTTTCACACCTACGGCCTGCCCATCACCCTATCAAACTGTTCCAATAACTACGGCCCCTACCAGTTTCCTGAAAAACTGATCCCCGTAATGATAGAAAAAATGCTCGATGAGAAACCGCTTCCTGTTTACGGCGACGGCAAAAACATCCGTGACTGGCTCTATGTCGAAGACCACAACTCGGCAGTCTGGACAATTATAAATGACGGGGAGACCGGCCGTTCATACAACATCGGCGGTGAAAATGAATGGGAAAATATAAAACTCGTACACAGCCTCTGTGAAATAGTTGCAAAGGAACGAGGAAAAGAAGCTGACTACTATAAAAAACTCATAACCTATGTGAAAGACCGGCCGGGTCATGACAGGCGTTATGCCATTGATTGTTCGAGGATGAAAAAAGAACTCGGCTGGAAGCAGGCATTTGACTTTGAGGGAGGTCTTCTTCTTACCGTTAAATGGTACCTTGAAAACCGCAAATGGATCGATACAGTAAAGTCCGGTGAATATCTTAACTGGATGGAAAAGAACTACGACGAACGATAGAATTAACTATAAAGTGAATGCTGTATTAAAAGGTCGCGCATCACTATATATAGGAATCTTCTATCCTCTTAATCGCTGCTGTGTGTAGCTTTATATGAATCCGTGGCCAGAAATTTTTTTAATTATGGTCATATGGCTAAAGGGCTGGTTAATAATTGATTATATTTATAAAACTTGTAGCATTGATACTCTTTTGTTTTGCTGTATTGATGAGCTATGGATTATTTGCGGAAAAGAAAAGATCAAAAAAAATTAAAACCTGCCCACCCGGTTACAATCCATACATATCTGTGATTATTCCAGCTCGAAATGAAGCGGAAAATCTTCCTGCCTTATTCCAATCTTTGAAAAATCAAAAATATAGTAATTTTGAAATTATCCTTATAGATGACAGATCAGAAGATAACAGTCTCGATCTGATGAAATCATTCCAGAAGGAAACAGATTTTAAAGTAAAGGTAATTGAAAATAAGGATTCACCGGGAACAACCAATCCTAAGGTGAATGTGCTTCTAAAGGGGATTTCTCTGGCGGAGGGAGAGCTTTATTTTTTTACCGATGCAGACTGTATCGCGGGAGAGAACTGGATAAATAGTCTTTCCGCTCCATTTTCTGACAACCATACGGGGATTGTCTGTGGGTTTCTCTCCCTGACCTCGGATTCTTCTCCCCTCTGTCTTTTTCAGAATTTCGATCATTTTTACCGAATGCTTTATGGCTTCGGGGCAATAGGACTAGGGATCCCGGTAGGTTGTTTCGGGAACAATCTCGCGATAAGACGTGAAACCTATCTTGAGACTGGAGGCTATGAAGAACTTCTCCATTCTGCGACAGAAGACGCTGAACTCATAGGTCGTGTTAAAAAAGCCGGTAATTATGCCGTCAGAGCATTATTTTCCAGGGAAACATTTATAGAGACCCTTCCGGAGAATAGCTGGAAGGAACATACGAATCAGGCTGTCCGCTGGGCTGCAGGAGCCGTGTTTTCCACTGATGTACTTGCCCGAGTAACAATCGCTGCATTAATGCTGATAGATGCACTCTGTCTCCTCGGGCTGCTTCTCGGGTTCATCATACATCCGACCTTCTTTATTTTACCTGTATTAATGTATTCATTTCTCTATGCGTCATCGATTGTGTTCGGGCTTGTCGGGTCTGTGAACCCTGCCTACTGGAAGGGCCTATTTATTTCTGTTCTGCTTTATCCGATAATCTATATCAAGAGCTTTATAATAACAATCATTACCCGTAAAATTAACTGGAAGGGTACAATCCTCTCCTGGAAGCATGAGAAGAAAAAGGATAATATCGTCGCGGATAATGCCGGGGCAAAGCACAGCAGCGATTAAGAGGATGAAAGAGAAGATCTTTTGGATGGGTCTCCAGGATGACTTTGATTTAGAAGAAGAACGAATAAAGATAGAAGAAGATTTAAAGCAAATACATCGAGTAAAAGCATCTTAACTACTTCAATCTCGTAATATCGGGGGCAGCACCGACAAACGCCTACGTATTGCTTTATATTCATATGCCAGGCAAAGCGCAGTTTGCGGCTACAACTATTAGCGTTCATCATCGGTTAGAAATCTCTAAATTCGTAGTGAGAATAGAAATCTTAATAGATTATTTAAAATACTAATAGTATATTGATATTAGGAGGAGAGGAAATGAATGCATATAAATTTGATGTCAGAATTGGAAATGATGGTGTTATAAATCTTCCTCATCTATTAAATTTGATAAATCAGGATGCTGAAGTTATTGTTGTACCTAAAGATAAAACCTCGAGTTATACTAAAGAAAAAAAAGCATATAAATTTGTCGAAAAGTGGAGTGGCTTTTTACCTAATGTAAAAAATGCGCCATCAAGAATAGATTTTATTAGTGACAAGTATAAATGAAAAAAGTTTTGCTGGACACCAATATAATTTTGGATATAGCACTAAAGAGGAAACCTCATTTTACATCAGCTTTTAGATTATTTGCATTAATTGATCAAGGAGTAATTGAGGCTTTTGTCACAGGAAGTTCTATTACGGATCTTTTTTACATTGTCAGACGAGATCTTGGAAGTAACCTCGCTCGTAATTTTTTGATTGAACTAGTTGAGGTTGTTCCTGTTATTGGAGTTGATCATTCTATTATTGTTAGTGCCTTAAATTCAGAGATAAAAGATTTTGAAGATGCTGTTCAGGTTTTCTCAGCTATTTCCTCTGATATAAATACTATTATAACAAGAAACAAGAAAGATTTTGCAAATACGCATTTAACAATATTAACCCCTGATGAATTTTTATCTTTGCCAGATATGAATGCATGAAAATCGCTTTTGTGTTTCGTATTATCTGACTTCTAAAATAAAAACAAAGTCTATCCGCGTTCATCAGCGGCAAACAATATCCGCACTAATCCACGGAAAAATTGTCAGGTACAGCCCTTAGCAAGAGAAAGAGATAGTAAGAGAGCGGAGCTTTAAGAATAAGTTCCGTCAATCCAAAATCCTCTTAATCTCTACAGTGCGATACCTAATATGCGTCCGTGGCCGCTATTCTTAAAAGTAGCCGTAGGCAACAAAAAGACTTTTAGAGAGAGCGGAGCTTTAAGAATAAGTTCCGTCAATCCAAAATCCTCTTAATCTCTACAGTGCGATACCCAATAAGCATCCGTGGCCGCTATTCTTAAAAGTAGCCGTAGGCAATAAAAAGACTTTTAGAGAGAGCGAAGCTTTAAGAATTAAGTTCCGTCAATCCAAAATCCTCTTAATCTCTACTGTGCGATACCCAATAAGCATCCGTGGCCGCTATTCTTAAAAGTAGCCGTAGGCAACAAAAAGACTTTTAGAGAGAGCGGAGCTTTAAGAATAAGTTCCGTCAATCCAAAATCCTCTTAATCTCTACAGTGCGATACCCAATAAGCATCCGTGGCCGCTATTCTTAAAAGTAGCTGTAGGCAACAAAAAGACTTTTAGAGAGAGCGGAGCTTTAAGAATAAGTCCCGTCAATCCAAAATCCTCTTAATCTCTACTGTGCGATACCCAATAAGCATTCGTGGCAAAATTCCAAATATTAACCAAAATACCAAAGGACAGAAAACTTGAAAAAACTACAGCTAATAACAATATTAATCCTCGCAGCAGTCAGCGCTCACGCCTTCGATGCGTCAGTCGGAATAGAGCAGCGCTATGATATGTCGGTTCCTAATCCTTTAAACCAGTACGGACTGATAGATATCGGCCATACTACTGATTTAATCGACCTTTTCTGGAGCTTCTCGGTCTGTAACGACGACAAGTATCAGCCCTCACATGGTGATGATCTTTTTTTAGGATTCTACATTTTCCTGGAGAACGCCGGAGTTTCGCTTGATTTTGAAAACCTGAACCTCACCCTCGGCCGGACAACACTGACCGATGCAATTGACAGCCCTTACAGCCTCTTTATTTCATCCAGGATAATTCCTGCCCTCCTTGCCGACATCAGCTTCGATGACGGAACCTTCTTCTACACATCGCGCTGGACCGAACTGAATAGGGATTCAGCTCTCGGTTTTCCCGACCGCGGCTGGCAGTATAATACCTACGGTATCTATCTTGGAGACTTTAAAATTGGTTTTCAGGATTCACTGGTCTATACCGAGCGCAGCTTCGACGCGGAATACTTTCTCAATCCTCTTCCGGGTTTCCTTAAGCAGTATACGAGAGTCTCGACCGGCAAGCCCTGGCAGGTAGATGGGAATGACAACTCTATAATGGGGTTTTTTGTCGAATATAGTCCTGAGAACCTATACAGCTACGGACAGATTCTTATTGACGACTTTAACGCGAACGCAATATTTAATCCGGACAGCTATCAGAATCCGAACAAAATTGCCTGGTCACTAGGTGGGCGGTACAGCTTCGACTTCGGCGACATAGGGCTCTACCACGCCGGTGCAACTAAATACACCTTTCAAGCCTTCGGATCTGCGGCCTCTGATACCCAGTACGGCTATAGCTTCTATCCCGCGGCAACCTATACGGCAAACGGGGTGATAATGCCCATCGAACTCGAAGACAACTACATAGGCTATTACAACGGTGAGAATAATTTCTCACTTTTAGCTGACTACGAGGGAACTATTGAGGGAATCGGAATATACTCATCACTCGAGTTCTCACTCTCCGGTGATAAGTCGCCTGCCAATCCATGGACAGAGTATAGTTGGTGGACAGAAGTCCCAGATGCTGGGACCAAGTTTCTTGATTCCGATGTCCTCGAGAAAAAGCTTGTTTTAACGGCAGGTGCTTCCCGGGCTCTTCCGGAGCTTGGGCTTCCTAAGCTGACCGTCAGCGCCGCCCTTGAGCTTGGGTACACATGGAATGTTCTTGAGCTAGTCGATACTCTCAGCAGTGATTTTCCCCAGATACAGTACTGGACGCCGTCGGATGAAAACGAATTTGTATTCTCAATTTCAGTCGGGGCAATATATTCATTCTAAAAAGAATACGGAGAAATCAGCGTGAAAAAATCATTATTGATAGCCTGCCTTGCCATGATCATGATCATGCCTGGTTTTTCAGATGATAAAACAAAGGTCAACTACCAGAGGATAATTGCTCTTGATTCGGAAATCTATTTTCTACTCGATTTCGTTACCGCAGAATCAGGCCGGAGCCTTACCTCGGCAATAAGGCCGTACTCCGAGGCGGAAGTCCTAAACATCCTGGGCGGGCTCGATTTTTCCAGGCTCTCGGAAGCGGGTAACGCCGCTGTTAACCGGATAGAGATGCTGATGGAAAAAAAGCTTGTTCTTTCTGAAGATAATGTTGCAATTCAGGTCGGCGTTGAAGCCGCGCTTGAACTCTATCTGCACAGCAGCACTGATGAGGCCCTTTGGGACTACGGATACGAGGAGAGAATACCGATCTTTTCGCTTCCTGTCGAGGTCTGGTTTAATGATGGTTTCTATGCCTTTATGGAGAACTCTATAGAATACAGCAGGTTCAAGATAACCGATGTTGATGGGGATGGGAATTATATTGGAAACCTTACCAATATTCCGCTGACCTTTGGGGATATTAATTATCATTTTCCGCAGCGGGCCTTCCTTTCCGCCGGCGGCGAGAACTGGAACTTTCAGATTGGCCGGGAACAGCTTGAATACGGCAGCGGTGAGAGCGGGAAGCTTCTTCTCTCCTCATACGCTGATTATTATGACATGATGAAACTCAAGGGCTTTACCGATAATTTTGCCTTTACCTGGACCTATGTTAACCTTCAAAGCTGGGGCTTCGACGGATCGGCGAGCGCCTCGCAGCGGGCCTTTGTTGATCATGTGGTTGAGTCGCGTTTTTTTGATATTCTGACCATCTACTTGAATGAATCGATCATTCTTTATGATACCGACGCCCAGCTTCAGTTTGTTAATCCCCTTCTTCTTTACCATAACCTTTTTATAAGAGAGAACGCAAACAGCCTGCTGGCCGTCGGCTTCAGCCTTGTCCCGCTGCCGGGAATTACCCTCTATGGTGAATACGCCCTCGACCAGCTTCAGACGGGGCTCGAGCAGGAGCTCTATGGCGCCGCGGTAACGGCCACGCCCAATGCCGACGGCCATATGCTGGGGGTCAAGGCATCCTATCCTCTCGGGCCAGGCTATTTAAGCGGATTTTTCGAGTACATCTACACCAGTCCGTGGCTTTATCTTCGAAGTCCCTCCGAGGTGTCCTTTTACTGGCTTCACCGGGAGTCAACCGATGTGCTTAAGGCGCGGGTCAATGTAATAAAACCACTCGGCTATGAATATGGGCCTGACTCAATTGCCTTCTCGGCGGAAGCCGGATACATTGTTCCCGGAGTCTTTTCAGCTTCATTTTCGGCCGATTTTATTATGAATGGCGAGAATACGATTGAAACTGTATACACAGAAGGAGCCGAAGCGGCCCTGATGACCACTCCTACCGGAATTCCTGAGAACAGGCTCATCCTGAGTCTCTGCGGGGTCTATGAGTTCTTTCCTTTCCTCTCCGCCCAGATGAATCTGGCCTATGTTGATATATATAATTATGAACACGTCTCAGGTGCCGCAGCTTCTGATTTTCAGAGCGCGCTCAGCCTGATTTTTAAGATCTAACTAACACGTTAAACAGGAGCAATATGCGCGGACTAAAACCGATTACCTACCTTCTACTCATCTTCGCTGTCCCTGCGGTATTAGCGGCCGCGAGTACTCCCGAGAAGGAAGACACCTATTCAGCCGGAGTTTTTCCAGGCACCAGGCTTGAATCCCTCTCCGAGAAGGCCGTGGAGACTGAGTTCCTCCTCAAGTCCTACGACGACGGGGGAGTGCAGAAGCTCTATGCCGTCTCCGATTATAACGCGTTCTTCTATCTCGACATCGAGGATATTGCCGCGGTTCTCGTCGATCATGACAACGGCGAGAAGGTCTTCTCGAGGATGGTCGATACCGTCGATCTTAATCCCGAAGATGATCTGAGCGTTCCCCACCGTCAGCGGGTTCATAACAGCGTGAAATTCCTCGGAATCGGGGCCGACTACATCTACACTACGCTCTTAACTATCGAGAGGCATACCGCTGATGAGTTCATACTCCACTGGAAGATGCTCGACTGCGAGGAGGGCAACTTCGAGGAATATGAAGGCTTCTGGTACCTTAAAAAAGCCGTGCAGAGTGAAGGATGCCTTCCGGGAACCTATGTACGACTGCGGGCTGAGACAGTATTTTCCGATTTAATGCCCTTTCAGGAGCTTATAATGAGCATGTTCACCGCAGGCGAGACAATTGATGTCTTTGATTGTCTGAAGCGGGCCGTCGAAACCAGGAATAACCCAACAGAAGTCAAATAAAACGACTGTCCTCTATAAAAAACATCCGTAAAAATCGCTGCCGTGTCCGGTCTCAGGCATCCGCGGCCAGGATCTTGTTATGAATAATTCAGAGTTGATTAAGCAGTCCAAATATAGTACAATATAAACACTTGGAGGGCTGTGCGGTGAATTTTAAAGAAGATATAAGGCCAATTTCATATATAAAAACAAATGCTGCCGATATGCTCAAACGCGTAAATGAGACACACAATCCGATTGTGATAACTCAAAATGGTGAAGCAAAAGCTGTATTATTAGATACTGAATCCTATCAGGATATGCGTAACAGTTTAGGGATACTTAAAATTCTTGCTGAAGGTGAAAAAGCTGCTGAAGAAGGGCAAGTATATACTCAAGATGAAGTTTTTAACTATATAGAAAACAAATTAAGAAAATTGAAAGATAAAGAATAAAACTGATATGAGTAAATTGAAAGTCATTTGGACGAAGCCGGCATTAAATGATTTAGATGATATAATTAGTTATATTGCAACAGATTCTGTAAATACAGCAATAAAACAGTATGAAAGAATAAAGGAAACATCAAAAGATATTGGTGATTTTCCAAAACAAGGCAGAATAATACCAGAATTACAAAATGAGAATTTAACAAAATTTCGAGAAATAATCGTAAAACCATGGCGAATGATGTATAGAATTGAAGATAATAGAATTCTGATATTAGCAATATTAGATGGAAGAAGAAATATTGAAGATATTTTAATGAAAAGACAGCTTAGATAGCAGACATTAACTCTGGAAAAAATCGCTACTGTGTCCGGCCTCATGCATCTGCGGCCAGGATCTTATAATTATGTAGTTGCGAACACTTCCATGTTATATTGAGGAATTATAAAATAATCTTCTTTACTCTTTTATCTACAATAGATTTATATCTGAAAAAGCAGTATATTTTCATTATGAAAGGTGAATTAACTGCAATAATTGATGAAGCGCCGGAAGGCGGGTATTGGGCAGTTTGCCCTGAGGTTCCTGGTGCTAATGGTCAGGGAGAATCTATAGACGAAGCAAAAGAAAGTCTTAAAGATGCGATTATTCTAATTATGAAAGACCGTCTTGAAGATGCCATGAGAGGTTTACCTGAGAATATCATTCAGGAAACAATTGCTATTTAATGAAAAAATTACAAAAAATATTTTAATTTAACCTGTTCAGATCTATAATACATCCTATGTTAAACCTCGAAAATATTGAATTGCGGGTTCTCTCCTGGGGAACAAGAAAACTAAAACTTGACAAACTCTTTGACAAAGTCAATGAAGATTTCATGTATTCCTTTGAAAAATTTCCAGAAGCCTGGACCGGGCTGATGTACAGCGAATTTTTCATGACAAAGGTGCTAGCCAATCCGGTAAATTTCAATAAATTCCATAAAGCGGAGCGCGATGAGTTTTCGCCGTCTGAAGAGCACCTTCTGAAATTGTGGAGGAAAGAGCCTCCTGTCTGGAGTCTGTTTTTAGCTGATCAGGCCGGTAAAAAAAATGAGTTTGAAATAACAGATTATTTTACCGGAGAAAAACGCAGCCTTTTTTCTCCGGCGGTGAATGATTTTTATAAAGAAGAGGCTAACGGATGCCGGCCGTTTTTGGCTTTTCTTGTACGTGCTGAAGCGGGTTGGGAGACGTATGGAATTGTCAGGCATTATAAAAGCTACCGGTTTGAAGATTTTACCGGTTTTATCAGTTTTCTTGATCAGCCCTTGTTTGAAAAAGAAGGATTAACCGGAATTATCAGTAAATATTTCGCCGGATTTCTGGCTATAGACAGAGGAATGGAATTACCAGAGATTGAGATAAAGGGTGAGCCCGCGTGCCTCTGTTGGAGTGAGATAATGCTCCCGGATTTTGATCCGGCTGTTTTCAAAAATGAGCTGCGGCTTTCTGCTCAGGAAGATGATTTTTTTAAGTTTGTTCCTTACGAAAGTACCCCGGATGCATATAATTTTGAACTTTATTTTGAAAAAGACACCGAGGAAGTTTGTATGGTGTCAACTTTTAGACGCGGATACGACGAGCTTGTTTCGATTATCGGCAGAGAGTATGTCCTTGATCCGGAACCCGATTACTGTTTCAGTCTGAACTTTTATGCGACTATGCTGACCGAAACAGATGTTGAACCCTCACTGAATGAATGGTTCGAAATCTTTTTAGAAGCGAAAGCGGAGGAAGAGGAAGATGCATATTATGATGAGGTTCTTGATGATATAAACGATCTGTTTGCCGATGCGGCTAAGGCATATAGTAACGGAGAGGAATTCGATTTTGAGAATAGAGCCTCTCAACTCGGGCTTTCTTCTGACATTGCACTTGAAGTGCAACAGCTTGCTGATAAATTTTCCGCCGGTAATTCTATAGAAATTGAGGGCGGATTTGAATATCCCGTTCCTCCGCCGGCGAAGAGGCTGCAGTTCGATTTGGAATTTGACAGGCAGCAATTGTTCCTGTATTCATATGGTAAAGAAACAGAGGAACTGTTTTTCAAGTCTGTAGATGAACAATATGACGAAAGTGATTATGTGGAATTAGATGCAGTAATAGAAGAAGAGTTCTTCCTGGCGTTTGAAGATAGCGGAACGCCCATTATGAATAGTTGGTTTTATATGATGTGTCATAAACATGATCAGTGGATAAGCGTCCGCGATTACGCTGTGGAAATACTCAAACTATTTGGGCATATATTTCTGCCGATGCTTGAAACCGATAACAAGGGCTTTATCACCGAATTAAGCCGGTTTGCAGCCGTCGAATTGAAAGCCTTGGGATTGATAGACATTGAAGCCGCCCCCCGGCTCTCTAAGGTTGACGATGGTAATTATAAGATTAAACCGTCAAAGCTGTTTAGATCATTTATTCATTTAAATCGAGGCAATTTCAAAAGTCAATGACTTTTAAAATTGCAATCTTAGATGTAAAGGAGTATTTTTTAGCAATTCATTATACTCGACAATTTCTATCGCTATTTTGATACCAGCGACAATACCTGCGTCATAATCAGTTCGACCGTTCGCCTGGTAATTCGAGACTGCGTCGTCATAGGCTATGTTCAATCTATCTAACATCATGTGTAGAGTAAACCACGATACATTGTCACACTAAATATAATATTGGAGTGGTAGTGTGACATGAGGCTGAAAAGTTAAATCGTTGTAAATAAGGGAGTTAAAAGTTAGGTGCAACTAAAAGGGCCCTAAAAATATAGTATTAGGACAAAAAATACCCCAACACTTTAGAGTGTTGGGGGTCACATAGACTAACTTCTATGCAGTCGGGTCTGTCCAACTAACTCGAAATACGCTCCATTAAGGGGCTCAGCATAAAGCCAGTATTGACTTACCTGGTCTCTTGAGATTAGGTAGTAACGCTCAACCTGATTATCTACATCAGCAACCCTGAACCATGAGTCAGCTCCCTGCTCGTCTAAGATAGCTTTAAACTCCGGTACAGTCGGTAGTGCGTCATATCCAGATATACCAAAAACTACAGGAGCGGAGTAAGGTACTTTTGCTTCCTGCACTTGCACACCAGTGCGTTTCCCACTCTCTTTCAACTTTCCATAATCTGTAAAATATCGTGATATTATATGTCTCCTTATAACATGTTATGTCTTCATAGTTAGGGAGTGTTGATAAAAAAACCCCAACACTCTAAAGTGCTGGGGTCGATAGTTAATTGCTGTGTAACTTAAATAAAAGTCTCTGGAGTTACATGATAGAAATCAGCGAGTTTCCTAATATGATTCAAGTTCATTTCTCTCTTACCAGAAAGGAGTTCACTGATGATAGACTGGGATGCCACTTCTTTTAAGTCTGACTGTGTATGTCCATGCTGTTCCATCAGGTAGGCCAGCATGGACCCTGCCGTAGGCTTCGCCATTGGGTATACAGTTTCTTCATACTTTACGATCTGCTGGGTGAGGTAGTCTATCACTGGCTCCAGTGTAGTATCCCCTGCCTCAAATCGATCTGTAAGCTCTTCTAAATACGCAGTTGCCCTATCATTCTCGCTTTCCGTGTGAATCTGTAGGGTGTTTAGAAACTCCCCTACTGTGTGTTCGATTGCTTCACTCATTTTTTCCTCCCGGCTTTCTTGCCCCGGCTCTTAACATATTTTTTCGTGTATTCGCCATGTGTCAAAAACTCTTTTACAAAGACTGTCTTTCCCCAAGTTATACGGACAATCAGTCGAAAGCTTTTACCGTTTATGTCGAAACACATATAGTCGGTTCCTGTGACAGGGTCTGCGGTAGGCTCAATCTTCCGCAAGGCTTCCAGGGTAAGAAAAGTATTTTCCTTCATGTGCTTATGCCAGTTCAGTAACCTTTCCTCAGCTACAGGGTGTTTAAGGTAAGCAGCTTTTAGATGTTTCAAAGTTATTACGTTCATAAAGGAATATAGCATATTGCGATAGTCATGTCAACTATTATCTCAATATGCTATATTAGATCCACCCTCTCAGGTGGGCTTTTTTGTTGGTACAAAGGTCTGTGAAATCACATGGGCGTGTGTCCTATTTCGAAGTGGTGGCAACTGAGGAGAGGGAGGCTGGAGGACCCGTGATGAACGTCAACTACTTTTGATCTATAACGACAATTATTGCAATGGTGCTAAAAAATACTCCAAAGCCTCTTTCAAAACTAACCGAGTTTTGAAAGAGGCTCTGGATGTAAATTAAAGCCTAAAATCGCGTTGTTATAAGCTGATTATCCCTGAAAGGGGTTCTAATAAAGGATTAATCATTACAGAAGTCTCAGTTTGGAAGACGCCCTTCTCCGGAACTCGGCACGTACAGATTCCTTTAAAATCAGCGGTACCAATTGAGGCAGCGGCTTTTTTTATATTAGTTCTGCCTGGACGCTCGGCGAATTTTGCTTCAATAAGAATTACCTCTTCAGTTTTTTCTATCAAAAAATCAACTTCCACTTGATTATGGTCTCTATAGAAAAATAAATTCCTCTCTGATGAGATCCCGTAGATTCTTATTAGTTCATTAAAGACGAAATTCTCCCATACTGCGCCTGAGTGGTGGTTGGCTGACAGTTGGTCGATATTTTCGATGTTCAAAAGTCTGCATAACAGCCCTTGATCATTGAAATATAGTTTCGGCGTCTTCGTCAGGCGTTTAGATATATTCCTGAACCAGGGTTCAAGAAGGGTTATTATCCCGGAACGGACGAGGGTATTAAGCCAGGACTTAGCAGTGTTTGGACTGATTCCAGTATCCCGGGCCATTTCAGTAAAGTTTACAAGTGCGCCTGTGCGAACAGCACAGGCACGCAGAAAGCGATGAAAATCACGCAGATTAGGTGTTTGAATTATGCTTCGGAGATCCTTTTCCAGATAAGTCGTTATATAGTCATCAAGGTATAACTGAATATTAATTCCCGGTATAGCCCATGTTTCTGGAAACCCGCCTTTCCAGAGAATCTCCTGTATATTATCAGGTTTGAAATAATCTCGTAGTTCGTTCGTCCCCATGGTATTCAGTTCAAGAAGAGATATTCTTCCTGCAAGAGACTCTCTGGCAGATTCAAGTAGAACAAATTTCTGGCTTCCGGTGAGAATCCACCTCGCTGGTATAACTCTGTCTTTATCAATAATTATCTTGAGCTCACGAAAAAGTTCCGGTACATATTGAACTTCATCAAGAATGATCCGCTCTTCTGTAAATGAGTTAAGAAAAGCTGACGGATTATTTAATGCCGTTTCGCTATTCTGATAATGATCAAAAGTAATATATCTCGCATCGGGAAATAATTTTTGTAGAAGAGCGCTCTTACCAGATTGTCTGATTCCAGTGAGAAGCAGAACCGGACGGCTGTTTACCTGATTGAGGATAGTCTCGGATATTGTTCTGTAAAACCATTTCATGATATTATGCATTATAATTGCGGATTATCCTAAGATCAAGTGCCTAATAATGATCTTGACGCAAATATTCCACCGTATTAGAGTTAATTAAAGGAGTTAAGGTTGAGATTGCAGGAAAATGAGAAACTGGCAATCAAGGAAAGCTGCATTAAGATATTCAGCGTGGGTAAAATATACCTCTTCGGAAGCCGGGTTGATGATGACAGCAGAATAATAGAGCAGGAAGCTTTGAAAGAAGGAATCCTGCTATGGCTAAAGAAATACGCATAATGCCTGAGCCAACGTTGTCCCCAAAGCAAAACACAACTGAAGGCTATTATACAAAAAAAGCTGCCTCGGCACTATTTAATGGATATCATCCTGTTGTTTCTCTTGCATTTTCGAGGAGAGATTTTTTTATCGAAGGTCCGAAATATGTTGAAGGAATGTCAATATCGGGTGTTCAACAGAAGTTGTCTCTTGTTTTAAATAAAAATAATGAATTAGAGATTGTATCAATCGGCGGGGAGTATATTCTAAAACCTTCTCCAGAATCATTCCCTTTTGCGTCCGAGAATGAGCAATGTGCTATGGCCTTAAGCCGGTTAGCAGGAATAAATACGGCTGCATCAGCTATCGTGAAATTCTCTACCGGTGAAAATGCCTATATAACAAGAAGATATGACAGGATGGAAGGACGTAAACTGCATCAGGAAGATCTATCTCAGGGATTTAATATTCCCAGTACTGAGAAGTATTCGAAGAGCTATGAAGAGGCTTTACTGCTTGTACATGAAATGTCAGGAGGAAAACTTTCAGTTGTCAGAGATCTTCTTAACCGAATAGTTTTCGCTTATTTAATTGGAAATGATGATATGCATCTTAAGAATATAAGCCTGATGAAGACGGATAATAATCGAACAATTTATTATGATTCATTAACACCAAACTATGATCAATTATTTGCTCAATCTTTTGAGAATAAATTGGTAATTGGATTTCTCGTTCTTGATTTACTCAAGGATGAAAATGATGGCATCTTTACAAAGATGTATGAAAAATATGGATTCTACACAGGTTCTGATTTTCTTCTTCTTGGGAGAAGGGCCGGACTTCCTGATCCGGCAATAAATAGCATTTTTAATAATTATTTTTCAAAAGAACAAGAGATGCTCAGCATGATTAATAGAAGTTTTATGCCGGATGATATGAAAGTGCGGGCAACTTCTAAGATCAAGGACAGATTAAAAGCAATAAAAATAATTAAATAATACAGATATCCCCAAAGCAAAACCTGATAGAAAATCAAAGCCTTTAGCAAAATCAAAGCCTCCCGGCCCAATAATCCCCATCCTCCAAAATCTCTACCAGCCCAGCCTCATAAACATCCGCGGTTAAAAAACTCCCCGGCAGCGCATCTTGACGACAACAACCTCCTGTATTAGAGTTATTCAAAGGGGGCAGGGTTGAGACTGCAGGAAAATGAGAAACAGGCAATAAAAGAAAGCTTCTTAAAGATTTTCAGCCCGGGGAAAATTTATCTCTTCGGGAGCCGTGTTGATGATGACGAAAAAGGCGGCGATATAGATCTTTTTATAGAAACAGCGGATCTTGATCATCTGAGAGAGAAGAAAATTGATTTTCTTGTAGAACTGAAATCTCGCATAGGAGATCAGAAGATAGATCTCGTTATTTCAAAGGATGAGAGCAGAATAATTGAGCAGGAAGCTTTGAAAGAAGGAATCTTGCTATGACTAAAGAAATACGCAATACTTTCAAAGAGAAAATTTATGAATGTGACAAACATGTCGAACGAATAGAGACAGCTAAGTCATATTTGAACGAAATTTTTCCATTGACAATAGATGTTTATAACAATATCGATGCTGTTAAATCCAGCTTCATTGATCAATTGATATTCAGATTCTCCAAGCTGCAGGATACCATAGGCGAATCATTATTCCCCGCTGTTCTTATTTTAGCAGAAGAGGATGTTAAAAGAAAAACCTTTATCGATATCCTTAACAGATTGGAAGAGCTCGATCTTGTTGAACGGACAAACTGGCTGAAGCTGAGAGAAACCAGAAACGAAATAGCTCACGAGTATTCTCAAAATACTGATGAAGTTGTCGAGAGCATAAATGATGTCTTTGAAAAGAGCAGCGAGACCATTAGAATTTACAGAAACCTCAAGGCCTTCTGTAAGAACAAATTCGACTTAGAGATGTCTTAGAGTCTGAGGCCAACGTTGTCCCCAAAGCAAAACACAATAGAAAAGTCTGGCCACAAATATAATCAAAGCCCCGGAGCACAAAAAAATTCTTAATCCTCTTCGTCTCTACCGTGCGCCGCCCAATATCCATCCGTGGCCAATAGCACCTTGTCTCCGAAGCCACTACCCCGAAATAGCCTCTTTGAGCGCGTCTAATGTATTTTCCACCAATGTCGATTCTTTCTTCAGCTTCATAACCTTCTCAAGCCTTTGCGGCATATGCGGTTTTTTGCCCGTTGCCTCCTGGAATACCTCGGTGAATTTTCCGGGGTGAGCCGTAGAAAGGGTAACTATCCGGCCGCTTCCATGTTTCTTGTAGTGTTCGGCGGCAAGGTATCCTACGGCCGTATGAGGGTCTGCCTCGTAATTTTTCTCGACAAGGAGTTTTGCGATCATCGCCTTGGTCTGGGAGTCGGTTATAACCTCTTCCCTAATCAGGTCACTCATCTTCTCATGTGATTGGTCGAAGAGTTCGAGCATCCTCTCGAAGTTGCTCGGGTTGCCCACATCCATCGCGTTTGACAGGGTCAGCTTCGATGAGCGGGGTGTGAATTCGCCGCTCTTTAGGTACTCGGGCACTACATCGTTTATGTTCGTAGCGGCAATGAAGCCCTTGTTCCTCATCCCCCAGAAGTGGGCCATTATTCCGGCGGTCAGGTTGCCGAAGTTGCCGCTTGGAACGCAGAACCGGAGGTCTTCGCGGCGGCCGCTCATCTGAGCCCATGCCCATAGATAATAGAATGACTGCGGGATTAGCCGTCCGAGGCTGATTGAATTTGCCGATGTGAGGCTGAGTCTGTCTGAGAGCTGCCTGTCAAGAAAGGCTTCCTTGACCATTCTCTGACAGTCGTCGAATGAACCTTTGACCTCGAGGGCCCTTATGTTCCCTCCGAGGGTTGTAAGCTGTTTTTCCTGAAGAGGGCTCACCCTGCCCGAGGGATAGAGTATTACAACCTCAATATTCTTCTTTTCAAAGAAGGCTCTCGCTACAGCCGATCCGGTATCGCCGCTGGTGGCGGTTAAAATCATCGCCTTCCGTGAATCGGTCTTGAGGAACTCCTCCATTGAGGACGCGAGAAAGGATGCGCCGAAGTCTTTGAAGGCGCAGGAGGGGCCGTGAAACAGCTCGAGGACGGAAATGTTATCATCCAGCTCAACCATTCGGGGTTCGAAATCGAAGGCCCGGCGGCAGATCCTCGAGGCGGCATCCGTGTCAAGTTCTTCCTCGAGAAGGGCTCCGCTTATGCTGGAGGCAATATCGTTAAATGAGGTCTCGGGCGTGAAAGAGTCAATCAGACCGCTTAAATCCGGAATTGTTTCGGGCATGTAGAGCCCGCCGTCCGGCGCGAGTCCCCTGAATATCGCTTGTTTGAAGCTTACGGCCTCATTTTTTTCCCTTGTGCTGAAAAACTTCAATGGATTCTCCTTATCTTAAAAGCTAGAAAACAGGTTTTTAAACGAGGAAAGCGTCGTGAACGGTATTTAGCGCCTTGTCTCTGTCTGTCTTATCCACAACGAAAGATATATTACGTTCACTCGAACCCTGTGCTATTGCAAGAATGCTTATTCCGCTTTCGCCGAGGGCGCTGAATATCTTGCCGGCTATTCCTGGGGTTCCTATCATATTTTCACCGATAACTGAGATGATTTCAAGGCCTTCGCGGATAACGAAGTTCTCTATCCGCTTTGTCTTTACCTGTTCCGATAGTTCCCTGTTGAGTGCTTCGAGTGCGCACCTGCCCTGAACCTCGCGGAAGACCAGGCATATGCTGTGCTCGCTTGAGGCCTGGGATATCATAATTACGTTTATTTCCGCCAGGGCAAGTGCGCCGAACACCCGGGAAGCAATTCCCGGGGTCCCGAGCATTCCGCTTCCCTCTACATTTATCAGGGCAACGTTTTTAATTGACGCTATTCCTGTTATCGGCCTGTTATGGGGGGTAATATCTTTTACAATCCTCGTTCCCGGTGCCGACGGGTTCAGCGTGTTTTTGATGAGGATCGGGATGTTTTTTTCTATGGCCGGAATCATGGTGTAGGGATGAATCACCTCGGCCCCGAAATATGAGAGCTCCATCGCCTCCTGGTAGCTTATCTCGGGGATTACGAATGCCCGCTTTACCGACCGGGGATCGGCGCTGAGAACTCCGTCTACATCGGTCCATATCTCGACAACATCGCTTCCTGAAGCTCCGGCAATGATTGAGGCGGTGAAGTCCGAACCGTTTCGGCCGAGGGTGGTGGTAACACCTTGACTGTCCGACCCTATGAAGCCGGTGATTATGGGCACGCCCTTAACCTCTTTAAGCTTTTCTCTGATTCGGCGGTAGCTTTCTTTGTAGTCAACCTTTGCGCCGCCGTAGCTGCTGTCGGTGAGCACGAGGCTCCTTGAGTCGACAAACTCGGCATCAAAGCCGGTGCTTCGAAGGTAGGCCGCGGCAACTGTATTGTTCATTCTCTCACCGAAGCTGACGATTAGATCTAGGCTTCGGAGAGAGCATTCCTTTACCATCTGGACACCTAGGAGAATCTCCTGGAGTTCAAACAGCATCTGCTCGAGGCTGGAGAACGCGTCCTTTTCTTTGTCAGGGCCTATGAGATCGATGAAGGTTGATCTCTGTCTCTCCGCGATTTTCCCGAGGGCGGTCTTATATGAAAGATCTCCCTTCTCAGCCGATTCGGCGCACAATATAAGCGCGTCGGTGATTCCCTTCATTGCGGACAGTACTACTGCAACCGCTGTCTTCTGTGCTTCAGATTTTATTATAGAGGCGACAAGCCTGATCTTCTCAGCATTTCCCACCGAGCTTCCGCCGAATTTCATTACTTTCATCAGTATCTCCGGATAACAAATTATGATTTGAGGCTTTTTAAAAACCAGGAATTTATTGAACTGGCATTAGATATAAATGCAGTTTTTTACAATTTATTACAACGTATATATAAAATTCCCTCATTTATCTAATCATTTTTTCCAGCGAGTGTAAAGCGCATTGTATTCATCTTGCATGGCTGTAAGGATGCTGGTATTATTATCCTAATGCAGAAAAAAGTTGTAATCATACTGGCCGTCATTTTTGCTCTATTAGTCTCCTGTACAAGTACTAATTCTGAAAACCGAAACTCTTCTGCTACAGGCGCGGCGGGGAACGCTTCGGCCGGAACGCAGGCGTGGGCTTCCTCGCTCCATGAAGCCGGAAACGCAGCCTCGAATACAGACGCCGCGGGCGGGGATTCCTCCACGCAGGCAAGGGCCGGCGGCATTGATGCCGAAGAAATCACGGCCGCCCCTCCTCTTGGCAGGGCGGCCCTTCTCCAGACCGTGGGAGCGCAGCTTCCGTGGAACATGGTTACGGTTCATGATGAAAAAGGCCCTCTTGTGACCATCCATGATCTTGATAAAAACGGTTATGAGGATGTCCTGGTTATCGCCGTCGAGGGCGGTATGGATACCGATTCCTCGACTGTGAATCTCTCGAAATCTTCGAGGCTGTTTGAGGCGGAAAAAGATTTTTTCAATTATTTCCTGCTCATCTTCTATCAATATGACGGCAGCATAATGCTGAGGTATACGGTTCCGGTCTCCAGACAGCTGGTCTTCAGCGGGATGAGGCCCTTCGAGATAAAGAGAGGCTCGGATTTTCCCTATGCCCTGCTGTTTACGTTCCGGACACGATCAGGAATTGAACAGGAACTTGTTATCCTCAGCGGCTATGGTATTACCAGTCTATCCCTGAGGGAGAATCTATCCGAGTTTACCCACATTGACGACATCGATGATGACGGTTATACCGACATAGTTCTACATGAGCAGGGCTTCGAGGAAGGAACCGGATTTGAGACCTTTCTGACCTGGTATAAATGGAATTTAAGGGAATATACGGAATATAAAAATACTAATATCGTCCGGAACCTCAGGGCATTTTTCAATGACTGTTCTATGCTGCTGAAAGAAGGCAGTTTTAAGGCATTCTTTGAATTTGCTCTTGACGCAGAGGGGCTAAGAGAGCTAAAAAAACAGGGGTTGACCGATTCAGAAATTCTCTACAAGATCTTTCCACCCGCGGACGGAAGTCCCGGTTATGATGATTTTTTTCTGCGTGGCGATTTTACCGCCGTTGTCTTTCCCGAGATCATGGAAACTCCATTTTCCTATGACACGAGAAACGAGTTCAGGCATACCGTATCGGTGCGGTTCAGCAGACATGGCGGCGAGAGTTTAATCTGTCTGGGGGAACTCCGGATGAAGCGAAATCCGTTTCAGGATCGACAGTTCTGCTTCTGTCCGGGCATAAAATGAGTATTGGAGCTGAGTTTGAGTAAATATATTATTGACGGAAGTTTTCCCATAAACGGGACTATTACTGCAAGCGGAAATAAGAACGCCGCGCTGCCGTGTATAGCGGCCTGCCTTCTGACTGATGAAGAGGTTGTTCTTAAAAATCTCCCCGATATCGAAGATGTCGGGGTCATGCTGGGAATTCTCTCGGAACTCGGGGCTGATGTGACTGCCGAAGGCGGCGGAACCTACAGGGTTAAGACCCTGGACATCAAGGGCAGCGAGATACCGCCGGAGCAGGCAAGGGCAATCCGGGCGTCAATTCTCTTGGCTGGGCCGCTACTGGCGAGAACCGGAAAGGTAATTCTTCCGCCCCCCGGCGGAGACGTAATAGGCCGGCGGCGGCTCGACACTCATTTCGCAGCATTTAATGAACTTGGGGTCAGGGTTGAAGTGGACGGTGTCTACAAGCTGATAGCGAACAAACTCGTCGGGGTTGATATTTTTCTCGATGAGGCTTCGGTAACCGCCACCGAGAACGTTATAATGGCGGCGGTGCTTGCCTCGGGCCGAAGTATTATAAGGAATGCCGCCTCGGAGCCCCACGTACAGGATCTCTGTAATATGCTCAACCTCATGGGCGCCGGGATATCCGGGATCGGCTCAAATATTCTATACATCGACGGGGTAAAGAAACTTCACGGAACTGAGTTCAGTATAGGCTCGGATTTCATGGAGGTTGGTTCTTACATTGGGCTTGCCGCGGTAACCCGCGGCGAACTAACAATAAAGAAGGCGGCGCCCGAGCATCTGCGGATGACCAGGCTCGCCTTCGGGAAGCTCGGAATTCACTGGGAAACAAGCGGTGATGATATATTTATTCCGAAGGGACAGGATCTCAAGGTCGTACCCGACCTCGGAGGAATGATTCCGAAGATAGATGATGCCCCCTGGCCGGGGTTTCCGCCTGATCTAACAAGTATAATGACAGTCGTTGCCACCCAGGTTGAAGGAACCATTCTGATTCACGAGAAGATGTTCGAATCAAGGATGTTTTTCGTCGATAAACTCATCGGCATGGGCGCGAGAATCATTCTCTGTGACCCCCACAGGGCCGTCGTAAGCGGTCCGGCAAGGCTCCGGGCCTCCTACCTCATCTCTCCCGATGTGCGCGCCGGCATGGCTATGGTGATAGCCGCCCTCTGCGCTGAGGGCCAGAGCGTCATAGCGAATGTCTATCAGATTGAAAGGGGATATGAAAACCTCTGCGTGAGGCTGCAGTCTCTCGGGGCCCGTGTTCAGCGAGTAGACAGCTGAGCTTAACTGACCTGTCTTATAAGCCTCTCGTAGGCTTCCTTTATCCTGATAAAGGCGTCTTTAGTTATTCTCTGCTGCTGACTGCTTAGCTGACTGTTGCCGTCCGGGTGAAACTGGGAGGCCAGTCTGTGATAGACCCGTTTGACCTCTTTCTCGGGGGCTCCGGGCTTGAGGCCTAGAACGGCGTAGTCTTCGGCGCGGCTGTGCCCTTCCGAATTTTCAAATAAACTGTCTATTCCGGCGGCCTCAAGGAGGTTCTCGTCCTCATTCCCGAAGCTGCCCTGAGCCAGGCCGCATACCCTTAGAAGTCCGGCGAGATGGTTTTTCTGCTCATCTTCGGCGTTCATCCCAAAATATCTCGCTGCGCCCATCGTGTCGGCATTGAGGCCGTCCTGAGCCATGTCTGAGAGAATTTCGAGGCAGCATGCGGGTGCCTCTGGAAAGTACAGGATCGCGGCGGAACTGAACAGGGTTCTTTTCGCCGAATCTCCCCGGCTGAAATACCAGCCTGTAATTAGCGCTGCCGCGCCGGTGAAAAGCGGTGAGCCTTCCGGGGCGCCGGTCGGCGAGATGATAAAGCTCTTAAGTTGTCGTTTCTGCCGAATTCCGGCAGTAAGCTGGTCTATGAAGGCTCCGGCAATGAATCCGAAGATTAGCCCGAAGACACCGAGTCCTGTAACCAGCCCGGCTGCGGCGCCGGTCAGCTTGAAGATATGATTTTTTATATTAATTCTCTGCATTTTCTATTTCGCCGGGCCTTTTCAGGTTCATGCTTGATATTAAAAACAGAGTGATAAACAGCAGAATGCTCTGACTGGCGAGGAGCAGGCCAAGTGCCGTTGTTTTGCCGTAATTCAGGACAATAAACGAACACAGCAGCTGCGCGGCATAGCCGTAGGCTTCTGAAAACAGGGCTGTGATGTAGATGACTACAGGGAAGAGAACAAGCCCTGAAACCGGTAATTTACCGGAGAATCTGCGGTACTTCCAGCTGAACGCGAGAATGAGAAAGGTGAGAATGATGAAGGTGAAGGGCTTAAGGATCCGAAAGATAATTTCTATGTACAAAGGTTTTGCCGCCCATCCGTAGCCGGACATCACCGGCTCGAATTCGATGAGTTCGAGAATATTGAGCTTCTTGTAGAAATTATTCTGACTGCTGAGTCCTTTAAGAAAATTAGGGTCTACATTGAGTTTGAGAGTGTTGTAAATATCAGGAATCGCGTCGCTGCTCTGGTATTCAGGATAAATCCTAATGCTTTGATTTTCCCTGTCTATCCCGTTCAGGACGATGTGATCGCCGATGAGTTTGCCGAAACGGGACGTCATCTGCATATTTACCCCGGTATAAGGGCTGAAGTCGATTACTTCGATATTTTGAAAGAAGGTTCCTTCGGCGAGGCTCACCATCTTTCCGATGAAAAGCAGTTCTTTATGGTCTGCCTCATTGATGTTAAGAGCGCATATCCCGGTTGTACCGGGGAAGCTCGTTATTTTTTCGGCTTCGTCTATGAAATAAGTCAGTTTCCTTGTTGCTGAGATGCTTTCAGCGAGATACTTTCCTACATCCGGATCTTCGGGGTAATCAATTTTGAGTTGGTTGAAAAGATAGTATGCGTCAATCGGTTTGCTGCCTAAAAGAAGTTCTGTTCCGTGTTTTTTTCTTGCATACAGATTAAACTCCTGACTGTCTTCCTTTGACGGCTCACTCTTGAGCAGGGCCGCCCATGCCTTCGATGTTATCGAGCGGGCATCTTCTGATGAGCCCGATAGGCTGGCGGCCATCTGGGCGTAATAATAAGCGGAATAATAATCTTCAATCTCAAGATAGTTTCTTGCAAGCCGCAGGGCATCATCATAGGTCAGATTCGAGGCCTGTTGAGGTCTTCGTCCGGCCTCGTTTTCGGACTCGGCAACTGAACCCTGGTTTGTAATCCTTTGGCTGGCGTTCCGGTACCTCTCAAGCCCTGTGGGATCATCTGGCTTGATTGCCAGATACCTCTCGAGCAGTCTCTGGGATTCGAGGTAATTCCCGTTACCGGCGGCTTCCTCGGCCTGGGTAAGGTATGTCCGGCTCGCCTTGGTTTGATATTCAAAGGAGTCGAGGCGGCTGTAGAATCCCGGCTTGAAGAGTTCATTGCCGACGAAAAACAGGGCGGCCAGACAAAGGGTTATTGCAATGACGGACGTAACAAGCCGGGTGAATAAAGCCGATGATATTTCTCCGAAACCGGATTTTTTCTCCGGATAAAAAACAGAGAAGGTCAGAATAACCGCGAGGCTTTGAACGGGAATAAGGTTCTCAAAAAACTGAAGCAGGCTATTGTTGAGTACCCAAGCGGTCTTGAAATACAGATCTACTGTCTTCGGGGAGAACTGGATGATGTTAAATATTAAGAAAAAGATGAAAGTACAGATGTACAGGGCAAAAGTAATAATCAGATATCGTTTAGGAATTGAGCCGCGCATCTATTTTTTCCTCAATCTGTTTGATGTTCTAAGGAGTAGTCCGGAGAGCAGCAGGACTACCGCCAGGGCTGATATTGTAATAAACGGAATATCCGCAACCGTCTTCCCTCCGAAAAAACTTTCTGAAATGAAGTCCGCCTCAGAGGAAAACAGCCTTATTAGATAAAAGATAATACGGTGAAAAAACAGGATCAATATCATCTCAAAAAGCGGCCAGACCGTAACGCCCTTAAAAAGTAAACATACCATAAGAAAGGCGGTAATGGCGGCCGTAAGCAGGACGAAATTAATCCCGCTCTCCCTTGACGCCTCGATAAATACCAAATTGCTGAAACTCATATCGCCCATATACCCGCTGAAGAGATCCGGGGCCCTGAAAACGTGATTATAAACCGGGTTCTGTGGAATCACGCTAACCGGTTTCATTCCCTCTGAGGTCAGATGGGGTTCAGGGCTTTTCAAAAACCTGCCGGCCTCGTAATATCTGAATCCCGGAAGGCTCGCCCCTGGTTCTCTTATGACAATGCCTTCTATTTTTCCGGATGAGTCCATGCCTGCCGTCTCGGTGTAAACCAGGGTTCCGTTTACCGAGTGTATCTTCCCGTTTTCAAACGGATGATAGTTTGTGCTGTTATCCGGGTCTTCGAGGGATGCTGTGAGTCTGAATCCGAAAAACAGGACGGCGAAAACCGAGACTGTAAGCAGCAGAACCCCGACTAGGCCGATGCTTTTCTTGCGGTAATCAAAGACGGTGAACAGCAGGGCTGATGAAACCGATGGTAAAACTACATTTCCCGCCGTCGGGGCAAGAAAGATCAGCAGGCGGTTAGACTCGCCAGCGGTCGAAAAATTTTGACCCCAATGAAAGATCAAAGAAAACAGGCAGAAAACTGCGGCACTGATGATGAAGAACACCAGAAACTTTAGCGGCAACAGAAATGATTTTCTCATAATAAAAGAATTTTATCATGTCGATATTCATATTGCAACAATAGCAATAAAAAATGTGAATAAAAGACGCACAGGACTGTATTAATGAACAGAATGAATGAAGGCGAAGCATTTTCCGAGATGTTCAGGACTTATGACAGACGAATTTATCTCACCGCGCTCCGGTTTCTCGGAAACAGGGATGAAGCGGCGGACATCAGACAGGAAGTATTTTTCAGAGCATGGAAGCACCTGGGCAGCCTTGACAGCTCGCGTCCGGTCTTTCCCTGGCTGTTCCGGATAACAAGAAATTTATGTATTAACAGGCTAAGGCGGAAATCAGGCTCAGAAGCCGGTCTTGAGTTCCCTGAGCTTCAGCCTGGCACCGAATCCGTCGAGGGTGAGGTGATTCGGTGCGAATCAAGACTCGAAGTCAAAGCAGCCGTAATGACGCTGCCGGACAACTTTAGAGAGATTATTATTCTCAAGCATTATGATGAATGTTCTTATGACGAGATGGCCGAGATCCTTGGTATTCCGAAGGGAACGGTTATGTCCCGGCTTTTCAACGCCCGGAAGTTGCTTAAACAGAAACTGGAGGTTAAGAATGAACTGTGAAGATGCAAAATATAAATGTCAGCTCCTGATAGACGATGAGCTAAATGAAGACGAGATATTCCCTTTGATAGATCATATAGAATCCTGCTATAAATGCAGGGACGAGTATATCGGGCTGCTGAAACTGAGAAAAAAGCTAAGCGGTATGAAGACTTCGGCTCCCGAAGAAGAATGGTTCGAGACCCTGTCGCGGAAGAAGGGCCGCAGGTTCACCATCGGATTCGGTCTTGTCCTGATGGCCGTTTCGTATATTCTGTTATTAGGCTTTGCCCTTTTTGCCCTGTTTACCGATTCCGCCGAGGGCGTTTTTATAAAAATAATTGTTGCCGCGGGCCTTGTTTCCGTTATAGTCTTGTTTGTGATTACTTTGTCCGACAGGATGAGGGAAGGCAAAACCGATAAATATAAGGGGATAATTAAGTGAGCGGGATTAATAAAGGCGACAAAATGATTCTGTCGACAACCGAGACTATACCCGGCAGGACAGTTAAAAAAGTTTTAGGGCTTGTCCGCGGAAATACAATTCGTGCAAGGCATATGGGGCATGATATCATGGCCGGATTCAAGAACATGGTAGGCGGAGAAATTGTCGATTACACAAAGATGATGGCCGAATCACGGGAGCAGGCAATCGACAGACTGATCGAAGATGCCGAATCTATCGGTGCTAATGCCGTGATCGGGCTTAAATTTACAACTACAAGTATGATGCAGGGCGCTGCCGAATTCCTGGTCTACGGAACCGCTGTGATAATAGAATAGTATATAGGCTGTAAATCCAGCCTAAGACGTATATTTGTGTAAAGCTCGGCTACAAAGCAAAAAAAGTTCTTGCGTTCTATATAATTCAAATGATAATATTTAATATTAAAATTATATTTTTAAATAAAATTAAAATTATGATTAAAATATTGCTGATTGAAAAAAAGATCTCCGATCGAATCCTCATTCAGTCTTATCTTCCGGACTGTTGTACGCTCATCTCGATTCTTGACCCGGCCGAAGCCTCGGGAATTCTGGAAAAATCACTAGTCGATGTGGTAATAGCAGGTCCCTCGGTACATGAAAATCACTACGTCAGGCTGTCAAGGGCGGCGGCGGGGCAAAGGGCTGTAGGCCTTCTATCCATTTTTTCACGTGACCGTGGGGCGGAACGGGCGGCGGAAGCCGCGTTCGGCTGCTATCCTAACCTCAGGACAATTTTTTCCATAATGCCCTCGGATTCGAGGCTTATCGAAGGCATAATAGCTGAAATTATCAGCAGGAAACTCGGCAAAATATCGGGGGGTGAGGATGATTGTCTTTTTAACAGGATGTCGATGCTCATAGGTGAGTCCGCGCCCATCTCCAGATTGAAGTCGGACATCCTTCGATACAGCACCGCTCCCGGACCTGTTCTGATATCCGGTGAGAGCGGAACAGGAAAGGAGATTGTCGCGAGGCTGATTCATGATTTTTCCTACCGGAGCGAAAAACTCTACTATGCGCTTAATGCCGGAGCCATTCCGTCAGGCCTGAGCGAGTCGGAGTTGTTCGGAGCGGAGGCGGGAGCCTATACCGGGGCAGTCAAACGAAAAGGCTGTTTCGAGTATGCTGACGGCGGAACCCTCTTCCTTGATGAGGTCGGGGAGCTTGATAAGGATGTTCAGGTTGAATTTCTCAGGGTTCTTGAAACCGGAAGAGTCCGGCGTGTCGGCGGCAACAAGCAAGTAAAAACAGATGTCAGACTGGTAACTGCGACGAATAAAAACCTTAATGCCGCTGTGCGGGCCGGGAGTTTCCGGCAGGACCTTCTTTTCAGGATCAATGTTTTCCAGATAAAAATACCGCCGCTGCGCGATCATAAAGAGGATATTCCTGATCTGCTGAGGCATTTCAGCGGACAGCTGAGGAGCAAGAGGCCGGACAAGTGCTATATGTTTTCAGATTCATTTATTAACGGACTCTTTGAGCATGACTGGCCGGGAAATATAAGGGAACTTCGAAATGTTTTCCACCGAGCCGTCTATGCCTCGGATTCTGAGGTGCTGACGGCCGAGTCTTTGCAGTTTGATAATTTCAATCCGGATTAATTAAGTTTTCTGATTCCCACCGCGTCTATTACGGCCCGCAGCCCCTCATCGGTTCTGGTGAGACCCAGGAAGTATCCGTATGCCAGCAGCTCCGAGTTCAGCGGTATTTCAGCGGGGTCTACCTGTCTTGATCGGCGTGCCGGTATTGCCGCGGCAAAGCCAGGACCCCGCAGGAGAACAATACATCGGGAAACGATGATATCATCCGAATCAAGCCATTCACCGCTTGCGAGGATCAGCTCTCCTTCGAAAACGTCGGCATCGGGAGTTACTATCCTTCTTGAAGTGACTGTACCGTTTAGAATAACCGGTGTTCCTTCCTCTGGAAGGCCGGTTCCGTTCTTTACCGCTTCGTCAAGAGTTCTGATTGTTATTGATAAATCAATACTTTCAGACGGTTCCGCGGAGAGCGCGGCGGCTGCCAGACACAAGAATAACAGGGCCGGCAATTTTTTAACTAAGGCTTTCATATGGCAATATTAGAATTTAAAGCTTCAGAGGTCAAGAAATTAAAAATATAATATTGATTTATTGTAAAAATACTCCGATCATATAATATAAATTTATATTCGATATTGAAAAACTGTTATTTGACTGGTAAACTAAGAACAGGTTGAGGTGCGATGAGTAATAACGATATAGTTACAGGGTTTGATGAGGAAAAGGACGACAGCTTAAGAATCAAGCTTCAGAGCGTAGACGGAGTACAGGGATGTCTTGTTTTATTTTTAACGGGATACATCGATACATACAACTCGAATTTTTTTCAAAAGCGGGTAACCAAGGCAATTGAGGCTGGATATATCAAGCTGATTTTCAACTGCAGCGGTCTTAATTATGTTTCTAGTACGGGAATAGGTTCTTTTACAGCGTTTTTAAAGGCGGCAAGACCCCGGGGTGGAGATCTTGTTCTTCTTGAGATTCAGCCCAAAGTGTATGAAGTCTTTCAGCTGCTAGGGTTTTCCCAGTTTTTTAATATTAAGGACAGCCTCAACGAAGCGGTTGAGTTTTTTGGTGCCGGAGGCGGCGCGAAGGGCTCGGACAGTTTTCCGAAAATCTTCCAATGTCCTATCTGTTCCAAAAAATTGAAGGCGACCAAATCAGGGCGGTTTAGGTGTTCTGAATGTAAGACTATTCTGGCGATAGACAATTCCGGCCAGGTGTTTTTAGGTTGAGGATAAATACCACAGGTGGTTTCCGGCGGGTTTAAGGTAGCAGTATCTGGAACCGACAGCCTGATGAAAAAGAAATTGCAGCTGTACAGCGGGGAGTTCCCCGATGTGCAGCTTTTTTTTATTAATGAGCATCTTGAAATGCCGGACGCCGATCTTCATGTTCTTCCCGCCCGGGATGCCGGGAACGTTTTCGGCCGTATGACTGGGGAATCGCCTCCGGTTATCTGTTTTGGAGCTCCGGATAATATGGGGCTCTGCCTTTCCGCCGGCTGCATAGATTATCTATGTCTGCCTTGGACGGCGGATGAGTTTTTTGAGCGGGTAAGACGAGGCTGCGGAACCTGGACTTTAAGACATGATGGTTACACTCTGGTTCTGCGCGGAGACCGTATCCTTCGCCGGCTAGCCGTGGGCACCGGGCCTGAGGCTCGGGTTAGGCTGACCGCGGCCGAGCAGAGGATAATGCGGTTGTTTTTTCGAAATAGGGGACGCTGTTTCGGAAGGGAAATGATAACCGAACTCCTTGGAGGGGGGATGTGTTCCGGTTCACGCAAAATTGACATGACGGTATCAAGACTCCGGAAGAAGACGTCTGTGCTGATTTACGGGCCTTCTGAGAAGGTTTCGCGGAAGCCTGACCAATTAATTAAAAATGAACCCGGCCGCGGCTGGGGAATAATGTAGTTTTTACTTATTCTTCAGCAATTCCGAATTTAATCTCCGGAAGCATCTGAATAATCTTTAAAATGTCTAAATATCTGAACCATTCCTCTTTGCCGTGTGTTGAATAGTTTTAATTCCCGCTTCCGGGAAGTTAGTGGTTCTGAATTTGGCTGCTTTTTTATGCCGCCGCTGGGGGCCCCGGTGCTGTCAGGAAAAATTGAGGTCTTCCGAACCTTTTTCTGATGGCATCGGGGTCAGCAAGGGCCGACATTCGGGGGAATTGCAGCCAAATTCAGAATTACTGGTAGTTTTTACTTACTCTTGCTCATAATTTGCCGCTGTGATATTCTGCTCGAAGATGAATAATAGGTTTTTACTAAAGTTACTTGATACCGGTTTCCTCTTGAAGATAGCCTTTGTGCTTCTTCTTCTTTCTCTGGTTTTCATCGGCGAATTTTTTGTTGTACTGTTTATCAGCGAGTTCTGGGGCGCTTATTTCACCCTCGCGGTTGTCGCCCTTACCGGTCTTGCCGGCTTGTTTCTGAGTTTCAGGGATGTTTCGGTGATAATTCATCTGATAAGGGACAAGGCCGGAGAAGGGGAATTTCCCGAGAAGGAGATGGTCTCACTATCGGGGGCAATTGCCGGCGGGCTTCTTCTGATTCTTCCCGGATTTATAACCGATTTTCTCGGTATTATCAGTTTTTTCCCTGTTATCAAGACATTGTACGGAAAGATAATAACCCTGAAACAGGGCGGCAGAATGCATGAGCTCTATGAATATCTTAAAATATACGAATAATCTTTCGGCTCCGGTTCGGAGCCGCTACTTTCCCGATATCCTGTAAACAAGCAGAAGAATCAGGTAATAGAACCTGATAAATAATCTGAATATTTTAAGCGGATTTTTTAGAACCTCAGGAATAATCTCGGTTCCGGCTTCCCAGCTTCTTCTCGACCCCTTTTTTTTCTTCCCGCTGAATATGGCGAAGCAGTCGCAGCAACAGAGATAGATTCCCGGATTAAAGCCGCTAATGTGGTTGTTCAGCCATTTGTCCCGGCCTTTCAGTCCATTACCGGCGAGAAGGAGGGACGGAGATGCTTTTTTAATAGCAAGAAGGAGGTTCTCCTCCACAGCCTGTGAATAATAACCTGTGTAGCGGCCAACTATATTAAGACCTGGGAATGAAATTCTCATATTATTGAAAACAGTCTGCAGGTCGTGCTGTTTTCCGCCCATCAGATACATTGTTTTTTTGTATCTTTCCATTATCCCTAGAATCCGGATGACAAAGTCAAAGGGGCGGTAGCGGAAGGCCTTTGTTTTTCTCAGGAATTTTATCCCGTCGAGGATGCTTCTCGAAGTAGGCAGGACCAGAGCTGCCTCCCTGAGGGTCTTCATATAGTCTTTGCTGCGTCTTGCCCGCATAAGATCAAAGAAATTGATTAGAACAACCTGATGATGCCCTCCGTCCTCGGACATCTTTTTGAACACCTCTTCGATTTTTTCTTCCGGCAGAATGTCCACAGGAACTTTTAAAAAGCTGATTCTCTCTATTTCGGGATGTCTATTATCCATTCATCTTTCTCCAGCAGGATGGTTTTTACCGCGCCCAGCGCGTAGATTGCCGCAGTTTCTGTTCTTAGTACGTTTTGACCAAGATAAACCGGATAAAATCCGGACGCAAGCAAAAAATCTGTTTCGGCGGGGGAAATCCCCCCTTCGGGACCAATTAAAACTGATACCGAGGCGGGACAGTCGTTAAGATACCTGTGCAGCGATCCTTTTGCAAGCCGATCCTGATGAAAAAATAATTTCATTCCGCGGATTTCCCTCTGTTCGAGAATGCTTGGCAAGTCTCTGATCAGGCAGGGCGGCAGAATATCGGGTATTCCCCGGTTTCCGCTCTGCTGTGCGGCTTCGGCTGCAATTTTCTGCAGACGGAGCTGCTTCCTGTCGCTTCGCTCTTCTTTTATGACAGGCACGGTGTTCTCGCTTTCCACCGGGATGATCATACTTACACCAGCCTCGACGGCCTGCCGCACAATCATCTCGAGTTTCTTTCCCTTCGGCAGGCACTGAATCAGGATGAGATCAGGCCCGACCGGCGCCTCGTCCGTGAGCGCTCTGCAGCCGGCCCGAAGGTAGTCTTCACCTTCTTCGATGATGGTCAGCATATACCTCCGGCCTGCCCTGTCAACCGCCGGAATCTCGGCTTCGGTCTTTAGCCGGAGGACCTTTATCAGGTACCTCCACTCGTCTCCGGTGAGTCTTATCTCATCCTGGCCTGTAAGGCCGTCTGGCAGAACAAACTGTCTCATAGCTCGCGGATTCTTTTCGGGCTACTGCGCAGCTTTAAAAGCAGCATCGAAGCTGCCGCTTTTAAACATATCCAGCGAGTATTTGAGAACCTGATCATAATCAAGATCGAAGATCGGAGGATTATTCAGACTCCTGTTGTATTCTTCATGGATGAGCTTCCTGATGAGTCTGACTTCGAGGACATTGCCTCCGTCCCTGATTTCGGAAACAAATCTGGAAATATCGCCCTCGCCGGCATCCGGGTTCTTGCTGACAAATAAGGCTATAGTATTATTTTCAATTAAATCAGCGAGGCTTAGGAGTTCTTCCTCGGAGAGTTCATCCGCGACTATGTTTTTATGAGGTTCAATGCCAATCTTGTCAATATTATAGTCATTGGGAGTATAGTACCTCGAAATAGTCAGTTTGAAACCACTATCGTCGAAGCTGCGGATCTGCTGAACCGAGCCCTTACCGAAGGTTGTATCGCCTATTAGGTAGGCGCGGGAGGTGTCTTTAAGCGCGCCGGCTATGATTTCAGAGGCTGAAGCTGAACCCTTGTCGATAAGGAGGATGATTGGAATATCCTCATCAACTGCTGTTTTTTTCGATGCCTTGAATTCCTCGAGGGTTTTCAGGTTCCTGTCTTTTGTGCTTACGATTGTACCCTGATCGAGAATTAGATCGGCAACGTCTACGACGCTTGAGAGCAGGCCTCCGGGGTTTCCTCTGACGTCGATAACCAGCGAGGAGTAGTTTTCAGCCGTAAAGAAGGCGACCGCTTCCTTCACTCCGTCTTCGGTATAGGGTGTCCATCGGATGATCTTAAGATATGCCGTCTGTTTATCTATCATCGCATATTTCACGGTCGGAACCTCTATTACTGCGCGCTTGAGGGTGAATTCTTTCTCTATCTTGCCTCGCCGGTGGATTTCCAGGCTGACCTCGGTTCCCGGAACGCCCCGGAGGAGATCCGCGACTCCATCGCTTGAGAGGCCTTCGGCCGATTCTCCATTAATTGAGATGATAAAGTCACCAGCTGATATTCCGGCCTTGTAGGCAGGGGTTCCATCTATCGGGGCAATTACCTCGACAAAATCGAAATACCGATCCCTGAATGTCATGTCGGGAGAATACTCCGGTCTCTTGCCGCCCTGTTTTGAGATGAACATGCCTACTCCGCCGAATTTGCCGGTTGTAGTGTCGGAGAAGTCCTCCATATCCTCTGGAGTCAGGTAGACCGAGTAGGGATCATTAAGACTTTCAAAAAGTCCTTTGGCTGCGCCCTCGTACATCTGCTGGGGACTCACCTCGTCAACATAGTTCTGCTGAACAAAATCAAACAGAACTGCCAGATTTTCGATATATTTATCATTCCGGGGCCGGAATGACGATGCTTTCATCGGACCCGCCGACGTCAGTATAAATGCAACGACAAGCCCCATTGTAACGGCAAGCCAGATTATTCGTTCTTTGTTTTTCATAACTTTAAAATACCTCTGCTTATATTTTACTAACACGGAGGGCAATCTTCAAGAGGAATAAAATATTATGCTGAGGAAAATCCAAAAATCCTGGAATTGAAGATTCGCTATTTTGGGAAAATATATACATTAGCTATAAATTAAGTATTTTTAACATCTTGTTATGCTCTAATATTTTAGCTGTTTATCGGCAAAAACGCTTCAGAGGTTCTTTCTGAAATAACCGATTTTTAAAGAATCTCTGCTTTTAAGATAGACCTTTGCCCAGATTCTGCCTTCATGATATACTTTCTCCTTAAGCTGGAGGTATTATGCAGATCATTCCAATTGCGGGCGGAAAGGGCGGTGTCGGGAAATCGCTTTTAGCCGTAAATCTTTCAATTGCACTCGCCCAGATGAACAAAAAGGTTGTCCTCGCAGATCTGGACCTTGGCGGTTCCAATCTCCATATGATGCTGGGCAGCGGAAAGAAGCAGGCCGGAATAGGCTCCTGGCTTACGAGAACTGATATTGAGTTTGAAGATATTATTCTCGATTCAGAGTACCGAAACCTGAGATTTATTCCAGGTGATTCCGAAATTCCCGGACTAGCGAATATTCAGCAGAATCAGAAGCGCAGGTTAATCAAACATTTAAGCTCTCTCGTTGCTGATTTTGTAATTCTTGATCTTGGAGCAGGAACGTCTTTTAACACCCTCGACTTTTTCATGACCTCCGGAGCCGGTATTATTGTAACCGCGCCGGCGCTGACCGCGACGTTGAATGCCTATCTTTTTCTTAAGAACGTTGTTTTCCGGATGATATCCACTAGTTTCACCGGTAAGAGTCCGGCCCGGGCCTATCTTGATGAGCTTGCCTCAAACGGTGACGGTCTACAACGCGTATATATTCCGGGGCTCCTCGAGAAGCTCGAAGAGCTTGATCCGGTAAAGGCTGCAGGTTTCATGAAGAAGCTGGAGAGGTTCTCGCCCATGCTGGTAATGAACATGATTGAAAACCCGAAAGACTCCGTAAAGGCTGAGAAAATAAAACGCTCATGTGAACAATATCTTGGAATCGACATGGAATACCTGGGGGTTATTTACCGTGATCCGCTTCAGGATATCGCGCTTAACTCCCGTCTTCCAATAATAAAATATAAGCCTGAATCGGTCATCTCGATGGCTGTTTACAGGATAGCCGACAGGATAATTCAGAAGAGTTCTGAAGAGCCGGATCTGATGGATATTCGGAGCCTCGAAGAGAGTTATCAGAATACCGAGATGGAAGCGGAGATGGATTTTGACTACAAGATGCAGGACCTTGAGAATCTGCTGCATAGCGGAGCTCTCACCAAGGGAGAGCTGATAGATACAATCAAGAGTCTGCAGTATGAGAACTCGGTATTAAGAAAAGAAAATAATCTGCTAAAATCAAAGATTGTTTCGGCGGCTGCGCAGGGATATAAAGTCTGATTATGTCTGGAAAGAAGAGTATTACCGGACGGATTAATATAGATACCGATGATGAAGGGCTTCTCGCCGTTTTTCGTTTTACGCCTGAGGCAGGCGGCGCAGAATGGGATCTTCAATCAATAAACAGATACATATCCGAGAGAAAAATTGTTTACGGATTTGACCGAAAAACACTGGAGGGAGCTCTGAATGACTTATTGTCAAAGGGGACGGAGGCTGAATTCACCCTCGCCGAAGGAGATGCTCCCGTAAAGCCCGTACCGGCTGAATGGAACTGGACCGAGTCAAAAATTCCGGAAGAACGGAAGGCCGACACGCAGCGGGTTCTTCACAATGCCGCGCCCCCTGAGATCCTCCGGACGGAAATCGAGAAGGTTAGGCAGGAGCGTGTAGTAAAGAAGAAGGGAATTCTCCCCTTCGGCAAAGAAAAAGAAGAGACGGTTGCCGAGATTGTAAAGCTGGAGAAACGGGTACGGGTTGCTGTCGAATCTGAGGTTGTTGACGCGGGCTGGGTAGAAGCCGGAACGGTTATCGCGGAGATTTACCCGGGAAAACCCGGAGCTCTCGGAAAGGATGTATACGGAAGGCCTATTCCGTCGCCCTCTTCGGATGATGAGTTCTGGCCAGGCCGGAATATTGAGACTAAGGGCGGCAAGTATATTGCGGCCGAAAGCGGAGTCCTTCGCCGCGGTGTTAACTGGGTTGAAGTTCTGCAGTTCAAGGCTCATGACTGGTCACTTGAGCTTTCAAAGGACAAGAATACATGTCTTTTAAGGTTCAATCCCGGAGGCCTTGAGTCGAACCTCCCCGATCCTGCCGAAATTATAAAGCGGGCTGAAATGCTCGGCTGCGCGCCGGACACGCTTTTCTCAGAGGATAAGCTGACTGGAATTATAAGGACGGCCGTCTCAACCGGCAAGATTCTTGATAAGGTAATAATTAGTACTGATGATGACGGTTTTTTCGAGATAAGGGTAACAGAAGATAAACTGAAGGCCGAACTGGTAATGCATAAGGGCCGCGGGGAAGGAAAGTCCCTGGTTCTGAAGCAGGTGGGAGCCGCTATAAAGTCCAGCGGCCTCAAAGGGCTGGATTTGAAAAAGATTCAGGAGATAATTCTGGAGTTCTATCGCGGCCCCGAGACTGATTTATGTTTTACCCTTTGCGAGGGAATTGCCGCGGAACACGGCGAGACTGGAAAAATTACATGGGATCTGGTATTCCTCGGAGGGTCCCAGATTGATGATATTAAAAAGCGATCGGCGACTCTCAGTGACGAGTATCTTTCCAAGATTGAATCTGCCGCGAATTATCCTCCCGCCGAGGCTGCCGCCCTGGCCTTAGTGAAGGATCAGCAGCAGATTGCCGTTCTCCCTGTTGACTCGGGGAAAAGCGGTGTCGATGTTTACGGCAAAGAGGTTGAGTCTTCCTCCGTGGACACCGGTGCTTTTGAGGCCCTTGAAAATGTTAAATTTGAAGGCGGTAATCTTGTCTCGACCGCGGCCGGGCTTTTTGAGCGGTTTGAAAAAGAAGGTGAAACAGCCTTCCGGATTAGGCCATATCAGGATTCCGAGACAAAAATAAAAGTTTCCGCTGATAGGATGTCGGCGACCATGACCGCCGTCCCTTCCTTAGGAGCGGGGCGTCCGCCTTCTTTAGAAGACGCAAACCGGCTGATAGCGGAAGCCGGCCTGGCAAAGGGGATTAACACCGAGACTGTCCGCGGAGTTGTAGAGAAAGCGCGCGCCGGTGAGAGCGTCTCCGGCGCTTTGATTGCGATGGGGCAGGCACCGAAGAATGCCGGCGAGTACAAGCTGAAATTTCTCATAGAGCTTGCAGGCGGTGAGGCCGTGAGTATTGATGCAAGCGGAAAGGCCGACTACCGTAAACAGAATAAGATATCAAGCGTTAAAGAAGGCGATCTTCTCGCCGAAATCCAGGTGATTGAGGGCGAATCCAAAGACGGCTGGGATGTCCTTGGAAAAGCACTTCCGGCCAAACAGCTTACTCCGCTGAACGTCGAGATAGGAAACAATATCAGGGAAGAAAAAGATGAACAGGGCGATACCTTCCTGGTTGCCGCGAAATCGGGCCGGGTCCTGTATGAGAATAACAGGATTGAAGTGCAGGAGAGCCTGTTTGTAAAGGGTGATGTTGATTTTGGAACCGGTAATATAAAGTTCGGCGGCGATGTCAACGTTAAGGGTAATGTTAGAAGTGGTTTCTATGTCATGGCCGGCGGAAATGTGGCTGTTGGAATGAACTCGGAGATGTCGCTCCTGTCCTCTGATAAGTCAATCATGGTCGCTCAGGGAGTGAAAGGCGGCGGGAAAGCCATTATTAGAGCCAAGGCCTCCATTTTGCTGTCATTCGCCGAGCGGGCAACTCTGCTGGCGGTCGAGGATATTACCGTGAAGAACGCTGTCTTCAACTGCAAGGTTAAATGTAACGGAAAATTGAGGCTGAAGACCGAGAAGGGCTATCTCGTCGGCGGGCGTATTCAGGCCAGAGGCGGGATAGAGGCTGCGAACATAGGCTCTGGATCCGGAAGCCGGACCCAGGTCTCCTTCGGTCAGGATTATCTAATTTCAGATCAGATTGAGATCGAAGAGAATGAAATAAATAAAATAAAAAACAAGCTGATTAAAATAGATCCTGAAATGCGGAATGCGGAAAGATCCGGAGAGACAAAGATTCTTGCCGGACTAAGGATGGAAAAATTCAAGTTAATGAAGATTCTTGAGAAGAGAAGCCTTCGTGTGTTCACGCTTAAAGAGCGTTTTGAACAGCATCATCCAGGTGAGGTTATCGTAAGGGGTGAGGTTTTTCCGGGGGTTGTTTTTGAGAGTCATGGCAGATATCTCGAAATTTCTAAAAAAGAAAAAGCGGTAAAGATTTTATTTAATCAAGAAACCGGTATGCTTGAAACAGTCTCTCTGGAGAAGAAAGGCGAATCAGGCGGGGAGTAAAAATGCAGGCGTTTATATATTTTCCGAATTGGATTAAACCTGAAATCATTCCGGGCTTTCCAGTCAGGTGGTACGGGCTGATGTATCTGGTGGCCTTTGGCATCACCTATTTTCTTGTTATTAGACAGCTTAAGAAGGACAAGCCCGGGATCGAGGAGGATGATCTTCTTAACTGTTTTTTCTGGGCAATTATCGGGCTTCTAATAGGGGCCAGGATTTTCGCTACAACCATATATGATCCGACACATTATTATATTACCAGGCCGTGGCTGATCTTCTGGCCGTTCCGGGATGGACAGTTCACCGGACTTCAGGGCATGAGCTATCACGGCGGAGTAGTCGGTGCGGTCGTCAGCACTATGATCTATTGCAGAATTCGAAAGCTGAGCTGGTTTAAGGTCGCGGACCTGATAGTTGCGGGGCTTCCACTGGGATATACCTTCGGAAGACTCGGTAATTTTATAAACGGCGAACTCTGGGGAAGGGTTACTACAAAACCTTGGGGAATAGTCTTTCCGCATGCTCCAAAATTTTCAGTTGCAGGGGAATGGGTCAGAGACGTGGTGCATCGGGTTGGAATGGAGCTTCCTTCGGCCGGACTTATCAATCTGCCACGGCATCCGTCGCAGCTCTATGAAGCCCTTCTGGAAGGTGTCATTCTCTGGCTTTTTCTCTGGTTCATAGTGAAACCGAGAAAGAAAACAGACGGAACCATGATTAGTTTCTATCTGATAGGCTACGGACTGGTACGGTTTTTTATTGAATATTTTCGTGAGCCGGATGCCGATATGGGGTTCCCTCTTCAGTTCGCCGATGCCGGACCGACACCGGCGCTGTTTAGTTCCTTCTTTAACTTTTCGACAGGACAGATCCTCTGTGCACTAATGATTATCGGAGGAATTGCCCTCTACCAGTTTTCAAAACGCCGCGCCTTCGCGCCCCCTTCCGAAAAGGAGAGTGGCAGCGCCGGCAAATCCATAAGACGCCGGAGAAAGCGGATAAAATAACCTTAACTATCACCCATAGGGGATTCCCCTATGGGTGCAGTAGTGGCTGCTCCTATGAAATGTTTCAAAGATGCCTGATTTGCGGCTGCTGTTTCATGTGTCATCATCGTAAGCATGAAAGAATCATGGATTAAGGAAAACGAAGTCGAAAGAGAAAATGAAGCTGGCGAACTCGATGCACTCTCTCTTTATTTAAAGCAGATCTCCGCCTATCCCCTGCTCAGCAGGGCCGATGAGTTGGATGTAGCATTAAGAATAAGCAGCCTTAAAGAGAGGGTTAAAAACCTCGAAGAGGCATCTCAGTTTGACGAAATTCTCAGCCATGACTATGATCAGAAGAAGGCTCTCTGTGATGCCGACCTGAATAAAGCCAGAAATAAACTTATTACAAGTAATCTCAGGCTGGTCGTTTCCATCGCGAAAAGATATCAGCACCGCGGACTCAACCTGATTGACCTGATAAATGAAGGAAATATCGGGCTGATTGAAGCAGTCGAACGTTTTGATTACCGGAGGGGTTGTAAATTTTCTACCTACGGAACCTGGTGGATTCAGCAGGCGATCATCAAATCGATAGCCGACAAGGGTAAAACAATCAGGATACCCGTACATGTACTTAATTCGGCGCGAAAGTGCTTTTCGGCTTCACGCGAACTTGCGCAGAATCTCGGACGGGACCCGAGATCTGCCGAGATAGCACATTATATGCACATGACTGAAGCGAAGGTTGATACCATCCTCTTGAGTACCGGAGATGCTACATCGCTTGACATATCCGTTGATGATGAAAACTCCACTAATCTTTCGGAGCTCATCTCGAGTGATGAGTCCTACGAACCTTTTGAAGAATTTTTCAAGATTAACATCAAGGAGATTCTAGCCCATTCACTGGAAGAACTGACAGAGCGCGAACGAGAAATTGTTAAACTCAGATTCGGGTTGGACGGCAGAACTCCTCTGACTCTTGAGGAGATCGGCAAGATATTCAGCATAACAAGAGAAAGGGTTAGACAGATTCAGAATAAAGCAGTAGCAAGACTGAGTGAGTCTTCCGAGATACAGGAACTCAGACGGGTGATATAAAGATGGCAAGTCCACTTTTGATTTTTTCTGATTCGAATGCTCTCATCGGAAACATCCAGTATGTCTTTAAAGACATACTGGAGTGTGTAAGTTCCGACTCTCTCGAGTGGATTGAGCAGTACCTGACATGTCATGATATTAAACTGTTAATTGCGGATATGGATATGGAATTAAACGCCGCCGCACGGAATGAGGTTCTGGAAGGTCTCAAGGAATACCGGAATGGCCAGACTTCTTTCCTTTTTCTCGTTTCTGAAAAACGGAAACTTGAAATAGAGAGAGATTATGAGGACTTATCGGATATGGTTGTCTCCGCCGACTGGCTTATCAAGCCGTTCAGCAGGGACAACCTGGTTTTTACTGTAGGCAAACTCTGCGGTTGAGATTAAGATCTTGACGTAGAGTTTTTTTTTTGCTATTCTATTGATAATGATTCTCAATATCAATAGAAAGACAAATATGAAGAGTAGCTCTAATGGATGAAAACTGCAATAGACGGCTTATTCCCTGCTGCATGAATCTTGAGGGCGGAATCCGGAACCGCGGACTGCGGATGACAATACCCCGGCAGCTTGTGGCTGGCGTGCTCGATACTGCCGACGGTTATCTCAGCGCTGATGAGATTTACACCAGGATAAGGGAAGATTACCCGGGAATCGGGCTGGCAACAGTCTACAGGACCCTTGTTTTACTTGATGAGATGGGGATTGTAAACAGATACAACTTCGGCGACGGCTGTGCACGATTTATAATCGCTGAAGAGCAGACGAGTGAACATTCTCATCAGCTTGTATGTGAGAAATGTTTCAAGGTTGTCAAATACTCGGATTTTGTAAAAGATGAACTGGATCTCTTCCGCAGGGTGGAATCGGTTTTGTCTGAAAAACACGGGTTTGAAATAAACAGACATATTGTGCAGTTTTACGGTATATGTCCGGACTGCAAAGAGGAGAAATGAAATGAAAGTAGCAGTAGCAACGTCCAACGGACAGGTTTCAGAGCATTTTGGTCATGCACCAGGATTCACAACGGCGATAGTCACTGAAGAAGGTATAACTGATGTTACATATATCGACAACCCCGGTGGAAATTGTCAGGCAATTCCGATGATGCTCGCGGGACTGGGAATTAACGTCGCGATAGTCGGCGGAATAGGCGGAGGAGCCGTGTCAAATCTCCAGGCTAACGGAATTGAGGTTATAGGAAGTGCATCTGGTCCGGTTGAAGCCGTTCTTGAAGCGTTTAAAACCGGAACAATTGAAAAAGGCGCAGTCGGCTGTGATCACCATGATCATGATGATCACGACTGCGGAAAATAACAGGACATTAATAATGAAAACAGAAGAACAGATTGCACAGGATAGCCGGCTAGCCGACAGAATGAAGCTGATCAAGCACAAGCTTGTTGTCATGAGCGGCAAGGGCGGTGTCGGTAAATCAACCATCGCCGTAAATATTGCAAGAGGTCTCGCTGCCAAAGGATATAAAGTCGGCATAATGGATACCGATATTCACGGCCCTAATGTGGCGAAGATGTTCGGCATGGATGATGAAACACTTTTTCAGAGTGATGACGGTATAGAACCGCCTTTAACCTATGACAACCTCAAGGTTGTCAGCCTCGCGATGGCCGGTTCTGATGCCGACACCCCGATTGTATGGAGGGGGCCTCTCAAGATGGGTTTCATCAAGCAGCTTTTATCCGACGTAAACTGGGGAGAACTTGATTTTCTCGTTATAGACTCTCCCCCTGGTACCGGTGATGAGCCGCTGTCAGTTTGTCAGTTGATTCCGGAAATTGACGGCTCGGTGATTGTGACTACTCCCCAGGACGTCGCGATTCTCGATTCGAGAAAAAGCGTGAATTTCTCGAAACAGGTAAATGTTCCCGTTCTCGGAGTAATTGAGAACATGAGCGGTTTTGTCTGTCCGGACTGCGGCAAGACACATTATTTATTTGGAACCGGCGGAGGAGAGAAGGCGGCAAAAGATATGGATGTGCCCTTCCTTGGCAGGATACCAATTGATCAGAAACTTATGGAAGCCCAGGATAAGGGCAAAAATGCCTTCCTGACCGCTCCCGAGTCTGAAGCCGTGAAGATCTTAAGCGGAATTATTGATGTTATCGCTGATAAAATTTATCCGCAATAAACAATTGATTAGCAGACATTTTGAGTGTTATAATATAGACGACATCGGCCGGCAGAATTATATTCTGCCGGTTCGCTATTGCAAAATATGAAAAAACATGTATAAAAAAGTAGACAGTTTTTCTCAACCCTACAAAGCTTCAATTATTGTTTAAATAATCCCTTATCTATTAACGAATTAAAAAGTGTTTTTTTATTTTCTCTCATGGCATGGATCCTGCACTGTATAACATACTGAGAATTTATAAATAGGGGTTTTTCTTTAATGAGTGACAGCAGAGTATTACGCGCAGTGTCCAAAACAAAAAGTACGGATACTTATCATAGTGAAATTAAAACGGAATTATTTCGAAAAAGTATTCATGTACTAGTTGCATTTGTACCGGCGCTTGCCACAATAAATATTGAAATTACTCAGCTTGCCCTTGCCCTTGCGGTCGTTCTGTATTCCACGAGTGAACTTATGAGACTCAACGGACGGCAGGTTCTACTCATATCCGGCATAACTGCCGCGGCCTCCCGTGAGCGTGATAAGGGGCATATGGTTCTTGGACCTGTGACACTTGCCGTTGGTGCAATGCTCGCGCTTATGCTTTATCCGCTGAAGGCCGCCGAGATTGCCATCTATGCTCTGGCGTTCGGCGACAGTGCCGCGAGTATAGTGGGAACGCTTTTCGGAAAAATTGTTATTCCCGGTTTTGGAAAGAAGACTCTTGAAGGAACACTGGCGTGTTTCGCGGCAGTGTTTATTGTGACTTTTTCGATTACCCAGAATATTTCAGCTGCTTTTATAATTGCCTCGGCAGCGGCTCTGATTGAGCTGATACCGATTAAGGATCTTGATAATCTGCTTATTCCAGTAGGCACCGGCCTCGTGGCCGTACTCATCCTCTAAAAATTAAACTAACTTATTCCCAGAGATACAGCTGATGTGTCCTTATTCCGAATATGATGGTGCCAGTCACCAGCAGGATAAAACCGGCAGCGGCGGGAATATACCCGGGCATGTAAAAAAGAAGTTCTCTTCCGGCAGCCGCGAGGAAGAGTCCGGCTGCGATTAGAAGATATTCATAATTCTCGTTCTTTAATCCCGCAATAATAAAGTTAAGAACCGCAATGAGCTTAAGCAGTCCTATGGCAATCGCTATCTCGAGGAATCTTCCTATTTCCCAGGTGTTTCCCGGGACGCTCGATGAAATATCGACCGGCAGCATCCATACGAGTGCCGCGGAAATAATTATAGAAACCGATAATACAAAACCCATTCGCTGATATTCCATGCCGGAGGAAAAAAGGCCCGAGCAGAAAAGCGCCAGCGCTCCCATAAATCTTCCGAAATAAACCAGTCTTGTCGCCATCATCCCGTAACTAAAGGGGAGTTCTGCGCCGGCTGACATCGGGATGATAAATTTGAAGATATCAAAAGAAAACGTAAAGATGAAAATATAAAAAAAGAAGATTTCCGCCGAGGCCGTATTCCTGAAAGTCAGGAAGATGAAAATAGCTGCAGTCGAGGCAAAAAGCATTAAAGCCGTTATCGGCAGAAGAAGAGTCAGCGTTGTTTCAGTGATAAACTCAAGATTTCTGACGGTTCCGATTATTACGATGGTAAGAGCTGAGATTGATAATAAAGCCAGTACAAGCATGAAGAAGTTTCTGAATCTTAAAGTCATAGTTTATTATAAATATGCATCACTATTTTTACTATAGAAAACTAAAAAAATGTTCGATACTGAGAAAGGGAGGCTTCCAATGAAGAGGAATGTTCTTGTTTTAATATTATTACTATGCACTTTATCGGTATTTGCCGGAGATGTTGCTGACTATGTAAATCTCGGTTTTTCAGACGATTCTAAATATTTCATGTTTGGTCTTTATGGAATCGATTATAAGAGTTCAAATCCTTACGCGGATATATATACCATAGATGTTAATGGTAATAAATTTGCGGATAAAGGGGTTTGCACGAAGGTCTACAATATTGATCTTCAGGTCGGACAGGACGGCAGCGGTGCCCTGTATAATCTGCTTGAAGAAAACTTTAATCAGCTTAAACCTTTTAAAATTAACCATCTTAACAAGGGGAGAATTGTTTATCTGCTGATAAATGGAGATGCACCCAAAGATATTCTGGAATTCCGGGATTTTCAAAACAATGGAAAATATCATGTTGCACTCACGCAACAGCGGTTTGGAAATGACAAGAAGCCCAGCGCCTCTTTTCACATTCAACTGACTGTAACCGACAGCAGCAGCAAGACTACTGTATATACAATAGGTCTTCCGGATTATAAGCGGACCGATGTTCTGAAATACCGGATTAAGCAGGTTATGTTTGCTCCCGATGAGAAGTCTCTGGTCTTCGTTGTTGAAAAGGAAATCCTTGACGGCGCCGGCCCGAGTATCAGATACATGGTTGAAACTGTTAAACTGAAATAGAGACAGGTTCCGGAGAACCCCAAGGATAACCGGTTGAAAAAAATTACGCAGCTCCGAATTTCTTTAGTTTTAATATCAATACTTGTCTTATCTTCGGCCGCAGTCTTCGGTGAGCAGGTAAGGCAGCTTTCGTTTGACCTCTGGGCATCGCGGGCAGAGGTTTTCTTTTTCGATGACAGCAGAGAGCTGTACGGCTATGCGGGCAGCATCGACCCGTCCGGAACTTTTTCGGTGGATAAGGACATCTTCCCCGATATCCCGGAGAAGATGTTCCTGCCATGGTCTGAGGCTCGCAGCGTGTCGGGCTTTACCGGAACATCTGAAGATCTCATCATTGGAATAAATAAAGGCTACCCCCTCAGGTTTGACGCCTCCGGTTATGAAACACTCAGGTTTGAAAGACCGTCGGCCGAGGTGATAGATGAATATCTTGATTTTTCTGCAGGCAGAACGCTTGGGACCGTTTTTACGGAGAGCGGCTCTGTATACTTTCATTTTTATAAAGATGTTTTATTTGATACAGGCGCAGATGACGCGGCCCAAGGTGATTCATCCGCGTCATTTCTTTTAAGGTATGAGTCGGGCCGTAACCTATCGGCCGTAGACCTGAAATTCGCCGAAGTCGACCCCGACTGGGAGCCTGTCGAATTTATCAGCACCGCCGAGGGCAGTATGGCGGCCTGGAAATATTCGGATGAAAAGAAGACCCGTTTCAGGTATATTAAACATGCTGAGGATGGGACGGCCCTTAAGGAAATTGATGAGGCTTATTTCAGGGACGGCTATGCTCTCATTCCCTTCAGCGAGGGCTCCTTTTCCCTCAGGGGCTTTATCAGGGCCGTCAGGGAGGGCGTTCTGCCGGGACAGCTCGCGGACGCTGGAGATGTCTTTTTGAAGCTCTCTTCCACCGAAGCATCAGCTTACAGTGAAAATTATCCTGCCTTCTTCTTTGACCGGGCTGATAGCGGCTCCTCTGCATTGAAGTCTCCTGTTCTCCTGCCGGCGGCTGGCGGCGGAAATCTCTGGTATATTCTCTCTGATGACACGATAATCCGCTGTGCTGACAATGTCTCCGTCTGCTCTCTGCCGGAGCTTCCTCCTGGTTTTAGATACAAAGAGTTATGGGCCGGCGGGGAGTATCTGATTGTCAGCTGGGAGGAGACGAGGTTTCCCTTAATAGGCCGTTCCGGGATGATTACCGTTCGATTAAGTGATATACTCAGAAACTGAGCATGACTCGAGTCACAGAGTGGAGGATGCCTTGACTGTTAAAAAACTAATTATCATTCTTAATTTAATAATTATTCCTCAACTGCTTACGGCCTTCTCTCTTGAGGGCATACAGTTTAATACGGGCAATGCAATTATCCTGAATGCCGAAGATGTCTCAATCAGTCCTGCACCCACGCAATCTGCTGCTCTTCTGGGGGTCTCAGTTCCGATGATGTTTACAGATATCCTGTATTTTGAGCCGGGAATCAGGTTGTACGCCTTCAATGTCATTCTCGAGGCTACAAAATATAAGCCGGTTCCCGCCGCGGTAGAGACAAGGGACAGAGTCTCCGTTCTCGGCTGTGAAATCCGGCCGGAGATAGGCGCGGTTTTCAAGATCTCCGAGAGTATCGAGCTGGGGGTAACCGGGGCTCCTGTTGTGCTTCTGCGGTTTCCTATTCAGGCTAATGATGATGCCGGAGATGAGGAAAAAACCACAATCCTAAATTATTACTTCAGTTCGCTGCGGTTTCTTAGTTTTTACACGGGAGGATTTTTTACCTGGAACTTTTCAGAAAACATCGCCCTCAAGCTTAAAATCGGAACCGATATCCCCATTTATCATATCTGGGACGGTGAGGTAATTGCGTTTTATGATCAGATGATAATAGTGCCGGAACTCTGTTTTTTCTGGCGTTTTTGAGCGCCGCCTGCAGAACCTCTGCAGGCATTATCGGCTAACTGAATTTTCTTATTGGAATATCTTCCTGAAGTCCGGCTCTTTTTGAACCAATCATTGAAACAAGTGAATTCGTCATGGTATCAAGCAGAACGCTGACGCTGAACAGAATCGGGAGTATCGGTTTTAGAATAAGATAACCTTCCTCAATTCCCTTGCCGTATATTGAACACAGGAGCGACACTGATACGAAAAATCCGCTGCCCGGAAACGGTCCGACTATAAACGACGCCAGAAATGAGAAGGCGGCTACCCATATTACTCCGCTAAGATTTAGGCCGAGGCTCGAATATGATTTAAGAATAACTATGAAAGCAACCGCGGTAATCATTGCCGTTCCGCCTCTGCCGAAGATGGCAAGCAGCGGCAGGTTTACCGAGCCTGCTTCCGGTTTAGAGCCCATATTTTCCCGGCTGTTCTTTATCTGAAGGCCCAGGCAAAACAGACTGTCGCCTGAAACAGCGGCCGCAAGAGCGGGTGCTATTGCTCCGTAGATCCATTTATATGGATTTTTCTTTCCGAGGATAAAATAAATTATTATGGGATAAATAATAAATATTATTAAAAGAATATCAGCCGCAATTGCCAGGAGCATCTGTCTGAAAAGGTCTATCTCTGCGGTATTCCGAATCTGCTCAGTCAGAAACCAGGCCATCGGAATTACAAAGAATCCCATCAGTTCGATGATAAAAGAGTTGATGTGGTAGAAAATGCCGGACATTGATTCAAAAAACTGAACGGCCGCGCGGGTTATCACCTTATCGAAATTCAGGTTGAATCCTACCAGTATTGCCATTATAAACAAGGGAAGAATGTGGTTTCCATCCTGGAATACTGCCGCGAAGAAGTTTCGTGGGAAAATAGTCAGCAGGGTTTCGTAAAAACCCGGGAGGTTCACCGGCGCATTTTCCTCGATGAATACCGGAATGCGTTCAGGAGAAAGAAGCAGAACCGACAGGGTCCCGATTATAGATAGGAGGGCGCTTGTTGCCACCATGTAGAAGATTGTCTTTCCGAAGAGCACCGTCGTTTTCTTGTTTCGGCTGAGAGTGTATATTCCGGTAATTACTGAAAAGAATACCAGCGGAAATAGAATATACCGTCCTAGGCTGACCGAAAGGTATGACAGTTTTTCAATTAATTCCAAGTTGGTCCAGGCTTCGGGTATAAAAATACCCAGAAGTACGCCGACGATTATTCCAATAAAAAGCTTCAACCATATTTTCATATGGATACAGTAACTCAAATTTTTTTTAATTTCAACTTGCCGCAGAGATTAAAATAAATCTGGCGATCCATTAATTCCTTATGTCCGCCCGAAATCGAAGAGACTTTTCCTGTCGGTGAATTTATACAGCTTGCCCGGTACGTATCTGCCTTCGCTTATTGTTTTGAAGTAGAAGTTGATGAAATCCTCGGCTCTGTTGCTGTCCGACTCAAAACAGTAGATCCTGAAGGCCTCATTTTGATAGAGGATTGAAAGATTCTGAACAAAGGTTTTCAGATAACTGAATACCGCGCTTTCAACTGGCGTCATCACCTTAAGCCCGTTAGAATCGAGAATCAGCGAAATTCTTCCTGATTTCTGTTTGATGAATAGTTGGATCAGTTCTTTCAGGAGGTATCCGTATCCTTTTATCCATCTGTCTATCATTAGATCATAGACAGGAGTCGAAATCTCATGAAAGGTCTTGTTGAACTCTCCCGGCTGATAGCTTATGATGGCCTCATCAATTCTTTTATGCCGGTTTATAATTGTAAGGATGGAATTCCTGGCCGACAGCGGTGACCGCTTATTCCAGATTATATTCAGTTTTTCAGGTTCTGTTTTTTCAGCGCCGGAGATTGACTTCGGAGTGAGGCTTCCGGCTTCACTCTTCTCGGAGAGGAAAATAACATTTTCGTCTTTTCCGGAATTTTTCTCTATTAGTTTTTTGTGATTCAAGCTGCCTGCAACCAGGATTATTTTACTCATGTGCGTAACAGTTTACATGCAATAAATTCTAAGGTCAAGAAAGGAGTGAAAATTCCTGCAATTCAAAATTTGGCTGCAATTTTATAATCATCCGGCCCTTGCTGCACCCCGTACCCATGAAAAACTGCTGCGAAGACGCAGATGTTTTCCACAGTTACGAGGCCCCGCAGCGTCGGCATACACAGGCAGCCAAATTCAGAACTACTGACGTTCCGGAAGCGGGAATTAGAACTTTTCAACACGTGGCAAAGAGGAAGGATGTAGACAATATTTAGACATTTTAAAGATTATTCAGCCGCTTCCGGAGGTCAAAATTGCTGTGAAAATTCTGTATGAGGAGCCTGTATTAGGATTCTAAAAGATTTCCTCATTGAGTTTTTTTATCTGATCACGGAGTATTGCGGCTTCTTCGTAATGTTCGAGTTTGATAGCGTCCTCGAGGGCTTTTTCGAGTTCAATCTTCCTGTTTTCCGCCTCGGAGTTTGCTTCATCTGTCTTTTCGGTAATAAAGTGAATGGAAACTCCGGCCTCATCAATAATTTCTTCGGCGATGAAGATAGGGCAGTCAGCCCTTACCGCGATGGCGATACTATCCGACGGCCGTGAATCTAGGGTGACAGCATTTCCCATATTGTCGAGATAGATGGTGGAATAGAAGATTCCGTCTTTAATCTCGGAAATTTCAACTTTCTTTAGAGTGCTGCCGGTTTTGCTGATGCCTTGAAGGAATAGATCATGGGTATTAGGCCTAGGCATAGGGATGTCGCCCATTCCAATCAGAATAGACTGAGCCTCAAGCTGGCCGACGAAAATAGGAACGGCCGCGTCCGTGCCCAAAGGCTTAATCAGTACGGCGTAGCCCTGATCTGTGTGTGCCACATTCCAGACTTCGGCTTCAACAAACATCAGTTACCTCTACCATAGAGATTAGGGTATTACCTTCCTATTTTCAATGGAGGTCCTTTTAAAAAAACATTTATTTTAGAAAGTTCTTAATTTTTCGCCGGCTTAGAACTCACAGGAGTTTTATTTTCGGCCCCGGGATTATTCCTCCGTCAGCCGCGGTTTCAAAGATGCCGGCAGCCAGTCTGCAATAGTCGTCAAGAACTGCCTCGTCTTCGGGAGAAAAACGGCTGAGGACCCAGGATGAGACGTCTCTTCCCGCTGGAGGTCTGGAGATTCCCATTCGCAGCCGGAAGAACTCGGGGCTGCCGCAGAGGTTCGTTATCGAGCGCAGACCGTTGTGGCCGCCGGCACCTCCACCTTTTTTAAACTGAACAGTTCCGAAGGGCAGTTCGAGATCATCATGTATAACCAGCAGGCTGTCGGTCTCAATCTTGTAGAATGACATTGCGGCTGAGACACTTTGTCCGCTGTTGTTCATCAGTGTCTGAGGTTTTAAGATGATCAGCTGTTCATTGCCATGGTGCTGAGCGTATTCGGCCTTGAATTTTGTGTTCCAGACCAGATGGTCGTAATAACTAAGCTTTTCAAGCATCATCCATGCGAGATTGTGCCTGGTTCGTTCATATTTTTGGCCTTTATTTCCCAAGAAAGTGGATAAAATCATGGTTTTATCTTATCATAAATACTGAGGAGGTTGAATGGACAGGAATAATTTTGAAGCTAGGAAAGTATTCTTCCTTTATCCGCATAGTGTAATCCAGAAAGAGCTGGTGCAAGAACTTGTTGCCAACGAATATGAAGTTTATCTGGTTATGGATCACAAGAGACTACGGGAAATAATTTCTGAGTATGATCAGCCGATAGTTTATATAAATATTGACGATAATCTGCAGAATAAGGAGTGGGAGGAGTATATCAATGAGATGATAAGCTCTGATGATAATAATGCCCGTGTCGGAGTGCTTACGTATAATGAAGATCAAAGGCTCGCTCAGCATTATCTAATGGATTTAATGATTTCCTGCGGGTTTATCAAGTTGAAACTCGGTCTGGAGCAGAGTAAGAAAATTATTCTTAAGACTCTGGAGGTAAATGAAGCTAAGGGGCGGCGGAAGTATCTCAGGATGAACTGCTGGGAGCATCGGAATGCGGATTTCAACGTGAAGATCCAAGGCAGCTTTTTTACAGGCCGAATCAAAGACATCAGCTCTGTCGGAATGGCTTTCGTTTTTAATGAGGATCTTGTTCTTTCAATCCATTCAGTCGTCTCCGATATCCAGCTCAAACTACGAGGCAAGATTGCCAGGGTCTCGGGCCCTGTCATGGGTACCCGTGTTATCCCGGAAGGAACGGTTCACGTCCTGGTTTTTGATAAAAAAACGGATTTAGAGACCCGGGGCAAAATCCATGCTTTTATTTATGAGACGCTCCAGGATCAGATCAGGCAGAAATTGAGCGGCTAGCCCGGCTCAGACTGCCGCCTTCATCATCTTCCATTTTTTCCACTGATACCATTGTTCAGGATTCGCGGATACATATTTCTGCCACATCTCTAATGCGTTTTTCGCTGTTTCCTGTCCGCTTTCTATTTGCTCCAGGTTAAGGGTGTAGGTGCCGTCGGAGTTGCGCCGGAGAAAGGTTCCTATGACTGGACAGTCCGCTCTTTTTGCCAGCACATTGAGGGTGTTGTCGAAATAAAGGGTCTTGCCGAAAAGATTGATGGTTCGGTTCTTCCTTCTCCTCCACTTGTCAACTTCATCACATTCAGTCATGAGAATTCTGTTTCTTGCCAGGCAGTCAAAGGCTGTAAAGAGCATATTGCCGCAGTTTTCTTCGGTCAGAAGCTCGGTATCTACAAATCTGGTTTTATCTGTCAGCGCGTTCATCAGGACATCTGTCTGACATTCGAGGATGACGCTAAGCGGATATCCTTTTACCGAGAGAAGCCACGGAATGAATTCTACCGCTCCCCAATGTGCTGTTACGAGTATCACGCCCTTTCCCTGCTTGAGGGCGTCTATTATAAGGTGTTCGTTCTCGATTGTAAATTTATCATTGATGAAATTTTTAATTTCCGGATAGTTCCTGTAGGCCGAGAACATTTTCTCAAAATAATGGGTAAATATTCCCTTGAAGGCTTCTTTTGTCGTATTCTTGATGAATGCCTCATCTTTTCCCTCGAGAAGGTCTCTGATATTGGTTTTAATGAGGTCGCGTTCCTTGCGGTTGAATGTGTAATAGATTTTGCCCAGCAGCTGCATGTAGCTGAAGCATAGATGAGGGTTAAACCTCTTGAACATCATCACGTTTACTCTCGATTGACAGAATTTTGACAGATTCAGTTTCATTTCGATTCTCCTGTTTTTTATATTTTTTTTAGGTGGCCTAGGGAATCAACCCTCGCTGCCCCATATAGATATTTCACCACAGGAAAATTCAACAAGCAAGCGTTTTTTTATTTTGTTGAGTAAAGGCTCTTTTAAAACAGTAGATTTTCAATTCCACGATTTTTGAGATTACCTTAGTTTAGTAAAATTCTATCATTCAGAATGTTCGAGGTAATGGTCGTCGTCTTTAATTTCTTTTTCAAAGACACCGATGAATGCCCTTGTGACCTCTGGGGAAAACTGACTGCCTTCGGCTTCCGAGATTCTTCTTACAGCTTCATTCTTGTGAAGTCCTTTCCGGTATGCCCTTGAAGAGGTTATCGCGTCGAAGGTATCGGCGATTGAAATTATCTGCGCTCCCAGGGGAATTTCGTCTCCCGCTAGGCCGTCGGGATAGCCCTTACCGTCGTATCGTTCATGATGGGAGCGAATCAGGTAGGCATGAGCCTTGAGTCTGCGTATCGGATTAATAATTTCACAGCCTTTTTCAGGATGCATTCGTATGATCTTGAATTCGGCCGCCGTAAGTTTCTTCGGACTCTTGACAATTGACTCTGGGATGCCGATTTTTCCGACATCATGAAGCAGGCTGCCTATACCTATGAAGTCAGCTTCTTCCTTTGGGAGATTCATTTCTTCCGCGATTTTAATGGCAAGCTTGGATACTCGCTCAGAATGACCTCTTGTGTAAAGATCTTTCTCTTCTATGGCTTTTACCAGAGCCTTTACCGTGTTGAGGTAGCCCCGCTTTATCTCCTCGTCCTGCTGAGTCTTGTACAGGGTTGCGGCAAGATTGTTGACGAAGATGGAGAGGTGTTCGAGTTCTTTTTGCGCAATAAGATTGTTAGATATTGTCCTGTCGGCTGCCAGGATTCCGATTGCTCCTTTCGAGGTTAGAAGGGGGCAGAACGCAATTGAAGTCGGCTGGAACTCCTTGATAATCAGATTATCCGGATTCAGTCCCGCTTTCTCCGTATTCCTAATCAGTATCGGCTTGCCGTCGATGGTTGTTTTTATGAGTATATTGTTAGTCTTGGTCAGCGGAATACGGTAACCCTTAAGTTTCTTATTTATTTCGTCCTGTTTTACACCGGTTGCGTGGACGTACTCGAGATACTCTTTGTCTTTATCTATCAGCATTAGCAGCGCCCGGTCAAACTTCAGTACTTTTACGATGATATTCATCGTTGTTTTTAGAATTTCATCAGTGTCGCCCATGGAAACCAGGAGCCTTGACGCCTCATTTATTGCCTTAAGCCGGTCTACCTTCTCTCTGAGTTCATTATTCAGCTTGACAACTTCTTCGTTCTTCTTTTTCAGCAGGAGCTTATCGCTTTCTATCTCCTCTATTGCCAGCAGGAGTTTTGCCTTTTTGGTTTTTATCTGGTGTTTAATCACGAAACTGAATAATTTTCTTCTCTGAAATTTTATATTGTACTGACAGTAAGGGGCTCCGTCAAAATAGCAGTCAGTCTCTATTACCTCCTGAGGCGACATTCCCCATATTGTCGGGATGGCCGCGTAGACCCCCTGGTTGTAGAGGCAGACGTTCTTATCCAGAATTCTTCCGTCTTTCCAGTGAAGCCTTATGACGGTGCGTTTTTTGGATAAATAAACTGTTTCGATAATCTTTGTAGTGTTGAATTGTTGATTAATCTGGTTGAGCCGTTTCAGGATGGTCTTAGGGCTGGAGAAAGTAGTCAGGAAAAAATTGAGAAGAACTCCGATATTCCGAGACGTGATCGTCTCAATGCCGATATGAAACGGAACACTCGGATCTTGGAAAATTCTGACCGCATTGTTGAAGAGAGCCGTAATAAGCTCTGATGTAACCCAGTTGTTCTCATCAGTGAGGAAGGCTTCAATGTTTTTAATGTCGTTATAAGGTTCCGGAAGATTGACAAAAAGATCTTTCAACTTTTCCGGTTTATGTCTTCGTATATAATGATAGATGCCCTTGCTGTTTACGCAGTTGACCTCATGGAGATCACAGTGCCTGATAGGGACGGCAGATGTGGAAATTAGGGTCTTTGTGTTGGTGAAGGCTGGATTCGAAATCACCAACTAGCCTCGGCTGAGGCATTTTTCCGGTTAAAAGTGCTTGCTGAGATATTCCTCACTTTTAATTGAGGTAATGGTCTTGAGATCAATGATATTAAGCTGTTCTTTTGCGAAATTGAATACAGTTTCATAATCAAAACTATAGCCGAACTTTTCAAAGAAGTCGGATAAATTGTTTTTGGGCCTCCAAGACGAATATCGGCATTCTTCTTCAATAACTGGAATTGTATTTTCTCTGCAGAATGTATGGATTTCATTCTGGTTAAGATAAAGTAGAGGCCTGTAAACCGAATAACCTTCCGGCATAGTAAAAAACGGATAAAATCTCTGTGAAACCTCGAGAAGCCGACTCTCCGACAAGGTTTCGCTGTTCAAGGTTGTTGAGCTCAGCTTTTCGGCCAGGATGCGGTTCAGCGCATAGGCTGCTATATCCCATAGGCTGTGGCCTGATACAATCACAATATCAGAGACCGGCCGTTTGAAATATGAAAAAATTTCCGGTAGGGATTTCTTTCGTTCATTCTGACAGGGCCTGCAGGGGTTGGAAACTCCCTCCATAATGTCGTCTCCAGCTTTCGGCGTCTGGATGGTTAGTTCAACACCTTTTTTTGCCCAGTATTCAGACAGCATGGAGTTTACTTTGCTTGTGTATCTATGCTGAGGATAGGCACACATAAAGGCCCGCAGCTCGAAGTCATACTGTTTTTTGACCTCGTTGAGAAAAAACTGACAGACCGAGGAGTCTTTTCCGGCCGAAAAGGTAAGTGCGAGTGCCTTTCCCCGGCATTTTTCCAGCCATTGCCTGTTGTTTTCATGCCAGAGTTCAAACGTCGATTCGTTCATTTGTATATCCTTTCAGTTTTTCTTCATCTATTTCATAGCCGAGGCCATTGTCTCTTATTATTTCAGCCGCGCCTCCGGGGCCGAAGCTCAGGTCTTCCTTGGTGATGTTTCCGCTCAGAAGGTGTAAGTCATACGAGCCGTCAGTGTATTCCGGCTTGCCCATGATGGACGCCGCGGCACGGCCCGCTGCGGACAGTATGCCTGTTTCGCCAACGTGGCAGCCTGCCATATAGCGGAGGCCCAAGTGTTCCGCCTCTTCGGCCATCGACAGGGCCCGCAGCAGGCCGCCGTTTTTCGCTAGCCGGATGTTGAACATCCCGAATGTTTTCTCTTCGGCAGCCCGTCTGATGTCGGCGGCGGTCAATGCGGACTCATCGGCCATGAATGTTAATCCATCTGTAAGGCCGTCCGGGGAAAGCTCGGAGATTCTGCTTTCCCCGGCCTCTTCCCGTCCAAAGGGTTCTTCAATTATTTTTATCCCGGCCGCCACTATCATTGGAATGTTTTCCGCCGCGTCGGCAAGGCTCCAGCCTGCGTTGGCGTCCACCTTCAGATCGAAGCCCTTACCCATGATTTTTTGCGTGAGCCCGACTACGTCCCTATTGTATTCGAAATTGCTGCCGAGTTTTATTCTGAGGTTGTTGATTCCCATCTTCCTGTAACCTTCGAGCAGCTTTTCCGCCGCCTGTGGCTGGAGTATCGGCAGGGTTCCCCCGTAGATTATCTGTCTGCGGACCGGTTTCAACCCGAGGAGGCTGTAGATATCGACCTTCTCTGCTCTGCAGAGAAGGTCGAGGACGGCCGTCTCTACTGCGCACAGGAGGGGGAGTTCCGTCTCTGAAGCTTCGGAAAATCTAACCGCGTCGAGAAGTTCCTCTTTTGACAGTTCGAGCATCCGGAACGGAAGCAGTCTTGCAAAGGCGGACTTCAGGAGGCTCTGCCTGTCGCCTTCTCCGAGACTGCCCGAGACGTATTCGCGCACTACAGCCTCGCCCCAGCCAGTAACAGGAAAACCGCTGTCATCGAGTGCTGTAAGTTTCAGTATTATTGAGTCGGAGAAAAAACGATCCGCCTTCGAGTGGGCGAAGTTCATCTTAAAGGGGATCTTAAGGAGAAATAACTCTGCGCTTATAATCTTCATCCCATATTTATAGAATGCCCCATAGCCGCGGTCAAGTTCTTTTTTTCCGGTCCGGCAATTCCGCTGGTATTTTAACCGCGCATTGTGTAAACTTATCCGGTGTTAAAAGAGTATAAGAGGCTTCTTCCCTATTATCGAAAACACATTTTTATGTATTTTCCGGGGCTAATATGTCTGGTTGTCACCGATGCCGGGCAGCTTTATATTCCTCAGCTGACTAAAACAGCGATAGATATGGTTGCTTCCGGAGGATTCCTGCTCGAGGCGGTTCTGCGCATAGCGGTTATTATGATTATTCTATCGGTTCTGATAGCTGCCGGGCGGTTCGGCTGGAGGTTTTTCATAGGCGGCAGCGCGAGGAAGATTGAGAGTGGTCTCCGTGAAGAGCTGTTCAGTCATCTTCTTCGGCTTCCTCCTGATTTTTATGAGAAACGGAAGACCGGAGATATGATGGCCCGCTTCACCAACGATATGAATGCCATACGCATGGCCTGCGGGATGGCCGTAGTTTCCCTTGTTGATGGTATTTTCATGGCCGCTTTCATCTTTATTATCCTGTTTTCTCAATATCCGCTGATTGCCGGGTGGATAGTACTGCCTTTTCCGGTACTGGCCTTTCTCGTCCTGGGGTTCGGACGAATACTCGGCCGCCGCTCAAAACTTGTTCAGGAGGGCTTCTCGGCCTTGAGCGCCATGGTTCAGGAGATCTTTTCCGGAGTCAGGGTATTAAAGACCTTCACGCGGGAAGGATGGGCGGTTGAAAAATTTGCCGACGCTAATAATGAGTATCTGAGTCGTACAATGTCGCTCGTGCGAATTTGGGGCCTTTTTTTCCCACTTATAAACTTTCTCTCAGGGCTCACCGCGCTTCTCCTTCTCTGGTTTGGCGGACGGGAGGTTATAGCCGGAACTCTTTCTCCCGGTGACTTCGCCGCGGTCCTGAGTTATCTATCCCTCCTTGTCTGGCCGATGATGGGAGCGGGCTTCACTATTAACTGGCTTGAGCGGGGAGCCGCGTCGCTCTCCCGGATTGGTGAGTTTCTGGATGCCGAGCCTTCGATAAAAAGCGGCTTATCAGAACAGCCTGTGTCAGGCGCTATCGAGGTGAGGGGGTTATCCTCCAGGTGGCCCGGCGCCGCGGAGGAAGTTCTGTCTGATATAAGCTTCACCATCCCCGAAGGGAAATCGGTCGGTATTCTCGGCAGGACAGGCTCCGGAAAGAGCAGCCTTGTGAATCTCATCCCGCGGCTCTATGATCCACCGCCGGGAACTATCTTCATCGGCGGCAGGGATGTCCGAGAATACGGACTCGAGCCGCTCAGGCGGAGCGTCGGGCTTGTGCTTCAGGACTCTTTTCTTTTTTCGCAGACCATAAAACAGAATATAGGTTATGCCGACGGGGACCTGAGCGATGAGATGATAGCCGATGCTGCGGAGTTCTCGACAATTGACAGGGATCTGAAGAATTTTCCGTTCGGATGGGACACAATGGTCGGAGAAAGGGGGCATACCTTAAGCGGCGGTCAGAAGCAGCGGGTAGCTATATCCCGGGCGTACCTCACCGATCCTGAAATCCTAATCTTCGATGACTGTCTGTCAGCCGTCGATTCCGAGACTGAATCCGAAATTCTGAGACAATTTCTGGAAAAGAGGAAGGGAAGAACCTCAATAATTATTTCAAACAGAACCGGAACTCTATCCCATACAGATTTCATTCTGGTTCTCGAGGATGGACGACTCAGCGCTTCAGGGCCGCACGAGCAGCTCATTGAGGCGAAAGGCTTTTACCGTGATATTTATAAACTTCAGCAGGCGGAAGATGAAAGACGATAGAACAAACGGCAATAAGCCTGAAATCATGAAAAAACTCCTCTTCTATCTTCGCCCCTACCGGTTTTATGTGGCGGTTTCTTTCGTCTCACTCGTCGTGGCAAGCCTGGCGGAACTCCTGGTTCCGGTTCTGATACAGCATTCGGTCGATAGTAACATCCTGGGGACTCCGCCTAACATAGCCGGGCTCGGAACGGACTGCCTGATTCTTCTCACGCTTCTTTTTCTTGGGCTCGGCGCTTCATTTTTTCAGATTTACCTCATGTCGGCAGCCGGGCTTGGCATCATGAAGACTCTTCGAATACAGCTTCTTGAGCATACCCTCGGTCAGTCGCTGTCTTATCTCGGCGGCCGGCCGGTAGGCAGTCTTGTTACCAGGATTACGAATGATGTGGAGACAATAAGCGAATTCTTCTCTTCGGTTGTTATGACACTGATAAAAAATTTTTTCGTGATGGCCGGAGTCCTGGGGGTTTTGTTTTATCTTGATAAAAGGCTTGCGCTGATAACAATTCTGACTCTGCCGCCGGCTATAATTATAACCCTTCTGTTCCGGGTAAGAGCCGGAGATGCCTACCGTAGAGTAAGGAAGGGTGTCTCTGCAATAAACGCCTTTCTCTCGGAGCATATCTCCGGAATAAAGGTTATTCAGGTCTTTGCCCGGGAGAAACGGACTATGGCTGAGTTTGTCGAGAATAACAATAAGTTGCTGTCCTCGAATCTTTCGGAAATGTATGTCTTCGCCGTCTTTCGGCCGCTGATTGCAATGTCCAGCACAATATCCCTTGCCCTTATAATCTACTTCGGGGCCGGCCTCAATCAGGCCGGGGTTCTTTCTCTTGGTGTGCTCATAGCCTATCTTGATCTGATTCGGAAGTTTTACCATCCTCTTCAGCAGCTGTCTGAACAGTTTTCAATCATGCAGTCGGCAATGGCCGGCGGAGAGCGGGTATTTGAGCTTCTCGAAACTGAGGATCGGATTTCTGAATACAGCCGGGATAGGCCGGCCGGCGTGGACTTTTGTCTCATCGCGGAAGGAAGGCAGCCGGCTGTGGAGTTTGCTGATGTTCACTTTGCCTACAAGGAGGGGGAGCCCGTCCTTAAGGGAGTCAGCTTCAGCGTTGCTGAGGGTGAGACTCTGGCGATAGTTGGTTACACAGGTGCCGGAAAGAGTACAATAGCAAACCTTGCCGCAAGGTTCTATGACGCCGACTCAGGCTGTATCAGGATAGCCGGACGTGATATCCGGGAACTTCCGCTTAAGACTCTTCGGCGGACAGTTCAGGCAGTGCAGCAGGATGTTTTTCTTTTTTCCGGAACCATAAGGGAGAATATCTGTCTCGGCCGGAATTTCACCGAAGAGGAGCTGTCCGCCGCCGCCGATACTGCGAGGCTGAGTCCCGTTCTTGAGAAACTCGAGGACGGGCTTGATTACCATCTGAGCGAGGGCGGTACAAATCTTTCAGGCGGACAGCGACAGCTCATAGCCTTTGCCAGGGTTATTGCCCATGATCCTGCCATGCTCATCCTTGATGAGGCGACGGCCAGCATCGATACCGAAACAGAAAAGTTGATACAAACGGGGCTTGGAAATCTTCTTAAAGGCAGAACGGCAATAGTAATTGCGCACAGGTTATCCACAATCAGTGATGCCGACCGGATCCTGGTACTCAGTTCCGGCAGAGTCGCTGAGAGCGGCAGTCATTCTGAACTTATGGCCGCGGACGGACTCTATTCAAGCCTTTATAATCTTCAGTTCGGACGTGATTTGTAGACTTCAGCAGGCATTACAATTAGATAGGCGGGGGTTAATTTTCTGTTGTAGACAATGGACCAGTTGAAGGTTTTCCCCTTAAATTCTGTTGTCGCGGGCAAATGGGTCTTTTCAAGTCTTGAAATGATGTCTGAAATGTTTATTCCGCTAAAAAGGCCGTCAATATTGCTTCCCTTTGGATTCGATGAGCTGCCGTTGAACTCTTCGGTCCAGCCGCGGCTCACCTGGACGATCTTCCCTGACATGTCGGTCAGAATCAAGGGCGGTGAAAGATAAAATGAGAAAAGTTCCAGGGCGTTTGATAAGGCGCTGATCTTAAGACCCCTGTTTCGGCTGATTTCATCTATCTGCCGGTATAGAATGTTGAGTTTTCCACCGGTTTTCCCCAGGCGCAGCAGGCCTTCTTTTGTCGATGCTGGATTCATGCTGTTCTGTCTGATGAGTTTGTCCAGCATTTTGTCAATATTACGGCATCTGGTGATTGCAAGAGTAAATATTATAATAAGAAGGGTGCTGGTGACGATTGTCGTGAACAATAGGGTCTCCGCCCTGAATCTCAGCTGCTCCGATCCGCCCGGCGCCGGAGAACTCATCATCACAAAGGCTGTTGCCGTAATACCCATCATCAGGATGATGATGATTGAAAAGAAAATTATCAGTACTGATCTTTTAATTAGCAGCATTATCAGATGCCTCTCAGCCTGTCGATGTCCTCATTTCGGCCTACGACAAGAAGGATGTCCCCCTCCTCGAGGATGGTTGAGCCGGTAGGAAAGACGATTTGTTCGCCTTTAACAGGATTGCCTTCTTCGTCTACCGATAGTTCGCCGCGTTTAACTGCCGAAACGGTCAGGCGCATCCTGCCTGGGATATCAAGCTCCATGAGATTCTTTCCGACGAAGGTAGCAGGAACCCATATTTCGGCAATACTAATCTCCAGAGTGATGGGCACCCTGTCCAGGATGTCCGGAGATATGATCTTCTCGGCAAGGCGGCGTCCTGCATCTTTTTCGATATTAATTATCTCGTTTGCGCCGACCTGGCTCAGGACCCTCTGGTGAATTTCTGACGAGGCCCTCGCGATGATATAGGGAACTCCGGCCTTCTTAAGGAGGGCGGTTGTCAGGATGTTTGCCTCGATGTTGTCTCCTATCGCTATTATGGCCATGTCGATATCCTCAATAGGAAGGGTTGAGAGACTCGCCTCGTCTGTTGAGTCGAGGAGGAAGGCCTGTGTTACCCCGTCCTTTATCTTCTCTATCAGTTCCGGTCTATTGTCTACGGCTATTACTCTTGCGCCCTTCGCGGACAGTTCTTCACAGGTCTGAAGTCCGAATGTTCCGAGCCCTATTACCAAAAAAATGTTCTCATACATAATGTTATCCTATTGCTATATCTCCCTGCGGGTACTGAACACTGGACTTTTCACTTTTCACCGACAGGGTCGAAAGTATTGTAAGCGGACCGAGACGTCCGTTGAACATGAGAAAGATTATAACCAGTTTTCCGATATTATTCAGTCTAGGCGTGAGGCCTGTAGAAAGGCCCACGGTCCCGAAGGCGGAGACGGTCTCAAAGATGATATCTCGCAGCTCAGCCTGCTGGGTAAAGGCGAGTAAGGCAGCGGACAGGAAGATTACCATTATACCGTACTGGCTTATTATAAATGCCTTAAGGATCCTTGTTTTTGACAACTGGTATCGGTATATAGTGACCTTCGGAGATCCGGTGATGATGCTCCTGATGTAGGCCGCGATAACCGCCGCTGTGTTAATCTTGATACCTCCGGCGGTGCTGCCCGAGGCGGCTCCGATAAACATAAACAGACACATAATCAGGATTGTTCCTGTTCCGAGAGAGGCGAAGGACACCGAATTGAAACCGGCCGTTCGGAGGGTTACCGACTGGAAAAAGGCAGCGAGGTACTGGCTGCCGGTCCGGTAGCCGACGAGGACTCCTCTGTGTTCGGCCGCGTAGAAAAAATACATACCGGAAAGAAGAAGAATGCCTGTCCAGCTCAGAACCACCTTCGAGTTCAGGCTGAGCTTACGGGAGCCCCTCTTCAGCGCAATATCGCGAAGGTTGAAAATGACTGTAAAACTTAGTCCTCCGGCAATTATCAGGATGCTGATGGTGAAAATAATAATCGGGTTTCCGGTAAAACTCTCGAGGCTGTTTGAAAATAATGAGAAGCCTGCGTTGCAAAAGGCCGAGATGGAATGAAATACTGAACTGAAAACAGTCGCGGTGGAAAAACCGGTTTTCATGCTGAAGGCTGCAGTAAGAACAAGAGCGCCGACGGCCTCTATAGAGAAGGTTAGATAGACTATTGATTTAACAGTCCTGGTTATTCCCGAAATATCATCATCGTTGATGGCGTAGGACAGCCTCTTTTTTTCCGTGTAGCCCATTTTTCGGCCTCGGAGGAACAGGGAGATGTAGGAGATGATCATTATCCCCAGTCCCCCTATCTGAATAAGTATGAGGATTATGATTTTACCGAATAAGCTGAAGGCTGTTGCTGTATCCACTATGATGAGGCCTGTAACGCAGACAGCCGATGTTGCTGTAAACCAGGCGTCTATAAAAGGCATGCTCTGTCCGTCTGAGGATGCGAAGGGCAGCATGAGGAGCATCGTCCCTAGGGTGATTATTATCTGAAAGCTGGCAAGAATTGAGAAGGCCGGCCTGTCGGAGATTCTCGTCAGTATGATTTCTACCGACCTGATTCCTTCTACAAGGCGATAGAGCAGAAAGATATTTCTGGTTACGTGAATTGTAGTGTCGAGGTAATGGGGCGCTGATGCTCCGGCCGTTGTTGCCTGAAAAATAAGGGCCGAGGCAAAAAGGGCGGTAAATATTATGGCGGCCATGTTCTTAATTAGATACTGTTTCCTGTATTCGGCCGTCTGAAAGCCAGCGACAATCTCCAAGGCCATTAGGGCGGCAACTATAAGTTCCAGCCGTTCTGTTGCCGCGGCTGCCGGGCGGCCTGTGACCTGAGCCAGAATCAATGCGGCCAGGCTGAGAGTCAGGGTAGTGAATAAAAGCAGACGTCTTTTTTTCATGGGTGTTTTACAATAGCCTAAATAGCTTTCGGCCGCAATACGGCCATGGGTTTTCACGGTGGCGGCCATGGGGTAGAATGCAAGCATGCTGATACCCGAAGGCGGTTCGTGCTTCGAACTTGAAATTAAAAAATCCCGTTTTATTTCTGAGGTAACTCCCGCCGGGAGTCCTGCTGAGGCGCGTGAAATTTTAAAGAGTAAGAGGCGTGAGCATCCGGACGCGGCTCACGTTGTTCACGCCTTCATTACTGGAGCAGAGAGGCAGCATATGGGAATGAGTGATGACGGTGAGCCTTCGGGAACTTCGGGTAAGCCTGCTTTAGAGGTCCTGAAGGGCCGGGGCGTCACAAACCTGATGCTCACTATTGTCCGCTACTTCGGCGGGACAAAGCTAGGCACAGGCGGACTCGTTAGGGCTTATTCCGAAGCCGCCAGGGGTGCTCTTGACCGACTGAAGACGGTGCCGCTTGTCACGTATACTTCCTTCCGGATAAAGGCCGATTATAGTTTCTACCAGCCCTTATCGGCGACAGCCGGCATTCATGAATGCAGGATAGAGACCGAATCTTTCGGAACCGCGGTGGAGATTGAGGGGCTTGTGCCGGAAGAGAAGGCTGATGCCTTCAAGGCCGCCGTTACAAGTCTGAGCTCAGGAAGGGCGGAAATCAACGTCGGCTCAGAGAATCAGACGGTGATTCTGGAATAAATTTCAAGGGTGAAATCAGTAAAATCCTCTTTGTTTTCGAGTCTCCAATCGGCCTCGGAAAATTCGGGGAAGAAGGTGTCGCCGTCGAAGCTTCCCGGAACTCTTGAGAGATAGAGTTTTTCGGCGCCGGCTATAGCCTGCGCGTATATGCTCGCGCCGCCGGCGATGAGGACTTCCCGTGCTTCTTTGCCGCCGGAAATCTCAGCGGCTGTTTTCAGGGCAGCCTCTAGGGAGCAGCATACACTGATTCCGGCGGCAGTGAGCTTTTTTTTCACATCCTCCGAACCGGAGAGGACTATCGTCGTTCTTCCCGGAAGCGGCCTTCCTATTGATTCAAATGTCTTTCTTCCCATGATAAGGATCTTGCCGAGGGTGAGTTTTTTAAAAAGTTTCAGATCTTCAGAGATGTGCCAGGGAATTTCATTATTCCTGCCAATGACAAAATTATCTGATATTGCTGCTATAATACTGTATTTCATTGTTGTCCTCATTCCGCTGAAAAAATGCTAATCTTGTTTCTTCCGCCTTCTTTCGCCGCATAAAGGGCTTTATCCGCATCGCGCGTAAGCATGGATGAGTTGTCAAGTTCCTTTCGGTATTGAGCCAGTCCGAAGCTGGCTGTGAATTGCGGTATTTCATCGGTCTTTGATTCCGACTCTATTCTGCTTCTTATTCGTTCTGCGACAATTAATGCCTGTTCAATGTTTGTCTGCGGAAGGATGACTCCGAATTCCTCGCCGCCGAGGCGCCCTGCGAAATCTGTTTCACGAAGACTGCTGCTTAAGATCTCAGCAAATTTCATGAGGGCCTTGTCTCCGACATCATGTCCGTAGTCATCGTTGACCTTTTTGAAATGATCTATATCGATCATGATGAAGGACAGCTTGCCGTCATAACGTTTTTCTCTTGTCATCTCCCGATCAAGGGTTTCCATGAATTTTCTCCGATTAAAAAGACCGGTCAGCGGATCGGTGAATGCCAGAATATTGAGTTTTTCCTTTGCGGATTTAAGCTGTAGATGGGTATTAACCCTGGCTATAAGCTCGGGACTATTGAAGGGCTTTACCACATAGTCAATTCCGCCGTAGATGAAGCTCTCAATAATAGTTTTTTCATCTTTCTTGGCGCTTAGAAAAATAACCGGAATATCTATAAATTCTTTATGACTTTGAATCTGCGCGCAGGTATCAAAGCCTGAGAGTCCCGGCATGACAATGTCAAGGAGAATGAGATCCGGCAAATAATTTGTCATTACTTCGAGCGCTTCATCACCACTCATTGCCGATATGGTTCTGAATCCTGATTTCGACAGAATTTTTTCCAGAAAGACGACATTTTCTATCATGTCGTCAACTATGAGTATCAGAGGTTCCCTCTCGTTTTTCAGATTGGTCTTTGATTTCAGTTCGCTTCCCGGAGGGCTGGGAGTAAATGGAGATCTCCTGACAGCGGTATTGGTCTTGCTCAGTCTCTGTGCCAGTTCGTCGAGGATTGTAAGCAGGGATTCTCCTCCCGACTTTATCGCGGCCAGGAATTTAATTTTCTCATTATCCTTTTCAGTTTGAAGCAGCAGATCCGAAAAACCGAGTATCGCGTTAAGCGGAGATCTTAAATCATGGTTAACCTGTGTTTTTATCGTTTCTAATGTAGTCCTTACCCTTATGAAATTCCTTAAGTGAATAGATAATAGAACAAGAAGAATTACTGATATTATCAGGTGGATGACTGCAAGTATCATACGGCTACCGGAAACTTTATGAATGGCTGCGGATCGTAACCTTCGAGTTTTACATCGTCGAAACTCATGTTAAGAAGGGGTTTGTCGGCTATCAGCAGAGTGGGCCTGTCTCCTGGTTTTCGTTTCAGCTGCTCCTTGAGCCCCTCGATATGATCTGTATAGATATGCGCGTCTATCATGGTATGGGCAAACTCTCCTGCCTCAAAGCCCGTCTCCTTCGCAAGAAGCATGGTTAGCAGGCTGTAGCAGGCAATATTAAAGGGTACGCCAAGGGCAATGTCGGCGGAACGCTGGGTTAGATGACAATTTAGTTTGTTGCCGGTCACATTGAAACAGAAGGTGTAATGACAGGGCGGAAGCTTGCTCTCGGCCGCGTTTCCGGGGTGCCAGGCGGATACAATCATCCGTCTCAGATTGGGAGTTTCCGGATTGATCCTGATTTCTTTAAGGGTATCGATTATGTAACTTATCTGATCGAAGACGAGGCCGCCTGTGCTCTCGTCTCGGCTGATCCATTTTGTTCCCCAGTTTTCACCGGGCAGCCCGCTCTCTGGAACCGGAAACCTCCGCCAGAAACGGCCGTATGCCGTCTCGAGCCGGCCCTCCTTATCCGCCCAGGCGTCCCAAATTTTGGTCTTTTCGCTGAGGGTTTTAACATGTTCTTCGCCGGAAAGGTACCAGATCAGCTCATGGAGCATCGAATTGAAGATGATCTTCTTGGTTGTAAGCAGGGGGTAGCCCTCCTGCAGGTTGATTCGGTAAAAATACGCGAAACAGCTCAGGGTGTCGGTTCCCGTGCGGTTTTTCTTCAATTCTCCGTTTTTTAAGACGTAATCAACGAGTTCTAAATATTCTTTCAACTTTTTTAATCCTCCCGGCTGTTTGAGGGAATTTCTGTAGTCCAAAATTATTGGGATATATGAAATTCCAACAAGATAATACTATATAAATACTGTAACATATAAATCTGCGTTAGAAAACATCAGGGCTATCGGTTTAGAATTTTTTCGGTATCTATGAGCCGCACGGAATACAACGGTTTGCCCTGATAGACAGGATCGGAGCGGTAAATCGGAATGTCTTCCGCCTCAATCTTGTAGTAAAAGCTGTCGGGGCTGTTTAGAAGGAAGTCAAGCAGAGAGATGATCATGAAGGTGTGCCTGACGAGGTTTTCGTTTGTAGTCGCGATGTGTTCCGCTAATAGAACTTTCCGGAGCCTGCGGCTGGTAGTGTTTTCGATCTCAAAGCTGAAAGGCTCGGAATAGTTACCGATTATGCTCTTCCGGTCCTCGCTCGCATCGAAGTCTACAAGCAGATTTTGCAGCAGCCTAAAGAGGTTCCGTACTGAATGATGGAACTTCCTTGCTGTGGGAGGAATTGACTGTGAGCGATACAGGGTTTTGAATTTCAGATAAGGCAATATGAATCTGCGTTTATACCAGTATGTATCAACCAGCAGCTTCTGTCCGAATCTCCCTGCGGAGAACTCTACTCCCTTATCAACGTTTCTGCAGTATTCAATCAACATCTTGTTGTAGTTATTCTGAATCATTTCATCGATGAACAGATGCCACTTGCCGGTCTCTTCTTCAATTTCCTCATTCTGGGCTGAGCCTATACTGAGGTTGCGAAATCCGTACAGCAGTTCCTGAATTACCGCTGCGAGGATTACTACCTGTTGCAGCGGATCTTCCGCGGCTATAAGCTCTGTTCCTTTTGGAAAGTTGAATACCGGATGAAAATATGGATAGAGATCGGGTAGGTTCTGGTAATTCTTCCATCCGGACTCGGGAAAAAGCTGTTCAAGGAAGGCGGGAGCCCCGCTGATCTCGGATTCATCTCTCTGCTTATAGGGTTTTCTGAGGCTGTCCTCAATTTTCTTTTTTTCATCATCAAGTGCTTTTTTCAGGTGGGATAGAGAATACTGGTTTTTGAGAGCCGCCTCGATGGGATCCGGAGTTATGAGAGAATCCTCTTTTTTAATCTGAAGAAGGCTGAGGATTGTGTTCCACCGATATTTAATGAAGTCATTGTAGTAATAAAACCGGCTTCCCGATAATTTCAGCAGCAGCGGATAGCAGGTGTAGGCAACGTCTTTGAAAACAATTCGGATTTTTTCTCGCGCTGTGGTATATCCTTCCTCTATGAGGGTAAGTTTGTCAGCCTCTTCCGCGTGAAGAAGAATCAGGATCTTATAGAGTCTGTCCAGTGCGCCGAAGATGTGATTAAGTTCGACCCCGTTCAGCGTCATGATGGGACGGTAGATGTAGCGGCAGAGGTTTTCGCATTTCTGAACCTCGATGTTTCTCGGAGATTTTTGAAGAAGAACGAGATTCTGGTTCATCTCTTTCAGATCCCAGCTGATCAGCTGGCGGATTATGTCCCGATAGAATGGATTTACATATTGGCGGAAGACAAGCGGATCGAGTTGTTTAAGAAGCTGTTTCAGGGAGCTGACCAGGGCTTCAATGTGAGAATAATAGTAATTGTCTCCAAGGGCGATAAACTCAGGGTTAATCCTGTCCTTTGGTTTAACTATAAAACTCAGGTAGGACGAGAGAACCGCGGATTTTGTCTTGATCTTGTGTTCGGGCTTCGATGCTAAAAGATCTATTTTAATTCTGTCTATATATCTGATTTTTGGGTTATAGGCTTTTTTCTGTTTATAGTGACCTGAGTATACCGTACTGCCGGTTTTTTTACCGCCTGTTGTCCGGGGGTGAGGGCTGTAGGATGAGCTCTTAAGTTCCTTGTATTTTGAGGTTAGCTGTTCATCTGATTTCTCGGTACCAATATCTCCGCCGAGGAGGGAGGCCATTCGTTTGGCTTCCTCCCTGGAAAGATTGCCGAGGTTGCTTCTGGTTCGGTCAAGATCTCCAGGATTATATTTCTCAGGAGGTCGTTTCCCCATAAAATAATACTCCCCAGTTTCTTTATCGGCGGTACCTAATCTTAACTTTAACCTTTTATAAAGGATTTATAATCATATATTTCTCAGCTTCAAGGGCTGCCATGCATCCTGACCCAGCTGATGTTATTGCCTGGCGGAATTTTTTATCCTGAACATCGCCCGCGGCGAAGACTCCGGCAACGGAAGTAACTGTGGATCCGGCTTGAGTTATAATATAGCCTTCTCCGTCGGTTTTAATCTGTCCGCCGAGGAATTCCGTATTTGGATTATGCCCAATAGCGTAAAAAAGTCCTTTTGCTTCATGATCTCGCAGCGCGCCCGTTTTCACGTCTTTTAAAATTACATGGGTGAGGGCCTTGTCGCCTTTTACGTCAACGAGAACTGTATTCCATAGTACTTCAATCTTTGGATTTTCGAGAACCCGCTGCTGCATTGCCTTGCTGGCGCGAAGCTCGTCCCTTCGGTGTACTATGCTGACCATGCTGCCGAATTTTGACAGATGCATTGCTTCTTCCATTGCAGTGTCTCCACCGCCGATTACAATCAGGGGCTGGTTTCTGAACACCGGTAGGGCTCCGTCGCAGACGGCGCAGGCCGAGATTCCTTTCTGCCAGAAGTCGTCTTCATGCGGCACCCTCATTCTCTTTGCAATGGCGCCGGTAGCAATAATGAGGATTTCCGCCTGTTGTTCGGCGTCCGCGGTTCTGACTATAAAGGGCCTTTTAGAAAGATCGACCGATTCAATTGTCTCAGTTAATATCTCGACTCCCGAATTAATCGACTGGGCCCTCATCATCATCATCAGTTCGGAGCCGCCGATGCCGTCCGGAAAACCGGGAAAGTTCTCTACTGAGCCTGTGGTCGTCAGCTGGCCTCCGGGAGCGACTCCTCCGGCCATCCATCCTTCATATAAAAGAGGCTTGAGGTTCGCCCGTGCGGCGTAAATTCCCGCTGTATGGCCCGCTGGTCCTGCTCCGATTATTATTACCTTTTTCATTATTCGCTTTCTCCTGAGGCTCTGTAAAAAATCGGTTATTTTTTACAGAGCCTTTGAAGTGTTTTTGACAATAAGAGCTATACTACTATAGCATAACAAGTTGTCAAAAAACTTCATTGAAATCTAAAGTAGGAATTTCAAAAATCCCTGATTTTTGAAATTCCCTCTTCTGTCTTGAATTAATTTATCACAAAACTTATTAAATAAGAAGAAAAATTGATTTTTTTAATGTAGAGGTTTTTTCAACACAATCTAATATACTAACAAATGACACACATATGAAATATAATATATTGTTATTTTTAGTTTTTTTTGCGGTCGCTTGTTGACTCTGTCTCGAATTCAAAAAAATTAAAAAATCTGTTACCTATTAACCTCTATGTCGTAGTATAGATTGATGAACAGAAATTAGATGGCGGAAAGCGCCGTCAAAGGAAGCATGAGAATGGAAAACGAGCCGGAAAAACTTGCGGCAGCCGCAAGGGCGGGTGATGCGCAGGCGTTCGGAAGCCTCTATGAACTTTATTTTGACCGAATCTACCGCTTTATCTATTACCGCTGCCTGCATAGGGAGACTGCCGAAGATTTATGTTCCAAAACTTTTCTAAAGGCTCTCGGTGGTCTTACCGGTTTTGATTCTGAGAAGGGAAGCTTCGGAAGCTGGCTGTACCGGATAGCCTTAAACAATCTGACCGACCATTTCAGAAAAAGCGGCCGCTTTGAAGTTGTCTCAGACGTATGGGAGCTGCCGTCGGAACAGGACCCGCTGTTTGATGCGCATAACCGGCTCTACTGGGAGAAGCTGAAACCGGTATTTGATGAGCTGGAACCCGCTAAAAAAGAGATAATCATTATGCGCGTCTGGGATGGACTGAGTTTCGGAGAAATCGCCGAGCTGACTGGAAGGTCCGAGGCCGCCTGTAAGATGACATTCAAGAGGACAATCGTAGCCTTACGGAAGTCGGTTCCTCTTTCCATGCTGATGTTGTTCATCGTTTTTAAACAATCGGTACTATAAGGAGACGAAAATGGGTATCAATGAAATTCTTGAAGATCTTTACATGCTGGATCCTGCGCTGAAATCGGAGGAGGCTGAGTTGAAGAAGATAATTGAAAAACTTATAAGCCGGAAGCCCGAGGCTGAACCGGACGAAGAGTTTAAGGCAAGGCTTAAGAGTGAGCTCCTGGATATGATGGAGCAGAAACGGAGGCGGAAGGGCTTTTTTGTAATGCACCGGAAGGCCGTACTCGGCGCGGCAGTCGGACTGGCGGCGGCCCTTGTTCTGGTTATGACTTTTGCAATACGCCCTGCTATGATGAATGAACCCTCCGCTCATGGGGCAAAGGAGGCTGCCGAGAATTTTTATGCTGATGAGTCAGAGATCCTGGCCGGAAAGACCGAGGCGCCCATGCCGGCCGTGTCTGAGATGAAGAGGCGGAACACGAGGGCTGAAGCGCCCGTGACGGGATTTTCAATGGCGGCAGATGAGATTGCCGAATATGAAAAGGATGACGACTTCGCAGCAGATCGGCTTACAGGTAACAATGAACTGAATACAGAGGAATATAATAGGATATTTGAGAATGATTTTCTTAAGGCTGCCGAGGCTCCTCTGTCCACCTTTTCTATCGATGTGGATACCGCCTCCTATTCCAATGTTCGGCGTTATATTACCGGAGGAAGCATGCCTCCCCCTGATGCCGTCAGGATAGAAGAGCTTGTCAACTATTTCACCTATGACTATCCTCAGCCTGAGGGGGACTTGCCCTTCTCTATTGTCACCGAATTTGCTTCCTGTCCATGGAATTCTGAGCATGGGCTTCTGCATATCGGTCTTCAGGGACTGACGGTTGATAAGGACGAGATTCCGCAGTCAAACCTCGTTTTTCTCATCGATGCTTCAGGGTCGATGGAGGATGAAAACAAGCTGCCTCTGCTGAAGAAATCACTATCTCTTCTTGTAAAAGAGCTCAGGCCGGAGGATCGCGTTTCAATAGTAGCCTATGCCGGAGCGGCGGGCCTTGTGCTTCCTACGGTAGCCGGCAATGATAATGACGCTATAATGGCTGCTCTGGATAATCTCTATGCCGGAGGTTCCACGGCCGGAGGTGAGGGAATAGATCTAGCCTACAGGGTTGCCGCCAAAAACCTTATTGTCGGCGGAAACAACAGGGTTATTCTTGCTACCGATGGCGATTTTAATGTCGGACAGAGTTCGGAGGCTGAACTTGTGAGGATGATCGAAGAGCGCAGGAATCAGGGAGTTTTTCTGACAGTCCTGGGTCTTGGAATGGGAAACTATAAGGATACAAGGATGGAGAGCCTTGCCGACAAGGGAAACGGAAACTATGCTTATATAGACACGCTGAGTGAGGCTCGGAAGGTTCTTGTAAATGAGATTAGCAGCACATTGTTTACGATAGCTAAAGACGTGAAAATACAGATTGAGTTTAATCCTGCAAAAGTTGAATCTTACCGGCTTATTGGTTATGAAAACAGGCTTATGGCGGCCCGGGACTTTGATGATGATACCAAGGATGCCGGAGAAATAGGCGCAGGCCATTCAGTTACAGCCCTTTATGAAATCATCCCGGCAGAAGGACCCGCCGGGACACAGGAGCTCAGGTATCAGAGCTGGACCGCCGCGCCCGCGGCTGAAGACAGCGGCGAACTTGGTTTTATAAAGTTTAGGTACAAGCAGCCGAACGAAGATCAGAGCAGACTGATAGAACTCCCTGTTTCAGCCGGTCATGTGACGATGGTATCGTCTGAGAATTTCCGGTTCTCGGCCGCCGTTGCGGAATGGGGGCTTATTCTCAGGTCTTCGAAATACGCTGCACGCGCGGATCTTGATAATGTAATACAGGCTGTCCGCGATTCTCTAGGCCAGGATGAGTATGGGTATCGGGCGGAATTTCTGGGGCTCCTGTATAAAACAAGGGAATTGATGGGTATCTCTGGAAATAGAGAATAGTCTATATAATTAAAGCCAGTGTCTTTGACTAAAAAAGCCGTTTTCTTTCAGAAGGCGGCTTTTTTCTTGGTGTCCGTTTTGACTTTTGTGTTTTTATTGTTAATAATTAGAATAGGTATAATTGCAGGAGAATGCTATTATGAATACTAATGTAATGAAGATTCTTACTATTGAGAACGCGGCTGCGGCTGCGAATGAGTTGTTAAAGAGTTTGAAATCAAAGAAAGACATTGTTCTGGATCTTAGCATGGTAGATCGTGTCGACCTGTCCGGAATCCAACTACTGATCTCTGTCCAGAATACCGGTGAAGAGCAGAATGAATCTTTTTTTTATACAGGAACGCTTAATAAAGCAGTGTTTGATAAAATTTCAAATAATGGTTTCTGTTTTATTCCAAAAGAGGAAGATAGTGAACTGTTCACTATAAGGAGAAGCAGCGGTGAATTCTGATCAATTTCGACAGGCATTTATAGAGGAGTCCATGGATCTTCTAAGCTCGCTTGAATCCAGGCTGCTCGAGATGGAAGAAGCCCCTGGGGATAGAGAAAAAATATCTGCAGTTTTTCGAATTATCCATACAATTAAGGGTTCCTCAGCCATGTTCGGGTTTAATGAAATTTCTTCATTCACTCATCATGTTGAAAACATTCTTGATGCCGTGCGTGAGGGAAAGCTCAGTGTGAGCCGGGAGCTCATAACCTGGACGTTGAAGTCGGGAGATCATATCACCGCGCTGATTGAAGGTGACTCTGATCTGGAAGAAAAAGAGGCGTTAAACAGAAAGTCTGATGAAATAGTTACCTCGTTCAAGAATGCCGTAGGATTCAAGCCCACTGATGTCAGGGGGGCTCAACCCCCGCTGGCTGCGGAACCGGAAAAAACCGGAAAAGATGCTGTTCTTTGGCGCGTGAGGTTTAAACCTTCCAAGGAAATCTTTAAAAACGGAACAAATCCGCTTCTGCTGATAGAAGAACTATGCGAGTTAGGAGAACATCTTGTAATACCGAATATCAGTGATATCCCCAATCTCGATAAAATCGATCCGGAGCTATGTTATACCGGCTGGGACATCGTTCTTCTTACCGATAAGGCTGAAAATGAAATCAGGGATGTCTTTATCTTTGTAGAAAATGATTCCGAGCTTCAGGTAAAACAGGTGCCTCAGGAGGAGTTCGATCTAACCGATGGAGAGTCTCCGAAGCTGGGTGAAATCCTCTTGAACCGCGGAGACATCAATGAAGATGCGCTTAAGAATCTTCTCGAGAAACAGAAGAAACTTGGACAGCTCATTCTCGAAAACAAGATGGCCTCGAAGGAAGCTGTCGATTCCGCCCTTAATGAGCAGAATTTCATAAAGACGGTTAATGAAAAACGTTCCGAGAAGGCTGGAGCCTCTTCACTCAGGGTTAATTCGGATAAGCTCGATGAGCTTGTCAATCTTGTAGGTGAGCTTGTAACCGTTCATGCCAGGATTGATCTTGAGAGTAAAGATACAAGTACTGAAATGCGTTCAATGGTGGAGCAGCTCGGTAGAATAACTGAGAGTCTGCGTGAGAACACGATGAGTATGCGCCTGCTTCCAATAGGCACAACTTTCAGTCGTTACAAACGGCTGGTAAGGGATCTTTCGAATGACATGGGGAAAAAGATCGAATTGATTATGAGCGGAGAGGAGACCGAGATAGACAAAACCGTTATTGAAAAGCTGAATGATCCTCTTGTTCATATTATCAGGAATTCAATTGACCATGGAGTCGAGGATCCTCAAGAAAGGATAAAGAAGGGTAAACCGGAGACCGGCACTGTCAAGTTGACCGCCGAGCATGCCGGTGCCTCGATCCGGATTTCTATCGAAGATGACGGAGCCGGGCTTAACAGGCAGAAGATCTATGATAAGGCGGTCAAGAATCATATCATCGAAGCCGGTGCTGTCCTGTCGGATGAGGAGCTATTCGGGCTGATCTTTCAGGCCGGCTTCTCTACCGCGACAAAGGTCACAAATGTTTCCGGCCGAGGCGTCGGAATGGATGTTGTTAAACGTCAGATAGAGAGTCTGAACGGGGCAATAAAGGTAGAGAGCCGGGAGCATGAGTTTACGAAGATTATTCTTTCATTGCCGCTCACCCTGGCCATTATTGACGGTTTTCTGGTTAGTGTCGGAGAAGATAATTATATTTTTCCACTTACCGTTGTGGAGGCTTGTCTAGAAAGCAAATTTAAAGAGCGCAAAGGTGGCAGCAAGAAGATGGTTCCTTATAGAGAGTCGCTGCTTCCCTATGTTGATCTCAGAGAGGAATTTGGAATTACAAGCGATCGGCCCGAGATTGAACAGATAGTCGTTGTTCGGTCGGAAGATAAACGGATAGGATTTTGCGTGGACAAGGTTCTTGGAGAGAATCAGACAGTAATTAAATCACTGTCGGGAGTTTTTAAAAGTGCTAAAGGCTTTTCCGGGGCAACAATTCTCGGTGACGGCAGAGTTGCACTGATTCTGGACACTGAGGGCCTTTTGAAAAGATCACTGCTTAACGAAGAGAGTATGGCAAATGAACGATACAGCTAATTTGAGTTTAAGAAAGATCGGCGATAAGGAATTCAAGCAGCTCAGCGAATTCATCGAAGATGAGGTGGGAATAAAGCTGCCGGAGGTGAAGAGGTCACTGCTTGAGTCACGGCTTCAGAAACGGCTGAAAATTCTCGGAATTGTTGATTTTAAGGAATACTGCAATCATGTCTTTCATTCTACCGAGGGGGCAACCGAAGTTCTCGAGATGATCGATGCGATTACGACCAACAAGACCGACTTCATGCGTGAGCCTGCTCATTTTGAATACATGGTACATGAAGCTCTTCCTGAGATAGTCAAGACCCGGGCTTCAATCAACCTCTGGTCCGCCGCCTGTTCTTCAGGGCAGGAGCCGTATAATATGGCTATGTTCATGGAGGAGTTTATCCACAAGAACAGAGCTGTCAATTACAGTGTGATAGCAACTGATATCAGTAAGAGTTCTCTGCAGAAAGCTCAAGAAGCTGTTTACAATAACCGGGATATCGAGGTTGTCTCCGATAGATTCAAAAAACAGTATTTCTTGAAGAGCAGGAAAGCCGGAAGCGAACTTGTAAGAATAAAACCGGAGATAAGGAAACAGGTCACCTTTCAGGGAATAAATTTGATGAAGGAGCATTACGGGCTTAGCGGGAAATTTGATATAGTTTTTTGCCGGAATGTGTTAATTTATTTTAATAAAGAAAATCAGGCCAGGGTTATTCAGCGGATAATTGATCATATGACCGATGGAGCGTATCTTTTCCTTGGTCATTCAGAAAGTCTTGCGGGTATGCGGAACCATCTAGTAAGTGTTGGTTCTTCCGTATATCGAAAGGAGAGCAATTGAAAGATAAAATAAAAGTAATGATCGTAGATGATTCGGCTGTTGTCAGACAAACTATGTCGGAAATTTTAAACAGTGCGAACGATATTGAAGTTATAGCAGTGGCAAGAGATCCCCTCGTTGCAATCGAGAAACTCAAGACTCTCACTCCTGACGTAATTACTCTTGATATAGAGATGCCCAGGATGGACGGTCTGACTTTTCTTCGGAAGATTATGAGTACAAACCCCATTCCTATTGTCATCTGCTCGAGTCAGGCGGAGGCTCAGTCACAGAATGCGCTGAACGCACTCGAAAGCGGAGCTGTCGATATAATCCGAAAACCGATGCTTGGGACTAAACAGTTTATCGAGGAATCCAAAATAATAATAACCGATGCTGTCCGAAGTGCCGCGGCTACCGGAGGTAGAAGAGTAGTAAATAAAATGAATACTATTAATCAAAAGGTTGCGCCGAAGCTGACCGCCGATGTTATTCTCTCGGGAGGTACCGGCCGGAACGTGATTGAAACAACGGAGAAGGTTGTGGCCGTTGGGGCATCAACCGGTGGGACCGAAGCCCTCCGTGCATTTCTTGAAGCACTGCCGGCGAATAGTCCGGGAATAGTTATTGTTCAGCACATGCCGGAAAAATTTACCGCGAGTTTTGCCGAAAGACTGAACGGCCTCTGTAATCTGACAGTTAAGGAAGCCTCAAATAATGATACAGTTCTCCGCGGCCACGCCCTCATAGCGCCAGGAAACAAGCATATGTTGCTTAAAAGAAGCGGCGCGCGCTATTATGTCGAAGTCAAGGATGGACCTCTTGTAAGCCGTCACAGACCTTCGGTAGACGTCCTCTTTCGGTCAACGGCAAGATATGCCGGAAAGAATGCAATAGGGATAATAATGACCGGAATGGGAGATGACGGGGCTGTAGGAATGTTGGAAATGAAACAGGCAGGCTCTTACAATATTGCACAGGATGAAGCCAGCTGTATTGTTTTCGGTATGCCGAATGAGGCTATAAAGAAGGGCGGAGTTGATATAATTGTTTCGCTTGATGATATCCCATCGGTTATGTTGAAACAAGCAATGGTTAATAATAGATGAGCTCCAACAGTCAAATTCTTAAACAGGTTATTACGGATACTGAAAATATTTTCAGCAGAATAGCTGAGCATTATCCGAACCTTCTTAAGGAACTGGAAAAGAATATCAAAGATGCCTCATCTTCTCTTGATAAGCTTTCAATGGTTAATCCCGGAGGAGTAATGAAGGGCGCGGGAATTCCTGTTGGTTCCTATCTGGGGGAGAGGAAGGAAGAATCTAAAAAATCCCTGCTGGAGCTGAATGCTTTCCAGAAGCAGAATGAGGTCATTATAAAGAAACTCACCTCATCCATTACCGACTATCAGGACTCACAGGCTTATATCGAGGAAATTAGGGATATCTCCGAGTCGCTTCAGATAGTATCGCTTAATGCTCTTGTTAATGCAGTAAAGGCCGGAAAGGGCGGAGAGGGTTTTTCGGTGATAACCGAGAATCTTAAGAATGTCACCGGTACAACAATTGAAAAAACGAGTATTCTGGAGCAGAAGGGGGAAGTCATTAAGCGGAAGCTTGACGTTTTCTGTACTTCCGAGAAGGCAATATCACTGAATAGAAAAGAGCTGCTTGAACTCCTCGAACAGAAGATGATGAGCGGAATTGATACTTTTCAGGTAGAGTCTGAAACAGTTAATAATCTACTCTCAGGACTGAACAAGGAGTCAGAGAAGGTCCGTGGTAATATTCTCAGAGTGATGGAGGAACTCCAGCAGCAGGATATCATCAGACAGACTATCGATCAGATTCTTATGTCAATGAAAGAGCTTCCAGTAGAAGTCGAAGGTTTTAGCATCGACGACTTTTCCGAAGACGAAGAGATGGATAAGACAGTTTTTTATGAGCGGCTGATAGACATCTCTATAATAATGATAGATGAGGTTGTAGAGAAACTGAACCGAACCGTTAATATATTTTCTGAAAATTTTAATCAGGCGCGGCAGAGACTCGAATATATACAGGGTGAAAAAAATGCGGCAATTGAGCATTTTATAACAAACCTTAAGTCAATGACCAGCCTGTCGGAAATGAATATTGAAGTTAGGGAAAGATCGAATGAGCTGTCTGAAAAAAGACGAGGACTGATTTCACTTATTTCGGGAATCTTGAAACATGTTCATGGCATCTCCGAAGAAATAGAGTCTTTTAAGAAGATTTCCGGATGGCTGCAGAATGTCGCGGTATTGTCCCGAATAGAGCTGACACGGAGTCTCAGCCTCAGGCAGATGACTGAATCGGTTGATGATATGGCCGATCTTGTCGAAAGGATTCAGGAGCAAATTAAGCGCGGCGAGAGAGAAACAGGTGATTTTATCAGTTCTACCGGGATGCTCTTTGAGGAATATGAAGCCTATGCCGAAGAAGAACAGCATTATATGCGGGATTTTTTCGAGTCTTTTATAGACGGCATCAGTGAAATGAGTTCAATCAATAACTCATTTTCGGATGTACTGAAAGATTTTAATTTCTTTTCTGAAAAGTTCAGGAACCTGTTCGAGATATCATCCGGAGAGATGGAGCAGTTGAAGAAACTTACTGGAGAGCTGTCCCATGTCTCGGGAAATCTTCAGACGCTTAAAGTCCGGTTTGATGAGACTATAAAAAAGAAAATAGGTGAAAAAGAAATTCAGGAATGGAATATTTCAGACGAGAGTTTGAATAAAATAATAGAACGGTTTACAATATATAGTCACAAGAGATCTGCAGGTGAGGTCACAGGCCTCAATGTGGAAGAATCTGCCCTCGGGGCCGGAGAAGTTACTTTATTTTAATAATTGGAGGATTAAATGGCTCAGACAATAATGGTAGTTGATGATTCAAATGCAATCAGGCAGAGTGTCAGTTTTATACTCAAGGAAAATGGTTATGAGACAATTGAGGCTTGTGACGGACGGGACGGATATGACAAACTCAAGGATCGGAAGGTTGATCTGATAATTACTGATGTAAATATGCCTAATATGGACGGCATATCGATGGTGCGCGAACTGCGGGAAACGGATACTCATAAGTTTACACCCATCCTTGTTCTGACAACTGAATCTCAGGCCTCAATCATGCAGGACGGCAAGAGTGCCGGAGCAACCGGGTGGATTGTTAAGCCCTTCTCAAATGACAAGCTGATCGCGACGATAAAAAAAGTGTTAGGCTGAATTTAATTCGGATCCGGGAATGTATAAGTATTATGACAATAAATTAAAGAGAGAGATTAATAATCTTGGCCCGGGAGAGTATTTATCGTCTGACGAAGATATAGTAATAAATACAGTATTGGGTTCTTGTGTTTCTGTAGTCCTGTTTGATCCTATATTGAAAGCTGGCGGCTTCAATCACTTCATGCTGGCGGATGTAAGTCTGAATACCAGAATAGACAATTTTTTCAAGGTGGAGCGTTACGGGCTTTACGCCATGGAATCCCTGATAAATGATTTTTTAAAAAGGGGAAGCAAAAAGAGTAATTTAAAAGCCAAGGTTTTCGGCGGCAGCAGGATGCTCGAAACCCAGAGGGTAATAGATATCGGCGCTGAAAACATCCGTTTTGCCGAAGAATTCCTGAAAACAGAGAAGATCCCCATCATCAGTCAGGATACAGGCGGCAGTAAAGCCATGAAAATATACCTGTATACGAAGACTTTCAGAATTCTGCTTAAGCGGGTTGATTCTCGAACAACCGAACTATACCAGCAGATGGAAGCGTACAAGAAAAAGCTTAAAGAAGAGAAAGACGGAGGAATAATAGTTCTGTTTTAATAGTTTGCATTATGGACATTCAGTTTAAAAATAGCAAAGCCCATTTCGGTTGAGTTCATTATATTAAACTGGATGAAGTAGCTTCCGAAGAGGAGGTTTTTATTTGTTTTTTTCCTGTTTTGCCGCTGCCATGTTAGGGCGGAAATCAGTTCTTCCCAATTTATTTTTCCGCTATAATATAGGTACTCTCCGAGTCTGAGTTTTCTGTTAGGCAGTTTTCTCGAAGGGGTCTCAGGTTGCTGCCGGAATTCCTGATGGTGCTGTTCGGAGGAGACCTTAATTTCAACGGCGTTATTTGATTTTACGGAGATAAGAAAATCATAGGCGTCTTTTAACCTAAGAAAACTGTCACTCTCAGCCGGGTTTCGAGCCTCGCTGGCGGTATCCGGATGGCATTCTTTGACCTTTGATCTGAATGCATGTTTAATTCCGGACAGCTGCAAATATTCAATTGTCTCTCTTTCAAAGGAAAAACTATCACCGAAAAGAAGCGTACAAGCTTTCTGAATTTCATTTTCTTTAACAATGGTCATAGTACTTTTTCGACCTTAATAAATAATTCTTTAGATATCTTTCAGCATAAAAAAACAACAGAGCTTCCGGGAATTTCCCGGAAGTCTGAAACAGGTTATTCAACACTTTTGGGTATATTTACCTGGGACAATTCGTCCTCCGAGAGTATCTTGTCTATATTGAGAATAATTACAAATTCACCATTGCGTTTTCCCATACCCGATAGGTATTTGTTGTCAATGAATATTCCAAGACGCGGTGGTTCTTCAATATCTTCCGCTTCAAGGGTAATTACCTCACGTGCGGCATCTACAAGAATACCCATCTGAATTACATCCTCATCGTGAACCATTTCGGTGACGATGACTGCGGTGTCTTCGGTTTGCAAAGTAGCGCCCCGGCCGAACTGCATTCGTAAATCAAGAACGGGGACTACAGAGCCTCGAATGTTTATTACTCCGCGAATCATTGCCGGCATTCCCGGAACCCTTGTGATGTCAGGGACTTCGAGAATCTCCCTGATTTTGAATACATCTATTGCATATGTTTCTTCTTCAATTTTAAAAGTAACAAACTGATTGTTTATGATAGTTTCCTGCATTCTAAAAACCTCCTGCTGGTTGAAAATCCATCTATGGATTAATTCTAAAATTCCTGTACCCTAATAGCAAGTATATCTTAATAATATTAATTTAAAATTGCTCAAATTCATCATCAAGATTGTCTATTGTAGTCTTCTCCACTGCTGGTTTCGGTTTAACATTCTGTATCAAGACTTTGCCGGTCTGCCTTGCCTTCTTTTCCGAAGGGTTTGCGTGTTTTACGGCGGTTCGCGGGCCGGTACCTCGGGCTTCATCGAGCTTGAAGAAATCGATCATATCAAGCAGTTTTTCCGCCTGGGCTGAGAGTTCTTCGGACATCGAAGATGATTCCTCGGCTGATGCGGCATTCATCTGGATAACCTGGTCTAGTTGAATCATTACCTGATTGACCTGCTGTGCTCCGGAATTTTGTTCGAGGCTGGTGGCGTTTATTTCCTGAACAAGATCGGCGGTCTGTCTGATGTCGGGTATCATTTTTTGAATCATCTCGCCGGCGGTATTGGCCTTTTTGACACTGGAAGTCGCAAGGGCTAGTATTTCATTTGCCGCCGCCTGACTGTTTGCCGCGAGTTTTCCTACTTCGGAAGCTACAACCGCAAATCCCTTTCCATGCTCTCCCGCCCTGGCTGCTTCTATTGCGGCATTAAGAGAAAGCAGGTTTGTATTTCGGGCTATCTCTTCAATAACTCTGATTTTGGTGGCAATCTGGTTCATCGCTTCCACGGCCTCGAGGACGGCGTTTCCTCCAGTCTGTGCATCGTCAGCGGCCTTTGAGGCGATTTTTTCAGTCTGTGAGGAATTGTCTGTATTCTGTCTGATCGAAGCGCTTATTTCTTCCATGGAGGAGGAGACCTCTTCGGCAGTCGATGCTTGTTCACTTGCACCCTGAGATATCTGTTCGGCTGTCGAGGCCAGTTGACGGCTTCCCTGGGAGACCATCTCCGCCGAGGTTCTGACTTCCCTGACAACTTCACTCAGCCGGTTCTTCATCGTTCTAAGGGTATCAGCGAGGATGCCCATCTCGTCTTTCTGGTTGACATCTATATTCGCCGTCAGGTTGCCCTGCGAGAGCTCTTTTGAAAAAATAACGCCCAGATTAAGTTGGCTGCTAATCTGTCTGGCGATTATTACCACTGCAATGATTATTAGAAGCAGCGAGGCGATACTAATGATGGATATTATCAGAATTGCAGACTTTGATTCTTCATAGACAACCGAGGTCGGGATGTTAACGGTCAGACAGATATTGTAGCCGGTTCCGTAAACAGGCTGATGCTGGCCTGATATAATATACTCATTCTCTAATGAAGAATCATAAATTTCGAGGACGAAATTTTCCTTACTCATTACTCCTTTGATGAGGTCGGGATTGACCCCGTCGTTATCATTAAGGTTTGCTCCCAATATTCCATTTTCTCCGCCGCCGGCTATCAGCATGCCGGTTTCGAAAAAGATAGTCAGAAAGCCGGTATCCTTATAGGGTTTCTGAGAGGTAATCATATTATCAAGGTCGCTTATCGCTATATCACATCCTGCAATTCCTATGAATTTTCCAGAAGGATCCTGAATGGGAACAACGAGGGATGTAAGAAGAACATCCACTCCGTCGATGGCGTAGAGAAAGGGTTCAAGTATATGCGGGGTATTGGTGCGTTTGGGATCCTGGTAATAGGCTCCGGCTGTTGTATCCTGGTAATCTACCAGCGCGGAAAGAAGAATTTCGCCGTCCTCACCCCTGCTCATATAGGGAATATAGCGCCCTGACCCGTCATGGCCTTCAGTATTTGCATATTCCGCGTCTCTTCCGTCAAATTTATCCGGCTCAAACAGGAAATATGTGCCAAGGAGGTTTGGATATTGTTTCAGGACATTTACAAGGAGGGCATCGGCCTGCGCCCTGGTGAGATTGCCGTCTCCGGCGAAGAGGAGCCCTTCCGCGCTTTTGGCCATAGTCATCGCGATAAAAACAGCCTGGTCAAGTTCCTTCGCCGCTACTGCCCCGAATTCTCCGGCAACCGAATCAGCGAGGGAAATCGCGTGATTTTTTGCCAGATTGGACACCCTGATCTGGACAAACATGATTACCGATCCTAAGGCGATTATTGTGACTATCGACAGAATAGCTATCAGTCTCGTCCCAATCTTTAAATCTTTCATCTTTTTCACTCTTTTCCATCCTTATCATCTTCGCTTGAGATTCTGTTTGAAATGGTTTAAATTGAACTTGGCGGCAATATCTTAATAACTAATTAAATTATAGGAAATTATAATACCCGGCGCAACTTGTAGGCTAAAGTTTTTGATTTATTTGTATTTTTGCAGGCTTAGGCAGTGCTCGCCAGCGTCCTTTCGGACTTGCTTCGCGGTTCGACTCCCATCATCTCATATAACAAAGAAGACCATCCTTGCGGGTGGTCTATAATTAATCGTTGGAGCTGATGGGAGTCGAACCCACGGCCTGTTGATTGCGAACCAACCGCTCTAGCCAGCTGAGCTACAGCCCCATGAACTATGATACTACATTATCGGGGAGGGGACAGTCAATCTATTTTCTCTGACCATATTCTGAGAGATTGTATAAATTCCTGTTCGCTGAATGGTTTTGCCAGAAAGTCGTCGGCGCCGGCTTCTTTTGCCCTTTCAATGTCATCCTTGTAGACGTGGGCAGAGAGTATGATGATAAGCACGTGCGTGCCCGATTTTTGTTCAGCCGCGCGGATATTCCTTACTGCGTCCATCCCGTTCATTACCGGCATTCCGATATCCATGAGCACGATGTCCGGTTTATATTCAATGAATTTTTCACATGCCTCAAGGCCGTTTTTACAGCTGATGAAATCACAACCATTATCCTTGAGAAGTCTCGTTATATATAGGCGGTTTATTGCTTCATCCTCGGCAACTAGGATTTTGATCTTTCCGCCGGCTGATGCAGAGTTCTGTTTTGTCTCTTTATTCTTTCTGCCGGGTCTCTCTGCTATTTTAAACGGCAGCTGAATTGTGAACGTTGTTCCCTCCTTAAGTTTACTCTTAACATTTATGCGGCCATCAAGGAGGTTCAGCAGTTCTTCGACAATCGCAAGGCCTAGGCCTACACCTCTTTCTGTTTTTGTGTAGGAGGAGTCGATCTGTTCGAAGCTGTTAAATATTGAGTCTAATTTTTCAGCTGGAATTCCTCTGCCGCTGTCGGAGACGGAGATCTCGCAATTAAACACTTTGTCTAGCCTGCTGCCGCTTATTTCAAGTCTTATTAGGCCGGAATCGGTATATTTGACCGCGTTCGACAGGAGGTTGCTGAGAATCTGCGTCAGTTTCCGCCGGTCTCCGCAGATATAGTCTGGAATGCCGGCGGAATAAATAGTTTCGATCCTGATGTTTTTCTCGATCGCCCTTGCTGAAAAAAGACTATTTATATACTCGATTACTTCCGGGAGAAGGAAGGTTTCTTCCATGATATTTATTTTTCCGGATTTCAACTTTTCAAAGTCCAGCAGATCATCGAGCAGCATCAGAAGATTGTCGGCTGAGACTCTGGAATAATCAATATATTCCTCCTGTTCGGAATCAGGCGAGGTTTTTTTAAGTAGTGAGAGCATTCCTATTATGCCGTTAAGCGGGGTTCTTATTTCATGGCTCATATTGGCTAGAAACAGACTCTTGGCGCTTGAGGCTTCTACGGCAAGTTTTCGGGCTTCTTCAATCTCGGAAGTCCGCGCTCTGACTCTGAGCTCGAGCTCACGGTTCAGGCTTCCGGCCGCTTTTGCGGCGGCAATGAGATTGTTCTTCTTTTTACCGAATATGTATACAAACAGGAATAATAATGCGGCTGCAATGAAAATATAGAAGATGACGGCCGCCGGTGAGAGTAAGGGATGAGGCTTGATATTAATCTTCAGCTTGAGGGTATTCCTGCTCCAGTTGTTTCTGCTTCCAGATCCCCGGGCGAAAAATGTATAGCTTCCCGAAGGAAGGCTTGTATAGGTGATATAATGACGATTTTGGGAGGATGTCCATTTGTCATTGAATCCTTCCAGTTTGTATTCGAACCTGTTCTGCTTCGGAAATGAATAGTCGGTAGAATTAAGTACAATGTTTATATTGTTCTGATCATGACTAAGGTTGATTGTCCCGTTTTTAATCGGAGAATTGGAACTTAAAAAATCCCGCCCGTCAATTTCAAGGGCGGTTATTCTTATTTCGGGTAAAAATTGAACCTCGTCATTAAATGTTAAAGGAACGGCTGTAATTCCATTTGTTCCTCCGCAGAATATGAAATTGTCGGAAGTAAAGAGAAAGTTAGATGTCAGTTCTCCGTCAAGAATGCCCGAGCTGCTGGTTATCTGCCTTATCGATCGAAACTCTGGTGTATATATTGAAATGCCGTTCTGTTCGGCTATCCAGATTTCGCCGCCTTCAACCGAATCAATATCGACGATTATATTACTCATGAGTCCGTCTTTACGGGTGAGATAGGTGAAGTTTCCGTCATCAGGATTTAATATGCTGATACCGCCGCCCATCGTTCCAATCCAGATTTTCCCGTCGCCGCTCTGGTAAAGACTCCTTATGTCGTTGTGGCTAATCGTGCCGGCTTCACCATGCATGTATCTAAAGAATGTTCCCGAGTTCGAATTGAAGAGGTTGAGTCCGTGGTTTGTTGCTATCCATATCCGGCCGAGACTGTCCTGCATAATGTCGCGGATTAAGTTGTCACTGAGGCTCGACGGGTCTCCTGATATATGTCTGTACTGCCTGAAGGTCTCCGTTTCGGGAGAATAGATTATAAGGCCGGAATTATAGGTTCCAATCCAGATTTCCCCGTTATTATCTTCCGAAAGCCGGACGAAAATATTATCGGCCTGCTGCCTGGGGCTCGATGGATTGTAAATCCTCTTGAAGTTATCGGTTTCAGGAAGGTAGATACTTAATCCGTTATTTGTTCCTATCCATAAGTTGCCTCGACTGTCTCTCATCATCGTGTTGACAATATTATTGCTGAGAGATTTATCGTCCTCCGGATTGTTGATGTATCTGCTTATCTCTCCGCTGACCCTGTTGATTCTGTTTATTCCGTTTCCGTAGATTCCAACCCAAATATTCTTCAGCTCATCCTCAAGCATTGAGTATATCTTGCCTTTTGAGAGTGACCTCTGTGTAGGTTTGAGATTCGGGTAATATTTGAATTGGTTTTGCCATCTTACATATTTGTTTAATCCGCCGCCGTTTGTTCCTATCCACATAACCCCGGAATGATCTTCGAAGAGCGAATAGATTACATCGTGGGAAAGATCTTCGGATGTCATGGTATTATGATTAATTATACTGCCTGTTTCAGGGTCAATAATCAGAATGCCCTGTCCCCAGGTGCCAGCCCAGAGGTTCCCATCGGAATTGAAGGTAATAGTGTAAATATTAAAGCCCGGGGTTTCTATTTTAAAGATCTTCCCGGTTTTTGTGTTCAGTTTGACAATTCCGCCGTCCCATAATCCCAGATAGAGATTATCCTTCTCAGAGTTCTGCGCTATGCTCATGACGGCGTTTCCGGGTAGTCCTCCGGGCTCTTCTGAACTGGCGATGGTTTCGAAGAATCCGGTTATTTCATTATATTTCGATATTCCACCGTATGTACCAATCCATATATTTCCGCTGCTGTCTTCGGTAATGGCTCTTATGACATTGCTTGGAAGGCTGCTCTTATTGCCTTCTTCCGGGAGGAACTGCCGGAAGGTTCCGTCGGCTTTCATCAGATTAAGACCGTTCATTGTTCCGACCCAGAGGCGGCCGGAGCTGTCTCTGAATATGCTTACTACAACACTATCGCTTAAGGTTGTACTGCTCCCTGTCTTACGCTGGTATCTCGTGAATCTTTCTGTCAGCGGATCAAACTGATTAAGACCATCATAGGTTCCCAGCCAGATGGAACCGTTTGTGTCGAGCATCATTGTCTGGATGAGATTATGACTGAGCGAGTTTTTATTAAAGGGATCCTGATTAAAAATCTGGAATCCGAAACCGTCATATCTGGCAAGTCCTCCCTGGGTTCCGAACCACAGATATTCATTATTATCCTGCAGGATTGAGGATACCGAGGGATTGGGCAGTCCGTCTTCGGTTGACAGCCGGTTCAGTCTAAACCGGGCTGTGTCATCTGTGAAAACAGGAACCGCTGCCAGGATGGTGAACAGGCCGCCCATCAGGAACATGAGCCGGCGTGAGGGGGTAATCAGCATAATTAAAGACTAATGAAAATTGTTACAGCAATCAATACGAATATTTACTAATATACATATTTAATTTTGATTTTCATTCTTCGTGATATAATGGTCGATAATAATAAAAATGCAATATTATACGTTCATTGTTATGGAGAGTTTATGAAAAATCTTGTGGAAATTATTAGAATAGATGAGAAGAAATGTAATAACTGTCACAAGTGTATATCCGTATGCCCGGTAAAATTCTGTATCGACGGAAGCGGGGATACTGTTGTCGTTAATCACAATCTTTGTATCGGCTGCGGAAGCTGTATCGATGCATGCAGTAGTAATGCGAGAACATTTATTGATGATACTGAAGCTGCCTTTACAGCCCTTGATAATAGAGAAAAACTGATAGTAATATCGGCTCCCGCCCTTGTTAGTAATTTCAATACAAATTATAAAAATCTGATAGGATGGCTTAAGAGTCGCGGCGTGGCCGCTGTTTTTGACGTGAGCTTCGGTGCCGAGCTTACAGTGAGATCATACCTTGAGCATGTTAAGACTAATAAGCCGAAATGTGTTATTGCCCAGCCCTGTCCGGCCATCGTCTCTTATATCGAGATCTATAAACCGGAACTGCTTAATATTCTTGCCCCCGCGGACAGTCCGATGCTTCATACCGCAAAAATGATCAGGGAGTTTTACCCCCAGTATAAGAACCATAAATTAATTGTCCTCTCACCCTGTATTGCCAAGAGGCGTGAGTTCGCTGACACAGGTATATGTGACTATAATGTGACCCTGGCCGGACTAAGCAGAAGGATAGAAGAGGATGGAATTAATCTTGATAGATTTGAGCCTGCGGGTTTTGACAATCCTCCTGCAGAACGGGCAGCGCTTTTCTCTTCTCCCGGCGGATTAATGAAGACCGTAATGCGTGAAAATCCCGCGGCCGGGGAGCTGATAAGAAAGATTGAAGGCCCATCGGAAATATACGAATATCTGGATACTCTTTCGGAATCCGTAAGAAAGGGAGTTAGTCCGCTGATTGTCGACTGTCTAAACTGTTCGAAGGGCTGCAACGGAGGAACCGGCACATTAAGCAGGGAAAGTTCCATTGATGAGCTGGAATTCTATATCTCAAAGCGGACCGAAGAGATGAAGTTGAAATACCGGAAACCGCTCTCGGTGAAAACTTCCAAGCGCAAATTAAACCGAGTGCTCGATAAGTACTGGAGGGCAGGTCTTTACGGAAGGACTTATCAGAACCGGGCTGAGAATAATACAATCAGGACACCCTCAAAAATGGAGATTGAAAAGATCTACACCGACATGCTCAAGGATACCGAAGCCGACTATCTGAATTGCGCGGCCTGTGGCTATAATTCCTGTGAGAGGATGGCAGTGGCTATTTTTAACGGCCTTAATAAAAAAGAAAACTGTCATCGCTATAAACATCGAATGGTCGAGATTGAGAAGAATGTTATTGATTCAATGAATCAGAAACTCGGAGACAGGATATCAGGATGCAAAGATCTTATCTTAACGGTTCAGGACTCACTAAAGATTGTTGATTCAAATATGCTGGAACAAAGCGGTTCACTCGAAGAATCCTCAGGTTCGGTAAAACAGATGATTGATTCATTCAGTATTATCTCGGAAAGTTTTATGAAACAGAACTCTAATCTTAAGACCCTGATAGTGAAAGCCCGTGATGGAGAATATGAGCTCAAGGGCAGTTCCGGCGCTATTAAGAAGATTACTTCAGGAATAAGCAGAATAGGCGAGATGGTAGGAATGATCGATGATATATCCCAGCGGACAAACCTCCTTTCGATGAACGCGGCGATAGAGGCCGCTCATGCGGGAAGTTCAGGGAAGGGATTCGCGGTTGTTGCCCAGGAGATTAAGAAGCTTGCCGAGAATACAGCGGCGAAGGCGAAGGAAGTTGGTGAAACCCTCAATGGAATAATCTCCGAAGCCGGCACCACCAGCAGCAGTTCGGAACTTACAACAAGAGTTATTCTGGAAATAATCAGTGAAATTCATAAGCTGACAACGGATGTAAACAAGCTGGCTATCGATGTTGAGGGAATGGTTTTGGGAAGCAGCTCTATTATTTCATCTATAGATGTCCTCAAATCGGATAACCGAAAAGTTCTTGACTCGGCTGCCGAGATTGGAGTACATATAAACCAGCTTGACAGTAATATGCAGGAGCTGATTACAATTGCATCAGGCTATGAGGAGAATTAATATTGAAAACAAAAAAAGGAGGCCGCTCAATGAGAAGCAACTCTGACGGCAGGCGGCCGGTTATAAAAGGCTTTTCTCTTCTTGTAATTGTTTTCTTTATTGCATCACTGAACTTTACTCTCGACAGGCTTTCTAAAAATTATGCGGTAGAGCATATCAAAGGGCAGGGGACTATTCAGGTTGTAGGTAATATTTTCATTCTTCATTATGCCGAGAATGACGGAGCCTTCCTCGGTTTCGGGGGGGGGCTTCCAAAACCCCTTAAAACATTTCTATTGATTCTTCTCCCGGTTGTGCTTATAGTCGCGTCAACAATTTATACCGCCTTCAGCGGCAGTCTTCCGCCCGGTCAGATAGTCTGTCTATCTTCAATAATCGGAGGCGGTGCCGGCAACCTCTTTGATCGTATTTTCAACGACGGCACGGTGATAGATTTTCTTAATTTCGGAATAGGAGGTCTGCGGACTGGAATTTTAAATGTGGCCGACCTGTCGGTGACATTCGGTGCTGTTCTTCTGATTATCCTGCAGCTAAGGCAGTCAAAGGCCCAGGCCGCAGGAGATTAAATCAGATTAAATTAGGTTAATTCTTTTGAAATGGTTATTGCCGCTATGGTGCCGTCGGCGACCGCGGTAGTAATCTGTCTGAAAGCCTTTGTTCTGACATCACCCGCGGCAAAGACTCCCGGGATGTTTGTTTGCATATTTTCACCGGTTTTAAGATATCCCCATTGATCAAGTTCCATTTCATCATTGAACATTTCCAGATTAGGGATGAAGCCGACGAAGACGAATATTCCGTTTGTTCTGATCTCTGTTGTTTCACCGGTCTTGAGATTCTCTACAACAACACCCATGTCCATGTTTCCGTATTTTTTAAACTCACGGGGCTCATGTTCGAACATGAACTTGATCTTTTTGTCTGCGAAAATTTTCTTCTGGGCTTCCTTGTTTGCCTGCAGGGTGTCGAACTGGTGGACTATTGTAATCTTGCTTGCAAATTTGGACAGAAAGAGTGATTCCTCGATGGACGAGTTTCCTCCGCCTATGACTACAATTTCCTTGTCATCATAGTATTTTCCGTCACAGGTCGCGCAGTAGCTTATTCCCTGCCCCTGGTATTCTTTTTCTCCCGGGACATTGAGAGGTCTGGGTCTTGAGCCGGTGGCGATTACAATCTTCTTTGCTTCAATAGTCTCGAAACCGTCAACAAGAATACTTTTGTTTTTTAGATCAATCTTCGATACTTCGACCGCGGATCTGAACTCAACGCCGTTGGCCTTTGCCTGTTCTCCCATGAAGTGACTAAGCATGAATCCCGGCTGAGGTTCAATAAAGCCCGGATAGTTGGAAACCTGATGGGTTGTCGCTACATAGCCGCCGGGCAGGGCTGTATCAATTAGTATAGTATTAAGGTGAGCCTGTGCAAGGTATATTCCCGCGGTGAGCCCTGCCGGACCACCGCCGAGGACGGCGACGTCACAGTTTGTAACAACCGGTTTGATGCTGCCGTGAATTTCTGCCGCCCTGTCTTCGGGAATCAGGGCGTCGAGTCCCTTCATTATTTCCGAGCGCTTGATTCCTCCGCTGAGCTTAGGGCCCGAAAGTCTGCCGTCCTGGTAGAACAGAAGGGTTGGAGAACTCGAAACATCAAGTTCTGCCGCGAGGTCACGGTTTCCCTGTCTGAATATTTTTACGAATGTTATGTCATCACCGTAAAGGGTACTGAGACTCTCATATTTAGAGGCCAGAGCCTCGCATGGCGGACATTCGGTTGAGTAGAAATCTACAACCGCCCTCTTTTTGCCGAGGACTTCCTTCTTGAATTCTGATGCCTGTATTTCCTTGATTTTCCCTGCCATTCTGTTCTCCTTTTTGTTAATATGATTATTCTTCCGAGGCGGAATCATTGCCGAAGTAGATCGGCAGACCGAGTGATATTAGATCCTTGACCGGCCTGCAGTCCGGAGACAAGATTGTTCCGTTTTTATTTTTGGCCGCAGATCCGCATCCGCCCCCGCATGTAAGCTGCAGCTCACAGTTTCGGCATTCAGGGATTGAGGTTACGTCCCGGTCCTGCCAGCAGCTGACGGCTTCGCTGTTCAGAGTTTTCTCAGGATAAAAAGTACCGAGCTCTTCTCCATCTTTTCCAACGGTCGCAGTGCATGAGAATATCCTGCCGCTGTAGTCAAAGGCCCATTCGGACTTACAGCCCGGGCATGAGTCAAAGAGGGGCGAGGGCATTTCTCCCTTATCGAAGAGGAATCTGGAAATTGAAAATGCCGGCCGGTGAAACTCCATTATATCAGGATTCTTCTGTATCAGATGGTAGAGATCCTGATACATCGATATCCTGTCGTAGAGGCGTCCTGAATTAGCCTGACAGTAGTGAAGCTCATAGTTTCGGCCTAGCTGAGTCTTGAAAATGGGGTTTTTAGTCCAGCCTTTTTCGATGGCAAAGTTTGCGAGTTCAGGAAGATGAGGCATATTCTCCTTGTCCATCACGGCTCTGAGGTTGACCGGTATTCCCTCTGCAAGGGTGGCGTCTATGCCCGAGACTACCTCGGTAAAGGTTCCCTTTCCGCCATGAAGCATTCTTCTGCTGTCATGAATTTTCTCGGGTCCGTCGAGAGTTATCTGAACTTCTCTGACCGATGCAGTCTTTAGAAGAGGAATGTACTCAACAAGCGAATAGGCATTCGTGACAAAGGCCAGTGAAAGGCCGCGCTTGTTCGCCTCGATGATTATCTTCTGAATTTTTCTGCGGTGCTGTTCTCCGGGAAGCAGGGGTTCTCCTCCGAAAACGGTGATGTATTTTCTCCGTCCGGCGAATTCTGTATCTATATATTTAAAAAAGCTATCTATTACTTCATCATGATCTATTTTTGGCTCATGGCTGTATCCTTCTTGATAGCAGTAAGAGCAATTGAAGTTACAGCTGTAGGTCGGCACATAGAAAAGCTGGATCTCCTCCTTGTCCCGTTCGTCGACGAAGTCGAGGTATGCCGCTCTGTAGATTTTCTGTTCCTCGGCGGGATCTACGAGGTATCCTTTTTCGGTCAGTTCATTTTCATCGGGATATCTGCCGTCTTTAATTGCATCGGCGGCTTCGGCTGATATTATATCAGCATTTCGGCTGAGCGGATTGACTATGAAAAAGTCATCAGAGTCTTCAATTTTGGATATAATATTATGTTTTGATAGCTTTAATTCCATCTGTTCCTCTTGTTTTAAGCATTAGATGATCATTGAAAGATCCGGGCCTGAACTCCAGGCCCGGAAACGGAAATTAATCGTGACAACCTGCCACAACCTTGGAGAGTTTGGCGCAGCACTGTGCAACAGTTGTGCCTGACTCCGGTTTCTTCTTGATAAGTGACTTCATTCGTCTCTCCTTATAATTAGCTGCAGCAGCAACCGCCCGGTTTATAGCCGAGGATTGTCCAGCTGCTAACTTCAATTTTACCCTTGGGATAGGGGGTGCTTTCTTCCAGTACCTCAACGGTTTTGAAACCTGAATTATCAAGCTGTTCCAGGTAGGCTTCGCGAGTTACCGATCCGGCCCAGCATTCAGCGACTGCTTCAGGATCGTTTTTGTATTCTTCCGGCACGGGAATGCTTGAATAGATATCGCTGACGACGAAACGTCCGCCTTTTTTCAATATTCTGTAGACCTCATTCCAGACATTCTGTTTGTTCTCGGCATGGTTGATTACGCAGTTTGAGATAACAAGATCGGCACATCCGGATTCAAGCGGCATATTCTCGAGATCTGCCTTAAGGAATTTCACATTCTCAATTTTCAGCCTTGCGGCCGTTTTTTCCGCTTTCTCTATCATCCCGTCTGAAAGATCGAGGCCGTAAATCATTCCCTCCGGCCCTACTTCCTCGGCCAGTCTCATTGCGTCGGTTCCGCGGCCGCTGCCGAGGTCGACACATACTTCACCCGAGGCGGCCTTGCTGTGGGCAGCTGCTCCTCCGCAGGACAGGCAGCAGCTTGTCTCTGCCAGATCGGTGTATCTGATATTAATCGCGCTTTTTATTTCCGGTTTCGGCATGTTCATCAAGCTCCTATATTTTATTCAGAAGTATTTTAAGTCCGCTTATGACTGTCTCTTTCTCTTCTTCTGAAAGTTTTGCGATGAGTTCATTCTCACAGCGTAATTTCTCTTTGTTAAGACCTTCAACGCATTTACGGCCGTTCTCCGTCAGGTTTAGATTGATTATTCTTCTGTCGTTTTCATCACGATTTATTGAAATTAGTCCTTTTAAGGTCAGCCCGGATATTACCCTGCTGCTTCGGGACGGAGACAGGCCGGATATTTCAGATAGACCCCTGGATGATATAGCACTGTCCTCCGCTATAGCTGTGAGAAATGTAAGTTCTCTGCCGTGTAGATTCATCGTTTCTCCGATTACATCATCAAATCTGCAGCGCTGTTTCACCTCGAGTAATAGATCTATCACTTATCTCTCCATGTCGTTGCGCGGGGCAAAAGTTGCTATGCGCAATTAAATATTTAATTAATATATACCGAATAAACAATATAGTCAATCTTTTTTTTACAATCTTCAGGTCAGTTGAATAGTCCCGTATTTACCATTAGTATGCAGAGATGGAAAACCAAGTCTCTGATTTTAATAAACTGACTCCTGATCTGGTCATTGACGCAGTGGAGGCCGCTGTTGATATTGAACTAACAAATTATACCCAGCCTATGCCGAGCTATATAAATAGGGTGTATGAGCTTAAGACAGAGGATGATAATTTTTATATTGCGAAATTCTACCGTCCCGGTAGATGGAGCCACGCGGCACTCCTCGAAGAACACCGTTTTGTCCTTGATTGTGATGACGATGATATTCCCGTCGCGGCTCCGCTGCGGCTAACAGGACTCTCCGGCGGCGATGACGCTCCGACACTAGGTTCTGTTGAGGGGATTCCGTTTGCTGTTTTTCCAAGGAAAGGCGGCCGTCTATGGGAAGCCGAAAATTTCGACTATTGGATGAGAATCGGACGGCTGCTCGGACGGCTGCATAATACAGGAGCCGCCAGGGCCTCTCGCCACAGGATAAGGCTTTCGGCCGGTCAGAGTTTTCTCTCCGATATAGAGACGTTGATGTCTTCCGACTGGATACACCCGGACCTGAAAGAAGAAGTCAGGCTTAACATCAAACGGCTCGAGACCCTTGTCTGCTCTTTATTCGAAGAGTATGGTGGAAATGAAAGTGACTATATAAGGGTTCACGGAGATTTTCATTCAGGAAACATCCTTGACCGGCCGGGTGAAGGCCTCTATCTGATGGACTTTGACGATATGGCAGTCTCTCTTCCTGTGCAGGATCTCTGGCTGCTGCTGCCGGACTACGCTCCCGAATCAGGTGCTGAGGCGGCGGCAATCATTGAAGGCTATCGCGAGTTTCGGCAATTCAAAACCGAGACAATGATGCTGATGGAGCCCCTTCGGGCGATGCGAATGATATATTTTCTCTGTTGGTGCGGAAAACAGAGAAATGATTTCAGGTTTCAGCATAGTTTCCCCGACTGGGGTGGAAAGGCATTCTGGCAGAGAGAGAGTCAGGATCTTTCAAATCAGCATGATCAGATTACCCGGGCTATAGAGGAGCAGACTCTCATTCCATAGCCATTGGATTCACCCATCTTGAGAGGCGGCGCCCTCTCTCCTTTTAGAGGCGCCGCCGCTACTATTGCCGAGACCGGCTATTTCGTGAAGTGTTCATTTCCTTCGTCGGTAATCTCAACGTACCAGAACTTTCCCTGACTTTCGCTTTTTACCAGTCCCCGTTTCTCGGCATCCTTTACCAGCTTCTTCATCTGCGAGTAGCCTGATTTTTTAATGTCGCTGCCTTCCTCAAGCATACGGTTATTAACTGAAGAGAAGGGGACTAGCTGTTTGCCGGTTTTGTCGGCGCAGTCTCTTATGGCTTTGAGCATGTTGTACATGATCTGCGGCAGCCTTGCCATATGCCCGCTGGGTTCTTTGTTGTCTATGTTCGCCAGGCTGATTATCTGATCATTCGCGGTATGTTCGAGTTCAATAGCACCCTGCTTTTCGGCAAAAAGGATGAAATTCTTCCAGCTCCTGAAGCCCAGACGGTTTTCATCGAAGGTGTCGTTCAGCAGCTTCATTCTGACCTTTACCGCACCGAGGGTCGTGACCTTCTTGCGTCTGTTCATGACAGTTATTGCTTCCTTGAGCAGGACAAGTGCCTCGGGAAGACTTATAGCATGTTTGGCTTCCTGGTTATTGTTTTCATCAGTCCCATGATCGTCCTCTTCCTCGGTGTCAGGAATCAGGTCTCTGAAGTCTTTATACTCATCGGCAAGCAGGAGCAGATCCTCACTTGCGCTCTGTGAGTCACAGATGATTATTGTTTCAATGCCGTGCTTTCTAAGACTTTGAAGCAGCGGCCTGAAATCGGCGTCTCCGGTTACAAGGATCATCTTCCTGATGTGAGGGTACTGATAAATAAGTTCTACAGCATGTGTGGTTAGTGCCATATCAGCGCTGTTTTTCTGTTTTTTATTATATGGCACATGTACCATTTCAAATGAGTGTTCGGCCAGAGATTCAGAGGTTTTCCTGATTGAGCCTCTTGCCCAGTCTCCGTAAGCGGTCGCAACCGAAACCTTACCGAGTTCACTTGCATATTCCATAAGACCGTTTACAAACAGTGAATCTGATCTCGGTGTAACATTCTCTATATCCCAAAGTATCGCAATTGATTCTTTCATTACATTCCTTTCGTTTTGTTTTTGTCTCTCCATTATAGAACATATAATTATTTTTTTGTATACTAAAATTATACGGTATTAAATTCAGCACAAATCTATTAGAAGGAGATTATATGTCTTGTATTGATTGCGGTGACGCTGTCATGAAAGAAGCAAGGGAAATCGTTGAGAAGATAGGTTCAGAACCTGAAAAGGTGATTCCCCTTCTCCAGGAAATCCAGAACCGGCATGGTTATCTATCACAGGATCTTGTAGAGGCGGTTGCGGAGGTTGTGGAAATTCCTGTTTCTCGCTTATACGGTGTAGCTACTTTTTATTCCCAGTTCAGATTCACTCCTATGGGAAAAAATCTTGTTAAGATATGTAAGGGAACTGCCTGCCATGTTGGGGGAGCCGAGAAGGTTTACTCAATTATTACAGAGGAACTCGGAGTTGGTGAAGGCGGGACAACCGCGGACGGTCTCTTTACTGTTGAGGCGGTAGCCTGCCTGGGATGTTGTTCTCTGGCGCCGGTTGTAATGATAAATGATAATATCTACGGAAAAATATCCCCGGCAAAAATGGGTAAAATACTGAAGGAATATGCGGATGGAAAATAGCGGCAGGATAATTGTTGGCATGGGATCCTGCGGAATTGCCGCGGGTGCGAAGGCTGTGTACCAGCAGCTTGAAAAGGCTGATTTAGGTATCCCTCTTGGTCTCACCTCCTGCGTAGGAATGTGTTTTGCAGAGCCTATTGTAGAGGTTGAGTCTCTTTCAGGCAGAATCATGTACGGGAATGTGGATGCGGCCTTTGCCGATAAACTGATTGAAAGTTTGAAAACCGGTACAGAAAATCTTCCCGCTGAAAACAGAATCAAGGAAAGCTCTGACGGGAAAAAATATCTCGACAGACAGGTGAAAATCGCACTCAAAAATTGCGGGGTAATCGATCCGGAGAATATTGATGAATACATTGCCGCAGGCGGGTATGACGCGATAAAAAAATGCATAGAGAGTATGAAGCCTGATGAGGTAATTGAAACGGTTAAAGAGTCGGGTCTCCGGGGCCGCGGCGGAGCCGGGTTTACTACCGGAATAAAATGGTCTTTTCTTGCGGGAGCGAAGGGGGACCCTAAATACCTGGTCTGCAATGCTGATGAGGGTGATCCGGGCGCGTTCATGGACAGGGCCGTTCTCGAGGGCGACCCGCATTCAGTAATCGAGGGAATGCTGGTAGCCGCCTACTCAACCGGTGCGTCCCTCGGATATGTTTACTGTCGTGCCGAGTATCCTCTTGCAATCAAGCGGCTTATAAAGGCTATAGCCGATGCCGAAGAGCGGAACCTTATGGGTGATAACATCCTTGGAACGGAATTTTCTTTCCATCTCAAGGTTAAGGAAGGAGCCGGAGCCTTTGTCTGCGGTGAAGAGACCGCCCTCATGGCGTCAATCGAAGGCCGTCGGGGCATGCCCGCTCTCCGGCCTCCATTTCCGGCTGAAGCAGGAATTAAGGGCAAACCGACGAATATCAACAATGTTGAAACCTATGCGAATGTTCCTTTTATAATACGGGAAGGGCCTTCGTCTTTTAACAAATACTCATACGGCAGCAGTGTAGGAACCAAGGTTTTTGCCCTGGCCGGGAAAATAAAGAGAGTAGGCCTTGTCGAGGTTCCTATGGGAATCTCTATTAGAGAAATTATCGAGGAGATAGGCGGCGGAAGCGCTACCGGAAATCCGATAAAGGCTGTTCAGCTTGGCGGCCCAGCCGGCGGATGTATTCCCGAGAGCCTCTTTGACACCCCCATTGACTATGATTCAATTAACGCCACGGGCGCAATAATGGGTTCCGGCGGAATGGTTGTAATGGATGACCAGACCTGTATGGTTGATGTTGCCCGGTACTTCCTGAACTTTACCCAAAAGGAAAGCTGTGGTAAGTGTACATTCTGTAGAATTGGAACGAAACGAATGCTTGAAATTCTGACAAGGATTACCGACGGAAAGGGTGTTGAAAATGACATCAGCCTGCTCGAAGAGCTAGCCGGTCATATTAAAAAAACTTCGCTCTGCGGTCTAGGTCAGCTTGCTCCGAACCCGGTTCTCACCACCCTCAAATATTTCAGGGATGAGTATGAGGCTCATATTGTCGATAAGAAATGTCCGGCCGGAGTCTGCAAACCGCTTATCACCTTCACTGTTAATCCGGAAAACTGTGTAGGCTGTACCGCCTGCGCGAAGGCCTGCCCTACGAAGTGTATCAGCGGCGAAAGAAAAGAGGTTCATTTTATTGATCCTGAGAAATGCGTTAAATGCGGAATCTGTCGCGATACCTGTAAATTTGACGCAATTGATGTTGAGTAGAGGAAAAAACATGTCTGATGTTACAGTAAAAATAAATGATGTTGAGGTGCGGATAGAAACCGGAGCAACCATTCTTGATGCCGCGCGAAAAGCCGGATTTGATATTCCGACCTTCTGTCACTCCGAGACTCTTGTGCCCTTTACAAGCTGTTTTATGTGCGCTGTGAAGGTTGAAGGCGGACGTGGGAATCTTGTTCCCTCCTGTGCCACCAAGGTGCGGGACGGCATGGCCGTCACGGTTGAATCCGAAGAAATTGACGCGGCAAGAAGAATGTGTCTGAATCTTCTTCTGTCTGACCACTGCGGTGACTGCCTTCCTCCATGTGAGGACGCATGTCCCGCATCTATTGATATTAAAGGATTCATGGGGCTCGTAGCCGAAGGCCGTGAGCTTGAAGCAGCAAAACTCATCAGAGAAAAAGCGCCCATAGGAGGAATTCTCGGACGAATATGTCCGCGCCCCTGTGAGGACAGCTGCCGCCGAAGCCGGGTAGAGGACTCGATGTCCATCTGTTATATGAAGCGGTATATCTCCGATTATGAGATGAAGGAGCTCGGGCGCAGGGATTTTCCTGAAGCAGCGCCCTCGAGTGGAAAGAAAATTGCAGTAATCGGTGCCGGGCCTGCCGGAATGTCGGCCGCCTATTTTCTCAGGCTGAAAGGGCATGAGGTAACCGTCTTCGAGGCTCATAAGAAATCCGGCGGAATGCTCCGCTACGGAATTCCCTATTACCGCCTTCCGGATGAAATCCTTTGCGACGAGCTGGGAGCTATTGAGGAGTTGGGAGTAAAGGTCAGGTATGAAACCTTAGTCGGCAGAGACGTTTCTGTTAAAGAACTTGAGAAGGATTATGATTCACTCCTTCTTGCAATAGGCGCCCAGGGAGCCTCCTCCATCAGGGTTCCCGGCGAAGATCTCGACGGGGTTTACTCTGGAATTGACTACCTCGGCAAACTCGCCGATGGAGATGAGCCGGAAATAGGCAACAGGGTAGTCGTAATCGGAGGCGGAAATACCGCAATCGACGTTGCGCGCTCGGCGGTGAGAAAGGGAGCTGAGGTTACTATTCTTTACCGAAGGACCCGGGCCGAGATGCCGGCGAGTGACTTTGAGATTGATGAAGCCCTCCACGAGGGAGTCAAGATTGAATACCTCGCGGCGCCGACCGCCATAGAGAAGGACGGGGAAGGTCTTTCTGTCCAGTGCATCAGGATGGAACTCGGTGAAGCCGACGCAAGCGGCCGCCGTAGACCCGTTCCCGTTAAAGGTTCGGAGCACAGAATAGGCGCAAGCTCCGTCATCGGTGCGATCGGACAGAAGGTTGTGCCCGATTCGGTAACGCAGCTGGGAGTGGAGCTTACCAGGTGGGGCTCGATTCTCACCGACGAGAGAACATATATGACCGGCCGACCTGGAGTCTTCGCCTGCGGAGACTGTCAGACCGGCGCCGATATTGCCGTTAGAGCTGCAGGCGCGGGCCGGAAGGCCGCGTATTCGATTGATCAGTATCTCGAAGGCGAAGAGGTTACCGGAGAACCCGTTCTTTTTAACTCAAAAATGGGGGAACTCAATGGTGTCAGCGAAAAACTCTTTGAAGGCGTTGCAGCCCGGGACAAGGTTGAGATGCCGCTAATTGGTGACCAGCGGCGAGTGACAACCTTCGATGAAATCGAGACAGGTTTCACCACTCAGGCGGCGCGGAAAGAGGCTGAACGCTGTCTTAAGTGCGGCTGTGATGCTGCCGATGACTGCAAGCTTCGTGATTACTCTACCCGCTACGGGGCCGATCAGGAGTATTTTCAGGGCGAACGCCGTGAATATGATATCGATAAAACCCATGAACTTGTCAAAATGGAGTTTAATAAGTGTATCAACTGCGGAAACTGTGTCCGGGCATGTGCCGAAGTTAAGGGGCTCGATGTTTTCTCCTATGTTGACCGGGGATTTGTAACCAGGATGAGGGCGCCTTTCGGCAAGTCGCTGGTGGACACCTCCTGTGACGGCTGCGGCGAATGCGTCAAGGTTTGTCCAACTGCAGCTGTAATGATGAAAAAAGAACCTCAGCCTGTCTGAGGTTTATGATTGTCCCCCTTTCGGGGAGCTGATATTTAAGGAGTGGTAAATGAATTTAAATGGAATTAAGGCGTCTGCAACGAGCATAAGGGCTCTTTCAATGGACGCAGTACAGGCGGCCAACTCGGGTCATCCGGGAATGCCGATGGGAAACGCGGAACTTGCGGCGGTCCTCTATGGTGAGGTAATGAAATATAATCCGGCTGATTCAAGCTGGGTAGACCGTGACAGATTTGTTCTTTCGGCAGGTCATGGATCGATGCTTCTGTATTCAATCCTTCATCTTGCAGGATATAAAATATCTTTAAATGATCTTAAGAATTTCAGGCAGCTCGGCTCAAAGACTCCCGGGCATCCCGAATATAAATTTACCGACGGTGTTGATACGACTACCGGGCCTCTAGGCGCCGGTATTAGTAATGCTGTGGGTATGGCTGTTGCCGAGACAATTCTCGCAGATAAATTCAATACAGCCGAAAATAAGATAGTAGATCATTATACCTATGCACTCTGCGGCGACGGCTGCATGATGGAAGGTGTAGCCTCTGAGGCGGCTTCTTTTGCCGGTCATCAGGGCCTTGGTAAACTGGTTCTTTTCTATGATTCAAATAGAATTACAATTGAGGGTAAAACAGATATTGCCTTCTCTGAAGATGTTGCAAAAAGATATGAGGCCTACGGTTGGCAGGTGCTTAATGGGAACGCCTTCGAGCCTGCTCAGATTCTTGAGCTTGTAGAAAAGGCAAAAGCTGACGAGCTCAGACCATCCCTGATTATTCTCGAGGGAACTATCGGCAAGGGCGCCGCGACACTCGAAGGAAGTCACGAAACCCACGGTGCTCCTCTAGGTGCTGAGGAGATAAAGGCGACAAGGGCAAAGCTCGGAATTCCCGTGGATCAGGATTTTTATGTTGCTCCCGAAGCCCGAGAATATTTTAAAACTGTTCAGCAGCGCTGCGAGGCGGGTGCAGAACAGTGGAGTAAAAATTTCGACGCATGGGCCGCGGCAAACACCGGACTCAAGGCTGAATGGGACAACTGGTTTGCCGCTGATCTTTCCGTTTCCAATGCCGCCATGCCTGAGTATAAAATCGGTGACAGCATAGCTACCCGCTCGGCCGGAGAGAAGGCTATTAACGCTGTTGCTGCTGCGGTTCCCAATTTCTACGGCGGCTCTGCAGACCTCGGCCCATCAAACAAGACCGTACTCAAAGGCTTAGGTGATTATTCAATCGAAAACAGAAGCGGAAGGAATTTTCATTTCGGAATCCGTGAGCACGGAATGGGAGGAATAGTAAACGGTATGGTTCTCCACGGCGGTCTCAGGGCTTACGGCGCTACCTTCCTGGTCTTTGCCGACTATATGAGACCTCCATTAAGACTATCGGCTCTGATGGGAATACCTTCGGTCTTTGTTTTTACCCACGATTCAATCTTTGTCGGGGAAGACGGTCCCACTCACCAGCCGATAGAGCATCTGGCCTCTCTCCGGATAATTCCGAATCTTCAAGTGCTGAGACCTGCGGACGGTGAAGAGACGAATGTCGCCTGGCAGATGGCCATTGAGGCCACAAACAAACCTACGGTTATTGCTCTTTCAAGACAGAATCTGACAGTATTTCCGAAGGCTGATTCAAACTGGAAGACGAATATGAGAAAGGGTGCCTATATAGTTAAGGACTGCGCCGGCACGCCTGATTTGGTGATAGCCGCAACTGGTTCTGAGGTAAATCTTGCGCTCGATGCGGCCGAAGGCTCAACAAAGAAGATAAGAATTGTATCAATAACTGAGCTGAACCTCTTCATGAATCAAGACAAGTCGTTCAGAGAGAGTGTTATTCCCCTAGGCGTCAGGGTTGTTACAGCCGAAGCCGGAGTGTCATACGGCTGGGAAAAACTGGCTACATCCACCGAGGATGTTTTCTGTATTGAACGCTTCGGAGAATCAGGCCCCCCATCCAAAGTTGCCGAGCATCTTGGTTTTACCGCAAGCGATCTTAAGACTGTAATTGAAAGATAGTTAAAGACGGGGCGGCTGCCCCTATATAGCGAAGGCTGCCGGTTTATGGAATCGGCAGCCTTTTTTTGATCTATTCTTCTGTTTTCGGACCGGCAGTCTCATCTTCAGCCGCGCCGGCATCGGTACTCTCTTCCGGTTTGGGCGGCAGGGGAGCCGGCTTGTCGGTATATATTAGAATCTCTTCGGTGTCGGTTCGGTGTCTTATTTTTACGTACAAAGTCTGGGTGTCCCTGTCATACCACCATCCGCTGAAATACTGCAGGAAGCGGTGATCCGCGTTCCATTTGTATCCGAGAAGGTTCATCTGGTAGAAGGGTTTTATATTTCTGACCGCGAAAGTATGAATTTGTCCGGCTGGGAACTTGAAGGTCATCTTGTAGCCGAAGTCTGTTTTTTCGGTATTGAAAGTCTCAGCCTGGTTCAGAACGGTCAGCTTTTCCCCCGTCTCGCTGAAGAAGTAGTCTTTGGCAGGATAATACGGATTATCTGAAAGAAGAGGATAAATATGCTCCGGTGGAATATTGTTTTCGGTAAGAAGGTTTCCGCTCTCTCCCTCCCAGGCGGTCTTTGGGAGAAACCCGAGATTATCCGAGATTGACAGGGCTGAATTAATAATTTCCCTGCCGAGTGAGTTGATGTTACTCAAGCCGTCTTTTTCTTTTATACCCTTCATGACAATTCCTGTTTTAAGAGAGAGGAGGATGTCCGCGTTTTTCTTATCATCAACTATAAACAGCCGGTCGGAGACTACTTCAATAGACGGAAGAATTATTTTTTCCACGACATTTAGAAGCGGGGCGAATTTGCTGCCTAATTCGGCGTATGCGTTATTAATTTCCCAGTAAAACCAGAGCATCCCCGATGCCTCTCGGATATTTATATCGGCTTCTGGGAGTGAATCGGCCATTTTTAGAAGATTTTTGGTTAATACATCTGAATCTTCGGATAGAACAAGGGTGCTGAGATCCTCATCAGTGAAAACTGAGTAGTCATGGTTAGCTGTTCGTCGCTCAAGGCTCGAGAGTTTCCGTTCAAGATTTCGGTTGTATGCCCACCCTTCGTTCACAATATTTCCAAAGAGGGATGAACTGAGTATCCCGAGATCATCACTATACTTCTCCGCACTACGATCCAGAGAACTCTTTGCCCTAGGATATTCGGCTTTACCGATCTGTTCGGAGACGGCGGCAACCAGTGCTTCTTCGTTGAATTCAGGCAGGCCGGTCTTGGATGTCCAGGTTCCGCTTTCTTCTTTAAACCTAATATCCATAAACCCTGAGATTGTTTTCTCAAGGTAGGAGGCTATGTTGTTCTCGAGTGCCTCAGCCGAGACGAGTTTTGAATTGCCGCTGAACCAGTAGGTGAATGCATCGAGGGACGTGTTCACGGATTTCTCGAAGCTGAGATCTGAAAACCCGCCGCCCTCGGGCAGAAGTTGAAGATTTCCTGTTTCAGCATCGAATGAAACACCCTCGGGCAGGGATAGAAAGTACCTGCTGTCGTCGGAAGTAGTAACCGAGAGCACTGGAACCCCTTCAAGCATCTCTATCACAGAGCCTTTGGCTTCAATGAGGGGAATTTCTATAGATTTAATAGAATCCGGATCTCCTGCCGAAAGGCTGATGTTTATAATATTCTCGCTGTTCTGCGGAGCGGAAAAACTGATGCTGATATCTTTATTCAGCCGGAGGTCAATACTCGTCGCCGTTATCCGGTAATTTATCGGAACGGTATTATGGGTTAATCCGTCACGGGAGTAGACGAGCATCGGATTTCCCTCGTCGAATGAAAAAGAGATGCCGTTACAGCTCACCTGGAGAGCGGATATGTAATCTCCCCTTCCGGGAGCTCCTGCATGAGTTCTGCCGGATACTTTAATTCCGGAAACCTCGGCGGAAAATCCCCGGGAACCGGAAAACTGCACATATAATAAAGAAATAATTACTGCCGCATAAATTACCGGAATAAGAAAATATGCTTTGTTCACTTTGGTATTCATAATCGGCTTATCTTATCAAGGCTGATGCAAAGATTCAACAGAAAAATGAATTGTTACTCTTGCATTCTGATAATAGAACGCGTATGATTAATCAGACATTTGATTTATTTAATAATCCTGATTATATTCTTATTAAAGCTTTTTTAGCTAATCATTACTATTATAATAAGTAATTGATATTAACATCAGCAAAACACACCAATTAATAGTTGGCATGTTTCTTGCTTGTTAATATTACCGACATGAAATTTTTTTAGGAGGCAGCCATGAGAAGGTTACTGTTTACTTTATTACTAATAAGTGTAATTACGCTGGGTGCATTCGCTGAGGTTACTATCAACCTGCAGCCGACTGCCATTCCGGTTAATCCAAACCTTGCGGGGCAGGGCGGATCGTTTACCGCTAACGCAAAAGGTTATAACTCATTGTTCAAGAATCCAGCGGGATTCGCAATGGACGGAGGATCTTTCACTCTCCTCAGCATTAATTCCTGGGTTTTTGCCGATCAGTCACTGATCGATTTTGCTACAAACCCCGAGGGGGTCGAAGGCTACTATCAGGATATCGGTACTCAGCTAGCCGAGGTTGACCAGGCGGATATTGAGGCCTGGGTGGATACTACTTCTGAAGCCGAGATGCTTGAAATGCTTGAGACCGCGGGCTTCGATCCTGCAGCATTTGAGACGAATCCTCAGGGCTATATAGAGAGTCTGGGACTAGAGAGCATTGCCTCGGACCCGCAGACAGCGCTCAGCGACGGAACAATCTCAGTTGAAATGATTAATCTTGCGACAGCTGTAATAGAAGATATAGCCGGCGTCGAACTGCTTCCTTCTGGAAACCTGAGAATAGGAACCAACATAGGCCTTCTTGGAGGCGTAGGCGGAGGATTCGGTTTTGGAATAAACCTGAATGCTGATGCATACCTGAAGGGACCGACAATTATCAGCGCAGAAGGCTACGCGGCACTGACGGCGACGGTCACGGCAGGCTATGCTCTTGAGCTCCTTCCTGACTTCCTTTATATCGGTGCCGACCTGAGGCCGCTGTACCGTGTATATCTTCCTGTTTCGGGAGAACAGGCTCTTTCTCTTATGACGGATTTCTCCGACATAACTGCGACGATGAATGCATACAGCGCTTATGCAGGCTGGGGGCTGGGAATTGATGCCGGTGCCATTATAAAGCTTGGCGATCTGAAACTTGGTCTGACGGTGACTGATATTCTTGACACAAAGATGAATTACACCGCCATGTCGGTGGGAGAGCTTCTCGCGAGTGCCGCAGCCATGAGTATTCCGGCAGGTACAGAGATAGCGAATGAGATGTTCGTTATTCCGATGGACGTGCTTCTGGGAGCGGCTTATACCCTCAATTTCGCAGATGATATCTATCTTGATATTCATGCTGAGGTCTCTAATGTCGTCAGAGGATTCAGAGCCCTGCAGGATGGAGACGACTATGATTACTTGTCGCTTCTTCATGCAGGAGCGGAATTCTCACTCTGGAATTTCATCGGACTCCGGGGCGGATACAATGAAGGATATCTAAGCGCAGGGGCCTCAATTAAGCTATTTTTTATCGAGGTTGCTGCTTCCGGATTCATGAAGGCTAACACAGCGTCTGTTGGTTATTCTGATTTTGGTGCAAGTGTCGAAGCTGCAATCCGCTTTTAATAAAATCCATTAATTAAACAGAAGCGTCTTTTCAGTTGAAAAGGCGCTTTTTTTTGAGTATCATCCCTTTACCATGGAAATACCTGTAAGCTGTAATAAAGACTGCGGAGGCGGATGCCCCCTAAGTGCCATTGTCGAAGACGGCAGAATAGTACGAATTACCGACAGCCGTCACAGGGGGCCCTGGATGAGCGGTTGTCTCAGGGGCTACCGGGCGCACAGGCTCACATATCATCCCGACAGGATAAAGACTCCGCTTTTAAAAGACCGCAGGACGGGAAGCTTCCGGAAAGTAAGCTGGGATGATGCACTGGATCACACGGCCGAGAGGCTGTCGGCTTTAAGGGAAGAATCGGGTCCGCTGACGGTGATGAGACTCGGCGGAAGCGGTTCCTGCCGGGGGGCTCTTCATAATACGTCGAAGCTCGCTATGCGGTTTCTAAATCTCTACGGGGGTTATACGGAGACAACAGGTTCCTACAGTTCGGCCGCCGTCAGCTTTGTTACCCCCTTCGTCTACGGTACCTCGAACGCGGCAATTGATGCCGGGTCACTGGAGAATTCGAAATTTATATTTTTACCAGGCGCGAACATTGCTGACCTGCGCTTCGGGTCCGAGCTCGGAAACAGGCTTGTTGATGCTCGGAAGCGCGGCGTTGAGATGATAGTCGCCGATCCGAGGAGAACACGTACGGTCGACCTGCTCGGCGCAAGATGGATGAAGATTCGTCCCGGCACCGATGGTGCTTTTATTGCCGCCCTTATCTTTGATCTATGTGAGAACGGCGGAATTGATGAGACCTATATAGCAAAATACTGCCACGGCTTTGACATGTTCAGAAATTGGCTTTTTTGCGCCCCCGCCAAGACTCCTGAATGGGCGTCCGGCATCTGCGGAACCCCGGCTGGAGATATTCGTTATCTTGCCGGCTGCTACAGGCGGTATAAACCGTCTGCCCTCATCCCTGGTTTGTCAATACAGCGGAACCTGGGCGGTGAGGATTCGGCCAGGATGGCAATGGTTCTTCAGGCGGTTACCGGAAATACCGGAATTGCCGGCGGGTCGAGCGGGGCCAATATCTGGGGGACAATGCCAAATCCTGCCTGCGGGAAGATAGATCCGAACCCCGGCAGCGCGGAGGGCAGGGTGAAACGCTATTTTCCGGTCTACAGCTGGGCAGATGAAGTGCTGAACCCGCTAAATAATCCGCCTGTAAGGGCCCTTTATAACTGCGGCGGCAACTATATTACGCAGGGTGCCGATACGGCGAAGGCGAAAGCTGCCTTCGCGGCAGCGGATTTTTCTGTAACTCATGATTTTTTCATGACTCCGACCGCGGCCGCTTCGGATGTTGTCTTCCCCGTCGCCGATTTTCTTGAGCGCAGCGATATCGTCTTCCCTGAGGGGAATTTTCTCCTGTATTCCGCGCAGGCGGTAGAGGCCTCTCCTGGTGTAAAGACCGATTATGAGATATTCAGCCTTCTGTCTGAACGGCTTGGCTTCGGCGCTGCCTTTACCGAAGGCCGCAGCGAAGAGCAGTGGCTGTCGTATTTTCTGGATAATTCCGATGTCTGGGACAGGGCGGCATTTAAAGAAAGCGGAATCTTCTTCGGCGATGACAACCGGAGGGTGGCCCTTTCTGAGTTTATTTCTGATCCGGAGGCGTGCCGGCTTGGCACTCCCTCGGGGAAAATTGAAATCAGTTCTGAAGCATACGCGTTAACGGGCGCGTCGCCCTTTCCGGTGTACACCGATTACCGAATCAAGGACAAGATTCAGCTTATTACGCCTCATTCCAGGATGAGAATTAACTCGCAATTTTCGAATTTGTCTGATGAGCGCAATAATCTTTTGATGAATACCGCCGATGCTGCACAGCGCGGGATAGAAGACGGACAGACCGTGATTATCCGGGGCGGCAGCGGCAGAATAGAAACCGGGGTCAGGCTGATAGATGATATAATGAGCGGCACAGCCTGTCTCGAAGCAGGCAAGTGGGCGGACTTTGATGATGGAAGCGGAGCGGATACCAGGGGTTCGGCAAATGTTGTTACTTCCTCCGTTCCGACTATGCCGTCCGGCGGAGCCCGGACCAATTCAACCTGGGTTGAAATATTAGCCCTGCGGCCGGAGGATGATGAATGAGTATGAGTATCGAGAAATTGAAGAAGGCCGCGCTGGACGCAATTGAGCGCGAGAGGGATGATATCTTCAGACTGAGCCGCCAGATAAACCGGAACCCCGAACTCTCCTACATGGAAAGGCTTGCGTCATCCGAGCTTGTCTCATTTTTTGAGAAGAGGGGGTTCGAGACAGAAAGTCCGTACGGGGGCCTGGATACGGCATTTTTAGCCGAATACAACTGCCGGAATCGGCAGAGCGTTCCGGCTTTTATTGCCGAATATGACGCGCTGGCTTCTATAGGCCACGGCTGCGGACATAATCTGATAGCCGCGGCGGCAGCGGCAGCGGCAGTTGGAACGGCCGAGGCCGTAAGATCCGCCAAGGCTGACGGAGGATACGGCGATGTTTCCGGTTTCAGGGTTATAGGCACTCCGGGCGAAGAAGTAGTTGACAGTATCTCCGGCAAAACCCGAATGCTCGAAGAAGGGGCGTTTATCGGGATAAGTCATGCTTTGATGTTCCATCCATGGACGAGCACCGGTGTCGCGAAGAAGGATCTCGGGTATTCAGCCTACAGGATAACCTTCCGCGGACGTCCGGCCCATGCCGCGGCTGATCCCTGGAACGGCAGAAATGCTCTGGACGCGGCTGTCCTCTTCTATAACGCGGTCAGCATGCTGCGTCAACAGCTGTCTCCGGGAATGAGGATGCACTGCATTCTGCCTGAAGCCGGAGCCGCTCTTAACATTATTCCGGAATACTGCACGGCCGAGGTGATGATCCGTTCTACCGAACTTGACTATTTGAAAAAAACCGAGAGGAATCTCAATGACTGTGCCGGGGGAGCTGCCTCTGCTGCCCTTTGCTCCTATGAGATGGAGTTGCTGTCTTCGGTTAAACCAATTCTATTCAGCCGTGATTTATTTATATCGTTAATGGGGAATATGAAGGCCCAAGATGAAGAACTTGAGGAAATGCCCCTATGGGAAGCCTCTTCCGATTTCGGTGATGTCAGCCGCGAAATTCCTTCAATATGCCTCCTGTATAAGACTCATGATGCTTCGACCTGCTGGCATTCAAGGGAGGCCGCAAGAGAAGCTGATACCGAAAAAGCGAATGAGGCTATGCTTCGAGCCGCCGGTTTTCTTGCGCTTACCGCGATCGATTTAATGTTTACGAAATAATTTTTATATCGATAACTTGACACTGAATAAATAAAACGCTATTTTTAGATAGAAAAATATCTATATAGGCGAGGTTCCATGAAAGTAATAATAGTAGGCGGAGTGGCCGGAGGAGCGAGTGCCGCGGCAAGGCTCCGGCGTCTCGATGAAAATGCCGAAATAATAATGTTCGAAAAAGGTCCATATATTTCTTTTGCAAATTGCGGCCTTCCGTATTATATCAGTGAAACAATTTCTGATCGGGAAAATCTCCTGCTTCAGACTCCTGAGAAATTTAATGCCAGGTTCAATGTTGACGTTCGAGTCTTCAGTGAAGTCACTGTTGTCAACCGAAGCGAGAAGACGGTCGATATCCGTCAGACTTCGCCGGATGGTGAAGTTCTTCGGGAGTACAGTGAGAGCTATGACAAGCTAATTCTCTCTCCGGGGTCAAAACCCCTCACTCCCCCGATACCGGGAATAGAGCGTGAGAATATTTTTACCCTCTGGACTGTTCCCGATGTTGATAAAATTAAGGGTTTTCTCGATGAAAATGAATCCTGCCATGCCGTTGTCGTAGGCGGGGGCTTTATAGGGCTTGAGGTAGCTGAAAATCTCGCTGAGAGAAATATTCATGTGGATCTTGTAGAAGCGGCAGATCAGGTTATGATGCCGCTTGATTTCGAAATGGCGCAGATTGCCCACCGGCATCTGAATGAAGAGGGAGTTGATGTTCATCTCGGCTGTGCTGTCAAGGCTTTTGAAGCCGCTGAGAATCCGGCTAAGACAGTTGTCGTACTTGCTGACGGAACCAGGATTGAGGCTGATGTGGTCATGCTGGCAATCGGAGTACGGCCGCAGACTGAACTTGCGGGAGCTGCCGGGCTTGAACTTAATAAGCGCGGCGGAATCATCGTTGATGAGCATCTGAGGACCTCCGATCCGGACATTTATGCCGTGGGTGACGCAATTGAAGTTAAAAACTTCGTTACAGGCGAGCTGACCATGATTCCACTAGCGGGTCCTGCGAACAAACAGGGGCGTATGGTAGCGGCCAATGTTCTCGGAGGTTCGAAGTCCTATAAGGGTACCCAAGGAACCAGTATAGTCAAGGTTTTTAATATAACCGTTGCCGCGACAGGTCTCAATGAGAAGAGCCTCATCGCGGCCGGCAAGGAATACGGAAAAGATTACCTGTATACCATGACTCACTCAAAATCTCATGCAAGTTATTATCCCGGCGCCTTTCCGATGGACATAAAGATGATCTTCGAACCTTCCACCAAAAAGATCCTCGGAGCCCAGATAGTCGGATGGGAGGGTGTTGATAAGAGGATTGATGTTCTTGCTACTGTTATTAGAATGGGCGGAACCGTTGATGTCCTGACCGATCTCGAACTTGCATACGCACCTCCGTACTCCTCCGCGAAAGACCCTGTTAATATGGCAGGCTTTGTAGCAGAGAATATGCTTGAAGGGATTGTTGATAATATCAACTGGAACCAGCTTGACATGATTCCGGATGCAGTCCTGCTCGACGTAAGGAACAAGGAAGAGGTGGAGCTTGGCTCAATCGCTGGTTCGGTACTCATCCCTGTTGATGAACTTCGGGGAAGACTCAGGGGACTTGATAAAGAGAAAACTTATATCATCTACTGTGCGACAGGGATTAGAGCCTATATTGCTGCCAGGATTATGGTTCAGAGTGGTTTTAAGAATGTTAAAAACCTAGCCGGGGGTTTTGCCACCTGGCAGCCTGCCAACTGGAATAAGGCTGATGCATGCGGGCCGGTGAACGCGGGACTGAAAACAATTGATCTTAAGGAGGTAGCGGCGAAGATGGCTGATATACATAAAGGAAACGTACTGGTGCTGGACGCCTGCGGGCTCTCATGTCCCGGGCCTATAAAGAAGGTTTACGAGAAGATAGCCGAGATAAAAGATGGCGACGTGCTTGAAGTTCATGTAACTGACCCCGGATTCAAATCTGACATCGCGGCCTGGTGCAAACGCACCGGAAATACTCTTCTTAATGTAGAGAAGAAAGAAAAAGCGATTGTTGCAAGAATCAGGAAGGGTGATCTTGAAAGCTCCCTTCATGAGCTCGGAGGCCGCCATCAGGCTGTAGTTAAAGAAATGTTAAACGATAAGACAATGGTATGCTTCAGCGGAGATCTGGACAAGGCTATTGCGTCCTTCATCATAGCAAACGGCGCCCTTGCAATGGGCCGTAAGGTAACCATGTTTTTCACCTTTTGGGGACTGAATATCATCAGGCGTCATGAGAAGGTTAAGGTAGAGAAAGATTTTATCAGCACAATGTTCGGCGGAATGATGCCGCGGGGTGCCCGGAACCTGAAACTGTCCAATATGAATATGGGTGGTATGGGAGCCGGCATGATTAAGGGCCTTATGAAGAAGAACAACGTGCCGCTTCTTGAAGAGCTTATCGAGCAGGCTGTCGAAGGCGGAGCTAAGATAATTGCCTGCAACATGAGTATGGATCTAATGGGTATCAAGGCGGAAGAGCTTATCGATGGAATAGAGCTCGGCGGCGTCGCCGCTTACCTCGATGCCGCCGAAGACGCGAATGTTAACCTGTTTATTTAATCAGACAGGATTGTAATAACTATCCTGCGGGCGCCGCCATCTCTGCGGTGTTCGCAGAGATATATTCCCTGCCATGTTCCGAGATTAAATCGGCCGGATGTTACAGGAACTGTGAGACTCTGTCCGAGGATAGAGCTCTTCGCGTGAGCCGGCATATCATCCGAACCCTCCAAAGTATGCACATAATAAGGTTCATTTTCCGGAACAAGATGGCTGAATATTGATTCCATATCGGTTCTGACATCCGGGTCGGCGTTTTCATTCATCGTGAGTGATGCAGATGTATGTTTAAGATGAATGAATGCCAGGCCCGACTCTGTCTCCGCTATTTCGGGGATGCCGGAGATGAGCTCGGAGGTTATCAGATGGAAGCCCCGAGCTCTGGGTTTTAGTCTTAGTTCTTTCTGAATTATTTTCATTCGTCTATTTTAACTGATACCGAGTATTCTCTCAATCTCATAAATGGAAGAGTGCTCAAGCGCCGCATCGGCAATAATTTCGGCCTCTGTTATGCTGGTTTCTGAGATGATTCTCTGTGTCTGGTTGAGAAAGCTTGTTGAGACGCTGAATTGCCGTATGCCGATTCCGAGCAGAAACGGAAGATATTCCTTCTGATGGGCCATTTCACCGCAGATAGTGAGTTCAACATTGTGTTTTATGCAGGCTTCCGCTATCTGATTGAGGGCGCGGAGAACCGACGGGTTATGCGGAACATAGTATTCACTCATTTTTTCATTATTCCTGTCCACTGCCAGCATGTACTGGACGAAATCATTAGATCCAATTGAAAGAAAATCCACTTCATCGCAGAGGTGGTCGAGAATGCCCAGGAGCGAAGGAATTTCTATCATCGCGCCTATTTCAGGCATTATTGAAGGGATGCCACTCATCTGAAGATCCTCATGGCATTCCTGCACAAGTACTCTGGCCGAACGCAATTCTTCCATCGTGGAGATCATCGGAAACATCAGCTTTATCTTCCTCTTCCCTGCGGCCCTGAGGATTGCCCGGAGCTGCTGGCGAAAGACCGCTGGATTTTTCAGACAGAAGCGGATGGACCTTAGTCCAAGGAAGGGATTCTCCTCGGTGTAGTCCTTGTAATATGAGAGAATTTTGTCTCCGCCGACATCAAGAGTCCTGAAGGTTATTGGTTTATCGGGGGCAAGCTCGATTACCTGCTTATAGACAGCATACTGCTCTTCCTCGGTTGGAAAACTGGAGCGCAGTAGGAACGGAAATTCTGTGCGGTACAGGCCTACCCCGCCGGCATTCATCCGCATCGCTTCCTCGAGATCCGGAATGAGATTTATGTTTGTAAACAGGTTAACCCTTGTGCCGTCTCTCGATGTAATCAGATCAGGCAGCATCATTTCTTCAGGATTCGCCTGTCTGTCTGCCTGAATACTCTGGAATTCCATGATAATTCTTTTTCCGGGATTTATACATAGTTTTCCGGTTTGGCCGTCTATGAGAATAGGGAGAGGCTTGTCTGTTTTAATAAGATCGGGAAAATCGATTATGACCAGAGGCATTTTAAGAGATTGCGCGAGGATTGCGATGTGGGCCGTTATTCCACCGGTTACAAGGAGTATTCCGGCAGCCTTTTCCGAGGCGAGCATGAGCATGTCCGATGGGTACAGGCTTTTTGAGATAACAACCCTGCCCTCAACATTCACCGGCGCGCTGCTGTCGCCTATCATGTTTGAGAAAATTCTCTGAACAAGGTCTTCAAGGTCCTCGACCTTCTCTTTGACAAATGGATTCTCACTTTCCGAAAAAGCCTTTATATAGTTTTCAGTTACCGCGAGAAGGGCGGCGGGGGCGTTGTTTCCGTTGTTTATTCTTGTCTTTATCTCGGTTCTAAAGCTGTTGTCTTTCAGTATCAGCAGATGGGATGTGAATATCAGCGAGGCGCTGTCGGAAAGATTTTCCTCGACGTTTTTCTGCAGTTCGAGAAGCTGCTCCTCAGTTTTTTCGATTGCCTTTTCGAGTTCGCCGAGGGTGTAGACCTTGTCGTATTTTATTCTTCTTAGTTCGGTGAAGCTGCGTTGCCGGTCCAGGGTGTAGCTGTCACCGAAGGCTGTGCCTGGGGCTCCGGCTATTCCCTGAAGGATTATCTGGGAGCTGAACTCGAGGGAATGTTGTCCCGGCTCAAGATATGAGTTTCTATTTCCGCTATAGAAAAGTTTGGCGTTTTCGAGAATATTCGCAAGTTGGGAGGTGAGTACTCTGATTACTCCCTCATCAATTATGCTAAACGGCCTTTTTGCCCGTTCCAGGTTCAGTACACCGACAGGAATACTTCCCCTCTGTATCGGGGCTGCCATTACAAGGCGTCTTTTGCTGCCGTATTCGATACTTCCTGAATCAATCGCTCTTCCGCAGACCCCCTGGCCTTTTCGGATGTTCAGGCCGGTGAATTCGCCGTTTCGAAACGGGGCCTGATCGACGGTCTTCTCTGAGGCCATGAAGATAAGCTGTTCCGAACTTTCATCCCAGAGATAGATTGAACATCCTGTAATATTCATGTGTTTGTAAATTAAATCGATAATGCGTTTCAGGAAAGCATCGATATCTTCTGAATCATGAAAGAGCCAGTCCAGTTCGCTGAACTCGAAGAGCATGTGGTATCTATGTCTGAGAATCATGATTTTAATATACTAAAGAAAGTTGTGAAATACTAACAAAAATAATGGAAAAAGCGCAGGGAGATTTTTGAAAGGGCCTTATTTAATAAAACCATCTGCAGCCCTTATGCCGCTGGCCCAGGCTGCCGTTATTCCCCTGCTTGTTCCTGCGCCGTCGCCGATGAGGTAGATATTTTTATAGGCCTGAAAATTATCATCAATAAAGCTGGGTTTATTTGCGTACAGTTTTATTTCCGGATAGTACATAATTGTACCGGGATGGAGTACTCCGGGAATGATGGTGTCGAGGGCTTTCATGGATTTCCAGATTCCGCGGAGTATCTTCGCCGGCATACAGAGGCTTATGTCGCCGGGCGTGCAGTTCGGCTGGGTCGGCCTGAAATTGTAGAGATCGTCATTGAACCCCTCGGCCTTGGAGCGCTTTCCCAGCCTGAAGTCGCCGACGCGCTGCATGATTGGTTTTCCCCCTCCCATAAGCATAGCCTGCAGGCCGAGGTTTTCTGCGAATTCCTGCCCGCTTGCAAGCGGCTGGGTGAATTCTACCGTCTTGAGCATTGCGAAGTTGACGAGCCCGTTCGGTTTCTTCTCGCCGGAGAAGGCATGACCGTTCACGCTGTAATATGGCTTTCCGGCCGAGCTGTGATACTTCTCCATGACGACATGGGCGGCTCCGCTGTTGGTGCAGAATGTTCTCACCTTGTCTGGAAATATGAACTTCGGATCATAATAGTCGCTTACGATGGGGTAGTTCTCCTGCTTTGTCTCGATTCTGACTCCGATATCAACTATGTGGTCGATGTAGGAAACATTTAAGCTGTCCATGATTGTTTGAAGAAACCTGAAACCCTGTCTGCCCGGGGCTATGATTAGGTGTTCATAGCCGAATGTTCCCCTGTCGGTAACAATCTGCCCGGAGTCAGGATTCACCGCAGTCAAGCAGTGCTCAAGCCTGATGTCTACCCCCAGATCGCCGAGCTTGGCAATCAATTTTTTAATAAGCTCAAGCCCGCCGTCTGTTCCGAGGTGGGTCTGCTTGATATCCAGAAGCGCGACACCGAGATTCTCTGCCCGCTTGAAGTAGGTAGAGATATTCCTTTTCTGAAGAATCTCCGGTTCAAGCTCTTTTATGACCAGTTCAAGATAGTTTTCCGCCTGAGTCCTGGTCCAGTTTTCAAGCGGGAATCCTATAGGGAAGGTGAAATTCATCTTGCAGTCATTTCGAAGGCCTCCGGTTGAGACCTTTTCCCGGTCAATCATCAGAATCCTCATTTTCGGATTATGGCGTATCAGGCGAAAGGCAGCGCCGAGTCCGGCCGGGCCTGTGCCTCCAATAATAACATCGAATTTTTCCAAAAGATCCTCCGTTGTTGTCTAAAAAATATTGTTAATGTTTATCAGAGCTTCGGCAATGTGTAGTCAGGGAAGAACTCATAGGAGAGGCTGTCTTTTGTCCTGGTGAGTCCGGTGCTATTGACCTCCACATCCATCTCAACGCTCTGGTAACCATTCTTTGATATGGTGATGTGGTACAGCCCTTCTCCCGTCAGAAACCGGAATGACCCGTCTTTAGCCGAATTGCCGGCAAGTTTATTATACTCTTTGGCAATAAAGGCTCTCGAGGCTGCCCCGGTGTAATCAAGGCTTATGACCGCGTCTTCTACAGGGCTGAGGTTTGAGTCAATGATGATTCCGCCGCTGCCGAGTTCTGCTTTTTTAATTAATTCGAGCATCGCTGCCTTATGAGAGCTCCATGTCTCGTCGAGAAGATAGCTGTCATCGGTGGTGAAATTTTGAGCTCCGTAGAGTTCTATTGTATAGGACACCGCGCCTGAGGTTCCCATTGCCCAGTCGGCCATGGAGCCGTTCATCAGGTACCAGTCTCCGCCCTCTTCGTAATGGAAATAATTATTGAAAGGGTAGGGGTTGTTATTTGAAACGGTGTCGGCATAGCTGCTGCCAATAGTCTTTATGATCTGGTAATTTGGAAGGTAGGTTTCGATAAAATCTGAAGTAGTAGAATCAATCGCGTCCCAGGGGGCATAGATTCCGATATTACTTGTATATGCCGCGGTATGAAGGTTAATCGCGAGGCTGTAACCTTCTTCGGTGAAATCGTCTCTGACCGCGGCGCTTTCGGCCTGATCAAAGGCCGCCTCACCGTTATTGAACTCACTCTCATCCCAGTTGTAGCCGAAGTTTCTGTTTAGATCCACATAGTTTGAGTTAAGCCTCTCGCCTGATGCTAGCCCGTCCGGATTAATGGCGGGCAGGATGTGGATTTTAAAATTTTCTATAAGATAACCTGCCTGTTCCACTTCGGCCTCTGAGAATATAGTCTGATCCGGGTCCGGATTAAGGTAATAATCATAAGCGGTGAGCAGGTGCTCGATTAGCTTCAGGCAGATTCCAGCTGATAGCTGTTCATCCCCGTGAATTGCACCGTTTATCAGTACTGCCGGCTCTTCTTCACTGTAGGATGGAGAATCTGATAATTCAATTACGTAGATAGGCCGTCCGTCTTCGGAGCTGCCGATATTCCTGAGGTTGGTGAATTGTGGATATTCGCCCCACACCCATTCTAGATAGGTTTCAACTCCGTCAGGATCACAGAAACAGCTTCCGGGGCTCGGCGGGTTGCCGAAGTCCTTGGCGTCACCAATGCCTCCGCTGCATGAGAGGCTGAAAACGAGAATTATCAGGACAATGAGGGTTGGAACTATATGCTTATTCCTCATACTATAGATGATACTGCTCCGGGACGCAAAATTCAAGTCCAGCTTGTTCTTGACCCCAATTCATAAAAGTTTTACCATGAGTAATATGGATACATTAATCAGAAAACCATTCAGATATACTTTTACAAATATGTCTTTCATCCTGATCGGAATAAATCTCCTTGTTTTCATGCTTAACATGATATTTCCGAAATCGCTTTACTATCTTGCAATGATTCCGTCCTTCGTTCTTAACGGAATGGTATGGCAGTTTCTAACATACATGTTTGTGCATTCGGGAATTTCTCATATCGCATTTAATATGCTGGCCCTCTTTTTCTTCGGTCAGGCGGTTGAGCGGAGGATTGGAAGCCGTGAGTTTCTGCTGTTTTATCTGCTGACAGGTACTCTGGCCGGAATCTTTTCATTTATTGTGTATTTTTTCACCGGCTCAAACGTGATTCTCCTCGGTGCATCGGGTGCCGTCTACGCGGTTCTTTTTGCGTATGCCGTATATTTTCCCGATTCAAAAATATTTATTTTTGGAATTCTCCCTGTCAAGGCGCCTAAGCTTGTGCTTATCTATACAGCGATAGCGCTGTTTTCACAGATTTCCAGTCTCAGGGGCGGGGTTGCGCATCTGACCCACCTTGCCGGTTTTGTCTTTGCCTTTTTATATTTCATTGTCCGGCTTGGAATTAATCCTATAGATGTATTTCGGGGAAAAAACAGGAATGGATGGAATTGACGAGTGACAAGGAAATTTCCTCCAATAATCTTGTTTCTGACTGTTTTCGCGGTACTAGGCCATTCATACAGTGACCCGGAATGGGATCCGGTTGTCTACAGCGGTACTTTTTTTGTACTGCTGGAGGACTCGGACCCTCTTGACCCCCATCTCTACGATGAGGATGAGGCAATAACGAGGCTTCTCGAAGAAGCCCGCTGGGTTTTTTCCTCGATGATCTACGGATTCCGGTTTGAATATGTTCCGTCTGACGTGGCAAGAGCGGTGGAAGAAGAGTTTCGCCTTGATCAGGTACATCAGATTCCATGGGGAGATCCCGGACTCTCGGTTTCAGGCGGAAGATATGAAGGCGGTATCTACTACGCGGACATATCATATAAGGTGAATGAGGATCAGATTCCATGGGTGCATAGCTGGGAGACTAATATCCTGAGCGACATCATAAGCAGCGGAGGGGGCTCCCTGTTTTCAGGACTCGATGGGAAGATTGAATCAATCCGAAATACTGTTAAGCAGGCTCTGCGTGATTATCTCCGGCCGCGCATCTATGATAAGCCTCGGAAGGTGAGCGGTACTGGCCGGCTTTCTTCGGTTCCCACCTATGCGATGACGGCGGGAGAATACCGCTGCAAGGCCGGGGTCACCATTGATTTTGACGAAATTCTCGAATACAGGATATACTGACATTGAATACTTCCGGATACTTTAAATGCTTCTGCAGCGGAGAATGCTGTAGAAGCGACAGGTGCGTTTGTCTCTATCTCGAAGAACAGATGATACAGGAAATGTACTACAGGAAAGCAAGGTGTATTCATTAAGAGCTACGACGGGTAGAGATCTCGTCTTTCAGAGTAACGGAAAGTGGCTCTATCCTCTATTTGAACTGGAAGAACATATTAAAAGGCATTGTATAACTCCCGGGGATATTTATCTTGAAGACAAGATTGCCGGACGTGCCGCGGCTTCCCTGATGATCAGGATGGGTATAAAGAGGGTTAGAATAAGGCTCCTCAGCCGTTACGCTCTCGATCTGTTTGAAAAACATGATGTAAACTGCAGCTATGATAAGCTTGTCGACAAAATTGATTGTCGCACCGAAGACCTCATCACGGCAGGGATGTCGATAGATGATACTTATAGATTCTTAAGAAAGCGGGCGGGATTTATTGCGGGACTTTCTCTGAAGATTGATAATATAACCGCCGGCTATGACGGCAGGGATGTACTTTCCGGATTGTCGCTTGAGCTCGAAGCGGGCGGACAGCTTATTGTTACAGGAGAGAACGGGAGCGGGAAATCAACTCTGCTCAGGGCCGTTCTCGGACTTGTTCCGGTTAGGGCAGGTGCGGTACTGATAGACGGAAAGCCCGCCCTGACCGAAGTCGCGGGAGGGAAGGCGGCCTATCTGAACCAGATAGACAATTCAAACAGAGACCCCGTATCGGCTGAAGAGGTTGTCCGCATAGGTTTTGCTTCAAAACGTCTCCGGAAGGATGAGGCGGACTATAAGCTTGAACTCGCGATGCGCAGGACCGGATGTTTCGACCTTGCCGCACGCGATTTTCATGAGCTCTCGGGAGGTGAAAAGCAGAAGGTCTCTCTATCCAGATGTCTCTGTCAAGAACCCGGCATTTTTTTGATGGATGAGCCTACGTCATTTCTCGATTCCGGGGCCAACCGGGAGTTTGTATCCATTCTCGGAGAACTTCTACTCGTTGAGATGCCGACGATCATCATAGTAAGCCATGACCGCGGTTTGATAGGGTCTATCGGCTGGTCTGTAAAACATCTATCAGGCGGACGGCTGTCAGATGATTAGTTCCATGCTTGAAATAATCCTTCTCCCGCCTGTTATGAAGGGCTTTATCTCGCTCATGGTCGTTTCAGCCGTTTTTCCGATTTCCGGGGTCATGATTCTCCGGATGAATCTGCTGCAGATGAGGTTTATGCTGACCCACGGTGTTATCCTCGGCGGAGCCCTCTCGTTGGTTATAGGCGCGCCTCAGCTGCCGGTAATCATTGCTGTCAACCTTCTTGTTGTACTGCTGCTTATTAAGCTGTCGGATGATGATTCTGGAAATCCGGGAAGGATAAGCGTTTTACTCATGGTTCTTACTATCGGTCTCGCCGGAATTTTGATGCACAAGTTCAAGGTTGCAGCCCGTGATACCCTTTCGATTCTCTGGGGCAGTCCATTTACCCTGAATGTCTCGGATATGATTATCATTTTGTTTATCGCCGCCGTCCTGCTTATTTATGCAATTGCCGGATTCAGTAGAATGAACGCGGTGTTCTTTAATGCAGATCTGGCGCAGAGCGCCGGTGTGAATGTCCGTCTGCACCGAACTATGATAATTATTATTATTTCTCTAACAACCGCGGCGGCTATCAAGCTTATGGGGGCTTTACTCGTGGATGCTCTGATTATTCTGCCGGCCTTCATTGCCGCATCATTCTCGGGCAGTCTGAAAAAATCATTGATTAATGCCTCGCTTTTAGGCGCGGTATTCGGTTTCGGCGGGTTTTACCTGTCTGTTCAATTTGATCTGCCTCTGAGCGGCAGTATTTCAATCCTCGGCGGAGCAGCCTACCTATTAGTGCGGCTTAGAAGGAAGAGTTTATGAGATTACAAAAGAAAATAGGGGGAACTTTTACTGCCCTCCTGATTTTATTTATCAGTGTTTCTGCAGGAACCGCCGATGCGGAATCAATTATTGCCACCACCAGCTGGACAGCGGCATTCGCCCTGGCTGCAGGAGCCGAATATGTTGCGGTACTTGCCCCTGCGGAGATGCTGCATCCATCCGAGTATGAACTGACGCCGGCTGATATATTGAAGCTGAAAAAGGCTGATCTGATAATATATGCAGGTTACGAGGTCATGGTAGGGGCGCTGAAAGAGAGTCTTGGTATTCCTGAAGAAAAATTACTGCAGATTGAAACCAGGCATGATATAAAGACAATAGAGCAATCGCTCATGAAAATAGGACATAGGCTCGGAACAGTCTCTGAAGCCGAAAAAAATATATCCGATATCACGAAGGTAATTATCGCCGGGCGCGAATCACTATCGGGGGCGGGTATAGTGAAAAGCAGCACCTGGGTTCATTCTTTTCAGCGGCCACTGGCCGGAAGTCTCGGCCTTGGTTTTTCATATGCCTTCGGTCCGCAGCCTCTGACCGCTGTTGAAATAGCGGGTGCCGGGAAGCAGGAGGTGAAGCTGGTGATCGACAATGTGCACAATCCCGTCTCGGGACCTCTAAGCGCCGCCTTTCCGGATGTTAAAACGGCGGTCTGGAGGAATTTTCCTGAGGTTCTGTCTGATTCTGCATTAAAGGATGTTATCAGCGGAAACATTGAAAGGCTGAAAATACTCTATGGTGTTGAATAAGAAAGCGTGGCTGATTATAAAGAGATAGGAGTAATTCCTTATTATTATAAAAACAACTCTTACAGGTTTGTTCTCGTAACAAGCAGGAAGAAACCGTCCTCCTGGATCTTTCCGAAGGGCCAGCCTGAAGATGAGCGGACAGACCGGGAAATTGCCATTAACGAGGCTTTTGAGGAGGCCGGAGTAATCGGTACTATTCAGGGTAAGGCCATTAAGGTGACAGTCCAGGAGAAGAATCGCTTGGTTCTCTATAAGCTTTATCCTTTCAAAATCAGCCGAATCTGTCAGATGTGGCCGGAACGAAAGCTTCGGCGGCGGTGTTTTCTCCGGCCCGAGAATGCGCTGAAAGAGCTTCGCAGGAAGCCCTATGCCCAGGCTCTTTCGCTTTTCCTGGACGAGAGGCGCTGATTATTCTATTTTATTCGTCTTAACCAGATAGTCGTACACTGCGTCCTGTGACCGGACAATCTTAGTCTCCTTGTCGGCATGTTTTACCAGGTTGCTCATTTCCGGGTCGAGAATTCTTGCCTTATAATTATCCTGCCATTGAATCTCGAAAATATCCTTCAGCTTTTTTTTCAGGTTCGACTGATAGATAGGGCAGGTTACTTCGACTCGGCGGTCAATGTTCCTCGTCTGCCAGTCTGCGGAGCCGATGAAGGTCAGATTTTCTCCCTCATGGCTGAAGATGCAGAACCGCGAATGTTCGAGGTATTTATCTACAATGCTTATGGCCTCGATGTTTTCACTTAATCCGGAGATTCCCGGGGTCATTATAAATCTGCTGCGACAGATGAGTTGGATCTTTACCCCGACTTGTGAGGCCTCATAGAGTTTTTCTCCAAGCTGCTTATCGGCAAGGTTGTTGATCTTTATTTTAATCCAGGCTTCTTTATTCATTTTTGCCTGTTTAATCTCAAAATCAATAAGAGAGTTCAATCTTTTTCGCGCGTTTACGGGGGAAACGAGAAGGTGCTTGAATATTCCGTTGTAATTAATATTTCTTTCCAGAAAATCAAAGAGATTACTAACCTCATTGCCAATTTCCTGATCAGAAGTCAGGAGGCAACAGTCGGTGTAGAGTCTAGCTGTATCCTCATTGAAATTGCCTGTCCCGATACTGCAGTAGCGTACAAGCTGCTTTTTCTCTCTCCGGGTGATCATGCAGAGTTTTGAATGTACCTTGAGCCCGCTTATGCCAAAGAGAATTTTCACTCCTTCGTTCTTAAGTCTGTTTGCCCAGTATATATTGTTTTCTTCATCAAATCGGGCCTGGAGCTCAAGCAGTACGGTAACATCCTTTCCATTTCTTCTTGCGTTTATCAGCGCATTTGCGATACTTGAGAACTTGGCAACCCGGTATAGGGTTATTTTAATACTCTCTACTCCCGGATCAATCGATGCATCTCTGATGAAATCGATCATCGTGCTGAAAGTGTGGTATGGAAAAAACAGGAGAATATCCCGCTTCTTAATTGAAGAGAATATCCGCTTCGACTGGTCGATGCTGGAATGCCTGAAGGGCTGATTGAGGGTAGTTGTCGGTAGACCGGCAACAGCTGGAAGGCTCAGAAGATCTTTAAGTTTATGATACCGGCCTCCTGCTGACAGAGTGTCCAGCCGGTGCATTCTGTTCTTTTTGATGAAAAGGTTCAGCATTTTGGCAGGCATTTTCTGATCATAAACGAGCCGGATTATACCACCCTCTTTTCTCCTTCTAACTCCTTCAGAGATCTTGTTCAGATAACTTACTGAGATGTCATCCTCATCAATGTCTAGTTCGGCGTCCCGGGTGATTTTGAAATTATAGGAGTGATAGCTGTTGAAGTTGTGAACCGAGTAGATGCCCGGAAGTCCGAATCTTACGACCTCGTCTATCATTATTATGTGGGTCTCATCTTCTGAGTAGGGAAGCCTAAGGAAGCGGGGCAGGGCCCTCGTTGGTATTTCGATGATACTATATTTGGTTGTTGATTTGTTTTTCTTCTGCAGCTCGACGGCAAGATATAATGAATTATCTTTCAGATATGGAAACTCAAAACGGTTATCCAGGATCATCGGGAAAATCTGAGGTCTGACATGGTCGTAAAAATAATTAAGGACAAATTCCTGCTGTTTTTCATTCAGTTTGTTTTTATTAAGGATGAAGATTTTTTCATCTTTCAGTTCTTCCATTAATCCTGCATACAGTGTTTCGGTACGCTCACGCTGCTCGTGAACAATTCGCTGGACTTCCCGCATGACTTCCTCAGGATCCTCGGCGAGATAGCGTCGGTTGTTACCGCTCATTAAGCAAAACTTCTTTAGCATAGCAACTCTTACCCTGAAAAATTCATCCTGGTTGGATGAGAATATGCCGAGAAATTTTATTCTGTCTCCAAGAAGGTTTCGCTTGTCTTCGGCTTCCTGGAGGACTCTTTCATTGAAGGAGAGCCAGCTGACTTCTTTATTGATAAAACGCTTGTTTGTTTCCATTCTTTAACTTCTTCCGGATTAGAGTTTCGCGCCGAAGCAGGTGTCCAGTGAGCGCGCGTGCTGAATAAGAGGGTAATCATCAGGAACAAGTTTCAGTTTACCTGCCACCTCGCTAAGCGGCAGTGATATCAGCTTTCGGTTATGGATAGCCGCCATCTCACCAAATTTTCCTTCAGAAATCATCTGCGCGGCATGAGCACCGAGTTCGGTTGCAAGTATCCTGTCCGCGGGAGATGGGGACCCCCCCCTCTGGATGTAGCCGAGGATTGTTTCTCTGGTTTCAAGACCTGTATCGCTCTGGATCAGATCTGAGATATAGGCCCCCGCAGAGATATGCCGCTTATTCTCTGTTTTTTTCAGGGGGATTTTGATGCCTTCCGCGACAACAACAATAGAATACGGCTTGCCTTCGTCATAGCGTCTGAGTATGTAATTTTTAATAATTTCCCGCTTAAACGGAATTTCCGGAATAAGGATGACGTCACCCCCGCCCGCGACTCCAGAGAAGAGGGTGAGCCAGCCGGCCTGATGACCCATCACCTCAACAACCATTATCCGTTTATGGGAGTTGGCGGTTGAATGAACCCGGTCTATGGCTTCGGTGGCAATATTGACTGCAGAATCGAACCCAAACGTAACGTCTGTTCCCCATACATCATTATCGATGGTTTTAGGAATGCCTATCGTATTTATTCCGGCTTCATATAGTTTTGAGGCGGTTTTCATTGTACCGTTGCCTCCTATGCAGACCACACAGTCAAGGCCGAGATTGTTGTAGTTTTCTTTTATCTGTTCCGGTTTGCTTTGTACGTAGTTGTTGTATTCATCATGTTTGAAGGGCTTTTCTCTCGAAGTTCCAAGGATGGTGCCGCCGACAGTCAGTATGCCGGAGAGATCTCTGACTGACAGTTTTTTAAACTCGCCGTTTACAAGGCCGAGATAGCCTGATGAAAAACCATAGACCTCCATTCCGTATTTCAGTGCTGCCGTCTTTCCGACGCCTCTAATCGCGGCGTTTAGTCCGGGACAGTCGCCGCCTGCTGTCAGGATTCCAATTTTCATTCCCTTTGTTGAGGTCATGGCTTCACTCCGTTTTATTGGTTCAACTCTAATTCTAATTCTATTTAAAATTGATAGATTATGCCAATTAATTATTCATGAATATCAATCATTTCGCGAATTAGCGCGATGTAGGGGATATTACCGGAACGCAGATATCGACAATCGAACTGTATTTATCAGGATTATCTATTTTGTTCGGATAGAGTTCGAAGCAGTGTCCATCCGCCGGCAGGAGTCCGAGCTTCGGCAGCCAGTATCGGTAGACCTGGTTCCAGGCCGTTCCGTACTGATCATCTCTCAGGCGATATCTACAGACAAGATATTCGCCGCCCTGAAGCTGCATCTTGTCGAAGTCGCCTCCGGTTTTTGTTGTCTCGGGAACTGATATTCCAAGCGATATCCTGAGGCGGTTGTCGTCGGTAATCTCGGTCGGATCATTATAGACTACGATATTTTCACATTCCGGTGTCAGCAGGTTTTTGGATGCGGCCCAGGATGTGAGTTTATTGTAGAGATAGATAAAAAGCGATGAATCACCGGCATAGGCGCCGGTGTGCCGGATGAAGGCAATGGAAAAACCGTCAAGTTTCCTTATCTCGAAGGACAGGGCCTTGACTTCTCCGTCAACCTTTTTCCCCGGCCTGATTGCAGGATAAGCCGCTTCCAGCTCTCCCTGATGTCCTGTTTTGTTTTTATTCTTTCTCCATCCTGAAGGCGAGATTGAAAATCTCTTTTTAAATGCCGCGCTGAACCCTGTTGCGTCTTCAAATCCGGAGGCAAGGGCAAGGTTTGCAATTGATACTGATGAATCGGTTAAAAGAGTTTCTGCCGCTTTTTCGATACTCAGTCTAACTATGGTTTCATAGAGTGATTCATCGGTGAAAGCATGGAATATACGGTGGAAATGGAATTTTGACAAACCCGCCGCATCGGAGATCTCTTCGAGGCTGAGTTTTCTTCCTAGATTATTCCTGATAAAATCAATCGTTGAATTTATTTTTTCTATATATATTTTCTCACTCATTATTATCATTATATCATAATAAAAAGAGTCAGTTATACCGAATTAAGCGGCAGCTGGATATTTTTTAAGCTTTGAATTGACGCCTTCCCGCCCTTGCGTCCTCCCGAGACCGCTGCCGAACTCTATCTGAAGCAGATCCTCCGGGTTCCTTTCGATTCAAAACGGTGATAGTTCCTCCTGTCGGATTAACTATCACCGCCGAGAATGAGTTAATCTTAGTCCGCGAGGAAGGTGAAGGTTGTCCCGGGAGCCGAGCTCAGGGCCTTGATTGCGGCAGGAGTCAGCGAGAAGGTCAGCGTCCCGGTGTCTCCAAGAACATAGGCTGCGTCGGCCGGAAAGGTTGTTGCGTTTCCCATATAACCTGCAACCGAATCGTAGGCTATAGGGTTGGTCAGGCTGAGCACGAACTCTATGTCATCAGGAATATCCGCCGTATCCATACCGGATAGTGTCGTTCCAAGGCTTGTTCCGTCCGTGATTGTTCCGGGAGTCTGGCTAAGCAGTGAATCAAGATCCACACTATTTTCAGTTTCGAGCCATATAAACAGAATATCGAGAAATGAGTTTTTGATATTCTGTGCTTCGGTTACAGTCGTCACCGTTGAGAGAGGGAAGTAGAGGGCCACCTTTGCCTTTGTGCCGTCGCTGCTTGTGAATGCCTTGAACATATAGGTCCGGTCGGAGGTATAGTTCTGGGTATAAGTTACGTGTCCGCCGAAGACGAAGTTGTAACTCACCCCGCCCTCGAAGATGATATTGCCTGAGGCATTCTTGGTCGCGTTAAAGTATAGGCTGACAGGGTAGGTGTCCTCGGCCGTGCCTGGGCTTATTATCATCCAGCCTTGTAATACCGGAAAGGTTCCTGTCTCATCATAAAAAACCTTAATCTTCTCGAGAGAGCTCGTCGCGTCTTCCTCGCTGTAGTATATTACTCCCTTCACCGTGCCTGGTGTGTAGTTAATCTGAAGATAGGGGGCTACCGATCCGCTCGAAGTGAACTCAATTCTTTTGGAATAAACGCGTGCGGTTTCTGTTGTAACAACAACGGTGTCGCCATTGTCCTGAGTTCCTGTCCATGAATCCGGAACGACCACCGCGTTTAGGGCATCTATTATACTATTGACGTTTGTAAGGACTTCTTCCGCAATTTTGAGTGAGTTGCGAAACGGTTCAAAGAAATCATCTGCGGTTCCTCCTGCAGATGTTGCCCTGGATGCTCCTTTTGCCTCTGGCTCGGTGAGGGCCTCCGGAACAGAAAGTGAAGATTTAGGAATATCACCAGTTGTGAGCGCTCCGTCACCGCAAGAAAAGAACATCGTCGAGAATGCGGCGATGAGAAATAATAATAAAATATTTTTGGAAATTTTCATAATCCTCTCCTGTAAATTAAATTAAATTCACATCCTGCTAATCAGATTATCAAGTATGTATAAGTGTAATACATATAGTTATTAATTCAAGTTTAGATGAGGGGAAAGTCGAGGGTTTTATCGGTCGGCGTTAAAATCCGGAAAGAACTTCAGTGATTGCCTCTACAAAGCCGGTTTCCCTGCCTAATCCTAGCATGCGGAGCCGCGAGGTATCAAGATGAGCGTCTAACGGCCGGGGAGCGGCATCCGGATCAGGGGTCGCCCTTTGAATCAGGTTTTTATCTATACCGAGGGCCTCGGCCATTACCAGGGCTATCTCGTATTTGGTGTAGGGTGTCTCGGCGCTCCAGTGGTAGATTCCGCTTATATCCTCACCCTGATAAAGCCTCTCGGCCATGCCGGTGATTACTTCCGCGATATCCTCGGTATGGGTCGGGTATCTGACAGCCTCATCATCATGAAACGAAGGTTTGTCGTAGGTTATGTTTTCGGCAATTACGGTAACGGCGCTTTCACCCAGGTGTTCGACATTACCATACAGAATTGGAAGGCGGAGAATTATCTGCCGGGAACAGGTTGTAAGGCATATTATTTCCCCTTCCAGTTTCATTCTGCCGTAGGTGTTCAGCGGGTTCGGCTCGTCTTCGGTTCCATAGGGAGGATTAGTACCGTCGAAGACATAGTCGGTGGACAAGTAGAGAATGGCCGCCCCCCGGGCTTCTGCTGCTTCTGCGAGCGTGCTGACGGCCGAGACATTCAGTTTTTCGGCATCCGCCGGATTTTTTTTGACAACATCGGGACGACGTTCCGCGGCACAGTGGATTATCAGATCCGGGGACAGGTCAGACACCGCCTTTATAACTGCGCTGCTGTCTGTCAGGTTCAGTTTAATGAGATTGTCCGAGCTGCGTGAAAAGAATGTCCCTGCAAGCTCAAAACCCGCAGCACTTTCAGATAGAGATTTATAGACAGCTCTTCCGAGCAGGCCGGATGCCCCGGTTAGAAGTATTTTCATGTCAGCTATTATATCATAGGTAGAGTCCCTTGTCAGAAGCTTAAGAAATAAGAAGTGCCGCTTTGGTTCTCTATTTTGAGTTTTCCCTCTATCTGGGCGGCGAGACTGCGGATAAGGTTCAGTCCGAGCCCCGGCGATTGTTCGTGAAGGATCCTGTCCGGAATTCCCCGGCCGTTGTCCGAGAGAACCAGGTGTTTGACTGGGCCTTCGGAAGAGAGTCTTATCGAGATTTTTAAGTCCGGATTGTCCGGGGCGGCATATTTTACCGAATTTGTGATTATTTCGTTAGTCAAGAGTCCTATGCTCACGGCTTGCTCTATGCTGAAATCCATCTCTTCAATATTGAGCTCGAGGTTTATTTTCTCGTCCATTCCGAGACTGTGGATTAAATATCTGGCCAGCTGTTTGAGATAAATACTGCTTGAAATACTCGAGAGATTGTCGCCCTGGTAGAGCATCTGATGAATCAGACTGATTGATTCCATTCGGCCTATGCTTTCATTATAGGAATCTTTCAGCTCGCGGCTGGCGGATTTATCCTTCTGAAGGTTAAGGAGTGATATTACAATCTGCAGATTGTTCTTAATCCTATGGTTCATTTCCTTAATCAGCAGTTCCTTCTCTTCAAGGGAATTCTCCATTATCCGGAGATTTTCTTCTTTTATCTTGTCCCGCTCCGCAGCGGTTTTAATGAGTGTATTGTTTTTATCCGACATACTCCGGATTGTTTTATCGAAATTCTGCAATAGTAGTTCGGCATCGCTGTTTTTTTTAAACTTCGATGTCTCGATGTGAAGATTATCAAGATTAGGATCATCCTGAACCTTCAAAAAGCATGACGCAATGTACTGGACGGCAGATATAATCGGAGTAAGAACTACGGCGATGCTTGAAAAAAAGATGATAACAGAAAGTAGAAAGAATAAAATAGTCTGTCTGAAGTAGAATTTTCTGATTTGATCGAGATCTATGAAGTATAAACCCGTACCGATATAACATTCGAATTCTGGTAGTCCTACCACGTAGGATATTTTCGGATAGGGGCGGTTGGAGCCCGGCGGGAAATAACTGTAGGAGACATACCCCGGTTCAATCTTCGCCTGTCTGATAAGTTCGCGGATAATGTATTTACCGTCGGGATCTACTAACTCAAGCTGATTGGATCCTTCGAGTGCTCTCTGGTAAGGCTGAACGAGCATGGTTCCGTCGTAGGAACTCATGAAGAGGTAGTTAGGCTGAATTGTATCTTCGTATGTGAACAATCTAATGTGATCGGTTATAAGACCCAGGGCCTTTTCTTTTGTAATATCTCCATCGGCGTATTGAGTCCGGTATACATCTATGCTGTTTAAACCTAGTGACACAAGTCTTTTCAGTTCATCCTTTCTGAGTTGGGTGCTCGATTGTTTAAACTGGACATCGAGCACTAAGATGAAAGAAATTAGTATGATAATATTAAGCAGACCGATTATGAGTAAATTTCTGGATGTTTTCTTAAGAGCAGAATATAGCATATACTATAGATTAGTAAATGACTTCCCAAATATCAATAAGATTTGGAAATTACCGAAAAAAAATCCGCAGATCCACCGGATCTGCGGATTGAAAAGATTGTTAACTGTTGTCTTTCCTGTTGTCCCACCTGAAGAAGATGAGGGATAGAATAAGGGCTGCCGTACCCGTTCCCGTGAGAACAGCAATTGAAACAGCCGGACTGATGGAGGCTTCAGTCTGATACATGAAGGTTTTAAACAGGTTCATGCTGTGAGTCGACGGGAGGAATAATGCGAAGGGCTGAACCGAAGGTGGAAGCATCTTATACGGAATCATCAGCCCGCCGATAATCATCGAGGGGATGAAGAAAACCTGTGACAGCATTGTCGCGGCCCTCGTGCTTGTCGAAATAACTCCTATAAGTACGCTGATTCCCGCGCAGCAGAATACGGTCAGAAGAAGTAAGGGTAGAATCGGCAGTATTGAGGCCGGGAATGGTGCACCGAACAAAAGCGGGGACAAAATTAGTATTACCGTTGACATAATGAGCATGTGGATTACCGATGATAAGACCGGAAGGCTGATCAGGAAAATAGAAGGAACTCTGTTTACCCTGTAGCCCCTGTAGATTCCGCTTGTTCTGTCGTTTACTATCGGGTCGGGTATTCCGAGAAAGGTTGAAGCCATAACCGAGAAGATCAGCATTGCCGGAATCATGTCGTCAAGGAAGAGCGGGTTAAGCTGAGGCATTATGGCTCCCATCATCAGGAAGAATCCCAGCGGGAAGAAATAATTCAGAAACAGCTGCTGTTTCTTTCTGAATCCTGACTTTGTTTCAAAAATGAAATGGAGGATGAAGGCTTTCATGATACTACCTCTTTTATTTGTCCGCTGCCGTTTGTGATTTCTACGAATCTTTCTTCGAGAGACGGCCGCTCTATTCGGAGATCTATCAGCCTGTCGTCTTCGCGTTTGATGGTTTTAAGCAGGGCTGATATTGTTTTTTCAATATCGCGGCTGAACAGAACCGAATAATCATCATTGTGGTGGAAGCTCTCCACCTCAGGAATCTGCATGCTTAGGCCTGCTATTGTCTGCTTTTCGGTCTGCACTGTGATTCTTGAGAGCGAGCTGCCCGTCGCTGTGATTTCAACCGGAGAGCCTTCAGCCGCTACTCTGCCGTGGAGCAGAATTATTATCCTGTCTGAAAGGCTTTCCGCTTCGGCCATGTCATGGGTGGCAAGGATCACTGTTGTTCCTCCAGCCTTCAGTTCTCCGATAATTTTGTGAAGTTCAAGGCGGCTCTGCACATCCAGACCGGCTGTTGGTTCATCCAGAAACAGAATCTCGGGATTGTGGATTATCGCCAGAGCGAGAGATAGTCTTCTTTTCTGTCCCGTGGACAGGTTGCAGTACTGGGTTTTTAGCTTTTCATGCAGCCCGAATCTGACGAGCAGATCCGTTCTGGCGGGAATTCCGCGATAGCCGCAGAAGAGGCGCATTGCCTCATCTACCGTGAGGTTCGAGGGCAGGGCGGAACTCTGGAGCTGAATTCCGACTCTACCGTCTGTCCATCCGCGGCGGCTCCGGCCTAGGGGTTCTCCGTTTATTTCAATGCTTCCCCCATCGGCTCTCAAGATCCCTTCCATGCATTCAAGGCTCGTAGTTTTTCCGGCGCCGTTAGGTCCGAGAATACTCACGAGCTTTCCGCGCTCAATATTAAAACTTACACCGTCAACGGCTTTTGTTATGCCGTAATTTTTTTCCAGGTTCTTAACCCTGATAATATAATCTGTCATGGTTTTCTCCTTGTAAAGTTATTAAAACATACACAGCCTGTCTTCGCATCGTCCTGACTTCGAGAATCACCCTGTACCTTCGGACACTGTCCTTTATTTCTTTTTATCAAGGGTGACAATTCTCCCGGGCCGACTTATAATTTCATTATGAAAACGGATGAACTGGAAGATAAAGAAACGATTCCTTTTTTTATTATTGTAATTACGGTAATGGTCTTCATGTATGCCATGACTCTTTATTTAACGCCATGGCTGCGAAAGCCCCCTGCGCTGATATATTTCACTGCCGGAATGGCGCTGCACACGATTCTCCACTGGATGTACCGTAAATTTTCCCGAGAACGTCGGCAGGCGGTTGTCTATTTCTGTTTTCAGTCCTTGCTTGCGGGTGTTCTGATAATTTATGCCGGAGAAATAAGTCTGGTCTTTGGGCTCTATATGGCCCTCCTTGGTGAGGAGGTCGGATTATTCAGGAGTATTCGATCGATTATTATAAGTGTGACGGTCAATGTCCTTTTGATAGTATTAACACTCCTCTTTATTCAGCGTTCCTCCGGTTTTAATGGTTTTTTTTATATTGGGCTCATTCCCATGATTCTCTTTGTCATAATCTATGTAAATCTTTACAGCAGGCAGCTCGAGGCGAGAATCAAAGCCCAGAACCTGTTGTCGGAACTTGAGCAGACTAATATTAAACTATCGCTGTCCAACGCCAGAGTGGAAGAGCTTACCCGGGATAAAGAGAGGCAGCGGATTGCGAGGGAGCTTCATGATACGCTGGCTCAGGGGCTGAGCGGGATCATCCTTCAGCTTGAAGCGGTAAACGCCTATATGGATGAACAGAAAACAGAGAGGGCAAGGGAGATAATAAATAAATCTATGATGAAGGCTAGAGAGACCCTTGCCGACGCAAGGCGTGTCATCGATGATCTTCGGGAACCCCGTTCCGGAGAAATTGTTTTCGAGGAGTTCCTCCACTCCGAGGCCGAGGCCGCAGGGGCGAGGGGCGGGTTCTGTGTCGACACCGATATCGATTCGGCTGTCCTTATTCCGCCTGATGTAAAGATGCATCTGCAGAAGATTGCCGCCGAAGGCCTGGGGAACTGCGCCGAACATTCGGGCGCTGCTAATGTGAAGCTGAGCCTTTCCCTGTCTGGGGGAAGGCTCGCTCTCGTCATCAGCGATGACGGGATCGGCTTTAATCCTACCGCGGTTGAAGCCGGGCACTACGGACTCGTCGGCATTAAAGAACGGTGCGCTCTGTTAGGGGGACGGTTGTCGATTGATAGTTCGCCCGGTCATGGGACGCGGCTGACAGTAGTTATTCCGGGAGAGCTGAATGGGCGGCAGTGAAATAAGGGTATTAATCGCCGACGACCATTTAATTATCAGGGAGGGACTCCGTCTTATTATTGAGACTGCCGACGGCATTTGCGTAGCCGGTGAGGCGCGGGACGGACTCGAGGCTGTTAAAATGTCGGAGGAGCTCGAGCCGGACGTTATTCTGATGGATCTGCGGATGCCGGAGATGGACGGCCTTACCGCTATCGGGATAATTAGAGAAAACCGTCCCGACTCGGCGGTTATAATATTAACGACCTTCAATGAAGATGATCTGATGCGCCAGGGGATGGCTCTGGGGGCCCGGGGCTTCCTTCTGAAAGATACCGACCGGAAAACCCTTATAGAGAATATCAGGGCAGCCGCGGCGGGAAATACCCTGATAAGTCCGGATATTATTGAGAGGCTGTTGTCAAAGAAGACAATACTGTCAGGAAATGCCGCCCTTACCGCACGTGAGATGGAAATCTTAAGAAGAGCGGCGGACGGGCTTCGGAGTAAGGAAATTGCCTGGGAGCTTAAGATAACCGAACGTACGGTTAAGGCTCATCTGTCGAACATATACAATAAACTCGGAGTTGATTCAAAAACCGCGGCAGTCGCCGAAGCCGCCCGCCGCGGATGGCTTTAGAAATCAAAATTCTCGGGGTTAGGACCCTTTCTCAGGTTCTGATTCAGGGAATCGATGTGCTTCAGATCATCAAATTCAATTTTGAAATCAAAGATTCTGAAGTTTTCCTTTATCCGTTCCGGATTGGTAGATTTAGGAATATTTATGACTCCGTTCTGATAGTTCCATCTTAGAATTATCTGGGCGGCAGTTTTTCCGTATTTCTCGGCAAGCTTAAGAAGTTCTGTATTTTTCAGCAACTCTCCAACCATGAATCCGGACCATGCGGTCAGTGAAATTTCTTTTGAGTCACAGTATTTTAGAAGCGGTTTTTGAGTAAACAGAGGATGCAGTTCAACCTGATTGATTACCGGTTTTACCCTGCAAAGGGGAAGAAGCTCATCGAGCATCCTCATAGTGAAATTCGAGACTCCAATATTTTTCACGAGTCCTTCATCGTATAGTTCCTCGAAAACTGACCAGTACTCCGTGTATTTTCCTGTCGGCCAGTGTACGAGGAGCAGATCGATGTAATCAACCTTCAGTCTCTCGAGACTTTCTGCGAAAGCCTCTCTGATTCTCCCGTTTCTCAGTTCATCGTTCCAGATTTTTGTCGTAAGGAAAATATCTTTGCGGTTAATTCCGCTATCAATGAGTCCCCTTCCGACGCCTTCTTCATTGCCGTAGATTGCGGCAGTGTCGATATGCCGGTATCCTGCCTCGATGGCTGCTCTGACAGTATTGGCAGCGACGCTCTGATCCTCGATTCTGAAGGTTCCCAGACCGATGGCCGGAACCAGGTTTCCGTTTGATAGAGTAAAATCGGTTTTCATAAACACTCCTTGCTTTAGAGGGAATTTCAAAAATCAGGGATCTATAAAATTCCTACTTTAGATTTATATTAAGCATAAATGTTGCACTTGACAATGCTGGGCTTCGGGATTAATATATATTGTACTAGCAACCAATATATATTAAGTAAAAGGATTGAAATGGGTAGGAAAAGCAAGGCTGATGAGAGAAAACCGGAGATTCTCAGAAGCGCGTATGAGGTAGTAAAGCAGGAGGGACTGGAAAACACAACTCTTGCCAGAATTGCCGAGCATATGGGCGTTGCTACGAGCCTTCTTACACATTATTTCAAGTCAAAGGAAGAGATAATCAGGCAGCTTGCCGACTACATGGTAGGTATCTACGATGAATCAGTGCTTCTTGATTACAGCAAGATAACTGATCCGAAGAAGCGGATTGAGGCCATTCTTGATGCTCGTCTGTGGGAGTTTTCCCGCCAGGTGGTGGAAGACCGGGTATGGTATGATGTATATAATCTCAGTCTTCGAAACGAGCGGATAAAAAAATATTTTAAAGATCTGTATCAGCGGGATGCATCAGCAGTTAAACGTGAGCTGGACATTGTGCTGAAAGATGCTCCTGATTCCATTGATACTGAAGCCTTGTCGGTAGCAGTGATAACGATGAGTGAAGGTTTAGGTTATTATAATTCAATTATTAATGATGATAAGCATGTAGATGCCGCTGCGGCTCTGATGAAAGACATGTTTATGACATATTTTGAGAAATTAAAGAATAATTAATATTTTTATTATATATATTGATTGTGCAGACAAACAAATTAAGGAGGTTTTATGAAAATATTATTAGTTGGTTCCGGTGGAGTAGGTACCGCAATCGCATCAATCGCATCAAAAAATGATCCTAAGGGTGAATGGCTCGAGCAGATGGTCGTATCAGACTACAATCAGAGCAGGGCGGAAGAAGTAGCAGCAGGACTTAAAGACAAAAGGTTTATTGCTGAGAAGATCGATGCTGGAAACAAGGCTGAGATTATTGCCCTGGCGAAGAGGTACGATGTAGATTTCATTATGAACGCCTGTGACCCGGTGTTCAATATGCCTATTTTTGAGGCGGCTTTTGAGACGGGATGTACCTACATGGACATGGCAATGAGTCTTTCTGTCCGGGATGAAAAAGATCCCTACGGAACAGTCGCCTTAAAGCTCGGAGATCTTCAGTACGCCAAGGATGAAGAGTGGAAGAAGAAAAATCTGCTGGCAGTCTGCGGTTCGGGTGTCGAACCTGGAATGGTTAACGTGTTCGCCCGTTATGCCGATGATCATCTCTTCGATGAGATTCATGAGCTCAACGTTCGTGATGCGGATAACCTGGTAGTTGAAGGGCTCGATGTCGCATTCGGGTTCTCAATCTGGACTACTATAGAAGAATGTCTAAATCCCCCCGTCATCTGGGAGAAGGATAAGGGCTGGTTTGTAACCGAGTCATTTTCCGAGCCTGAGATGTTCAGATTTCCGGATCCCGTAGGAGATCAGGAAGTGATCAATGTCGAGCATGAGGAAGTGCTGATGCTGCCACGTTATTTCAAGGATAAGGGCCTCCGGCGCGCAACCTTCAAGTTCGGCGTTGATCGTGACATGAGACGGGTATTGAAGACTCTCGAAGCACTCGGGCTTGATAAGACCGAGAAGGTCATGGTTAAGGGAGTTTCAGTCTCGCCAAGAGATGTTGTTGCCGCCTGTTCACCAGACCCCGCGCTGATTGGCGACCGAATGAAGGGCCAGCTTTCTGCAGGTCTCTGGGTAAAGGGACTTAAGGATGGAAAAGAACGTTCAGTATATATCTATCAGCTTGTTGACAATGAAGACTGTATGAAACGCTACGGCAGTCAGGCAGTTGTCGCCCAGACTGCTTTTAATCCGGTAATAATGATGGAACTGCTTGCGAAAGGAATATGGAAGGGCTCCGGTGTCAACGGACCTGAAAACTTTCCTGCCGAACCATTCATGGAACGGATGGAGAGTTACCAATTTCCTGCGGGAATGATGGAAATGGAGTCGGAATACAAGAATGCTCTGGATGAAGAGAACCTGAAGACTGGATTCTAATAATAATCCCAGATTTATAAGAAAGGTAATCTTTTTAAGACCGTCCGGTTAAATTGGACGGTCTTTTTTTATTCTTGATTTGAAGACTTCATGGATATACTATTGTAAATTGAGAGAATTTCAGAAAGTTGGAGATTTTCAATCTCTGACTTTCTGAAATTAGAGCCTTAGATGAAAATGGAGTATTTTCAGCAACTTTTTATGCAGAAATTATTTATTAAAATGGTTTTGAAGAAACACAATTATAAAAATCAATGAAGGTGGGCTGTAATGACATTTTTTAAAAAGCTTAAAAATGTATATAAAGATAAAAATGAAAATTTCAGGGAGAAGGCGGTAACGCTCTTTCTTATAAACGCAATTGTCTGCGTGTTTTTTCTCGTTTTTGCTTTTCTAAGGATTTCCTCCGGAGATATTGCCGTGGGCATCGGTGAAGCAGTTATTTCACTTATTCTGGTTTTTAATATAATCATGCTTCGCCGAGGGTTTTACCGGCTGAGCAGTTTTGTCAGCATTTTTCTATTTGTGACTGCGGCCTTTGTCATTTTTCTTATTCAGAAGCATAATGAACTCGATGATCTTTACAAATTTTCCACCTATATAATTTCCGTCATCTGCTTTGCGCCTCTATTGTCATATAAGTTATGGCAGATGGTTGCTGTTGTTGTTTCTGGACTCATAGGTCAGGCTGTTTTCTATGTTTTGATTTTTATTCCCATTGCCAAAGCTCAAAACGTCCTGGATACCTCTGGTGAGTTTATTATATCGATAGCTTTTCTTTTAATGGCTGGCTCCTTTGCTGTTATGGTATTCCGTATGCAGCTCCGAACCATCGATGCCGCTCAGAAAGAAAAGGACATCTCTGACAGGAACCTTAGGCAGGTAAATGATGTTATCGAAAAGATGAAAAAATCATTTAACGTCGGGGAGAGGCTTCTTGATGCAGCAGATGGAACAAATGCGCGGGCAGAAAAAATATCAGGAGAAGGAGAAGAGCTTTTGACTTTCGCGCGGGATCTGGAGAAATCAACGAATATTGCCGATACGGCAAACAGGCAAATTCAGAGTTCGGAGATGCATGTAAAAGAGAATATGAAAATGCAGACCGAGGCGATAGGAATATCTTCAGACTCAGTCGATGCGATGTTATCAAAGATTTCAGCCGCAGGAGTATTGACGCGTGAAAAGATAGAACATCTGTTTGAACTTACCAATGTATCAAAACAGGGGGAGGCAATGCTCGATGAGTCTCTTGAATCTTTAGGAAGACTTTCAGAATCGACAGACAATATCTTGGAGATAATCGAAGTAATTGAAACAATTTCTGAGCGAACCAACCTTCTTGCCATGAATGCCGCGATAGAGGCTGCCCACGCTGGAGAAGCCGGAAGGGGGTTTTCAGTTGTGGCTGAGGAAATCAGGAAGCTGTCTGAGGAAACTTCTCATAATTCAGAAGCCGTTCGGGTTAGTCTGAAAAATAACAACGAACATTTCACAGATTCAAACCGCTCAGTCCAGGCTTTGAAGAGGGTCTTTGCCGAGCTTATCTCTCAGATTGATAATATGGGACTCGCTCTCTCTGAAATTGCCGGCAGTATGGATAACCTTGCCGAAAGTACGGATGCAATATCTTCATCTATAAATAATCTTCACACATCCAATAATGATGTTCAGCAGTCGCTTGGCTCCATGGAAAACGATATCGGACTAGCTCAGCAGAGTATCGTAGGTATATTAAAAGCGGTAGCCGGAACAAAGGCGCGGATAGAAGAGCTTCGATCACTAGGCTTGGGAATTGTTACAGATTCCTCAGAATTGAAAAATATTGGATTAGAGAACAAAGAGGGAATAGAAGTCCTGAATTTTGAACTGGAAAAAGTAAGAAGTAGAAGTTGAAATTTATTGTAATCTGTCATCCATGTGAAGTACAGCCTCCGCGTTCGAATATGCCTCACTTTGAAAATTCCCTCAATAATAATAAAATATGTGCAGTCATTGATTTTGTATATGCTATAGTGAGCGAGATTCATAATCTATAGGAGAAAAGTATGAGAAAAATCTTATTACTCACATTGGTAATTACCCTATTTGCACTCTCGGGCTGCGCAATCTTCGGTTCGGATGAAGCATATATAACAGGTGTCACTGTAGACGAAATTGTCGGTGCAGCTGCGATTGACCTTATATCTCATACTGTAATAATTACTGTTGAACCAATGGATCTCTCTGCACTAGATCCTGAATTTAGAATTTCGGACAAAGCTGTTCTGACAAAACCTGATTCAATTGAAGACGGCGTGGCGGCAATCTACACAGTTACCGCCGAGAATGGATCTGAAGTCAAATGGTCAGTAACAGTTAATGTTCAGTACGGAGTTTCGCTCGTGGTCGGCGGAGAAAAGTTTGTGTTATCATTCGGTATGATGGACAGCTCTTTAATTCTTCAAAGCGCTCTCGATGGTACTGCTTATGCAGTAATAGCTGAAAATTCAACCGGCAGTCATGGCATGGCCAGTGATTCATTAGAATTCTCCGGTTCGGGAAGAGGTCCCGACTCCGACATCCTGTATAGTTATTTTGATTTCACAATAGCCGGAAAAACAGACGGAATATATAATAATTCTGAATCCACTTTTTTTGATAAGCCGAATTCGATTACTTATATTTTTAATACCGATTTTGTTGTAACTAAATACGGCGCAGCGGGCGAAGATTTCAGGGCAACTTTTACCGGAGCAGAGCAAGCTGCAGACAGGTCCGGCGCTGCCCTCACTCATGGATATGCTAAGCTTTTGGTAATTGAGGAACCCGAAGCCTGATTTGAATGAAAACAGCGGTAAATATGCATAAAAAGCGGGATTTGGCTGCTTTTTTTATGCCGCCGCTGGGGGCCCCGGTGCCGTCAGGGAAAATTGAGGTCTTCTGAACCTTTTTCTGATGGTATCGGGGTCAGCAAGGGCCGACATTCGGGGGAATTGCAGCCAAATTCAGACCTGCTGAATATGCATAAAAAGCGGAATTTGGCCTATCTTCCATCCTATGCCGGGCCCGTTTTTTCCGGCTTTACAATATAGGGATACTGAGGCCCCCGTCGACAGGAATCACCGAACCGGTTGAAAAATTGAAATTATCACTTAGCAGTCCGCTTACGGTGCGCCCGATGTCTTCCGGCAGCCCCCAGCGTTTCTGAGGGACCAGTCCGTTCTCAATCAGGCCGTCATATTTGCTGACAACTCCTGAGGTCATGTCAGTTTTAATTATTCCGGGTCTTACCTCGTATACAAAAATATTCTCAGGCGCAAGCCTTACGGCAAAGAGTTTAGCAGCCATTGAAATGCCCGCCTTGCTAATGCAGTATTCGCCGCGGTTAAGAGAGACCGTTTCGGCTGATATTGATGAAACAAAAATAATTTTCCGGGGAGATGTTTCTGTATTTGGCGGAGACGTGCTAACCCAGCCTGACGCAACCTTCTGGCTGAGAAAGAAAGCTCCGCGTAGGTTGATATCAAGTACATGGTCAAATGATTCTCTGGTCATCTCCAGAAGATCCATTCTTTCTTTAGGCGCTATTCCAGCGTTATTTACCAGCGCCGTCAAAGGGCCCATGGTGTTACTGATTTCGGTAAGCATTGTATCAATTTCAGTGGACTTACTGATATCGGCTCTGAAGATACCGAATTCCTGGGAGGTCGGCAGTTTTGCTTCAATGCGGCAGAGTTTCATGCACTCAACAGCTGCTGCCTGATTTTCTGCATAATTAATTGCTACCGACCAGCCTTTTTTAGCCAGTTCAATGCAGAGTCCTCTTCCTATCCCGCGGCTTCCGCCGGTAACGAGTACTGTGGGTGCCATGTTATCTCCTTTTATTGCATGCAACAAATGAATTATCTGATAAGGCCGGGTTTTTGTCAAGCTGAAAACGTTGAGGAGCGAATCATGTTAACTAATCCAGACTGCATCTGTATAAAATCAAATGGAAAAAACTTGACAGCATTCATATTTCGTTTTATAGTTGTTGCATGCAATAAAACAGTTGCATGCAACAAAACAATAGGAAGTTTCAATGACTGAATATCCCAATTTATACAGCAGCGGATCTCTTGGAGGCAAAACAGCCCCTAACAGAATTGTATCTCAGCCTATGGAAGGCAATGACAGTGACAGCGGGGATGTATCTCAAAGAACAATTGATCGCTATGCCCATCTGGCCATTGGCGGCTGGGGAACCATTATTATAGAGGCTGTTTCAATAACTGATAACTGCCTTGCTAGAAAGAATCAGTTGGTTATAAAGCAATCGAACCTGGACGGATATAAAAAGCTTGTTGACACGATTAAAAAAGAGGCTCCGGATACACTGGTTCAATTCCAGATTACCCATTCAGGCAGGAAGGGCGGAAAGGCTTTTTCAAATCCTTATGCTATGTATTCTCCCGGGGATGGCGAGCGTCTTCTTGTTTCAGATGATCTTGAGCGGATTAAGGATGACTTTATTGCAAAAACGCTGCTCTTTGAAAAAACCGGAGCCGACGGAGTAGACTTTAAGCTCTGTCATGGCTACCTCGGCTGTGAAATGCTCAGGCCGGCCAATATCCGGAATGATAAATGGGGCGGCTCATTTGAAAACAGAACGAGAATGCTTCGCGAATGTATTTCCGCTATCAGAGACAGCCAGAAGAGCGACAATTTCATCCTTGGCGGGCGAATTTCGCTGTATGAAGGAATACGCGGCGGCTGCGGTACAGAAGGCTCTGATGAACTGACCGAAGACTTTACCGAGATGGACTCTCTTATAGGACTTATGAATGAACTTAAGATGGATTATGTAAATGTATCGGCAGGAATTCCTGGCTTGACATCGGAAATTACACGGCCGACCCGTACTTCCAGACTGTTTTATCTTCATCAGTTCAGATATGCCCGCAGAATCAGCGAAATTTCCCGGAATTTAAAGGTGATTGGTTCGGCATATTCTGTCCTCGAAGAGGTGGCCCTTGAGCTTGCTGATGAAAATATCCGTAAGGGCTACGCCGACTTTGCAGGTTGGGGACGTCAGTCCCTCGCTGATCCGCACTTTCCTGCGAAAGTAACAGCAGGTAAGCCGGTAGATTACTGTAAGGCATGCTCCGGATGCTCAAAACTTATGATTAAACAGGTTCATGTCGGATGTACCGTATTCAATGAGTATTACCGTAGTCAGCTGAAAGGGGCCTGAGATGTCAATAAAAAAGGTAACAGTTTACGATATTGCTGAAGAACTTGGAATCTCATCGAGCACCGTTTCAAGAGTACTTAATAACTCCAGCCTCATTGGTGATGACCGCAGGAAGATGATTCTTGATACTGCACAGAGGCTTGGTTACAAAAAGCGAACGATAAAAAAACAGAGCGGCAGGGCCATTTTGAATATCAGATTGTTCCTGCCTCCGGCAAAGTATAATTACATCCATCTTTTTTATGATGTGGCGGAATTGATTCTAGGGCTCCAGAAGGGCTTCGATGACGTAAAGGCTAATATCATCACCAGCATAAATGATGGTGATCTGTCGCTGATTGAATCTAAAAAACTCGGTGACATTGACGGCTGCGTTTTTGCGTTTACCGTGCCGTCCGATGAACTAGAATCATACCTCGAAGAAAAGCAGATTCCCATCATTCTCCTCAACCGTGAACAGCCTGAAAACAATTATGTGATGATCGATAATAAAACCGGGATGCAGAAACTGGCAGATGCTGTCATCAAAAAAAGAGGTGATGTAAAACCCTGTTATATAGGGTTTAATCCGATAGAGAGGGTCTCGCAGAAGAGACAGCAGGGTCTGATCGAAGCATTCAAGGCAAAAGGCCAGGTAATAGCAGAGGAGGATATATTTAATGTAACTGAGATTACCGAAATATCCGAATCTGTCATCGGCACTATTTTAAAGCGGGGGTACAACGCGGTATTCTGTTTTAATGATATCGTAGCTGTTGCAATGTATCATGCTGTTTTGCATGAAGGACTAAGCCTTCCTGACTGTTTCAGCCTCACCGGTTTTGATAATTCTCCAGTATTAAAGCTTCTTGATAAACCAATTAACACAATAAACTTTTCTGTCGAAACACTCGGCTATGAGGCAGGCGTCTGGCTGCGTTCCTGGGTTGTAGAACGAAAATGTGAAAGCATGCAGAAAAAAATTGACGGCGAATATATTCAGGGAGAAACGGTTTAATATGGCGCAGCTTACCTGCTCGGTTACCGCCGACGGTTTAGAAATTCCTGTTTACAGGACTAAAGTTCTAATAGCCGGCTCCGGGGCCGCCTCTCTCTCCTGTGCGCTTCATCTGAGCCGAATGGGAGAAGAAGATGTCCTTGTTGTAACCGACAACCTTAATGGCGGAACATCTCGTAATACCGGCTCAGACAAGCAGACCTACTATAAGCTGTCAGACAGCACCCTTGAGCCTGATTCAGCCTACGATATGGCAGAAGCTCTGGCTGGCTGTGGATGTGTGAACGGAGACATAGCTCTAGTTGAGGCTGTATGTTCCTCCCGGGCTTTTTACAATCTTGTAAATATCGGTGTTCCCTTTCCTCATAATCGCTATGGCGGATATACAGGATATAAAACAGATCATGATCCGGCAAGCCGAGGGACATCCACAGGACCATTCACGTCAAAACTGATGGTTGAGTGTCTGCTCGATGAGGTTAATCGCTACGGAACCGAAATATGGAACTCGCATGATGTGGTCAGAATTTTGAGCCTTGACGGCGAGCAGCATACTGCTGATAGATCCGGAGCAAAGATAGCCGGCGTCCTGGTTATGGATAAACATCAGCTTAACAATGGCAGCTTTGGCCTGAAGATTATTCTGACCGACAATCTGGTTCTGGGGCTCGGTGGACCTGCTGGGCTCTATGAATCATCTGTCTATCCGAAGATTCATACCGGTGGAATCGGGTTGGCCCTCGAAATTGGCGCCGAAGCAGCAAATTTGACTGAATCCCAGTTCGGAATTGCCTCGATTAAGCATAGGTGGAATCTCTCAGGCAGTTATCAGCAGGTTATCCCCGCCTACTACAGTACTGATGAGGACGGCAGTAACCGTAATGATTTTCTCCTCCCGTATTTTAGTTCCTATGAAGCTTATACCAAAGCGGTTTTTCTGAAAGGTTATCAATGGCCCTTTGATTCATCTAAGGCTATCGGCGGGTCATCAATTATCGATCTGCTGATTTATATAGAAAGAATGAATGGCCGCAGAGTTTTTATGGATTTCCGTGAAAATCCCGCCGGAAAAGCGTCCTGGGGCGATTTTAATCGAAACTGCGTATCAAAAACAGCCCTCGAATATCTTGATAACTCCGCCGCCTGGGCAAAGACGCCGATCAGGCGGCTTGGCAAACTGAATCCAGATTCAATTGAGCTTTACAGAATGTTCGGGATCAATCTCGAAACTGAAGCTCTCGAGATTGATGTCTGCGCCCAGCATAATAACGGCGGGCTCGCGGGAGATATCTGGTGGGAGTCTACTAACATAAGCAGGTTGTTTCCAATCGGTGAAATCAACGGTTCACACGGCATAAGCCGGCCCGGCGGCTCGGCCTTGAACTCCGGTCAGGTTGGGGCCCTCAGGGCTGCCCAGCGCATCGTCTCTTACAGCAGTGAAACCAGAGAGATGGGCCCATCGCCGTCTGAGCGCACCGAGGTTCTCTCTGCTTTTTTGCCGCAGATAGAGTCAATTGTAGCCTTCATCAGGACCTGCACCGGGGGCTCTGATGAAGCAGGCCGTGAAGATGATCTATCACCCGAGGACTTCCGGCAGGAATACCGCAGGCGGATGAGCATTTACGGCGGAATGGTTCGCGACCCACAGAGCATGAGTGAAACTCTTGCATCGGCCGCCTCTCAGATGGAGAGGGCTTCACATCAGCGGTGTTCCGAAGTTGAATGTCTGCCTCAGGTTCTCAAAAACCGGCACATGGTGATTACGCATTTTTGCTACCTTGCCGCGATGGCTGATTATCTTGAAAACGGCGGTGGAAGCCGCGGCAGCTGTATTGTGCTTGATTCGGAAGGTTCTGAAATCCACGGTCTTCTTGGTGAACGATGGAAACTGAGGCCTGAAAATATTGAAAAGAGAAATTTAATCCAGATAATTAGACTGAAATCTGAAGGTGGTAAAGCTTCTACAATAGTCAGTGAATATCGTAGAGCCCGTCCAATTCCGATGGAGACTTACTGGTTCGAAAAGGTCTGGTCTGATTTTAAGTCTAATAGTCATATTAAGGAGAAAAAATAATGCTTATTCAGCAATTATTGAATGGTATTTCACTAGGTGCGGTATATGCGATCATTGCGGTTGGTTTTGCGCTGGTTTTTAATATCCTGAAGTTCAGTAATTTTTCACACGGTGGTGTTTTGACCGTGACCGCTTACGCAGGCTTCCTGATTTCATCAAAACTGAATCTCGGTTTTGTTCCAACAATTTTGCTGACGGCAGTTGCCGGAGGTTTGATTGCAATGGGCATTGAGAGGGTTGCGTTCCGAAGGCTCAGAAAGAAGGGAAGCCCGATAATCTTGTATTTTGTTTCATCAATAACAATGGGTATGCTGCTTGAAAATCTTATTACAGTTTTTTTCTCCAGCAATTTTTACTCATATCCGAAATTTTTTGAAAAGTCGTCTTTTACTATTTTCGGGCTGAATATGGCGGTGACCGATGCGCTGATGCTGATTATCAGTATTGTTTCACTAACCATCCTAATGGTTGTAATCTATAAGACGAGACTCGGCATAGCCATAAGGGCATTGTCGATGGATACAAATACTACGAGTCTGATGGGAATAAACGTGAACGCGGTAATTGCGGCAACCTTCTTTGTTGTCGGTTGTCTAGGAGGAATTGCGGGTGTTTTTCTCGGGCTTAATTACACGCTGTACCCCCAGCTGGGACAACTTATTGTTAAGGGTTTTATTGCATCAGTGCTTGGAGGTCTTGGAAATCTATTCGGCGCGGTTCTCGGCGCAATCCTTTTAGGGGTGCTCGAAGTTACTCTTACTAATATACCATTTATCGGAGCCGGATTATCACCGGTCGTTATTTTTGTAATCATGCTGATCTTTCTAATCCTTCGCCCTCAGGGCATTGCAGGAAAGATTGTGCATGAAAAGGCATAGAGGACTGCAATGGGTTTATTATTCTCTGTTTTAACATTTACATCGATTACGATAATCGGCGTTATCAGTATTTTTATAATAACCGGACTCACCGGATTGTTCTCACTCGGTCAAGCTTCGTTTATGGCTATCGGGGCATATACCTCTGGCCTGCTTGTCACAAAGCTGGGAATGCCGTTTCCGCTGGCAATTATCATCTCGGTTGCCATGGGCGTACTATTCGGTCTGATTGTTGGGCTGCCGACTATCCGGCTCCGGCGTGACTACATCGCCCTTGTTACTTTCGGATTCGGCGAGGCTATTATTGCGGTTCTTAATAATATGACAAGCGTAACCGGCGGGGCAACCGGAATGGCGGGGCTTCCCCAATATACTAATTTAGCTCTTGCAGGCGGATCAGCTGTGGTCTGTATTTTCATGGCACGAAATTTTAAATATTCACGTTTCGGCAGGCAATGTCTTGCCCTCAAGACTGATGAACTAGCCGCAAAAAGCATCGGTATTAATGTAACACGATTAAAGCTTACAGCTTTTCTTGTTTCGGCTGGAATGACGGCATATGCCGGGGTTCTGTTCGGTTTTTATACCACCTATGTCGACCCGGGAATCTTTAACTGGACCAAGTCTGCTGAGTGGATAATCATGGTCTTCTTCGGCGGAATAGGCAGTCTCACTGGCGCCATAGTCTCAGCTCTCATCCTTGGGACACTGCCGGAAATCCTGCGTTTTGCCTCGGAATGGCGGATAGTTATCTATAGTGTCACGGTTCTGATAATTATCAATTACAGACCGAAGGGGCTGCTCGGAGAAAGAGAACTCAAGCTTGCCGACATCAAAAAGCTGTTTTCATCATGGAGGAAGGCATTATGAGTATTCTGAAGACAGAAAATATAGCAAAACATTTCGGCGGAATTTACGCTATTAAAGATATATCAATTGAGCTTGGACGTAATGATCTTGTAAGCATCATTGGACCCAACGGAGCAGGTAAAACAACCCTGTTCAATCTGATATCAGGCGTTTATAAACCAGAACATGGAAAGGTCATTTTTCAGGATAGTGATATTACAACTCAGCCCCCGCATATGAGATCGCGCGGCGGTATTTCGCGGACATTTCAGAATATCAGGTTGTTTGAAGGACTTAGCGTAAAGGAGAATATCCTTGCGGCAATGGATCCAAGGTCGAAGTATAACCTTTTTGACGCCTTTTTTCTTACACCGGCCAGGATGAAACAAGATAAGGAGAATGTTGAAAAAGCACATGAGCTGCTTGATATAATCGGACTATGGAACGAGCGCGACAAGCAGCCGGGTAATCTTCCTTACGGCCTCCAAAGAAAACTTGAAATAGCCCGGGCTCTTGCCTCTGAACCGGCGGTCCTTCTTCTTGATGAACCTGCCGCAGGTCTTAACCCCAGTGAAGTGAGAGATTTTATCGACCTTATTCATAAAATAAAGGAGGACTTTGGTCTTTCCATCCTTCTCATTGAGCACCGGATGCAGGTTGTAATGGAGATGTCGAGGTGGATTTATGTTATTAACTTTGGAGAGCTGCTTGCACAGGGAAAGCCCGATGAAATACAGAAAAATCCAGAGGTTATAAAGGCCTACATCGGCGAGGAGGAAGCATGCTGAAAATATCAAATCTATCAGCCTCATACGATCATATTGATGCCCTGCATAATGTAAACATCGAAGTCGCCGAAGGAAGTATTGTCAGTATTATCGGCTCAAATGGTGCCGGAAAAACAACCCTTCTAAATACTATAAGCGGGCTGGTTCCGGCAAAAGAGGGAGCTATAACCTATAAGGGGGTACCTCTGGAAAAAATTGCTCACATCATTGTCCAGAAAGGAATTGTACAGGTTCCTGAGGGTCGGAAAATCTTTGCCGGACTCAGCGTACGGGAAAACCTTATCCTTGGCGGCTTCCACCTGGGTAAGCATGAGCGCAGGGTGAAGATTGAAGAGATGTTCAAAAGATTTCCAAGACTGAAGGAACGAGAAAGCCAGCAGGCCGGAACAATGAGCGGCGGAGAGCAGCAGATGCTGGCAATATGCCGGGGCCTGATGTCGAATCCGAAACTCATCCTTCTTGATGAGCCTTCGCTCGGTCTGGCACCCGTACTCGTATCCGATGTGTTCAAGCAGATTGCCGAAATCCGCAGGATGGGAATTACCGTGCTCTTAGTCGAACAGAACGCCCGAAAGGCCTTGTCTATGTGTGATTACGCCTATGTTCTGGAGAACGGGCGGGTCATTCTTCAGGGCCGAGGTGAAGAACTCCTGTGCAATGAAGCAATCAGCAAAGCCTATCTCGGAGAATCTCAGGGGTGCAAAGAAGATGCAGGCGCCGATGATGAAGGAAAGCTTTAATGCTGTGCTCTCCGGTTGTCTATGAGCATGCGGCTCGCTTTATCGGGCGCAGCCCCTATGAGGTTTCGCAGTCCGCTAAGCTCCTTTCTGATGCGCACATAGCCGCCTGGCGGTACTATAAACATTCTCCTGTAACTATAGGAATAGACATCTACAATCTTGAGGCCGAGGCATTCGGCTCGAAGGTAGACATTCCTGAAGGAAATGAAGTGCCTGGGATCTCCGGCAGTATTATAGGCAGTCTTGATGAGCTCCTGACGCTTCGGCCCCTAAGTCTTAATGAGTCCGGCCGGTATCCGCTTCACATAGAGGCGGCCCGAAGGGTTAGGGCCGAGCTCCCTGAGGCTGATGTGCGGCTGCCGCTGTCAGGACCTTTCTCAATCGCGTCAAACCTGCTTGGTTTTGAGAAACTGCTGATGGCCTCAATCATGGAGCAGGATAAAACCCGGGCCGTCCTCGAGCATATCACAGGACTGCAGATTGAACTCGCAAGGCAGATTGTAGAGAGCGGGTTTGAGGTAAGCTTCTTTGAGTCGGCTGCCGCGCCGCCGCTCTTGTCTCCTGAATTGATTGAGGCAATTGAAATTCCGGTACTTAAAAAAATGATGGCAGCCCTTACGGCGATGAACGGGAAAAAAAATGCCTTCATAATGGGCGGCGATAATGCTTCTATTGCCGGAAGCCTTGCCGGGATGGGCGCCGGATTTTTGATTTGTCCGGCTGAGACAGATCAGCGCATCTTCCTGGAGAATGCTTCGGCAGACAATCTGCTGATAAGAATTAATATGTCGGCCGAGATAATAGCGTCAGCTGATAAAAATGAAATTCAGAATGAAATAAACAGGGTAAAAGAGCTCATGAACGATTTCCCGTCTACTTTAGCGGGAACCGGGGTGTTGTCGTATGACAGTGATCCGGAGCTTGTAAGCTGGATTACCGGACAATTTTAAGGAACCCATCCCGTCAGGGAATAAAAGAGGAGATAAAAAATGAAAAGAGTATTGGTAATTGCAATTCTGCTTCTGTCTGTTTGTGTGTTTACATTCGCCGGCGGTCAGAATGAAGACGAAATTGTCATAGGTGTTATGCAGGACTTAAGCGGTCCTACATCGGTCTGGGGCAATGCGGTAAAGAATGGAGCAGAGCTCGCAGTTGATATGATAAATGCTGACGGCGGACTGCTTGGAAAACAGCTCGTACTGAAAAGCTATGACATCAAGCTTGATCCTCAGGAGGCAATCAATGCCTACAACAGGCTATCAGATTCGGATAAGGCCACAGCAATTGTAGGTCCGCCGCTCTCCGGTATTGGTCTTGCTATTGGCCCCCTGGCCGAGAGTAAAAAAGTTCCGGTTGTCGGAAGTTTTATCGACCCCAGAGTTACAGTTAAAGAAGACGGAAGCGCGTCACCCTACATGTTCCTCATGCAGCCTTCGAGCAAACAGTACGCTGAAATCCTGGCAGATTACACCCTTAAAAAATTAGGCCTAAAAACAGTAGCAGTTTTTTATGATCAGTCAAATGCATTTGCCGTTTCACAGGTAAAACCATTCATTGCATATTTCGAAGCTAATGGCGGAAAGGTTCTTGCAGAAGAAATATATAAGAAAGGCGACAAGGATTTTAAATCCCAGCTTAACAAGATTAAAAATGTTAATGCGGCCGCAATCTACGCTCCGAATTATGTTCAGGATCTTGTAATTACCCTTCAGCAGTGTAATCAGATTGGTCTTGATGTTCCGTTTATCGGCGGTCTCGACTTTGCGCCTCCTTTCGTATCCCTTTTAAGTGATCCTATGCTGGCAGATGATATCTTCTTTGCTAATAACTACTCCGACAATGAACCCCAGCTTGTTGATGTAAGAAACGCATATAAGGCGAAATTCGGTGAAGAACCAATAAACAAGGCCTACCTTGGTTATGACAAAATTCTCATAATTGCGGACGCGATAAGGAGAGCCGGTTCAGCCGATTCCACAGCTGTTAGAGACGCGCTTGAGACAACAACAAATCTTGCCTGTACAACAGGAAACATTACAATTTCAGCTGCTACACATCAGCCCCAGGGCCTCTCGATGGTAATGTACTCAATTAAAGGTGGCAAGTATGCCGATCTCGGTCGTCATGTTCCTGCCTTACATAAATAACATTCAAGTAAAAAGATTTAATTATTCAGGGAGCGGCTTAGTGCTGCTCCCAATTTTTTTAATTGACTCCCTGAAAAAGAGCCTTTATGCTCTATAAATGAAAAAGATATATTTAATACTAATTTTAGTGCTGTGTACAATGAATGCTCAGGCTCAATCATTTGATGATTATATGGCTGAGGCGCAAAGTGCAGCGGACATGTGGGATTACGATGAGGCCATTGCTGCTTATGACAAAGCATTGAAGCTACAGCCTGAGAATACCGAGATCTACTTTTTAAGAGGCTATGCAAAAGATATGTATGGCGACAGGGAGAGCGCCGTAGATGACTATGATAAAGCAATCGAGCTCCACCCTGAAGATTCCCGTATCTATCATGCCAGAGGTTATGCAAGAGAATACATCTATGAGTACAAGGGCGCTGTAGAGGATTTTACAAAATTCCTCGAATTGGAAGGAGATCCCTATGTGTCAAGATAGATGACAGTAAAACTTTTTAGAAAGGAGTCATCTATTTATGAAGTACAGTACGGGATTCA